>NZ_LXYI01000024.1 GCF_001650875.1 Sulfitobacter sp. EhC04
AGACATCTTCCCCCGCCGCCATCGACATGGCCCCCGCCACCAGCCCCGCAAGGCCCGCGATCAGGATCTCGGGCCGACCCGATCCTGCTGCCGCCACCCCCACCACGATGCTGGCGGTTGAGACCAGCCCGTCGTTTGCCCCCAGCACCGCGGCCCGCAGCCAGCCGATGCGGTGAACCAGATGCGCTTCGGAATGGGCTGAATGGGTCATGGGTACGTCCTTCGTGTCTCATCCGGGCTGATGCCCCTGTTACGCCAAGCCACGCCCCTGCGCCAGACCGCCCGGCCCCCGACGCCCTACGCCCTACCGGGATGCCGATGCGCGCCCGTTGCGGCAGAAAAAGGCGCATCGACCAATGCGGCCCCCGCGCCCCTTGCCAGCAGGCGGAATTCCATGTTCATGTATGACAGGGGCCGCGCCTGCGCCCGTGCGCGCGCCCCGAGTTTTATTGAAACGGAACGAGGTATGTCATGTCCCGTCTTTTGAAATCCATTGCCCTGTCTACTTCGCTTGCCCTATTCAGCGCCGGCACAGCCTGGGCCGCCGATCCGGTCCAGCAGCATAATTCCAACGCCGTCTGGTTCGAGAACTGGATCGGGCTGAGCAACGCCAGCATGGTTGTTGCCGCCCCCAACGGCAAGATCACCGAAATCTTTGCAAAATCCGGCACGCCGGTGTTCGAACTGAAACCCGGCGAGGTTCTGGATGGCGTTTATCGCTATGAACTGCGCGCCGCGACCGAGGAAAAGCAGGAAATCGTGAACCCGATCGACAACGGCCGGGGCGAATTGCAGACAGAATCCTTTGTGCCCTTTTACCGCACCGGTGCCTTCTTTGTGGAACGCGGCGTGATCGTCACGCCGAAAGAGGTCAAGGAAGAAGAAGGCTGAACGCTTCTCCGCTCAGCCATCCCATTCGGCTACAGGCCCGCGCTCCCGGCGCGGGCCTTTTGCATCAGGCATCTGCACTTTCGGGCTGCGGCATCTGCAACCCGCCGAGAGACAGCACATGGTCCACCACCTGCTGCACACCCGTCCCGTGCCGCAATGCACAGAACGCCACCGGCCTGTCCCCGCGCATCCGCGCCGCGTCACGGGCCATGACCTCAAGCGATGCGCCCACATGCGGGGCCAGATCGGTCTTGTTGATCACCAGCAGGTCCGATTTGGTGATCGCTGGCCCACCCTTGCGCGGGATCTCTTCGCCCGCCGCCACGTCGATGACATAGAGTGTCACATCCGCCAGTTCCGGGCTGAAGGTGGCAGAGAGGTTGTCACCGCCGCTTTCGATCAGCACCAGATCGAGGTCGGCGTGCCGTGCGCGCATCTGCGCGATGGCCGCCAGGTTGATCGAGGCATCCTCGCGGATCGCCGTATGCGGACAGCCCCCGGTTTCCACCCCGATCACCCGGTCCTGCGGCAGGATCTGCATGCGCATCAGCGCCTCCGCATCCTCCTGCGTGTAAATGTCATTGGTGATCACCCCAATCGACAGCGCCGGGTGAAAGACACGGGCGAGTGCGGCGGTCAGCGTGGTCTTGCCCGCGCCCACCGGGCCGCCGATCCCGATCCGCAAAGGGCCATTCATCGAAGTCATGATCTGAATATCCTGTGTTCAAGGGTTTCGTGCCGCATCGCGGCCACGTCAGACAAAAAGGCGCTGCTGGCCAGATCGTCGAGGCCCATGCCGTGGCTCTGTGCAACAACCTGTTCCACCAGCGGGCTGAGCGCCGCAAGGCAGGCCTGCCCCTCTGTCTGGCCCAGCGGCACCAGCCGCACCGCCGCCGAGACCAGATTGCCGGCAAAGGCCTGAAGGTACATCCGCGCGGTCAGTTCCAGCGGCAGCGCCATCCGCCCGGCGGCATAGCCCACTGCAACGGGGTGTGTGAGGTCAGGCAGCGCGCCGCCCCAGATCGCGGCAGTGGTCCGCGCAAACGCCCCGCCCTGCACCTGCGTTTCCGCCAGCCGTTCGGCGCTGCTGGCAAAGGCGCGGGCATGGGCATCCACCTGGGCCACTTCATCCACGCTTTCGCAGGCATGGGCGGCGCGGATCAGAATGCAATCACTGCGCCCGGTGCCATGGGCCAGCACGTCCTCCAACCATTCCTGCAGGCGCGCGGCACTGTCGATCTGGCCGGTTGCAATCGCCATCTCCAGCCCGTGCGAATAGGCAAAGGACCCCAGCGGATAGCCGGGCGAAAACCATTGCGCGAGGGTCAGGATGGCGGCGTCAGTGGTCATGCGCCGTTTTCCCGTGTTCATGGCTGTGCGTGCGCCCATGGCCATAGGCACCGCCCTCGGGCGTGAAGGGGGCCGTGACCTCCGTCAGGCTCGCGCCCACATGTTCCAGCATATGGCCGATCACCGGATCGTTCTGGATCAACAGATGATCCTGCGCGATCTGGCAGGGCGTGTGCCGGTTGCCGATGTGCCAGGCCAGCCGCGCCAGTTCCGGGCCGGTGACACGCAGCAGCGATTCCTCTGCCGCGCGGACAAGGATATGGGTGCCGTCCTCCAGCACCAGCGCATCGCCATCTTCCAGCGAAGTTGTCTGCGGCAGGTCAACGACAAACGGCCGGCCCTCCAGCGTTTCCAACCGCTTGCGGCGCAGAAACCGCCCGTCGTAATCCAGCAGGCAGATTTCGGCAGGACCGGACCAATGGCCCTGTTTCAGATGGGTCTGCGCCAGGGGCAGCGTTCTTGTCCTTTCGGCGGTCTGTGTCATCCTCGGCTTCCTTTCTCAGAACATGAAATAGCGTTGCGCCATCGGCAGCACCTCTGCCGGGGCGCAGGTCAGCAATTCGCCGTCGGCGCGCACCTCATAGGTTTCGGGGTCCACCTCGACCTTCGGGGTGGCGTCGTTCAGCAGCAGGTCCTTCTTGCCGATATTGCGGGTATTCGCGACGGCAACGGTCTGTTTGGCCAACCCCAGCTTGCCCCGAATGCCATCCGCCTGCGCCGCGCCCGAGACGAAGGTGATGCTGGAGTGTTCCAGCGACCGCCCGTAGGCCCCGAACATGGGCCGCGTATAGACCGGCTGCGGCGTGGGGATCGACGCATTGGGGTCACCCATCTGCGCCACGACAATGGTGCCACCCATCAGCACCATTTCCGGTTTCACACCAAAGAACGCCGGGCTCCACAGCACCAGATCGGCCCGCTTGCCCACCTCGATGGAGCCGACAACATGGGAAACCCCCTGCGCAATCGCAGGATTGATGGTGTATTTCGCGATATAGCGGCGGACGCGGAAATTGTCGTTCTCGCCGGTCTCCTCCGCCAGACGCCCGCGCTGTTTCTTCATCTTGTCGGCGGTCTGCCAGGTGCGGATCAGCACCTCGCCCACGCGCCCCATGGCCTGACTGTCGCTGGCGATGATCGAAAACGCCCCCATGTCATGCAGGATGTCTTCCGCCGCAATTGTCTCCCGCCGGATGCGGCTTTCGGCGAATGCGATATCCTCGGGGATCGACTTGTCCAGATGGTGGCAGACCATCAGCATGTCCAGATGCTCTTCCAGCGTGTTCACGGTGAACGGCCGCGTCGGGTTGGTGGAGGACGGCAGGACAAAGCTTTCGCCGCAGATCTTTATGATATCCGGCGCATGGCCGCCGCCCGCCCCTTCGGTGTGGAATGCATGGATGGTGCGACCCTTCATCGCGCCCACGGTATGTTCGACAAAGCCGCTTTCGTTCAGCGTATCGGTGTGGATCATCACCTGCACATCCATATCGTCGGCCACGCTGAGGCAGCAGTCGATGGCGGCGGGGGTGGTGCCCCAGTCCTCATGCAGCTTCAACGCCGATGCGCCGCCCTTGACCATTTCCACCAGCGCCTCCGGCTGGCTGGCGTTGCCCTTGCCCGAAAGCCCGACGTTCATCGCGATGCCGTCAAAGGCCTGCAACATCCGCCCGATGTGCCAGGGCCCCGGCGTGCAGGTGGTGGCCAGTGTGCCATGGGCCGGGCCAGTGCCGCCGCCAAAACAGGTGGTGACGCCGGAATGCAGCGAATCCTCCATCTGCTGCGGGCAGATGAAGTGGATGTGACTGTCCACGCCCCCCGCCGTCAGAATGCGGCCCTCGCCCGCGATAATCTCTGTTCCGGGGCCGATGATGATATCCACGCCCGGTTGCGTGTCCGGGTTGCCCGCCTTGCCGATGGCATGGATCAACCCGTCTTTCAGCGCCACATCGGCCTTGAAGATGCCCGCATGGTCGATGATCAGCGCATTGGTGATGACGGTATCGACTGCGCCGCCCGCCCGCGTCACCTGAGACTGCCCCATGCCGTCGCGGATCACCTTGCCGCCGCCGAATTTCACCTCTTCGCCGTAGGTGGTCAGGTCACGTTCGACTTCGATCACCAGATCGGTATCGGCCAGCCGCACCCGGTCGCCGGTGGTGGGGCCATACATGGCGGCATATTGCGCGCGGGGGATGGATGTTGGCATGTCAGGCTCCTGGTTTCTTCAACGAATTTTCTTGCAGTCCCGCCCGGACGACAGGCCGGGCCGCGCCCGACCCTCCCGTCGAACCGAAGGTTTGCCTCCGGCAAAACGGAAGGGCGCATTTGCACCGGTGCGACAGGCGAAGCCGTTACACCGGGTCGCGGGCGCGCATTCCCAAAACGAGTGCGGCAGCGCCCACCCAGGCTCGGTCGCGGCCCTCAACGCTGCCATCATAGTGCCCCCATGACCTTGCCATTGAACCCGAACACCACACGCTTGCCGCCATAAGGCACCAATGCCACCTCGCGGCGCTGGCCGGGTTCGAAGCGCACGGCGGTGCCTGCGGCGATGTCCAGACGGCGCCCATTGGCTGCGGCGCGGTCAAATTCCAGCGCCGGGTTGGTTTCGGCGAAATGATAATGGCTGCCCACCTGCACCGGGCGATCACCGGTATTGGCGACCATCAGCACCACCGCATCGGCACCTTCGTTCAGGGTGATGTCGCCTGCGGCGGGGATCACTTCGCCGGGGATCATTTGCGGCGATCCCGCATGTTGCGCGCCCGGATGGCCGCACGCCCCGCCGTCACCGCGACGGCAGTGACAATGGCGAGCATGCCCAGCACCAGTGGCAGCCATGCCACCGCACCGTCCGAAACATGCGGATGCAGGTGCAGCCCCGCATCGGTATGGGCGGCCACCGGGGCGGCCAGGACGGCAAGGCCAAGGGTAGGAATGATTTTCATGGCAGTTTCCTTTTCAGCGGATCGGGTTGTGAACGGTCACCAGCTTGGTGCCATCGGGAAAGGTCGCCTCGACCTGTACGTCGTGGATCATCTCGGCGATGCCTTCCATGCATTGATCGCGGGTCAGCACATGGCCGCCCGCCTCCATCATGTCGGCCACGGAGCGGCCGTCACGCGCGCCCTCGACAACGGTGTCGGTGATCAGGGCGATGGCCTCGGGGTGGTTCAGCTTCACCCCCCGCGCCAACCTCTTGCGCGCCACTTCGGCGGCCATGGCCACCAGCAGCTTGTCCTTTTCCCTTGGGGTCAGTTGCATCTCAAAGTCTCCAGTTCATCGGCAGGTGCCCAGTGTTCAACAGCATCAAGGCGGGGATCAGGGTGCGGCGCAGCTCGAAACTGTCCGTCGCCAGCAGGCGCGCCACCAGCACCCCGCCCGGCAACAGGCTGGCCGCCGCCGTATCGGGCAGCAAGGCGCGCAAGGGCCCCAACTGGGCCTCGGCCTGCGTGCTGACAAAGACCAGCGTCGCCACCGCCCCTGCCCCCCCCGCAATGGCGGGCCGCGCCAGATGGGCCTGCACATCCCCGTCCAGCGCGATGCCGTCCAGATAGACCGGCGCGCCGTCGCGGTTGATGCGGATGCGGTCGCGCAGATGTGCGGCATGCAGCACCTCGCCCATCGCGGCGCGGCCAAAGACGAGGGTTTCCACCATCAGCAGCGATGCATCATTGGCCAGATCAACCGTCAGACGCCGGTTCAGCGCCGCATGGTCAAACAGGATGGTCTCCTGTGGCAACCAGTTCACCCGCGCCCCCGCCGCGACCGTCAGCCGGGTCTCGATGCACCCGACCTCGCCCGGTTGCGCCCGGTAGATCCGTTCCGCCGCCTGTGTGCTCAGCGTCAGGCAGGCGCCGGGACCCGCCGCCGCGTCGAGGTGCAGCCGGTCGCCCCCGGTCACACCGCCCGCCGTGTTCACGATCACCGCCTCGACATCCGGGCGGAAAACGCGCGGTAACACCAGCTTCATCGCCCCCGACTGGCGCAGGTTGGCCAGCCGCGTCACCCCGCCCGCGTCGGCGCGCACAGCGATGCTGCCAGCGCCACGGGTGCGGGGCTGAAGCGGGGCGGCATCAAGCCAGTCCTGCGGCGCAAAAGAAGTGATCGGCTGTCCTTTCCCGTATGGTTGCCGATCAACCTACCGCCCTCGACCGCCGCTGCAATTATTTGCGCGGGCCTGCGGGGCTTTTCGCCCGTTTTCAGGTCACAGTGATCATTTTTTGTGCAAAGCCACCTGCCACCGCTTGCCTGCGGCGGGTGCAGACCGCATCAAGAAAGCATGTCGGCCTTTGCCCCTCTCGCCCTCCGATCAGACGCGCTGACGGCGCAGATTCTGCCTTATGGTGCATCGCTGGTCCGCCTGCATCTGCGGGGCAGCCCGGACAACCTCGTGCTGGGGTTTGCCGACCCGCAGGATCACGCCCGGCTGGTGCTGCGCGCTAAACTGGCGGATGGCGAGGGCGGGTTGCCGGCAACCGCGCCCTTTGACCCTTCCATGCCTTCGCGCTGGAACCGCAAGACTGGCCCGACGCCCCGCACCATGCGCATTTCCCGCAGGTCACGCCAGCGCCGGGCGAGACCTGGCAGCAGACGACCAGTTACCGGATCACTTCGGCACCATAACGCCATATTTTTGCCGCAATTAAGCCCCGCTGTCGGCAAGGTCTTGCGCAAGCCTGTGATCCGGGCGCAGGACCCGCGCCTGAAAACAGGAGCAGTCATATGGCCCGCCATGACCCCGACCCGATACCCCAACCGCCAAAACCGGCCCCATCGCCGGACCAGACCCTGGCACAAAAGCCCAAACCCAAACCACCGCTGATCACCGACTACGCAAGTATCTGAGCAGCCTCCGACGGTCTTTCCCCTTGATTCCTTCAACTTGCACGCCAGTTTTTCGGTGTAAGACCAGGAAGGACCGCACCATTGGAACACCACGCCCACACCAGCGACCTGGCGCGCCTGCGCCGCCTCGCGACCCGTATGGACACCCAGTTTCGTCTGCCCGGCACCGGCATCCGCTTCGGCTGGGACGCCGTTCTGGGTCTTGTGCCCGGCGTCGGTGACACGCTCGCGCTTTTGCCTTCTGCTTACATCATGCAACAATCGCATCGCCTTGGCGCGCCGAAACCGCTTTTGGCGCGGATGGCGCTGAACACCGGCATCGACCTTGTGATCGGCTCTGTGCCGCTGGTCGGCGATATCTTCGACATCGGCTGGAAATCCAAGATCCGCAACGTGGACCTGCTGGAGCGCCACCTCAGACAGCAGGCCGCCCGCGCGCCCGACACCCCGCAGGTCGAAGGCGCGCTGTCCTCGCACCATCCCACCTTGCGCGGCTAGCGTCGGAGGCAATTCATCAGGTCACAAAGACCCGGCTTGAGACCTGAATGGAATTGTTCGACGGGTCCTTGGCGTTGGCAAAACTGTATCCTTCCGCTTGATGGATCTTTCCGAATGCCAACCCATCGGCTCTTGCAGCATCGCAGAACGCCGCGACATCTTCGACGTCGAAGACCAGCTTGACCAGAACCTGCCCTTCTTTCTGCTTTGCAGCCGCTGGATGCAAGAGAATGGTCAGCCCCGTGCTTTGCGGCACCAGTTCCACAATGCGGTCCCTTTCGGCGCGCTTCACCGAAAATCCGAAGTGCCGGGCATAGAAATCAGCCATCTGGTCGATCTTGCCCGTATAGATCACGATCCGGCCGAGTGCAGGTGCCATCGCCTGTTCCTTCAAAAGCTCCAATCGCGACCGCCATAGCACAAACAGGTGCCCAAGGCGCGCCCGGTCGGAAAATCGGCGGCCAAAAACGCCAACGCCCCCGCAGTTTCCCGCGAGGGCGTCAATAATCCGGGGCGTTCAAAGGCGATACAATGCGCGCCCTCAGCCAGACATGGCCTGCCTCAGCCGACCAGTTCCAGACCGGAGAAGAAATAGGCGATCTCCACTGCTGCCGTCTCCGGCGCGTCCGAGCCGTGCACGGAGTTTTCGCCAACGCTTTCGGCAAATTCGGCGCGGATGGTGCCTGCTTCGGCATCGGCGGGGTTGGTGGCCCCCATCACTTCACGGTTCTTGGCAATGGCGCCTTCGCCTTCCAGAACCTGTGCCACGATCGGCGCGGAAGCCATGAATTCGCACAGCTCGTCATAGAAGGGACGTTCCGCATGCACCTTGTAGAACTCGCCCGCCTGCGCCTTGGTCAGGTGGATACGTTTCTGCGCCACGATGCGCAGACCGGCATCCTCGAACTTCTTGTTGATGGCGCCGGTCAGGTTGCGGCGGGTGGCGTCGGGCTTGACGATCGAAAATGTACGCTCAAGGGCCATGTGGCTTGCTCCTTCGGGGTGTTGAATTTGGCGCTCCCTAGCATGGGGTCCGGGGCTTGAAAAGCCGCGATTGACGGGGCCTGCAACTTGGTCCACACCGCGCGCATGTTACGCATTTCCGAAATCAACTATTCCGTCGAGGGCCGTCCGCTCTTTGAAGAGGCAAGCGCCGTCATCCCCGAAGGTCACAAGGTTGGCCTTGTCGGGCGCAATGGCGCGGGCAAAACCACGCTGTTCCGCATCATCCGGGGCGAGCTGGGCCTTGATGCCGGGGCCATCAGCCTGCCCAGCCGGGCCAAGATCGGCGGCGTCGCCCAGGAAGTTCCTTCCTCGGATGTTTCGCTGATCGACACGGTGCTGGCCGCCGACACCGAACGCGCGGCGCTGATGCAGGAAGCCGAGACCGCCCAGGACCCCGGCCGCATCGCCGACATCCAGGCGCGGTTGGCCGACATCGACGCCTGGTCCGCCGAAGGGCGCGCCGCCTCGATCCTCAAGGGTCTGGGCTTTGACGATGCCGAACAGCAGATGCCCTGCTCCGACTTTTCGGGCGGCTGGCGCATGCGCGTGGCGCTGGCGGGGGTGCTCTTTGCCCAGCCCGATCTGCTGTTGCTGGACGAGCCGACCAACTATCTCGACCTTGAAGGCGCGCTGTGGCTGGAAAGCTATCTGGCAAAATACCCCCATACGGTCATCATCATCAGCCACGACCGTGGTCTGCTGAACCGCGCCGTCAACGGCATCCTGCATCTCGAAGACCGCAAGCTGACCTTCTATCAGGGCCCCTACGACCAATTCGCCCGCCAGCGCGCCGAACAACGCGCCGTGCAGGCGGCGATGGCCAAGAAACAACAGGCCCGCCGTGACCACATGCAATCCTTCGTGGACCGGTTCAAGGCCAAGGCCTCCAAGGCCAAACAGGCCCAGTCCCGCCTCAAGATGATCGAGAAGATGGACATGATCTCGACCCCCGAACAGGCGGCGAAACGGGTCTTCACCTTCCCGGAACCGGAGGAACTCTCGCCGCCCATCATCTCCATCGAGGGCGGCTCCACCGGCTACACCGCCGGTCAGCCGGTGCTGTCACGGCTGAACCTGCGCATCGACCAGGACGACCGCATCGCGCTTCTGGGCAAGAACGGCCAGGGCAAATCCACCCTGTCGAAACTGCTGTCGGACCGGCTGGTGCTGATGGACGGCAAGGCGGTCAAGGCCAACAAGCTGCGCATCGGCTTTTTCGCCCAGCACCAGGTCGATGAATTGCACATCACCGAAACCCCGTTGCAACACATGATCAGCGCCCGCCCCGGCGTGCTGCATTCGAAACTGCGCGCGCAGCTTGCGGGTTTCGGCCTTGGCGCCGATCAGGCCGAAACCGAAGTGGGCCGCCTGTCGGGTGGCCAGAAGGCGCGCCTGTCGCTGCTGCTGGCGACGCTGGACGCCCCGCACCTGCTGATCCTCGACGAACCGACCAACCACCTCGACATTGAATCCCGCGAGGCGCTGGTGGAGGCGCTGACGCAATATTCCGGCGCGGTGATCCTGGTCAGCCACGACATGCACCTGCTGTCCATGGTGGCCGACCGGCTCTGGCTGGTCTCGGACGGCACCGTAACCCCCTACGAGGAAGACCTCGAAAGCTACCGCAAGATGTTGCTGCAGCCGACCCGTCCGGTCAGCAAGAACAGCAAGCCCAAGGAAGCCCCCAAAGAGAAGCGCGCCAGCCGCGAAGATATCCTTGTCCTGCGCTCGGAAGTCCGCAAATCCGAATCCCGCGTTGAGAAAATCAACGAAATGCGCGATAAACTGGCCAGGAAACTGGCCGATCCCGCCCTCTACGAGGACACCAAGGTGGGCGAGCTTGAAGTCTGGAACAAGAAATACGCCGAAGTGATGCAAGCGCTCGAACGTGCTGAAACACTCTGGCTGTCGGCACAGGAAAAGCTGGAGAAAGCCACCGCCTGACTTTCTTTTTGGCAAGAAATATTCCCGGGGGTATCGGCCCCGGGCCGATGGGGGCAGCGCCCCCGCAAAACAATGTAATGGGCGCAGCCCGCAATCGGATCACGGCAGCATGACGCTCGACACCGCCTATATGATCACGGCCCTGGTCACCATGTTCGTGGTGATCGACCCGATCGGCATTGCCCCCCTCTTCATCGCCCTGACGCCTGGCATGACACGCGCCCAGCGGCGACGCGTAGCCTGGCGGGCGGTGCTGGTCGCCGGGTTCGTGCTGACCCTCTTTGCCTTTCTGGGCGAGGCGGTGCTGGGCTTCATCGGCATCTCCATGCCTGCCTTCCGGGTCGCGGGGGGCATCCTGCTGTTCCTGACGGCGCTCGACATGCTGTTCGAGCGGCGCACCAAACGGCGCGAGGACCGCACCGACGAGACCTCCGTCGATGACCCTTCGGTCTTTCCGCTGGCGATCCCGCTGATGGCCGGTCCCGGCTCCATCGCCTCGGTGATCCTGCTGACCGGCGAGCGACCGGGGGCCGAGGGGCTGGTCACCGTGCTGGGGATCACCGCGCTGACGCTTGTGGTGATGGCGTTGCTGTTACAGGCCTCCAGCTATCTTGAACATGTGATCGGCAAGACCGGGATCGACGTGATCACCCGGTTACTGGGCATGTTGCTTGCCGCGCTTTCGGTGCAATTCGTGCTCGACGGGCTCAGCGCCTTCGGTTTTGGCCCCGGCACGGGCTGACACCACCGCCGGTCGCGCCTATATCTCAAAGCGCCCCGCCTTGAACTTGATACGCCAATACCCTGCCGCGCTGCGCGCTCTCGGGAGATTGGCGAAGTGATATGTTTCAGGTTAAAGGCGGGACGCTGTAAGCCAGCAGGAGGTGATGCGAGACATGGGCGACATCGACACAATGCAATTGATCTACCTGATCGTACTGGGCGCGATGGTGGCCGGCTGGTTCTTTCTGCAATCGCGCGAAAGCCTGAACCGCAGCCTGCAATATGCCGCCGTCTGGGGCATGATCTTTGTCGGCGGGGCCGCCGCCGTGGGCCTGTGGCAGGACATCAGCCGCGACGCGCGACGCCCGCAGATGGTGCTGACCGGCGGCGACCGGATCGTGGTGCCCAAATCGCGCGACAGCCACTACTACCTCACGCTTGACATCAACGACACGCCGATCCGTTTCGTGGTGGACACCGGTGCCACCGATCTGGTGCTGACCCAGGCCGATGCCCGCAGCGCCGGGATCGACCCCGACAGCCTGAATTTCCACGGCAGCGCCAATACCGCCAATGGCACGGTGCGCACTGCCTTTGTCCGGCTGGATACCGTCACCCTGGGCGACGTCACCGATACCAATGTCGCCGCCGTGGTGAACGCGGGCGAGATGCAGCAATCGCTGCTGGGCATGGGTTACCTGCAACGCTGGGGCCGCATCGAAATCACCGGTGGAGAGTTGATCCTGACGCGTTAAGGGCGCGCGGGCGGCGTTGTCAGGCGCTCAGGTCTCCGCCTTTTTCTCCCAACGGCCTGATTCCTCTGACCAGTATTGGGCCGAGGCACCCGCTTCCTTCAGCGTCTTCCATTGGGCGCGGGCGCGGGTCAGGGCGGCTTCGTCATCGCCATCGAACAACACGCAGACCCGTTCCAGCGCCGCAACCTCCTCTGCCGTCACCTCGGCCCCATGCACGGACATGACGCAGGCGGGGGTGTTCGCGGCCTCGGCGGCCGTGGTCAACAGCACCGGCTGCGCGGCATCATGCGGCCCGCCTGCCATGCCATGCGGCAGGAACCCGTCGTCGGGGCCCAGCCACAGCGCGCGGTCCAAGGCCTCCAGCCCCGCCAGATCCGGGCCGCGCACGGCCACGCGCCAACCCTGGGCCTGTGACCTGTCCAGCAGCATCCGCAAAGTGTCGACCAATGGCCGCCGCGTCAGGTGATAGAAATAGGCCGCCCCCATCGCCGGTTCACTCCGTCTCGAAGCGGTCGGCCACCAGCCGGTTCAGTGCTGCAACGCCCCAGCCTGTCGCCCCTGTGGGGGCCAGCGCCGTCTCCGACTTGACCGAGGCAACCCCGGCGATGTCGAGGTGTATCCATGGGGTCTCTTCCTTGACGAAGCGTTGCAGGAACTGGGCCGCGGTGATCGACCCCGCCGCACGGCCGCCGATGTTCTTCATATCCGCGATCCGGCTTTTCAGCAGGTCGTCATAGGCCTGACCCAGTGGCATCCGCCATGCGCCTTCGCCCTCGGTCTCCGCCGCCTTGAGGAAATCAGCGCAGAACCCGTCATTGTTGGAAAAGACCCCGGCGTTTTCATGGCCAAGCCCCACGATGATCGCGCCGGTCAGCGTCGCGAGATCAACCATCGCGGCGGGTTTGAACCGGTCCTGCGCGTACCACATCACGTCGCAGAGCACCAAACGCCCCTCGGCGTCGGTATTGATGACCTCGACCGTGTCCCCCTTCATCGAGGTGATCACATCGCCCGGACGGGTGGCATTGCCCGACGGCATGTTCTCGACCAACCCCACCAGACCCACGACATTGGCCTTGGCCTTGCGCAGCGCAAGGCTGCGCATCACGCCGGCCACAACGCCTGCGCCGCCCATGTCCATGGTCATGTCTTCCATGCCGGCACCGGGTTTCAGGCTGATCCCGCCGGTGTCGAACACCACCCCCTTGCCGACCAGTGCCAGCGGTGCCGCATCCTTGGCCCCGCCTTCCCAGCGCATCACCACCACTTTGGACGGGCTGTCGGAGCCCTGCCCCACGCAGAGCAGCGTGCGCATGCCCAGCTTTTCAAGCGCTGCCTCTTCAAGCACCTCGACCTTGAGGCCGAGCTTTTCCATCGCGGCAAGCCGGTCGGCGAATTCGGTTGTCGTCAGCACGTTGGCGGGGGCGTTGATCAGGTCCCGGGTCATGAAGGCCCCTTCGGCCACCGCCATCAGCGGCGCGGCCTCTGCCTGCGCCTCTTCGGGCTTGCTGCACATCACGGTCACGGTGCCCTCGCGGTCTTTCGGCGCGCTCTTGTGGTCTTCGAACCCGTAGTCGCGCATGGCAAGGCCAAAGGCCATTTCCGCCACCCGGCGCATGCCCGCCGCCAGCACCAGCAGGTCAGCGGTGCCGCGCGCCTTGGCCAGGCTTGCACCTGCGCGGCGCGCCTCCTTGACGCTGATACGGCGCGGCAGGTGGATCACATCCACCGCCTCCGCCGCCAATCCGGCGGGATAGGCCATCGCCACACCCTGCCCCGGCTTCATCTGCGCGAACTTCTCGCCCTCGACCAGACGCGCCAGCGCCCCGCGCATCAGCTTGTTGACCCGCCGCGCGCCCGCGTCCAGACGCCCCTCCGGGTTGACGAAAACAGCGATCCGGCCCTTGTGGCTGGCGATCTTGTCGATGTCGGTTTGGGAAAAGCTGATCGGGGTGAGGTCGGTCATGAAAGGGCCCTTGTTCTGGTTTCCCGCAAAGACCTAGCGCGCCTGCCCGCCCATGACCAGATATCAGTTTTCCCCCCGCAGCTTTTACATTAATGTCGCATTCAACATCGCCGTCAGAGCGCCGGATGACACCTTGGGGGGATCGCAGTGGCCAGACTTGACCGCTACATGCTGTCGCAGTTTCTGCTGCTGTTCGGCTTTTTTGCGCTGGTTCTGGTGGCGCTGTTCTGGATCAACCGGGCGGTTTTGCTGTTCGACCGGCTGATCGGCGATGGCCAGTCCGCGCTGGTGTTCCTGGAATTCACCGCCCTTGGCCTGCCCAAGCTGATCCTGACCGTGCTGCCGATCGCCACCTTTGCCGGTGCAGCCTATGTCACCAACCGGATGAGCAGCGAAAGCGAGCTGACCGTACTGCAATCGACCGGCTCCGGCCCCTGGCGGCTGGCGCGGCCCGTCTTTGTCTACGGTCTGTGCGTGGCCGGCATGATGTCCGTGCTCAGCCATTTTCTGGTGCCGATGGCGCAGGGTCAGCTCAGCCAGCGCGAGACCGAGATTTCCCAGAACGTCACTGCGCGCCTGCTGACCGAAGGCACCTTCCTGCATCCGGGCGAGAACGTCACATTCTACACCCGGCTGATCGACACCGACGGCGTGTTGCGCGACGTTTTCCTGTCAGACCGGCGCAATCCCGACGAAGGGGTGATCTATACCGCCGCCGAAGCCTATCTGGTGCGCAACGGCGAAGGCACCACGCTGATCATGGTGGACGGGCTGGCACAGCGCCTGAACCGCGACACCAAACGGCTGGCCACGGCCAAATTCCGGGACTTTTCCTTTGATATCTCGGCGCTTGTCAGCAAATCCGCAGGGCGGCGCATTTCGGTGCCAAACCGGACAACCCCGGCTTTCCTGACCTCCTGGGACCAACTGTCAGAGGACTCGGGCGACAGCCTGGGCACGATTGCGGAAGAGTTTCATTCCCGCTTTGCCCAGCCCCTGTTCTGCGTGGTGGCGGCGATGGTCGGCTTTTCCACCCTGCTGCTGGGCGGATTCTCGCGCTTTGGGGTCTGGCGCGAGGTCGTCATCGCCTTTGGCTTGCTGATCGCAATCGACGGGTTTCGCGGCGCGCTGGTGGACGAGGTGCTGACCGACCCGTCCAACTGGCCGCTGATGTACATGCCGGTCCTTGTCGGGACAATCCTGGTGGTGGCGATGCTGTCGGTGGCATCGCGGCCCAGCCTGTTGCGGCGCCGACGGCGGGGGGCTGCGGCATGATCCTGCATCTGTATTTCGCCCGGCGTTTTGCCATCACCTTTGTCACCATCACCGCCATACTGTTTGCACTGGTGATGCTGGTCGATGCGGTCGAACAGGCGCGCCGCTTTGGCAGCTATGACCTGGGATGGCAACGCATCCTGGGGCTGACCCTGTTGAACACACCGCAGACCATCAACCTGATCCTGCCGCTGATCATGATCCTTGCCACCGTGGCATTGTTCATCTCGCTGGCCCGGTCATCTGAAATGGTGGTGACGCGGGCCGCGGGCCGGTCCGCCCTGCGCGCGCTGATCGCGCCCGTGGTGGTGGCGCTGATCATCGGGGTGATGGCGGTGGGCATGCTGAACCCCATCGTTGCGGCCACCAACAACCGCTACCTGCAATTGTCCGAAAGCTACCGCGCTGACGGGGCCTCTGCCCTGTCGATCAGCGACGAAGGGCTGTGGCTGCGCCAGGGCAATGTCGATGGCCAGACCGTGATCCGCGCCTGGCGCTCGAATGCCGATGCATCGGTGCTTTATGACGTGACCTTTATCACCTATGAGCACGACAAGGGGCCGGTGCGCAGGATCGAGGCCGGATCAGCCGCCCTGACCGACCGCGAATGGCGGTTGCGCGACGCCAAGTCATGGCCGCTGGAGGCCGGGGTCAATGCCGAAGGCAGTGCCACCACCCACGACCTGCTGACCATTCCGTCCTCTCTGACGGTGGAGCGCATCCGCGAAAGCATCGGCGCGCCGGGTGCGGTGTCGATCTATGACCTGCCCGAATTCATCCGGCAGCTTGAGCAGGCAGGCTTCAGCCCGCGCAAGCACCAGGTCTGGCTTCAGGCCGAATTCGCGCGGCCGTTTTTCCTGATAGCCATGGTTCTTGTTGCGAGCGCCTTCACCATGCGGCATACCAGATTTGGTGGTACAGGGGTCGCTGTACTGGCATCTGTGCTATTGGGGTTCACGTTGTATTTCATTCGCAGCTTCGCGCAAATCCTTGGTGAGAACGGGCAGATTCCCGTTCTTCTGGCCGCCTGGGCCCCGCCTGCGGTTGCGATCCTGCTGGCACTTGGCCTGCTCCTGCATGCAGAGGATGGCTGAGCCGTGTACCGCTGGCTGCTGATACTGGCCCTCGCCGTGATGCCGCTCTCCGCCAAGGCGCAGCAAAGCGCGCCCCCCGCCGCGGTGCTGGTGGCCGATCAGGTCTTCCTGACCCGCGACCGGACGCTGGTGGCCCAGGGCAACGTCGAGGCCTTTCAGGGCGAAACCCGCCTGCGCGCCCGCACGATCAGCTACAACCAGACCACCGGGGCGTTGACCATCGAGGGCCCAATCGTCATTTCCGAAGGCGACGACACGCTGATCCTGGCGGATGCGGCGGAACTGGACCCGGATCTGCAAAATGGCCTGCTGCGCGGCGCGCGGCTGATCCTGAACCAGCAATTGCAACTGGCCGCCAACCAGATCAACCGCGTCGACGGGCGCTACAGCCAGCTTTACAAGACCGCCGTGACGTCGTGCAAGGTCTGCGAGGACGGGCGCGCGCCGCTCTGGCAGATACGGGCCAAGCGGGTGGTCCATGACAAGCTCGAACAGCAGCTCTATTTCGACGAGGCATCGTTTCACATCCGCAACTTGCCGGTCTTCTACTTGCCGCGCCTGCGCCTGCCCGACCCGACGCTGGCGCGGGCCACGGGGTTCCTGCAACCCTCGATCAGGACCACATCGCAACTGGGTACGGGTTTCAAGATCCCCTATTTCATCAAGATCGGGGACCACCGCGACCTGACCCTGACCCCCTATCTGTCCAGCGCCACCCGGACCCTGGAATTCCGCTACCGGCAGGCGTTCAAATCCGGGCGCATCCAGTTCGACGGCGCCTATACCCGCGACGACCAGCGCCCCGGCGAAACCCGTGGATACCTCTTTGGTGTGGGCCGGTTCGACCTGGCGCGCGATTATGTGCTGGAGTTCGGGATCGAGACCACCAGCGACCCGGCCTATCTGACCGACTACGGCTATTCCGCCAAGGACCGCCTGACCAGCCAGCTGACCGTGAGCCGCGCGCGCCGCGACGCCTATGTGCGTGCCAGCATCTACAATTTCGAATCTCTCCGCGATACCGAAGTGAACGACGAATTGCCCACCATCGTCCTTGACGGCGACTACGAGCGGCGGATGTTCCCTTCCGGCATCGGCGGCGAGGTGCGGATGCGAATCCAGGCGCACAGCCACCGGCGCACCTCGGATACCGACATCATCGGGCGCGACGTGGCCCGCCTGCACGGAGAAATCAAATGGCTGCGGCGCATGACCTTTGGCAACGGGCTGGTTGCGGACGGGCAGATCGGCGCCAGCTTCAACGCCTTTGATATCGTGCAGGACAGCAGTTTCGCGCAGAACCACTCTGACATCGTACCGGCAGCGGCCCTTGCCCTGCGCTATCCGATGATCCGGCGCGGGCGGGGCGGTGTGACCCACCTGCTGGAACCGATTGCCCAGATCGGCTGGTCCGGCGGCAACCGCCTGCCGATCCCCAACGATGAAAGCACGCGGGTCGAATTCGACGAGGGCAATCTGCTGTCACTGTCGCGCTTTCCACGCCCCGACCGCCGCGAAAGACATGCGGTGGCGGCCATTGGCCTCAACTGGTCGCGCTTTGATCCCACCGGATGGGACGCACATCTGACCATCGGCCAGGTCCTGCGCGAACAGGCCGATCTGGAATTCACCACAACCTCCGGCCTGGCGGGCACCTCTTCGGATTTCCTGCTGGCGGGCCAGATCAAGACCGCGCAGGGCCTGTCGCTGACCGGGCGCGGGTTGTTTGACGACGAATTCCAGTTCGCCAAGGCCGAGCTGCGCGGCGACTGGGAATTTACCCGCGGACGCCTTGGCGGCAGCTATGTCTGGCTGGACTCCGATCTGGCCGAAGACCGCACACAGGCGGTGTCCGAGATCGCGCTTGACGGCGATTACCGGATCAACAGGCAATGGACCGCATCAGCCGACTGGCGTTTTGACGTGGCAGACGACCGCGCCGCCTCGGCGGGCGTCGGCCTGACCTACAACAATGAATGCGTGTCGGTCGACCTTTCGGTCAATCGGCGCTATTCCACTTCAACAAGTGTTGAGCCCTCTACCAATATCGGTTTTAACATCGGGCTCAGGGGCTTTGCCGCCTCCAATGGAACAGAAAGATACGTGCGCTCATGCCGAAACTGATCAGACCGACACATTCGTTCATCCCAAGGTGGGCGTTCATCCCAAGGTGGGCGTTCATCTCAAGGTGGACGTTCCTCCCAAGGTGGGCTGCGGCCCTTGGACTGGCGCTGTGCCTGCTGGTGCCGCCTGCCGCCATGGCCCAGAACCTCTATGCCTCCGTGGCGCGGGTCAATGACAAGACCATCACCGAATTCGAGGTCCAACAGCGCCAGCGCTTCATGCAACTGCTCAACGCCCCCGGCTCGGACCGCCAGAATGTGATCGACAATCTGATCGAGGAACGTCTGCGCAATGACCTTGCCGACCGATACGATCTGAAATTGCCGCCAGAGGGGATCGAGGCCGGGCTGACCGAATTTGCCGGCCGCGCGAACCTCAGCCTGGAAGAATTCACCGCCGCGCTGGAACAATCCGGCGTGGCACAGCAGACATTCCGCGATTTTGTCGTGACCCAGCTGACCTGGCGCGAGCTGATCCGCGCGCGCTATGGCGCGCAGGTCAACATCTCGGACGCCGAGATCGACCGCGAACTGGGCCGCAGCGGCTCTGGCAGCGGCATCCGCGTCCTGTTGTCGGAAATCATCATCCCCGCCCCGCCGCAGAACGCCGCCCGTGTCAGCGCGCTGGCCGACCGGATTGCCCAAAGCACGTCAGAGGCCGAATTCTCCCGTTATGCCCAGCAATACTCCGCAACCGCCTCCCGTGGCCGGGGCGGCAGGATGCCATGGACCCCGCTGGAAAACCTTCCACCTTCGCTGCATCCCATCCTGCTGGCGCTTGCGCCGGGCGAGGTGACATCGCCGCTGCCGATCCCCAATGCCGTGGCGCTGTTCCAGCTGCGCGGGATCGAGGAAACCGGCGCGCCCAGCAAGTCCTATTCCGAAATCGAATACGCCGCCTATTACATCCCTGGCGGACGCAGCGAACCGGCCTTGGCCCAGGCGGCAAACGTGCGCGCCCAGGTCGATACCTGCAATGACCTCTATGGCGTGGCCAAGGGCCAGCCCGAAAGCGTGCTGGACCGCGGCTCCAAGAAACCGGGCGACATTCCGCAGGACATCGCGATCGAACTGGCCAAGCTTGATCCAGGCGAAAGCTCCACCGCGCTGACGCGGGCAAACGGGCAGACCCTGGTGTTCCTGATGCTGTGCAAGCGCACCACAGAGGCAAACGCGGAAGTCACCCGCGAGGCGGTGGTCGCAAGCCTGCGCCAGCGCAAGCTGCAAGGCTATGCCGACCAGCTGACGGAACAATTGCGTGCCGATGCCCGCATCATCGTGAAATGACCCAAGCCCACCGGGACGGAGAGGCGCAGGACAGGCCTGTGGTGATCTCCTGTGGTGAGCCCGCAGGCATCGGACCCGAAATTGCCGCCCGCGCATGGGCGGCACTTGCCGGTGAAATCCCGATGCTCTGGCTGGGCGACCCCCGCCACCTGCCCGCCGATGTCCCGCACCGCACCGTCCGCGGTGCGGCAGAGGCGGCAGAGGTGTCGGCAGACGCCCTGCCGGTGCTGGCGCACAACTTTGGCCCGGCCATGATACCCGGCACCCCGCGCCCCGAACACGCGCAGGGCGTGATCAACATGATCGCGCTGGGGGTGGAGATGGTCCGGGATGGCAGCGCCTGCGCCCTGTGTACCGCCCCGATCCACAAGAAGGCGCTGATGGACGGGGCCGCATTTGCCTATCCCGGCCATACCGAATACCTCGCCGCCCTTGCCGGTGTCGATCGGGTGGTGATGATGCTGGCCTCGGATCAACTGCGCGTGGTCCCCGCGACCATCCACATCGCGCTGGCCCAGGTGCCGACCGCGCTGACCCCCGAAAGCCTGCGCCGCACCATCGAGATCACCCATGCGGGCCTGCGCGACCTCTTCGGCATTGCGGCCCCCCGCCTCGCCATTGCCGGGCTGAACCCCCATGCGGGCGAAGGCGGTGCCATGGGCCGCGAGGAACTGGACTGGATCGCGCCCCTGATCACCGAAATGCGCGGCAAGGGCTTTGACCTGACCGGCCCGCTGCCCGCCGACACCATGTTCCACGCCGCCGCCCGCGCGCGCTATGACGCAGCGGTGGCAATGTATCACGATCAGGCGCTGATCCCGATCAAGACGCTGGATTTCGACAAGGGTGTGAATGTGACCCTGGGCCTGCCCTTCCTGCGCACCTCGCCCGATCATGGCACCGCCTTTGACATCGCGGGCAAGGGGCTGGCCAACCCCACCAGCATGATCGAGGCAATCCGCCTCGCACACCGCATGGCCACAGGCACCACATGACCTTTCATTGTTCCAGAAATATACACATCCCCGGCCCGCGTCCGGGCGCAGGATGTGCCCCATGAGCGCCATCGACTCCCTGCCGCCCCTGCGCGAGGTGATCCAGACGCACGGGTTGTCGGCGCGCAAGTCGCTGGGGCAGAACTTCCTGCTGGACCTGAACCTGACCGCCAAGATCGCCCGGCAGGCCGGTGACATGGCCGATTGCGACGTGCTTGAGATCGGACCGGGGCCCGGCGGGCTGACCCGTGGCCTGCTGTCCGAAGGCGCGCGCCATGTGCTGGCCATCGAAAAGGACAGCCGCTGCCGCCCCGCATTGGATGAAATCGCCGCCGCCTATCCCGGCAGGCTGACGGTGCTCGAAGGCGACGCGCTGGACATCGACCCGCTGGCCCATCTGACGCCGCCGATCCGGGTGGCGGCCAACCTGCCCTATAACGTCGGCACCGAACTGCTGATACGCTGGCTGACCCCGCCCGACTGGCCGCCCTACTGGCAAAGCCTGACCCTGATGTTCCAGCGCGAAGTGGCTGAACGCATTGTGGCACCGCCGGGCAGCAAGGCCTATGGCCGCCTTGCCCTGCTGGCCCAATGGCGGGCAGAGGCGCGGATTGTCATGCATCTGCCGCCCGGCGCCTTTACCCCGCCGCCCAAGGTCTCCTCTGCGGTGGTCCATCTGACCGCCCTGGCCGAACCGCGCTTTCCGGCCGATGCCGCCGTGCTGAACCGCGTGGTTGCCATGGCCTTCAACCAGCGCCGCAAGATGCTGCGCTCGGCGCTCAAGGGCATCGCGCCCGATATCGAGGATGTGCTGAACGCCGCCGGAATCGCGCCCACCGAACGCGCCGAACAGGTCCCGCTTGAGGGGTTCTGCGCCCTGGCCCGCGAGGTGGCGAAACGATGATCCGGCTGATCGCAGCAATCGCGCTGCTCTGCGCGCTTGCCGCCTGCGCCCCCACCACCGGCCCGTCACCCGGTTCGCGGGCGGATGTGGCGGCGCTGACCCGCGCCTTGCAGGCGATGTCCCCCGGCGTCGATCCGGCAGAGGCCGCACATGCGGCTGATCTGTCCTACCGCTATACCTTTCAACTGGCGCAACAGTACCAGATCACCGATGCGCCGCTTGTGCATAACGCCAAGGTCAACGCCGGGAAAAAACCGCGCGGGCTGTGCTATCACTGGGCCACGGACATGCAGCATCTGCTGAATCAGTCGGGGTTCGAAACGCTTGAGATCCAGCGCGCCATCGCCAATGCCGCAAACCCGATCCTGATCGAACATTCGAGCGCCGTGATCACCGCGCGGGGTGCCCCGATGCACAGCGGCGTCATCATCGACCCATGGCGTCAGGGCGGCAGATTATTCTGGTCGCCGGTGACGCAGGACCGCCGCTATGACTGGAAGGAACGCGGCGCGGAGCTGCGCCGCCTTGGGCGCGTCACCTACGTCAACCCCGATGGCACCGCCTCTCTGCAACCGGAGTGATCATGCCCCGCTTCCCCCGCCCCCTCCTGCCCGCTGCGCTGGTCCTTGCCGCCAGCATCGGCATGGCCTCCGCCACCGGGGCGGAAACCCTCTGCACATTGGTGATGGAGGTGCAAAGCGGCGAACTCCTGCTTGAGCAAGGCGACTGCAAGACGCGGGTCACCCCGGCCTCGACCTTCAAGATCCCGCTGGCGGTGATGGGATACGCATCCGGCATCCTGGAGGATGCACACGCCCCGGTGCTGTCCTACCGCCCCGGCGAACCGGATTGGGGCGGCGCGAACTGGACCCGCGACACCGATCCCACCGATTGGCTGACCTATTCCGTGGTCTGGTACTCGCAACGCATCACCGCCGCCCTGGGCCAGCACGGTCTTGCGGAATATGCGGAATCCTTCGGATACGGGAATGCGGATTTCTCCGGCGATGCGGGCTATGACAACGGCTTGGAACGCGCCTGGATCGCCTCTTCGCTCACCGTGTCGCCGATCGAGCAGGCCATGTTCCTGCGCGGCCTGCTGCGCGATGAACTGCCCGTCAGCCCCAAGGCCATGGCACAGACCCGCGCCATTGTCGAAAAACGGAAAGTGGGCGGCTGGACCCTGCACGGCAAGACCGGAGGTGCCTATCCGCGCCGGGCCGACCGCAGTTTTGACCGTGCGCACGGCTGGGGCTGGTATGTGGGCTGGGCAGAGCTTGGCAAACGCAAGCTGATCTTTGTCAGGCTGACACAGGATCGCACGCGCAAGACGGGATCACCGGGCATCCGCGCCCGCGACGCCTTTATCGAGATATGGCCGGATCTGGCCAAGGGCCTGCGGCGGTAATCTCCGGCACCGGGCAAAGGCCCCGCCGCCCCCTGAGGAACGGCGCGGCAGGTTATTCCGCCGCCTGGCCCGGATCGCTGCTGTCACTGTCCGCCTTCGGCTTGCGGCGGTAGGTGCGCTTGGGCTTCGGCTTGCTTTCCGGCGTTTCGACCAGACCGCTGCTGTCCTGATCATCGTCATCGCTGCCGCCTGTCACGAAGTCCGGCAGTTGCGCAGAATCTTTCTGGGGCGGCTTCTTGGTGCGCTTGGGCTTTTCAGGCGCGGGCTGCTTGGCCTCTTCGACCGCAGGCTGGTGATCATCACCGGGCTGCGGCTGATCGCCCTGATGGGTGTTTTGCTGATTGTTGTTTTGCTGATTGTTGTTGTGTTGATTCTGGTTGCCGTCGCGTTCCTGCCGCTCCGACCGCTCGCGGTCGCGTTCGGCCTGGCGCTCGCGGTTCTGGCGTTCCTGCTCCTCGCGGCGCTGGTCGATCTCGCGCTGCGCTTCGGACAACAGGCGCAGGTAATGCTCCGCGTGCTGCTGAAAATTCTCTGCCGCAACGCGGTCATTGCTTAGCTGCGCGTCGCGGGCAAGCTGATTGTATTTCTCAATCACCTGCTGCGGGGTGCCGCGCACCTTGCCTTCGGGACCGCTGCTGTCAAAGACGCGGTTGACGACATTACCGCCGCTTTGCGGCTGCCGGTTGCGGTTATTCTTGGACCGGGACCGTGATCTGCTGGATTTCATGAAATGATGTCAGTCTTTGGTGAGTTGTCATAAGAACCGGTGCAGCGATCATCGCCAATTGCACCCGATTGCGAAAGATTGTTGGGCTTACCGCCGCGCGGGACCGCCAAAGGCATCCACCGCTGCAACACCCTCGATAAAACATGGGCTGGGCGACAGGGCAAGGGCAAAGTGGCGAAAATTAAATAAAGTGGCCCGTTTCCGCCACTCAGGCTGGGTTTGCAGCACTTACAACCCGCGCGCGCCCGCCCAGATCATGGGCCAGATGCACATCGCCCCAGCCCGCGCGCCGGAAAATATCCTGCACCGCCGCGCCCTGCTGCCAGCCGATTTCCACCAGCACCCGGCCGGTTGCGGTCAGATACCCCTGCGCTTCCTCAGCAATGGTCCTATAGGCAGACAGCCCGTCCGCCCCATCGGTCAGCGCGATGCGCGGTTCGTGATCGCGCAATTCCGGTGCCACCTCGGCCATTTCCTCGGCCGCGAGATAGGGTGGATTGGACACGATCAGGTCAAAGCGCCCCTCGACCGCATCGAACCAGTCCGACTGCCGGATATCCGCCCGCGCCGCCACACCATGCGCAACCGCATTGGCACTGGCCTGCAGGCAGGCCCCTTCCGACAGGTCGATGCCCAGTCCCGTCGCCTCGGCCCGCTCCGCCAGCAGGGTCACGAGGATACAGCCCGACCCGATGCCAAGGTCCAGCACCCGCTCAAACGGCGCGCCAAGCGCCAGTTCGATCAGCGTCTCGGTTTCCGGGCGCGGGTCCAGCACCTCGCGGCTGACCTTGAAATCGCGGCCATAAAAGGCGCGCGCCCCCACCAATTGGCTGACCGGCACCCGCACCGCCCTGAGCGAGACCAGCCGCTCGAACCGCTCCGCGATTTCTGGCGCGATCTCTTCGGGGGCAATCAGCGTCACCCGCCCGGCATCCACCGAGGCCGCATGGGCCAGCAACAGCCGCGCATCGCGGGCCGGGTCCGGCACACCCGCCGCCCTGAGCCGCGCCGCTGCCGCCGCCATGATTGCGCCCGCCGTCGTCATGCGTTCATCGCCGCAAGCTGCTGCGCCTGCGCATCAGCCGTCAGCGCATCCACGATCTCGTCCAGATCGCCCTGCATCACCGCATCCAGCCGGTACAGCGTCAGATTGATCCGGTGGTCGGTCATCCGCCCTTGCGGAAAATTATAGGTCCTGATCCGCTCCGACCGGTCGCCCGATCCCACTTGCGCCGCCCGGTCGGCTGAGCGTGCGCTGTCCACCCGTGACCGTTCCATGTCATAAAGCCGCGCTTTGAGCACCTGCATCGCCTTGTCGCGGTTGCGGTGCTGCGACTTTTCCGAAGAGGTCACCACGATCCCTGTCGGAATATGGGTGATCCGCACGGCGGAATCGGTGGTGTTGACATGCTGCCCGCCCGCACCCGAGGACCGCATCGTGTCAATGCGCAGATCATTGGCGTTGATCTCGATATCCACATCCTCGGCCTCCGGCAGCACCGCGACAGTGGCGGCAGAGGTGTGGATGCGCCCGCCGCTTTCGGTGCTGGGCACCCGCTGCACCCGATGCACACCGCTTTCGAACTTCAACCGGGCAAAGACATTCTGGCCGGTGATATGCGCCACCACTTCCTTGACCCCGCCCAGTTCCGTCATCTGGCTTTCGATCAGGTCGAACCCCCAGCCGCGCGTCTCGGCATAGCGCTGGTACATCCGCAACAGATCCGCCGCGAACAGCGCCGCCTCGTCGCCGCCGGTGCCGGGCCGGATTTCCAGCATCGCAGGCTTGGCGTCAGCGGCATCGCGCGGCAAAAGCGCCAGTTGCAGCGCCGCCTCCACTTTGGGCAATGCCTCCTTCAGGGTCGGCATTTCCTCGCGCGCAAGCTCGGCCATCTCAGGGTCCGCCAGCATCGCCCTGGCGTCCTCCATGTCCCTGAGCAACTGCCGGTACAGGTCGATCTGCTCCACCACCGGCTTCAGATCGGCATATTCCTTGGCAAGCGCGGCAAAATCAGCCCCGTCGGACCCGGCAGACATGGCGGCCTCCAGGTACTGGAAGCGCTGGGTGATCTGCAAAAGACGGTCCATGGGTATCATCGTCAGGGATGTCGCTGATGGAAAGGCTTTGGTCAAGGGCCGCCGCGTGCTATAGTGGCACCATGTTTCGCGCAGCGCTTCTGATCGGGCTGATCGCCCTGCCCGCCGTCACCTTGGGCGATGTCACCTCGCCCAGTGGCAAGACGGTTGATTGCTATTGCACCGACCGCAACCACAACCGCATCGAACTGGGTGAAACCATCTGCCTGCAGGTGGACGGGCGCATGTTCATGGCGCAATGCCAGATGTCGCTGAACGTGCCGATGTGGCGCGAGGTGCAAAAGGGCTGCCTGTCCTCAGAGCTGAGCCAGCCATCCCTTGATCCGCTTGGCGTTTACCCCAAAATCTGAGCGGCCGAAGCGCAGGCGCCCGAAAACCTCCAGAATGCCGTCATCCAGTGTCACCGTGGTGTAATCGGGAAACCCGATCCAGCGGGTGCGGCTGACGTAAGTCACCTGCCAATCCCCGACAGACCCGGCCAGAACCTGCGTCCCGGCAGTGCCGCGTATGATCCGATCCAGCTGTTCCAGCCTGGCAGGCCCTGCGGCCCCCACATCCTCCCGCCAGATGAAACCGCCGTCCAGTGGCGTCTCGCCCAGCGGCGCACCGGCGGAGGCATGATGCCAGCGCATCACATTATGCGGGGCCAGCCGGATATAGGCCAGCAAGCCCGCCAGCAGGAGGACCAGGATCAAGAAAAAATACATGCGCACCCCAGCTCTTTCATTGTTCCAAAAATACACCCTTCCGCCCTGTCAGCGGTACGCGACCCCCGGCAGGACGCACAACAGCTCGTAAAGGATGTTCGCCCCGGTCAGTGCCGTATTGCCTGATGTATCGTAGGGCGGCGAGACTTCAACCAGATCGGCCCCGACAATATTGAGCCCCTTCAGCCCCCGGATCAGCTCAAGCGCCTGCATCGTGCTCAGCCCGCCGATCTCCGGCGTGCCGGTGCCGGGGGCAAATGACGGGTCAAGACTGTCGATGTCAAAGGTCACATAAGTGGGCAGCTTGCCGATGTCGCGGCGGATCTCGCCACTCAGCGCCGACAGGCTGCGCCCCCAGAGTTCATGCGCCGGAAACTGCTGGAACCCCCAGGCCGCGGCCTCGGCAAAATCATCCGCGCCGTATCCGGTGCCCCGCAACCCGATCTGATAGACTTTCGAAGGGTTTATCAGACCTTCCTCATGTGCGCGGCGGAACACGGTGCCATGGGTCTCCCGCACGCCGAACATCTCCTCGTTCACATCCGCATGGGCATCCACATGGATCAGCGCCACCGGCCCGTGCCGCCGCGCCATCGCACGCAGGATCGGCAGGGTTATGGAATGGTCTCCGCCGATGGCCAAGGGCATCGCATCATAGTTGAGGATCGCATCGTAACTCTCTGCAATGATGCGCAAACTGTCGCTCAGCGAAAAGGTGTTGATCGCCAAATCGCCAATATCGGCTACCTGCAGGCTGTCGAAGGGGGCCGCCCCCGTGGCCAGGTTATAGGGCCGCAGCATCGCGCTTTCGCTGCGCACCTGCTTGGGGCCGAACCGCGTGCCGGACCGCCAGGAGGTGCCGATGTCCATCGGCACCCCCAGCACCGCCACATCCAGCCCCGCCAGATCATTCACCGATGGCAGCCGCATGAAGGTATTTGGCCCCGAGAACCGCGCCAGGTCGTTGCCGCTGATCGGCTGGTTCTTGCCGCTCATGCCGTCCTCATCCGGTGCCCCA
Organism: Sulfitobacter sp. EhC04; assembly: GCF_001650875.1. Classification (GTDB taxonomy): domain Bacteria; phylum Pseudomonadota; class Alphaproteobacteria; order Rhodobacterales; family Rhodobacteraceae; genus Sulfitobacter. Next base: position 27,619 of record NZ_LXYI01000024.1, read on the forward strand.
GCAGACAAAGGATCTCCGTCGCCACATGCGCCCCGGCAATCGCCGTGGCCCCGGTGCTGTCAAACGGCGGAGAGACCTCCACGATGTCGCCGCCCATGATATTGATCCCCGCCAGATCGCGCAGCATGATCGCGCATTGCGCCGATGTCAGCCCGCCCCAGACAGGCGTGCCGGTGCCGGGGGCAAAGGCCGGGTCCAGCGCGTCGATGTCAAAGGTCAGATAACAGGGCCGGTTGCCCAGCACTTTCTTGATCTTCGCCACGGCGGCGGCAGGCCCCTTCTCATGCACTTCGCGGGCGTCGATGGTGGTCACCCCCAATGTGTCGGGATTGGTGGTGCGGATGCCCACCTGAACGCTTGTCGCCGGGTCCACGATCCCCGATTTCACCGCCTTGTAGAACATCGTGCCATGGTCGATCCGGTCCATGTCGTCATCCGGCCAGGTGTCGGAATGGGCATCGAATTGCAACAGGCTGATCGGGCCGTATTTCTCTGCATAGGCCTTGAGTATCGGAAAGCTGATGTAGTGATCGCCGCCCAGCACCACGCTGGCAGCACCGGCGTCCAATATGCCCTTGATATGCGCCGTCAGCGCCGCCGGGAATTGCGAGACATGGCCGTAGTCAAAGGCCAGATCGCCATAATCCGCGATGGCAAATTCGCTCAGCACGTCGAAATCCCAGCCGTAAGGCGGGTCATAGGGTTGCAGCGTGCTGGCCTCGCGGATGGCGCGGGGGCCAAGGCGGGTGCCGGTGCGGTTGGTCACCGCCTGGTCAAAGGGCACGCCGGTCACGGCGATGTCCACGCCCCTCAGATCCTTGGTATAGCGCCGCCGCAAAAAGGACGTGGCCCCACCAAAGGCATTCTCAAAGCTCGGCCCCTTAAGGTCATCACGGGTAAAGGCCTGATCGACCTGGGTTTTTGCATCTTCCAGCGCCATGGCTCAGACCTCCGCCACGGGCTGCGCCCGCTCGACCAGCCGGGCAAAGAAGGATGCGCCGATGGGTGCGATCTCATCGTTGAAATTGTACTTCGGATGATGCACGCCCGCGCCCTCGCCCTGGCCCAACAGCAGATAGGCCCCCGGCCGTGCCTCCAGCATGTAGGAGAAATCTTCCGCCCCCATGACCGGGGCGAAATCTGTCTCGACCCCTGCATTGCCCGCCACCTCTTCGGCGACATCGGCGGCGAAACCGGTGCTTTTGGGGTCATTGACCGTCGGCGGATAGCCGAATTCAAAGTCCAGTTCCGCATGCAGATCAAAGCTGGCCGCATGGCCGTCCACGATGGCCTGCATCCGGCGCAGAACCATGGCCTGCACCTCCTTGTCAAAGGTGCGCACGGTGCCGTTGATATAGACCTCTTCGGGGATCACGTTGTCGGTGGTGCCGGTGTGGATCTGGGTGGTCGAGATCACCAGTTGCGACTGCGGGTTGGTGTTGCGGCTGACGATGGTCTGCAGCGATTGTACCAGCGCACAGGCGGCCACCACCGGGTCGATGCATTCATGGGGCCGCGCGCCATGGCCGCCCTGCCCGGTCAGCCGGATGGTAAAGGTATCCGCCGCCGCCATGATCGGCCCCGCCGTGGTATGGAACCGCCCGAAATCCAGCCCCGGCGCATTGTGCAGCGCATAGACCTGGGCGATGTCGAACCGGTCCATGACCCCCTCGTTCACCATGACCTCACCGCCGCCGCCGGCCTCTTCGGCGGGCTGGAACAGCAGGGCGACACGGCCCGCGAAATTGCGCGTCTCGGCCAGGTATTTCGCCGCCCCCAGCAGCATCGCGGTATGGCCGTCATGGCCACAGGCATGCATCTTGCCCGCATGGGTGCTGGCGTATTCCAGCCCGGTTTCCTCAAGTATCGGCAGCGCGTCCATGTCGGCGCGCAACCCGATGGTGGGGCCGTCGCCCTGCCCGTTGATGATCGCCACGATCCCGGAGGTGGCCACCCCTTCGTGCAGTTCGTCCACGCCAAATTCGCGCAGCCGCGCCGCAACAAAGGCCGCCGTCTGGTGACACTCCAGCCCCAGTTCCGGGATGGTATGCAGATGCCGTCGCCATGCGGTCATATCCGCGCTGAAATCGGCGATGCGGTTGACAACAACCATGGGCTGGACTCCTCGGGCTTAAATACTCACCTTCGCATCTGACACCACACAGGACCCGGTTGCAATGGCACAAGACCTCATCCACGACCCCGACGCGGGCATCGAACGGCTGCTTGAAATCATGCGCCGCCTGCGCGACCCGGACACCGGTTGCCCCTGGGACATCGAACAGGATTTCGGCAGCATCGCCCCCTATACGATCGAGGAAGCCTATGAGGTCGCCGACGCCATCGCACGCGGGGACTGGGCCGAACTGGAGGGCGAATTGGGCGATCTGCTGCTGCAATCGGTCTATCATACGCAAATGGGCGCGGAGGCGGGGCATTTCACCTTTCAATCCGTGGTGCGCAACATCTCTGACAAGATGGTGGCCCGGCATCCGCATGTCTTTGGCGACGACTCCCGCGACAAATCCGCCGAGCAGCAAACCGCCGATTGGGAGGCGATCAAGGCGCGGGAACGTGCCGGCAAGGCGCAAAAGGGCGCGCTGGACGGTGTGGCGGTCGGGTTGCCCGCCCTGCTGCGCGCCTACAAGCTGCAAAAACGTGCCGCACGAGTGGGATTCGACTGGCCGGATACCGGCGAGGTAATCGCCAAGATCGCAGAGGAAGCCGCCGAACTGGTCGAAGCGCGCGACACCCTCGGACAGGATGAAATGGAAGAGGAATTCGGTGACCTGATGTTCGTGATGGCCAACCTGGGCCGCCATCTGGGGCTGGACCCGGAGGCAGCGCTGCGCGCGGCAAATGCCAAGTTCACCCGCCGTTTCGCCGGTGTGGAGGCGCAATTGGCCGCTGCGGGCAAACGCCCCGAAGACAGCACGCTGGAGGAGATGGACGCGCTTTGGGATGCAGTCAAGGCGCAGGAGCGCAAGACCGCCCCCTGACACCGCCCCCCTTTTGTTCCGCCGTCAAACCCCCTATTTCAGCCAAAAGGAATTTTCCCATGCCCCCACGCAAGATCATCATCGACACCGACCCCGGCCAGGACGATGCCGTCGCCATTTTGCTGGCGCTGGCCAGCCCCGAAGAGATCGAGGTGCTGGGCATCACCTGTGTTGCGGGCAATGTGCCGCTGGACCTGACATCGCGGAATGCGCGCATCGTCTGCGAACTGGCGGGCAAACCGGATGTCAAAGTGTTTGCAGGCTGCGACCGCCCGCTGGGCCGCGATCTGGTCACCGCTGAACATGTGCATGGCAAGACCGGCCTCGACGGCCCCGACCTGCCCGATCCCAGCATGCCGCTGCAGGACGGTCACGCGGTGGATTACATCATCGACACCCTGCGCGCCGAGCCCGCAGGCAGTGTCACCCTGTGCCCGCTGGGGCCGCTGACCAACATCGCCACGGCGTTTGAAAAGGCCCCCGACATCGTCGCAAAGGTGCAGGAGATCGTCCTGATGGGTGGCGGCTATTTCGAGGGGGGCAATATCACGCCCACTGCGGAATTCAACATCTACGTCGACCCGCAAGCCGCTGATATTGTTTTCAGATCAGGCGTTCCGCTGGTGGTCATGCCACTGGATGTGACACACAAGGCGCTGGTAACCAAGCCGCGCAACGATGCCTTTCGCGCGCTGAACACGCCCGCAGGCATTGCCGTGGCGCAGATGACCGACTTCTTCGAACGCTTCGACAAGGAGAAATACGGATCGAACGGCGCGCCGCTGCATGACCCCTGCGTCACCGCCTATCTGATCAACCCGGACCTGTTCACCGGCCGCCACATCAACGTGGAGATCGAGGTGACATCGGAACTGACCATGGGCATGACGGTCGCGGACTGGTGGCGCGTCACCGACCGTGCGCCCAATGCGATGTTCATGGGCGGCATTGACGCCGATGGCTTCTTTGCCCTGCTGACCGAACGGCTGGCGCGGCTATGAGCGCCTCGCTCACCCTTGGCAAGCCGGAGCATCTGGACAAGCTTGTGGCCCTTGTTGCGGCCTTTCATGCCGAGGAAGGGATCGTGATGACCGACGAGGCGCGCCACAAGGGCGTTGCCCCCTTGCTGGACGGCATCCCCCATGGTGCCGCCTATCTGATCGGCCCGCCCCGCGCGCCCATCGGCTATATCGTGATCACTTTTGGCTGGTCGGTTGAATTTGGCGGTCTGGATGCCATCATTGACGAGCTTTACATCCGCCCCGGCGTGCGCGGGCGTGGCATTGCGTCAGAGGCGTTGATCGCCCTGCCCCGCGCGCTGGCGGGCGGCGGTCTGCGCGCGATCCATCTGGAAGTCGACAATACCAACGAGGCCGCCAAGAAGCTTTACCGCCGCGCTGGATTCGCGCCGCGCGACAACTATATGTTCATGTCGAGGAAGCTATGAAAACACCCGCCTTTGACAACAGCTATGCCGCCCTGCCGGCGGCCTTTTATACAAGGCTGACCCCGACGCCGGTCAAGGCACCGAGGCTGCTCGCCTTCAATGATGACATGTCATATTTGACAGGTCTTGATGCGGTGCCGCCCGAGGACCGCGCGGCGGTGTTCAGCGGCAACCAGGTGCCGGACGGGGCCGCACCGCTGGCACAGCTTTATGCGGGGCATCAGTTCGGCACCTATAATCCGCAGCTTGGCGATGGTCGCGCGATCCTGCTGGGCGAGGTTCTGGGCCGTGACGGCATCCGCCGCGACATCCAGTTGAAAGGCTCCGGTCCCACCCCCTATTCGCGCATGGGCGATGGCCGTGCCTGGATGGGCCCGGTGCTGCGCGAATACGTGGTCAGCGAGGCGATGCATGCCCTTGGCATCCCCACCACCCGCGCCCTGGCCGCCGTCGCCACGGGCGAGGACATCTGGCGCGAACAGGGTGCGCTGCCCGGTGCCGTCCTGACCCGCGTGGCGCGCAGCCACCTGCGGGTCGGCACCTTTCAGGTCTTTGCCCACAGGGGCGAGGTCGCGGCGCTGAAGACCCTGACCGACTACGCCATCCAGCGCCACTATCCGGATGCGAAAGGCCCGATGGACCTGCTGCGCGCGGTCTGTGCCGCACAGGCCAGTCTGATCGCGCAATGGATGTCGGTCGGCTTCATCCACGGCGTGATGAACACCGACAATGCCGCGATTTCGGGCGAAACCATCGACTATGGCCCCTGCGCCTTCATGGATGCCTTTCACACGGGCCGGGTGTTCAGCTCCATCGACCAACAGGGCCGCTATGCCTATGGCAATCAGCCCAATATCGCGGTCTGGAACATGGCGCAGCTTGCGACGGCCCTGATCCAGCAGATGGAAGACAAGGACGCCGCCGTCGAAGAGGCAACCGAGGTGATCCATGCGATGCCCAAGCAGATCGAGGAGGCCTGGCGGACACGTTTCGCCGCCAAGATCGGGATCGGCACGCCGGTGGCGGATGACACAGCGCTGATCGAGGATCTGCTGGCGCTGATGCAGAAGGATGGCGCGGATTTCACCAACACCTTCCGCGCGCTTGGCACTGACAACGCCCGCGATCAGTTCACCGACCGCGAGGCCTTTGACGCCTGGGCCAGCCGTTGGCGCAGCCGCATCGCGTCAGAGCCGGAACCGCTTGCGCTGATGAACGCCACCAACCCGGCGGTGATCCCGCGCAATCACCGGATCGAACAGATGATCGAAGCTGCCGTGGCGGGCGACATGGCCCCCTTCGAGCGGCTGACAAAGGCACTGGCCACCCCGTTCGAGGTAACCGACCCGGAGCTTGCCCGCCCCCCGTCGCAGGACGAGATCGTGCCCGCAACCTTCTGCGGGACCTGAGCCGCCGGATCAGCCGCCGGGAAAGACCAGCTTTTTCGCCCGCGGTTTGCGGTTGATCAGGTAGATGCCCGCAGCCACCAGCACCAGCGCACCCCAGACCGATGCGGCCACGTTCTCTGACAGCAGCAGCCAGCCCAGGATTACCGAGAACACCGGCGACAGAAAGCTGAACGAGGCGACGGAGGATGCCGGATAGATCGACATCAGCCAGAACCATGCAAGGAACCCCAGGCTGGCCACCGCGATGATCTGGAACAGCAGACCCGCGATGTGCACAGGCTCGATCCCCCGGATCAGCGGCCCGAACAGCGGCGCGATCAACAGCAGGATCGGTGCGGAAATCGCCACCTGGAACATGAGCTGCAGCGCGGGCGGCACCTCTGAAAGCGGCGTGATCCGCACGCAGAGCACGATCCCCGCCCAGCAGAGCGCCGACGCCAGCGCCAGCAGGTCGCCGGTCCAGCTGGCCCCGGCCGCATCCCGGTCCAGCAGCGCAATCGCCACCCCCGCCATGGCCATGACCAAACCCAGCACCTTGAGCCGGGTCAGCCCCTCGCCCGGAAACAGGAAATGCGCCAGGATCGCCAGCCAGACCGGCATCGTATAAAAGATCACCGAGACGCGGCTGACGGTGGAAATATCCAGTGCGATGAAAAGGCACATGAATTCAAAGGCAAAGAACAGGCCCGACAGGATGCCGCCAAGCCATGCGCGGCGCGGGATCTGCATCGGCACGCCGCGCAGCTTCATCCAGATCAGCAGGACCACCACAGCACCCGCCGACCGCAGACCGGCAGAGAACACCGGGTTGAACCCGCCTGCGGTGACCTTGACCACCACCTGGTTGAAAGCCAGGTGAAGGGCAAAGGCAATCAGCGCCGCCGCCCCGAAAAGGTCCATGTGATCCTTGCGTTCCATCCGCACAACAACGGTCAGTAGATCGGGGAAGTCAATGCGCGATCAAACGCTTGTTGACGCGCCGCCGGTAATTTTCCCCGCTACGCCGAGGCGAAACATGCCACATTGGGGCAAACGAGCCATGAAAGGGAATGAACATGAGTCTGATGAAAACACTCGCCAAAGTCGCCATCGGTGTCGCGCTGGCGAAGGGTGCCAGCTCGATGATGAAGCGCAACGCAGCAGGCGGTTCGGGCAATGCCGGGGGCCTTGGCGGGCTGCTCGGTGGTCTGACCGGCGGCGGCGCGACCGGCCAGGTCGGACAGGGCCAGCGCATGGGTGGCAGCCACAGCCCCAAGGGCGGCCTTCAGGACATGATGGGCGGTCTGCTGGGTGGCAGGACCAGCACGGCGGGCGCTGCCTCGGGCGGATTGGGCGGCCTGCTGGAAAGCCTTGGTGGTTCAGGGCGTTCGGGCGGTCTTGGCGGGATGCTGGGCGGTCTGGCCGGTGCTGCCGGTGCCGGTGGCCTGCTCTCCGGCACGGACGAGACCCTGCGCCGCCACCCCGAAAAGGAAAACGCCAGCTTCGGCGCGGTCCTGAACTCGCAGTTCGACAGCACGCCCGAACCCGAAATCGAACCTTCGCAGGATCAGGAAGCGCTGGCCGCCCTGATGCTGGCGGCGATGATCCAGGCGGCGAAATCCGATGGCACCTTTGACGAGGATGAAAAGGTAAAACTGCTGGATCACCTCGGCGAGGTCGATCAACAGGAGGCCGCCTTTGTCCAGGCGCAGATGCAGGCACCTGTGGATGTGGATGCGCTGGTCCGGGACACGCCCGAGGGCATGGGGCCGCAGATCTATGCGGTGTCGCTGCTGGCCATCGACCTCGACACCCAGCAGGAAGCGCAATACCTGCACAAGCTGGCGCAGGCCTACGGCATGACCCCGCAGGAAGTGAACGAGATTCACGCCGACATGGGGGTGCCGTCGCTTTACGCGTGATGTCGAACCTTGCGCATGTTTGACCGATACCGGACCTTCGACGCAGCGCGCCGCGTAATGGTTCGAAACGCCCTCCAGCTCAGGCGATGTCCGGCCTGCGCCTTATGTCGCGCCCGACTCGAAGAGAACATTCGCCGCCACCGCGCTGCCGTCTTCATGCCAATCGGCCCAACCGGGAAAATCAAGGGGTTTGGCCTCGTCCAGACCGGACAGCCGCATGGACCAGTCATCCAGGTTTCGTTTCAGCCGGTCGTGAAGAACGTTTTCGTCTTCGTAGCTGTAGCCATGTCCCTGCACCCCGTAGGATATGAAGGGCGGAAGCACTGAAAAGCCGAGATAATGCATCGAGTACTGCACCGGCCATAACATCGTGTCGAAATTGCCACCCCGTCCGCCCGGACCAAAGGCCCCGCGCGGGGCCCCCGTCGTGACCGAGACCAGCGCGCGTCGCCCCCTGAAATATCCCGCATCATACCGCATCCGGCTGGTGTAAAGGCCGCCGCTGACAAATACCCGGTCCATCCATCCTTTCAGCATCGCCGGGGGACCGTGCCACCATAACGGAAATTGCAGGATGACCAGATCGGCCTGTTCAAGCAGCCCGATTTCCGCCGCGACGTCGGCAGGCAAGGTGTCGGTCTTCCATGCATGGCGCTGCTCGTTCAGGGCCGCAAAACTTTCGGTCGCGGCCCGGCTTTTGTAGTGGTCGGCGCGTTCGACGGGGTCAAAGCCCGCTTGGTACAGGTCGCTGACCGTCACCGTGCCTCCCGCCGCGCGCAGCCTCTGCCCTGCGGTCTGGGTGAGCATGGCGTTATATGACCCCGGTGCCGGGTGAACATGAACAATATGGGTATGCATCTGCAACTCTCCGCTGACGGTTGACATCAGCTTCCATAGTAATGTTCATATTTGATGTGTCTTCGAAAGATTCATTGGCTTAGCATTGCAAGAATGAACAACAAGCTCGACTGGAACGATTACGAAATCATCCTGCGGATCGCGGACGCGGGGTCTTTGTCCGGGGCTGCGGAACAGATGGGGTCAAGCCATCCGACCCTGTTCCGCAAGATCAATGCTGTGGAAGAAAAGCTTGGCGTGCGGCTGTTTGATCGGCTCAGGACCGGGTATCAGATTACGCCCGCAGGCGAAGAACTGGCATCCGCCGCCCGCCAGATTGCCGAACTGACCAACACCACCGAAAGGCGCCTGTCCGGGCAGGACCTGCGGCCCTCGGGTGTGGTGCGTGTGGCGACAACCGACACCTTGCTTTTCGGCATCCTCGCGGGGGAGATCGGCAGATTCCGGCAAGTGGAACCCGACATCATTCTTGATGTCTCCGTGTCGAATGAGATTTCCAATCTTTCGCTTCGCGAGGCCGATATCGCGATCAGACCCGCATCGTCGCCGGACGACCACCTTGTCGGGCGACGGCTGGGCGTTATCCGCCAGGGTATCTATGCGCATCGCTCGCTTGATCTTGACGCAGCCACCCGACCGGCATGGGGGGCCTTGCCCTGGGTCGGGCCAAGCGCGTCAATGGGGTATGGCCAGTTGCACAGATGGATGAAAAGCGCCGGTCTTGACGACGCGTGTGTGTGCCGTCTGGACAGTGTGCTGAGCATCTTTGCGGCGGTCCGGTCCGGTATCGGCGTTGCGGTTTTGCCGTGTTATCTGGCCGATGCCTGCGCCGAACTTGTCCGGCTTGGGGACCCGATTGATGACGTTGCGGTGGACCTTTGGATCTTGACCCATCCGGACCTGCGCCGCACAGCGCGCGTGCGGGCGGTTCTGGACCATTTCGGGAGAATTGGTGCGCGCCTGTGACGAGACGCAGTTGGCCATTCGCCCGTGACGTACAGGCGCGCCAAAGCCGTCGTTTTGCCACCTGCGCCAAACCCGGCGCACAATCCACACCGGAAAGGAAAAAGGCAGCCGGGGCCTGAATGCCCCCGCTGCCCTGTTTCCGCGAACCGCGAAATGCGGCGCAGTGCGGCCCGTGTCAGGCTGCGTGCTGGCCTCTGGGCTTGCCACCGCCGCCGCCGCCACCGCGCCGCCGGTTGCGTCCTGCGCCGCCGGGCTTGGCAGCACCACCGCCGCCGCCACCACCGCGCGGACCACCGCCACCGGGGCGCCCGCCGCCACCGCCGCCGCCCCGGCGACGTCCGCCAGCCTGCTTGGGCTTGTCGGGAATTTCGGAGGCTTCCCAGACCCGACCCGAGGCCACGGGTATGGAAATGCCCATGGTCTTCTGAATTGCCTTCAGCTCGCCCATCTCGTCCGGTGCGCAAAAGGCGATGGCCGCGCCATCCTTGCCCGCCCGCGCGGTCCGGCCGATCCGGTGCACGTAGTTGTCGGGCACATTGGGCAGTTCATAGTTGTAGACGTGTTTCACATCGGGAATGTCCAGCCCGCGCGCGGCCACATCGGTGGCCACCAGCACGGTGATCTTGCCCTCCTTGAACCCTTCGATGGCGCGGTCGCGCTGCCCCTGGCTCTTGTTGCCATGGATGGAAGCCGCGTCGAAACCGGCCTTGACCAGCGTCTTCATCAGCTTTTCGGACCCGTGTTTCGTGCGGCCAAAGACCAGCGCGCGCTCGCCCTTGTGTTTGGCCAGCAGCTCGGTCAGCAGCGCGGTCTTTTCCGCCTTGGCAATGAAATGGACCTCTTGCGTGACCTTGTCAGCGGCCTTGCCCGGCGGGGTGACTTCGATGCGGATCGGACGCACGAGATAGGAATTGGCAATCTCGTTCATCAGTTTGGGCATGGTGGCCGAGAACAGCATCGTCTGACGCTCTTTCGGGATCACGGCGGAAATCTTGCGCAGGTCATGGATGAAGCCCATGTCCAGCATCTGATCTGCTTCGTCGAGCACCAGGAAGGTCGTCTCGCTCAGGTCCACCGCGCGGCGGTCCATCAGGTCCAGCAGACGGCCCGGTGTCGCCACCAGCATGTCCACGCCCCGCTCCAGCCGCTTGATCTGTGGATTGATCGACACGCCGCCGACCACCATCTGCGCCTTGAGCGGCGAATTTTCACAATAACCCTTGAGGTTGACCATGATCTGTTGGGCAAGCTCGCGGGTCGGGGCCAGCACCAGCGCACGCACGCAGCGCGGTCCGGGGCGGCGGGGATTTTCCAGCATCTGCGCCACCAGCGGCACGCCGAAGGCCGCCGTCTTGCCGGTGCCGGTCTGCGCCAGGCCCATCACGTCGCGCCCGTTCAGCGCATGGGGGATCGCCTGTTTCTGGATCGGTGTGGGATCGGTGATCCCCATTTCCTTGAGCCGCGCCACCAGTTTCGGCGGCAGCTCCATCATGTCGAAATCGCTCATCTTTTATCTTTCCGGCACGGGCAATACCCACGCCCTGTCGTAGGGGCGCATCACGCGCCCGCAGGGTCACGCCAAGGGAATCGCAGGTATCGGGCTGACTGCCACAACACCTGTCCATCGGCGCTTGGCCCCACGCGTGATTTTGGGAACATCGGCGGACCTTGTGAACCGGATCGCATTCATGCCCCGACATCTGTCGAAAGGGGCTGGCACCGGCACTGCTCACGCGGCAGAAGGCATCGCTTGACCCCCACATGGCGTGCTGCGGTGCAGAAGTCAACCTTTCACCGCAGAGCCCGCGCAGTGACCGTGCGAAACCCGGTGGCCCCGGACTGGGTTTCCCGCTAAAGCAGGGGTCCGTACGAACCGGAAAGACATGTCATGAGCAAACCCATCATCAAACGCTGCGAGGCCATGGGCCTGCGCATGACCGGCCAGCGCCGCACCATCGCCACCGTGATCGAAGAAAGCGAGGACCACCCGGATGTGGAGGCGCTGTTCAGCCGCGCCGTGGCCCTGGATGCCGGTATTTCCATCGCGACGGTCTACCGGACCGTGAAGCTGTTCGAAGAGGCGGGCATTCTCGACAAGCTGGAGTTCGGCGACGGGCGCGCGCGCTATGAAGATGCGGAACGCGACCACCACGATCACCTGATCGACATGCATTCGGGCGAGGTGATCGAATTTGTCGACGCCGAGATCGAAGCGCTGCAGGAAAAGATCGCCGAGAAACTGGGCTATGAACTGCGCGGTCACCGGCTTGAGCTTTACGGCGTGCCGATCAAGAAGACCTGAAGGTTATCTGCAAGGCGTGTGCGAAAGACAACAACGTCGCGCCCACGGACCGTGGCCGCGATCCGCTTGGAGGTCTGCCGTGCGGAACATCGCCGCCGCGCCATTGGCGCAGTGCCTACCCCCAAGCGCCCCCGCCCGGCTCGCGCCTCACGTCAAATTGGGCTCCTTTCCGACCTCCACCGCGCTATGCACGAAGGTCCGGTTTCCCATTTCGGATCAATTGATGACGCAGAGGTCAAATTCGCCTAACCTCTGACCGCATGAGAATTGGTGTCATAGGATGCGGCAAGATTGCCAGCGCAGCCGTCCGGGGCATTGCTGCGGACGGTCATCAGATCATCGTGTCCGAGCGCAGCGCCGTGCATGCAAATGCGCTATCGGAAAGCTTTGCCAACGTCAGAATCGCGGACAATCAAGGCGTCGTGGATGCAAGCGACGTCATCTTTCTGGGGCTGATGGCCGGAACCGCGCCTGATATTCTGGGCGCTCTCGCCTTTCGGGAGGGCCAGCGGATCATCACCTTCATGGCGGGGGCCAGTCTGTCGGCTGCCGATGCGATGGTGCGCCCTGCCCGCGCGGTTGCGATCATGATGCCCTTTCCCGGCATTGCCGAAGGCGGCACGCCGGTGATGATGCAGGGCGACGAAACCCTCGTCCGGGACTTGTTCGGTGCAAGGAACAGTATTTTCCCGCTCAAGACCGCAGAGGAGCTTGCGGCATATCTGTGCGCCCAGGCCGTGCTGTCGCCGGCCGCGCGGATGGTGCAGGACGCGGCGGGTTGGCTGGGGGAGCGTGTGTCGGACAAGGTGCAGGCGGAGGCCTTTCTGCGGGTGCTTGTGACCTCGAACCTGTCGGCCATGACAAGTGCTGCCCTGCTGGAGGCGCTGAACACGCCGGGCGGCTACAATCAGCGGCTTCGACAGCATATGGAGGCTGCTGGCATGCCGGATGCCCTGCGCGACGGGCTGGACGCCCTGGCGTAGGCTTTCGGGCGGGAAACTGCAGTTTGGTCCCTGTGCCGGCCTGAACTGGTATCGCGTGAGCGGCCTGTGGCCGGGCCGCGCCCCTTCTGGTGGATCATGCTGCTAGACTTCACCACGGACCTCTGCCACACCGCTTTCATGACAGAACAAATTCCAAATGCTTCACTGCGTGACCGCCCCCTGCTTGCGGTGCTGGTCGACGCGGACAATGTGCCCGCCAAACACGCCGCCAAGATCATGCGCGAGGTCGCCTCGATTGGTGAACCTGCGCTGCGGCGCGTCTATGGTGACTGGTCGAACCCGCATCTGAAGGGCTGGAAACAGCCGATTCACGAGCTGGGACTGGTGGCGCATCAGGAGACCTCGAACTCCACCGGCAAGAACGCCTCTGACATCGGCCTGGTGATCCATGCCATGGACATCCTGCACGGCGGCAAGTTCGACGCCTTTGTCATCGTGTCCTCTGACAGCGATTTCACCGCTCTGGTGAACCGCCTGCGCGAGGACGGGCTGACGGTGATCGGCATCGGCGAGGCCAAGACGAACCCCGCCCTGCGCAATGTCTACAACCGTTTCATCCTGATCGAGAACATCCCCGACCCGGATGCGCCAAAGACCGTCAAGGAGAGCAACGCCAAGGCCGACAAGGCCCTGCCGCTGTTCGAAGATGCGATGGACAAGATCGACGCCGAGGACGGCTGGTACAACCTGGGCCAGGTCGGTCAGGCGATTCAGGCAAGTCACCCCGATTTCGACACCAGGACCTATGGCCATACCAAGCTGAGCGCGCTGGTCGCCGCATTGACCGCGCTGGAGACGGAAAAGAACGGCAACCGGCTGGTGATCCGGCTGAAGAATTAGCTCACCACGCCACCGGGGGCGCCCTGGGCCGGATGGATGGAAAACTGACAGGCCCTGCTTTGCAGAACCAGTGACATTTCTGAATGGTGTTTACACCTGCCGCTCTCGGCTGTGCCGGGTCTCTTTGGCGCGGGGCCTCAGTATGGTGGATCTGAACTTCGCTCCGCGCTTCGCATCAGTGAGGCGAACTTCAGATTCGGGTGACTGGCGCTATGGGCAGCCTTCGGCACTCGGGTTGCGGCGGCCCAGCATCAGTGGCAGCAGCACCGTCAGCACCAGCAGCCGCGCGATATGGCAGGCCGCGACAAAGCCGGGGACCACGCCCAGCACCACGCCCATGGCGATCATCGTTTCAAGCCCGCCGGGGGCAAAGGCCACCAGCACATGCGCCAGCGGCATCCCCAGTGCCAGCGCAACGGGCAGCGCGCCCAATCCCGCGACCCCGACCGCCACAAATGTCACCATCAGCCCCGCCCCCAGCCCCTGCATCAGCAGGGCGGGCGTTACGCCCGAGAATCGCGTGCCGATCAACGCGCCAAGCACCAGATAGGCAGGCTGGACCAGCCAGCCCGGCAATACCCCTGTGGCAAGCCCCGTGAGATGCCCCATAGCAGAGGCGACCATCGCCCCCAGCAGCAGCGGTGCGGGCACCGACAGCCGGGCAAAAACCTGTCCGAGGCCAAGCGAGATCAGGGCAACCACGACGAGGGCCGCCGGTTCCATCTCTTGCCCCTGCGGTGCGATGTTGCTGGCGACCTCAACCCCAAGGGTGATGGCAACAAAGGGCACAACCAGTGTCAGCGCCAGCAGGCGCACCGACTGCACGATGGACACGCGGGCCACGTCCAGCCTGCTGTCTGCCGCGATTGCGATGACGAAACTCAGATGCCCCGGTGCCGCCGCCAGCAGCGCCGAGCGGCCATCGAAACCGAAGAACCGGGTCAGGATCGCCCGGCTGACAACCAGGATCAGCCACAGCACCAGCGCCATCAGGACAAAGGCCAGCGGCCAGCGCAGCATTGCCCCCAAAGCGTCGCGGTCAAAACCCGCGCCCACCGCGATGCCAAGCACCACAAAGCAGGCATCACGCAGCCGCAGGTCCACCCCCGTGCGCAGCCCCGCCAGCCCGGCCAGCGAGACCGCCACCGCAGGCCCCAGCAGGATGAAGATCGGCGCAGAGAGCGCCCATGCCACAGCCGCGCCCAGGACACCGACGGCAAGTGTCAGCAAAGTAACCTGCGGCGAGGAAGTCATGTTGGGCCAGCGCATGGCCGACAGCTATCATCGCAGATGCGCGCCTTCCAGCCATCCCTTGTCCTTTGCACAAAAACCGGGCATCGGTGCAGCAACTGGCAAAGGACGGGCATCATGGACAATTTTCGCGGCGCGCTGCTGATGGTGTTGTCCATGCTGGGCTTTGCCTTTGAGGACATGTTCATCAAGCTGCTGGCCGATGCGCTGAGCGTCGGGCAGATTCTGGTCATGCTGGGCTTCGGCGGTGCGCTGGTCTTTGGCGGCGTGGTTGTGGCGCAGGGGCGCAAACCGCTGAGCCGCGACATGCTGAACCTGCCGATCGCCCTGCGTGCACTGGGAGAGATCATCGGCACGATGTGCTTTGTCTCGGCCATCGTTTTGACCCCCATTTCAAGCGCCTCCGCCATTCTGCAGGCCACGCCACTGGTGGTCACGCTGGGGGCGGCGCTGTTTCTGGGCGAAGCGGTCGGCTGGCGTCGGTGGAGCGCAATCATCGTGGGCCTGCTGGGCGTGCTGCTGATCATTCGGCCCGGCATGGACAGTTTCCAGATGCTGTCGCTGTTGGCGGTGGGTGCGGTCTTTGCCCTTGCCATGCGCGATCTGGCAACCCGGCGCACGCCTGCGATCTTTTCCTCCATGCAACTGAGCTTTCTGGGCTTTGTCGTGATCATCCCGGCGGGTCTGATCCTGATGGTCGCACAGGGGGATCGCTTCGTGCTGCCGCGCGGCATCGAATGGGTCTATTTCCTGACCGGGATGAGCATCGGCATCTTGGCCTATTACGCCATCGTGGCGGCGATGCGGGTGGGCGAGGTCAGTTTCGTGACGCCGTTCCGCTATGCGCGGCTGTTGTTCGCGCTGGTCATCGGCGTGACGGTGTTTGGCGAAAGCCCCGATGCGCTGACATTGATTGGCGCGGCGGTGATTGTCCTGTCGGGCATCTACACGGTCTGGCGCGAGCGCAGGATCGGCGTGCTGCCCTGAGCGCTTGACGGTCCTGGAATTCCAGGGGTTCGCGCGGTGGGCCGAACGCTTTGGCCCGGTGGCGCGGCAGATGGAGACAAGCAGGGCGACGCCCTTGGCCTGCATGACCGGGACGGTGCCGGGTGCTTGCATGACCTTCGAATGACGACATGTCATGCAAGACATGTCAAAAATGACATGTCATCTTATTCCGGACCTCAGGCAGCCGCAGGTCGCACCGGAGCCGCCCCGCGCCTCTGCCCGTTTCAGCGCCGCCTGGCCGCAGGCGCAGGCCGGCCCGATCGCCCTCCCCGGCAAAGCCTTCTTTTCATCCTCGCCCCTTGCCGCTAAAACCCGCGCAAAGTCATTTATCCTTAGGACATCTCATGAGCACCATCATCGACATCCACGCCCGCGAAATCCTGGACAGCCGGGGCAACCCCACGGTCGAGGTCGACGTGATCCTTGAAGATGGCACCATGGGCCGGGCCGCCGTGCCTTCTGGTGCCTCCACCGGTGCCTATGAAGCGGTCGAGCGCCGCGATGGCGACAAGGCCCGCTACATGGGCAAGGGCGTGCTGGAAGCCTGCGCCGCCGTGAACGGCGAAATCGCAGAGGCGCTGGTGGGCATCGACGCGACCGAACAGGTGGAAATCGACGCGATGATGATCGAGCTGGACGGCACCGAAAACAAGAGCCGCCTTGGCGCCAACGCGATCCTTGGCGTGTCGCTGGCGGCGGCCAAGGCAGCGGCGGATTACTGCACGCAACCGCTCTACCGCTATGTCGGCGGCACCTCGGCCCGCGTGTTGCCGGTGCCGATGATGAACATCATCAACGGCGGCGAACATGCCGACAACCCGATCGACATCCAAGAATTCATGATCATGCCGGTTGCGGCCGAAAACATCCGCGACGCGGTGCGCATGGGCGCCGAAGTCTTTCATACGCTGAAAAAGGAACTCTCCGCGGCGGGTCTCGCCACCGGCGTGGGCGATGAGGGCGGCTTTGCACCCAACATCAGCTCCACCCGCGACGCGCTTGATTTCATTCTGAAATCCATCGAAAAAGCAGGCTACAAACCGGGCGAGGACATGTATCTCGCCCTCGACTGTGCCGCGACGGAATATTACCAGTCCGGCGTCTATACCCTGGCGGGAGAAGGCAAGAAACTGAGCTCGGCGGAAAACGTCGATTACCTCGCCGCCCTGGTGGCGGACTACCCGATCATTTCCATCGAAGACGGCATGTCTGAGGATGACTGGGACGGCTGGGCCGCCCTGACCGCGCGTCTGGGCGACAAGGTGCAACTGGTGGGCGACGATCTGTTCGTCACCAACCCTGCCCGCCTTGCCGAAGGAATCAAACGGGGCTCGGCCAATGCGATGCTGGTCAAGGTCAACCAGATCGGCACGCTCACCGAAACGCTGAAAGCCGTCGACATGGCCCACCGCG
The DNA here is from genome assembly GCF_001650875.1 of Sulfitobacter sp. EhC04. Classification (GTDB taxonomy): domain Bacteria; phylum Pseudomonadota; class Alphaproteobacteria; order Rhodobacterales; family Rhodobacteraceae; genus Sulfitobacter. The sequence goes on from NZ_LXYI01000024.1 coordinate 45,017, forward strand.
CCGGCTTCACCAATGTGATGTCGCACCGCTCGGGCGAGACCGAGGATGCCACCATCGCGGACCTTGCCGTGGCCACGAACTGCGGCCAGATCAAGACCGGCAGCCTTGCGCGTTCGGACCGGTTGGCGAAGTACAACCAGTTGATCCGCATCGAGGAAATGCTGGGCGAAACGGCCGAATACGCGGGCCGGTCGATCCTGAAATAAACGTCGATCCTGAAATAAACACCGCCATCAGACCAGAAAGGGAGGGCGCAATGCCCTCCCTTCACGTTTGCGTGCCAGCGAAATCAATCGTCCCACATATTTTCATCGACCTCCGGCAGATTGTTCAACTCTTCCTCGGTCAGGTTGGTCACATAGTGGATTGTTCCGCCACTTCCGGCAAAGCGCACATTCTCAAGCGGCAGGATCACATCGCGGTCGCCGATGTCGAGAAAACCTCCGATCTCGGCCAGAACACCAATGATCTGTCCATTGCGGTCAAAGAGCACATCTTCGATCTCGCCGACCCGGCTCCAGTTCGCGTCCACTTCGGTATAGCTGGCGTTGTCGGTCCAGACCGTGTCACCCTCGGTCATCTCCATCCGGTAAACACTGCCGTCGGTGATCTGATCGGCTGAAATCAGGTTGGCCGGATTCATCTGCTGCTGCGCCATCGCCATGGTGGAGACTGCTGAAAGGGCGGTCGTGGCTGCAATAAATATGCGTTTCATGTCTGATGCTCCTTTATGTCTGTTTCTCAACGCGGACGGCTGGTAAGAGTTCACGCGCCGCCGATCAATTCTTGCCGGAGAAGACATGCCGGATATTCCCTACTCGATCCAGCCAGCGGAAAGCCCCGCCGACCTCGCCGCCGTCCGCGCGCTCTGCTGGGATTACCGCGCCGCGTTGATTGCCAATTCCGAAACCGACCGGCAGATCACTGAAACCTTCTACCCGGTGCCCAAATACGAAACCCTGATGCGCGACCTGCCCCGCCTGCACGCGCGGCCGCGCGGCGTGATCCTGCTGGCCCGTGACCCGGATGGCACCCCGATCGGCTGCGGCATGTCGCACCCGCTGGATGCGGAAACGGCAGAGATCAAGCGCGTCTACGTCACACCCGCCGCACGGGGCCTCGGCCTGGCCAAGGCGCTCTGCCGCGCACTGATCGAACAGGCCCGCGCCGACGGCTATGGCCGCGTGGTGCTCGACACCTCCCGCCATCTGCCTGCCGCCGCGCCGCTGTACCGCGCCCTTGGCTTTGCCGACCGCGGCCCCTATCAGGACATCCCGTCAAGCGCCCTGCCGCATCTGCTGTTCTTCGAATACGCGCTGACCTGAAAGCCGAGGCCCCCATCATGACCGCCGACCAGATCATCGCGCATCTCGACCTTGCCCCACACCCGGAGGGTGGACATTACCGCCAGACCTGGGTGGCAGACAACGCGGGCCGCCCCAGCGGCACCTGCATCTATTTCCTGCTGCGCGCGGGCGAGCGCAGCCATTGGCACCGGGTCGACGCAACCGAAATCTGGCTATACCACGCCGGTGCGCCGCTGATCCTGTCGCTGTCTGATACCGATACCGGACCCGCCAAAGATCACCTGCTGACCCCGGATCTGGCCACCGGCGCACCACAGATCATCGTGCCGGAAAACCACTGGCAGGCCGCACGCAGCACCGGCGACTACACCCTGGTCAGCTGCACCGTCTCTCCCGGCTTCCACTTCGACGGCTTCACCCTCGCGCCGCCCGGCTTCGACATTCCCCGCTAAAGCGCCCCGCCTTGAACTTGAAACGCCAATACCCTGCCGCGCTGCGCGTTCTCGGGACATTGGCGAAGTGATATGCTTCAGGGTAAAGGCGGGACGCTGTTACATCCCTGGTCTGGCGCCGCCCTTACTTGAGAACGTCAGGGCACCAGCCAACCGGATTGCCAAACACAATCGCCGAGGGCCCCCGAAGGGGATACGGCTATTGTGCTTGGGAAGACGGATGGCTGGTGCGATGAAAGAGATCAATCAAGGGCGGCGCCAGACCTTCCTGGGATGGTGGGCCCGCAGCGCAAATCAATAATGTCGTCTGCGCGCAGCGCAGGCATTCGGATCACGTCGGATCAGATCACCCCGGCATGCTGACCGTGCCACCGCCTACCGCCGCGCGCACGCCGGTGGTGCCGGGGCAGGACGTGGGCAGCCCCCGCGCCACCCGCACCGCGAGATAGGCAAAGGCCTGCGCCTCCAGCATGTCGCCATCCAACCCGACCTCCTCCACCGGCACCACGGGGCACTCCAGCGAAACGCTGAGCATCTGCATCAACACCGGGTTGTGCCGCCCGCCGCCGGTAACCAGCACCCGTGCGGGCGGGCGCGGGCAGTGCTGCATCGCCTCGGCCACACCGGCGGCACACATCGCCGTCAGCGTGGCGGCGGCATCGGCATCGGAAAGCTCGCTCACCAGCGCCACCATCTCGGCAAAATCGTTGCGGTCCAGTGACTTGGGCGGGATACGCGCGAAATAGGGTTCGGCCAGGAACAGCTCAAGCGCGCCGGTTTCCACCCTGCCCCGCCGCGCGATCCTGCCGCCCTCGTCAAAGGGCAGACCCAGCCGCGCCTGCAACAGATCGTTGAGCGGCGCATTGGCGGGCCCGGTGTCGAAGGCCAGCAAGGCCCCCTCTGCCTCCGGTGCCTCGATGCCTGGGTCCACCCATGTCAGGTTGCCCACGCCGCCAAGGTTCAGGAATCCCACCGGGCCGTTGATGCCCGCGAACCGCGCGCAGGCGTGGTGAAAGAACGGCGCCAGCGGCGCGCCTTCGCCGCCAAGCTGCACATCGGCGCTGCGGAAATCCCAGACCACGGGCAGGCCCAGCTTCTGCGCCAATGCTGCGCCATCGCCCACCTGCAAGGTCCCGCGGCTGCGCGGCGCATGGGCCAGCGTCTGGCCGTGAAAGCCGATCAGATCCACCGCGCCAAAGCCACCCAGCAGTTCCAGATGCGCGGCTTCCACGACCTCTGCCGCCGCCTGCACTTCCGGCCCCGCCCATTTGCCCAGACCTTCCGCGATAACCGCCCGCTCCTGCGGGGAATAAGCGCGATAACCGCTCTTGCCGAAAGACGTGATCTGCCGGCCGTCGGTGCGCAGCACCGCCGCATCCACGCCGTCCAGCGATGTGCCCGACATCGCCCCCAGCGCGGTCACCACGCCCGTTTTCCCGATGGCCCTGCTCATGTTGCCGTCCAAGGCCTTTCCCTTTGATCCTGCTGCGCCTATAGATGCCCCGCAATCCCAGCCCGAGGCAAGACATCATGACCTATCACCCCAAATCGGAGTTCATCCACACGATGATGCAACGCGGCTTTCTGGCCGATTGCACCGATTATCAGGGGCTGGACGAGGCCATGCTGAAGGGTGCGCAGCCGGGCTACATCGGTTTCGACGCCACCGCCAAATCGCTGCACGTCGGTTCGCTGATCCAGATCATGATGCTGCGCTGGTTGCAAAAGACCGGCGGCAAGCCGATCACCCTGATGGGCGGCGGCACCACCAAGGTGGGCGATCCGTCGTTCCGCGCCGATGAACGCCCGCTTCTGGGGCCAGAGCAGATTGACGACAACATCGCGGGCATCAAGCGCGTGTTCAGCGCTTACCTGAGTTATGGCGACGCCCCCACGGACGCGCTGATGATCAACAATGCCGAATGGCTGGACGGGCTGAACTACCTCGATTTCCTGCGCGACATCGGACGGCATTTCAGCATCAACCGGATGCTTTCCTTCGAATCGGTCAAATCGCGGCTGGACCGCGAGCAGAGCCTCAGCTTCCTCGAATTCAACTACATGATCCTGCAAGCCTATGATTTCATGGAGCTGCACCGCCGCTATGGCTGCATCCTGCAGATGGGCGGCAGCGATCAATGGGGCAATATCGTCAATGGCATCGACCTGACCCGCCGGGTGATTGATGGCGAGGTTTATGGCCTCACCTCACCGCTGCTGACGACCTCGGATGGCAAGAAGATGGGCAAATCCCAGTCCGGCGCGATCTGGCTGAATGGCGACATGCTGTCACCTTATGAATTCTGGCAGTTCTGGCGCAATACGACGGATGCGGATGTGGGCCGGTTCCTCAAGCTTTATACCGAGCTGCCGGTCGATGAATGCGACCGTCTGGGCGCGCTGGCGGGGTCCGAGATCAACGAGGCCAAGGTGCGGCTGGCCAATGAGGTCACCGCGCTGCTGCATGGTTCAGAAGCGGCTGCCGCTGCCGAGGCCACCGCGCGCGAGGTTTTTGAGAAGGGCGGCATTGGCGATGACCTGCCCACCCTGACGCTCTCTGCCGCCGATCTGGGGGATGGTATTTCCATCGTGCAACTGCTCGTGAAATCCGGGCTGGCAGGGTCCGGCAAGGAGGCCAAGCGCCTGATTGCCGAAAACGGCGCACGGCTGGACGATCAGCCGCTGACCAATGCGGGGCTGATACTGGATGCCAAGGCACTGGCCAGCCCGATCAAACTGTCGGCGGGGAAAAAGCGCCATGCGCTGGTGCAGATCGGCTGACGCGGCAGGTGCGGGACAGCCGCAACTTACGTTTTCACCGGTTCAGTGAAACGCCGCTGCGCCGTTGCACCACCGTCATCCTCGGGCCTGACCCGAGGACCTCGCACCCCTTTCCCCCCACCGTCATCCTCGGGCTTGACCCGAGGACCTCTTGAATTTGGGTCCTTCCTGGCAGAGATCCTCGGATCAAGTCCGAGGATGACGCCTCTGTGGTGACGTTGCCACCTCCATGGTGACGATGACACCTCTACGGTCAGGATGACGACGGCTCTTCGACCAGCCCCGCCCGTCACCCGGCCAGGCCACACGCGAAACGTGGCATTAACCATTTTCACGCTCAAATCGCGGCATGCGCGATACCGCCCCTCCAACCGACACGCCGCTGATGCAGGACCCCTCCTTTGCCGCCGCCCTGCGGCTGTGCGGCGCCTCTCCGGTGATCCTGCCCGGTGGGCTGATGATCCTGCATCGTCGCATTCTGGGTCTGCCTGTCAACATGCTGCCGCGTACAGTGCCGCCGGATGATCTGTTCGAACAGCTTGCAGCGGCAGATTTGCACCGCCATCCGCTGATCCTGTCGCCGGAGGTGCCCTGCCACTTGCCCCGCGCCCTGCGCCTGATGGCCGCGCAGCGGAGGGCCGTGCTGGACCTCTGCCCCGATCCCGGCCAGCGCATCGCCCGTCTGCATCCGAAATGGCGCAACCAGTGGCGCAAGGCGGGGCGCGCGGGCCTGCATCTGTCGCATGCACCCATGCCAGCCGATCCGAGCCACCCGCTGTTGCTGGCAGAGGCACGGCAGCGCGCGCAGCGCGGCTATGCGGGCTGGCCCCTGCCCCTGACCCGCGCCTTTGCCGCCGTGGCCCCGGCGCAGACCCGTCTGTTCACCGCCCGGCACGGGCGCCGGGTGGTGGCGCAGATGCTGTTCCTGCGCCACGGCGCCGGGGCCACCTATCACATCGGCCATACCTCTGCCGAAGGGCGCAGATGCCATGCCCACAACCTGCTGCTGATCACGGCCTGCGACTGGCTGGCCGCAAAGGGCCACCTGACCCTCGACCTTGGCCTGCTGCACCGGCGCACAGCCGGCCTGAACCGGTTCAAGCAGCGCAGCGGGGCGCGGGCGCAACCAACCGGCGGCACCTGGCTGTGCTGGCATCCTCTTGCGCACCGCCGCTGCCCATGATCATCTGACCCCCTGTTCAATTGCATATCCGGGAGGGGCCACATGCAGCTCGACACCACCGCCGCCATCATCACCGGAGGGGCCTCTGGCCTGGGCGAGGCAACCGCCCGCCACTTTGCCGCACGCGGCGCGCAGGTCACCCTGCTGGACCGCGACACCACACGCGGGCCGCAGGTCGCCGCCGAGATTGGCGGTCACTTCGCGGAAACGGATGTGACGGATGAAGAATCTGTCAAATCCGCTATCGCGCTGGCCATCCAGAAGATGGGCAAGATCACTGCCGCCGTGAACTGTGCCGGTATCGCCCTTGGCATCAAGACGCTGGGCCGCGACGGGCCGCATCCGCTGGGCGATTTCCAACGCACCATCGACATCAACCTGGTGGGCAGCTTCAACATCGCGCGGCTGGCGGCGCAGGCCATGGCAGGCAACGACCCCGAACCCGATGGCGCGCGCGGTGTGATCATCAACACCGCCTCTGTCGCCGCCTTTGACGGGCAGAAGGGCCAGGCCGCCTATGCCGCCTCCAAGGGGGGTATCGTGGGCATGACCCTGCCGATGGCCCGTGATCTGGCCAAGGAGGGCATCCGCGTGATGACCATTGCCCCCGGTATTTTCAAGACGCCGATGCTGGCGGGCTTGCCCGAAGACGTGCAGGCCAGCCTTGCCGCCGATGTGCCCAACCCCGCGCGGCTGGGCGATCCTTCGGAATACGGGCGGATGGCCGGTTTCATCGTCGAGATGGGTTATCTGAACGGCGAGGTGATCCGCCTGGACGGCGCGCTGCGGATGCGTTGAGCGGTGATGCAGACTGCGCGGGAGAAAATGGCGGCGGGCGCATGGTACTCCTGCCTTGATGCGGAGCTTGACGCCCTGCGCCGGACCGCGCGGGAGGCGGTGCATCAGCACAATCACATGGCCCCCGGTGCGCGCGAGAGCCTCAGCGCGCCGCTGCGGGGGCTTTTTGCCGCCCATGGTCCGGATTGCCTGATCGAAGCGCCGTTTCACGCCAGCTATGGCTGTCACATACACCTTGGAGCGCGGATATACATCAACGCGGGGTGCGTGATCCTGGACAGCGCGCAGGTGGTGATCGGGGATGACACGATGATCGGCCCCGGCGCGCAGATCCTTTGCGCCCAGCACCACAAGGACCCGGTCAAACGCGCGGAAGGACTGGAAATTGCCCTGCCGGTGACGATTGGCCGGAACGTCTGGATCGGTGCCGGGGCGATTGTCATGCCGGGGATCACGATCGGCGAGACCGCTATCGTCGGGGCCGGTGCCGTGGTCACCCGCGATGTAGCTGCCGGGCAGACCGTTACCGGCGTGCCGGCGCGGCCGATCTGATCAGCCGCCGGAGATTTTCAGCCCGATCACGCCGCCGACGATGGCCAGCACCGAGACCGCCTTGAGCGGGGTCATCGCCTCGCCCAGCAGCAGCGTGCCCAAAGCGACCGTCCCCAACGTCCCAAGCGCGGTCCAGACCGGATAGGCGATGGAAACCGGCAGATGTTTCATCGCAAGGGCGAGGAACCACAGGCCAAAGATGATCCCCACGATGGTCACCAGCGACGGTGTGAGCCGGGTGAAGCCATTCGACATCTTCATGCCCATCGCGAACATGACCTCGAAAACCGCCGCCAGAATAAGAAGTAGCCAAGCCATGATGTGATCCTTTCACGCCGCTCTTGCCGCCGCGCCGCCGGGCGCGGATCAGGCCTCTGCCTTGTCTTCCAGCAGCAGCCATTCCTCTTCTGCCGCGGACAGTTTTTCCTGACGTTCCACAAGGGCTTGCGTCGCCTTGTTGAACTTCACCGGCGCGCGGGTGAACAACTCGGCGTCGGCCAACAGCCCCTCCAGCTTGCCAATCTCGGCCTCCAGCCGCGCGATCTCGGCGGGCAAGGCCTCAAGCCGGTGCTTTTCGGTAAAGCTCAGGCCGGTTTTCTGCGCCTTAGCGGTCTTTTCCCGCGCCGGGGCGTCCTTTGCCTTGACCACACTTTGCGAAAAATCGTCCTGCCCGCGCTGGGACAGATAATCGGTCCAGCCCCCGGCATAGACCGTGGCGCGCCCGTCGCCTTCCATCGCGATGGTGGTGGCGGCGACACGGTCCAGGAAATCGCGGTCGTGACTGACCAGAATCACCGTGCCATCGTAGGTTTCCAGCAGTTCCTGCAAGAGGTCGAGCGTTTCCACATCCAGATCGTTGGTGGGTTCGTCCAGCACCAGCAGGTTGGACGGGCGCGCCATCAGTTTGGCCAGCAGCAGCCGCGCCTTTTCGCCCCCCGACAGGGACCGCACCGGCGCCCGCGCCTGCGCCTCGTCAAAGAGGAATTCCTTGAGATAGCCCACCACATGTTTTGGCTGGCCGCGCACCAGCACCTGATCGGCCTTGCCGCTGACGCGCATGTCCGGATCGCCGGTCAGCGAATCCCAAAGCGACATGTCACCGTCCAACTGTGCGCGCGCCTGATCGAACAGCGCCAGTTCAAGGTTGGTGCCCAGCGTGACCCGGCCCGCGTCGGGCTGCTCCGCCCCGATCATCATGTTCAGCAGTGTGGTCTTGCCCACACCATTTGGGCCGACCAGCGCAATCCGGTCGCCGCGCTGCACCTTGAGGGAAAAGTCGCGCAGAATCACCTTGTCGCCAAAGCCCTTGGCGATGCCGTCGGCCTCGATCACCTTGCGGCCCGATTTCGGGCCTGCATCCAGCGCCATTGCCGCCGTGCCCTGCCGCCTGATCTGACCGGCCCGTTCCGCGCGCAGGTCTTGCAACGCGCGCACCCGGCCCTGATTGCGCTTGCGCCGGGCCGAGATGCCCTCGACCGCCCAGCGGGCCTCTGCCTTGATCTTGCGGTTCAGCTTGTGGCGCTGGCTGTCTTCCTCTTCCCAGATCTGGTCGCGCCAGGTCTCGAAATCGCCGAACCCCTTTTCCTGTCGCCGCACCTGACCCCGGTCGATCCACAGGGTTGCGCGCGTCAATGCGCGCAGAAAGGCACGGTCGTGGCTGATGATGACAAAGGCGGTGCGCGTGGTTTTCAACTCTTCTTCCAGCCAGCCGATCGCCTCGATGTCCAGATGGTTGGTGGGCTCGTCCAGCAACATCAGTTCCGGGGCCTGCGCCATCAGCCGCGCCAGCGCCGCGCGCCGCCGTTCCCCGCCCGAGGCCGTGGCCACCGGGCGCGCGGGGTCAAACTTCAGCCCCTCGCCTGCCCGCTCGACCTTGTACATCTCGCCGGGGTCCAGCCCATGGGCGGCAAAATCGCCCAGCGTGTCAAAGCCGCTCAGATCCGGGTCCTGTTCCATATAGCCCACGGAAACGCCCGGCCCCGCGATCACCTCGCCGCTGTCGGCCTCGACCAGCCCGGCCATGACCTTCATCAGGGTGGATTTGCCCGACCCGTTGCGCCCGACCAGCGCCACCCGGTCGCCCGGTTGCACGACCAGAGACAGGTCCTCGAACACCGGATCACCACCGAAGGTGAGCGATATTTCATTCAGTTGAAGAAGGGGTGCACGTGCCATGGGCCGCTGCTAGCGTCACCTTGAGGGGAAATCAACGCCCCTCCTCTTTTTGGCCAAAAATATCCTAGACCAAGGCCCGCAACAGGCGCTTGCGGGCGGCGGGGATCGCGCCGATCTCAAGCCCGGTGAAGACGTGCAGCGTGTTCATCTGACGGTCCACCACCGCATGGTCGCTGACCCAGCCGCCCATCATCAGATAGGTCCGCAGCAAAGGCGGCATCCGCAGCATCGCCTTTTTCAGGTCAGGCTTGCGCCGCAGCCGGGCGGCAAAGCGAAAGACATCCGGGGCCTTCACGCGGGGCAGCCAGCGCTTGGGGGCCAGATGGCGCGCGCGCAGCATGGCAAAGGCGTCAAGATAGGCTTCGGTTTCCGTGCCGGCAAAGGAGGAGCAGCCAAACAGCATCTGGACCCCGCCCGCATCCACAAGGTCGGTCATCGCCGCCCAGGCGACACGCTGGATGTCGGGGTCGCGCCAGTCGGGATGCACGCAGAATCGGCCCAATTCCATCATCAGGCCTTCGTAGGATTCAAGCGCGCTGAGTTCGTAGAACTGTGCAGCATAGGACCGGGGCAGTTCCGCCCCCCGCAGGGTCAGCAGCCGATAGCAGCACACCAGCGTGCCGCTGGCAGTATCCTCGATCAGCACATGGGTGCACTGGCTGTCAAAGGCATCCACATCAAGTGCTGCATCCAGCCCGAAACAAAAGGCGCGCAACCGCTGGGCCGCCACCACATCGGCAGACCCCTCGGCGGTGCGTGCGCGGTATCGTCCCTTGTTCAGATGCATCACCGGTTCATGCTCCCCTTGCACTGCCGCCCCTGTGACGACCTGCCAAAGAGATATGACACCATGATGTCAGCCCGCCAGACCGGCCGGGTTGAAGCGTCCGATGTTGCCCAGAAGCTGCCGGATAAAGGATTTGTCGCTCACCGGCGAGGAGGTGACACGCTGGGTCAGCGGCACGACCTGCCCCTTTTCCAGGCCAAAGCGTTCGACGTTCTGCACCACGCCCTGTTCGGAGAAGCTGATTGCGACCACCTGGCGGTCGATCTCCTTGGCGGCCAGCGGACCGATGGTCCGGGTGCGCATCCGCACGTAGTAGTAACCGGAGTTGGTCAGCACACCGGAGGAGGCAGGCACGCCGATCTTTTCGGCAACCGTATCCTTGGTATCCGCACCGACCTGGATCTGCTGCAGATCCTCCTCTGGGGGGACATAACCGTGGTTGCGGTACTGCGGTGAACATGCGCCCAGGGCGAAGATCCCGGCAAGCGCCAATGCCATCACGCTGGCTTTGTTGGTCCTGTGCATCTGTCCTGCCCTCTTGCCCTTGTTTGGTCTGGCTTTATTTCGCATACACCATGGACCCCCTCCGGTTCAAGAAACGAAAACAGGCCTCTCATGTCCCCCAAGCCCCCAAGCGACACTGCCATCCGCGTCTCTGAGCTGTCCCAGAGCGCCGAAAACGGTTTTGCCCTGCGCCCCGACAAGGTGGCGCTGGAGCGGATCGCGGCAGAACTCGACCTCAGCGCCCTGCGCAAACTCAGCTTTGAAGGGCGGATCAGCCCGCTGGGCCGCAGCGACTGGCAGTTGACCGGCAGGCTGGGTGCCACGGTGGTGCAGCCCTGCGTCGTCACGCTGGCCCCTGTCACCACCCGCATCGACACGGATGTGACGCGCCAATTCGTGACCGGGTATGTCGACCCCGAGGAGCCGGAGGCCGAAATGCCCGAGGATGACAGCACCGAACCGCTGGGCCAGTGGATCGACCCCGCCATCGTCATGCAGGAGGCGCTGGCCCTGGCGGTGCCGGATTATCCCCGTGCCGAGGGGGCCGAGCCGGTGCAGATGGTCTATACCGAACCGGGCCAGGCGCCGATGACGGACGACGACGCCAAACCCTTTGCCGGGCTGGCCGATCTGAAGGCAAAGCTGAAAAAGGAAGACCCCTGAACACCGCCTTCGGTTGGTCCTTGCCGACGGGTCGGCACAACGCGAAATACCTGCTTGCATCGGGGCATTTTCGCGGTATTTTGCCGCCCTCACCCCAATTAAGGTTGGACAATGCATGGCCTCTCGCCTAAAGCGGCGTCACGCCCGATAAGGGGTCGATTGAAACACGGCTGTTTGCGCCCATGGTGCACAGCCCCGAACCGACAAAGGCACCAGACATGGCTGTCCAGCAGAATAAAGTTTCCAAGTCGCGCCGCAACAACCGCCGCGCGCACGATTCGCTCTCGGCTGCGAACCCGAACGAATGTTCCAACTGCGGCGAGCTGAAGCGCCCGCACCACATCTGTGCCGCCTGCGGTCACTACGATGATACAGAGGTGGTCGCCCTGGCAGACGAGATCGAACTGGAAGACGACGCGGCCTGAGCCGGCGCTGACTGAATTCAGATCATAAAAAGGCATTCGCACCCATGACGGCCCCGACCGATCATACCGCAGCGAAGGCCGGACGCACCCTGATATCCGTGGACGCCATGGGGGGTGATGAAGGCCCGGCAGCCGTTGTTGCCGGGTGTTCGCTGTCTGCAAAGCTCAATCCTGATATCGCCTTTGTCCTGCACGGGGACGAGGCGCAGCTGGCACCGCTGGTCGCCAAGCGGCGCGAGCTGAAAGGCCGCTGCGAGATCAGGCATGCCGCCGATGTCGTGACCATGGAGGACAAGCCGAGCCAGGTGGTACGTACCGGCAAGGACACCTCAATGTGGTCCGCGATCGAGGCGGTGCGCACGGGCGAGGCCGCCGTGGCGGTGTCCTGCGGCAATACCGGGGCGCTGATGGCGCTGTCGATGATCCGGCTCAAGAAACTGCCGGGTGTGAACAGGCCCGCCATCGCGGTGCTTTACCCGTCGTCCAACCCGCAGGGCTTCAACGTGATGCTGGACGTGGGCGCGGATGTGCGCGCCGACGCGGATGACCTGCTGCGGTTCGCGCTGATGGGAACATCCTATGCCCGCAATGGCATGGACATCGCCCGCCCCCGTGTCGGGCTGCTGAATGTCGGCACCGAAGAGCACAAGGGCCGCGCCGAGTTGAAAGAGGCCTATGACCTGATTCGCGACCAGCGCGATCAGGCCGGGTTTGAATTTGTCGGCTTTGTCGAAGGTGGCGATATCTCAGGCGATGCGGCAGACGTGATCGTGACCGACGGCTTCACCGGCAACATCGCCATCAAGACCGGCGAAGGCACCGCCAGCATGATCGGCGACCGGCTGCGCGAGGCGTTCAAATATTCGCCCCTGTCCCGGCTGGCCTCGCTGCTGGCCTATACCTCGCTGATGCGCCTGCGCCACAAGATCGACCCGCGCCGGGTCAATGGCGGCGTATTTCTCGGCCTCAATGGCACGGTGGTCAAATCACACGGCTCTGCCGATGCAACCGGCGTATCTGCGGCGATCAAGCTGGCGGCGCAGCTCTCCGAGAGCCGCTTTAACGACAAACTTGCCGCACGCGTCGCCGCCACGCTGCCGACCGAAGAGACGCCCATATGAATACCAGATCTGTTGTCATTGGCTGCGGCCACTACCTGCCTTCGCGGATTGTCGAGAATTCGGAGTTCGAGGCCACGCTGGACACCAATGATGAATGGATCAGATCCCGTTCGGGCATTGAACGGCGCCATTTTGCGGCCGATCATGAAAACACCTCGCAAATGGCCACTGCCGCTGCCCAGGCAGCGCTGGACGATGCTGGCCTTGGCGCGGACGACGTTGATGCCATCATCCTGGCGACCTCTACCCCCGATCTGACCTTTCCTTCTGCTGCAACCATGGTGCAGGCCCAACTTGGCATGACGCGCGGCTTTGCCTTTGACGTGCAGGCGGTCTGCGCGGGCTTTGTCTTTGCCCTGGCCAATGCCAACGCGCTGATCCTCTCGGGCCAGGTCTCGCGGGTTCTGGTGATCGGGTCGGAAACCTTCAGCCGCATCATGGACTGGACCGACCGTTCAACCTGCGTGCTGTTCGGTGATGGTGCGGGCGCTGTGCTGCTTGAGGCGCAGACCGGCGAGGGCACCGCGCAGGACCGTGGCATCCTCTCGACCGATCTCAACTCTGACGGGCGGCACCGCGAGCTGCTTTACGTCGACGGCGGCACCAGCACGGGCACTGTCGGCTATCTTCGGATGCAGGGCAATCAGGTGTTCCGCCACGCGGTCGGCAAGCTGGCAGCCACCGCCACGACGGCGATGGAACGTGCAGGCGTCACCGCCGGGGATGTGGACTGGATCGTGCCGCATCAGGCCAACATCCGCATCATCCAGGGCACCGCGAACAAGCTGAACCTGCCAATGTCGCAGGTGGTTGTGACGGTGCAGGACCACGGCAACACCTCGGCGGCCTCTATTCCGCTGGCGCTGTCCGTTGGCCGTGACCGTGGCCAGATCAAGCAGGACGACCTGCTGGTAATGGAGGCGATCGGCGGCGGCCTGGCCTGGGGTGCTGTCGTTCTCAGGTGGTAAGCGCCTGTTATTCTGGCGGAAATTTCCGCCGAAACAGCGCCACACAAGTCATTGATATTGACTTCTAATTCCACTGCAGCCAAAGTTGCCGAAAATAAATGGGGGATTGAATGTCGAATAAGACTTTGACGCGCATGGATCTGAGCGAAGCTGTGTTTCGCGAAGTGGGTCTATCGCGCAACGAGAGCGCGCAACTTGTCGAGTCCGTTCTGGAGCACATGTCCGACGCGCTGGTCGTCGGAGAGCAGGTCAAGATTTCGTCTTTTGGCACGTTTTCGGTCCGTGACAAGACCGCCCGCGTGGGCCGCAATCCCAAGACCGGAGAAGAAGTGCCGATCAACCCGCGCCGGGTCCTGACCTTTCGCCCATCCCATCTGATGAAAGACCGCGTCGCCGACGGCAACAAGTCCTGATCTCATGGCCAAATCGCCCGACGCGTTCCGTACCATTTCCGAAGTGGCCGACTGGCTGGGCATCCAGGCCCATGTCCTGCGGTTCTGGGAAAGCAAGTTCACGCAGGTCAAACCGATCAAGCGGGCGGGCGGACGGCGATACTATCGCCCCGGTGACATGCAACTTCTGGGCGGCATCAAGAAACTGCTGCATGACGACGGACTGACCATCAAGGGCGTTCAGAAGATCCTCCGGGAGGAAGGCATGAACCACGTCGCCGCCATGTCGGCGCCGCTGGATGAACTCACGGCCTCCCAGATAGAAGACATGCCGGAAGCCGCCGCACCGCCACCGCCGATAGCACCGGTGGAGCCGGAAAAGGGCGTTGTGCTCAGCTTTGAATCCGCGGCAGACAAAGACGTGAACAAAGCCCCGGAAGGCGTTGAAGACAAAGAAGATACAGCGCCTGAAGCCGCTGATGAGTCAATTGAGGCAGCGCAACAGCCCCCCGCCGCTGTCCCGGATGTTCCGATACCCGATGATGCGGCCAGCGCGACACCGTCAGACCCGTCCGTGCCAGCTTCGGACGTGTCCGCCGACAGGTCTGAGCCGGAGCAGCAAGACGACGCTGCGCCCGCCGGAAACGATCCCGAACCAGTCGAAGACCCCGCGCCCGTTGAAGAGGCCCCGATGGCCGAAGATGTTGCGGAGACGGAATTCGAACCGATGGCGGAGGAACCGGCAGACATACGGCAGGCCGACACCCCCGACCCGGAACCGGAAGCCCCGGAACCGGACGCCCCCGCAGCGGCCCCCGAAGACAGGCAGGCCCTGCCCGCCTTTCTGCGCCGCCCGCTGGACGGTGGCCCGGCTGACATTTCCGACAACACCCCGCCAAGGGCGACGCAGGGTGGCGAAGCGCCTGCCCCGCAGGCAGATGCCCCGCAATCAACGCCCGCCTCGCAGTCGGCCCCAGCCGACCCACCCGAAGAAATGGTGCCGCCCGCGCCGAAACCGCGTGTCCTGCCCGATCTGGCGCTGACAGCGGAACAGGACTTTGATGCGATCCCCGCCGTTCTGACCACGGCATATCGGCTGGGATCCTTGAATCGGAACAATGTCGCCAGGATTGAACCGCTGGTGGCACGGCTGACAACGCTGCGTGATTCGATGGCCGCCCGCAGGCGCAACGGCGGCAGCCCCCCGTCAAACAGCTGATCCCCATGTTCAGGGTGGCAATTCCCTCTTGCACGCCGGGCAAGATCAGGTATGAACCGCCTGAGTTCGGGCTATGGCGCAGCCTGGTAGCGCGTCCGTCTGGGGGACGGAAGGTCGCAGGTTCGAGTCCTGCTAGCCCGACCAAACAATCCGAACGCCCGCACCCCCTGTGGTTCGCGGGCGTTTGTTTTTGAAAGGCCCGACCCGATGAGCGATGTGATGCATGGCGTGATCCCCAACCAGCAGATCAGCGACATGATCGACGCAGGTCAGATCAGCGCGTCCCAACCCGTCCTTCCCGGTCAGATCCAGCCTGCCAGTCTTGATCTGCGCCTGGGCACCCGCGCCTTTCGCGTGCGCGCTTCCTTTCTGGCCGGGCGCGGCAACAGCGTCGCGGATCGGTTGAGCGAATTCCAGATGCATGAGGTTGATCTGACCCAGGGCGCGGTGCTGGAAAAAGGCTGCGTCTATCTCGTGCCGCTGATGGAGGCGCTGTCGCTGCCTGCCGGTACTTCCGCTGTGGCCAATGCCAAAAGCTCGACCGGGCGGCTTGACCTGTTGACCCGCACGATCACCGATGGCGGCACCGAATTCGACCGGATCGCGCCGGGCTACACCGGGCCGCTTTATGCCGAGATTTGCCCGCGCTCCTTTTCCGTGCTGGTGCGGCCGGGCATGCGCCTGAACCAGATCCGCTTTGGCCGGGGCGATGCGATGCTGGACGACGCGGCCCTGCGCGCCCTGCATGATCAGACCCCGCTGGTGGATGGCAAACCGGTGATCGACGACGGGCTGGGCTTTTCCGTTGATCTGAAGCTGCCTGGCACGACATTGGTGGGCTACCGGGCCAAGCCCCATACCGGCCTGATCGACCTTGATCTTATCGGCCATTACGCAGCGGCGGATTTCTGGGAAGAGGTCCACAGCACCCAAGGGCATATCATCCTTGATCCCGGCGCATTCTACATCCTCGTCAGCCGCGAGGCGGTGACGATTCCGCCGGATTTTGCCGCTGAAATGGCCCCATATCTGGCCATGGTGGGCGAATTCCGGGTGCATTACGCGGGGTTCTTCGATCCCGGGTTTGGCCATGCCGCAGCGGGTGGCACAGGCTCACGCGGCGTGCTTGAGGTCCGCTGCCACGAAGCGCCTTTTGTGCTGGAACATGGCCAGGTGGTGGGCAGGCTGATCTACGAACGGATGACCGAACGGCCCACACAGCTTTATGGCGCGGGCATCGCGTCGAACTATCAGGGACAGGGGCTGAAACTCAGCAAACATTTCAAACCTGCCTGACACCCCCGCTCTTTTAGAGCGTCCGACCTTAAACTTGAGAGACGAATACCCTGCCGCGCCTGCGGCGCTCTCGGGACATTCGTGTCACAGGATGATTCAGGTTAAAGGCCGGTCGCTATAGGCAAAAAAATATCCCTTCGCAGCATAGGCCGCGCAAGATACCCTCGCCAGTAAACCGCTTCAGAACTTCGAGAAGCGGCGCATCGCCTTCATGGATTGCTTGGCATGGCCGGTATCCTGCCGCGCCTGCCGACGGGCGCGCCGCTCCGCGCGTTCCTGGGGCGTCAACTGGCGCTGCTGCACCTGGTTGCCATCCTCGTCGATTTCGGGCTGATTGCGGCGCTTGCCGACCTTGGACGCCTGATCAAACCCGGCGTTCACGCCGCGCCGCACCAGTTGATGCATGACCTGGCGGATAATCATGTTGATAATCTGGTTCATTGACTGACCCCTCATTGCCTCGACACTCTATATAACACGTAATGCGGCGATTTTCAGGCGTAAACCGCCGAAAACCTGCAATCGGCGTCAATCCTCGAATAGCTCGCTCTGGCCTTCCGTGCTCTCTTCTTCGTCCTCGCCCTCGCCCATCAGCGGCAGGGTGCCGGGCGGTGGCCGGTTTTCCAGCAACCCGGCAGAGCGCAATTCCTTCAATCCCGGCAGATCGCGGGCGTTCTCCAGCCCGAAATGGTCAAGGAAACCTTCGGTCACGACAAATGTCACCGGACGGCCCGGTGTCATCTTGCGGCGGCCAAAGCGGATCCATTCCAGTTCCAGCAATTGGTCCACCGTGCCCCGGCTGACCGACACGCCCCTGATCTCCTCGATCTCGGCGCGGGTGACGGGCTGGTGATAGGCGATGATCGCCAAGGTCTCGATCGCGGCACGGCTCAGCTTGCGCACCTCGACGGTTTCCTTTTGCATCAGAAAGCCCAGATCCGCCGCCGTGCGCATCGCATAGCCATCGCCAACCTTGGAAACCTGAACGCCACGCCCTTCGTAGCGGCGGCGCAGATGCAGCATCGCTTCGCCCGCGTCACAGCCATGCGGCAGCCGCGCCTCCAGTTCTTTCAGCGTGATCGGCTCGAAAGTGGCGAAAAGCACCGCTTCGATCATGCGTTCTTGTTCCGCCATCGGGGGGGCTTCAAACAGGCTTTCTTCTTTTTCTTCAATATCATCCGCCACGCGGCTCATCCTTTTTTCGCAGCTGGATCGGGGCAAAACTCTCCGATTGCCGGATCTCCAGATGGCCCTCTTTGACCAGTTCGAGAGAGGCGGCAAAGGTCGAGGCCGTGGCAGAGCGGCGGCGCGCCGGGTCGCTTTCCCAGCCTTCGGGCAGATAGCTCATCAAGTCGCCCCAGTCCCCGGCATAGCCGATCAACCCCCGCATCCGTTCCAGCGCCTGTTCCATGGTAAAGACCGCGTCGCGGTCCATGACAAAGGGGCGGAATTCGTCGCGGGTGCGGATGCGTGCATAGCCCTGCATCAGGTCCAGCAGGGTGGCAGTATAGGTCACCCGGCGCACGCGCTGGACCTCGTGGGTCTGGCCGCGCGCGAAAAAATCGCGGCCCAGCTGGTCGCGGGCCATCAGCCGGGCGGCGACGTCGCGCATCGCCTGCAACCGTTCCAGCTGAAACGCCAGATGTGCGGCCAGTTCCTCGCCCGAGGGTCCTTCTTCGGTCGGGTCCGGCGGCAGCAGCAAGCGCGATTTAAGAAACGCAAGCCAGGCCGCCATGACCAGGTAATCGGCAGCCAGTTCCAGCCGCAGCGCCTTGGCCTTGTCCACAAAGGCCAGGTATTGCCGCGCCAGTTGCAGCACCGACACCTTGCGCAGATCGACTTTCTGGGTGCGGCTGAGGGTCAGCAGCAGGTCCAGCGGCCCCTCAAACCCATCCACATCGACAATCAGCGCTTCGGCGGCCCGCCTTTCGGCAACCGAAACAATATCTTCCTCGAATGTGGATTCAGCCATGCCCCGTCCCGCCCAAAAGCGCTTCAAGTTCGCTTTCCAGTGCGGGAATGTCAACGTCATCGGGGCCATTGCGCATCGACAGGGCACGCAGCGCGCGGGTCTGAGCGGCATCCGTCATCTCGCCTGCCGCCTCTGCCACCGCGATCCGGTCCGCCAGCGGCTGGTTGCAATAGAGCGCCACGTCGCAGCCCGCCGCAAGTGCGGCCCGCGTGCTGTCCACATGGCTGCCCGCCAGCGCCTTCATCGACAGGTCGTCTGTCATGATCAGGTTGTCGAAACCGATCTCTTCGCGGATCAGGGTCATGACAGCGGGTGAGCAGGTCGCAGGTTCGGCATCAATCGCGTCATAGACCAGATGCGCGGTCATCCCCATCGGCAGATCGTTCAGCGCCTTGAACGGGGCAAAGTCCACTTCTGTCAGATCCGCATGGGCGGCCCCCACGCGCGGCAGGTCAAAATGGCTGTCCATGGTGGCGCGGCCATGGCCGGGAATGTGTTTTACCACCGGCAGCACGCCGCCGTCCAGCATGCCCTGGCCTGCGGCACGCCCCAGGGTGGCGACGCGCGCCGGATCGCTGCCATAACAGCGGTTGCGCAGGAACTGGTGGGTCTGGTGGCCGGCTACATCGACCATCGGCGCGCAGTTGCTGTCGATGCCAAGGACGGCAAGCTCATCCGCGATGATGCGGTGGCGCAGGTACATTGCCCGTTCCGCGCCCTGCCCGGCGATGGCCACAAAATCGAGCGGCGGCAGCCATTCACGCCAATGCGGCGCGCGCAGGCGTTGTACGCGCCCGCCTTCCTGGTCGATGGTGATGACCGCCTCATGCCCCGCCGCTTCGCGCATCTGATCACAGAGCGCGCGAACCTGATCCGGGTTGTCGATATTGCGGGCAAACAGGATAAAGCCAAAGGGCCGCATATCGCGGAAAAACGCCTTTTCCTCGGCAGAGAGGGTCAGCCCGTCCGCGTCGAGGATTGTCGCCCCAAAGGGGCGCGTTGTTGTCGCCCCGAAGGGGCGCGTAGAGGTGTCCCCGAAGGGGCGCTTTGGAGTCGCCCCGGAGGGGGGCATCAGCGCGTCACCACCGGAATGCAATCGGCATTTTCCGCCACCAGCGCCGAACAGAAACGGCGCGCATCCGCGATGTCCTCGAACCCCATGGCACGCAGGCGATAGAACACACGCCCGCCGCTGGAGGCCTTTTGCACAACACGCTTCTTGTCACCCAGATAGGCGCTGAACCGGGTCTGTAGCTGGCCCCATTGTTCGCGCGCGACCTCGGCGCTGTCAAAGGCCCCCAGTTGCGCCAGCCGGGTCCCGGCGGGCAGGCTGGCAGGGTCCACTTCCTCGGATGCGGCATCGGCGGTCTGGGTCGTCAGCGCGGCGGGGGTGACAACCGCGCGGGTGGCGGGGCGTCTCTTGGGGCGCAGGGAATGGCGCACGCCGGGGCCGTCGATCACGCTGGCCTGACGTTCTTCGGATTCGACAACTTCGGCCACCACGTCCTGCGTGACCTCGGCCACAATCGCGTCGGTTTCATCGTCGACCTCGGCAAGCGGGGTCACACCGTTTGTCAGCTTGGCCACCAGATCATCCACGTCGCCAGATTCAAGGGCGCTTGCCACCTCATCCGCCGAGACTTCTGCCGCAGGTGCGGCGGCGGGGGTTTGCTGCTGTGGCGCATCTGTCACCATGGCCGCCTGAACAACCTGATCTTCGTCCGACAGATCGACAGGTTTGGGGGCCAGACGCAGCTGATCGGCAGGTTTGCCGGCGCTGCCCTCGGCGGCGATCACGTTGACCGACAATCCCTGATGGTCGGCCAGTTCGCCGCCCGGATCTTCGGGACGGATGCGCATTTCGCCGCTGGCCGCCCGGACCACCGGAATGCCGCTGACATCGCGGACAAGCAGTTTATACCCCCAGACCCCGATGCCCGCGACCAGCGCCAGCGACACCACCGCACCCGCCAGATTTGTCAGCTTTTTCAAGCTTCTGGCGGTTGATGTCAGACCGGAATCGGCTGCGGATTCAAAGGAGAAATCCCCCGCCATGGGGGAAGAGGTGAAATCTGCCATTTTTGCCTCACTGCCCGCGAGATACATCGCCGCGCGGGTCTGGATATGGGGTTGCCTGTCAGCGGCGTTGCTCGTGCGTTATCGCATCTCTTGCGCCGGAGTGACCCCAAGAATACCAAGACCTGCCGCAATTACAATCGCTGCGGACCGGGCAAGCGCAATTTTTGCCATCGTGGCCTTTGGGTTGTCTTCCTGCAGGAACCGCAGGGAGGGCACCTCGTTGCCCCGGTTCCACAGTCCGTGGAACTCTCCGGCCAGTTCGTAGAGATAAAAGGCAACCCGATGCGGCTCATTGGTGCGCGCGGCGGTTTCCACCAACCGGGGCCATTCGCCGATCTTGCGCAGCAAGGCAATCTCGGCCTCGTGATCCAGCAGGCTCAGGTCCGCCTGTGCCAGGGCCGCATCGTCAACCATGTTGCCTGCCTCCCCGGCCTTGCGCATCACGGAAGCCACCCGCGCATGGGCATATTGCACATAGAAGACCGGGTTCTCGCGCGACTGCTCAAGCACCTTGTCGAAATCGAAATCCAGCATCGCGTCGTTCTTGCGGGTCAGCATGACAAAACGGGTCACATCCGGCCCCACCTGATCGACCACGTCGCGCAGGGTCACGAATGTCCCTGCCCGTTTCGACATCTTGAACGGCTCGCCGTTCTTGAACAGTTTCACCAGCTGCGTCAGCTTGATGTCCAGCGGCACCTTGCCCCCCGACAGCGCCGAAACCGCCGCTTTCATCCGTTTGACATAGCCGCCGTGATCGGCGCCGAAGACGTCGATCAACAGGTCGAACCCGCGCTGCACCTTGTCATAATGGTAGGCAATGTCAGGCGCGAAATAGGTCCAGCCGCCATCGGATTTCATCACCGGGCGGTCCACGTCGTCGCCATGCTCGGTCGATTTGAACAGGGTCTGCTCGCGCGGCTCCCAATCTTCGGGTTTCTTGCCTTTTGGCGGCTCCAGCACGCCTTCATAGATCAGGCCCTTGCCCTTGAGATCGGCCAGCGCCGCCTCGATCCGGCCGGTGCCGTAAAGCGACTTTTCCGAATAGAAGACATCCATCTCGACGCCCAGTGACTTCAGGTCGGCGCGGATGAGGTCCATCATCGCATCGGTGGAAAAGTTGCGCACCTCCTCCAGCCAGAACTCCTCGCCCTTGTCGAGATAGGCCTCGCCCACCTTGTCCTTCAGCGCCTCGCCCACTGCGATCAGGTAATCGCCCGGATAGGTCCCGTCCGGAAAGGCAACCTCCTGCCCATGCGCTTCGAGGTAGCGCAGGTAGACCGAGCGCGCCAGCACATCGACCTGCGCGCCACCATCGTTGATGTAATATTCGCGGGTCAAGTCGAAACCTGCGAAATCCAGCAGGCTGGCCAGCGCGTCGCCAAAGACCGCGCCCCGCGTATGGCCCACATGCAGCGGCCCGGTGGGGTTGGCAGAGACATATTCCACGTTCACCTTGCGCCCCGCGCCAAGGCTGCCGCGGCCGAAATCGGTGCCCTCTGCCAGGACGGCACCTGCAATGCCCTGCCAGACGGACGGAGCCAGCCGCAGATTCAGGAACCCCGGCCCCGCCACCTCTGCCGAGGTGATGCGCGGATCGTCACCCAGCTTTGCGGCCAGCGCGTCGGCGATATCGCGGGGCTTCATAGACGCAGGCTTGGCCAGCACCATCGCGGCATTGGTCGCCATGTCACCATGCGCAGGATCACGCGGCGGTTCCGCCGTGATCGGGTCGGTGTTCAGCCCCTGGGGCAGGACACCATCGGCGACCAATTGGTCAAGGCAGGTCAGGATTACATCGCGGATGTCGGCAAATAGGTTCATGGGGTGTCTTTCTTGTTCGGTTCCCCATGTACCATCTGCGCGGGGCCAGTCAATCAGGCTGGCCGGTCAGCCGCTCCCTGCGTCAACCTTCGCGAACCAACCGCGCGTGCTCCTGTAATGCAAAACGGTCGGTCATGCCCGCGATATAGTCCGACACCATGCGCGCCAGCGTGGTGCGGTCCTGCGCCGCCTCCTCAATGTGGCGCGCCCAGTGGCGCGGCAACAGGTCAGGTTGCGACAGGAACAGGGGGAACAGGTCATTGACCACCTGCGTCACCTCCTCGCGCTTTTGCATCACCGACGGGGCGCGGTACATGCGCTGAAACAGGAACCTGCGGATCGCCTGCATGTCCTGCCACATCTGGTCAGAGAACCGGATCACGGGCCGGCCAAGGTGGCGAATGTCTTCGGGGCCTTGAGCGCCAGTTTCTTCAAGTACCCTGCGCGAGGTGTCGATCACATCCGCGACCATCACGCCGAACACCCGGCGCAATGCCTCGTGCCGCCGCCGGTAGCTGTCCGTGTCGGGGTAGAGCGCATCCACCTGCGCATAGGCCGCCCCGACCAGCGGCAGTTCCGCGATCTCATCCTCTGTGAACAGGCCTGCACGCAGCCCGTCATGCAGGTCGTGGTTGTTATAGGCAATGTCATCGGACAACGCCGCCACCTGCGCCTCGGCACTGGCATGGGTATGAAGTTCAAGATCATGCTGGGCGTCATATTCGGCCAGCGCATAGGGCAGCTCACCAGCCACGGGACCATCGCCCCGCAGGGGCGTCACAGGACCATCGCCCCGCAGGGGCGTCACAGGACCGTTATGTTTGGCAATGCCTTCCAGCGTGTCCCAGGTCAGGTTCAGCCCGTCGAATTCGGCATAATGGCGTTCCAGCCGGGTCACGATGCGGATTGCCTGCGCGTTGTGATCAAACCCGCCATAGGGCTCCATCAGCGCATGCAGCGCGTCCTCTCCGGTATGGCCAAAGGGCGTGTGGCCCAGATCATGCGCCAGCGCCACCGCCTCGGTCAGCTCGCCATTCAGCCGCAGCGCCCCGGCAATCGTGCGCGCCACCTGCGCCACCTCGATCGAATGGGTCAGCCGGGTGCGATAATAATCGCCCTCATGCTCCACAAAAACCTGGGTCTTGTGCTTGAGCCTGCGAAAGGCGCTGGCATGGATGATCCTGTCCCGGTCCCGCTGATAGCAGGAGCGAAAGGTGCTTTCCTCCTCCGGCACGCGCCGTCCCCGGGCGCGAGTCGGATCAGAGGCATAGGGCGCGTGCATTGGGCCGGTCCTTGTAGCCTGTCCTGTGGACTTCTATATTGGAAGCAACCGGGGATGAAAACCGGCCCAGCAATGCCCAGATCGGAGTCGTGCCATGAACCTGCCGCCCAAAGTCACCTCCCGCGCCTTTGAACGCCTCGCCGAGATCGGCGCAGGCACCCAGGGCAAGGCATTGCGCGTCGCGGTCGAAGGCGGTGGCTGTTCCGGTTTTCAGTACGACATCGCGCTGGATGAGCCCAAGGACGACGACCTGATCCTGGAAGGATCGGGGCAAAAGGTCGTGGTGGACAGCGTGTCACTGCCGTTCCTGGCCAATGCGGTGATTGATTTCTCCGAAGAACTGATCGGCGCGCGCTTCGTGATCGAGAACCCGAATGCCACCTCTGCCTGCGGCTGCGGCACGTCCTTTTCGATGTAAGGTCTTGCCCCCGCGCCTGCCAGCGCCGATGCGGCCCCCCCCTGCCCCTTGCCCCCCGGCGCCCGCTCGGCGCTAGCCCGGTCAGCCTGCAGGGAGGGCGCTGAGGCAAATTGCC
>NZ_LXYI01000025.1 GCF_001650875.1 Sulfitobacter sp. EhC04
GGGCAGAAGTCCGCGGGGCGCAGTTGCAGGGGGCGGAGCTCTTCGGGGCAAAGTTGCAGGGGGCCGACCTCCGCAGGGCGCAGTTTGATGCCGCCACAAACCTCAGCACCGCTGATCTTCGAGGTGCCGCGCTGAGGTCTGTGGACCTTACCAATGTCCCACAAATCGCGGAGCATCTGGAGGGGCTGTTTGGCGACGGCACGGTCACGCTTCCGGAGGGAATGGAGCGGCCCGAACGCTTTAGCGTTGAATTCGAGAAGCAACTTGATTTCGACACCGCATGGCGTGCTTTCCAGCGGTCCATCGGTCAGGACCCCGCCGATCCCAAATAGTCTACCGCTCCGCCGCGATCTGATGCATAAGGCGGCGCAACACATCAATCGAGCCAAGGACGCCCCCCATGCACGACATCCGCGCCATCCGTGACAACCCCGCAGCCCTTGACGCCGCCCTGGCCCGGCGCGGCGATGCGCCGGTCTCGGCCGCTGTTCTGGAACTGGACGCGGCACGGCGGGGCAAGATTTCGGCGGCGGAGGCCGCCCAGGCGGAGCAGAACGCCGCCTCCAAGCTGGTCGGGGCCGCCAAGGCCAAGGGCGATGAGGCGGAATTTGAACGCCTGCGCGCGCTGGTGGGCGAGAAGAAGGCCGAAGTGGCCGCGATGCAGGCCGAGGCCAAGGAGCTGGACGCGCAGTTGACCGACATGCTGGCGCGCATTCCCAACACCCCCGCCGATGACGTGCCGGACGGGGCGGACGAGGGCGACAACGTGGAAGTGAGCCGCTGGGGCGACATCCCCGCCTTCGATTTTGCGCCCAAGGAGCATTACGATATCACGGGCGTGGCCGCCTCGATGGATTTCGAGACGGCGGCAAAGATTTCCGGCAGCCGTTTCGTGCTGCTGTCCGGAGCCGTGGCGCGGATTCACCGGGCGCTGGCGCAGTTCATGATAAACACCCATGTGGACGAGAACGGCTTGACCGAAGTGAACCCGCCGGTGCTGGTCAAGGACGACGCGATGTATGGCACTGATAAATTGCCGAAATTCGGGGAGGACAGCTATCGCACCGAAGAGGGCATGTGGCTGGTCCCGACCTCCGAGGTGCCGCTGACCTATATCGTGGCCGACCATGTGGTCGAGGAAAGCTATCTGCCGCGCCGCTACACCGCGCATACGCTGTGCTTCCGGTCCGAGGCAGGCAGCGCCGGGCGCGACACGGCGGGGATGCTGCGCCAGCACCAGTTCGAGAAGGTCGAGATGGTCAGCATCACCCACCCCGATGAAAGCGACGCGGAGCAAAAGCGGATGCTGCGCTGTGCGGAGGGGATATTGGAGGCGCTTGGCATCCCCTATCGCACCGTGATCCTGTGCACCGGCGACATGGGGTTCGGCGCGCGGCGCACCTATGACATCGAGGCCTGGGTGCCGGGGCAGAACACCTACCGCGAGATTTCCTCCGTCTCCACCACCGGCGATTTCCAGGCCCGGCGGATGAATGCCCGGTTCAAGCCGAAGGACGGCGGCAAGCCGCAGTTCCTGCACACGCTGAACGGGTCCGGTCTGGCCGTGGGGCGCTGCCTGATCGCGGTGTTGGAGAATGGCCAGCAGGAAGACGGATCGGTTGTGCTGCCCGAGGCGCTGGCCCCCTATCTGGGGGGCAGGACAATGCTGTCGGCAGAGGGCGCGTTGGTCTGAGCCATTCCGCTGGGCGGGGTGCCGGGGTGCCCTGTGTTGCCTTGGGGCGCATCACGGCTATCTTTGGGGGACGTACCAACCTGAAGGCCTCACATGACCCCTGCCCTGCGCCCCGCCATCGCCGTCCTATGCTTCCTGCTGGCCGTCGCCTTTGCCGTTTCGCCCTTTCTGGTCGAGGGGTTTGCCGGGTTCGATCCTGAGCAGTTCCCGATCCGCCAGGACAATCCGCCGGTGCAGCCCGCCGGCTATGCCTTTGCGATCTGGAGTGTGATTTACGGCTGGCTGATCCTGGGGCTAGGCTGGGGCATGCTGCGGGCACCGCGTGACGGGCAGTGGCATGACATGCGCCTGCCCCTGTGCATCTCGCTGGCGGTGGGCACCGCCTGGCTGTCGGTGGCGGTGGCCAGCCCGGTCTGGGCCACGGTGCTGATCTGGGTGATGCTGATCGCGGCACTTGCGGCGCTGTTCATGGCCCCGGTGGCCGACACCCCCTGGGCCGCCCTGCCCGTCGGGCTTTATGCCGGGTGGCTCTCTGCAGCCTCATGCGTGGCGCTGGGGTTGCTGGCGGCCGGGTATGGCTGGCTGGACCAGCAGGTGGCGGCACTGGTTTTTGTAGGGTTTGCGATATTCATCGGCTGTTTCGTGCAAACGGCGCTGCGCCGCGCGCCGACCTATGGGCTGGCCGTGATCTGGGCGCTGGTCGCGGTGGCAGTGGCGAACTGGCACATGGCGCAGGTCGTGGCCTGGCTGGCGGCGGTGGGCATTGTGGTGATGCTGGTGCCGACATTGGCGGCTCTGCGCAGGCAGTAAGGCGTGACCCGGAGTTTTTGAAAACTCCGGTTCGATTTTTTCGAAAAAATCGCCCCGCCTCAGTCCTTGCGGCGTCCTTCGGTGTGTTTGCGCAATTTGGACGGCTTGGCCTTTTTGCGGCCCTTGTAGGGGTTCGCATCGTTCTGGCCGCGCATCCAAAGCCGGATCGGCGTGCCGGGCATGTCAAAGTCGATCCGCAAGCCATTGACAAGATAGCGGTTATAGCTGTCCGGCACTTTGTCCGGATGGCTGCACATGACCACAAAACCGGGGGGCCGTGTCTTGGCCTGGGTCATGTAGCGCAGTTTGATCCGCTTGCCCTGCGGCGCGGGGGGCGGATGCGCCTCCATCATACCCGAAAGCCAGCGGTTCAGCTGAGCCGTGGTCACCCGGCGGTTCCAGACTTCATAGGCGCGCATGATGGCGTCGTGCAGCCGGTCGAGGCCCCTGCCCGTCTTGGCGCTGACCGTGATCAGCGGGGCGCCGCGCAGCTGTGGCAGAAGCCGCTCGAAGCTTTCCTTCAGCGCCTTCAACTTGGCTTGGCGATCTTCCTCGATGTCCCATTTGTTCACCGCGACAACCACCGCGCGGCCTTCACGCTCGGCCAGGTCGGCGATGCGCAGGTCCTGTTGTTCAAAGGGGATCTCGGCGTCCAGCAGCACCACAACCACTTCGGCGAATTTTACCGCGCGCAGCCCGTCGGAGACGCTGAGTTTCTCCAGCTTTTCCTGCACCTTGGCTTTCTTGCGCATGCCTGCGGTGTCAAAGATGCGCATCGGCACGCCGTTCCAGTCGGTGCGCAGGGAAATCGCATCGCGGGTGATCCCGGCCTCGGGACCGGTCAGCAGCCTGTCTTCGCCCAGGATCTGGTTGATCAGGGTGGATTTGCCCGCGTTCGGGCGACCCACGACGGCCACCTGCAACGGCTTGGCCTTGGTGGGTTCCGGCACGGCATCGGTGATCTCGCCGTCGTCTTCGGGCAGGTCCACATCGGTTTCGGGCGCGTCTGTCTCTGCCTTGTCGGCATGGGCGTCGGCCAGCGGCATCAGCACGGAATAAAGGTCGTTCAGACCCTCGCCGTGTTCCGCCGACATGCGGATCGGTTCGCCCAGCCCCAGGGAATAGGCCTCAATCACACCGGCATCCGCCGCCCGGCCCTCGGCCTTGTTGGCCGCCAGGATCACATGGGCGGAGCGTTTGCGCAGGATGTCGGCAAAGACCAGGTCCGTGGGTGTCACACCCACGCGGGCGTCGATCATGAACAGGCAGATGTCGGCCATGTCCACCGCACGTTCCGTCAGGCGGCGCATCCGGCCCTGCAGGCTGTCGTCGGTGACTTCTTCCAGACCGGCGGTGTCGACCACCGTGAACTTCAGATCCGCCAGCCGCGCGGCCCCCTCGCGCAGGTCGCGGGTCACGCCGGGCTGGTCATCGACCAGGGCAAGCCGTTTGCCGACAAGGCGGTTGAACAGCGTGGATTTGCCGACATTGGGACGGCCCACGATGGCAAGGGTAAAGGACATGGTTCACAAGGCTCCGACAGGGCCGATGCGGCCCCTGAGCCTCGCGCTTTAGACCATTAGCGGTAGGCGTGCAATTGCCCCTTGGTGGAGACCACGTAAAGGGTGCTGCCCGCCACGACAGGAGCGGTCGTTGCACCGCCGGGGATTTCGACGGTGCCGGTCAGGCTGCCATTGGTCGGATCAAAGCTGCGCAGCAGCCCGTCGTTGGAGGCGATGATCACCCGCCCGCCTGCCACGATGGGGCCGTGGTGGGCCACCACTTCGGACTGGCGGCGCGGTCTGTCCTTGACGAAATTCGGCAGCGGAATGCCCCAGACGCGGCTGCCATCGCTGGCGTCGAGCCGCACCAGTTCGTTCAGGTCGGTGACCGCGAATACCGAATCCCCGATCGGCCAGACCGGGCCGATGGCCCCGTCCCGCGCGGTCCACAGACGCTGGCCGCTTTCGACGTTCAGCGCGGCAAGCCTGCCCGAATGGTTGCCGACATAGACGCTGCCGCCGGACACAACCGGCGCAGAAGTCACATCGGACACGGCAGAAAGCGCGCGGCCGGGGCGCGACCCCACCACAGAGGCATCCCAGCGCGGCAGCCCGCCACGGCGGAAGACACCCTGCACTTCGCCGGTGCCATAGGCGAAGATCACGAATTTGTCCGTCACCGCAGGGGCCGGTGCGCCCAGCACGTTGTTCACGCTGCTGCTGCCGCCGACCTGCCATTCGATCCGGCCTGTTCCCTTGTCCAGCGCCCAGCCGGTGTCATCGCCCGAGGTCACATAGACCAGATCGCCATAGATTGTCGGGGTGCCCGAGCCGGAGGCCTCAAGCTTTTGGGCCCAGCGTTCGCCGCCGGTCGCCACGTCGAGTGCCGCCAGCACGCCATAGCCGATGGAGACGTAAAGTGTCTGACCGTCCACGGCCAGACCGCCGCCGGTGCCCTGACCGGATCTGTCGGTGACCGGCGTCAGGTCGCGGGTCCACAGGGTCTCTCCGCCCGTGGAGATCGCGGTGACACGCGCATCGGCGTCCAGCGTGAAGATGCGCCCGCCCGCAACCACCGGATCGGCGGTGATGCGCTGCTTGCGGCTGTCACCGGCGCCGATGTCCACGGACCAGATCGGTTGCAGGGTGGCGCGCAACGCGGGATGGGTCGTGCGGTATTGCGGCGTGCCGATGCTGTGGGACCAGGACGCGTTGTTCGCCGTACCACCCAGCGCAATCGCGCGGCTGGTGTTTGGCCCCTTCTCTTCGCCTTCAAGCGGGGCGGCCAGATCCGGGTCTTGCAGGATGGAGCGCACGGGCTCGCGTTTGCCCGGCAGATAAACCTGTTCCTCGGCACAGGCGGTCAAAAGCAACAGCGCTGTCAGCGCCCCGCCCACCATCCGGGTCGTGCCGTGGTATTGCTTTTGCATCATGGTCCTGCCCATTCTCGTGCCCTTACCTCAAACCGTTTGGCCGGCTCTGATCAGTTTCCGACCGCTTGCCCGGTGACCGCGTCACCGGCTGCAATCGCGTTCTCGTCCAGCTTAGGTTCTCCACCCAGCGCCACAATCACCTGTAGGGCGCGCTGTTGCAAGTCCGAGGTGGTTTCCGCATCCTGCAAAATGGCCTGATAGCGCGCGATGGCCGCGTCGGGTTGATCCTGGCCGATGTCCAGCAGCGCCAGTTGTTCACTGGCCAGCAGCCGCAGCGGATTGCCGGGTTGGGCCATCGCCTCAAGCGCCTGGCGACGGTCCTCGATGGGCATGTCCGTATCCGGGAGGGTCATCGCCTTGAAACTGGCGACCTGGCGGTAGATTTCCGGGACATCGCCATCCACGGCGAGGCTTTCCAGCGTCGCGGCGGCGGCGGCGGTATCTCCGGCTTCGACCTGTTCGGCAGCGGTCAGCAAGCGCAACACTGCCGCAGCCTCGGCCGAGTGCGGGGCAATCCGGGCCAGTTGCTCGGCACGGGCGGCTACGTCATTGGTGGCGAGGGCCGCCAGCATTGCGTCGCCCAGGGCCTCGGCCTGCGCCTGTTCCTGCGCCTTGCTGTACTCGCGCCACGCCGCTCCTGCCACGATCAGCACGATGGCCAGTGCGGCAATCCAGCCATAGCGCCGGAACAAGTGAAACAGACGGTCGCGGCGGACCTCGTCGTTGACTTCGTCGATAAAGCTGTCTGTGTCGCTCATCAGGGCTGCCTCTGGTCTTGGTTTTTCACCTCTTAACCCGCACGGGGGGCCAAGCCAAGGGCTTGGGCCTGTGGACATTCACTTCCGGCACCCGTTTCAGTTCAAAATTGCCCGGTTCCAGACAAGAGAGCGCAGGAATAGCCAATTATTCCAGGCAGTGTCAGGTGAACCGGGTTTGACCCGAAGTGCCAAAGCGGGTCCGGTGCTTTGGCCTGGCCATCCTGCGGTGCTTTTGCAAATGAAGACATGTCATTTTTGACATGTCTTCATTTGCAAATCAGAGCCAATAGCGCCCCGCCATAGGCTCAGGTCAAAGGCCGGACGCTGAAGTCACCCGAATCCAAAAGACGTTGCATTGATCATTCAGACCCCGGATCGCTTGCGACCCGGTTCGCGCCCACCCTCGGGACCGGGCGCGAACCTCTGTCGGGTGGGTGCCTCAATGCCGCTAAGGTCAATACCGGATGACCAGCAGTCTGCTCAAAATCGCGCGTTTTAACGGTTTTCTGCAAGAAATCCGTTAAAAATGCCTCAACTAAACTAGGCAGTTCAATTTTAAAGTACTACATAGCCGAAAACGCGGTTGGCCGAGAGCTTGGCCAACCGCCCCAAGAATGGGGCCGCGCAATGCGTATCTTCTCTATCTTTGCCGCCATTGCGGTGACTGTCATCCTCGCAATGTCCATCCTGGCACGCCCGCAGCTTATGGCTCTGTTCGGCATGTCGGATGCGGCAGAGCAATCAACCGAGGCGGTTCCGTCCGGTACGGAATCAGAGGTGGCCGTTGCCGCGCCGCTGCAGGAAACCCGGCGCGTCAAGGTCGGCGTACGGCGATTCGAGGCGCAGCAGGTCGACAGCGCCGTCGTCCTGCGGGGCCAGACAGAGGCCGCACGCGCAGTCGATGTGCGCGCCGAGACCTCGGCGGTTGTCTCCTCTGCTCCGCTGCGCAAGGGCACGGAAGTGTCACAGGGCGATCCGATGTGCGTGCTGGACGCCGGAACCCGCGGTGCCGCCCTGCAGGAAGCCAAGGCAAGGCTGAGCGAGGCTGAAAGCCGGGTGCCGGAAGCTGAAGCGCGGGTTGAGGAAGCCCAGGCCAAGCTGGAAGAAGCCAAGATCAACCAGAATGCCGCGTCACGGCTGAGCGAGGACGGCTTTGCCTCGCAGACGCGGGTTGCCTCTTCGGATGCCTCCGTCGCCACGGCACGGGCGGCAGTCAGTTCGGCAACTTCCGGGCTGAGCGCTGCGCAGTCGGGCATCGAGGCCGCGACCGCTGCCGTGGCCAGCGCAGAAAAGGAAATCGAGCGCCTGACCATGACCGCGCCCTTTGACGGGCTGCTGGAAAGCGATACAGCCGAACTGGGCAGCCTGCTGCAGCCCGGTGGGCTTTGTGCAACCATCATCCAGCTGAACCCGATCAAGCTGGTCGGCTTTGTACCGGAAACCGAAGTGAACCGCGTCAGCCTGGGCGCGCAGGCCGGTGCGCGGCTGGCAGCGGGCGGCGATGACCTGGTGGGCAAGGTGATTTTCCTGTCACGGTCCGCCGATCCGCAGACCCGCACTTTCCGGGTCGAGATCGAGGTGCCGAACCCCGACCTGACAATCAGGGACGGGCAGACCGCCGAAATCGCCATAGCCTCGGCCGGGGTGCAGGCACATCTGATCCCGCAAAGCGCGATGACCCTGAACGATGACGGGGCGCTGGGTGTGCGCATGGTGGACGACACCGACACCGTATCCTTTGCCCCGGTCAGCATCATGCGCGACACCGCCAGCGGCGTCTGGGTCACGGGCCTGCCCGACACCGCGAATGTGATCGTGGTTGGTCAGGAATATGTGACTGCCGGTGTGCAGGTCGATCCGACCTATCAAGAGGTCACGCAATGAGCGGCATTGTCGATTGGGCCGCCGGCCGGGCACGGATGGTCCTGGCCTTTATCCTGCTGAGCCTTGTGGTCGGCGGCTATGCCTATTCCACCCTGCCCAAGGAAGGCGAGCCGGACATCGAGATTCCGGCGCTTTTCGTTTCGGTCCAGTTTCCGGGCATCTCGGCCTCTGACAGCGAAACCCTGCTGGTCAA
This sequence comes from Sulfitobacter sp. EhC04, assembly GCF_001650875.1. Lineage (GTDB taxonomy): Bacteria > Pseudomonadota > Alphaproteobacteria > Rhodobacterales > Rhodobacteraceae > Sulfitobacter. The sequence continues at coordinate 8,274 of NZ_LXYI01000025.1, forward strand.
ACCGATGGAGACGGAACTGGCTGACCTGGACGGGCTGAAGACCATGACCGGCACGGCGGCGGAGAATTACGCCGGGGTCGCGCTGGAGTTTGAATTCGGCTGGGACAAGACCAAGATCATGGCCGATGTCCGCGACGCCATGGGCAACGCCCAGGCGGATTTTCCCGAAGGGGCGGAAACCTATACGATCAACGAGATCAACTTTTCCGAATTCCCGATCATCATCGTGAACCTGACCGGCCCTGTGCCCGAACGCACGATGGCCCGCGTCGCCCGCGATCTGCAGGACGATCTTGAGGGGCTGGACGCGGTGCTGGAAGCGGGCGTTGCAGGCGACCGCGACGAGATGCTGGAGGTGCTGATCGACCCGCTGCGGCTGGAGGCCTATAACGTCACGGCGAACGAGCTGATCAATGTCGTCCAGAACAACAACCAGCTGATCGCGGCGGGCGAGGTCGAGACGGACCAGGGCACGTTCTCGGTCAAGATCCCTTCCTCATTCGACGATCCGTCCGATGTCTACAGCCTGCCGGTCAAGACCAATGGCGACCGGGTCGTCACACTGGGGGATCTGGCCGAAATCAACCTCACCTTCGAGGACCGCAAGGGCACGGCGCGGTTCAACAACGAAAAGACGCTGGCGCTGCAGGTGGTCAAGCGCAAGGGATACAACCTGATCGACACGGCGGCGCAGGTTAAGAAAATCGTCGCTGAACGCTCTGCCGCCTGGCCCGACGGGTTGCAGGCGGCGGTCACCGTCGGCACCTCCAACGACCAGAGCCGTGTCGTGGACAGCATGGTGCAGCAATTGCTCGGCTCGGTCTTTACCGCCGTTGCGCTGGTGATGATCGTGGTGCTGGCAGCACTTGGCATTCGCGCCGCCTTGCTGGTGGGCTTTGCGATCCCGACCTCTTTCCTTCTGTGCTTCGCCTTCCTCGCGCTGATGGGCATTTCGGTGTCCAACATCGTGATGTTCGGCCTGATCCTGGCCGTGGGGATGCTGGTGGATGGTGCCATTGTGGTGGTGGAATACGCCGACAAGCGCCAGCAAGAGGGCGAAGGCCCGATGCGCGCTTATGTCGAGGCCGCCAAGCGGATGTTCTGGCCGGTGATCTCTTCCACCGCGACGACGCTGTGCGCCTTCCTGCCGATGCTGTTCTGGCCCGGTGTGCCGGGTGAATTCATGGGCATGTTGCCGGTCACGCTGATCTTTGTGCTGTCGGCCTCGCTGGTGGTGGCGCTGATCTATCTGCCGGTGATGGGCGGCGTGACCGGGCGGCTGGAAAACTGGATGGCGCGCCAGATGACCGCGGTGGCGGCGCTGCCGCTGTGGCTGCACCTGTTGCTGTTCGTTGGCGCGGCGATCCTGTTCGTGCCCGCCGTATTGCTGATGGGCCCGACCGCGCCCGGTGCACCCGGCCTGCTGTTCCAGTGGATCGGTGCGCAATTCAGCGGCATGGATGCGCTGTCGGTGTTCTCGGTGGTCAGCACCTTTGCCATCGTGTTTGCGATCATCGTGATCGCGGCTGCGGTTGGCGCGCTGGCACTGGGGGGGCTGATGCTCGGGCTGGTAAGCCTGTTCGCGCTGATGACCCGTCTGGGCCGTGCGGGCCGCTGGCTGGTCGCGCGCATGTTCCGCCGCGAACCCGACCGCATCCATGCGGGCTATCGCCGGAACGGCTTTGGCTATGTGATGGCCTTCATCGCGGGCAACCCGGTGATGCCCTTGGTGATGGCAGGCGCGGTGTTCATCTTTGTCGGCACCGTGCTGATCTACTTCACCAACAACTCCAGGGGTGTGGAGTTCTTTGTCGAATCCGAGCCCGAGCAGGCAATTGTCTATGTGCTGGCGCGGGGCAACCTGTCGCTGGAGGAAAAGGACCAGCTGCTGCAACAGGCCGAAGCGATTGTGCTGGACCATCCCGGCGTCGAAACGGCCTTTGCCTTTGCAGGCGAAGGTGGGCTGAACAGCAACACCGGCGGCGCGCAGACCCCCAAGGACAGCATCGGGCAGGTCCAGTTCGAGACGATCCCCTGGGAAGACCGCCCGCAGATGGTGGAACCCTGGTTCACGATTCCCTTGCTGGGCACGACCGTGACCCGCCACACCCAGGACCCGGCCTATGATGGCGATGTGATCATCGACGACCTGACCGCGCGGCTTGAGCAGATCCCCGGCATCCGGATCGAGATTCTGGCGCAGGCACGCGGCCCCGCATCGGGCAAGCCCGTGCATCTGCGGCTGAAGTCCGACAGCTACACCGATCTGGTCAAGGCGACCGAACAGGTCCGCGCGCAATACGAAAAGACTCCCGGTCTGACCCTGATCGAAGACACCCGCCCCCTGCCCGGCATCGACTGGCAGATCGACGTGGACGTCGAAAAGGCGGGCCGCTATGGCGCGGATGTGGTTTCCGTGGGCGCGATGGTTCAGCTTGTCACGCGCGGGTTGCTGCTGGACACGATGCGGGTCGACACATCGGACGAGGAAATCGAGATTCGCGTGCGCCTGCCCGAAAAGGACCGGGTGCTGTCCACGCTGGACACGCTCAAGGTGCGCACCGCTGACGGGCTGATCCCGCTGTCGAACTTCATCAGCCGCACGCCGGTCCCGAAGCTGGCCGAGATCAACCGGATCGACCAGAAGCGCTATCTTGACGTCAAGGCGGATGTGGCACCGGGGCTGATGAAAGTGGTGCGTGGTGACGCCGCCACTGGCGAGACCATCGCAACGCTGCGCCCCGCGCGACCGGGGGCTGCGGCGGACGTGACCCTGCCGGAGACTGGTGCCTATACCGTGATCGACCGCACCGAAGCCGGCAAGGGCGCAGACCTTCAGGCCGACCTGACCAGCGGCGCGTTCCGGCTGGTGCCGATCAACGCCAACGAGCGGATCGCGGAATTGACCAAATGGCTGGATACCAAGCCGCTTGACCTGGGCGTCACTGCCGAATGGACCGGCGACCAGGAGGATCAGGCGGAAAGCCAGGCATTCCTGTCGTCGGCCTTTACCGCCGCGCTGGGGCTGATGTTCATCATCCTGCTGGCGCAGTTCAACAGCTTTTACAATGCGGTGCTGGTGCTGGTGGCGGTGGTGCTGTCCACAACCGGGGTGCTGATCGGGATGCTGGTCATGGATCAGACGTTCAGCATCATCATGACCGGGACGGGCATCGTGGCCCTGGCCGGGATCGTGGTGAACAACAACATCATCCTGATCGACACCTATCAGGAATACGAGCGCTACATGCCCCGGATCGAGGCGATCATCCGCACCGCGCAGGCACGTATCCGGCCGGTGCTGCTGACCACGATCACGACAATGGCGGGTCTTGCGCCGATGATGTTCGGCCTCAGCCTCGACTTTGCCGTGGGGGGCTATACCATCGACAGCCCGACCGCGCTGTGGTGGAAACAACTGGCCACTGCGGTGGTGTTCGGCCTTGGCATCGCGACGGTGCTGACGCTGATGGTGACGCCCTCGCTGCTGGCGATCCGGGTCTGGGCCACCACCTATGTGCGCTGGGTGGCGCGGCTGCTGGCGCGGATGTCGCTGGGGCGGGCCAGCCGGGCGGCGCGGGACTGGGCGCTGGCGCGCGATGCCCGACGCATGAAACCGCAGGAGATCATCTGGGATGACGTGCCCGCGCCGGTTCCGGTGATGGCACAGCGCCTGTCTGCCGCCGAATAGGCGGCCGGCTGGCTGACCAGCAAGGAGAGCAAAGCGGACCTTCGTGCCGGGTGCAGCGAGCGACCGGAAAGAGCCCTTGCCGCATTCCACCCGCGCGGAGACAAGGCCGCAGGCCGCCGGCACGGCGATTTGGCTTCTGTAGTGTCTGACAGATAGTTAGGAGGTGCGTGGCTGCCATAAACTGCCAATCACTGAGGTCGGATCGCCGCGCCACGGCCCAACGATGCGCGGCTTTGCGAACGGCAGCAAAGTCCGCACACCTGACCTCAATGCGTCCCGCGTCAAAGGTCTGGTCTGGGTCAGGTATGCCTGTCCCGGCCCAAAGCGTTTCGGGATATACCTGGATCACTTGTTCGCTGCCTCTCCATTTGGTCAAACGCGAAAAGTGATCAGCGATGTTTCAGGTTTATCCCGAAACGCTGCATTGACGAGATTCAGAATGTCCGTGGGTCCGGGTCGCTGGCACAGGACAAACGACACGTATTTTTGACATAAAGAAGCGGGGACCGGCGATTGCCGACCCCGTTGCGCTATGCCTCTTCTTCGGATTGCTGGCGCTGCCACAGCTGCGCATACCGTCCGCCGCGCGCCAGCAAGTCGTCGTGACGGCCCTGCTCGACGATCTCGCCCTTTTCCAACACCACGATGCGATCCGCTTCGGCGATGGTGGACAAGCGATGCGCGATGGTCAGCACGGTACGCCCCTGCCCTGCACGGCGCAGCGCGTCCTGGATTTCCTGCTCCGTTTCGGTGTCGAGCGCGCTTGTCGCCTCGTCCAGCAGCAGGATCGGCGGGTCCTTGAGCAGGGTGCGCGCGATACCGACACGCTGCTTTTCGCCCCCCGACAGCTTCAAGCCCCTTTCGCCCACAGCCGTCTCATAGCCCAGCGGTAGGGACTGGATGAAGTCGTGGATCTGGGCATCGCGGGCGGCGGCTTCGATCTCTTGCCGCGTGGCACCCTCGCGCCCGTAGGCGATGTTGTAGAGGATCGTATCGTTGAACAGCACCGTATCCTGCGGCACCACCCCGATGGCGCGGTGCAGGCTGTTCTGGGTCACGTCGCGCACATCCTGCCCGTCAATGCGCAGCGCCCCGCCCTGCACGTCGTAAAACCGGAACAGCAGCCTGCCGATGGTGGATTTGCCCGAGCCGGTGGAGCCGACGATGGCCACGGTTTCACCGGGCTGCGCCTCAAGGCTGATGCCCTTGAGGATCTGGCGGTCGGGGTCATAGCCGAACCGCACGTCATCCAGGGTGACGCGCCCGCCGGTGACCTTCAGCTCTGCCGCGCCGGGTTTGTTGGTGATCTCGGCCGGTTGTTCCAGCAGGCCAAACATCTGGCCCATATCGACAAGCGCCTGCCGGATTTCCCGGTAGACCGTCCCAAGGAAGTTCAGCGGCACGGTGATCTGGATCATATAGGCGTTGACCATCACGAAATCGCCCACTGTCAGCGTGCCGTTCTGCACGCCGACGGCCGCCATGACCATCACCACGACAAGGCCCGCGGTGATCAGCAGGGACTGGCCGAAATTCAGGAAGGCCAGCGAATAGTTGGTCTTGATCGCCGCCAGTTCATAGCCTGCCATGGCATTGTCATAGCGGGCGGCCTCGCGGCTTTCCGCGCCGAAATACTTGACCGTCTCATAGTTCAGCAGGCTGTCGATGGCCTTTTGATTGGCGTCGGTGTCCTGATCGTTCATCTGGCGGCGCAGCTTTACGCGCCATTCGGTCACGGCAAAGGTGAACCAGACATAAAGCGCGATGGTGACCGCCACGACCACCGTGTACCAGAAATCGAACAGCGCAGTCAGGATCACCGCAATCAACAGCAGTTCAAGGATCAGCGGCCCGATGGAGAACAGCAGGAAGCGCAGCAGAAAATCCACGCCCTTGACCCCGCGTTCGATGATCCGGCTCAGGCCCCCGGTCTTGCGCGTGATGTGATAGCGCATGGAGAGCCTGTGGATATGCTCGAAGGTCTCCAGCGCCAGCATCCGCAGGGCGCGCTGGCCGACACGGGCAAAGACCGCATCGCGCAATTGCTGGAAGCCCACGTTCATCAGCCGTGCCATGCCATAGGCGATGGTCAGCGAGATCGCCCCAAGCGCCAGCATCGGCGTGCCTTCGCCCGCCAGCGCATCCACCGCATCCTTGTAGAACAGCGGCGTTGCCACCGAGATCAGCTTGGACACCACAAGGGCGACCATTGCCCAGACAACCCGGTGTTTGACCCAAGGCATGTCGCGGGGCCAGAGGTAGGGCGCAACCTTGCGCAGCACACGCATGGCGGATTGGCGTTCGGCCTGATCCGCAAGTTCTTCGTCTGTCAGGGGTTCGGGTGGCGTATCGGCCCCTTTGACAGAGGGGCTGGCGGTGTCTGACGGCATGGGGGTTCCTATCGGCTTGAAACCCTACATAAGGCGGGACAGCGGCGGTTGCCACCGCAACCGGAATATTCAGAATTTCCGGAGCATCTTTTTCCGAAAGCGTGGCGTCACGCCGTCAGTCGGGCAGATCGAAGACCTGGCCGGGATAGATCAGATCGGGGTCCATGATCGCGCCGGCGTTCGCCTCGAACACCCGGACATAAAGCAGCCCGTCGCCATATCGCGCGCGCGCAATGGCCCAGAGGGTCGCGCCCTTCTGCACGGTGATCGCCTTGATCGGTCCGTCCTGCCCGGCCCCGGCGGCTTCCAAAGTGGCCACGGATTCACGCTTGAACGGGGTCTCGACACGGCTGGATACCTTGCCATCGGTGGACACCTCATCCACCCGCAGGGTGTAGACCCCCGCATCCACATCCGGCAGATCGCCGCGCCAGCGGCCATTTTCGTCGACCGGCAGGCTGATCACCGACCTGTTGTTCAGATAGACACGCACCACCTGGGTGTCACGCCGCGCGCGCCCGGACAATTGCACCTCTCCGGCATCGGAATAGCTGATGGTGTCCAGTGCGACCGATTGCAGGGCATCCGGGCGCGGGGCATTGAGCAGTTCCACCCCGTCATCCGTCGCCTTGAGCAGTGCAACGCCCTGGCCGGGTTCCGGCGCAGTTGCATTTTCGGGGGCTGCGGCGGCGGTTTCAGGTTGTGACACCGCAGAATTTGACACGGCAGGCTCTGACGCGGGGCCGACACTGGCCATCCCGACCGATGTATCGTCACCTGCCACCGGTTGTGCCTCTTGAGCGGTTCCATCTTGCAGCGCTGCGGTTTCAGTTTCGGGCGCGGCCTGGCCTTCTGCGGCCTGGTCGAGGGCCTCTGTTTGCGCCACCACCGGGTCAGCGGGGGCCGGGTCAGGTACATCGGAACCGGCAGCCTGTTCTGTGGCAGGCACCGCATCCTCTGCCGATGGCACTTCGGCCTGCGCCGCTTCGGTCTCTGGTGCGGTTGTCGGTGCGAGGATGATGCTGTCGCGGGAGATAGTGGTCTGCCCCCCCGGCGCTGTCTGGGACAGGCTGAGCACATGGCCCTCGCCATCCGGCGGGATCATCGCAAGCGTCGCGAACTTGCCACTGCCGTCCGCTGTGGCGCTGGCGATGGCATTGCCGTCTTGCAGGATCTCGATCTGCGCACCGGGTGCGGCACGGCCTGCGATGACGGTCATGCCGTCACCTTCGCGGCGCACCTCATCAAATGCCGGGGCGGATTCGGGCTCGGCTGATGCCAACTGGCCGGAGTCCGCCGGCGCGGCCTGATCCGAAGTCACGGGATCTGCCACCGCTTCTCCCTCTGCCGGATCACCCTCTGCACTGGCTTGCGCCGGTTCATCAGTCTCCGCTGCGGCGGGTGCATTACCCGTCTCGGCTTGCGGCACTTGCGGGACAAGCGCCACGGGCGTGGCCTCTGGCGCATCTTCGGACCCGCGCAGCTGAAACCAGCTTGCCGCCCCGATCACAACAGCGCCGATGGCCACGAGTGCCAGAACACCTGACTTGCCGCCAAGCGCCGCCATTGACTTGCTCATGCAATCCGTCCTTCCCCAAGGTTGAGCCTTTCTATCAGGCGCGGTAACAGGGGTCAAAATCCCACTGCGGGTGACCTTCGATTTCCACAAAAGAGGTGCCGAGATGACGCATACCCCTAGCCCCAATTCCGTCTGTGTCTACTGCGGCTCGCGCCCCGGCACCGATCCGGCCTTTATGAAAGACGCGGAGAGCCTGGGGACAGGCCTGGCCCATGCGGGCCTGCGGCTGGTCTATGGCGCGGGGGATGTGGGGCTGATGGGAAGTGTCGCGCGGGCGGCGCAAGCGGCGGGCGGCGTGACCTTTGGCGTGATCCCACAGCATCTGGTGGCCTGGGAAGTCGGCAAGAGGGATCTGACGACCTATGTGGTGACAGAGACCATGCACGAGCGCAAAAAGGTCATGTTCATGAACTGCGACGCGGTGGTGGTTCTGCCGGGCGGTGCCGGGTCATTGGACGAATTGTTCGAGGTTCTGACCTGGCGTCAGCTTGGTCTGCATGAGAAGCCTGTTTTTATCGTAAATACAAATGGCTACTGGGATCCTTTGATGCAATTGGTGAACCATGTGATTGATCAGGGCTTTGCCGACGCCAGCTTGCTGGATTACCTCACGCCTGTGTCGGACGCGGCAGACGCGCTTGCCAGGCTTGACGCGCATTTCGGCTGAAGCGCCACTTAACGCGACGCTTCAACTTTTGGCATTAAACGCCTGATCAGGCTGCGATTTCCTTGGCAACCAGGGTCTCGATCTGATCAATGGGGTGGTTCGTCAGCGTCTTGGGAACCTCCGCCACAACCTTGTCCGCGACTTCCTTGTGGATCTCTTGGCGCAGCTCTCCAAGGGTGTGTGGTGGGGCGACCAGAACAATCCGGTCAAACGCCCCCTGGTGCGCCTTTTTGTACAGGATTTCTGCAAGCTCCGCGGCAAAACGATCCTTTGCCAGTTGGTGCCAGTCGGTGTCCTGCACGGCGGAGCGGTGGACGCTGGGGCCGTCGTTGAACCGCCCGCGTCGGTTCGCGGCCTGTTCACGGTTAGGTGGATTGTCTTGCGCCTCCTCCCGGAACACCTCCAGAAACGGGTCTTCGCCGTCGGTCTGATTGATCAGGAACAATGCCTTTTCACCATCAGCGATCAGAACCCATGTGCCATTTGTGAGTTTTGTCATGCGCTCTCTCCATGGTAGCGTTTGTCCTGTCCGGTAACACGTGTGGCCCCTGCCGGTTTCTCGGTGGCGCGCTTCTTTTCGTCCTGGGTGCCGACGTCCCGCTCCAGATTGCCGCCTGCGCGGCCTTGCTGGCTGATCCCGGCGCTTTCACCGATGATCCTGACGCTGTCTTTGCTGCCGTCTTTGGATCTGTGACGCTCTGCCATGTGGTGCCTCCTTTGGTTTGGGTGGTTAAGGAAGAAACGCGGGGGGCCGCCACGGGGTTCCGACACGAAAACACCCCGCAGGCTGAGCTGCGGGGTGTACCTGTCTGATCTCATTCAGATTTGGATCGCCATTTGCCTCAGAGCCGCGAGGCGACGTTTTCCCGGTTCGCCCAGCGTGCCACCGGCGCGCGTCGGTGACTGGGAGAGCAACGGTTCGATTAGAGCCGCGAGGCAACGTTTTCCCAGTTCACCCAGCCTGCCGCAAAGCGGCGGGCGTCGGTGACTGGGAGAGCGCCATTTGCCTCAGAGACGGGATGCAACGTTTTCCCAGTTCACAAGGTTGTCCAGGAAGTTGGACAGGTAGTCGGGACGCGCGTTGCGGAAGTCGATGTAGTAGGAATGTTCCCACACGTCGCAGCCCAGCAGTGCCGTCTGGCCAAAGCAGACCGGGTTCACGCCGTTTTCCGTCTTGGTGACCTTGAGGCCGCCATCGGTGTCCTTGACCAGCCAGGCCCAGCCGGAGCCGAACTGACCCGCACCCGCCGCCTTGAATTCATCCTTGAACTTGTCGACGGAGCCAAAGCTGTCGGTGATCGCCTTTTCCAGCTCACCGGGCATGGCGGTGCTGTCCGGGCCCATCATCTCCCAGAACTGGTTGTGGTTCCACAACTGGCTGATGTTGTTGAAAATTCCGTTCTGCGCGACGGCAGAGGCGTCGTAAGTGCCCTTGATGATTTCCTCAAGGGACTTGCCTTCCCACTCGGTGCCCTCAATCGCCTTGTTGCCGTTGGTGACATAGGCATTGTGGTGCTTGTCGTGGTGAAACTCCAGCGTTTCGGCGCTCATGCCCTTGGGGGCAAGCGCATCGTGGGCATAGGGAAGATCGGGAAGTTCAAAAGCCATGATCAAGGCCTCCTAAATTGCATTTCTCAGGTGTCACATGAAGTACGCATGACACATAGGTCAAGTGCACTCTATGACATCAACGCAGAAGATCAGCAATTCGATGCATCTTCATTTGATTTTCTTGCACTGCCCTTCGGTAAAATATCTGCCGACATTTGACGGAACGATGGATTCCATTCTGATATGAAGCGTTTTCTTGTCAACGGACCCTTTATAGATCACCCGACCGATGCTGGTGCCATCGCGGAATTTCAGGCCCTTCAGCTCCCAGTCAAAGCGAACACGCTTGCCCTCGTTGCTGATCAGATTGATCGGAATCGGCACCTCGTGAAGTTCCATGATCGCACCATCAAATGCCGCCGGGTTGGTCCAGCCCTCGACGAAACTCAAATACATTCTGTCGCCAAACCCACCGTTGGTGTTCAGCTGCTTCAAGTTGCATTCAAGAGTAAAACCCTTGGCCGCCTGCACAGGCCCCACACCCGCCAGAACCGCCAGGCCAACCGCTAAACTCTTGATAAACTTCATACCGCTATCTCTATTCCTGAAATCACCGCAATTATTTGTCCCGTATCTTGCAACTGCCCTTGGCGGACCACCGCTGAGGATACGCCGCGGGTTTGGCCACAACCGAAACAGCATGCGTCGCGGAATTCAGGTTCGCGAAGTAGCGGAATGTCGGTATGTAATTGCCAGCGTCGTCCTTGGCGTTCGCGACGGTCCAATTGATGCGCAGGTTGTCCCCGCGCCGGGTGACCTTTGCCTCCGCAGGTCCGTCCAGAAAGGCCAGCGTGATACCGTCGATCACCTTTGCCCCGCCGTCGTCTTCAATAACAAAGGCCATCTTGGGCGAAACCCAGCCATTGTGGATGCGAGTCTTGAGATCACATTCGAAGAGGGTCGCAGCCTGGGCAACGCCCGCAGCAGCCATGAGCACGAAAGCCGCGCCCGTCAATGAACGTCCAATGGTCACCTGAACTGCCCCGCACTCATTACACGAACTGGTTTTAAATCGCGAATGGCGGGGCAGGTCAAGGAATGTGTCAGGCGTAGTGACGTACTTCGGAACCCGGCATGGCGGCGTCTTTCAGCAGATCGAACATATATTGCGCGACCGACCGGAAGCAGACGATGCGTGCCGATCTGCCATCCGGCATCCAGAAGGCGGCAGGCACCTGGGCAAAGCGGGTGCGGCGGAACATGGTGCCGTTGAACTGATCCGGGTGCATGTCGACCGGGGCCAGCTTGGCAATGACCTCGCGCAGATGGTCGCCCGTGATGTCGAACACCGCCCGCGCGTCAGAGACGTTGACCGCCAGCGCGTGGCTGCCCGCCAATTTCTCTTGCAGGTCCGCCAGACGGGCGTGCACGTCCGCATAGGGGCACATGATCAGCAATTCGTCCGACGACATCCAGGCGATGCCCTGGCTGCCTTCGGTGTTGCACTGGCCCTGTTCGGGCAGGTTGACCCCGCCCGCAGCCACCGCAGCCTTGCCTAGCACCTTGTCCGACAGATCGCCGCGCAGGGTGACCATGCCGATGGGGCCGATTTCGGATACTCTCACTAGACCGGTGTCGTCAAAGATATTCTTGAGCGCGCTTACAGGATCAGACATTCTGCTTTTCCCCGTCCTTGTCATAGAAAACCGGATCGACGATCCGTGCCTCGTACACCTTGCCGTCCACGCCGGGGAAGCTCAGCACTTCGCCCATGCGGTCGGGTCCGTGATGGACCAGCCCCATGGCGATCCCCTTGCCCAGGTTGGGCGAATGATAGGTGGAGGTCACACGGCCCACGGTGTTGCGCTGACCGTTGTCGTTGGTCCCTTCGCCCACCGCATAGGCCCCGTCCGGCAGGGTGCTGCCGTCGGTGGTCTCCAGCCCGACCAGTTGCCAGCGTTCCGGGTCGGCCATGTGGCTGCGCGCCTGCGCACGCTTGCCAAGATAGTCATCTTTCTTCTTGGAAATCGCCCAGCTCAGCCCCAGATCCTGCGGGATCACGGTGCCGTCGCTTTCGTCCCCGATCATGATAAAGCCTTTTTCGGCGCGCAGGATGTGCAGCGCCTCGGTGCCATAGGGCATCACCCCCAGATCGGCACCCACCGCCATCAGCGCATCCCACAGGGCCTGCCCGTGGCTGGCATCGACCGCGATCTCATAGCTCAGTTCGCCCGAGAAGGAGATGCGGTAGACCCTGCAGTTGAACCCGCCCAGCGTGCCATCTGCCCAATCCATGAAGCCCAGCGTTTCCTTGCTGACATCCATGCCGCCCAGCCGTTCCAGCGCCTGCCGGGCATTGGGGCCGACCACGGCGATCTGCGCGTATTGTTCGGTCACATTGGCGACATAGACCTGCCAGTCCCACCATTCGGTCTGCAGCCATTCCTCCATATGGGCATGGATGCTTTCAGCACCGCCGGTGGTGGTGTGGCACAGCCATGTATCTTCGTCGATCCGTGCGACAACACCGTCGTCGATCAGGAAACCGTTTTCGTTGCACATCAGGCCATAGCGGCATTTGCCCGGCTTCAGGGTCGACATCATGTTGGTGTAAAGCATGTCGAGGAAACGGCCCGCGTCCGGCCCCTTGACGATGATCTTGCCAAGGGTGGAGGCATCGAGCAGCCCGAGGTTCTCGCGCACGTTCTTCACTTCGCGCATGACCGCGTCATGGGTGCTTTCCAGCCCACGGGTATAGGCGTAGGTCCTGCGCCACTGGCCCACTGGCTCCCAAATGGCACCGTTGGCGTCGTGCCAATCGTGCATCGGGGTGCGGCGCAGCGGCTGGAAGGTGGCACCACGCGCCCCGCCGCCGATCGCACCCATGGATATGGGGTGATAGGGCGGGCGGAACGTGGTGGTGCCGACAGTTGGGATCTCTGCATCCAGCGCGCCGGCCAGCGTGGCAAGCCCGTTGATATTGCTGAGTTTCCCCTGATCCGTCGCCATGCCCAGCGTGGTGTAGCGTTTGGCGTGTTCGACGCTGACGAACCCCTCTTGCGCGGCCAGCCGCACGTCGGAGACCTTGACGTCGTTCTGGTAGTCCAGCCAGGTCTTTTCGCGCAGCTTGGCACCCGCGCCGTGGGGCATCATCCAGACCGGGGCCATCGGCGCTTCCTCGCGGCGGGCAGCGTTGGGGGGGCTGATGTCGCGGGGCAGCTTGAAGCCCAGTGTCGTCATCACGCCATCCGCCGCCGCGTGGGCGTCGTGCAGCACGTCGTCCAGCGGGAACATGCCCGAAGCCGCCCCGGCGGTGGTGACAAAGCCAACACCATCGGCACCCTTTGGCGGGTTATCCACATCCGGGCTGAAACAGGCACGTTTGCTGTCCCAGCGCAGTTTGCCGCCGCAATGGGACCACAGGTGCACCACCGGCGACCAGCCGCCGGACATGGCAACCGCATCGCAGGCGATCTCTTCCAGCACCGCGCCTTCGCCCGCTTGCGAACAGATGGCGATACCGGTCACCCGCTTGCCGCCCTTCACAGCGGAAATCGCATGGCCCATCAGGATGCGGATACCCAGGGCACGGGCCTGCGCGACCAGTTCGCTGTCCTGCGGCAGGACCCGCGCATCGAGGATCGCAGGCACGTCGAGGCCCGCATGCTTGAGCGCAATTGCCGTAAGGTAAGCGTTGTCATTGTTGGTGACCAAGACGGTGCGGTCACCGACGGACACGCCGAAGTTCACCAGATAATCGCGCATGGCCCCGGCCAGCATCACACCGGGAATATCGTTTCCGGCAAAGCTGAGAGGGCGTTCGATGGCCCCGGTGGCGGTGATCACGTGACCTGCCCGGATGCGCCACAACCGGTGGCGCGGACCGGCGTTTTCCGGCACGTGATCAGTCAGTTGCTCATAGCCCAGGACATAGCCGTGGTCATAGACCCCTGCCCCCATGGTGCGCAGGCGCAGCTGGACATTCTCCATCTCCGAAAGCTCTGCTAGAATTTCCTCCACGAACTTATCCACAGGCTTGCCATCGACGGTGCCACCATCGACCGGCGCGCGGCCGCCAAAGTGGTTTGTCTGCTCAAGCAGCAGCACACGCGCGCCGCTGCGGCCTGCGGTGCGCGCGGCCTCAAGCCCCGCGACCCCGCCGCCGACGATCAGAACGTCGCAGAAGGCGTGGAAGTGTTCGTAGGTATCCGCGTCGCGCGCTTTGGGCGCCTTGCCCAGACCGGCGGAGTGGCGGATGAAGGGCTCATAGACATGTTTCCAGAAACTGCGCGGATACATGAACATCTTGTAGTAAAAACCCGCGGGCAGGAATCTGCTGAGGTGGGTGTTGATCGCGCCCACGTCGAACTCCAGGCTGGGCCAGTGGTTCTGGCTTGCCGCTTCCAACCCGTCGAAAAGCTCTGTGGTGGTGACGCGCTGGTTCGGCTCGAACCGTCCTTCGCTGCCAAGATTGACCAATGCGTTGGGTTCTTCGGGGCCCGCGGCAACCACGCCGCGCGGGCGGTGGTACTTGAACGACCGACCCATCAGCATCTGGTCGTTTGCCAGCAGCGCCGAGGCAAGCGTATCGCCCTCATAACCGCGCAACTGCTTGCCGTTGAAGGTGAAATTCAACGGTTTGGCGGTGTTCAGCAGGCGTCCGCCTGTGGCCAGTCTGGTGCTCATGAACGCGAACCTTTGTGCGGGCGGAGGCTGCGAGTGCCTCCGGCGGGAGTATTTTGTGGCATAAGGAAACGGGGGGCCGGGATCATCTTGCCGGGCCTGCTGCGGTATCGGGACGCCGGTCATGGATGATGTCCATGATCTCCTGCGGGGGCTCGGTGGTCTGGGCGCTGTAGCTGCCAAAGACTTCAAGCGTCATGGTGCAGCGCGCGACGTGGAACCATTTGCCACAGCCGTACTGGTGTCGCCAGCGTTCGAAATGCACGCCCTTGGGGTTCTTGCGCATGAAAAGATAGCCTTCGAATTCATCCTCGGATGAACCGGGGCCAAAGCGTTTCAGATGCGCCTCGCCGTGGGCGTGGAATTCTGTTTCCTCGGCGGTGACGCCGCAGCAGGGGCAATGGATGGTCAGCATGGCGATGTCCCGTGAAATTGGGGCGCGGGCAGGCGCGAAAAGGACGTGGAGACGGCAAAAAGGCCGATGCCCATGGGGGCATCAGCCTGAGTGCAGGTGGTGTGGTTGGTCTTAGTCGCTTGCGGCAGGCGCAGTTTCGCCGCCACCGGAGTTCTCCGTGGCAGGAGCAGGCGCTTCGCTGTCGGCTGCTGGCGCATCGGCGGCTGGTGCTGTTGCAGCAGGCTCTGCGCCTTCGACGGTGATGTTGACATCATCTGCGCCACTGGTGACGCCGTCATTGCCGCCGCCAAAGACGAAATAGGCAAGAACCGCGACGACAAGAACCAGCGCCGCGACGATGATGCCGACGTTGTTGCCACCAGACGTGGTGGTTGTGGTTGTTGTGGTGTTACGCTCCGCCGTGGTGCGATGTTCCGGGTCAGTGTTCTCTGGGTGTGCCATGAATTTGTTTCTCCTTCGTATCCCTCGTTCCGGGATTCAACGAAGGAAGCGACAGGCCGGTTCCGGGCAGCGCACCGCGCCGGCGTAATATCGCCTGCGCTGCGGCGATTCCGGGAAAACAACGGATGCGCGGCCATCAGTGCGCCACCCCCGCCGCGACGGATTCGTCAATAAAACGGCCTTCGGTAAAGCGATTCAGCCCAAAGGCGTCGGTCAGCGGCGAGTGGCCCTTGGCGATCAGCTCGGCCATGGCCCAGCCCGATCCGGGGATCGCCTTGAACCCGCCGGTGCCCCAGCCACAATTGACAAAGACACCCTCGACCGGGGTCTTGGACAGGATGGGGGAACGGTCGCCGGTCACATCGACGATCCCGCCCCACTGGCGCAGCATCTTGAGGCGCGACACCATCGGGAAGGTCTCGATCAGCGCACGCACGGTTTCCTCGATGTGGTGGAAGGACCCGCGCTGGGTGTAGTTGTTGTAGCCGTCGGTGCCGCCGCCGATGACCATCTCGCCCTTGTCGGACTGCGACATGTAGCCGTGCACGGTATTGGCCATCACGACCACGTCCATGCAGGGTTTGATCGGCTCTGACACCAGCGCCTGAAGGGCCACGGATTCAATCGGCAGACGGAAGCCCGCCATGTCGGCCAGATGCCCTGAATGGCCCGCAACGACCATGCCCAGCTTGTCACAGTCGATGTCGCCACGGGTGGTGGAAACGCCGGTGACCTTGCCAGCCGTCTGGCGGATGCCGGTCACTTCGCATTTCTGGATCACATCCATGCCCATGTCGGAACAGGCCCGCGCATAGCCCCAGGCCACCGCGTCATGCCGCGCAGTGCCGCCACGCGCCTGCCACAGCCCGCCCAGCACCGGATAGCGCGGCCCGTCCAGGTCGATGATCGGCACCAGTTCCTTGACTCGGCTAGGGCTGATAAATTCGGTCGGCACGCCTTGCAGCGCATTGGCATGGGCGGTGCGCTTGTAGCCGCGCACCTCATGCTCTGTCTGGGCCAGCATGATCACGCCACGCGGGCTGAACATCACGTTGTAGTTCAGGTCCTGGCTCATTGTCTCATAGAGCGAGCGCGACTTTTCGTAGATCGCCGCTGACGGGTCCTGCAGGTAGTTCGAGCGGATGATGGTGGTGTTGCGGCCGGTGTTGCCGCCGCCGAGCCAGCCCTTTTCCAGGATCGCCACATTGGTGATGCCAAAGTTCTTGCCCAGGTAATAAGCCGTGGCCAGCCCGTGCCCGCCTGCGCCGATGATGATCACGTCATAGCGCTTTTTCGGCGCGGCATCACGCCAGGCTCGGGTCCAGCCGCTGTGGTGGCGCATCGCTTCGCGGGCCACTGCAAAAACGGAATATTTCTTCATGCTCTCAGGGTCCCTGCTTGGCTGGAGTAGGCAGATTCGGGTCGGGCGCGGTCGCTTACCCCGTTCTGGCTATCTTGGCCAAAAAAAGAATAATGGCCACGGCACTCCTTGGCAAATTTGCGACATGGGTCGCGATTGTTGCGGACGCGCCGGGAGGGTGGTCAAAATGTCCCCTTTTGTGCATGGGGTTGAATGACTAGGGCCTGTGGACGTTCATCTTCCGCCACCCGCGCGAGTCGGATTTTGCCGCTGGCGCTCTGATTTGAGTGCAGCAATGTGATCATTGGAAGCGAAAATCCGAGATGGCAGAGGCAAAATCCGCCGCGCCCTGCAAGGGTTTCGCCAAAATTGCCCATTTCTGCGTTAAGAGAGCTTGAAATAGCTGGCTATTCCTGCGCTCTCTTGCCTGGAACTGAGCAATTTTGGACTGAAACGGGTGGTGGAAGATGAACGTCCACAGGCCCTAGGTATTCTTGAATTCGAATCTGTCGGGGACTGCATGACGTTCTGGATCATCACCTGCGCGATGGCGGCCATGGTCGCGGCCCTTCTGGCGCGCGCGATGGCGCGTGGCGCAAAGGTCGGACCGGAGGATGCGGCGGCCTATGATCTGCGGGTCTACCGCGACCAGCTGGCCGAAGTGGAACGCGACGTGGCGCGCGGCGTTGTCCCGCCCGAGGACGCTGAACGCGCAAGAACCGAGATTTCGCGTCGCATTCTGGCGGTCGGTGCCGCAGAGGGCAAAACGCCCGCTACCGGCAAAGGGTCACCGCGTATCGTCTATGGCCTGCTGGCGCTTGTGGTTGTCGCCGGATCCTTGCTGCTTTACCGCTCTGTTGGTGCGCCGGGCTACGGCGACCTTGGGCTGGCGGATCGGATCGCCTTTGCCGAAGAGATGCGCGAGAACCGTCCCAGCCAGCAAGCCGCCGAGGACAGCCTGCCCGCAATGCCCGCTGAGCCCGGCATTACCGAGGAATTCCAGACCCTGATGACACGGCTGCGCGAGACCGTCGCGAAACGGCCCGAAGATTTGCAGGGCCACCAGTTGCTGGCAACCAACGAGGCCCGGATCGGGAATTTTTCGGCGGCGGCAGGCGCACAGGCAGAGGTGCTGCGGATCAAGGGCGACAGTGCCACCGCAGCCGATTACAGCGATTACGGCGAATTCCTGGTGCTGGCGGCGGGGGGATATGTTTCGCCGCAGGCAGAAACGGCATTGCGGGCCGCGCTGGGGCGTGACGCGCAGGACGGGCGGGCGCGCTATTATGTCGGGCTGATGATGGTGCAGACCGGACGGCCGGATGTCGCGTTTCGCATCTGGGACGGATTGCTGCGGCGCGGGCCGGAGGACGCGCCGTGGATCGCGCCGATCCGGGCGCAGATCATGCCGGTCGCGACACTGGCCGGGGTGGACTACGAAATGCCGCAGGCAAGCGCGGCGCGCGGCCCTTCTGCCGAGGACATCGAGGCCGCCGGAGACATGAGCGCGGAAGACCGGATGGAGATGATCGGCGGCATGGTGGCAGGGCTGTCTGACCGTCTGGCCACCGAGGGCGGCCCGGCGACGGATTGGGCGCGGCTGATCACCTCGCTGGCGGTGCTGGACCGGGCCGAGGAGGCGCGGCGCATCTATGACAACGCTTTGGACGTCTTTGCCGGGGATGCCGCGGCGCTGGACATCATCAGCCGCGCGGGACAGCAGGCCGGGGTGGCGGAATGATTTATGACGAGATGGCGGAATTTGCGGCCGCCCTGCCCCCGATGGCTGCGCTGATCGGGCTCGATTTGGGGGAAAAGACCATCGGCGTCGCGGTCAGCGACAGTTTCCTCAGCGTGGCGACCCCGCTGGAAACGGTCCGACGCAAGAAATTCGGACTGGATGCCGCCCGCCTGACAGAGATCATCCGCGACCGGCGCATCGGCGGTCTGGTGCTGGGCTTGCCGCGCAACATGGACGGCTCCGAAGGGCCGCGCTGCCAGTCCACCCGCGCCTTTGCCCGCAATTTCGACCGGTTGCTGCCGTTGCCGATCACCTTTTGGGACGAGCGGTTGAGCACGGTGGCGGCAGAACGCGCGCTGCTGGAGGCGGATACGACACGAAAACGTCGCGCGGAAGTGATTGATCACGTCGCAGCGGGCTATATTCTGCAAGGCGCGCTGGACCGTCTGGCGGTGATGCGCAGGCAAGGAGCCAGGGATGACTGACGACATCTGGAAACGCGCCGAGATCGAAAGCCCCTGCATCAAGATATGCGTGGTGCATCCGGACTCGCGGCTGTGCACGGGATGTCTGCGGTCGATTGACGAGATTGGGCGCTGGTCCCGGATGACCCCGGAAGAACGGCGCGGGATCATGGCGGAATTGCCGGGCCGGGCGAGTCAGTTGACCAAACGCCGGGGCGGTCGCGCCGCGCGCCTGGCGCGACAGGGCAAATAAACTTGAAAAAGCGGGTTGTTGTCAGCGGTTGCCGGCAATCTGGTAGAGCAGGTCGAGCCCGAAATCCGCGGTGATCGCCCCTTCGGCGCCGGTCGGGGCGTGGTTGCCATTAGCGGCGAAACGGCTCAGCCGGGCAAAGCTGCATTTGCGTTCCAGTGCCGCGGCCTGGAGTTTGCCGAATGCCATTGTTGTGCGGCCGTTCTGAGCGGCGTTCCAATACGCCACTGCGCCGTCGGGTCCTGTCAGAATAATGTTCATTTTGCCGTCCCCGGATCAAAAAATTTATGATCCATGAATTGCTGCAGGAAAAGGCAACAATGAGGCGCAGTCGAGGTGATTGTTGGGAAATCGGGCGGATGTTCAGCCGTTCAGCCAGGCGGAGGCGGAAATTTGTGGCCGGAAATAGGCAATCATCCGCCCCTCCGGCGGGGCTGTTTCGCCTTTGGCCCAGGGGGCGACGCCGTGCAAAAGGTGGCGGTGCAGCAAGGTGGCCTGCCCCGGTTCGGCCAGCACCTGCACCGGGTCGATGGCATCGAAAACCACGCGCCGTGCAGCCCCGTAGGCATCCGTCAGGTCGACTGTTCCGGGGTCGCGGTCGCCAATCGCCCGGCGCAGGGTGTCGCCCATGATCCGGTGACTGCCCGGCCAGACCACCAGCGGTGCGGCATCGGCATGGTTCAAAGGCAGGCCGAGGATAAACCCATGCGGTTCTCGCAGGAAACGGCGGCGGGCGGGGCCTTCGGGCAGCAGCCCATCAACATGCGCGGCATGGCGGTTGATGCGGAATTGGTGGTTCGCATCGCTCTCTGACGGGTCCTTCCCCGGATAGCCGGGATAGACGATGGACAGCTGCGCGCGGTGCCAGTGGTCAGGCGGCGCAATATCCCCACGCCAGGGCCCATCAAGCGGCACCCCGGCGATGCTGCCATCCGGCGCATTCGGCAAGGCATCCACGCCCACGAACCAGGTGTCGCCGTGACGCAGGTTGTCGGCACGGACCGCCGGGTCGTTTGCAAGGTCCAGCGCCAAGCGGTGCGCGGCCTGCGCCCAACGCAGGGTGGCAGGGTCCGGGGCGAATACCCGGAACCCGCTCACCAGCCCAGCGCCTTGCGGATCATGTTCAGCGCCACCAGGATCAGGAACACCGAAAACACCCGTTTCAACGGTTTGGGGTCCATCGCATGGGCCAGCTTGACCCCCAGCGGCGCGGTGATCAGCGTCATGGCGATCACGATGCCAAAGGCGACGAGGTTGACCGTGCCGATGGTCAACGGCGGTGCGCCTGTCGTCATCGGGACAAACAGGAAGCCGATGACCGAGGGCACCGCGATCAGCACGCCGAACCCTGCCGCCGTGGCCACCGCGCGGTGGATCGGGGTGGCATAAAGGCTCATCAGCGGCACGCCGAAACTGCCCCCCCCAATACCCATGAGTACCGACAGGAAGCCGACAGATGGCGAGAGCAGCGCGCGGGTGATCCCGCGCGGCATCGCGGCCCCCAACCGCCATTCCGACCGGCCCAGCCCCATATAGAGGCCCACAACCAGCGCCAGGCCGCCAAAGATCGCCTGCAAGGTGCCGGAGCGCAATTGGGAGACCAAAAGCATCCCGCAGATCGCCCCGATCACGATACCCGGTGCCCAGCCGCGCAGGATATCCCAATCGACGGCACCCTTCCGGTTATGGCTCAGCACTGACCGGACGGAGGTGACGATGATGGTTGCCAGCGAGGTCGCCAGACACATCTGCATCAGCTGCGGCCCCTCATAGCCAAGGGTCTGAAAGGCATAGAAAAATGCGGGGACAAGAACGATCCCGCCACCGACGCCCAAAAGCCCTGCAAGCACGCCTGCAAAAGCGCCGATAAAGGCCAGGAGCACGCCCATCTGGATCAGCAGTATCGTGTCTGGCATGGGGTCTCTCCTTCTTGACGCCCCCTGCTACACCGCCTGCGCCTGCTGCGCCAGCGCCTCTATCTCTTCCAGCGCCTGAACCACCAGTTCGGGGCCTGCGCTCGGCTTGCTGACCCCTTCGGACAGGCTGCGCCGCCAGCCGCGCGCACCGGGGCGGCCCGCGAAAAGGCCCAGCATGTGCCGGGTGATCTGGTTCAGCCGCCCGCCCTTGACCAGATGCGCCTCGATATAGGGCAGCATGTCATGGACAGCCTGTTCCGGCGTGCTGTCCGGGCCTGCGCCAAAGATCCGCCGGTCCGCCGCGCAAAGAAGGTCGGCGGGGCTGTGATAGGCGGCGCGCCCGACCATGACGCCGTCCAGGCCCCCGCCCAGAAACGCCTCCGCCTGATCCAAAGAAGTGATGCCACCGTTGACCGAGATGTGCAGGTTCGGAAAATATTCCTTCATCAGGTGCACAAGCGGGTAGTCCAGCGGCGGGATGTCGCGGTTCTCCTTGGGGCTGAGCCCCTGCAGCCAGGCCTTGCGGGCATGAATGCTGACGCGGGTGCACCCGGCAGCCACAATCCGGGCAAGGAAATCCGGCAGGACATCCCGTGGTTCCTGATCGTCAACGCCGATGCGGCATTTGACCGTCACCTCCACGTCCACCGCCGCCTGCATTTCGGCCACGCAATCTGCCACACGGGCCGGGTCCTTCATCAGCACCGCGCCAAAGGTGCCCGATTGCACCCGGTCAGAGGGGCAACCGCAATTGAGGTTGATCTCATCATATCCCGCATCCGCCCCCAGCCGCGCCGCCTGTGCCAGTTCGCGCGCGTCGGAGCCGCCAAGTTGCAGGGCAACGGGGTGTTCACTGACGTCATGTTCCAACAGATGCACCGCCCCGCCCCGCACCAGCGCAGGTGCGGTCACCATCTCGGTATACAGCAGCGCCCGCCCGCTCAGCAGCCGGTGCAGGTAACGGCAATGGCGGTCGGTCCAATCCATCATGGGGGCGGTGGACAATCGCGCTGCCGCACTGGCTGCGTTGTTGGGCATTCTTCACTCTCCTGTGGTCCGCGACCCGGTTCTGCGTGCTTGTTGCACACATACTGCACAGGAATTGGGGCAGTCCAGCCCCCCGCAAGGCAAGACTGGGAAACGGCGGCTATTGGGGGGATATGCAATCTTGGTGACCCACTCTATCGCACAGCCTCGGTGCCGGGCGCGGACCTATGTTGCGCGCGGTTATCAATGCCGCGAACTTTGATAACCTGTCACGCCAGCGTCCGGCCTTTGACCTGAGGCAGACCCCATCGCCAACGTCCCGAGAGCACGTCGCGCGGCAAGGTATTGGCGGTTCAAGTTTGAGGCCGGACGCCTTAGCTCTTGTCGTCAGCTTCTTCGGCGTCTTTCTTAAGTGCAGTATCCAGATTGACGCCAATACTGTCTCCCAGCTTTTTCAGCGCGGGCAATGAAATGGCCATGTCCATGATTGCGTCGACCGTCTGATTGATGGGTGAGGCCGCCCCCCTATCACCGGATCTCTCAAGTCCGGTGATGTGGTTGATCGAAATCCCGTTGATCTTTTCTGCCGGCTTCACCATTTCAGCAAGAATTTGTGGCAAGGCATTCAGCCGCGCCAATTCCAACGCCATCTTGACCTGCGCCTCGGAACGGGCATTTTCTGCGCTGATCTGCGCAAGGTTCGCTTCCGTTTCGGCCAGTTTCATGGCCTTGAGAGCTTCAGCCTCTTCGCGTTTGGCTGCGGTCTTGTCGGCAGCAGTGGCCTTATCGCTTGCTGCGGCGATCTTGGCGCGCGCGGCTGTGGCTTCGGCCTGTTCTTGTGCTGCGATCAGGGCGAGCGCCTTGCGCCTTTCAGCTTCTGCCATCTGGCGGGCGGTATGCACGGCTTCCGCGGCCGTCACAGCGGCAATGCGTGCCGTATCCGCTTCGGCATGCGCACGGCTTCCTTCCTGGGACTTTGCGGAAAAGGAAATTGCGCGATCCTGTTCCGCGACTTCGATGGCCAGCGCTTGCGCTATTTCCGCGACGCGCAGTGTCTGTTCCTTGGCAATATCTGCCGAAGCGATGTCTTGCTCCATCTGAATGCGCGCCTGCGCAGCAGAGCGTTCGCTGTCAGCCTTGCGTGCGGCGATTTCAGAAAGCTGTGCTGCAATCAGTGTTTCTACTTCCTGCGTTTGCGCGATTTCGGCACGGCGCTGTTCAAGATTGATTTCCAGTTTGCGGCGCGCGGATTCCATCGCAGCGCGCGCGACACTGACCTGGCTGTCTCCTTCAATTTCGGCCCGTTCTTTTTTGGATTGCGCAATCACCTCAGCAAGTTTCCGCATCCCCACAGCGTTAAAGGCGTTGTTTTCATCCAGCGCGGCAAATGGGGTCTGGTCAAGCGCCGTAAGCGACACTGAATCAAGCTGCAAACCATAATTGGCGAGCGTATCCGTCAGGGCCTCGCGCACCTGTTTGACAAAGCTGGCACGGGTCTCGTGCAATTCATCCATGGTCATCTGCGCGGCAACCGAACGCAGCGCATCAATCATCATTCCGTCGATCAGATTTTTCAGCTGATCGGGTTGGAACACCCGCTGCCCCAAGGTCTGCGCCGCCCGCGTGATCGCGTCCTCGCTGGGGGTCACGCTGGCGAAAAACTCAGCGCCGACATCGACGCGCAGGCGGTCCTTGGTGATAAGGGATAATTCTCCCGACCGGGTCACGTCCATGCGCAGGGTTTGCATGTTGACGCGGTTGATCTCGTGGAAATAGGGGATCGCCAGGATACCCCCGTCGATAATCACACGGCGGCCGCTCAGACCGGTGCGCACAAGGGCGACCTCGTTCGTGGCGCGTTGGTAGAACGACGCGGCAAGCGCGATGACGATTGCCGCGACAACCAGTATGATGATGATCCAAGCCAGTGCTGACATGTTGTCGCCCTCCTTATGATGACAGCCCGTGCATGTCGCACAGGATGTTCGGTGACATGCCGCCGTCGGCGGGAATATTGGTGCCGCGGATCCAAGATGTCATGTCTGACAACAGGAAGGCGACGATAGGTGCAAGATCTTGCGGCGAGCCGGGACGATCCATGACGCGGGCGTCCTCTTCGGCGCGTGCGCCAAGCGTTTCAAGAAAATCACCCAGGATGGGGGTATCGACCGGCCCGGGACTGACAGCGTTCATCCGGATGCCACGGTCCCTCCAGGTCCAACGGTTTTGCATGGTCCAGGCAATCAGCGCCTCTTTGGAAAAGAAATAGCTGCGCCCGCCTGCGTTGGTGATCTGCTGATCTGCGGCAAAGCGCGCGGCATCATCCACATGCACGCCTTCACTGGCCCGGATGGCAGGAATAGAGTCCGGCCAGCCGAATCCCGCAAGCGATGCAAGGTTCACGATGCTGGCACCATCATTCAATTTCGGCAGCAGACCAAGCGTCAGATGCTTGAGCCCGAAGAGATTGACGGCGAGCACCTTTTCCGCAGGTGCAGTGGGCGGCAGGCCTGCAATATTGGCAATCCCGTCGATACCCTTGGGCAGCACGTCAACCAAGGCGTCAATCGTGGCGCCATCAGACAAATCCGCGCGGTAGAACTCTTCGACATGATCAAACCGTTTGGTCACATCAATGCCCAGCACCTTCGCCCCCATCGCGGTGCAGACACGCGCGGTTTCCAGCCCGATCCCCGATGCGGACCCGGTCACGACGATTGTCTTTCCCTTCAGCAGGGGTGCGCGTTCCCAACTCATCTCAAAACACCGGCGGGTAGGGGCGATCGCCACGATCGAGCGTGATCCAGCGCGTTTCGGTAAATGTTTCCATCGACCATTTCCCCCCATGCTTTCCGACGCCCGATGCTTTGCTGCCACCGAAAGGTACATGCGGTTCGTCGTTCACGGACGAACAGTTGACATGGCACATGCCCGTTTCCAGCTTGCGTGACATCTCAAGCGCGCGATTTTCATCACGTGTAATGATCCCGGAACTCAGCCCGTATTCGGTGTCATTGTTCAGCGCAATGGCCTCGGCATCCGTACGAAACGGAGCCACAACCGCAACGGGGCCGAATGTTTCGTCCTGCCACACGGCCATGTCAGGGGTGACATTGGTCAGGATCGTCGGTTCCACATAGCGGTCCCAGACCCGTCCACCCAGCACGGCCTTAGCACCCTTGGACAGCGCATCCTCGATTTGAAACTTCACCCGTTCGACCTGCCGATCATTGATCAACGGGCCGATCACATTGGACTCGTCCGCAGTATCACCGGTTTTCAGCGTGGCCGCGCGGGCCACGAACTGGCGCAGGAATTCGGGATAGATGCTTTCGTGGACCAGCACCTTTTCCACCGACATGCAGATTTGCCCCTGATGCATGAAGCTGCCGAAACTCGCGGCGGCTGTCGCGCGGTCCATGTCGGCGTCTTCCAGCACGATCAGGCTGTCCTTGCCGCCCAGCTCGACGCAAGCCTTTTTCAGATGCGCCCCGGCCTTGGCCATGATCTGACGCCCGATGGGGGTGGACCCGGTAAAGGAAATCCCCTTGACGACAGGGCTCTCAACCATCTCGTCGCCCATTTCTGACACGCGGTCGCGCGAGCAGGTGATGACGTTGAACACACCTTTGGGGATGCCAGCCTCTTCCATGATTTCGGCGAAATACAGCCCCCCCGCATAGGGGGTATCCTCGGATGGTTTCAACACAATCGTGTTGCCCGCAGCCAGTGCAAAGGCAAAGCCGCGCGATGACAGAATGCCGGGCATGTTCCACGGGCTGATCACGCTGACCACGCCCATCGGGACACGTTCCACCATCGACACCTTACCGTGTTGCGACGGCAGCATTTCCCCGATGGCGTTGTAGCACATGGCAGCTGCGGCGCGGAAAACTTCCGGGACGTAACCTGCCTCGAACATCCCCTTGCCGAACCAACCGCCTCCTTCGGACCGGACTGCGTCGACAAAATCCATCTTGCGCCGTTCCCAGACATCCGCAGCCTTCAGCAAGATACGGGCGCGGTCCTGAAAATGCAGCGCAGCCCATGCCGGAAAGGCAGCCTTGGCCGCATCAATCGCCGTGCGTGTTTCCATGCGCCCCCCGTCGGGGATCTGCGCCCAGACGGCACCGGTCGAGGGGTTGATGTCGTCAAACAAGCGGCTAGATGTCACCCAGTCCCCGCCGATGAACATGCCTTTGATATGGTTGTGTGAATCGAGCATTCTATTTCCTTTCAAAGCCGGTGCCATCGGGCTGGCGGCGATAGACTTCCACGCGGGGTGCCCGGTAGACTTCAATCACAGGAGGCGGTTTTGGCTCTGGTGATCTGTCTTGGGTCGGGGCGGTTGCGGATGGTTTGGGTATTGCGGGCGCTTTGGTGCGTTTGCGGGCTTCGATCGCGCCACGTTCAATTCTGGAGAGCGTCGCAGACAAGCGGTCTTGCGGGATTTCGGCGCTTGGCCCGTGACCGGTGGCAGGCCGCGTTTGCGCCACCGCATCACCGCTTTGACGGCTGGCTGCGGCAACTAGGTCGGCCACGGACCGGCCAAGGATCGCATCCGCCGACTGGGTTTGCTGGCTACGTGGTCGGATCTCAACGGCCGGAACCAAGGGTTCATAAATATCCGCAGCCTGCGCCGGTGTGGCGGTTGCCCCGGCGCTGCCAACACCCAGATAGGCCGCCTGAACTGCCGGATCGCGCATCAGGTTGGCGGCGCTGTCCTCATGCACCACATGGGCGTTTTCAATCAGATAGCCCCGGTCCGCAATGGCCAGCGACTGTTTGGCATTCTGTTCCACCATCAGCACGCCAATCCCCAGATCGCGGACGCGGGTAAGGTTTTGAAACAGCTCCTTTGACAACAACGGCGACAACCCCAGCGAAGGTTCGTCCAACGTCAGGATCGCCGGGTTCGACATCATCGCGCGGCCAATGGCGACCATCTGTTGCTCGCCGCCGGACATGGTGCCGACGATCTGTTTTGCACGCTCGCGCAGCTTGGGAAACAGACCATAGACTCGCTCCAGCGTCATCTTTTCGTCGTCCCGCGCCCGTGATGAATAGGCCCCGAGCGTCAGGTTTTCGCGCACGGTCAGGTCCGGAAAAACGCCACGGCCCTCGGGCACAAGTGCCAGTCCTGCATCGACGATCCTGTTTGCAGGCAGTCCCGCCAGATCGGCCCCGTCAAGCAGGATGCTGCCCGCAACCACCCCTTCGCAGATCCCGCTCGCTGCCTTTAGCAAGGTCGACTTGCCCGCCCCGTTGGCACCAAGGATGACCACGATTTCGCCCTTGGCGACGTTGACGGATGCCTTTTCGAGCGCGCGGTGCTGGCCGTAGTGGACGGTGACGTCATGGAGTTCAAGCATCGTCATCTCCCAGATAGGCACGAATGACTTCCTTGTCGGACAAGACTTGCGTCGGCGTGCCTTCTGCAATCTTTGTGCCTGCGGCCATGACCACGCAGCGGTCGCAAAGCGACCGGATTGCATCCATCACATGTTCCACCAGAATGATCGTGCGCCCCTCGTCGCGCAGCGATTTGATCAGTGTGATCCCGATTTGCAATTCCGTCGGGTTCAACCCGGCCAGCCATTCATCCAGCAGCAGAACCTTGGGGTCGCTCGCCAGGGTGCGTGCCAGTTCAACCCGCTTGGTATCAATATAGGTCAATTGGCGCAGGGGCATATCCCCTTTGCCACCAAGGCCCACCTTATCCAGCAGATGTTCGGCATGATCATGCGCGTCATGCCCCCAACGACGGCGGTGACCAAAGACTGCACCGGCAATGACATTCTCGCGCACGTTCATCGACGGCAGCAGGCGCACAAGCTGGAATGTGCGGCTGACCCCTTTGCGGTTGATTGTCTGCGCGGGCAGGCCAGAAATCGGACTGCCCCACAGTGACACGGTGCCGGAGGTCAGCGGCAAAGCACCCGATACAAGGTTCAAAGTTGTCGATTTGCCAGAACCATTTGGCCCTAGCAATCCAACCACCTCGCGCTCGGCTACGTCAAAGTCCATCGCATTGACCGCCACCAGACCGCCAAAGCGTTTCGTGACACCGCGCAGGGACAGAACGGGATTTACCATGTTACGCCCCTTCCCTTGCGTTGAGCCGGTGCAGAATCTTGCCCAGCAAGCCGACAAAGCCGCCGGGCAGCAGATAGACGATCACCAGAAATGCGATGCCGATGACCAGCGTGGTCTGGTTGGGGAAATTGGACGACACGGCCTCTAACAGAAAGGTGAAGGGTATCACGCCGACCAGCGGCCCCCACAGGCGCGATGCGCCGCCCAGCAAGGCCATGATCACCACCTGAAACGACAGGATCGGCGCAAAGGCCAGCGACGGTTCGATATAGACATAGCGCGGCGCAAGGATGGCCCCGGTCATCGCCGCGACCGCACCGGGCAGCATGAACAGCAGCACCTTCGCGCGGGCGGTGTTGATCCCGGAATGGGCCGCGACGGTTTCATCATCGCCAATGACCCGCAGGGCAAAGCCAAGGCGCGACCGCCCGATCAGCCAGCCCGTCAGAAACACCGCCGCAGCCAACCCAAGGAGCCACCAATAGATGCCTGCTTCGTCCAGATCGGTCAGGACATAAAGCCCCTTTTGCCCGGTGTTGTTCTGCACCCAGGTGATGGATTGCCGCACCAGTTCGGCCAGTCCCAGTGTGAAGATCACGAAATAGACGCCCGACAATCGCAGCGTCGCCAGACCCACAAGCGCGGCCAGCACCGCGCCGATCAGACCGGCAATGGCGACCAGCGACCAGAACGGCAGCGCATCAATGCCCAGCCCCGTCACATAGGTCCCCACACCAAAGAAAGCGGCGGTGGCAAGGCTGATGTAATGGGTCGGCCCAGAAAACAGCGCCCAGGATGTGGCAAGGGTTGTGAACATTGCGATCGTGACGCCAAGTCCCAGCCAATAACCATTGTCGCCCAAAGGCAGCAGCGCACAGATCGCGAGGGCCGCCGCCGCAAGGATCAGGTTGCGGATATCGGTTTTGGTCAGGCTCATGTCGGCTTTTTTCCAAACAGGCCCTGTGGGCGAAACAACAATATCCCAAGAAACATCACATAGGCGGCGGCAAGGGTCAGGCCCGGATCAAGCAGTGTTGCGACCAGCGTTTCCAGGATGCCCAGCAGCAGGGCCGCGACGATCGTGCCGCGCACGTCACCGACGCCGCCCATGATGACGATGATCAACGCCTTGAGCGTAAAGACAACGCCGGTCGATGCATCAAGCGTCAAATAGGTTGAAATCAGCGCGCCACCAACGGCTGTCACGGCCCCGCCAAGCGCAAAGGTAAAAGCCGACAATGCCTTGACGTCGATCCCCACAAGACGCGCCGACGCAGGCGTCGTCCCGATCGCGCGGATCGACAGGCCCGCGCGCGAACGGTTCAGCCAGAGATAGAGTGCGCCACATATCAATACGGCCATGACAAAAGACAGCACACGGTTTGCGCCATAGGTATTGCCAAGCACCTCTACCGGCACCGCCATAAAGCTGTATGAAAAGTAATCACCGCCGAAAAAGCTCAGCATCAGGCCCACGCCGATGAACGACAACCCAAATGTGGCGAGGATGCTGTCACTTTCCAACTGGCCACGGGACTTGGCGCGGTTGACCAAAGGTTGCAGCATCACGCGGTAGATCAGCGAATTCAACGCAAATGCCAATGGTGCGACCAGAAAGATCGTCAGGATCGGGCTAAGCTGCGTCGCAGTATAGGCAATAAAGGCAAAATAGCCGCCTGCCACAAGAATTTCACCATTGGCGAGATTCATGATCCGCGCCACGCCGTATTGCAGGTTCAACCCCATCGCGATCAACGCATAGGTGCCGCCCAGCAAGATGCCTGTGACCAGAATGTCCAAGGTGGTGTTTCCTTTGTCTGTCGTTTTGGGGCGGCGTTCCCTCCCGCCGCCCCGTTTGGGACTACTCCCAGCCGTCTTTCAGGATGACAGGCACGGTGCCGTCGCGGCCACGGGATGCCACGCCCTTGAACACGCCACCCTGCCACTGACCCACTGTCCAGAAAGCAGCATTGGAGTTGTTCTCGTCAAAGCTGATCGGGCCAAGGATTGTCTCGAAGGTGCTTTCCTTGAGGTGCGCAGAGACCGCAGCACGGTCCAGACCGACGGCCTCGATGGCCTGGCCAAGGATCTCCAGCGACGCATAGGTCGTGGCAGACGCCCAATAATCCGGCTTGGCACCTGTCACCGCTTCATGCGCTGCGGCATATTCCATGAACGCAGGGCTCGCCGGGTTGACGCCACCAGCCCCAAGAATGCCTTCTGCTGCGGCACCAAATCGCGTGCCATAACTGGGGAAAGGCGTGGCAACGGCGGTGTAGAACGCCTTCACATCAAGGTTTTCGATCATCGCCTGTTCGGTCAGACCGAAAGTGTCCGGCGGATAGGACCACGCCACGAATGCGTCAGGCGCGGCGGCCGCGGCCCCTTTGATCACAGGCGACAAATCCTGCGTGCCAAGCGGATAGGAGGTTTCATAGACGATATCGAAACCCGCTTCTTCGAACAGCGGTTTGGCGGCGGTTGCCAGTTCGATCCCGAAGGCGTCAGCCACGTTCACCATGGCGACCTTGTTGCCCATCTGGCCCGCGTCGCGCATCCCGCTCAGGACCTTGACCACATCTGCGGCCAGTGCCGTGGTCGTGCCCAGCGTGAAGAACATGTTGGAGAACTTTGCAGCCAGGTCAGCCTGCTGGTCGGTGATGGCCGACACCGCAATCTGCGGGTATCCATAGCGGTCGAACAGGGGTGCGGCGGCAAGGTTCAGACCCGTGCCATAGGGCGCGATGATGAAATTCGCGTCATCCTGGGTTGCCAGACGCTGCACAGCCTTGATGGTTTCGCCGGGGTTTGTCTGATCGTCATATTCGATCAGTTCGATCATCATCTTTTCGCCATCAACGGTCAGGCCGCCAGCGGCGTTGACCTGGTTGACCCAAAGCTGGATCGACGGCCATTGTGTGACTGTCGCACCACCGGCAAGCGGTCCGGTCTTGGGTGCCACGGCACCGATGCGGATGGTTTCGGCGCTGGCGGCGGTGGCGGCCAGGGCGGTGGCGATTGTCAAAGCACTGACAAGTTTCAAAAATGGTCTGCGGTTCATTGCGTATCCTCCATTTGCAATTGGTCGTCTTACGTTCAAAGTTTCGGTCTTTGGTCCTGCGAATGCGTGGCGATCCAGCGTGTTTCAGTAAATTCAGCGATGGCCTGTGCGCCGCCAAAGCGTCCGTATCCGCTGTGCTTCATGCCGCCGAATGGCATCTCCGGATCGTCATGCACGGTCGGGCCGTTGATCTGCACGACGCCGTATTCCAGCCGGTCTGCGATGTCGTGGGCGCGGTCAATGTCACGGGAAAAGACCGCGGCGTTCAGCCCAAAGTCGGAATCATTCGCGATCGACACCGCTTCTTCGGCGTCATGCACACGCATGATGCTTGCCAATGGCCCGAAGGTTTCTTCGCGGTAAAGCCGCATGTTGGCGGCGATCCCGTCAAGCAGGGCGGGTTGCATCACGCAGCCGTCGATCTGGCCACCGACCAAAAGCCGCGCGCCCTTGGACACGGCATCCTCGATCAGCCCGTTGACGCGTTGTGCGGCCTCGGCAGATATCATGCGGCCCAGTTCGGTGACTTCATGCATGGGGTCAGCGGCCACGATTTGCCGGGTGCGCGCCTCCAGCTTGGACACGAATGCATCGGCCACGGATCGCACCACGATGATCCAATCGGTGGACATGCAAATCTGACCCTGATTGAAGAAAGCCCCAAAACAGGCCGCTTCGGCAGCGGCATCCAGATCAGCGTCGTCCAGAACGATCAGCGGGGCCTTGCCGGACAGTTCCAGAAGGGCGGGTTTCAGGTGGCGCGCGGCTTCGATTGCGACTTCGCGACCGACGCGGGTGGAGCCGGTGAAATTGACGCGGCGAATGCAAGGATGCCCAATCAGCTGCACCATCGTGTCATGCGCATCCTCGGGCGCGCTCAGCACGCAGGTCAGCGCGCCTTCGGGAAGGTCGGATTCATTCAGAACATCCACCAGATGCTGGTGCGTTCTCGGGCAGTGCTCTGACCCTTTCATGACGACCGTGTTGCCGCACATCAAGGCGTTGGCAATCGCCCGCACTCCCAATGCAATCGGCGCGTTCCAGGGGACCAACCCCAGCACGACGCCAGCGGCCTGCCTGCGGATGATGGAATGTTTGCCCGATTTTGGGTCCGTCACGATCTGATCATCCAGCGCGGGGGCAAGGCCCGCCACATGCGACAGCATCGCCATCGCAAGGTCGATATTGAAAGCGGTCCATGATTGTGCGGCCCCGGTTTCCTCTGCGGCAATCGCGTAGAATTCGCTGCGATGACCATCAAGAAGAGTGATCATCTCGCGCAGGACCGCTGCCCTTTCAGCGACCGGCGTGCGCGACCAAATCGGGAAAGCAGCCGCGGCGGCATTCACAGCCGGTTCCACGGGAGTCGCGGAAACATCCACCTCCCTCATCCGGCCAAAACTGGACGCCACTTGCTGCAACATGATCCCCCCGGTTCTGCCGAACGCACCTCCATACGTTCGGACAGACGGCCTATCTGTGGCCGCTGCTGCAAAGTTAGATCAAACAGCCAATCAAGGAATATTGATATCTGGTCATTTATTGTCATTATCCGGGAATGCGGACGTCATTTTCAACTTTCGAAGCGCTTCGGGGCCACAAGGCCACCGTCCATGCAGACGCGTTTCGCAGCGCATTGGCCGATCGGTTCCTGGGGGGACTCGTCGATTTTCCGGGCCGGACGGTGCAATGCATCATGGTCCTGTCAGGCAGAGCTGTCCGCCTGCAACAGGACGAGGAGGAGACAATCATCGGGCCGGCGATCAACTGGGGCCCAAAGGACAGCCACACCCGGATCAGGGCCAAGGCAGGCAGCAACGGCGTGATCATGACGATTGGCGATAGCACGTTAAGCAACGCGATCGGGCACAATCCCGAAGCGGCCACATTGCGCCTGATGTCGGCGCGGTCCTTTACGCTGAACCTTGTGGAAAAGCCAGATATCGCACACTCACTGTCGGCCTGTTTCGACGCGATCTTCAAAGAGCTCGATGCGGGTCAGACGGGCATGGAAACCGTGATCGAGGCGCAAATCAGGATCATGTTGGTATCTCTCTGGCGCGCAGGCGTGAATGAAATGCTTGAAGACCAAAGCTACCGGACCGCGAACCTGACGCTGGAAAGGTTTCGCCATTTGGTAGAGGCACATCTGCGCGAACGCTGGCCGGTACACCAATTCGCCACCGAGCTGGGCGTTTCGCCTGATCGTCTTCATGACATTTGCACCCGCACGCTCGGCAAGCCGCCGCAGCGCCTTGTCCGCGACCGCCTTACCTTCGAAGCGCAAGCGTTGCTGCAACGCTCGCACCAGACACTAGATCAAATCGCCGACTATCTTGGGTTTCGCAGCACGTCCCAGTTCAGCGCGTTTTTCAGATCGGAAACAGGCCAGCCTCCAGGTGCTTTTCGCAAGGCAATCCGACGCAATGACATTGCAAAAAGCCAAGTAGACGTTGGCAGTTTTGCGGATTGGCCCTGAGCACACATTTTCACTTGCAGCGGGGCCTGATTCTAAAGGCCTGCTGCCTCTGAACAAATCCTTTCCCAGTTTCCATCTGCCAAGTCGGCCTGAAGATCAGAACCGTTTGCCGGGTGCTGCTTTGCGAACACACCCGCAAGATCTGGCCTCCAGAATCAGATCGTTTCATCCTCAATCCGACCCACCAAATGCCGGGATCAAGCACCTAACCCTGTTTCGAACACCCCGCCGTGCAATATTCGTTAAGGGCCGATCTGAGGCCCTGCTCCCAGATGGTGCGCAGCCAATAGTCGAACCGCGTCGAGAAGGCCTCCTGCCCGGCAAGGTCACCATAGATGCCCGTCATCTCCAGCCATGCGGCGGGGCGGCTGCGCGCGGATTTTGCCGTCTCGGTCAACTTGTCCCACATCGGATCGTTGGGCTCGATCACGCTGCCATCCTCGCGCGTGCCTTCGCACATCCGCGCCCAGCACGCTTCGACCATGGCCAGACCGTCCATCGGCAGCCCCGCTGCCAGCGCCCGGCGCACCAGCGGCAACACGAAACCAGTGTGCCGCGCACTGCCGTCAAAAGCGACACGTCGGGTTGTATCCTCGATCTGCGGATTGGAGAACCGCGCCGCAATCAGATCGACATAAGCCACCGGGGTCATGTCCGGCACCGGTGCGACATGGGGCACGATTTCGCGCAGCGCGACTTTGCGAAACAGCCCGCCCACCTGGGGATCGTCCATGCAGGCAGAGATTGTGGGGATCGACAGAACCTCGCCCGCATTGGCGATCACCTGATGTCCGGCGTTCAGGATACGGATCTTCATGGTTTCATAGGCGTGGACATCGTTCGAAAATATCGCCCCTGCCCGGTCCCAGTCGGGCCTGCCCGCGCAGAAATAATCCTCCATCACCCATTGGCGGAAATTCTCGTGGCAGACGGGTGCCGTGTCGTCGATGCCCAGCGCGCGGGCCTGGGCAATCTGGGCCGGGCCGGTGGCGGGCACGATGGAATCGACCATCGAATTGGGAAAGCTGCAATTGCTGTTGATCCAGCCTGCAAGCTCCGGGTCCTGCATGCCGGCCAAACCGACGACGGTATGGCGCAGAATGTCACCATTGCCCTGCAGGTTGTCGCAGCTTTGCGCGGTAAAGGGACCTGTGCCTGCCTCGCGGCGCAGGCGCAGGGCCGCCACAATCGCGCCGAAGGCCGTGCGCGGGCTGTCCGGGTTCTGCGCGTCATGCAGGATATCTGCATGCATGGCATCAAAGGCCTTGCTGACCGGATCAATGTAATAGCCCCCTTCGGTCACTGTCAGGGCCACGATGCGGATGTCGGGCTGCGCCATGCGCGCGATGAGGGGGCCATTGCCCTCTTTGATGGGCACATACTCGATCATTGCGCCCACGACCTCGGCAGACTGGGACGTGGGTGACAATTCGATCAGCGTTGTCAGGTAATCTTGTTCGGCCAGACGCAGCCGCATCGCCTCGTCATAGGGGCGCACCCCGGCACCGACAATCGCCCAGTCAAGTGCCGCGCCCTGTTGCATCAGGCGGTGCAGATACCATGCCTGATGCGCCCGGTGGAAATTGCCCACGCCGATGTGGACAATGCCCGGCGTCAGGGCGGCTCGGTCATAGCTGGGCCGCAGGATGTCATCCGGCAGGTCGGGCAGCGTTGCATTGGACAGTTTCATGTCAGCTCATCCATTGTCCGCCATCCACGTTGTAGGTCTGGGCAACGATGTAATCGGCCTCGGAGGAGGCCAGAAAGACAGCCATCCCGGTCAGATCCTCGGCGCGGCCCATCCGACCGAATGGCACGGCTGCGCTGACTTCGCGCTTTTTCTGGCCCGGTGCCTTGTTCTCGTATTTGGCAAAGAAGGCATCGACGCCGTCCCAATGTTCACCGTCCACCACGCCGGGCGCGATGGCGTTCACGTTGATGCCATGTTCGATCAGGTTCAGCCCTGCGGACTGGGTCAGGCTGATGACTGCCGCCTTGGTGGCGCAATAGACCGCGACAAGGCTCTCGCCGCGGCGACCGGCCTGGCTGGCCAGGTTGATGATCTTGCCGCCGCCACCTTGCGCAATCATCTGCCGTGCCACCGCCTGCAGGGTGAACAGGCAGCCCGACACGTTGATGTCAAAGGCACGCTGGTAGTCCTCGCGGGTAATCTCGACGATCGGTGCCGCGGTAAAGATCGCGGCGTTGTTGATCAGAATGTCGATCCTGCCGAAATGGGCGACGGCCTGAGCGATACCGGCGTCGATGCTGGCCTGATCTGTCACATCCATCGCCACGGCGCAGGCGTTTTCGCCCATCGCCGTGGCTGTCTGCACTGCTCGGTCGTTGTCGATATCCGCGATCACCACCTGCGCGCCTTCGCGCAGATAGGCTTGCGCGAAGGCTTGTCCGATACCCCGCGCCGCGCCGGTGATCAGCGCGGTCTTTCCTGCCAGTCGGTTCATGCGATCCGCAATCCTGCTGTGTCAAAGCGGTGGATTTCATCCGCGCGGGGCGCGAGGTGGATCTTATCGCCATGGGTCAGGCTGACGTCACCAATGGCGCGGACGGTCAGCGTGTCGGCCAGCCCGGTGTTGTGGATGTGGAAGAACGTGTCGGAGCCAAGGTGTTCGGCCACGCCAACGGTGCCCTGCCAGGTGCCGCCGCTTTCGACCACGTCGATATGCTCGGGCCGGATGCCGATGGTATGGGCGTCGTGCTTGGCCGCTTCCTCGCCGGTGATCAGGTTCATCCTGGGCGAGCCGATGAAACCCGCGACAAAGGTGTTGCGCGGGGCGCGGTAAAGCTCAAGCGGGCTGCCAACCTGTTCGATCACACCCGCTTGCAACACCACGATCTTGTCGGCCATGGTCATCGCCTCGACCTGGTCGTGGGTGACGTAGATCATCGTGGTGGCCAGCTTCTTGTGCAGTTCGGAGATTTCCATCCGCATGCCAACGCGCAGGGCGGCATCGAGGTTTGACAGCGGTTCGTCAAACAGGAAGGCCGCCGGTTCGCGCACGATGGCGCGGCCAATGGCGACACGCTGGCGCTGGCCGCCCGACAGCTGGCCGGGGCGGCGGTCGATATAGTCGGCCAGGTTCAGCACCTGCGCTGCCGCATCCACGCGCTTGTCGATCTCGGCCTGGTCCATCTTGGCCATCTTCAGCGGAAAGGCGATGTTCTTGCGCACCGACATATGCGGATAAAGCGCATAGGACTGGAACACCATCGCCAGCCCGCGCCGTGCAGGAACCACATCCGTTGCATCGCTGCCGTCGATCTCGATATGGCCGGTGGTGATGTCCTCCAGCCCCGCGATCAGACGCAGAAGGGTCGATTTACCACAACCCGAAGGGCCCACGAATACGGTGAATTCGCCATCCTTGATGGTCAGGTCCAGCGGCGGGATGACCTGCACATCGCCAAAGGATTTCGTCACCTGTTTAAGTTCAATCTGTCCCATATTCCCGGTTCCCTATTTCACGGCGCCGAAGGTCAGGCCCCGGACGAGTTGTTTCTGGCTGAACCAGCCAAGGATGAGGATTGGCGCGATGGCCATTGTCGATGCGGCGCTGAGTTTGGCGTAGAACAGCCCTTCGGGGCTGGAATAGCTGGCGATGAAGGCAGTCAGCGGTGCCGCCTGTGCTGCGGTCAGGTTCAATGTCCAGAACGCCTCGTTCCAGGCCAGGATGAAATTCAACAGCAGGGTTGAGGCAATGCCGGGGATCGCCATCGGTGTGAGCACATAGAGGATCTCCTCCTTGAGCGTGGCCCCGTCCATCCGCGCGGCTTCCAGGATTTCGCCGGGAATTTCGCGGAAGTAGGTGTAGAGCATCCAGACGATGATCGGCAGGTTGATCAGCATCAGGATGATGACCAGCGCCACGCGGTTGTCGAGCACGCCCAAACGGATGCACAGCAGGTAGATCGGGTAAAGCACCCCTACCGCCGGCAGCATCTTGGTCGAGAGCATCCACAGCAGGATGTCCTTGGTCCGTTTGGACGGAACAAAAGCCATCGACCACGCCGCCGGCACCGCGATGATGATGCCCAGAAGGGTCGAGCCACCCGCGATGATGATGGAGTTCCACAGGAAGCGGCCGTAGTTCGACCGCTCCATCACGGTGCTGTAATTCTCGGTGGTCCAGTCAAAGAACAGGAACAGGGGTGGATCGCTGATCGCCTGGGCTTCGGTCTTGAAGCTGGTCAGGATTGTCCAGAGAATCGGGAAGAAGATCAGCAGCCCGATGATCCACGCGATTGTGGTATTGATCGTCTTGCGCTGTGTCGTGACGGAACGTGCCATTTGTGGCCTCCTCCCTCAGGTATCAAGGTTCTTGCCGACGATGCGCATCAGGAAGATGGCAACGATATTGGCAAGGATGATGGCATAGACACCGCCCGCAGAGCCCAGACCGATGTTCTGGCTCTCCAGCACGCGCTGGAAGATCAGATAGGACAGCGTGCGGGTGCCGAAGGCGCCGCCGGTGGTGACGAAAATCTCGGCAAAGATCGCCAGCAGAAAGATCGTCTGGATCAGCAGCACGATGGTGATCGCGCGGGAAAGATGCGGCAGGGTGATGTAGAAAAACCGTGCAAGGGGCGATGCGCCATCCATTTCGGCGGCCTCAAGCTGTTCGCTGTCCAGCGACTGGATTGCGGTCAGCAGGATCAGCGTCGCAAAGGGCAGCCATTGCCAGCTGACGATCAGGATGATCGACGGGGTCGCCGCGTTAGACAGCCAACTGACCGGGTCCGCCCCGAAGAACCGCCACAGATGGGCAAAAAGCCCGTTGGTGGGGTCCATGAAGATGTTCTTCCAGACCAGCGCCGAAACGGTGGGCATGACAAAGAAGGGTGCAATTACCAGGATGCGGACAACCCCCTGCCCCCACATCGGCTGATCCAGCAGGATCGCCAGCAGGACGCCAAGGGCGATGGTGATGGCCAGGACACCGGCGACGATAATCAGCGTGGTCGAGACGGCGGGCCAGAAGGAACTGGAGGTGACAAAGCGAACGTAGTTGTCAAAACCGGTCCAGCCCTGGTCACCGCCACGCAGCGGCAAATAGGTTCGGAAAGAGAACCACAGCGTCATCGTGAGAGGCACCAGCATCCAGCCCAAAAGCAGGATCACGGCGGGGGCCATCATCAGTCTGGCGGCGGATCGGGAAGCCTTGGTCGCCATGGGATACGTCTCCTTGTTTGACGAAACGCCGGTTCAGGCGTCCGGTGCTTGGACGTGGATGAAATTGCGGCATTGATCAAAGACCACGGGGCGGGCGATGCGCCGCCCCGTGGGTCGGGTCATCGGCTTACCGATACCCGGCAGCTTCCATCGCTTCGTTGGTGATGTCCTGCGCCTTGGCCAGTGCTTCCTCGACGGTTTGCTGACCGGCATAGGCGGCCGAGAACTCCTGGCTTACCTCGGTCGCGATACCGGCAAATTCGGGGATCGCGGCGAACTGGACACCGACGTAGGGCACCGGATCGACGGTCGGGCTTTCCGGGTCAGCCGACAGGATGCTGTCCAGCGTCATCTGCGCGAAGGGCACTTTCTGGTATTCGGGGTTCTCGTAAAGCGACTTGCGCGCGCCCGGCGGGACATTGGCCCAGCCTTCGTTTTCGGCCACCAGTTCGATATAGTCCTTGGAGGTTGCCCATTCGATGAATTGCTTGGCTTCGGCTTCCTGCTGCGTGCCGGCGGGGATCGCAAGAGCCCATGCCCAGAGCCAGTTGGACCGCTTGCCCAGCCCGGTATCGGGTGCCAGCGCAAAACCGACGCTGTCGGCGACGGTGGAATCATTGGCGTTGGTCACGAAGGAGGCCGCAACCGTGGCGTCGATCCACATGCCGCATTTGCCTTGCTGGAACAGCGACAGGTTTTCGTTGAAGCCATTGGTCGCATAACCGGCAGGGCCGGAGGCATCCATCATGTCCTTGTAGAAGTTGAGCGTGTTCGCCCAGGCCTCGGTATCGAACTGGGCATTCCAGTCCTCGTCGAACCAGCGCGCACCAAACGAATTGGACATCGCGGTGATCAAGGCACCACCCTCGCCCCAACCGGCCTTGCCGCGCAGGCAGATGCCGTTGATTTCATTGTCGCGGTCGGTCATTGCAGCGGCGGCTTCGGCGATGAATTCCCAGGTCGGGGCTTCGGGCATTTCCAGCCCGGCCTTTTCCATCAGATCCGTGCGGTACATGATCATGGAGCTTTCGCCGTAGAACGGTGCTGCATAAAGCGTGCCGTCATGGGACAGGCCCCCTGCCATCGCGGGCAGGATGTCGTCGACGTCATATTCGGCGGACAGATCGTCAAGCGGCACCAGCCAGCCCTGTGCGCCCCAGATCGGGGTCTCGTACATGCCGATGGTCATGATGTCGAACTGGCCACCCTTGGTGGTGATGTCCGTTGTCACGCGCTGACGCAGGACGTTTTCCTCCAGTGTCACCCACTCCACGGCGATGCCGGTCTCTTCGGTAAATGTATCGGTATAGCCCTGCATCCGGATCATGTCGCCGTTGTTGACGGTGGCAATGGTGATGGATGGGCTGTGGCTGTCTGCATATGCGCTGCTGGCTGCGATCAGCCCAAGCGCGGTTGCAGCACAAAGCGTGCTCTTCAAAGACATCCGTTATCCTCCCTGGTTGGACGTTCTGATCCGAGCCTATGGCAGAGATGTACGCGACGTCAACAAAAATTTATCGCGCGTAAACTATTTGCACATCACGCGGAGTCTCTCAGGATCAGCCTGCCTTCCAGGCGCGTGCTGCTCCAGGGGGTCACCTCCCCGTTGATCGCCGCGAACAATGCATCGGAGGCGGCTTTGGAAACAGCATCATAGGCATGCGAAATGGTGGTGAGCGGCGGACAAGTATAGCGCGAATGCGGATGACCGTCCTGCCCCGCGACGCGTACGGCACAATCGGGCCCACGCCCCACGGTCACACCCTTTTCATAGCAGGCCGTCAGCAGCCCGATGGCCAGCCGGTCATTGCTGCACAGGATGGAGTTTGTGGGGAAAAGCCCCTCGGAAAAGGCGGTGTGCCCCCCCAGACGCCCGATTTCCTCAAAATCCCAGCCATCGCCTTCGACAGAGATGACATGGGGCTCGTGACCAAATTCTGCCATCGCATCCAGATAACTCTGGCGGCGGCGGTGGGCATTCGGGTTGGTCGGGCGCTTCATCTCGAAAAAGCACGGCGGCTCACCGGTGCGGCAGAGGTAATCGGTGATATGGGCTGTGAACTGGATATTGTCCGAACCGACAAAGGCGAGGCCCAACTCGCCCACGTTGCTGTCAAACAGCAAGGTTGGCACATCCGCGCAGAACCGTTCCAGCGCACCACGATCAGAGGCGCGGCCCAGCGGGGCCAGCAGGACACCGGCGGGCCGGATCGCACGCAGGGAATTCAGCACATCCGTCTCATGCGCGGGATCGCCATGGGAGCTGAACAGCGTGGGGTGATAGCCCGCCTCGATGCAATGGCGTTCCAGCTTGCGCGCGATCTCTGCAAAATAGGGGTCCGTCAGCAGGGGCACCACGATGCCGACATTCTTGGTCAGCTTGCGGTTCTGGTTCATCGCGTAAAGGTTTGGCCGGTAATCGTATTTCTCGATTGCCGCTTCGATCTGTGCGCGGGTTGACGCCCGGACACTTTCGGGATCGTGAAAGTACTTTGAAACGGTTGGCCGGGAAATGCCGCTGACGGCAGCGAATTCCTCCATGTTCCTGATTGTCCTGGTCGACATGTGGCCCTCGCAGTATTTTTACACCTGCAACCATGACTTTCCGCGCGGAAAGTATCAACCTTTCTTTGCGAATAAGCCATGCCTTCCTCCGCGGTCTGCCGGTTCAGCATGCCGGGGCACCAAAGGGGGATGCAAAAAGGCTTTGCCGTTACTGCAGCAGGATCGGTATCTGGATCGGTCCGCGAAAGCCAAAGCCTTTCCAGATCACATCATCCCTGTCAGGGATGCTCATCTTCGGGAAGCGGTCGAACAGCATCGGCAGCATGATCTGCCCCACAGCCCGGCGGGCGACGTGGGTGCCCTGGCAGAAATGCGGCCCGTTGCCAAAGGCCTGATGCGGGGCCTTGTCGCGGTAGACGTTATAGTTTTCGCCGTCTTGATAGATGTCTTCGTCCCGGTTGGCGCTGGCCTGAATGGTCATCACGGTATCGCCTTTTGGGATCGTGTATCCGCGCAATTCGGTGTCCTGCGTGACCAGCCGCGATGAGGCCTGGATCGGCGCGACCCAGCGCACGCCTTCCTCAAAGGCC
This sequence comes from Sulfitobacter sp. EhC04, assembly GCF_001650875.1. Classification (GTDB taxonomy): domain Bacteria; phylum Pseudomonadota; class Alphaproteobacteria; order Rhodobacterales; family Rhodobacteraceae; genus Sulfitobacter. Next base: position 50,331 of record NZ_LXYI01000025.1, read on the forward strand.
TGGTCCCAGTGGTCATTCCTGCGGACCTCTGCCAATTGGTCCGGGTGGGTCAGCAGGCCATAGAGGATGGTATTGAGCGCATCGCGCGGCTCGTTGATACCGCCACCGATGGCGATCTTGATGTTGGCATATATCTGCTTTTCCTCGATCGGATCATCGGCATTCAGCATCACCGAGAACGCCGAATTGTCCGGCTCGGCGCGGTGCCGGTCCTGGATGCTGTCGAGCAGCGCATGGATCTGCGTATTGGCCCGGTCCGCGCGTTCAAAGGGCGCATCGGCCCAGCCGAAATTACCCGCCCCTTCAATCAGCGCCTGCGACCATTCCATCATGTCCTCGTCCGAGGCTTCGGGCATCCCCAGCAGGATCGCCAGCCCCCGCGCGGCATAGGCCCCCGACAGGACCGCGAAAATATCCACAATCTCGCCGCGCGGCAGACGCGCCACGTATTCCTCGGCGATCTTCACATATTGCGGCATCCAGTCGTTCTTGATCACCTTGGGCGAAAAGGCCGGGGCCATCGCCATCCGCTCGCGCTTGTGATCCTCGCCATCCTTGCGCATCAGCGTATGCGACCAGAACGCCCGCTTCATCGGCGTGTTGGGATCGTCGGAGCTGAAAATCTCGGGGTTGTCTTTGACGTATTTCGTGTCTTCCGCCTTGGTCAGCAGGGTGCGCCCGGCGGACTTGACCCGCAGCACCGGTGCCTCCGCACGCAGGCGGCGGTAGATCGGGTAAGGGTCGCGATCAAGCTGCGCCAGCGTGATGCTTTCGTCCAGTGGGGCAAGCGTAGGCATTGTGAAACTTTCTCAGGCAGGAAAGACGCAGGTGCCGGGGCACCCGCGCCATGACCCCCATGTTATTCGCAAGTGAAGCTTTCCGCCATCCCCTCGTCGCCACCGGTGTAGCGCGCGACAGTTGGCGCAGGGCACAGCGGGCGCGAGATGTCTGCCATCGCTTCGGGCAGATCGCGGTTCGACGCCCGCGCCGTTGCGGTCACGGCCTGCGGTTCTGTGCCGTTTTCAACCCATGCGACCAGTTCCGCGAACATGTCGAAGCCTTCGACCGCAGGGCCACCCGAACAATGGGTCATGCCGGGCACGGGGTAGAACCTGGCAAAGGCTGCCGCCTTGCCTGCATTGTTGGAATCCAGCTTGCTGTACCAGTTGGCGGTGTCGTTGACGGAAAATACCGGGTCCGAGACGCCGTGAAAGACGATCATCTTGCCACCTGCATCGCGGAAGGCTGCCAGTTCGGGGTTGTCCGATCCGGGTGGGGTCATCACCTCCATTGCCGATTCAGGGTAGGCTTCGCTGGTGGCATAGATTTCCGCCGCGCGGGTGGACAGGTCAAAGTCCTTGAGGAACTGTTCCAGCGTGTCGGGGTCGCCCGCCACTTCGGTTGGTGGCGTGGTGAAGACCTGTGCCAGCGATGACGCGCCCATCACCGCGATGATCGGTTTCTTGCCCCAAGGCGGGATCGGGCTTTCCAGTTTCCAGAACCGCCAGCCGCCGCCCGCGATCCCGGTGTCCCAGGGGAAATCGCTGTAGACCGGGGTGCCGCCATCTGGCGTGCCTGCATGAATGATGTCCAGTGCGGTGACCTGTTCGGGCGAGAGGCAGGCCGAGTTCTGACCGTCGGTGCATTGCAGGGCGGCGCTGTCAAAGCTGGCCTGACAGGCGGCGGTGTCCATCACCAGTCCGTCTTGCAACCCGTCCAGCGCGTCACATGCTGCAAGGACACCATTCGCCACGGTTTGCAGATCGTCCGGGCTGAAAGCGGTGGCCAGATCGCCGGTGATGGCGGTCAGGGCCTGCACATCAACCGCATGTTGCAGCGCCGCCTTGGGCAGGTTGTAGCCCGGCGCGCCGGCCAGCAGACCGTCGAAAGCCTCTGGCATACGCGATGCCGCAACCAGCGCGTGCCGCCCGCCGTTGGAGCAGCCCACACCATAGCTGTGGCCGATCCCGGCCCCATAGAAGGCCTCGACGATCTGACGGGCCAGCGGGTCCAGCACCGCGACGGCCTTGTAGCCGTACATCTGCCGCGCCTCGAAATCGAAGCCAAAACGCGCGCCGCCCGCAAGGCCCGCATCCGCGACAGCCTTGCCGTCATGGCCAGCATCCGAGGAGACCACCGCAAAGCCGCGCGCCAGGGGGGTCTGCTCACCCGTACCAGCGCCCATGCCGCCGGTGGCCGGTTTCACTTCACCGTCGTTGCCGCCGTTGAACTGGTGGACATAATCGCCGTTCCAGACCTCCGGCAGGGCCAGCTCGAACCGCAGCGCATAGGCGCGCCCGTCGGTGCCGGTGCGTTCGGCAGTGGTGGCACGGATGCGGCATTGCGCGGCGGGGTTGTCATCGCCCGCGGGCACTGCGGCCACATCGGTAAAGGTGACACCGCTCAGGCCCAGTGCCTCGGGCGTAAGCCCGTCACACTGCATTTGGGCCGCAGCCAATGTGGCCGTTCCGCTCAACAGCGCGGCTGTTCCTATGGTTTTCAACATCACAATATTCCTCCCAGAGTGTGTGATTTGTTATTCTTCACGACGCGCCCGCGCCTCAGCCGGTTTCTCCCAACAGACGCAGGGCGTTTTCCTTCAGGATCAACGGGCGCACCTCGTCCTTGAACGGGGCCGCCTCGAAATCCGCCAGCCAGCGGTCGGGCGTGATCGCGGGCCAGTCCGAGCCGAACAACATCTTCTTTTTCAGGATCGAGTTGGCATAGCGGATGAAGGTTTCGGGGAAGTATTTGGGCGACCAGCCGGACATGTCGTAATAGACATTCGGCTTGTGCTGGGCGACGGACAGACCTTCCTCGGTCCAGGGGAACGAGGGGTGGGCGAGGATGATCTTCATGTCGGGGAAATCCACCGCCACATCGTCCAGGTACATCGGGTTGGAATACTTCAGGCGCATTCCCATGCCGCCCCGCATGCCCGACCCGACGCCGGTCTGGCCGGTGTGGAAAAGGGTGATCACGCCCTCTTCGGCACAGGCTTCCAGCACCGTATAGCAGGCGTCGCGGTCATTGGGGTAAAAGCCCTGCATGGTGGGGTGAAACTTGAACCCGCGCACACCGAACTCGCGCACCAGACGGCGCACTTCGCGCGCTCCGGCCTTGCCCTTGTGCGGATCGACAGAGGCAAAGGGGATCAGGATGTCGTCATTCTCTGCGCAGATCTGCGCGACTTCTTCGTTTGAATAGCGGCGAAAGCCTGTCTCGCGCTCCGCATCGACGGGAAAGATCACCGCAGCGATGTTACGCTCGCGGTAATAGCTGGCGGTATCCTGCACCGTGGGCAACATGCCTTCGGCACCGGCGGGATTTTTGAAGTAAGCCGCCATGCCGGCCTGAAACTCGTTATACCCATCGTCGCGGTGGTCACAGCAGGGCTCTTCTGCATGGGTGTGAAAATCAATCGCCTTCACCTTGCTGAAATCGACCATCCTGTTTGCCTCCCCAAAACCGTTGATGTTAAAAACCGCTATACAAGAAAACTGTTAATCTGTACAACATAAATCTAGGACAGGCAGGAGGGGGAGATTCCGATGCAGGATAGCCAGAAAACCGGCAAGGCCACGCGTGTGGAGATTGACGGCGATATCGCCACGATCATTTTCGACCGCCCTGACAAGCGGAACGCGATGAACGACGCGTTGGTCGGCGACCTCGATGCGTTTTTCTCCAACCCGCCCGAAGGTGTGAATGCCGTCATCCTGACGGGTGCCGGGGGACATTATTGTTCCGGCCTGGACCTGGCCGAGCATGAACAGCGTGCGCCGATCGCGGGAGTCTACCATTCGCGCAACTGGCATCGCGTGGCCGACCTGATCGAGTTCGGCCCCCTGCCCGTCATTTCCGCCATGACCGGGGCGGTGATCGGCGGCGGTCTGGAAATCGCCACATCGACCCATGTGCGCATCGCGGAGCCCGACGTGCGGTTCCAACTGCCCGAGGGGCGGCGCGGTATTTTTGTCGGGGGCGGGGCGACCGTGCGGGTCAGCCGTATCATCGGTGCCGACCGGATGCGCGAAATGATGCTGACCGGCCGCAACTACGGGGCCGAGGAAGGTCTGGCGATGGGACTGGCGCATTACTCTGTCGGCGCGGGAGAGGCGCTGCCACTGGCACGCAAGCTTGCGCGGAAAATAGCAGACAACGCGCCGTTTTCGAATTACCTCATGATACAGGCGATCTCGCGGATCGGCGATATGTCGCGCCACGACGGCCTGTTCACCGAAAGTCTTGCGGCAGCCATGTCGCAAACCTCGGACGGAGCGAAAGAGGGCCTGCGCGCATTTCTTGAGAAGCGCGAACCAAAGTTCAGATAGCGCCCTGCCGGGAAGTGGAGACCCGGTAAGGCGATGACAGAAAACAACAGGGAGGAAGACCATGAAAAGAAGAGAATTTCTGAAAACGACCGCTGCCGGCACGGCCATGATGGCCGCCATGCCCGGCGTTGCACTGGCCCAGGAAGTAACCCTGCGGCTGCACCAGTTCCTGCCCCCCGTGGCAACAGTGCCCGCAAGGATCCTCAAGCCCTGGGGCGAGCGTCTGGCAGAGGCCTCTGACGGCCGCCTGAACGTGCAGCATTTCGATGCGATGTCCCTTGGCGGGCGTCCGCCCGAGTTGATGGACCAGGCGCGCGACGGTGTCGTGGACCTGTCGATGACGGTTGTCGGCTATACGCCGGGCCGCTTCCCGCGGACCGAAGTCTTTGAGCTGCCGTTCATGATGACCAGCCCCGTCGCCACATCGCTGGCGTTTTGGCAGATGGTCGAAGAGGACTTCCAGTCCAACGAATATGCCGACTTCAAGGTGCTGGGTGCCTGGGTTCACGGACCCGGCGTGATTCACTCCACCGATCCCATCGAAAAGCTGGAGGACATGAAGGGCAAGACCGTGCGCGGCCCTACCCGCGTGATCAACGACATGCTGTCCGAACTGGGGGCCACCCCGGTCGGCATGCCCCTGCCCGCAATCCCGGAGGCGCTTTCGAAAGGTGTCATCAACTCGACCGTGATCCCCTGGGAAGTCACCCCGGCGGTCCGTCTGACGGAACTGGTGTCGAACCACACCGAATTCTCCGGGGCGGAATCGCTTTATACCGCGACCATCGTGCTGGTGATGAACAAGGCGAAGTATGACGCCTTGCCCGATGACCTCAAGGCCATCCTTGACGCGGAATCCGGCGCCAAACTGTCGGAATTCGCTTCGCAGATAATGTGGGACTACGACGCACCGGGACGTGAACTGGCGGTCAAGAACGGCAACAACATCATCCAGCTGGGCGAAGCCGAAGTCGCCCGCTGGAAGGAAGCGGCCCAGCCGGTGATTGAACGCTGGGTGGCCGACCTGGATGGCAAGGGGATCGACGGGCAGGCGCTGATCGACCGCGCCAAGGCCCTGATCGCCGAAAAGACAACCTGACGTCATGAACTGACATCAGAGGGCCCTCGGGCCCTCTGCTTCTATGGGGAAGTGGCTGATGTACGCGGCAAGTTACAAAATGGCTGATATCATCGCGCGGGGGCTGGCGTTTGTCGGTGGCGGCATCCTGATCCTGATCACGCTGATCACCTGCGTGTCGATCATCGGACGTGCCTTTGTGCCGCTGGATATTGGCATCGGCCCGATCCGGGGCATTTATGACATCACGGAAATCGGCATGGCAGCGGCGATCTTTGCCTTTCTGCCCTGGGCCCAACTGCATGAAACACATGCGCGGGTCGATCTGTTCCAGGCGTTCATGCCGGGCGGATTCGACCGGGCACTGGATCTGCTTTTCAACATCGGCATGGCCATTATCGCCGCAATTGGCACCTGGCGGCTCTACCTCGGGATGCTGGACAAACTGTCATACGGCGAAACCACATTGATTGCGCAGATTCCGGTCTGGCAGGGCTTTGCGGCCTCGCTGGTCGGGGCAATCGGTTTTGTGATCGTGGCAATCTTTTGCATCTGGCGGTCGGTCCGCAGGCTGGCCGGCATGGAACAACAGGAATAGAAATGTCGAACTTTGAACTCGCACTCTGGTCGTTTCCCGTCCTGCTGATCCTGGTATTCCTGCGCGCGCCCATTGCTCTGGCGATGATTGCGGTCGGGGTTGGCGGGACCTATCTGGTCATCGGCACGCCGATGATGACACTGAACCAGCTGAAGACGCTGACCTATGGCACGTTTTCAAACTATTCCTTTTCGATCATTCCGCTGTTCCTGCTGATGGGCCAGTTCGCCACGCTGTCGGGCATGTCGGCCTCACTGTTCAAGGCCGCAGAGAGCTTTCTGGGCCACCGTCGCGGCGGTGTCGCGATGTCAGCCGTGGGGGCCTGCGCGGGCTTCGGCGCGATTTGCGGGTCGTCGCTGGCGACCGCCGCCACCATGGGCCAGGTCGCCCTGCCAGAGCTGCGCCGCTATGGCTATCCCGATTCACTGGCCACCGGCGCGCTGGCGGCAGGCGGGACGCTGGGCATCCTGATCCCGCCCTCGGTGATCCTGGTGATCTATGCGATCCTGGCCGAACAGAACATCGAGAAGCTTTTTGTGGCCGCCCTGATCCCCGGCATCCTGGCCGCCATCGGCTATATGATCGCCATTTCGATCTGGGTGCGCGTGTCGCCGAACTCTGCCGCTGTACGCAACCGGGTGCCATGGGGGGAACGCATGGTGGCCCTGGGCAAGGTCTGGCCGGTGATCACCATTTTCGTCACTGTTGTCGGCGGGATCTATGCGGGCATCTTTACACCTACCGAAGCCGCTGCCGTGGGGGCCGCAGGGACCGGGCTGGTCGCACTGGTATCGGGCGAGATGTCATGGGACCGCCTGCGCGAGGCAGTCCTGACGACGGCGGGCTCCACTGCGATGATCTTTCTGATCATCCTGGGGGCCGGCATCTACAACAACTTCCTGTCGCTGACGCAGCTGCCGCAATCGGCCTCGATCTGGGTCGGGGAACAGGGGTTTTCGCCCTGGTTCGTTTTGACCATCGTGCTGCTGATGTATCTCGTTTTCGGCTGCGTGATGGATTCGCTGTCCATGGTGCTACTGACCGTTCCGATCATCTTTCCCATCATGATGGTGCTGGACTTTGGCATGTCGGCCAATGACTTCGGCCTGTGGTTCGGCATTCTGGTGCTGATCGTGGTCGAGGTGGGGCTGATCACGCCACCGGTCGGGATGAACCTGTTCATCATCAACTCGATGGCAAAAGGCACCCCGATTTCAGAGACCTACAAGGGTGCCCTGCCCTTTGTTGTCACCGACATCCTGCGCGTGGTGATCCTCGCCGCCTTCCCGGCGATCACGCTCTGGCTGGTGTGGTTCATCGACAGCTTCGGCTGAGGCAAACCGCGCGCGGGGTATGGCCCGCGCGCGTGGCGGCTGCTACCACGGCGGGCAACAGCCCCCAGGCAGGTCCGGCCATGTCCCGAAAACTGATCTTTCCGCTCTACTACGCCGCGATCCTGTTTCAAGCGGGAGCCTACGGGCTGACCTTCATGCTGCCCCGGCTGTTCGACAGCTTTGGCGCGAACGAAAAGGTCGTGGGCACGATGCTGCTGCTGACCACTGCCGCCACGGTGATCACGGTCTATTTCTCCGGCCATCTCTCGGACCTTCTGGGTCGGTTGCGCACGCTGGGCATGGCCTGTATCGCCATCTCCGCCTCCCTGTTCCTCTATGGCACTGTGCCGGGCGTCGGTGCGGGGCTGGTGGCGGCAAGCCTGCTTTTGGGCTTTGGCTGGGGCCTGACCTATTCGCTGGGTCCCATCGTCATGTCCCGCCTCGTGCGCGCGGATGAACGGGTGCGTTACTTCACCCTTCTCTCGGTCTTTGTGATGGCCGGGTTCGGCTTTGCCCCGGTGATCGTCTCGGCGATGGAGGATGCAGGCTTTGCCATCCGCGACGCATTCTTGCTAAATGGGACCCTGTGTCTTGTGAGCGCGGCCCTGTTCTTTGCGCTTGACCGTCCGATCAAGGCGCAGGCGGTGAATGCACGGCCCGAAGCGCCCTCCCGCATCACGCTTGCAGCGGTCGCCGGGGTGCTGCGCTCGCCCGCGCGGCTGCCGGTCTTCATGGTCTTCCTGGGGGCCAGCATCTTTGCCGGGTTGAATAATTTCCAGACGGTCTTTGCCGATGCGCGGGGGGTGGACTACGCTTGGTTCTTCCTGAGCTACACGCTGACATCGGTGATTTTCCGGCTGGTCATGGCGCGGTTCACCGGGGGGCCAAACCCATATATGACCATTGCGCTGCTGCAATGCCTGATGTGCGCGGGGCTCGCGCTGTTTGTGGTCAGCGGCGACAGCCTGCCGCTTTATATCCTTGTCGCCGTGTTGTTCGGACTGGGCTACGGCGTGTCCTACCCGGTGCTGGTGGCCATGGCCGCCGATGATGCGGATGACGATCTGGGCGCGCAGACGTTGCAGTTGTTCGCGCTGACCTATTTCATCGGGATCTTCGGCTTTCCGCTGATCGCGGGCTGGATGATCGTGGAGGTCGGCACGATGCCCCTGCTGATCCTGATCACCCTGCTGGCCGTGGTTGAGGCCGGGCTTGCTCTGCGCCGGGGTCTGGCACGGCGCAGGGCGGCAAGCGCCCTGGCCTGAACGGTCAGACCGAGATCACATCCGCGCCCGCATCATCGGCATAGAGGCGTTCGATCAGGTCGGCATTGTTCGACCGCATGGCGCGCTGGTTAAGGGACCCTTTTTCCGTAACCTCGCCCCTGTCAAAGCTTGGGGCATCCAGCAGGACAACCGCCCGGCGCACCCGCGCGGCTGAGCCTGTCGCGGCCTTGGCCGCCTGGGTCAGTTTCTCGCGCAGGGCAGCGCGCAGCTCGTCCGCCCCCATCGCTGTGCCCTTGTCCGACAGCAACAGCAAGGCACCGAGTTCGGCCTCGTTCTCGCCCGCGATCACGGCATCCCGCACAAGGCCGCCCATGGCATCGACCAGGGCCGCGCGTACCGCGCCGACCGCGACCCAGGTGCCGGTGGTCAGCTTGAAATTCTCGGCGATGCGCCCGTCAAAGAAGAACCCTTTGGCATAATCATCCGGGTCGGCAGGCCGCAGCGCGTCGCCAAAGCAATAGAACCCTTCCTCGTCAAAGGCCTCTGCCGTCTTGGCGGGGTCACCGTAGTACCCCGGTGTGATCGTCGGACCCTTGAGCCGCGCCTCCAGCTTGCCGCCGTTGGGCACCAGCTTCAGGGTAAGCCCCAGCGACGGCACCCCGACATTCCCGGATTTTTCCTGCACCTCGGTACAGGCCAGCGCGAAGGGGGCGGTTTCGGTGGCCCCCAGCCCGGTGGCCAACAGCACCTCGCGCCCTGTCGCGTTGCGCCCGGCGGCGCGCAGGCGGTCCCAGGTCAGCTGCGCCATCCCCGCGCCCGCATAGAACATCATCCCGAGATCGCGAAAGAAGCTCTGCGCCAGGGCCGGGTCGTTTTCCAGTTCAGCAACCAGCATGTCGTAGCCGACGGGTACATTGAAATACCAGGTGCAGGAGACATCGCGCAGGTTGCGCAGCGTCTCGTCGAACTTGCCCGGCACCGGACGACCATCGTCGATATAATAGCTGCCACCATTGGTGGTCACCATGTAGAAAACCTTGTTGCCTGCCGCAGTGTGGTTCCAGGGTGCCCAGTCCAGCACGACCGGCGGCTTGCGCGCCAGGAAGCGATAGCAATCGCGGATCATCGCCTGGCTGGCGCAGATCATGCGGTTGGTGTTGATCACCGCCTTGGGCGAGCCGGTGGAGCCCGAGGTGAAGAGGTATTTCACCACTGTCTGATCACTCAACGCGGCACGCGCGGCCTCTGCCCCGGAGGGATCACCGGCCAGAAGGTCATCAAAGCTGACCGCGCCCTGTCCGGCGTTACGCAGGGCAATGACCTGCCGACCTTCCTCAGCGATGGCGCTGAACGCGGGCGCAAAGGCATCCCCGTCATCGGCATAAAGCGCGCCGGGTTTCAATGTCGCCGCAATGTCCCGGAGCTTGGCGTGGTCTTTGGAGACCAGTGCATAGGCGGGGGAAACCGGCGCATAGGGAATGCCGACATAGGCACAGGCCATGCCCAGCAGCGCATGTTCCAGGCTGTTTTCCGACAGGATCAGCAGCGGCCTGTCCGGCCCCAGCCCCATCGCCAGCAGGGATGCCCCGATGGCGCGGATCTGGTTGCGTGCCGTGCCGTATGAGATGCGCCGCCAGTCGCCGCCTTCGTGGCGTCGGGCAATCCATGTCCTGTCCGGCGTGGCATCCGCCCATTTGTCAAAGTAATCCGCCAGCGTCGCCTCGAAGGCACCCAGTTCGCCGCGCTGGCGCATCAGGATGGTCCCGTCATCGCGGGTTTCATAGTCGAAGTCAGGCTGCCAGAAGTCCGATGCGTTCAATCCGGTCTGAGTGCTCATTTGAAAGTCCTGTCCTTACCGCGGGGCCATGCGGATGCCGCCATCGAGGCGGATCACCTCGCCATTCAGCATCTTGTTCACGGTGATGTGGTTGACCATTTCAGCGTATTCCTGCGGATCGCCAAGGCGAGAGGGGAACGGCACCTGCGCGCCAAGCGCGGTCTGCACCTCTTCTGGCAATTCGTGCAGAAGCGGTGTCAGGAACAGCCCCGGTGCCACGGTACAGACGCGAATGCCCTTGTCGGCCAGGTCGCGGGCCATCGGCAGGGTCATGCCCACGATGCCGCCCTTGGACGCCGAATAGGCCACCTGCCCGATCTGCCCGTCAAAGGCCGCGACCGAAGCGGTGTTGACAATCACGCCGCGGGCGCCGTCATCATCCACCGGGTCGGCCGTAACCATGCGCGCCGCCGCCTGAGAGGCGCAATTGAAGCTGCCCATCAGGTTCACCATGATGGTTTTCTGAAACAACCCCGGATCATGGGCCGCCCCGCGCGAGACGGTTTTGGCCGCCCCGCCGATACCCGCACAGTTCACCAGCACACGCGGCACGCCAAAGGCCGCCTCTGCCGCCGCGATGCCCTCTGCCACAGAGGCCGGATCAGAGACATCCACCCGGCTGAACCCGCCGCCGATGCGGGCGGCATGCGCCTCGCCCTGTTCGGTGTTCAGATCGAACAGCATCACCTTCAACCCGGCCTGTGCCAGGCGGGCCGCCGTCGCCGCACCCAGTCCGGACGCGCCACCGGTGACAATCGCGGCATGGCCGCTCCAGTCCTGCAATGTCATTCCACCTCTCCCTTCGATCTGATTTTGCGCAGCAAGTTGATCAACACGCGTTGCTCTGCCGCAGAGAGGTCGGCCAGCAGCGCCTTTTCATGGGCGCGCACTGTCGCGACCGCCTCTGCATAGGCGCTGCGCCCCTTCTGCGTCGGCACCAGTGCCTGAACCCGCCGGTCCCCCGGCACGGTTGCGCGCGACAGATACCCCAGCCCTTCCAGCTCATCGACGATGGCCACGAGGCCCGACCGTTCAATGCCCAGCCTGCGGGCCAGTTTGCTCTGCGAGATATGGGGGAACTGAACAACCAGCGACAGGGCCGAAAAGACACGCGGTGCCAGCGAATCCTGCCCAAGTGCCTCGCGAAAATCGGCCTGAACGATCACATAGGCACGTTTGAGGTTATAGCCGACAAACTGTTCAAGGTCGGATATGACGTGTTCATCATCCTGGTCCACCTCCTGGACCTTTGCCCCTGCAGCCATACTGCGCACCTCCCCTGTTTGCTTGGGGGAAGTTTACAGGATATTGTTTATCTGGTAAACAGTTTAATGAGATAAGGATCGCCCCGATGAACCTTCCTGACCCCAGACTGGAGCATGCCTGCGACCTGACCGTGGAACTGGACCCGATCCGCGAGATGGGACCGGGCCGGGCCGGTCAACGGCGGATCATCCCGATTGTCGGCGGCACGGTCAGCGGCCCGCTGCTGCAAGGCAAACTGCTGAACCTCGGCGCGGACTGGCAGACCATCTTTGCCGACGGTCTGGCCGAACTTGATACCCGCTATGCAATGGAAACCCACGACGGGGCCACGATAGAGATCGTGAACTACGGGCTGCGCCATGGCCCGCCGGACGTGCTGGCGGCGATCATGCGGGGCGAACAGGTTTCCGCTGACAACTATTACATGCGCACCCATGCGCGGCTTGAGACCGGCGACACCCGATATGACTGGGTGAACCGGACCCTGTTCGCAGGCGTCGGCGCGCGGCACCTGCAACAGGTTCATATCCGCCTTTATGCGATCAGATAGGCGTTGCGGGCCGGTTCTCAGGGCTTGGTGGGGCGTGCAGCCAACCCCGCGTCGCGCATCTGTGACAGGGTCATGCGGGGCGTCAGCGCCTCTGCCGAGACGTTCAGATCCAGCACTGCGCCGGTGGTCGAGGCCAGCGCCCGGTCGAAGGCCGCGTTGAAATCGGCGGTGGTCTCCACACTTTCGGCGTGGAACCCATAAGCCCTGGCAAGGGCGGTGAAATCCGGGTTCACCATGGTCGTGCCGGATACGCGTTCGGGATAGTGGCGCTCTTGGTGGGCGCGGATGGTGCCATAGATGCCGTTGTTCACAATCAGCACGATGGGCTGTGCGCCCGCCTGCGCGGCACTGGCCAGTTCCTGACAGTTCATCTGGAAATCCCCGTCGCCCGCGAAACAGACCACGGTACGCTCCGGGTGCGCAACCTTGGCCGCGATGGCCGCAGGCAGGCCGTATCCCATCGCCCCCGACTGCGGGGCCAGCAGCCGCGCCTTGGGGCCGAACTTGAAGAACTTGTTGGGCCAGACGGTGAAATTTCCCGCCCCGTTGGTCAGGATCGCATCCTCCGGCAAAACCTCGCGCAGATAGGCTGTCGCCATGGCCATATCGACGGGCGACGGCTGCTCAGGCGCGTCAAAGCCTGCCTCCCATGCCGCGCGACCTTTCGCGCGCCACTCGGCCCAGCCGCCCTTGACCGGGGTCAGTGCAGCGGCAAAGGCGTTTGGCCCCGCCGTGATGCCAAGTGCCGGGATGTAAATCTTGCCGATTTCCTCGCTTGAGCCGTGAACATGGATGACCTTCTGCTTCGGATGCGGCACGTCCAGCAGCGTATAGGCGTCTGTTGTCATCTCGCCAAAGCGGATGTTGATCGCAAGGATCGTGTCGGCCTGCGTGATCAGGTCCTTGACATGGGCGGGCATGCCGACACCGGCCTCGCCGCAATAGACGGGTGAGTGGTTGTTGAAACGATCCTGGAACCGGAATGCCGCGACCACGGGAATGTCCGATGCTTCGGCAAAGCCTTCCAGTGCGGCGCGGCCCGTGTCGGTCCAGTTGCAGCCCCCCGTCAGGATCAGCGGACGTTTTGCGGCGGACAGCATCATCAGCGCCTTGTCGATCCCGGCAGGCGTCGGGGCCGGCTCCTCGATCAGGGCGGGGGCCGTCAGGGGGGCCACATCCGACAGGCTGGTCAGCATGTCCTCCGGCAGGGCCACCACAACCGGGCCGGGACGGCCCGTGGTGGCCATGGTCCAGGCCCGCGCGAGGATTTCGGGGATGCGGTCCACATGGTCGATCTCGACCGCCCATTTCGCCAGCGGGCCAAAGAACGCACGGTAGTCAACTTCCTGAAACGCCTCGCGCCCGCGCATGTCGGTGCCCACCTGCCCCACGAAGAGGATCATCGGCGCGCTGTCCTGAAAGGCGGTATGCACCCCGATGGAGGCATTGGTCGCCCCCGGCCCGCGCGTGACCATGCAGATGCCGGGACGCCCCGTCAGCTTGCCCCAGGCCGCAGCCATGAAGGCAGCGCCACCTTCGTTCCGGCACAGGACGAAATCGAATTTTCCGCCGGTGTCATGCATCCCGTCCAGCACCGCCAGATAACTTTCTCCCGGCACGCCAAAGCTTTTGGTCGCGCCCAGCGCCACCAAGCTTTCCACCAGCAATTGTCCCCCGTGTCGTGCCATGATGCGCCTGTCCTTTCCGCTTGATCGCGATTCCCCGAAATTGCCCCCAAGCTGCCTGCAAAGCCGCGCCAGCGAAACCGCGAAATACCGAAGGTGCCGATAAAGGCCCCGCAGGAAATCGCGGAACCTTTCGGTCGCGCCCCGTGTTGAGTCAGCAGTGCCTTGCATCTGCCCCTGCCGGAGACCCCATTGGACAACCTGACTTCGATCCGACGCTCCTTGCAGTTCCTGGTGCTGGTAGCCCTTTTTGGCACCTGTTACTTCGCTCGCGATCTGATCCTGCCCATCATGCTGGGTTTCCTGCTGGCGCTGACCCTCAGCCCGCTTGTCAGGGGGCTTTACCGCGCCGGTATTCCGCATGCGGTTTCGGGGACGGTGCTGGTGTCACTGACCGCCCTCCTGATCATCATCATTGTCGGCGGATCAGCAGGCACCGTCGCGGTCTGGAGCGATGAATTGCCCAGCATGGGCGCAGAGATCCAGCAAAAGCTGCGCATGATGACAGATGCGGTCGAAGGTGTGCGCACCGCCACCGAGGAAGTCGAAAAGATCACCAAATCGAAAGACGCAAGTCCCGAGGTGATCGTGCAGCAACCGGGCCTGCTGGACACCGCATTCGATACGGTCACGCAGATCGGCGCATCGCTGATCGTGACGCTGATCCTGGCGGTGTTCCTGCTGTCCTCGGGAGAGCTGTTCTACCTGAAGATGGTGCAGGCCTTTCCCACGATGGCGGGCAAGAAGCGCATCCTGACCACGGTCTACAACATCGAACGCCGCGTCTCGCGCTATCTGTTGACCATCACGCTGATCAACGCCGGTCTGGGGCTGGCGCTTTTTGCCTATCTCAGCGCGCTTGGCATGCCGCAGGCCTATGTCTGGGGGATCGCCGCCTTCCTGCTGAACTTTCTGCCCTATCTTGGCGGCATCATCGGCTCCGTGCTTGTCGGGGGTTTTGCCATCGTGACCTTTGACAGCGTCAGCTATGCGCTGCTGGCCCCGCTGGGGTACATGGCGCTGACCAGCATCGAAGGTCAGGTCCTGACGCCTTTCCTGGTCGGCAGGCGGCTGGCGATGAACACGGTCGCCGTGTTTCTGACGGTGGTGTTCTGGGGCTGGCTTTGGGGCATTCCGGGCGCATTGGTGGCGGTGCCCTTTCTGGTGGTCTTCAAGGCGGTCTGCGAGAATTTCGAGCCGCTGCACACCATCGGGCTTTTCCTGTCCTCCGAGGACAGGAAATTGCCCGACCCCGATGAAGAACCGGATGCAGCCTGACGGCCCTTACCCTGCCAGCCCTAGCCCGCCAGCGACGGCAACCAAAGGACAATGCCCGGAAAGGCCACCAGCAGCGCGATGGTCACCGCATCCGCGAAAAAGAACGGTGCCACGCCCTTGAACACATCCTGTACCGTGAGATCATCACGAACCCCCGCCACGACAAAGCAGTTCAACCCGATGGGTGGGGTGATCAGACAGAATTCGGCCATCTTCACCACCAGAATGCCGAACCAGATCGCGCACATCGGCCCCGACATGCCAAAGGCGCTGTCCGCCGCTGACACCAGTTCGCCGCCGTTCAGCGCCATCACCGCCGGATAGACCACCGGCAGGGTCAGCAGCAGCATGCCGATGGCATCCATGAACATGCCCAGCACCGCATAGGCCAGCAGGATACAGATCAGGATCAGCAGCGGCGACATCTCCAGCGAGGTGATCCAGCTTGCAAAGGCATCGGGCAATTCCGCAAACCCCAGGAAACGGACATAGATCAGCACGCCCCAGATGATGGTAAAGATCATCACTGTCAGCTTGGCGGTCTCCAGCAGCGCCTCTTTCAGCTGCCGCCAGCGCATGCCGCGGAAAAGCGCCACCAGGAAGACGATGAAGGCCCCCACTGCGCCGCCTTCGGTGGGCGTGCCCCAGGCATCGCCAAAGGGGTTGTAGACAAAGAAGATGATGATCACGACCACCGCAAGGATCGGCAGCGCGGGGGGCAGGCTTTCAAAACGCTGTTTCCAGCTGAAGCCGGTCACCGGCGGGCCCACGTTCTTCCAGATCATCGCGATGCCGATGATCAGCCCTCCGTAAACCACGGCGGAAAACGCGCCGGGGACAAACCCCGCCAGCAGCAGCTTGCCCACATCCTGTTCCACGATGATCGCATAGATCACCAGGATCGCGGATGGCGGGATCAGTGAGGCAAGCGTGCCGCCTGCCGCCACGACACCGGCCGCGAATTGCTTGTTATAGCCGACTTTCAGCATCTCGGGGATCGCGATACGGGCAAAGACCGCCGCCGTGGCCACGGATGCGCCCGACACGGCGGCAAACCCGGCGGTGGCAAAGACGGTCGATACCGCCAGCCCGCCCGGCACCCAGGCAAACCAGCGTTTGCAGGCCTCGAACAGCGCGGTTGTCAGCTTGGCGTAATAGGCCAGATAGCCGATCATGATGAAGACCGGGATCAGGCTGAGCACCTGGGCGCTGACCTTGGAATGGGGGGTCAGGCCCGCAATCTTGACGCTGATCTCTATCGCTTTCCACAGGCGCGCGGGATCATAGTCAAAACCGTTCCAGCGCAGCCAGAACAGACCCAGAAACCCCGCAAGACCGGCGGCAAAGGCCACGCGCATGCCCAGAATGACCATGACCAGCATGCCACCCGACACCCAAAGACCGATTTCAATGGGTTCCATCAGGTGTTCTCCTCTAGCGCGCGGGCCTCGGCCATGGCCTGCTCTTCGATGCTCAGGCTCAGCGGCACGGCGGCCGGTGCCTCCAGCCCCAGCACCAACGCGCGGCCATAGCCCCAGGCCTGCAACAGCAGGCGCAGCACCAGCACTGCAAAGGCGATGGGCACCACCAGTTTGCTGGGCCATATGGGGATGCCGACGTCAATGGAGCTGTCGCGGCTGCACAGGGGCCGCGCGCAGTCGAACGAGCGGGCGAAATGTTCCCAGGCCCCCCATGTCAGCGCAACAATCAGCAGAAGGATCAGCAGGACGGACACGAGCTCAAAGAACCACAGCACCCGGCCCTTGAGCGCCGAGACCAGCATGTCCATGCGGATATGGGTGCCGTCGCGCTGGACATAGGACACACCCATGATTGCGATGATCGGCATCGCCGCTTCGATATAGTCGATATAGCCCATCATCGGCGCGCCGAAGAACTTGCGCGAACTGACCGAATAGGCGGCCAGGAACATGAGCGTGAAGATCGCCAGCCCCGACAACAGCGCGCAGAACCGCTCAATGGGCAACAGCATTCGGTCAAGCCTGCTGAGTAGGCTGGAATCCTCCAGCACCGCCGCTGATCCCGCCATAGGTCCCTCTCCCCGTGTTCGGCATTTTCACCGTTTTTGAGAAGCCGCCCGACGCGGGGCTGCTCGCCAAAAACGAAAAGGCCGCCCCGAAAATCGTGGGGCGGCCTGATGTCGGATCAGCTGCCGTTGGACTTGGCTTCTTCCAGTGTCGACATCACCAGATCGTAAAGCTCCTGACCCGGCAGGCCCTGTGCTTCCATGTCGGCAATCCAGGCATCCCGCGCCGGGGCGGCTGCGGTCGCGCGGAACTCTTCCAGCACTTCGGGCGAGATCATGACCTTTTCGACGCCCTTTTCCTCCAGCACTGCATCCCAGCGCTTGAGCAGTTCGCCGTAGTTGGCCAGATAGTGATCCAGCGCCTCGTCAACCGAGGAATCCAGCGCTTCACGCTCTGCATCCGACAGCGATTCGTAAGCGTCGATGTTCACGACAACAGGGCAGTTCACGGTGCCGGGGTTCAGGTTGGCCGTCCACCAGTCCGCCTGGTTGATGGTGCCAAAGCTGAGGTGCGCGTGCTGAGCAAAGGCAACCGTATCGACAACCCCGGATTCCATCGCCTGATAGGCCTCGCTTGACGTAACAGATGTCGGCACCGCGCCAACCGCCTCGAACGCATTGCCCAGACCACCAGTGGCGCGCACACGCATGCCTTTGAATTGATCAAGCGTGGTGCGCGGATCGCCAGTGCCGACGAGGTTGTACTGCGGCATCGGCGAGGTCATCAGCAGCTTTGCGTTCCACTGTGCCATTTCGTCGGCGGCTGCGGGGTGGGCATAGACGGCCTTGGAGACCGCGACTTCCTGCTTGAGGTTCTCGACACCCAGGAACGGCAATTCCAGAACCGTCACGACGCGGTTCTTGTCAGGATGGTAACCGGCACAGAATTGCGCCATCTCGAATGCACCGATCGAGATACCGTCGAGGTTCTCGCGGTTCTTGGACAGGCCGCCGTAGCTGACGTTCATGGTAAATTCGCCGCCGGTCTTTTCGCTTACCAGCTCTGCAATTTTTTCGATATGCTCGGTAAAGGCGCGGCGTTTGCCCCAGACGGATACGTTCCATTAAGTTGCCGCAGCTTCAGTGACAAAGGCAATGCTTAGCGCGCAGACGGCTGCGCCGCTCATGAATTTGGTCATTGATATCTCTCCCTAGTTGCGCGGCCATGCTGCCACGCTTGGACCCAAGGCTAGCGCGACCGTCCCGGACTGCCAACCCCAAAGGACCTCGCGTAAATCCGGACCGGACGGGCAGTGCGGCAACAGGGATGGGATGGTTTTCCTGCCGGCCGCATCGCAACGGAGCACTTTACAAACAGCGGCTTGATAACGCGCGCATTTTCCGGTGCATTTTCAAGCAGGTTTACAAGTCGGTCAAAATCACGGAAATAGTTTTACAACGAAATCAAGCTATTCCATATGGTTATTCCAATCCTTACACGGCGCGCTATGATCCCGCGCAAGAGGAGACATGCGTTTGGGGGTCTGCCCCGATCATGTGTGCAAGAATACTATCAAGGAGGAACACCCGATGTCTGACGCCAAAATCTATCCGCCATCCGACGCCATGGTCAAAGGCGCGCATGTGAACGCCGACCAATATGCGAAGATGTACGATGCCTCCATCAGCGATCCGGATGCCTTCTGGGCCGAACAGGGCAAGCGGGTGGACTGGATCAAGCCATTCAGCCAGGTCAAGGATGTCGATTTCACCCTCGGTCAGGTCAAGATCAACTGGTTCGCGGACGGCCAGTTGAACGTCAGCGCCAACTGCATCGACCGGCATCTGGCCACGCGCGGCGATCAGACCGCGATCATCTGGGAACCGGACAGCCCGGATGAACAGGCCCAGCACATCACCTACAGCCAGTTGCATGCCAATACCTGCAAGATGGCCAATATCCTGAGCGATCAGGGCGTGACCAAGGGCGACCGGGTCATCATCTACATGCCGATGATCCCGGAGGCCGCCTATGCGATGCTGGCCTGCGCGCGCATCGGTGCGATCCATTCCATCGTCTTTGCCGGATTCTCGCCCGATGCGCTGGCCGCGCGGGTCAAGGGGTCAGCGGCCAAGGTGGTGATCACCGCCGACGAGGCCCCGCGCGGGGGCCGCAACACGCCTCTGAAAACCAACGCGGACAAGGCGCTGGCGTCTTGCGACGCCTCCGTCAAATGCCTGGTGGTCCGCCGCACCGGCGGGGATGTCCCATGGAACGAGGCCCGCGATGTCGATTACACCGCATTGGCCAAAGACGCCGCCGACACCTTCGAGCCTGCGGTGATGGATGCCGAGGACCCGTTGTTCATCCTCTATACCTCCGGTTCGACCGGCCAGCCCAAGGGGGTGGTCCATACCACCGGCGGCTATCTGGTCTATGCCGCGATGACCCATGAGATCACCTTCGACTACCATGACGGCGACATCTATTGGTGTACGGCGGATGTGGGCTGGGTCACCGGGCACAGCTATATCGTCTATGGCCCGCTGGCCAATGGGGCCACCACCCTGATGTTCGAGGGGGTGCCGACCTACCCGGATGCCTCGCGGTTCTGGCAGGTCTGCGAAAAGCACAAGGTGAACCAGTTCTACACCGCCCCCACCGCCATTCGCGCGCTTATGGGTCAGGGGGACGATTTCGTCACCAAATGCGATCTGTCCAGCCTCAAGCTGCTGGGCACCGTGGGCGAGCCGATCAACCCCGAGGCCTGGAACTGGTACAACGAGGTTGTCGGCGGCGGGCGTTGCCCCATCGTGGACACCTGGTGGCAGACCGAAACCGGCGGCCACCTGATGACCCCCCTGCCTGGTGCCCATGCAACGAAACCGGGTGCGGCGATGAAACCCTTCTTCGGCATCAAACCGATGATCCTGGAGCCGACATCGGCGGAAATCATTACGGACAACCCGGCAGAGGGTGTGCTGGTCATCGCCGACAGCTGGCCGGGGCAGATGCGCACCGTCTGGGGCGATCACGAACGGTTTGAAAAGACATATTTTGCCGATTACCCCGGATACTACTTCACCGGGGATGGCTGCAAACGCGATGCCGATGGGGATTACTGGATCACCGGCCGGGTGGATGATGTGATCAACGTCTCTGGGCACCGCATGGGCACGGCAGAGGTCGAAAGCGCGCTGGTCGCCCACAAGAAAGTGGCCGAGGCCGCCGTGGTCGGCTATCCGCACAAGGTCAAGGGCCAGGGCATCTATTGCTATGTCACCCTGATGGGCGGCGAGGAGCCCTCGGAGGAATTGCGCAAGGAACTTGAAGGCTGGGTCCGCAACGAAATCGGCCCGATCGCGAAACCCGACCTGATCCAATGGGCCCCCGGCCTGCCCAAGACACGGTCCGGCAAGATCATGCGCCGCATCCTGCGCAAGATCGCCGAGAATGACTTTGGCGCATTGGGCGACACCTCGACGCTGGCAGACCCTTCCGTGGTCGACGATCTGATCGAAAACCGGATGAACCGTTGAAAGATCAACCGGTTACGTAAAGGCCACAGTGATTCCGGCCCCCGGAACGAAGATTTGGCCCTCGCAGCTATCTGCGGGGGCTTTTTTCTGCGGTCTTGGCCCAAAAGCGCCCCCGCCCGGCCTGCGCAGCAATAAATGACCGCATTGGGACGTGGACCAATTCAAATTCCCCGCCACAGGTATTTCACCTTTCCGCCGAACGCTCTAGGTAGCGTGCAGAACGGGATCGAAAAGGCGCAGCTATGGCACGGCATGGAACTCGGACAGCTGGTGTGATCGGGCTGGGCAATTTCGGCAGCACCGTCGCGACAGAGCTTCAGCGCTTTGGCAACCATGTGATCGGCGTCGATACGGATGAAAAGCGCGTGTCGGCCCATGCCGAAATGCTGTCGCAGGCCGTGATTGCCGATGCGCGGGATGACATCGCCCTGCGCGAGGCCGGTTTTGCCGAATGTGACATTGCCGTTGTCGCCATGGGCTCCGACCTTGAGGCCAGCATCCTGACCGCGATGAACCTCAAACTGATCGGCGTGCCGCAGATCTGGGCCAAGGCCACCACGAAGACCCACCACCGCATCCTGTCCAAGCTGGGCGTCGACCGGGTGATCCATCCCGAAATCGAGGTGGGCCAACATATTGCGCAGGTGCTGCACAACCCGCTGGTGCGCGATTATGTCAGCCTTGGCAACGGCTATCACGTGGTCAATTTCCGCATCCCCGAAAGCCTTGAGGGCAAGCGGCTGGTCGATCTGCCCCATACCGAGAAATTCAATCTGCGGTGCATCGGCGTGATGCGCGGCACGGAATTTGTCGGACAGGACGGGACGACATGCACCTTGCAGCGCGACGACCTGCTGCTGCTTTTGGGTCAGCGCAAGGACCTGCGCAGCTTTGCGGCCAGCCTCTGACATGGCAAGAAGCGCACAACGGGTCAAAGCGGGCCGTGGCTCGGGATTGGCCCTGCCGCCCCCGGCGGTTCTGGGGCTGCTGTACCTTGTCTTTATCGTCATTGGGGCGGTTCTGCTTTGGCTGCCCATCTCGCATCATGGCGACATCGGGCTGGCAGAAGCGCTGTTCACCTCGACCTCAGCCGTGACAGTGACCGGACTGGTCCTCATGGATACCGGTGCGGCCTTTACCGCCTTTGGCCAGGTGGTCATCGCGGTTCTGATCCAGTTCGGCGGCCTGGGGCTGATGACATTTGCGGTGCTGGTACTGAGCGCGCTTGGCATTCCGGTGGGGATGCCGCAACGGCTGATCCTGCGCGAGGATCTCAACCAGACCTCGATCAGCAATCTGACGGTGCTGGTGCGCGTAATCATTGTGGTGGCACTGTTTTGCGAAGCGGTCGGCGCTGTGCTGCTGGCCTTTGTCTTTGTGCCCGAATACGGCTTGAACGGCATCTGGCAGGCGATTTTCCATGCCATTTCGGCATTTAATAACGCGGGCTTTGCCCTGCACCCGGACAGCCTGTCGAAATGGGTCGGCAACCCGGTGGTCAATCTGGTGATCCCGGCGCTGTTCATCATGGGCGGGATCGGTTTTATCGTGGTGGGAGACATCTATCAGGCGCGCCGCTGGCGGCGGCTGACCCTGCATTCCAAGCTGATGCTGGTCGGCACCGCCCTGCTGATCCTGTGGGGCTGCCTGTGGTTTGCAGCGCTTGAATGGACCAACCCCGCCACGCTGGGCGCACTGCCACTGGGGGACAAACTATGGGCAAGCTGGTTCCAGGGCGTGACCCCGCGCACCGCCGGGTTCAACACGATCGACACCAGCGGCATGCATGATTCCACGGCTGTCATGACAATGACACTGATGCTGGTCGGCGGTGGCAGCACCTCGACCGCCGGGGGCATCAAGGTGACGACCTTTGCAGTCCTGCTGCTGGCGACCGTGGCGTTTTTTCGCCGTCAGACCACCCTGCACGCCTTTGGCCGGGCGCTGGGGGTCGAGGAAGTGCTGAAGGTAATGGCGCTTACGACAATTTCCATGTTGCTGGTTCTGTCGGGCATCTTTGCCGTGGCCATCAGCCATGACGGCCAGTTTGTCGACCTCGCGTTCGAGGTGACATCGGCTTTCGGGACCGTGGGCATGTCCATGGGCGCAACCGCTGAGCTTGATGGCGTTGGCCGCGCCCTGATCATGATGGTCATGTTCATCGGGCGGGTTGGCCCGCTGGCGCTGGGGTTCTTTCTGGCCACGCGGTCGGTGCCCCGGGTCAAATACCCGCCCGGCCAAGTCTATCTGGGTTGAGTGTCAGGCGCGAACCTGCACCACAACACGCAAAAAGCCCTCGCAGGGGGGGCTTTTCACGGGTCGGGCGGAATTACCCTTCCACGCGGGTCAGGTTGATCTCACCCACGCCAACAGCGAAATTCACGCCAGTCTGCGTGTTCACGCTGATCGGTTGCAGGGCCAGCGTGTTTTCCGAACCTCCGGTCATTGCATTTGCACCCAGGCCGACGCCCAGGGTCGCCTCTGCTGAAACGCCCTTGTAGCTGCCGTTCAAGCCGCCTTCGGCATATTCGGATTCAGTCGGGGCCAGCACCAGCCAGGCCATCTGGCCATTCTGGGTCTTGCCGATATCAATGCCGTAACGGTTGATTTCACCGATATAGGTTTCATCCTCCAGACCTTCCTCCACCGGGTTGAAAACACATGTCAGTTCCCGTGTGGAGCCAAAGACATAGCCCGTGCCGTCACCCACATCACAAGACAGTGACCCGACTTCGGCGTGATCGACGGTTTCATTGTCCGCTGCAAATGCGGTTGTACCAAAGGCCACACCGGCAATCATGGCGGCGGCAGTCATTTTGATATTACGTGTCATATTATTCTCCTGCTGAGCGCTTTTTGAAACGCCCGTTTCTGCGGCATTCGGGTGCCTTGGTGATCGACAAGGCGTCTTGCCCTGTCGTCCCATCCGACAGCCAGCGTCATCCCAAAGGGGTCACGTTGCCTCTCTTGTCGAAACAACACGTTCAGGGCGCGCCGGTTCCACCACGTCGCTGCCTTCGGGCAAATGGGGCGGATTTCCGCAACACCGCCGTTGTTGCGCCATGCTTTGGTCGCGAAGGAAATGTAGCCCACAGGCATGAAGAACACCGAAAACATCACTCCCCCGGCGCTGGCCTGATGGGCGTCGCTGGACAAATCGGCAGGGCCATGGCACCCGTGGCGCCGATGGACCACGATTTGATTTCCTTTGCGCCCCAGGCGCAGGATGGTGCGATGCTGCGCGCCGCCTTTGGCCGTTTTGGCACCGGTGTCACGGTCATCACCACACAGACCGAAACCGGCCCGCTGGGCATGACCGCAAATTCCTTTTCATCGGTGTCGCTTGACCCGCCGATGATCCTCTGGTCCGCCGCGCTGCGGTCGAAGCGGCATGATGTCTTTGCCAGGGCGCGCCACTTCTGCATCCATATCCTGGCAGAGGACCAGGGCCCTCTGGCCCGGCATTTCGCGGGCCAGGGACATGATTTTTCCGGCTTCGACTGGCAGGAAGGCCCCGATGGCACCCCGACCCTTACCGGCGTGCTTGCCACGTTTCACTGCGAAACCCATGCGGTGCACCCGGCGGGCGATCATTCGATCATCCTTGGCCTGATCAGGCATGCCGCACAGCGCCGGGGCCACGGCGCGGGCCTGCTGTTCGATCAGGGACGTTTCGGGACCTTCGTACCGCAGGACGGTCAGTAGTCCTTTTCAAAGAACAGGCCGATACCGCTGTTGCCATCGGACCCCAGCGTCGCCTTGCCCTTGAGGTTCGGCGTGAGGTCAATATTCAGCGAGATATCTGCCGTGCCGTCAGAGGCCGCGGTCACATCTGAATAGACGTTGTCCGAAATATACTTGCCCGCGCGCACCGCTGTGGCACCGCTGTCGGTTGTGGTCACATCCAGATCGTCCAGACCAAAGCCGTCGCGCAGGCGCGAGACCACACCGGCCCCGCCGCGCCCGGCCAGGGTCGCCACGGCAGAGGCCAGTTGCAATGCCTGAAAGGCAGAAATGTCGTCGATATTCCTGCCGAACAGAAGCTGCGCCAGCACTTCGTCCTGCGGTGCTGCAGGGGTGGATTCGAATACCACCTCCGGTTCATCCGCCGGTCCACGCACGATCACACGCACTTCGCCCGCGTTCGTGGTGGTAGAGGACACAAACCGCAGATAGGGGATCAGATCGCCCTGGAACTGCACCGATCCTTCGACCAGGTCAAAGCGTTTGCCAAGAATGTCCAGCCTGCCCCGGATCAGCTCGAACCGGCCTGCAGATATGATGTTGTTCGTGGTCCCGGTCAGGGTCAGCGCACCGCCCAGTTCAGCGTCCAAGCCCCTGCCCCGTACAAAGATGCGGTTCGGCGCATTCACTTGCAGATTCAGGCCAAAGCCGCCCCCGCTGCTGTTTGCGGTCGGGTCGGTGCCTGCCTGCGCGCCGGTCAGCCCGGCCTTGCGGCGGGTGGCGATCACCGCCGGGTCAGCACCGATATGGGTAATCTGGGGAATGTCCCCGATGGTGGTCAGCCCGGTCGAGGGGACGTTCACATTGGTTTCGCCCACGTCGATCTGCCCGCTGATCTGCGCGCCGCCTGTCAGCGGGCCGGCGATCCGCAGGTTACCGCCGACGCTGGTGCGGTAAAGTTTGGGATCAATCAGAACAACACTGTCCAGCGCGATTTGAATGTCGGCAGGCAATGATCCCGACAGGGTCACGCCGCCGCTCACCCGCAGACGCCCGCCGCCAACCGCATTCGCGGTCACGTCGAGATTGGCGCGGTTGTTGCCAAGCTGGATATCGGCGTCAATCGCTTCAAGCGCGATGCGCAGGTTGGGCGCGCTTAACGTCGCGCCCGACGTTGTAATCCGGCCAGAAACCGAGGACAACGCAGGCGGTCCATTCACGGTCAGATCAAATCGGGCCTGCCCCTGAAGGCTGCGCGGTTCGATAAAGGGCTGGCTCAGCCCCAGTGGCGCGGTGCCCGCGATATCCAGGTTCAGGGTGCCGTTCTCGGCCACCTGCCCCGAAACGGTCGCCTGGGTGCCGCCCGGCCCTTGCGCATCGGTGTCTATCTGCCATGCGACGCCCTGTTTGCGGGCAGATCCATCCACGTTCAGCGGCCCGTTCAACTGCGGCACGATCGCCCCGAGGTTGGGCATCGCCAGCGTGTAGTCCACCGCGGCATTGGCCCCGGTGACAACGCCATTGACCGTCGCGCGCGCGGAGTAGGGGCCGCTCGCCTGTGTGTCGATCGCAAGGCCATCCGGGGTCTGATAAACCTTGCCATTGGCCGAAAGCGGACCGTTCACCGTTGGCAGCAACGGGTTCACATTGGGCAGCGAGACATTGAAATTCAGTGACATTTCAGGGCCGGTCGCCAGCCCCGCCACCAGAGCCTTGGCACCGTAAGGACCGGTCGCTTCGGTATCCACGACAAAGCCTGCATCGGTCTGGCGCAGTGTGCCGGTTGCGTTCAGCGGGCCGTTCACCTGCGGAACAACGGGCTTCAGGTTGGGCACCGACAGATCGAAACTGATGTCAACCGCCGGGGTCAGCGCCCCCTTGACCGCAGCGCGGGCGCTGTATGGCCCGGTGGCGGTGGTGTCGATCACAAAGCCTTCGGCGGTCTGGCGCAGATTGCCCTGCGCAGAAAGGGGTCCGCTGACCTGCGGCACAAGCGGATTGATCTGCGGCACCGACAGGTCAAAGTCCACGTCGATGGTCGGGCTGACCAGCCCCTCGACCGCTGCGGTCAGATCATAAGGACCCGTTGCATCCGTGCGGATGCGCCAGCCTTCCGGCGTCTGGCGCAGGCTGCCGGTGGCCTTTACCGGGCCGTCGACCTGTTCGGCAAAGGGTTTCGCATCAGGCACGTCGGCGCTGAATTCGATCAGGGCGTTCGGGCCGGTCGCCAGCCCCTTGGCGGTCAGCGCGGCACCATAGGGGCCATCGGTGGCGGCATCTACAACCCAGCCGCGCGCGTCCTGCGTGGCACTTGCGCTGACCGTGATCGGCCCCTCGTATTGCGGCAGGACAAGGCCCACGTCCTCCAGCCGGAAATTGGCCTGAACGCGGCTGTCATCGCTGCGCAATTCTGCCATCCCGGTCAGGTTCAGCGCATCGTTTTTCAGCACCAGATCACGCAGGAAGGTCCCGTCCTCGTTCCGGCTTGCCTGCATGCTCAGCTCTGTCCGGCCTTTCAGCACCGCATCGGCCTGGGGAATGCCCAGCGCAAGATCCTGGGTACTGCCGGTGGCTTGCAGGTCAAACATGCCGCCCAGCGGTGTCACCGTGCCCTTCAGGCCCAGTTCGGTCTGGCCATCCAGCTCGCGCCCCACAAGTGCCGAAAACCGACTGAGGTCATCGGCGTTCAACGCCATGTCGAGCCGGGTGCGAAAGTTGTTCTCAAGCCCTGCGATGATGATCTGCCCGGTCAGCCCGTAATCTGTGCCGGTCAGGTCCAGATCGCTGATCCGCGTCGGCTGGCCCTCGATATAATTGATGTTGGCCTTTCCTGTGATGCGTTTGCCGATCGCCTCGGCGCTGGCGGCATCGGTCAGCTCAAGCCCGTCAGCGGTAAAACTCACATCGCCCAGAAACTGCCCGACAGAGCCGACATTGCCCTGCAAGGTGCCATCCAGGCCCAGTTGGGTGCTTTCAATGGCAAGCCCTGCCATTTCCAGCGCGTCGATGTCGAAATCCGCATTCAGCGCCTCGCCATTCGCCGCGTCATAGTTCACCCGAAGACCCACGCGTTTCACAATTGTCCCCTCGCCCCCCACGGGCAGTTGGATGGTGGTGCCGTCAGGGTTGGCAATCGTGCCGGTGATGTCGATGAAAGAGGGCCATTGGTCTGCGTTCAGCGTGACCCTGCCCGCCAGATCGGCGGCCTGTGCCTTGAGGGTGAAATCGCTGACCTCGACCGCGCCGTTGCCTTCGATCAGCGCGTCGATGTTCAGGCGCACGTCCTCGCCAAAGAATTCGCGAAAGCGCGGGGCCAGCAGGGCGGTCACGTCGCCACCGATGTCCGCCTGAATGCGCCGGTCCGGTTTGTCGAAACCACCGCGCGAGGCTTCGGTGCCCAGGGTGATCTGCCCCGCCAGCCGTTCCTGCCCATCGGTCGAGACGTTCAGATCGGTTGCAAAAGCGCTGAGTGGCCCGCTGCCCTCGACCGTCATGTCGACAGAAGGCTGATCGGGCAGGTTCATCAGTTTGGCGACAATCCCCTCCTCGCCCTCGCTCAGCTTCACGATGAGGTCGAGAATGTTGTCAGTGCGTTCCAGGTTGGCCTTGATCGCAAATTCACCTTGCTTGGCATCTGTCCGACTGGCCGAAATATCGACGTTCAACAGATCGTCGGTGTATTGGGCTGTCGCCTGCAGGCTCAGCTGCGCGGCCTCTCCCAGAAGCGGGGCACCAAGGTTGATCTGATCCACCCCGAAATCGGCGATATTGATCGAAACCGGCAGTTCCGGCAGGCTGAACGGCTGCGCCTCTGCCTCCGGCAGATCAACGCCTTCTTCGGCGACCGGCAGACGCGGCAGGTCCAGCCGTGCGGCGGTCAGGCTCTGAACCTCCAGCCGGCCGCGCAGCAGGGCGGAGCGGGTCCAGTCCAAAGTCACGTCCTCCAGCGTCAGCCAGACACCTTCGCTGTCGGCAATGGTCATGCGGTCAAAGCTGGCCGTGGAACTGAGCGCGCCCTGAAAGCCGTCGATGCTAACCGTGCGCCCCGCCCCGCTGAGCGCATCCTGAATGGTACGGGTCAGAAACCCCTTGTCGTCTTCCTGGGCAACGGCGGCACCAAGGCTTGCGATCCAAAGAGTGGCCGCCATGAGAAATGAAACCAGAACCCGCATCAGAACGCCTGCCCTATACCGATATAGACCTGAAAGTTCTCCCCCGTTTCCGGCCCGGAGGTTGGCACGGCAAGGTCCAGTCGGATCGGGCCGATGCCGGTATCATAGCGCAGCCCGAGACCCGCACCCGATTGCCATCGGCCCGAGCCGTCATAGAATTCCTCGGACCCGATGTAGCCCGCATCGGCAAAACCGACGATCCCGATGGCATCGGTCACCTTGACCCGCGCCTCGGCGGAAAAGCCGACAAATGATCGCCCGCCAACGGTCTGCCCGCCGCCCAGGTCAACGCCCAGCGATTGATAGGGTTGCCCCCTGACCGTTCCCCCGCCGCCGGAATAAAACAGGTAATCGGCAGGTGCCACGGACAGGTCCGGCCCATAGACCGACCCAAGCTGCCCGCGCAGGGCAAAGGTGACCGGGCGCGCCTGTCCGAAGGTCTTGTAATAGCGCGCGTCGACATAGGTGCGCAGACCGTCATCCGCCCCGCTGAGCGCAAGGAACGGCGTGACTGACGCGTTGATGAAATAGCCCTCTTTGGCGTCAAGCTCCTTGTCGCGATAGTCGAACTCGATGCCCAGTGGCAGGGTCAGCAGGCTATAGCGATTGGTGCCGAAAGCATCACGCGTCTCGGCCCGGCGCAGGCCAAGCCCCAGACGGTACGTCCGGTTTTCGCTGGCAATGCGGGTGAACCCTGCCTCAACGTCGAACTGCCGGGAAAAGAAGTTCACTTCGTCGAGTTGCTCCAGCGTGGTCAGCGCATAGAAATTGGTGTCTTCGTTGAAGGTCGCGGGGCGGTCGAAACGCGCAGACAGGCGATAATCCTCGCCGCCCGAGTTTCCGCCGATCCCGCCCGCTTCGGCCTCCAGCCGCAGCCGCTCCGCGCCGCCCAGCAGGTTGCGATGCATCCAGTAGGTCGAAACGGTCAGCCCTTCGAGCGAGGACAGTTCCGCCCCGAAACCAAAGCGCCGCTTGGG
The DNA here is from genome assembly GCF_001650875.1 of Sulfitobacter sp. EhC04. Classification (GTDB taxonomy): domain Bacteria; phylum Pseudomonadota; class Alphaproteobacteria; order Rhodobacterales; family Rhodobacteraceae; genus Sulfitobacter. The sequence continues at coordinate 79,877 of NZ_LXYI01000025.1, forward strand.
GGCTTCGGTGATCAGGGCAGTAATCGGCAGCGTGTCGCCGGGGCCGATCACGTCGGCCTCCTGCAGGGCCACGGCGTTGAAGGCACCGGTGCGCCGCAGCCGCTCGCGGGCCAGTCGCAGGTCCTGGGGCGAAAAGACCTTGCCTTCCGGCAGGCCCGCAATGTCGATGATGCGCTGGGTCCGCACGTCCTGATTGCCCTCGACGATCAGGGGGCCGAACCGCAGGCGCGGGCCGGGGGCCAGGCGCAGGTCGGCGTTGATGGTCCGCTCTGCGTGCCGGGCGGTTAGGTCCTGACTGGCCAGTTCGGCCTTGGCATGGCCTTGGTCGCGCCACCCGTCGATCCCGGCGGAAACCGTGCTTTTCAACACTCCCAGACTGGCGGTCTGGCCGGTGGCAAATCCCTCGGGCAATTCGGTGCCGGGTGTAATGGGCGCGATCCGGGTCTGCCCGAAACGAAACTGGGGGCCGGGATCAATTGCAATCACCGCCTGGTTGATCTGCCCCGGTGGGTTCACCGGCGGGATGTTCACCGCATCGACCCCGTCCAGCGTGATCTTGATCACCGGACCGAAATAGCCGTTGTCATAAAGCACCGCCAGCAGCCTTTGGTAGTCCGCCTGCGCTGCCGCGACCACCTCTTGCGAACTGGGATTGGCGTCTTCCGCCGTCTGCTCGACCAGCAGCGACCCACCGGCCAGTGTCTCATAAAGATCGGTCCCCGCCGGGATGCCGGTGATTTTCAGGTCTGCCGTCGCGCCGATCTGTGCCGTCACGGCAAGCGAAAGCGCCAAGAGCCCGGCAGCCTTCCTGCGATTGTCCGAAAAAATTGCCTTGAATCGCGCCACGCCAACGCCCCCTACTCACACCACATCACCGTGATTGCCACGGCTCGTCCTTTTCGGACACTTAGGTCGATTAAGCGATATTTCCGCCCTGCCTGCAATCCGACTCTGGTGTTTGATGGCCTATGAACCCCATTATCTGGTGGTCCCCCCGAATTCGTGATGATCGCGAGATAAATGGGCGGGTTCCCGCCCATCAGCGGCGGCAGGTGCCGCGCTGTTCATGGGTGGAAAATGCCGACATCGAACCCGAGCCCCGGAAGCTTTGACCGATCATCACGCCCCTGCAGTGCCCCGCTGCCGACAGTCACAGTCTCTGAAGACAGAAGTGGTGCGGGTGAGAGGGCAAACCTCGAACCAAACCTGTGCTCAAGTAGCGCTCCGCGCGGTAGCACAACAAAAGTTGGTGCGGGCGGTGGGACTCGAACCCACACGGGGCTACGCCCCAACAGATTTTAAGTCTGGTATGTCTACCATTCCATCACGCCCGCTTGCGCCGCACCATAGCCGCTGATGGCGGGGTGTAAATGGTCAGATGTCGCGGCCCTTGGGGCCAAGTGGTGCGCCTTCGGCCAGCAAAGCAGCCTCCGACAGCCAGGGGTTGTTTTCCACCGCTTCGGTCAGTTGCGCGCGGGCCTCGTCGATGCGGCCCAGATTCATCAGGGTCAGCGCACGGCCCGATTGCGCGGCGATGTGCAAGGGTTGCAGGTCCAGCGCAATGTCCAGGTCGACAAGTGCAGCTTCATAATCCTCCTGAAGAAAATGGATATAGGCACGCTGGTTGAAGCCTTCGGCATAGTCAGGGCAATATTCCGCCAACCTGTCGAACTCCGCCAGCGCCCCGGCGAAATCATAGGAATCGCGCCGCCGCAACCCGGCGTCCAGCACCTCCTGTGCCGCCTCGTCGGGGGCGCGCAGCCAGACTTCCCACATCTCAGCCGACGCGCGGCGGCCGTCGTTATAGGTCTGGGCGGCCTGGGACCTGGCGATGAGGTTCAGCATCTCGGACCGCACATCGGGCGGTGCGGGACACTCCGCGAAGCCGATCGCGGGTGACAGGGCCAGTGCAAGGATCAACATGCGCATGATGTAAGAATGGTTCAGATTGCCCCCGCGTCAAGCACCATCCGCCAGCATCGTCTCTTTTACCGCTTCCATGGCGACATAGGTCGATGTGTTTGACACATGCGGCAGGCTTGATATCGTCTCTCCAAGGAACTTGCGATAGGCGGACATGTCAGGCGTGCGCACCTTGAGCAGGTAATCGAAATGGCTTGCGATCATATGGGCCTGCTCGATCTCGGGAACCTTGGCCACCGCCGCGTTGAAGGCGCGCAGCGCCGCCTCGCGGGTGTCGTTGAGCCGCACCTCGACAAAGGCCACGTGATCAAGGCCCAGACGGATCGGGTCGAGCAACGCGCGATACCCGATGATCACACCGGTTTCCTCCATCCGGCGCAGGCGGGCCTGGGTCGGTGATTTGGACAGGCCGATGCGCCTGGCCAGGTCGGTGATGCTGATCCGGCCATCCTCGGCCAGGACTGCGAGAATCGATCTGTCGAAACGATCCAGTTCGAATGTGTCACTTTTCACTTTACGTCCCCCTCATTTTCCGCAAATCGCATCGTGGAAACCCGATTATAAGTCAAAAGACCCTGCAAGGATACGATATACTTGGCAGATGATCTGATGGAGAATGTCATGACTGCTCAGAATGCCCCCTCACTGCGCCACCGCATCGACGCTGGCATGTATGCCAACCCTCAGGCCGTTCTGGACGGGTTGATCGACACCGCCCAACTGAGCGGCGAGGCGCGCGCTGCCATCAGCACGGATGCCGCAGGGCTGGTCCGCGACATTCGCAGCACCACCGCCCCCGGCCTGATGGAGGTGTTTTTGGCCGAATATGGCCTCTCCACCGATGAAGGCGTGGCGCTGATGTGTCTGGCCGAGGCGCTGCTGCGGGTGCCGGATGCCGATACCATAGACGCGCTGATCGAGGACAAGATTGCGCCCAGCAACTGGGGCCGTCACATGGGTCATTCCACCTCATCGCTGGTCAATGCCTCCACCTGGGCGCTGATGCTGACGGGCCGTGTGCTGGACGATGATCAGCCCGGCCCGGTGCGCCACCTGCGCGCCGCGATCAAACGGCTGGGCGAACCGGTGATCCGCACTGCCGTTTCCCGCGCGATGAAGGAAATGGGCCGCCAGTTCGTGCTGGGCGAAGACATCGAAGCTGCCATGAAACGCGCCTCGGGGATGGAGAAGAAGGGCTTTACCTATTCCTATGACATGCTGGGCGAGGCCGCGCGGACAGAGCGGGACGCGAAACGCTATCACCTGAGCTATTCCCGCGCGATTTCGGCCATCGCGACCGCCTGCACCGATGAGGATATTCGCAAGAACCCCGGCATTTCGGTCAAGCTGTCAGCGTTGCACCCGCGCTACGAAGTCGCGCAGGACGCCTCTGTGATGAACGAGCTGGTGCCGCGCCTGCGCGCGCTGGCGCTGTTGGCGAAATCCGCCGGTATGGGCCTGAACGTGGACGCGGAAGAGGCCGACCGCCTCGCCCTGTCGCTGGAGGTGATCGAGCGTGTGATGTCGGAGCCCGCGCTGGCGGGCTGGGACGGGTTCGGTATTGTGGTACAGGCCTTTGGCCCGCGTGCAGGCACGGTGATCGACGCGCTTTACGAGATGGCGCAGAAGTATGACCGCAAGATCATGGTGCGCCTGGTGAAGGGTGCCTATTGGGACACCGAGATCAAGCGCGCCCAGGTGGATGGCGTCGATGGCTTCCCGGTCTTCACGCAAAAGGCCGCGACCGATGTCAGCTATATCGCCAACGCGCGCAAACTGCTGGGGATGACCGACCGCATCTATCCGCAGTTCGCCACCCATAACGCGCATACGGTGGCGGCCGTACTGCATATGGCCGACGACAGGGAGGCGTTCGAGTTCCAGCGCCTGCATGGCATGGGCGAGACGCTGCACACGCTGGTGATGGACAAGCACAAGACCCGCTGTCGCATCTATGCGCCCGTGGGCGCGCACCGCGATCTGCTGGCCTATCTGGTGCGGCGGCTGCTGGAAAACGGGGCGAACTCAAGCTTCGTGAACCAGATCGTGGATGAGGACGTGCCGCCGGAGGTCGTGGCCGCCGACCCGTTTGCACAGCTGGGCCAAACCAACGTGGCCATCCCCAAAGGGCCCGAGGTGTTTCTGCCACAGCGCCGGAACGCGCGTGGCTTTGATTTGTCGCATGCCCAGACCCTGACCGAGGTGGAGGACGCCCGCGCGCCCTTCCTGTCCAAGCGCTGGGAGGCCGCCCCCCTGATCGCGGGCAAACCCGCGCCGGAAGAAGCCGTTGCAGTAACTAATCCGGCCCTGCCCGATGGATCACCCGGCACGGTGCGCCATGCGTCAAAGGCCGATGTGGCGACAGCGCTGGACAAGGCTGCCCCCTGGGACGCCCCACTGGACGAACGCCGCCGGGTGCTGATGAAAGCCGCCGATCTGACCGAGGAAAACTACGGCGAAATCTTTGCGCTGCTGGCCCGCGAGGCGGGCAAGGGCCTGCCCGATTGCGTGGCGGAACTGCGCGAGGGGGTCGATTTTCTCTATTACTACGCGGGACAGGCGATGAACGAACCGCCTGCGGGCATCTTCACCTGCATTTCGCCCTGGAACTTCCCGATGGCGATCTTTACCGGGCAGATCGCGGCGGCGCTGGCGGCGGGCAACGGGGTCCTGGCCAAACCGGCAGAGCAGACACCGCTCATCGCGCATCTGATCGTGCAACTGCTGCACCGGGCCGGGGTGCCTGACACCGCCCTGCAACTGCTGCCCGGTGGTGGCGATGTGGGCGCGGCCCTGACCGGTGATGCGCGGGTGAACGGCGTGGCCTTCACCGGGTCTACCGCCACCGCGATGCGCATCCGCGCCAATATGGCCGAACACTGCGCCCCCGGCACCCCGCTGATCGCGGAAACCGGCGGGTTGAACGCAATGATCGTGGACAGCACGGCCCTGCCCGAACAGGCCGTGCAAGCCATCGTGGAAAGTGCGTTTCAATCGGCGGGCCAGCGCTGTTCGGCGCTGCGGTGCCTTTACGTGCAGGAAGACATTGCCGAGGAATTCACCAAGATGCTGGTCGGCGCGATGCAGGCGCTGAACATGGGTGACCCCTGGCACCTGTCCACCGATGTTGGCCCCGTCATTGACGAGGCCGCGCGCAAGGGGATTGCAGACCACATCGCCGCTGCGCGGACCGATGGGCGCGTCATTGCAGAGCTTAACGTGCCCAAGGGAGGCACTTACATCGCCCCCACGATCATCAGTGTGAAGGGCATTGCCGATCTGGAGCGCGAGATCTTCGGCCCGGTCCTGCATCTGGCGACCTTCAAGAGCGGGGCGCTGGACAAGGTGATCGACGCGATCAACGCCACCGGCTACGGGCTGACCTTTGGCCTGCACACCCGCATCGACGACCGCGTGCAGCATGTGTCAGAGCGGATCGAAGCGGGCAACATCTATGTCAACCGCAACCAGATCGGCGCGATTGTCGGCAGTCAGCCCTTCGGTGGCGAAGGGCTTTCCGGCACCGGGCCAAAGGCGGGCGGGCCGAATTACATGCCCCGCTTCAGCGCCCCGGATGTGCAACAGCGCGATGGCACATGGGACAAGCCGCAAGGCAAACTGCCCGCCCTGCCGCCACATGGAGCCTATAAACCGATCGAGACCCTGTCGATGCCGGGGCCAACAGGCGAATCCAATCGCCTGTCCACCCTGCCCCGGCCTGCGTTGCTGTGCATGGGGCCGGGTGCGGAGGTGGCGGCGGCACAGGCCCGCGCGGTCGAAGCTCTGGGCGGCGTTGCCGTGCAGGCCAGCGGCGGGATCGACCCGGCGACGCTGACAGACGGTCCCGGTTATGGTGGTGTCCTGTGGTGGGGCGATGCCGAGACGGGTCGCGCCATCGAACAGTCCTTGTCGAAACGCAAGGGGCCGATCACGCCGATGATCCCCGGCCTGCCCGACCCTGCCCGCGTGCGCGCCGAGCGTCACGTCTGTGTGGACACCACCGCATCGGGCGGCAACGCGCAGCTTCTGGGTGCGGCGACCTGAGAGGATTCAGGACCGGGCGATTTCCATTGCCCGGTCCACCGCCAGTTGCGGTGACGACAGCACAGGCACCGTGATGTCAGCCAGATGATCCGCAGCCCCCATCATGGAGGCCTGCGCAAGGACCACCGCGCTTGTGTCGGGGGAATCCGCCAGCGCCTGTCTGACACGCGCTGCAATTGCACTGGAAAACGCCGAGGCCTGCCCGGCCTCGAAAAGCGGCCAGACCTCGGCACATAGCAGCAGTTCCTGCTGCACATCCCGGCCCGCCTCTGCCGCCACGCGGTTCAACAGGTCAGATGTCGCCCGGCGGGTGCTTTCAAGGCAAAGCACCACCAACACCTTGCCACCTGCCCTTGCGGCACGCTCCATCAGTGGCCGGTCGATGCGCAACAGGCGTGGGTCGGCCTGCGCCATGTCGTCAATAAGCGGACCCAGGGTCGAGCAGCTGCACAGGACCGCATCCGCATCACCAAGCGCAGCGATAGCCTGCCGCAGATCGGCGCGCGCCGCCTCTGCCCCCTGATCGCGCGCCCGTGCCAAAAGGTCTGTCCTGACAATGTGGTCGACGGTGCCGTCAAACCCTGCCTCAGCGAACAAGGCGTCAAAAGTCGCGATATGGACATCGGCGGTATGCAGGCAGGTGATCTTCATCGCGGGTGTCTTTCTTTTTGCGGCAGGCAACACCACTTGACCCTGCCAGCGCAATCGCAAATTGTGCGCCCATGTTTCCGATCCGTGATCATAACCCTTCCGGGCGCACACCATATGTGACCTACGCGCTGATGATCCTGAACATCGGGATCTTCCTCAGCTATGTGCCGCTCCTGTCGGACCCGCGCGAGATCAACCTGTTTTTCTCAAGCTACGCGCTGATCCCGGCGCAGGTCACGGGGGGCGGTGGCCTGAGCGGGCTGTTCACCTCCATGTTCCTGCATGCAGGCTGGATGCATCTGGCCGGTAACATGCTGTTTCTATGGATCTATGGCGACAATGTCGAGGACGAGATGGGCCATATCCCCTTTCTGCTGTTCTATCTTGGCTGCGGCATCGCCGCCGGTCTGGCGCAGGTGCTGTTTGAACCCGGCTCCTGTGTGCCGATGGTGGGCGCGTCGGGTGCCATCGCAGGCGTGATGGGCGGCTACCTGCTGCTGTTCCCCAAGGCCAAGATCGACATCCTGATCATATTTATCGTGTTCTTCCGCATCTTTCCGATCCCGGCCTGGATCATCCTGATCCTGTGGTTCGCGATGCAGTTCATCGGCGGCATGGGGGCGACGCCCGAAACCGGCGGCGTGGCCTATTGGGCACATGCGGGCGGGTTCATCGCGGGGCTCGCGCTGACCGTGCCGCTGTGGCTGCGCCGGGGGGCGTTCCGCTTCTGGTCCCGGACCCATGGCCAACCGCCGCATCCTGCTGCGACCTATCCGGTGGTCCGCAGCCGCATTCCCAGGATCAAGCGACAGTGAGCACGGCACCGACGGATATCACCGCCTCCTGCCATTGCGGCGCGGTCCAGCTTGAGGCGCATCTGCCCGGCGGGCTGGCGGATACGGCGCGCTGCACCTGTTCGTTCTGCGCGCGCAGACAGGCGGCGGCGGTGACCGCCACAACGGCTTCGGTCAAGGTGACAGAAGGCGCGGAGAACCTGACGCTCTACACCTGGAACACCGGGACCGCGAAACATTATTTCTGCAAGACCTGCGGCATCTACATGTACCACCAGCGGCGGTCAGACCCCGCGCAATGTGGCGTGAACCTGGGCTGTATCAAAGGGGTCAAAACCTGGGAACACGAGCCTGTCACATGGACGGATGGCGTAAACCACCCCTCGGACCGCCGCTGACAGTCGGCAAGATCAGCCGCGGATGACCTTGGCAAAATTGCTGAAAATTGCCTCGTTGGCGCAGATGATTTCGCCGTTCTCCAACACATCGCCCGCAGGGTTGAGCGGTTCAACCAACCCGCCCGCTTCCTTGACGATCAGCATCCCTGCCGCGAGGTCCCAGGCGTTCAGACGGCGTTCCCAGAAGCCGTCATAGCGCCCGGCGGCCACATAGGCGAGATCCAGCGCCGCCGAGCCCCAACGCCGAACACCTGCGCAGACGGGCATCAACCGGCCAAGATCCTTGAGGGTTGCAGGCAGATCCGAGCGACCGCCAAACGGCAAACCGGTCGCAAAGATGCTTTCGATCATGCGGCTGCGCCCCGAAACCCGCAGGCGGCTTTCGTTCATCCAGGCACCGGCACCTTTTTCGGCAAAGAACATTTCGTCCTTGGCGGGGTCAAAAACCACCCCGGCGACGATCTGACCCTTGTGTTCCAGCCCGATGGACACCGCCCAATGCGGCAGACCGTGCAGGAAATTGGTGGTGCCATCCAGCGGATCGACAATCCAGCGACGGGTCGGGTCTTGCCCTGCTTCCTCGCCGCCCTCTTCGGCCAGCCAGCCATAGGTCGGGCGCGCGCCCATCAGTTCGTCCTTGAGGATCTTTTCCGCATTCAGGTCGGCACGGCTGACGAAATCGCCCGCGCCCTTCACGGAAACCTGCAGGTTCTCAACTTCGCGGAAGTCCTTGATCAGCCCACGCCCCGCCTTGCGCGCCGCCTTGATCATGATGTTGAGATTCGCACTGCCAACCATGTTGTGCCCCTTAGATGGATCAGGCGCTGCGTATATGCGTCAGGCGACGGAATGCCAAGGGGCAGATCGCCCCGAAACCGTGACGTGTGATCACCCTTGCCTTTGCGGTTGAATGCCAGAGGGTAAGGGCAGCATGAAAAGGGAGGGACCCATGAGTTCACAAATGCAGCAAATCGTTCTGGCAAGCCGCCCCGACGGTGCCCCCAGCCCCGACAATTTCCGGCTGGAAACATCCGATATGCCATCACCGGGCGCGGGCGAGATCCTGGTCAAGGTGGCCTTCATGTCGCTCGACCCTTACATGCGTGGCCGGATGGACGATGCCAAATCCTATGCCGCACCCGTCCCGCTGGGCGGAAAGATGGAGGGCGGCAGCGTCGGCCATGTGATCGCCTCCAACGCTGAAGGCTTTGCGGAAGGTGACGCGGTGTTCGGCCCGTTCGGCTGGGCCAGCCATGCCGTTGCCGACGCCAGCATGTGCCGCAAGCTGAACCCGGATCTGGCACCGATCACCACCGCACTTGGCGTGCTGGGCATGCCGGGCTTTACCGGCTGGTACGGGCTGAACGAGATCGGCAAGCCAAAAGCGGGTGAAACCCTGCTGGTTGCCGCCGCAACCGGGCCGGTGGGGTCGATGGTCGGCCAACTGGCCAAGGCAAAGGGCCTGCGCGCCGTCGGTGTCGCGGGCGGCCCCGACAAGTGCAGGTTGGCGACCGAAACATTCGGCTTTGACGCCTGCGTCGATCACCGGGCCTTTGACAAGGTATCTGACCTGCGCGACGCGCTGAAAGAGGCCGCGCCCGACGGTGTCGATGTCTATTTCGAGAACGTGGGCGGCCCGGTGCTTGAGGCCACCCTGCCCCAGATGAACCGCTTTGGGCGCATCCCGCTGTGCGGCATGATCGCGTGGTACAATGCGGGCGGGCTGGGTGACGGTGCCAGCAGCCAGGGCCTGACCGGGCCAAAGCTGTGGCGCACACTTCTGGTGAACCACCTGACTGTCACCGGCTTCATCATCGCGAACCACTGGGACCGCTACGGCGAATTCCTGAAAGAGGTCGCACCCATGGTCGCGGATGGCCGAGTGAAATACGAGGAAGACATCACCGAAGGGCTGAAAAACGCGCCGCAGGCCTTCATGGACATGCTGAGGGGCGGCAACACCGGCAAGACGATCGTGAAGGTGGGTTGATCCGGGCGAAGGTGGGCGAGCCGCCCACCTTCGACTTTCGGCGCGGTTGCCGCCTCAGGCGGACTGCAGCTTGCGCGCTTCTTCGCCCGCGAGGCCTAGCAGCTTTTTCATGTAGGGTTTGTCCAGATCATCCGTGCGCACCGCAGCGTAGAGCCTGCGGGTGATCCCGTCCTTTGTCAGAGGCCGGGTGACATAGTCGGAGCTGTATTTCACTTCCCGCACCACCCAGTCGGGCAGCACGGCCACGCCTCGGTTCGATGCAACCAGCAGCAGGATAACGGCGGTCAGTTCCACCTGCCGGATCGCGACAGGCTCCACCTTGGCCGGGATCAGCAATTGGCTGAACACATCCAGCCGGGACCGTTCGACCGGATAGGTAATCAGGGTTTCATTGCGGAAATCCGCCGCCTCGACAAAGGGTTTGCTGGCCAATGGATGGGTGCTGGCCGCGACAAAGACCGCCTTGTAATCAAACAGTTCCACAAACTCGACACCCGGCAGGTCTTCGGGGTCGGAGGAGACGACCAGATCGACCTCTTCGCGCAACAACGCAGGCAGCGCGTCAAAGGCGAGACCCGGACGGATGTCCACATCCACATCCACAAAGCTGCGGCGGAACTGCTCCAGCACCGGGAACAGCCATTCGAAACAGGCATGGCATTCGATGGCGATGTGCATGCGGCCCGTGCTGCCCGCGCGCAGGCCCGAGAATTCGTCCTGCAGCGCCTGCACCTGCGGCAGAACCTGTTGCGCGAGCTTGAGCAGCCGTTGGCCCGCAGGCGACAGTTTCAAGGGCTTTGACCGGCGCACGAAAAGCTCCACCCCGGCCTGATCCTCCAGCCCCTTTACCTGATGCGACAGGGCCGATTGGGTGATGTTCATCATCTCGGCCGCTCGGGCCAGGCCACCTGCTTCGTGGATGGCCTGAATGGTGCGCAGATGACGGAATTCGATATGCATGTGAGGCGAAACTCATGTTGAAGATGAAAGTTATGAATTTGTCTCACATCAATATTCATGAAACAAGGCTTTAACACGTTATTCAAAGGATACCGCCATGGCGACGCCCAAAGTCTCTTTCGAAGTCTTTCCACCGCGCACGGTGGATGCGGCTTTCAAGCTGTGGGACGCCGCGCAGGCGCTGGCACCCCTGGCACCGCGCTTTTTCTCGGTGACCTATGGCGCGGGTGGCACAACCCGTGACCTGACCCATGACGCGGCCCATGTGTTGCGCCGGACATCCGGCCTGCCGGTTGCGGCGCATCTGACCTGCGTCGGGGCCAGCAAGGCCGAAACCATGGACGTGGCCGACAGCTTTGCCAAGATCGGTGTGACAGACATCGTGGCGCTGCGCGGCGACCCTGCCGACGGGGCCAGCACCTTTACCCCCCACCCCGAAGGTTTCCAGGACAGCTGCGAGTTGATCACGGCGCTGGCCGAAACCGGCAAGTTCAACATCCGTGTCGGGGCCTATCCCGACCCGCACCCCGAATCAGCCAGCCAGGAGGCCAACATCGAATGGCTCAAGCGCAAGTTCGATGCCGGTGCGACAGAGGCGATGACACAATTCTTCTTTGAGGCCGAGACATTCCTGCGGTTCCGCGATGCCTGCGCCAAGGCGGGCATCGACAAGCTGATCACCCCCGGCATCCTGCCCATCGTGAACTGGAAATCAGCACGCAATTTTGCCGGACGCTGCGGCACGCCGGTTCCGGCCTGGCTCGACGATGCCTTTGCCAAGGCGGAACGGGATGACCGGACAAGCCTGCTGTCGACAACGCTGTGCACCGAGATGTGCAGCGACCTGGTCGACGAGGGCGTCGAGAACCTGCATTTCTACACCCTGAACCGCGCCGATCTGACCCGCGATGTCTGTCGCGCACTCGGCGTCACGCCGCAGGTCACTCTGGAAGACGTCGCGTAACATTTGCGCCCGGTCCCGTTGGCCCGCAACCCTCTCCGGCAGGCCCTGCCGGAGATTTTTCATGCCCAAGCGAGCCAACAGCCCCGATGACCTGCTGAGCCAGCAAGAAGTCCTGAAACTCTCGGGGCTTCAGTTCATGCAGGCCTGGCGGGATCGGGTTTGCCACATTGGACGACACGGTGAGTATCCTGCGCGGCATCGCCCTGGGATTGCAGATTGATTGCACCGGCATCATTGATCATGTCGGTTGACCCACCGGGGCCGCACATGACGAGATCAGGGAGGGGCGTGGATGGCAAGCTCCATGCCACCGGGCCAACAACCTGCATCGTGATGAAGATCACTGACCCCCGCCTCAAACGCCGGAAAATTCGAATTTTCCGGGCCGGATTTTTCGAAAAATCCGCCACCGCTCCTGGCTATGAAGTGCTTTGCACATAAGGGCCTGCATGATGGCCAAGCCTGATTCCCAACGCCTCTGCCCTGCTGAAAACAGTTTCGTGCAGCCGTTCCGACGGGTCCAGCCCGATCCTGCGCCGCCTGCGGGTCACCAACAGCTTGCCGTACCCCCGGAATGTCCCCTGCGACGGGGCAAGCGGGTCTTGGACAAATCCGTCCCGCCACCCCTGGGGCAGCGGCAGCCCCCGCGCCTCAAGCTTTGACAGCATCCAGACCAGCGGGATATTGGCCAGAGGGCGCGCCGCCTCAAACCCGCCCAGATGCCCGCCCACGTCGCCATGCGTGCCGGGGAACCAGCCCTGCTCGACCCGGCCAGAAAAC
>NZ_LXYI01000026.1 GCF_001650875.1 Sulfitobacter sp. EhC04
AGGGCTACTTAGGGCGGCATGATCCCCAAGGCTTTTCCACTCCCCAGTGACAGTAGCAATGGAGCGGTTACTTTAAATGAGATATGCAAGTTGAATAAAGGCTGTCGTAATTCCAAGTTCCTCCGGACTGAGCGTCGTACTCATCAACCTTGGCTTTCAGGCGTGCTGCTTCCTTCGCCGTACCTGGGGTGCCATAGGCACTCGGGTTGAATTCGCGAACGCCTCGTAGAAAATCTGTCTTTGACTTGTGCGGCACGTATGGGCTTCCTTCTTAATTGAACGACTCATTTGCTCATTTGCTAGTCGGCTTGCCGAGATGAGGTCGCTCTGACGAGTGAGCAGAAGAAAATGTTACGCGACACAGCTCAGCGATGCTGTCCTCCCCGCGCAGGCCGTCCAGCACAATCCTGATCTTTTCTTCGGATGAATAATGCTTGCGCGTTGCGCGCTTGATATCTTTGACGATCTTCTCGCCAGGGCTTTTAGTTGTCTTTCTCATTGTCCACTCCTCGGTGGTTACGATGAGCCAAGAACACTCTCTTATCAAATCGGCCTATTTGGACCCATAGGCGCTGACGTCAGACAGATGCAGCCATAGTCTGGGTGTGTTCGAGTACGAGGCCATTGGTGATCAACTGTTTATCCCAGATCCTTGCACGATGACGGCCGCGCATAGAAATGCAATGCGCGTTGATTTGGGTATGCCATGAAAATTCTGGCGCAATCTGCAAAGACTTTGGCATCGATGTCCAAGACTTTCTTCAGTTCGGGTTGCACATTATAAGCGGGAGTTAGCCCCATGAGATTTGCGTTTTAAAAAAGGGTGGCGACTAAAATTTCCACAAAACGAAGCCGATCTCAAGGGCCGCCAAAACATTAGGATTTGCCAGAGGTATCTGGCTGGGAGGAAAAATGAAAACGACCTATTCAACGATCGCATTTGCGATCGCGCTTGCTGGCACCGCAACGGCGCAATCGGCTGACGATCTTATCAACGACATGGCTACGCCTGGCGACGTTTTGACCTATGGTATGGGTTACGGCCAACAACGGTATAGTCCGATTGACCAAATCACGGCAGAGAATGCCGGCGAACTCACGCCGCAGTGGGTTTATAGCATGAACGACGGTCGCGGGCAGGAGAGCTTTCCGCTGATTAAAGACGGCGTAATGTATGTCACGAACCACGCCGCAACGATGGCGCTTGATGCTCGCACTGGCCGACAGATTTGGAAGACGACCGTCGATTATCGGGCAGAAACGCCTCGCGTGGTGTGTTGTGGTATCGTGAACCGGGGCGCAGCTCTTTATGATGGTAAGCTGTACCGCACTACATTGGATGCAAATGTCCTGGCTATGGATGCTGAGACCGGTGAAGAGATCTGGAAGGTAAATTCCATCGATTTCAAAGAAGGCTATTCTTTCACGGTTGCCCCACTTGTTGCTGACGGCGTTGTCATTGTTGGTATCTCTGGCGGAGAATATGGCATTCGCGGCTACATCGAAGGTTATGATGCAATGACCGGCGATCGGTTGTGGCGCACATACACCATTCCCGCACCCGGAGAGCCTGGTTCAGAGACCTGGCCTGAGGGTGATGAATGGACCCGCGGCTCTGGCCCTGCTTGGTTGACAGGAACTTATGACCCAGAGCTGAATACGGTCTATTGGGGTGTTGGAAACGCCGGCCCTTGGAATGCAGGTATCCGCCCAGGTGACAACCTCTATACTTTGTCAGCATTGGCGCTTGATCCCAAGACCGGCACGATCAAATGGCACTATCAGTTCAATCCAAATGATCCGTTTGACTACGACGCTACAAATGAGCTGGTGATGGCGGAGTTGGATGGCCAGAAAGTTATCATGCAAGCCAGCCGCAACGGCTATTTTTACGTCCTTAACAGAGAAAATGGCAAATTGATCTCCGCTGATCCGTTTGTGGACAAGATAACATGGGCCGAGGGTATCGATCTGGAGACGGGGCGCCCGATTGACACCGAGCTATCTAAAAAAGCACGTGTTGGCGAAGAGGTGGAAATCTGGCCGTCGGTCTTCGGGGGTAAGAACTGGGCACCGATGTCATTCAACCCAGAAACCAATACGGCCTTCATCAATTCGATAAGTCATGGGATGAACTACAAGGCGGTTGAGCCTAACTATCGGGCAGGCACATTCTACTTTGGCGCTGAGTTTTCTTGGGTGCAGAACGAAGAATACGCCGGTAGCCTGCGCGCCTTTGATCCGCTGACGGGTGAAGTCAAGTGGTCAACAAAAGACCCATCCCCTCGTATGGCGGGGATCTTGTCGACGGGCGGCGATATTCTGTTCACGGGTTCTCAATTTGGTATGTTTGAGGTGTTCGCAACAGAGACTGGCGAGAAGCTGTATGAGTTCAATGTGGGGACCGGTATTATTGGTCAGCCTGTGACTTATGAATTGGACGGCCAGCAATTTGTCTCGCTTTCTGTTGGGAGCGGCGGTGCTTGGATACCTTTCACAGGTGATCCTAATCTTGCAAGTACTCCTGCAGGCGGGGCCGTATGGACCTTTGCGCTTCCCCAAGGAAAGAAACCATGAAGCAATACTCATGTGTTGTTGCAATGCTGGCGCTTTTCGGAGCGCCAGCATTCGCTGACGAAGAGAATCCTCTCTTTGCGGCTGGTGAAACAGCTTACAAATCGTTTTGCTCGCATTGTCATGGCTTGAAGATGGTGAACGCAGGGACAACGACCTACGATCTTCGGAAGTGGCCAACAGACAATCCGACTGGTTTTTATAACACTGTTCGGAACGGAAAAGGGGACATGCCCGCATGGGGTGATATCCTTCTTCCAGAAGAAATTGATGCTCTATGGGTCTATGTTGCCACCCGTGGTGGTACGCAATCATTTCCAGATGGCGCTGAAGTGCCGCAGGAAGTGGCTGGTCAAAGTGAAAAATCTGAGTAATATAAGCATGTTGCGGGAAATCACCGCGGCTGCGTTATTGATGGTGTCGCCCTTATGGGTAGCAGCTTCTAGCGCCGAAACCAATGATGACGTCCTGCGCGCTTGCCTGCCACGCAATGCGGGGGTTTTGGCCGGACGGCGCTTAACAGGCGGCAGCGGTTTCGATTTTCGGGTGGCTCAAGAAATAGCGACTTCCATGGGGAAAACTCTGGAACCCGTATGGTATGAAAATGAACTTGACGAGGAAAGCAATCCACTTAGCGAAACCTACGCGATGTTGGGTTTCGGCTTGTGCGATATTGTGCCGGGACATCCGCGGTTAGTCTCTGCAGTTGGAGTGCCAGATTATGAGCGCGCAGTTCTTCCTCGATGGTTGGGTATGCCACGCGAGATGTCTCTAGAAACTGGGATGCTGTCTCAACGATTGGTAGGATACGTTGATGTGTCGCCGATTGATGTCTCTGACGGCTACATGCGTACTCAGGTCGGCATGGTGTACCGCGAAGGAACGCCGGAACCGACAGGGCCGAGCGATCTGGCTGGTCGGCGCTTAGCTTTGCAGGAAAATACGCTTTCGGGAACGATCGCGATGCTTCGCACCAAGCCCGGTGAACGCGGCAACCTCGTTACGATGAGCCCCGGCACAGAATTTCTATGGAATGTTGAGAAAGAGGGGCTTGATCTAGCGATGGTAGATGTCTTGGCCTTCGATTCATACTTAAAGGCAAATCCATTTACGCAGCTTCGGCTTGCGGATTGGCGCCATTCCATCGGCTTGGATATCGGGATCGCCGTTCTTTCAGAGAATCCAGACCTGCCGCAGTTGAATGAGGCAATTTCAGAGCTGCTTGCGTTAGGGCGGTTCGTCGAATTGGCGCAAGAAGTAGGGCTAACCTATTTGGCACCGCAGGACACAGAACTTAGTAAAGGAATCACCATGCAAATGTTGATGGTTGCCGAATGACCCCGCGTCTGATCGCGGCATTAACGCTTTTCAGCCTATTGGCAGTGTCTGCCATGTCTGCTTCAGCGCTTGAGATAAAAATGGCGATGGTACGGGTCGACTACCCCGAGCTTCGGCCCATATCCCGTCTCGAAGAAAAAGCGCAAGATATCGGTTTTGCCGGCGCAGAGCTTGCCTTGCAAGATATCGCGACGACCGGACAGTTCATGGGCCATTCTTACGAGTTGGAAACAGACAGCGTTGCGAGCGAAGATCTGTTGACCCGGGTTGCAGAATTGAGGGCAGAGGGCTTTGGGATAATTGCCCTGTCAGCGCGCGCCGCCGAACTGATTGCTGCGGCGGATTCAGCCTCTGATCTGCTGTTTCTAAATATCGCAGCTACAGACACCCGCTTAAGATCGGCGGACTGTCGTGCCAATATGCTCCATATCACGCCCAGTGCGGCGATGCGTGCAGATGCGGTGGCGCAATTTTCTGCAGTTAAACAGTGGAAGCGTTGGTTTCTTGTATATGGGTCGAACCCTTCCGATATCACACTTGCGGATGAATATCGGCGTGCCGCACAAAAGTTCGGGCTGTCCATCACAGATGAGCGTGAAATCCTCGACACTGGTGGCGCACGCCGCGCAGATACTGGGCACGTGGCTGTTCAGCGCCAAATTCCGGTACTGGTGCAGAATCCGAAAGACCATGATGTGGTGATTGCCGCAGATGCCTCAGATGTTTTTGCGCCATATCTCCCATTTCACCTTTGGACCCCAAGACCGACAATGGGGGCGGCCGGTCTACGTCCTGTCAGCTTCAACCCAGCAACAGAATCTTGGGGCGGCATGCAGTTTCAATCGCGGTTCGACAAGCTTGCTGGCCGATATGTTACCGAAGCGGATTATGACGCCTGGCTTGCATTGCGCGCAATCGGAGAAGCCGTTGTGCGGACCGGCGTGAATGATCCAGCGGAGCTGCGGAGCTTCATGTTGAGCGAGGAGTTTGAGCTTGCAGCGTTCAAAGGGCAACCTGTGACGTTTCGAAATTGGAACGGTCAAATGCGACAGCCTGTCTTGCTTTATGACGGGCGGATCAATGCATCTGTGTCGCCGCAAGAAGGGTTTTTGCACCAATTTTCACCGCTCGACACTTTAGGCCTCGATCGTCCTGAAAGTGTCTGCGACTTATTTGAAAGAGATCAACGATGAAGTTCATTTGCGCGCTCGCGTTTGCGGCACTATCGTCAACTGCTCAGGCTGACCGCATTTTTGTAAGTAATGAACGTGGTAACACTGTGTCGGTTATTGATGGGACGACTTGGGAGGTTTTGACCGAGTTCGATGCTGGCCTGCGGCCACGCGGCATCATCGTTAGCCCTGATGGGAAAAAGCTCTATGTGTGCGCGTCTGACGACAACCTCGTGCGCGTCTTCGACACAGCCACTTATGAAGAGATTCACACGTTGCCTTCTGGTCCCGACCCAGAGCTTTTTGTTCTCGACCCAAGTGGGCAGCGGCTCTACGTCGCGAACGAGGATGACAACCTTGTCACCGTTGTCGACACCGAAACGCATGAAGTATTGGCAGAAGTGCCCGTTGGTGTCGAACCAGAGGGGATGGCCGTAAGTCCGGATGGCAAGTTCGTGGTAAACACCTCTGAGACCACCAATATGGCTCATTTCATCGACACTGAAACGAATGTTATCCGTTATAACGCTTTGGTCGACCAACGGCCACGCTACGCCGGCTATAGCCAGGACGGAAAACGGCTTTATGTGACCGCCGAAATCGGGGGTACGGTAACTGTTTTTGATATCGCAAGCGATGGATCACCAACGGAAGTTGGCAAAATTCGCTTTGACGTTCCGGGGGTGCAAACCGAATGGCTGCAACCCGTCGGTGGCTTGGTAACCAAAGACGGCAAATTGCTATTCGTTGCCCTCGGCCCATCAAACCGGGTTGCGGTTGTGAATACCGAGACACTTGAGGTCGAGAAATACATCCTCGTCGGAGAGCGTGTCTGGCAACTCGCTTTCACATCTGACGAAAAATACCTGCTGACAACAAATGGTAATAGCAACGACATCACTGTTATTGACGTAGCCCGCCAAGAGGCTCTGCGCTCTATTCAAGTGGGTCAACAACCTTGGGGCGTCGCTGTTGCCTACGGATTAAATTAAGGGAGAAATGAAAATGATGAAGTCAATGAATATGACGACAACACTGCTTGCGGCCTCTTTCGCACTCGTTGCGAATGTCGCGGTCGCGGAGCCGCTTTGTGATGATCTCGGATTCTCCGGCTTATTTGCGAACTGCAATCGTGGCGAAGAGATCGCACTCACGCTTGGATCAGGTAAAGCCTTGGGCGAAGACGTGGTTCTTGAATCCGGTGCATACTACGAAATGATGATTACATCTGATGGGACAGCGGAGCTCGCGCTACACGGTCCTGGCTTTTTTCGTGCAATTTGGATGGATGAGATCGTAATCAACGAGATCGAAGTGCGCCCCATGGCAATCGATAGTTTCGAGTTCGATGACGCTGGCACGTTGGAGCTGTCCTTCGTTGCAATCAAACCGGGACGTTATGTGTTGAAGGTGCCGGGGTCGCGTGGCGAATCCCAGAAAATCAATATCCAGATCCAATAGATTTGAGAATAGCCAAGATGTATCGCCTCCTGCTTACTTTCGCTTGCTTCATACTTCTCTCTCCCGCGGTGTTGCGGGCGGAAGAATTGCCTCAGCTCAAAGTCGCTGTTCTTAAGATCGGCACCGTCAATTGGGAACTTGATACCATCAAGCGTCTCGAACTGGACAAGGCAAATGGGTTCGAGCTTGTGGTGCAAGGCTATGCAGGGGGCGATGCAACCCGGATCGCGTTTCAAGGCGGCGAGGCCGATGTCGTTGTCGCGGATTGGATTTGGACAGCACGGCAACGTGCCGCCGGTAAAGGATATGCCACTTTTCCATATTCAACGGCCGTCGGCGGGCTTGTCGTTTCGGCCGATAGCAAGGTGCAAACTCTTGCTGACCTAAAGGGCGAAAAAATTGGTATCGCAGGCGGCCCCTTAGACAAGAGTTGGTTGATCCTCAGGGCCTATGCGCAGCAAAAATATGGTATTGATCTGGTCGCATCTACCGAACAGGTTTACGGCGCACCGCCACTCATTTTCAAATCTGGTTTGTCCGGTGAGATAGACGGTGCGATCAATTTTTGGCACTTCTTGGCGAAAATGAAATCCGCAGGCATGCGTCAGATCATTTCGGTTTCAGATGCTGCCGATGCTTTGGGACTGGACCCTGCAACCCCGCTTTTGGGCTACGTAATCAAGGATGTGTTTGTCGCAGAAAACCCTAACCTCGTGATGGGGTTTTATGCTGCGTCTCGTGCGGCAAAAGCCATTTTGGCGGAAGATGATGCCGCTTGGAACGACTTGCGAGCACGGATGAACGCGAGTTCCGATGCACAATTCTTTACACTGCGCGACGATTGGCGGGTAGGTATTCCACCAGAGGGGCCGGTTGACGAAGTCGCTGCGAACGCGATGTTGGCTGTCATGGCAACGCTTGGAGGCACGAAGCTTGTCGGTGACGCGACAACTTTGCCAGCCGGTACGTTCCTGACACTGGAATAGTTTTGTATGACATCCAAGCCGATCATATCTGTGATTTCACTCTTGCTTTTGATTGCTTTCTGGGCAGCACTTGCAATGGTTGTGGCGGATGCCGATACGTTGCCGCGCCCTGATCGACTCATAGCCCCTTTCTTTGACGAGCTGCGATCCGGAGATCTTTGGTTTCATTTATCGGCGACCTTGGTCAGGGTCGCTTGGGCGTTTGTTTTTGCGATGAGCCTTGGCACAGTCTTGGGATACGTCATGGGACGGTTCGCAAAAGTGAACCTATGGCTTGATCCTTGGTTGGTCCTGTTTCTAAACCTGCCAGCCCTTGTGTTGATTGTCTTGTGTTACCTCTGGGTCGGCTTGAACGAGATGGCGGCCATCTTGGCCGTTACACTGAACAAGGTTCCCAATGTAGCTGTTGTCATTCGCGAAGGTGTGCGCGCTCGGTCGCAAAGCCTCGATGATTTGGCGCAGGTCTACGAGTTGTCTTGGCGCAGCCGCCTTTGGGACATAGCAATTCCGCAACTCGCTCCCTACCTGATCGCAGCCGGCCGAGGAGGGCTTTCGATCATTTGGAAGATCGTGCTGGTCGTCGAGCTCTTAGGGCGCTCAAATGGTATCGGTTTTCAAATCCATCTCTATTTTCAGCTTTTCGATATCACTTTGGTTCTGGTCTACGCGTTGTCCTTTGTGGTTGTAATGTTGGTCTTTGAATGGCTGTTCTTGCAACCATTAGAACGCCGAATAAGTCGATGGAGATCCGTTTGATTTCAGTCGAAATTAAATCCAAACGCTTTGCGGATATGAAGGTTCTGGGACAGATTGATCTGCGTCTTGGCGCTGGCGATGTAACAGCGATTGTCGGCCCGTCCGGTATTGGGAAATCAACACTCCTGCGGATTATTGCGGGGCTTGATACAGAGTTTGATGGTCGCGTTGAACGGTCTGGTAGGCTAGGTCTGGTTTTCCAAGAACCAACCGTGCTGCCGTGGCGATCTGTGCGCAAGAATCTATCGCTGTTTCATCCTGGCAGTCCCAACTACGAGGTGGAAGTGATGTTGCAGCGGGTGGGTCTGATTGATCATGCCGCAAAATTCCCACATCAGCTTTCGCTTGGCCAACAACGAAGACTGTCACTTGCCCGCGCTTTTATGAGTGCGCCGCAAGTTCTTATTCTGGATGAGCCTTTCACATCTTTAGATCCTGATCTGCGGGACGATATGCTATCTCTGACAGAGACACTCCTGCGCGACGCACGTCCGGCAACAGTGCTCGTCACCCATGATCTTGAAGAGGCGCATCGACTGGCAACGCGTATATTGACGTTACAAGGGGACCCAGCGCGCCTGAGTGAGCGCGCATGACGGTTGCGCTCTCAGTCGAAAACGCCGGGTTTCGGTATCGCGATAAATGGGCGCTGCGAAACGTGTCTTTGACCGTCGAAGGGGGCACGTTTTGCGCCTTGCTTGGCCCCAATGGCGCAGGCAAGTCGACGCTGTTCTCATTGCTAACCCATCTTAACCGCCCCAGAGAGGGGGCAATTTACGTGCAAGGGTGCGATCTCGACAGCAAGCCGTTAGCCGTGCTTGCGCGCTTGGGGGTTGTGTTTCAGCAGCCTACACTTGATTTGGAAACAACAGTTCAGAACAATCTAACTTATTTCGCAGGGCTGCATGGGTTTCATGGCGCTGACGCACGTAAGCGTATTGGTCTCGCGCTTGAGCGTATGGACATGCAAGAACGGGCACATGAAAAAGTGCGTGATTTGAACGGTGGTCATCGCCGCCGTATGGAACTTGCGCGTGCCTTGATCCATGATCCAGATGTCTTGCTCTTGGACGAACCAACCGTAGGTCTTGACCATCAGGCGCGCCGGGACATTACTGATTATGCACACCAATTGGCTAAGGATGGTAAGGCCGTTTTATGGGCCACGCATCTGGTAGATGAGATCCTAGATGATGATCAGGTCGTCATCCTGCATCAAGGACGAGTGCTTGCAAATGGCTTGTCCAAGGCGATGGCGGATACGAAAAGCCTCGCAGATTTTTTTCTTGAATTGACGGCACGTCAGGGTGGTGAATGATGCAACATGCTATTGTCGCTCTTTCCGTCATTAGCGCGCGCGAGCTTCGCCGCTTCTTAACTCAACGTGGGCGTTTTTTATCAGCGCTCGTACGGCCACTTGTCTGGTTACTGATATTTGCCACCGGGTTTCGGGCGGCCCTGGGTGTGTCAATCATTCCGCCCTATCAAACTTACATCACTTATGAAGTCTATATCCTGCCAGGGCTGTGTGGAATGATCCTGTTGTTCAACGGAATGCAATCATCGCTTTCGCTTGTCTATGACCGTGAGGTTGGCCCGATGCGCCTCTTACTAACGGCGCCACTACCGCGTTGGTGGCTTCTGTTTTCGAAACTTGCCGCTGGCGTTTTGGTCGGTGTTTTCCAAGTTTATACGTTTCTTGGAATAGCAGCACTTTTTGGCGTTTCTCTTCCTGCGACAGGCTATCTATTCATATTGCCCGCGCTCGTCAGCGTCGGATTGATGTTGGGCGCGCTTGGTCTGCTGCTCTCTTCTGTCATTCGTCAGCTTGAGAACTTTGCAACTGTCATGAATTTTGTGATCTTTCCGCTCTTCTTTCTATCCAGTGCGCTTTATCCGCTGTGGCGTATGCGAGAAAGCTCAGAGTTGCTGTACTTCATTTGCGCGTTAAACCCCTTCAGTTATGCTGTCGAATTCATAAGGTTTTCTGCATATCTCACAGTTGCACCAATGGCGATCGCCGTTGTTGTGATCTCAGGTGCTGCTTTTTTTCTCATCGCCAACCGGCTTTATGCGGCGACACGACGAGGGTAATCCGCAATGGTTCTCCTCTAAATGTCTTAACAACGACACATCAGATGTTCTTCAAGTGCCTTTGTTTTCGACGCATCTCGCCCGGTGTCGTTTGATACCAAGCCCGAAAAGCGCGATGAAAGGCAGAGGGTTCTGCGTAACCTGCCGATTGTGCAATTTCGTCAATCGACGCGTCTGTGAACTTGAGCAGATATGCGGCCTTTGATCTGCGAATCTCGTCTTTGATGAGGCGTATTGCTTGGCCCTCGACGCGCAGCCTCCGGTGCAAGGTTGATTTTGACATACCAAGCTGGGCAGCTAACACTTTGGTACTAGGCATTTGAGATAACTCTTGCGCTTTGCATATGTCAAGGATTTGACGTTTGAGGCTGAGGACCGGGCGGTATCCGCGCAAGAAGGTTTCCGGTGTGCTTCGCAAAAACACTTTCAATTCTTTCTCACTCCTGCGTGTGGGCCGTTTGAGATATTTTGTGTCAAAAGATAGCGATGCATCGGGCGCGTCGAAGGTGACCGGTTTACCGAAGAAATCCCCATAGTCGTTATTGGCCGACGGCGCGCGGCATGGGAACTGGATATGCCTTAACGGAATGCGTTCGCGGACAAGCCAACAATTTAGCCCGTGCAGGATCAGAAAGAATGTTCGATAAGCAAAAGCTGATCGAAACCCGTTTGTTTCGTGTAGCTGGATTGTACATATCCCATCGTTGATATGTAGCTCACCATAGGGTTCACCAACAACAACCTTTAGAAATCGTAACGCCCGACGGAGCGCTATTTCAAAGGTGCGGGCACCACGCACAGCGTGCCCCATCAAGGTAAAGCTCCCCGGTGCCATTGGACGTTGACCAAGGCCAAAAAATTCGTCACCCATGCGTTTTGACACCTCAAGCCAAAAGGCTGCGAAACTCTCAGCGCTAAGATGATCGAGGTCGCTGTATGAGAGGTTGAGGTCGCTCATCAAGGACGAAATGTCGATGCGCGCCCGCAATCCACTTTCGAGCACCTCGTCAACAAAGATGTCGTAGTACCCTAATAAAAGAGAAATTACCGCTTCTGGCCTATTTTGGCGATTTCTGTGCCTCTATTTAGGATATGTCCACAGGTTTCGGCGA
>NZ_LXYI01000027.1 GCF_001650875.1 Sulfitobacter sp. EhC04
TTTGCGACACTACCAATGCAAATCCCCAGAGCTTTTCCACTCCCCGCCAAGACTGGTGAAAATATCGAAAATGCTGCTAAGCTGTACAGAATCACTCAGCGAAATTTCACGTGTTTTGGGAGGAAACCGATGAATAAGCCGATGCATTACGATGACTGGCAAGAAAATTTGCACAGCATCTGCGGCCACTACTATGGCGTGGCAAAACCCCGTCAAAGACTTATTCACGGCCGCGTGGACGCCCATAAATTCGACACGTTGGACGTGGCATCGGTTGCAGGGGATGTGGACTGCATCAAGCGCGACCGGGCCGGGATCAAGCGTGACGAAAGTGAACACATCTTTTTCCTGTTCCAGCTCACTGGCCAGCTGAAAGTACGGCACAACAACAACCGTGTCATTCTCAACCCCAGCGAAAGTCTGCTTCTTGATTCCACCAAAGAAGCCGAACTGGATTTTGACAGTGCGCCCGGTCATCTGATCTCGCTTCATATGCCGCGCAGCACCTTTCTGGCCGCCAGCAAGCATGAAGTAGAGATTGGCCTGAAGATGTGTGCCGAACATCCAATGGCGGCAACGATCCAAAAGCAAATCAGTAATTTCGCACTGGGCGGCAAGGTCGACGGCGATGTTCACAAAGCCAGCAGCGATATGCTGCTGAACATGATCCAGCTGGCGTTCAGCAATGTGGAAAATGTGGAACCTAACTATCATCCCGGTGTGAACGAGGATCGTTTTCAGTTTGCCATCCAGTTGATTGAAAGCCACCTGACCGAAGACGAATTGACGCTGGATTGGCTGGCGGACCGGATGCTCATTTCGCGCAGACAGGTGCAGCGGGTATTTCAGGAAGCAAACGACAGTTTCGCCAAGGCGGTACGGTCCCGGCGGCTCAAGCTTGTTGCAGAGACCCTCTGCTCCATCGGGTCACAGAGCAAACCCGCGCGTATTTCCGAAGTGGCCTATTATGTAGGTTTTCGCGACCTTTCAAACTTCAACCGTGGCTTCAAAGAACAATACGGGCGCTCGCCGCGCGAATATGTTTCTGACCATTCTACCACCGTGCCGGGCTGACCGATCAGGATTTTGGCATCTCGCGGTAGATGGCAGTGACATCTTCCGCCGGTTGCTTTTCGGTGTATTGCACAAGCACCCCGTGGTGCGGTGACTTGATGCAGGTCGGGTCCGTCGCCGCCGGGTCCCCCGCAAGTGCCATCGCCTGACACCGGCAGCCGCCGAAATCAAGTTTTTTGCGATCACACGACCGGCAAGGTTCCTGCATCCAGTCATCACCACGATAGACATTGAATGCGGCCCCATTGTACCAGATATCGCCAAGCGCGCGGTCGGTGACATTGTCAAATGACAGGTTTTTGATGGTTTGTGCGGCATGGCAGGGCAACACATCTCCTTCCGGTGTGATGTTCAACCCGGACGTGCCCCAGCCGCCCATACATCTTTTGGGGTAATCACCGTGATAATCGGCGGGGACATAGTCGATCACCAAGGTGCCTTTGTGTCGGTCGCGCGCCTCTGCCACGATGTGGCTGGCCTCTCGCGCTTGCGCGCGCGTGGGCATAAGAAAGTCACGGTTTTGCAACGCCCAGCCGTGAAATTGCACAATGGCAACTTCGATCCTGCGCGCTTTCATCGTAATCGCCATATCGATGGCCTCGGGCAGTTGATGCAGGTTCTGACGGTGGACCACCGCGTTCAATGTCAGGGGCAGCCCGGCGTCCACAATCCATTGCGCTGCGGCCATCTTGCGTTTGAAGCCGCCCTGATAACCGCCGATACGGTCGGCCATGTCGGCGTCAGTACCTTGCAAGGACAGTTGCACATGATCCAAACCCGCCGCATCCAGTGCCGCTACACGCTTCTCGGTCAGACCAACGGCAGAGGTGATCAGGTTGGTATAAAGGCCCGCTGCCCGTGCGCCCGCAACCAGATCCACCAGATCCGTTCGTGCAGCCGGTTCTCCTCCCGACAGGTGAAGCTGCAACACACCCAGTTCCGCCGCTTGCCGAATCACATCGAGCCAGACGTCCGTGCCCAATTCGCGTGCCTTTTGTGTCAAAGCCACCGGGTTCGAACAATAAGGGCATGACAGCGGACAACGGTGCGTCAACTCTGCAAGCATCGCAATAGGGGGCGGGGGCGTCATGGTTTGACCTCCAGAATACGCCTGTCTGACAGTTTGGTGATAAAGGCCGCCACATCCTTGGCGACCGCCTCTGCCGGTGCATGATGTGTCAGAGCCAGCGTTTGAACGACCATATCAAAACTTGCCGCGCCGTCGATCTCTTCAAGGATCGCGCAACCGATAGGGTCCAGAACGATGGCCCGTTCAGGGGCAAGCAAGAACCAAGTGTCGCGCACCTTGTCAAAATGCACCCTCACGCCGCGTGGTAGGATGGGTATATCGCTGCCCTTCAACGTCATGGGACGGCCTGAAATGTACCGGGTTTCCACGCCCCCGGCGGGATGGCGGCAGGCGTTACATAGGCTGCGGTTAACGCATCCAACTGCGCCCAAAGCACATCTGTCTTGAATTCCAGCGCTGCAATAGCCGCTTCCTGTTTCTCTGCCGTGTCGGCATGATCCAGCACCCATGACAGGCCGAACGCCACATCCTTTGGCGCTTCTTTCAATCGGTTCTGGAAATACGAGAGGCTGTTGTCATTCGCAAATTCATAGTTTTTGAGCAGCCCGCGAATGCGGTCCGCATGGATCTTGGGTGCGAAGAGTTCGGTCAGCGAGGCGGCCACCGCCTCGAGCAACGGACGGTCGCGCACAAACCGCACGTAGGCATCCACCGCAAAACGAGTCCCGGGCAGCACACCTCGCTTGCTGGCAACGTAGTTACGGTCGATTCCGACCGCATCAGCCAGCCGCAGCCACCGCATGATGCCGCCTTCGTTGTCCCCGGTGCCGTCATGGTCCTCTATCCGGGATCGCCATGCCCGGCGCAAGGCAGGGTCCTCGACCCTGCTCATGAACGCCGCGTCCTTGATGGGGATGCTGGCCTGATAGTAGAACCGATTGATGACCCAGGCCTGCACTTGGGTTTTTGAACAATCGCCGCCATGCAGCATTTTATGAAACGGGTGCAAATCATGATACCGCGCCGGTCCCACGTCCCGCAAACGGGCTTCGAATGCATCGCGGATGCTCACAACGCGAACTCCATACCGTCCCGTGCGATTGTCCAGCCCGCAGCCCTGATGTCACGGGCAACGGCCGAGCGTAGATCAAGCGCGGGGTTGGTGTTGTTCATGTGTACAAAGACCTTTTCCTTCACATCTATATCCCGGAACGCGGCGATAGTGCCGTCGGGCCCTGACATTGACATATGACCCATGCGCTTGCCTGTTTTCCGGCTCAACCCGGCCTGTACCATTTCATCGTCTGTCCACAGCGTACCGTCAAAAAACACAATATCCGCTCCCTGAAGCCGCGCACGCAACGCGTCCGTCATGGCCGCACAGCCGGGTATATAGAAGATACGGGCGTCGTCGTAGGTAATCTCGACACCAACCGTCTGCTCGCCTTCAAGATCAGTCTGTACCTCCGCCCCCTCCATGAAAAGCGGTACTTTGCCTGGCACGGCAAATGTCGTGCAGGTCAAACCGGACACCAACGAAAAGGTTGCGTTCAAGTGTGTGATCTTGCGGGTTACAAATTCAGGGTTGAGCGCAGAAAACACCGGATTGTTTTCCAACACCCGGTGGATGTCACGCGTGGCAAACAGATCAAATGCCTGTTGTTCACGCAACGACAAAAGCCCTGCAATATGATCAAGATCCCCATTGGTCAGCAAGACGGATGCCAAAGGCACACTACGCACACCAGTCGGATGCAACATAGGCGTTCGCGCCAATTGCTGCCGGATGTCGGGGGAGGCATTGATGATCGCCCAATCCGCACCGTTGGCAGTTACAGCGATCGAACTCTGAGTTTGCTCAGGGATGTATCCTGCACGGCAAGCCGCGCAATTTTCACAACCACAGTTCCACTGCGGAAGCCCTCCTCCCGCAACGGCACCCAATATCAAAGCCCGGAACATAGATGTGATACTCCGCGCAACAGTCTTCTAGAATAAGACGCCGTCGTCGCCTTCACGGTCACCGTCAGGGCCGTACATGTTAATTTCCATGCCGCACTCAATCTCGCGCAGTACTGGTGTAGTCCAAGTCATAACAATATCCTCCATTTGTGCATCGTATAACAGAAGAGTAATCCATAGGAGTCATTTTCCACTAATCCACAACTTTGGCATTTCCCGCCAAAGATGTTGGTTATTGCGACAAGATCAGCGAACAGGCCCACATCTCTCTTGCGAAATGAAGGCAGTAGTTAGCATCATAAGTAGAGAACTGGTGATCGATTTTTGGGTTGGTTGGCTTGGAAAAAAGAGAGAAATCAAATTGAGTGACATGCGTAGTGTATTAGATAAAGCGGTTACAAATCATAACGTGCCGTTTGTGGTCGCGTGTCTGACGTCAGCGCCTATGGGTCCCAATAGGCCGATTTGATAAGAGAGTGTTCTTGGCTCATCGTAACCACCGAGGAGTGGACGATGAGAAAGACAACTAAAAGCCCTGGCGAGAAGATCGTCAAAGATATCAAGCGCGCAACGCGCAAGCATTATTCATCCGAAGAAAAGATCAGGATTGTGCTGGACGGCCTGCGCGGGGAGGACAGCATCGCTGAGCTGTGTCGCCGTGAAGGCATCTCGCAGGGCATCTACTACAAGTGGTCGAAAGACTTCATGGAAGCTGGCAAGCGGCGTCTGGCTGGCGATACGGCACGTGCTGCGAACACAGACGAGGTGAAGGATCTGCGTCGAGAAGCCCGCGATCTGAAGGAAGTGGTTGCGAAGCAGACTCTGGAACTCCGTTTGCTCAAAAAAAGCATGTTCGACGGTGGGGGCGACCCCGAATGAGATATGCCGCATCTGAGAAACTGGAGATCATCCATCTGGTCGAAAGGTCGCATCTGTCGGCCCGGCTGACACTGGCCAAGCTGGGTATCCCACGCACCACGTTCTATCGTTGGTATGATCGGTATCTGCAGCGTGGCGAGGCTGGGCTGCAGGATCAATCCCCCAAGCCAAAGCATGTTTGGAACCGCATTCCTGACGAAGTTCGGTGCAAGGTTGTGAAGTTAGCGCTGAAAGAGACGGAACTGTCGCCACGCGAACTGGCGGTGGCGTTCACAGACAAGGAAAGCTATTTTGTATCAGAGGCTTCGACGTATCGGATCCTCAAGGCACATGACCTGATCACCAGTCCAGCCTTCATCGTGATGAAAGCAGCTGATGAGTTCCGCGATAAGACGACAGCACCCAATCAGCTTTGGCAAACTGACTTCACCTATCTCAAGGTCATTGGCTGGGGTTGGTTCTATCTCAGCACGATCTTGGATGACTACAGCCGCTATATCATCACATGGAAACTCTGTACCGGCATGGCTGCATCGGACGTTCAAGACACGTTGAACCAAGCCTTGGAAGCAACAGGGTTGGATCAGGCAAATGTGGTACATCGTCCCCGCCTTCTGTCCGATAACGGTCCATGTTACATCTCCGGCGATCTGGCTGAATATCTGGAAGTCAAAGGCATAACGCACACTCGCGGCGCGCCTTATCATCCGCAAACACAAGGCAAAATCGAGCGATGGCATCAAACACTGAAGAACCGCATTCTGCTGGAAAACTACTTCTTACCCGGTGATCTTGAAGCGCATATCGCTGCCTTTGTTGGGCACTACAACCATAAGCGATACCATGAGAGCCTGAAAAACGTCACACCTGCCGACGTTTACACAGGCCGTGGCCACACAATCCTGCTTGAAAGGGAAAAGACAAAAAGGAGGACTATGAAGCTAAGGCGCTTGCAGCACGCTAAATCCGCTGGTTAAATGAAACCAGATGAGCGATGACTCCTCAGAGTCAAACTGCCATCTGTCTCAAACTATTTGATGACGGACACTGCCTCACGATCGCCAAATCGCGCAGCGGTTTGAAGCAGCATTTCCGGAATTGTTTTTTCGATTAGCGGTTGATCAGTTAGCCCTATAACGTGCGAAAAGCCGGCTTGCGGTAAACGGTGTGTCATGTATTCCCTCGCACGTTGGCTCCACTGTTGTGGAGCCAACGTTATTTGTCGTTAGATCAGGCCGTTTTTGCGACGTTGATCACTTGCATTTGGCAGTATTCTGCAAGGCCCTCAGTAGATTGCTCGACCCCAAGCCCCGACCCTTTGAAACCGGCCATTGGGATGTGCGGCCCGATGTTGAGCTGTTGGTTCACCCAAACCGATCCGGATTCGATGCGGCCTGCAATTTCAGTCGCGCTTTCGACGTCCTTTGAATGAACGGATCCACCCAAGCCGTAGTCGCTATTGTTGGCACGAGAAACCACATCATCAATGTCTGCAAAAGAAACGACCGGCAGGATTGGACCGAACTGTTCTTCATCCACAATTTTGTCGCCGTCTTTTACATCTCGCACGATAGTTGGCTTGATAAAATAGCCCTTGCCTGCTGGGGCTTCGCCACCAGCAATGATGGTGCCGCAAGCCTTAGCATCGTCAAGATATCCTTTGATCTTTTCATATTGCGCTTTGTTTTGGATAGGCCCAACAGTTGTACCCTGCTTCAAGCCATCGCCCACGACGGCTTGCCCCGCAAGATCAGCAAGTGCTTCGCAGAACTCATCGTAGATGTTCTCATGTACATACGCACGTTTCACCGCCAAGCAGACCTGCCCCGCGTTCAAGAATGCACCACCGTAAACCTTTTCTGCCGCAGCCTTCACGTCAACATCAGGCATCACGATGGATGGATCATTGCCACCCATCTCCAAAGTGACCCGTTTCATTGTGTTCGCAGCAGACGCCATGATGCGCTTGCCAGTTTCTGAAGAGCCCGTGAAGCCAATCTTGGAGATACCAGAGTGCGCGGACATCTTTGGCCCAAGATCATTGTTGTCGGTGATGATATTCACCAAGCCAGCTGGGAAGATTTCGGCACATATCTCCGCCAAACGTAGCGCGGCAACAGGCGTTGTTGGCGCCGGCTTCAATACGATTGAATTGCCTGCCATCAAGGCTGGGCCAATTTTCCAGCAGCAAAGCAAAATCGGGAAATTCCAAGCGATGATGCCCCCCACAACGCCCAACGGCTTATGGCGCGTTTCGATGAAGAAATCATCGTCATCTTGGATAACGCGATCCGGCAACTCAAGTGTTGCCGTATGCGCCAAATAGCCGATGCCCCACTGCACTTCGCCAGCCGCTTCTGGAAGCGGCTTGCCCTGTTCAAGCGTGATCAGCCGTGCCAGCTCAGCTTCGTTTTCTGCCAATGCAGCAGACAAAGCTTCAACCTTGGCGCGACGATCAGCCATGGATGTTTTCTCCCAACTCTTTTGGGCTACTGACGCGGCTGCAACGGCCTCGTCAAGTTGGGCTTCCGAGGCATGCGGCACCCGCGCAAAAACCTCTTCTGTTGCTGGGTTAATCACATCAACCCACTTATCAGATGCTACCATCTGACCGTTAATCAGCATTTTCATGTCCATTGAATCTCTCCTTACCCACCGCATGAACGATTTAAGTCCCATCGGTGTCCTCCCTTAAGTTGGCCCCCATCCGAGCGCCACGATCAAGATAGAAGCATCATTTGTTGACCATGTCTTGAAGCCGCACGCCTACTGATTTGCATCCTGCGCCAAAAAAACGACCCAAAAACAGACAATTAAGAGGCTCTGCTTAGATACGCTGTGGGGCTGAGATCATAGCGTTTCTTGAATATCCGGTTGAAATGGGATTGATCCGAAAACCCAGACGAATGTGCCAACTCAGCGATGCTCATCTGCCGGCCCCGACGGCCTGAAATTTGGCTGGCAGCGATAAAATGCTGAAGACGGCGCTCTAGCAAGAATTCGGTGAAACTCGTGCCTGAGCTGGAAAAATCGCGCTGAAGTTGCCGTCGTGACCGCCCAACGCATCGTGCCAGATAGTCGATGGAAAAGTCAGGATTACTGAGGTTTTGATCAATTACCTGTGACATATAGCGCATCCGTCCGCCCCGATTGCGCAGATGGTTCATTGAGACGTGTTCTAATTCTGGGCCGAAGGCCATCGCGACAAAATCAAAGAAGTCTTCCGATTTAAAGTGATCGAGTTCGTCTTTGTTCACCTCGATGCTAGTGAGGTTTTCCAAGCTCGCATGAAGAGGATGGCGCGATGTAACTTTCGTGCCCGTTGCCGGAGCATGCTTCCGGTCCGATAGAAATAGGTTCCGCGGAATATGAACAGACTCAAACTCGGATGTCTGATTCTCGAAGAACAACTCTGCCGGACGCGTCGAATCGAGCAATAGGAATTCACCTGGCCTAAGAACGGTTTCCTTGTTGCAATGTCTGACACCCGTTTCCCCACAAACTTGATGCAACAAAAAGAAATGCTCTGCATCGTCCCGGCGAATACCTTGCTGGGTTCGGCTTAACCGGTTGATAGTGCAATTGATTGAAGCCATGTGAAGGCCATGGACCTCGTTCACGTCAAACCGCTCAGACGCAGCACAATCCTTGGTGGGCTCCGAGTAGTAATGACCACAGCATTCCCGCAATCGGGTCCGCCACTCATCGTATACCAACATATTATGCCCTCCCTTCGTCTATGCCCCACGCAGCTCTACGCGCCTGATCTTACCCGAAATCGTTTTGGGTAGCGAATCTACGAATTCAATCTCGCGGGGATATTTATATGGCGCTGTTAGGTTTTTGCAAAAATCTTGTATCTCGGCTGCCAACGCTTCACTGCCGACCACCCCGTCAGCAAGAATGATGTATGCTTTGACCAATTGCCCACGAGTTTCATCAGGAACACCAATTACGGCACTTTCCATGATCTTGTCATGCTCAAGCAGCGCGCTTTCGACCTCAAACGGGCTGATCCGATAACCCGAGGAAGAGATCAGGTCATCGGATCGGCCCACAAACCAAAGATATCCGTCGGGATCTCTGGAGGCGGTATCTCCGGTGTAGTACCAACCGTTGCGGAAGGAGTCAGTTATAAGCTCTCCGTCGCGCAAATAGCCATGGAATAGGCCAGCGGGCCAGGCATCTGAGATTTTGATCGCGATATGACCGACCTCATCATCTGGCAAGACACTGCCTTCATCATCAACCACGTTGATGTCAAAACCAGGTACTGGTTTTCCCATCGACCCGTTTCGCGTCTCGAGGCCAGGGAAATTACCAACGATATTAATTGTCTCTGTCTGCCCGTAGCCATCCGCGATGATCGTACCCGTATGCTCTTGCCAATACCGGATAACCTCGGGATTCAGCGGCTCGCCAGCGCCAAGACAACGACGCAAAGACGATAGATCGTATTGCGTCAGATCCTGTTGTGCAAAGAGGCGGTAGACGGTTGGTGGCGCACAAAATGTTGTCACACCAATCTCTTTGATGGCACGCAAATGCGCCTCCACATCCATACCGGGCGCATCATATAATACCGTGGTACAGCCCATCAGCATTTGCGGAAACAACATCCCCCAAGCCGCCTTTGCCCAGCCAGTATCGGTCAACGTCCAGTGTATGTCGCTTTCGCGTAGGTCCATCCAGAATAGCGCCGTTGCCGCATGCGCCAAAGCATAGCCGAAATCACGTGGCACCATCTTGGGTAAAGCAGTAGTGCCGGACGTGAAATATATCATCATCGTATCTGAAGCGCTGAACGGTGCGACGTCGCCCCCCACCAGCGACCCATCTTGGTCCGCACATAGCATTTCAAACGATAACCAATCGCCTGAGGCCTCACCCACCACAATCAGATGTTCCAAAGTTGGGCATTCGGCGCGGATGCTGTCGACTTTTTCAACATGCATCAGCGAAACGATCACGGCCTTGGCCCCAGCCTGATTAATCCGGTAAGCGATGTCTTTCGCCGTCAAAAGGTTCGTGCCCGGCATCGATATCACGCCCGCCTTCATACAACCAAACAAAACCTTGTGCCACGCAGGTTCCCGTCCGATGACGACACAAGCCGCATCACCACGTTGCAAGCCAAGTGCCAACAGCGCTTGCCCAAATTTCGCGGACACCGTGCTGAGTTCTGAATAGGTCACGGCAGTTTTTGTGCCCGCAGTGATGTTCACCGCCAGCAAAGCATCCTTGTCGGCCTCACGGGACCGTACATCCAGAACATCAAATGCAAAATTGAAATGCGTTGGAATGTCGGGCTTGTAGGTCGTCCATGCCGTTTCGTAGTCGCGTGCTATATGGTCGAATGTGATCATTTTGTCCTCCCTCAGGTCGCGTTACGCATGATGTCACGCGCGATGACCAATCGTTGAATTTCGCTCGTTCCCTCGTAGATTTGGCACACCCGCACATCGCGGTAGATCCGTTCGACAGGGTAGTCTTTCAGATAGCCGTAGCCGCCCATGATCTGGATCGCGGCAGAGCACACCCGCTCTGCCATCTCAGAAGCGAACAGCTTCGCCATTGAGGCCTGTTGCAGACAGGGGATGCCTGCGTCTTTTTGTGACGCTGCCAATCGAACAAGCTGCCGCGCCGCCTCAATCTCGGTGGCCATGTCTGCCAGTTTAAATGAAACGGCTTGCTGGGAGGCAATCGCAGACCCAAAGGCTTGCCGGTCTGCGGCGTAGTCGCGCGCCAACTCAAACGCCTTGCGTGCCATTCCAACAGCTTGGGAAGCAATCCCTATGCGACCGCCCTCCAGATTGGCCAGAGCGATCTTGTATCCTTCGCCTTCTTCTCCCAAAAGGTTTTCGGCGGGGATGCGCATATCGTTAAAGCTTAGTTGGCAGGTGTCGGATGCATTGATGCCCAGTTTGTCTTCAACCCGCACGACCTCATAGCCCGGTGTGTCAGTTTCAACGATGAATGCGCTAATACTTTTCTTGCCTGCCGACTTGTCAGTAACCGCGAAGACGATGATCAGCGCCCCGTTTTTGCCCGACGTGATGAACTGTTTGGCGCCATTTAGAACATAGTGATCCCCATCACGCACGGCCGTTGTACGCAGGTTGGACGCATCTGATCCAGCCTGCGGTTCAGTAAGAGCAAAGCCACCAATCCATGCGCCACTGGCCAGTTTGGGCAGGTATTTCCGCTTTTGTGTTTCCGTTCCATATTTTGCAATCGGAACACAGGCGACCGAAGAATGAACTGAAAGGATCGTTGAACAGGCTCCGTCACCGGCAGCGACTTCCTCAACGACGGTTGAATAACTGATCGTGTCGCTGTCCATGCCACCAAATTCCTCTGGGACCAGCATGCCAAGGAAGCCAAGTGTGCCCATCTCATCGAGTGCGGCCCTGGGAAATTCGCTGTTGCGGTCGCGGTGCTCTGCGCCAGGCCAAAGTTGTTCTTGAGCGAACTGGCGGGCGGTGTCTTGGATAGCTTGTTGTGTGTCGTCAAGGCTCATCAGTTTACTCCATTAGTTCCAACGCGATGGCAGTAGCTTCGCCACCGCCAATGCAAATACTGGCCATGCCACGTTTGACATCCAGCGTGCGCATCGCATTCAGCAGTGTGACCATGATCCGGGCACCAGACGCCCCAATCGGATGCCCCAACGCGCAGGCGCCGCCGTGAATATTGGTTTGATCATGCGGCAGACCCAGTGTCTTGATGGCGGCCATTGCAACCACCGCGAAGGCCTCGTTGATTTCGAACAGATCATAGTCGCCAATTTTGGTGTCGGTCTTTGTCAGCAACTTTTCGACGGCGTTGATCGGGGCCACCGGAAACCGATCCGGAGTCGTCCCATGCGTACTGTGCCCCAATATCCGGGCAAGCGGCGTCAGCCCCTTTGCCTCGGCCACGCTGGCCCGCGTCATAACAAGCGCCGCAGCTCCATCCGAGATCGAAGATGCATTGGCCGCCGTCACGGTTCCGTCTTTGGCAAAAGCGGGCCGCAAGGTTGGGATCTTGTCACGCTTTGCATTGCGCAGCTGTTCGTCACTATCGACGCTGTTTGTACCGCGCCTGATTGGCACATCAACAGGTGCAATTTCACCCGCCAAGTGGCCATTCACCTGCGCTGCCAACGCGCGATCCAGCGAGGTGATGGCATAGGTATCCTGTGCGTCGCGGGTGAACTGATAATCCGTCGCACAGCGTTCAGCGAAAACGCCCATCAGGGTGCCGGTTTCATACGCATCTTCGAGCCCGTCGAGAAACATGTGATCCATGGCTTGGGCGTGCCCCATGCGCAACCCTTGACGGGCGCGGGGCAAAAGATAAGGCGCGTTAGACATGCTTTCCGTGCCGCCAACGACAGCCAGATCAATGCTGTCAGCCACGAGACTATCATAAGCCATCATGGCGGTCTTCATCCCGGACCCGCACATCTTGTTGACGGTTGCCGCCCCAGCGTACTCCGGTATGCCCGCACCCAATGACACTTGTCGGGCGGGAGCCTGACCTTGCCCCGCGCTCAACACGTTGCCAAAGATCACCTCATCCACGTCTGCTGGCGCAACACCACTGCTGTGCAAAGCTGCCGATACCGCAACAGATCCAAGCTGGGCTGCTGTCATGCCGCTCAACTCACCGCCGAGTCCGCCCATAGGCGTGCGCTTTGCACCGACAATAACGATCGGATCATCAAGCATTACTAAATCCTTATTGCGGAGCCATACGAAGTGCACCATCCAGACGGATGACCTCTCCGTTTAGGGTTTTGTTTTCGAAAATATGAGAGACGAGCGCGCCAAAATCGGCGGTGTCGGCCAATTTTGCGGGGAACGGCACTGTTGCTTCCAACGCACCGCGCACATCTTCCGGAAGCCCTGCCAACATGGGCGTATCAAAAATGCCGGGCGCAATAGACACGACCCGCACTCCAAGATTTGCCATGTCTCGTGCCGCAGGTAGCGTCATGGACGCAACAGCCCCCTTAGAAGCAGCGTAGGCAATCTGACCTATTTGCCCGTCATAGGCTGCGATAGAGGATGTATTGACGACGACGCCCCGCTGGCCATCACTGTCTGGAGAGTTTGCGGCCATATGCGAAACAGCAGCACGCATCAAATTGAACGTGCCAATGACATTTACCGAGATCACCTTTTTGAAGACATCTGCGTCATGCGGGCCTTTGCGAGACACCAATTTTCCGCCCTGCACAATGCCTGCGCAGTTGACCAAACCAACCATGCCTCCGAAGTCACGTTTGACTTGCTCGCACATCCCATCGACGGCGTCAGTGTCGGAGACGTCAACCTGATAGGCTTTGACACCATTAGGCAATGCCTGCTGGTCAATTTCTGTCAGGTCAACCGCCGCAACCGAATAGCCTTGCTGCACTAGCCTCTTGGCGGCCGCTTGACCCAATCCGGATGCAGCGCCCGTGACGATAACCGCAAATGTACTATCCATGATGTCCCCCTCATTGCGAGCTTACCTCTTGAATTGCCTGCAGGCAGTGTCATAAAGCCTCAATATGCTGACACAAAATGCCACCCAATTGATCGCTCGGGTCTTTGTTGACGAGGTGCTCGAAAGTGGATTGCGGGCGCGCATC
>NZ_LXYI01000028.1 GCF_001650875.1 Sulfitobacter sp. EhC04
TTTGCGACACTACCAATGCAAATCCCCAGAGCTTTTCCACTCCCGGCGGTTTGCACCCTTAATTTTCATATTGTACCGTTAATTAGCATACTGTGCCCTTAATTGCCGTACGGTCTGAGTTGTGGATAAGTGTCGACCTATTGGGGCGGGAGATTTAGGTGGCCAACAAGCGTCTTGCGAAACATCGTGCAGCGGTTCTTCGGCCGATCCTGGAGCTTGAGAAGAGGGGCGAGCCGATCAGCGCTGCTATTGGTGACGCCGCTTGGGAACTCGGCTTGGCGAAAAGCCACACATGGTCACTCTACCGACGTCTTAGAGAGAACGATGCACGTGCCACGGCGTTGGAGTTGGACCGTCGCGGGCCGAAACCGGGGTCGAAACGGATCGCGCAAGACGTCGAAATCATCATCGATGAGAGTCTGCAGCGTTACTATCTGGTTCGCGAGCGCTCGAGCTTTCTTCGCATCTGGCGTGAGATCCGTGCCGAGTGCGAGGCGAAAGGATTTCAACCCCCGACCCGGAAAACGGTCAAGGCCCGACTCGACGCGATGGATCAGCGAGAGGTCATCCGGAAACGGCGCGGGGCAGAGGAGGCTGACAAGGTCTTTGCCGCGCGTCCTGGCCGACTTGAAGTTTCAGCCCCGCTGGAAGTCGTTCAGATCGATCATACAACTTCGGACATCACGTTGGTCGATCACGTCAATCGACGGCCGCTTGCGCGCCCCTATCTGACGGTGGCCATCGACGTCGCGAGCCGGATCGTTCTCGGGGTCCATGTCACTTTCGATGAGCCATCTGTCTTGTCGATCGCCTTGTGTCTCGATCACTGTGTGCGCCGGAAATCGGTGCACGTCCCTGGAACACTGGAAGAGGTGATTTGGCCGACGGCCGGCATTCCTAAGGCGATCCACGTCGACAATGCGCAGGAGTTCCACAGTGACGCCTTTAGAATGGCCTGCGAAGATTGGGGCATTACTGTCGAGTATCGTCCGCTTGGCGGCAAACACTATGGCGGTCATGTCGAACGGCTGATCGGAACGACCATGGGTGCCGTTCATGTGCTGCCCGGGACTACGCATTCCTCAATCGTCGAGAAGGGCGACTATGACAGTGAGAAGCATGCGGCCCTGACACTGACCGAGTTCGAGGATTGGCTTCATCTGGAAATCTGTCGCTATCACAATACGGTTCACCAAGCTCTTGGGAGAACGCCGCTTGCGGCTTGGGCGGACATGGGCGGTGATACCGCCGGACGGCAGGTTGTAGATGTCGATGCCTTTCGGATAAGCTTCATGCCGTTCGAGTGGCGCCAGCTCGGCCGCACCGGTATCACGCTCTTCGGGGTCTATTACTGGAGTGATGTCTTCGCGTCATTGGTTGGACGCGGGCAGGGCAAGGTACAGGTGAAATACGATCCGCGAGACCTGTCGCAGGTCTGGGTCATCGCCAGTGATGGCCGCGTGATCCCGGCGCGCTACCGGGACCTCAGCCACCCGCGAATATCGCTTTGGGAAAGCCGGCGGGCGCGGAAAGAGTGGCAGGAAAAACATGGTGGCCGGATCAACGAGCGGATCCTATTCCAATTGATTGACGCGCAACGGCGGCTGGCTGAGGCGGCGCGCCAAAAGACGCGGACTGCCCGGTTGGACATCGAAAGAGAAGCGCGGCTGCCCCGGCACCAACCAAGCCGTGATCCGTCGCGCGAAATGTTCGCGATCGACACGGGCAATCCTGATCTGCCAACCTATGAGATTGATGAGTTCAATGACCCCAGACGAAAGAATTGACCGTATCCGCGGCGACCATTGGATCGCGTTTGACCGTGCCACGATCGTTCTCAACCGATTGACATCCCTGATGGAAATGCCGCAGCAAAGCCGGATGCCGGGGCTGATGGTTTATGGAAGTTCCGGTATCGGCAAGACAATGATCGCCAAGCGCATGGCGAGTAAATACCCGACACAGTACAACGCCGAACTGGGCGCCACGAAGACACCCATACTGCTGGTTCAGGCGCCGCCCGCGCCGGATGAAAGACGGTTCTATCAGCACATCCTGGCAACGATCGGGGCGCCGATGTGGGGCCGGCATACCGTATCCGAGCTCGAGGTGCGCGCGCTCAGTCATCTTCGGGACATGGACCTTAGGATGTTGATGATCGACGAGGTGCACAATTTGCTTGCTGGCAGCTATCGGGAGCAACGCCGATTCCTGAACATGCTCCGGTTCCTCGCCAACGATCTCTGTGCCTCGCTCGTCGTCTTCGGTGTGAACGAAGCCCTGGAAGCGGTTCGAGGAGACGACCAGCTGGCCCGACGTCTGGACGAACACTATCTGCCGCTTTGGGAAGATGATGTGGAGTTCTCCCGGCTAATCCAGACACTGATTGCCGCGATGGCGCTCGAACAGCGGTCAGGCCTGACAGTGGCGTCGCTACGGACGATCCTGAAAGTGACCGGCGGTGTCACCTCGCGCGTGTTCATCATGATCAAGTCCCTGGCTATCGATGCGATCGAGACCGGTGAGGAGCGGATCACGGACGAAGCAGTTCAGGCCTGGCAGCCGGTTTGGACGAAGCACGCCTGGAACATCCCTCGCCAGCCTGCCGCCGCATTCGGGTGAACGTCAAATCGTTACCGTTCCGGCCACCGCCGTCACGCGATGAGCTTCTGTCCAGCTGGATTGGGCGACTGGCGAAGGCCAATCATTGTTCGGTTGAAGAGCTTTGCGGCTATCTGGGGTTGGGGCGGGGCAGGGTGCCGGAAGGTATCAACGATCTCGGACAGATAGACTGGCTTCGCCTCTGCTCGGCAGTTCAACGGACCCGGCATGAGATTGCGGCCATGACCCTTCCGGATGCGACGCATCACGGTGTGCAATATGTGTCGCGGCATGACTTCCAATACTGCCCGCGTTGTGTCGCGAAATCACCCGATCTGGCCCTCCGCCATTGGCGCTTGGCGTGGTCGATGACATGCGAAACCTGCGGTCAAACACTCGCGGCCAAGTATTCGGCCAACGATGTATCAGGCAGACTTCGTGCTCGAGCTGCACGCGGCGCGGAAGCTCTGAAGACGGCTGCCGCCACAACCGATCCCAGACGGTTGCGCCGGATCGGTATGACCCTGCAAGTCATGTCGGTGCTAAAGATCGGGCATCTATGGTCGCTCACCTCCGTGAGCGAGCGCGAAAGGCTCCTGGCACTTGCTGCGGTCGATATCGGCACGACCCGTCCCTTGTTGGGAGCTACCATCATCCTGCGCGGAAACGACCGGGGAGCCCGGGAGTTGCGCCGCGCCTTTCCTCAACATCGTCGGGTGATTGAGCAGGCCCGTGGGTTGTCGCAGGACCTTGGCCAGCGGTTTCCTGGGCGGCGGAAAACAGAGCATCCGACCAGGAAGACGCATGGAACGAGCCCCCCAAGTGCATCCGTGAGCGCTCTGCAGGCAGCTCGTCAGGCCATATCCGAACTTGGCGCCGGCGCAAACCGTGAAGCGCTTCTGACCCGCGCCGATGCAATCTGGAAAAGCTCAGATGGTGTCAAATCCTGAGGCGTGAAGCCTGTGGAAATATTGTAATTAAGGGTACAAAAACGCCCTGAATCCGCAGATTCTGATTTATTAGGGTACAGTGACAACATCGTTCGACGCAGAGGCATGTCCCGAGAGGCCGTGCAGATGAGGATCGATTGGTTGCCGATATGATCGAGTTGGCCAGGCAATATGGCCGATACGGCTATCGTCGGATTGCGGTTTTGCTCAGAGAGGCGGGTTGGTCGGTCAGTGATGGCCGTGTCGAACGGCTATGGCGGCGAGAGGGGCTGAAGGTTCCAGCAAAGCAACCAAAGAAGGGACGGCTCTGGCTGAACGATGGATCATGCGTGCGGCTGCGGCCCGAGTATCGGAACCATGTCTGGTCCTATGACTTCGTTCACTGCCGGACAGATGATGGCAAGGTCTTCCGAACGCTGAACGTCTTGGATGAGCACAGCCGGGAATGTCTGGCGATCAAAGTGAAGCGCAAGCTGAACTCGACAGACGTGATCGACGTTCTTACGGACCTGTTTATCCTGCGTGGCGCTCCCGCCTTCATCCGGTCTGACAACGTCCTATGTCGGGAAAATCTGGCTACTTAGGTCAGCAGGTCCTGGGGCATTTGGTACTCCAGATGCCCTGTTAAGGTTGCCCAGACGGGCTCTGCCGTCAAGAAATGATCTCTTCCATAGCAAACACAGGGTACGCGCGGCGGCGGCCCTCACCGTCCTCAATACGAGATCCCAAATCCCAAGCAGAAGGCCCGAACATTATCTACGAGGTCAGATGGCTGCCTCCACGGCTCATGTCAGAGAGAGGTCCTTCCGCCTGGGCTCGCCCCTTCGAAGAAGGGGCGATAAGGTTCGCCGTGTTTGACCACGGCGTGTACGGTGCGTGCCATCTTGGCCGCGATCGCGGTGTAGGCTTTGCGGCGCAGATGCGCATTGTGTCGATCCTTCGAGATGTAGCGCTCGAACTTGTCGCGGAAGCTGTTGGTCCGCTTCAGTACCGCGGTCTGACCAGCCATCCAGAGCGTGCGGCGCAACCGGGCATTGCCGTACTTCGAGATCCGGCTCTGGCCGCGGAACATGCCGGACTGCATCGTGGCGAGGTCCATGCCACAGAACTTCAGGAACTGCCGATGATGCCGGAACCGACGCAGGTC
The DNA here is from genome assembly GCF_001650875.1 of Sulfitobacter sp. EhC04. Taxonomy (GTDB): domain Bacteria; phylum Pseudomonadota; class Alphaproteobacteria; order Rhodobacterales; family Rhodobacteraceae; genus Sulfitobacter. The sequence continues at coordinate 4,699 of NZ_LXYI01000028.1, forward strand.
ACCGGCCTCGGCCAGGATGGTCATGGCGTTGATTGGGCCGATGCCGGGAATGGTCGTCAGCAGCTGATAGTCGGGCAGATCCGACAGCAACTCGACGGCCCGTGCCTCAATCACATCGCGCTGTCGGATCAGGCTGCGACCTTCGGCCAGTACCAAGCGGAACATGCGGATTGCATCGGAGTCGGAATGCACTGGCAGTCCGACTGAACTGACCGCAGTGGCGTAAATATCTGAAAGCAGACGCTCTTTGGAGACCTTGCGGCCAACGACCCCCCAAGCGTCAGCTATGAAGGCCTCTTGGCTCATGACCGTGATCAGATGTGGCGATGGATACTTCTCGAGGAACGCCAGGAACCAATCGGTCCGCGAGCTTCGGTGAAATCGCTCGGCCTCGGGAAAGTACAGCGGTAGGTAATGCGTCAGGATGCGGTGCCACAACTCGGTCTTCGAGCGCGAAACGATCTCGTGGGTTTTGGAGAGCTCCTGAATGTCGGCGGTCCCGGTCACCAGCGGATCGTGAAAGAACTGAACGGCGCCGATCTCCAGCATGTGCAGGATGACCTGGGCGTCCTTCGGATCGTTCTTGTCCCAGCTGTTGTGCAGGGCCTCTCGCGTTCGCGCCAGACCGACGGAGGACACGAGCTTTAGGTCGAACCCGGCCTGTCCGAGATGGTGAGCCAAGACACGGTGATAATTGCCGGTCGCTTCGAACCCGATCCGCACCGGTAGGTCGTAGCTGGTGAGAGTGGTGGCCAAGCGCTGGAAATCTTCCAGTGTGTTTGTAATCGTCAGCCGACGGCGGCGCTTCTTGCCGGGAATGCTGATCAGCACCTCATGCCGATGCTTGGAAATGTCGATGGCGACCAACACGGTCGCGATGGTAGAATTGGTGACGGTCATAGCCGGTCTCCTCAGGTGTGGTTATGCAAAACCACTGTTGAGACCTGAGACCCGGTTATGGCCACCCGCTGCGCTATTTGGGGGCTGCGCGCGTGGCCATAACCTAAAAAAGCGCTTCTTCCCGACGTGCTATGGTCCCGAGTTCGTTGCGCAGGCGGTCCGGGACTGGATCGCCGCCGTCGGCTCTCAGACAGCCTACATTGAGCCAGGATCGCCTTGGGAAAACGGATACTGCGAAAGCTTTAACGGGCGGATGAGGGACGAACTTCTCAACGGAGAGATCTTCTACACCCTGCGGGAAGCACAGATCGTCATCGAAGACTGGAGGAAGCACTACAACACCAAACGACCCCACAGTGCATTGGGCTACCGCCCGCCGGCCCCCGAAACCATCATCCCCATGGAACCCAGGCCGATCATGCACTAACAATCAATCTGGACCAGTCAGATGAGGCTGCTCAACACCGGCTGCGTTCAATGCGCCGATCTGACGATCAAGGGATTGTCCGTGGCTGGACACTCTGGCGTAACCAATAAGCATGTTTTGAGGCTATCAGATCCAAGATATATGCACCGGAAATATGCAACTGTTTAACAGCCTTGTTTTCATAGCATGAAGTGACTGGTGCAAATATCATGATATTTGCACACTGTCAGCGCGAGTACGGTCTTTTTCGCTGTCGTTTTTCACAAATAAGTTCAGCATCCGGTCACACACGGTTCAGTGAGCCTCACAGCACGGAAATCGTTGTTCTTGCACAGGAGGCCGCTAAGGAGCCTAATCTGTGCCTTCGATTGGGTGGTCTATCCACTCAAAGCAGCACTATTGAGCCTGACCAAATCCCGAAGGAAATCAGCGACCAGGCGAACGCGACGGGACTGGGCAAGATCGGACTGGGTTACGAGCCAGGTCGACTGGTCGATCCCGAGGTCGGAATCAAGGCAGATCAGATCATGGGACCGGGCCAGAAAATGTGGCAGGACGGCGTGAGGCAGAAGCCGGGTTAGCCGGCCAGCCGCGCGCGCACCGGCCGGGGGATGTCCTCCGGCCTGCCTCCGTTGTCCAGGCCGATCGCCGCCTGCCAGACCTCTTTTGCCCGCAGCATTGGCGTCTCGCGCGCGGTGATCGCGGTGCCGTCCGGCAGGAGCAGGGCGGCGTCCCAATCCGCGTCCTCCAGATCGCGCCATTCGACGTTGAGATGCACCTCGGCATGGCGAAAGAGGTTGCGCAAAGCCCGCGGCGGCAGGGTGGCGGCAAGAGTGATCTCGGCGTCGCGGGCCTCGGTGGAGGGGTACAACGGCTGCGCTATGCCCGTGCGTGCGCCTTCAATGAGGCGGGCGAGGAGCCGGGCGTGATAGCTGACGTGGGCCACGAGGTGGGCGCGGGTCCAGCCGTTGCGGAGCGAGGGGCCATAAAGGTCCGCATCGTTCAACTCGTTGAGCTTGCGCGCAAAGTAGGCGGTGCCGCGGCGCGCCAGCAAGAGGTCGTCATGCGGTGCGGTCTCGGCGTCGTAGCGGGCGCCGCCGCCCTGGCGGGCGCGCAGCGCATCGCGGGCGGCGGTGTCCGCGGCGTGGCCGGTCATTGCCCGTCCACCATGGTGCGCATGAAGTTGAGCCGCTCGATGATCGGCGCGTCGGAGAAGCGGAACAGGTCGAACGGCGTCTCCGCCTGCAGCGACCAGCCGACCCAGGAGGGCACCACGAAGATATCGCCCTTCTCCAGCTTGCGGGTCTCGCCGCCCAGCACCACCGCGCCCGAGCCCTCGAAGACCTGGAAGACCGAGGAGCCGACCTCCTGCCAAAGGGGCGTCTCGGTGCCGGCGCGCAGCCGGTGGAACTCGCAGCGGATGGTCGGCATCACGTCGCCGCCGGTGGTCGGGTTGGTGTAGCGCACCGCCGCGTGGCCGAGACCCACCGTGGCGGGCTGGCCTTCGTCTTCCAGCAGCAACTGCTCGGTCAGGGCGCGGTCGGTGTGCTCCCAGCGGTAGGCGCCGATCGGCGACGATACCGTATCTTGCAGGCCGGACAGAGGCCGCAGGCCGGGGTGGCACCAGAGCCGCTCGCCCCGGCTGTAGTTCGGCGTGGCATTGTCGGTGACCCGCTCGGCGCCGAACTCGAAGAAGCCCACGTCCATCTGCTGGCTGAACGGGATATCCAGCCCGTCGATCCAGGCCATCGGCTCGGTGGCGACGTTGTGGTGGCCGTGGAAGGCCCAGCCTGGCGTCAGCAGCAGGTCGCCGCGCGACATGCGCACCGGGTCGCCATTGACCACGGTCCAGACGCCCTCGCCCTCGACCACGAAGCGGAAGGCGTTCTGGGAATGGCGGTGCTCGGGGGCGTTCTCGCCGGGCAAGAGGTATTGGATGGCGCACCACAGCGTCGGTGTGCAATAGGCGTGCGGCGCGAGACCGGGATTGGCGAGGCCGATGGCCCGGCGCTCGCCGCCACGGCCCACCGGCACCAGGTCGCCGGATTGCTCGGCCATGGGCAGCAGGTCGGCCCATTTCCAGACATGAGGTTGTGCCTTGGGCTTGGGGTGCCCGGGCATGAGGTTTCCGGTCTGGGTCCAGAGCGGATTCATGTGGTTGTCCTCGAAGCCCTTGTAGAGCGCGCGCAGTTCCGGCGTGTCTTCGGGTTGCATGGCGTTGTCCATGGCGGTCTCCTTTTGGTTTGGTCAGGCGGCGTCGGGCTGGTTCGGCGGCGCGGCGTCGCGGAAGGCGGGCAGCTGGTCCAATTCTCCGAAGATACGGGCAATAGTGGGCCAGTTTTCGAGCGCAATGTCGAAGCGCTTGTTGTTCCAGACCTGCGCATAGAGGCAGAGATCAGCCAGCGACGGCTGGTCGCCATGACAGTAGCGGCCCGTCTCGGAACTGTCCGCAAGCGCGATTTCCAACGCGCCAAAGGTGAGCGTCACCCAGTGGATGAACCATTCCTTCTGCTTGGCCTCGTCAGCACCGAACTCATCGCGCAGGTAGAACAGCACCCGCAGGTTGTTGAGCGGATGCACCTCCAGCGCGATCATCTGCGCCAGCGCCCGGACCCGTACCCGGCCGTCGGCATCGGCGGGCAGAAGCGCGGGTTCCGGGTGGGTTTCCTCAAGCCATTCGATGATGGCCAGAGATTGGGTCAGGTGGCTGCCGTCCTCGCGCTCCAGCGTCGGCACGAGGCCTTGCGGATTGCGCCTGAGGTAGTCCGGTCGCCGCGTCTCCCCGTCGCGCAGCACGTAGGGGACATAGTCGTAATCGAGCCCCTTGTAGTTCAACGCGGCACGCAGCCGAGTTGATGTGGACGACCGGAAGAAGTTGTGCAGCTTCAGGGTCATTCTTTCGGCCCGATTTTCGTGGTCAGATCGCCCAGCCCCTCGATCGAGACGACGCAGGTGTCGCCCTCAACCAAGGGCCCGACACCCGCAGGCGTGCCGGTCATGATCAGGTCGCCCGGGCGTAGCTCCATCGAGTGCGACAGGATCGAGATCATCTCGGGGATCGACCAGATCAGCTCGGAGAGATCGGCCTCCTGCTTGACCTCGCCGTTGACGGTCAGCCGGATGAAGCCCTTGGACGGGTGACCCGCCTTCGCCACCGGATGCACCGGCGCGATCGGGGCGGACAGATCGAAGCCCTTGCCGAGATCCCACGGCCGGCCCTGTTCGCGCGCCTTCAGCTGCAGGTCGCGGCGGGTCAGGTCGTTGCCGACGGCGTAGCCCCAGACGTGATCCAGCGCGTCTTCCTCGGCGATGTTCTTTCCGCCTGTGCCGATCACCGCGACCAGCTCGGCCTCGTAGTGGAAGTTCTCGGTCTGGGGCGGATAGGGGATGGTCGCTTCATCCTCGACCACAGCGTCGGCGGGCTTGAGGAAGAAGAACGGCGGATCGCGGTCCGGGTCCTTACCCATCTCGACGGCGTGGGCGGCGTAGTTGCGCCCGATGCAGAAGATGCGGCGGACCGGGATGCGCGCGTCGCTGTCGGCGATGGCGACGGTCGACACGGGGGCGGGGGTGAAAGCGTAGGTCATGGGTTTTCCTTTCGTTTTGAGCGTGAGGGCGTCTCAGCTCTGTTCGTTTTCCGGCAGCGGGCGGGCAGTGGCGCGATCCGACCGGGCGGTGACCCAGAGAATTGCGAGCACCGCGAAACCTGCCGCATTGATCCACAACGTCTGTGCCCCGCCAACACCCGGCGGCAGCAAGAGCGCAACCCCGGCCAAACCAATGAGCACCCGCCGCCCCTGCCCTGCCGGGCCATGGAACCAGCCGACGAACGCGGCCGAGATCGCATAGACCCCGATGACGGCGGTGGTGACGGCCACGACGATTTCCATCGGGTCGCCGATCAGGAGCAGCGCCGGCGAGAAGACGAAGAGGAAGGGCACGATATAGGCGGTCCAGCCGAAGCGCATGGATTCCCAGGCGGTGGCCATGGGCGAGGCCTTGGCGATGGCGGCGGCAAAGAAGGCGCCGATGCCGATGGGCGGCGTCACCATCGACATCATGCCGAGGTAGAAGATAAACAGATGCGCCGCAATCGGCTCGACGCCGGACTGCACCAGCGAAGGCGCGATCAGCACGGCGAGCAGCAGGTAGACGCCCACGGTGGGCATGCCCATCCCGAGGATCAGGCAGACCACGGCTGAGATCAGCAGCAGCACGAAGACATTGCCCTGGCCCAGGTCGACCAGCGCGAAGGTGGCCGCGAAGCCCAGGCCGGTGACGTTCAGCACGCCAATGATAAAGCCCGCCGCCGCCGAGATCATGATGATCTGGGTGATCGACTTGCCCGCCTCGACCGCCGAAGCCCAAAGGTCGCGCAGCACCATGCGGGTCTTGCCGTAGCCCACGGTCAGCCCAATCGTGAGCGCCGCGGCCCCGCCCCAGAGCGCCGCCGTCTCGGCCGGCTGGTTGAACCAGAAGAGCGCGGTAACAATGGCCGCGAAAGGCAGGATGAAGACCCAGCCGCGTGACATGACCGCGCCGGTTTTCGGCGCGTCCTTAACGTCGAGCGGCTTGATCCCCTGTTTCGCCGCCTGAAGGTCGGCCTGCACGAAGAGCGCCACGTAGTAGAGCAGCGCGGGCACGATGGCGGCGACGACGATCTCGGCATAGGGTTTCTGCAGGATGTCGGCCATTAGGAAGGCCACGGCGCCCATCACGGGCGGCGCGATCTGGCCGCCGGTGGAGGCGACGGCCTCGACCGCGCCTGCGGTGGTGCGGCGAAAGCCCGACTGGATCATCAGCTTGATGGTGACGACGCCGGTGGCGACGATGTTCGACACCACCACGCCGGAGATCGAGCCGAAAAGGCCCGAGGCGACGATTGAGATCTTGGCCGCGCCGCCGCGCTTGTGGCCCATGGTGGACATGGCGATGTCGTTGAAGAAGTCCGCCCCGCCGGAGCGCAGCAGCAGCTGGCCGAAGAAGACGAAGGCCACGACGACCGTCGCCGCGACGTTGAGCGTGAGGCCCAGCAGCCCGTTGGGATCGAAGGCCAAATAGACGGCCAGCCGCTGCGGTGCGACCTCGCGGGTTTGCAGCGCGCCCGGCACCAGGTGGCCGATCATGCCGTAGCCGACGATGACCAGAACCACGATCACCAGCGTCCAGCCGACCGAGCGGCGCAGGCCCTCGAGCACCAGCAGGAACAATGCCCCGCCAACCAGCAATGCATCCCAAGGCAGTGACATCGCCTGCGACACGAGGCTCGGATAGGCTACCATCACGTAGAGCGAGAGGCCAAGGCCCAGCGCCGAGAGCACCCAGTCGAGCGTCGTGGCGGCACCGGAGCGCTTCCGGTCCGTGTCAACGCCAGTGACGAGGAAGATGATCGCCAGGCTCAGCCCCAGCACCAGCGCCAGGAATTGTTCGGTGTAGTAGGAATATCCAAGCCGCGACGGCAGGCTCGCGGCCTGTGCCATTGCGACGATCGTCAATATACCGGCCAGAGCGCTGACAACGATGCCCTTTGCGCCCGAGGCCTGGGGGGAAGTCACGTCCTGTTCCACAGCATGCCCTTTCCGTTGAGGGACGGGGCGGTCGGGCCGCCCCGGCATTACGTTACTCGTCCGAGGTCATCTCGACGCCGCGGTCCTCGAAGAAGGCCACCGCGCCCGGATGGTATTCTACGCCCGGGAATTGCTTGAACGCGGTCTCGAGGTTCAGCGCGAGAAGCGGCGGATAGGCGGCACCAATGGCTTCGCGTTGCTCGAACAGCACCGTCAGCAGCGCCTGCACCTGCTCCTCGGACACGTGCGCCCCGGCGACGAGGACGTTGTCCCAGGTCACGAACATCATCGGCTCGCCCACGCCCACGCGGACCGGGGCCGGGGTGACCTCCGAGAAGTAGAACGCAGGCCGCACCTCGCGTATCTTCTCCAGCGTCTCGTCGTTGGCATCGATACTCAGGAAGCGGACACCGCCGACGGAGGCGTCGACCTCGGCCACCTTGGGACCGCCCACGGCAAAGAAGGCGCTGTCGACCCGGCCCGAGGCCATGTCGTCGGAACCGCGGATCAGTTCCGGCACCGGCACCTGGTCTACATCGTCCCAGCCGATCCCGCCTGCGGCGAGGATGGCCGTGATGTGGGGCCGCGCGATCGGGAAGGCGTCCCAGCCCGAGGGCACGCTGCGGCCTTCGAGGTCCGCGACCGAGGTCAGGCCCGAGCTTTCCTTGACATAGAGTCCCACCGGAAACGGGTTGACCCGCGCCACGATACGCAGGTTGGGCATCGGGCTGTCATAGTCGCCAGAGCCTTCGACCGCGGTGATCACGTCGTTCACGTCATTGAGCGAGAACTCGGCCAGCGCCTCGTTCACCGCCTGCATCATTTGCGCGTTGCCGCCATAGGGCTGCACCACCAGGCGCATGCCGGCGCTCTTGCGCGCCTCGCCGGAAATGACCGAGGCCATTGTGTTCCAGACCGAACCTTGCGGCGGCGTGGAAAAGGATTGCACCTGCGCCTGGGCTGCGGGGGCGAGGCCGGCGGCCAGCAGCGCGGCGGCGGCGAATGTCTTGATCGGTGTCATGTGGTTTCCTCCCTGGATAAGTGGTTCAGGCGGTGGTTTCCGGATTGCGGATCAGTGCCTGGCGGTCGATCTTGCCCGTGCCCGTCTTGGGCAGGTCGGGCAGATAGTCGAAGAGACGCGGTGCTTTGTAGGGCGTTAGGTGCGTCTTGATGTGGTCGCGCAGCCGCTTGGTCTGGGCCTCGTCACCCGTACGGCCCTGTACGAGGCTGACGATGGCGCGCAGCGCGGTGCGCTTGTCGTCCAGTTGCTCGGCCAGCACCGCGCATTCGTTGACGTCCGGGTGCTCGTTCAGGCAGCGCTCGACCTCGAGCGGCCAGACCCACTGGCCCGAGACCTTGACCAGGTCGTCGGCGCGGCCCTGGAAGTAGTAGAAGCCGTCCTTCTCGACGAAACGGTCGCCGGTGTAGATCCAGTCGCCGCGCATGGTGTCGCGGGTCTTGTCGGGGCGGTTCCAGTAGGTCGGCGCCGAGGAATGCCCGCGCACGAACATCACGCCTTCCTCGCCCGGCTCGGCGGGTTTGCCCTCGGGCGTCTCCAGCCGCACTTCATAACCCGGCACCCGCGCGCCGGCCGCGCCCAGACGGTGATCGTCGAGCCGGTTGCTCAGGTAGATGTGCAGCATTTCGGTCGAGCCGAGACCTTCGGTGGGGCCGTGGCCGACCTTGGCGTTCCAGGCGGTATAGACGTCTTCCGACAGGATCTCGGCCGCCGACATCGACTGGCGCAGCGAGGTGAGATCGCGGGTGTCGATATCAGGGGCGCGGCAGAGCGCCGTGTAGAGCGTCGGCAGACCGAAGAGCACCGTGGGACGATAGGCCTCGATGGCATTCAGCACCGCCTCGGGGCGCGGCTGGTCGGGGACCAGCAGCGTGGTGGCGCCGACGGCAAAGGGGAAGACCAGCGAATTGCCGAAGCCATAGGCGAAATAGGCCTTGGGCACGGAATAGCAGATGTCGTCTTCGTCCAGTTTCAGCACATGGGCGCCGAAGCTGTCCTGGATATAGGCCACGTCGTGATGCAGGTGCACGATGCCCTTGGGCCGCCCGGTCGAGCCCGAGGAATACATCCAGAAGGCCATGTCGTCGGGCCCAGTATCGGCGGCGTCGAGCGTCGTTGCGGTGCCGTCAAGGAATGCATCTGCCTCGGTCGCGTTGGCGACGTCGGCAGCGCCGTTGGCGATGATCAGCGTCTCGAGTTGGGTGTCCGCAAGCGTTTCCGCATCGAAGACCTTCGCCAGATCCGCCTCGACAAGGGCGAAGCGCGCGCCGCTGTCCTTCAGGAAGTAGTTCAGCACGTCCGGCTTGGTCTGGATGTTCAGGAGCACCGGCACGAAGCCTGCCCTGACAGCGCCGTAGAACGCCGCCGGATAGACCGGCGTGTCGTCGAGGAAGAACGCGATCCGCTCGCCGCGAGCCAGCCCGGCGCGGGCGAAGGCGTTGCCCCAGCGCGCCGCCTCGGCGATCAATTCACTGTAGCTGAGGCTGCCCTTCGGGCCGGTGACGGCGGTCTTGTCGGGGTTGCGAGCAAGGTTCTGCCAGAGAACCTGGGAACAATTGCGATGCTGCGCCTTGTCGAAACCGATTTCCCGGGCACCCGCTGCATCCGGTGCAACCGGGTCCGTGAGCGTGGTGGTCTGGGTCACATCCTGTGACATGATATCTTCCTCCTTCGGCCGGGGTCCCGCGCGGGGACCTCGCTGGCCGCGATGTTCGTGCATTGAATTCTGGTGGTCTGAGCGGTCAGCCCGCCACGGCCCGCTGCGCAGCGTAGTCGGCGGCAAATTGTGGGGCGACCTGGCGCAGACGCTCTTCGGTCATCCGTCCGGACCGCATCAGGTAGTCATAGGCGAAATCCATTGGCGCGAGTTGCATCTTGTCGCCGAAACTGTCGTACCAGAGGGCTGAGGTATTGGCCGCGTCGACGATCTTTCGGGCGATGGGCTGACGGTTGTCCTGGTAGCTGGCCAGCGCCGCGTCGAGATCGCTTTCCGCCGCCAAGGCATGGACCAGCGCGATCGCATCCTCCAGTGCCAGCCGGGTGCCCGAGCCGATCGAGAAATGCGCGGTATGAACCGCATCGCCCAGCAGCGCGTATTTCCCGGCCACCCAGTTTTCGCACCAAAGGCGGGGAAACTGCCGCCACATCGACTTGTTGGTGATGAGCTTGGTGCCCTTCAGCACGTCCGAGAACAACTCGGCGCATCGCTCGGCGCTTTCCGCCTCGCCCATGTCGGCAAAACCGGCCTTTCGATAGGTCTCGGGCTCGCATTCCACGATGAAGGTGCTTCGGTCGGGTGTGAAGCGGTAGTGGTGCGCGTTCATCGGACCGTGCTCGGTTTCGATGAAGGTCTGGGTCAGCGTGTCGAAGGGGACCTGCGCGCCGAACCAGGCGAAGTGATTGTCGAAATGCTCGATCCTGGGCTGGAACTCTTCCTCGAAGGCGCGCCGTACCAGAGAATTCAGCCCGTCGGCGCCAATCACCAAATCGGCCTCAAGCTCTTCCACACCGGTGATCTGGGTGCCGAAACGGATCGGGATGTCCAGCGCCCGTGCCCGCTCGGTCAGGATCTCGATCAGGTGCAACCGGCCGATGGCGGTGAAACCCACCCCGTCCAGCGTCACCGAGCCCTCTGGCAGATTCAGCGTCATGTTCTGCCAGCGCTCCATGTGCGGCGCGACGAGGTCATGGGTCTCGGGATCGTCGGCCTTCAGGAAGGCCAGTGCCTGGTCCGAGAACACCACGCCGAAACCGAAAGTGGCGCCTTCGGGGTTCTGCTCGGTGACCCGCACCTGGACCTGCGGCAGCAGCCGCCGAAGCAGGATCGCGGTGTAGAGCCCGGCGGGCCCCGCCCCGAGAATTTCTATGCTGGAAAGCTGTGTCATGGGTCCTCCCAATTTATCTCGACCTTTTCGAATTGATACCTTAAGATTGCATATTATGCAACGCATTTTACAATAAGGAAAGATGACATGCAGACGATACAGACCTTCGACATCACCTTCGGCGATTGCGACCCCGCTGGAATTGTCTTTTATCCCAATGCTTTCCGCTGGATGGACACGGCGCTTCACGCACTCCTGAGACCGGCTGGCGGGCACCAGGTCTTGTGCCGCAAGTTGGACGCAGTAGGCCTCGGGCTTGTCGATGCGTCCGCGAAATTCCGCCACCCGATGCACGATGGCGACCGACTCGAACTGCGAATCGCCGTCACGGAGTGGTCGCGCCGTTCGCTCACGCTGGGCTATGAGGGTTCGGTCGAGGGCAGGCAGACATTCGAGGGACGCGAAGTGCGTTGCCTTTTCACCCGGACGGAAACCGGTATTGTGGCGGCCGATCTTGCGCCGTTACGCACGCTTCTGGAGGCCGAAGATGTCTGACGAGAATGGCCACGGCCAGGGACTGAAATCGCTCGACACCGCGCTTGGTGTGCTGGCGCACCTGGCGGAACAGGGCGGACCGCAGTCGCTCTCTGAGATCGGTCGCGCCTGCAACATGCCGCCAAGCAAGGTGCATCGCTACCTCGCCTCTTTCGTCAATGCCGGGCTGGTGCAACAACAGGGCCGGTCGGGAAGATATGACCTCGGGCCGGGTGCGCTGCAGATCGGGCTGGCGGCGCTGGCGCGGCACGATTTCGTCAACTCAGCCGCCGACGGTCTGCCCGAGCTTTCGGCGAACACCGGGATGACCGTGCTGCTGTCTGTCTGGGCCAACCAAGGCGCGACCGTCGTCCGCTGGGAGCGAGGCGCGGCACCGACGGACACCTCAATGGGGCTCGGCACCACCCTGCCCTTGCTGACTTCGGCTACCGGCCGCGTGTTCCTGGCCTGGGGTCCACTCCACGCCATCGAACCGGAGCGCGACACACAGTTGCGCCGGCTGACGCGACAACCGAACCTGCTGCTCGACATGGAGCCGACCAAGGCCGGCGTGGCGGCTCTTGCGGAGCGCACCCGTGCACGCAAATTCGCATCGGTCGAGGGCCGTTTCATCCCCGGCCTCGTTGCAGCCGCAGCGCCCATTCTCGACTGGCAGAACGAAGCGCAGGCCGCTGTAACACTCGTAGGGACCGACCCGGCCGCCATTGCACCGGGGTCAGCACAGACGGAAATGCTGTTGGACTATTGTGCGGAGAAATCCGTCGTCCGGACTGCCGTTTGAGCCCAGGCGGCAGCCAAAATCACATAGATTGCATTGGGCGGACTGGCACTCGCTGACCGGGACCGCATAACACGGCTGCTACGCGCCGAGGCGAGAGTGTTCAGGGAGATGGTCGAGCGCACCCAGCCAGACGACTGAGCCGACTGCGCTCGGTAATGGCGGTTCCGGTTACGCTTCAAATTCTCGCAGGACCTTGGCGGCATTGACGTCGGTGCGCTTGCCTCCCCGCATCGAAAGCTTACCGTTGACCAGCACATAGGCGACGCCGGAGGCATAGCGGCGCGGGTTCTTGGCGGTGGCATTGCTTGCGATCGCTGCCCTGTCAAACACGCAGATATCCGCATAATAGGGAACAGCGGCTGCCGGATCAACCGAAGTAAATGGGGACGTCAGAGGTCGCGCCATGAGGTGGCAGTGCCCTGATTCAGAGCGCAATCCAAAAGGTAGGATTTGGTTTTCGGTTTGAACTGCGCCGCAGCATTTGAGCTTTGGTGAGCCGATATTTTGGCCCGTCCGGTCCCGGGTTTCAACTTCAGCATTTCCTCAAGCCAGCAACCCTCTTGCAATTATGGTGCGTTGAATCTCGGATGATCCTTCGTAAATCCGGAAAATTCGCAAGTCGCGCAGATATCGTTCCAGAGGGAAGTCGCGTGTATAACCGTAGCCGCCGTGGATTTGCAAAGCTCTGTCGGCAATACGCCATGCGGCTTCGGTGGCATAGAGTTTGGCGAAGGCAGACTCGGTTGAATAGCGCGCGCCTGTCCCGCGCTTGACGGCGGCTTGCATTGCGAGTGCCCGAGCCGCGGTCAGTTCGGTGGCGCAATCGGCCAGCATGAATTGCAACCCTTGGAAATCACCAATCGGATGGCCACCGACCTTGCGCTCCTTGGCGTAGACGATCGCCGCTTTCAGTGCGGCGTCCGCAATGCCGGTGGCCTGAGCCGCCACTTCAATGCGCCCGTTATCCAGCACTTTCATCGCCGTACGGAACCCTGTTCCTTCATCGCCAAGACGGTTCGCTGCTGGCACCCAACAGTCGAAGGTAATGCCGAACACGTGCCCCCCTTTCAGGCCCATGGTCCGCTCGTTCGGGGCGATGTCGACACCTTCTATGTCCTTGGGTTCGACAACGAAAGCACTAACACCGCGCGCTCCGGCTTCTCTGTCGGTCTTTGCGTAGACGACGATGAAATCAGCCGCTCCGGCGTTCGAAATGAAACACTTGGTCGCTTTGATTCGATATCCTTCGCCCTCACGCACTGCGTAGCTCGTCATGTCTGCGGGATTGGACCCTGCCTGGGGTTCGGTCAGGGCAAAGGCGCCCAGGGTCTTGCCCAATGCCGCATTTGGCAGGAAGCGCTCCTTCAACTCGGCACCCCCGCCCAACAGGATTGAATCCGTTGCAAGGAAATGTGCGGTCAGCATCGAGGCTGTCGAGCCGCACGCCCCCGCGACCGCCTCGACAGCCGCATAGAGCGCAGGGCCAGAGAGCCCGATACCGCCCAGACCCTCTGGAAGGTTCATTCCCATCAGCCCCATCTCGGCCATGACAGGCAAATGAAGGGTCGCAAAGGTCGCTTCTTCATCGAGCACGGCGGCCTGCGGTGCCAATACTTCAAGCGAGAACCTTTCGATCTGGTCGACTACGGCACGTTCGTCTTCGGACATGGGATAGTTCATTTTGTTTCTCCTTTGGCCAATTCGGCCAGAATTTCGGTTGCGTTTGCATTCAATCCCGGTGCAGCTGTACGGTCGCCGCGCGCAGCACCGCTGAAATGAACGGGCTGCTCTGGCACATTCAGGCGGCCCAACAGAGGATGGTCCACCGCCGACGCGAGGCCACGCTCGACCGCCTGTGACGAAGCCCAGGCCTGTGCGACCGACTTGATTTCAGAAGCCGGGATTCCGGCAGCGGACAAACTGGCGACAATCTCGGCCACGCTCCGCTGTCCTGCCCAGAGCGCAATCTGTTCTGCAAGCGCGGGTTCGTTTTCGCGGCGCAAGGGATCAGTGACAAAGCGCGGATCCCTGGCCAGTTCGGGCTGCTCGATGACCTTGCAGAAGGTTTCGAACAGACGATCATTCAAGACCGCCACCGCGAAGTGCCCATCGCCTGCCGGATAGGTACCAAAGGGGGCCGACAGTGAATGACGATTGCCGGTACGGGTGGGGGCATCCTTGCCCATCAGGGTGCGGCAGGCCAGCAGCGGCATCATCGCGGTCAGCGCATCAAACAGCGCAACATCCACATGCCGCCCTTTACCAGTTCTGCTGCGGTCAAACAAAGCGACCATTGTGCCCCATGCCGCAAAAAGGCCCCCGGCCACATCGCCCATGGCTTCGCCAATCATGGTCGGCGTTCCGTCTGGTTCACCGGTTACATCCATCAGACCGCTCATGGCCTGAATGATAATGTCATAGGCGGGTTTCGCTGCGTTGGTTCCGGTTTGTCCAAAGCCAGAGACCGACACATACACCAGCGCGGGAAACGCGGCACTGAGGGCTTCAACGCCAAGGCCCAGTTTCTCCATCACTCCGGGTCGGAAGTTCTCGACAAGCACATCCGTGTCGACCAGCAGCGACTTGATCGTCGCGATATCCTCATCTGATTTCAGGTTCAGAGCAATCGAACGCTTGCCTCGGTTTATCGCTTGAAACAGCAGGCTCTCGCCCTGATCAAACGGTCCGATATGGCGATAATCATCGCCGTGAAGGGCTTCCACCTTGATAACGTCGGCTCCCAGATCGGCCATCAGCGCGGTACAATAAGGCCCGGCGAGCACACGGGTGAAATCCAGGACTCGCACGCCTTCGAGGGGCTTGGAGTTTTGGACGGGTGATGGTTGCATCGGGCACCTCCAGCTTTCTAGTCGCTGGAGTTTAGGGCGAAGCATGCTATATATAGAAACATTAAGTTCTCATATCGTGATAAATGAAACCTATACCTATAACGCTTCGGCAGATCGACTATGTGATTGCCACTGCCGACGGGGGCAGCACAGCTGCCGCCGCGCGCCTTCTCAATGTCTCGCAGCCCTCGGTTTCGCTTGCGATTTCCAAGGTCGAGGGCCATCTCGGGCGCCCACTTTTCGCCCGCACCTCTGGTCAGGGAATAGTTCCAACCGCCTATGGGCGACGTAAACTGGGCGAGTTCAGAACCTTGCGCAACGAGGCTCAGGGCGTGCTAAATGCCGGTGCTGCCGGACATACTGTTCTGAATCTGGGCGTATTTTCGACCCTGGGTCCACGGTATGCTCCATCCCTGGTGCGCGGGTTTCAAGACATGAAACCGGAAACCGAGATTCACCTGTTCGAAGCGAATTTGGAAACTCTTTCAGAGGGGATAGAGATCGGTCAGATTGATGTCGCACTGATCTATGATTTCGGCCTGCCCTCAAGCCTCAGGATTACGCCGCTCGCCGATGTTCAGCCCTATGGCCTTTTACCGGGCGGGCACCCGCTGGCCGGCCGTGAAGCGCTGGACATGGCTGAACTTCTGCAAGACCCGCTGATCCTGATCAACCTGCCGCACAGTCGCGGGTATTTTCTGACACTGGCGCAAATGCACGGGATCAATCCAAAGATCGCTTACGAAACAGAGTCTGTAGAGATGCTTCGTTCAATGGTCGCAAACGGTCTTGGCGTCGGGCTTTTGGCGACAGATATCCCGCACGTCACCGCATACGACCGGCGATCCATTGTTCGGATGCCGCTTACTGGCGATCTTGCGCCACACCGTATCGCCCTGGCAAGGCCAGGGCGACTTCGATCCACTCCGTTGGTAGATCGATTCTGCCAGCACGCAGTAGAGTCATTCGCGGCGTGATCTGTGCTTTTGCATGGGTATGTTTCGGACGCACGCTCGTCCCAACTGTTTTCTGCCAAGTCGCTGATCGGCGTATCCGTCCGTTGTGACCGCTCTAACGGAGGAGGTCTGCTGGCGATAATGTCCATGATCGATAATGGACATCTTGAGGCACTTCATGGCGGGCAAGAAGGGGCAGAAGAAGCGGTTCTGGTCTGACGAGGAGAAACGCACGATCTGTCTGCAGACGCGCGCGCCTGGCGTGTCCGTGGCGCAGGTGGCGCGGCGGTATTCGATGAATTCCAACCTGGTCTTCACCTGGTTGCGGGACCCGCGCTATGCGCCCGGACCGAATGTCATGGTCATGTAATTCGTGAGACTCGCGCATGATTTTTTCGTTGTTATCAGCGGCAATTTGGTAAGGTTATCTTTGGGATGGTAAAGTTATTTATGAGATGGTAATTTTAACCGTGAGATGGTCTACTTTGTGGATAACTTAAGACTTTGGCGAATGAGGCAAAGAACAAAGCGCTAGAGAGGGCCGAGGTGCTCAGGCCACTCTTGTCGCCGCTCGCTCAGGGCCAAAGTATTGGGCGGGAGGTGGAGGCTGCGGCGGCTCAGTTGAACATTTCGCGGAGTACAGCCTGGCGCATTTTGAGCATGCTGCGTAAGAACGATGGTCGGGCAAGTTCACTCCTGCCCAAACGCAGCGGCCCCAAGCCCGGCTCTCTTCGTCTACCAGAGCACGTTGAAAGCATGATCGCCCGGGTATTGCGTGAACGATATTTGGTTCCGGAACGCCCTAGCTTTCGCAGGATTGTGGGCGAGATTCGTGCCGAGTGCCTTGCCAGAGGTTTTCAACCACCGGCACGGCAAACGATCAAGGCTCGCCTTGACGCGATAGACCAGCGCGAGGTGTTGCGGAAGCGGAAAGGATCGAAGGCCGCCAGCCAGGTTTTCGAAGCGAGGGCAGGGAGGTTGGAGGTGGAACGTCCATTGGAGGTCGTCCAGATCGATCACACATTGGCGGACATCGTGCTTGTTGATCAGGTTGAGCGCAAACCTCTGGCGCGACCATGGCTGACGCTTGCGATCGATGTTGCGACCCGTGTGGTTCTGGGCGCCTATGTCACTTTCGACGCACCTTCCGTCCTGTCCATTTGCCTTTGCCTCGACCACTGTGTGCGGCCGAAGTCCATCCGGACACCGAGCTCGCTGGAGCAACTTTATTGGCCGACAGCCGGGATTCCACAGGCCATCCATGTCGACAACGGCCGGGATTTTCGCAGTGACGCATTCCGATCGGCCTGTGCGGAATGGGGCATCGCGATCAAGTACCGGCCGCCGGGCCGGGTGCATGTTGGTGGGCATATCGAACGGCTGATCGGCACGACCATGGGTGCTGTGCATGTATTGCCGGGAACGACGCAATCCTCGCCAAAAGACAAGGGCGAGTATGACAGCGCTGCCAAGGCCTCAATGACGCTGGACGAGTTCGAGGACTGGCTGCAGCTGGAGATCTGTCGGTACCATAACACCCGCCACAGCGGATTGCGGCGCACCCCGCTGGCCGCCTGGGCCGATCTTGGGGGCGACGATGCTGGCCGACAAGTCGTGGACACAGATGCCTTCCGGATCAGTTTCCTCCCGTCAGAACGCCGACAACTCGGTAGGACCGGGATCAACCTGTTTTCTATCGGCTATTGGAGCGACGCCTTCGCGCCGATGATCGGTCGTGGGGCAGGGAAGGTTACGGTCAAGTACGACCCGCGAGATATGTCCCGGATTTGGGTGGTCACGGACGATGGTCGAACAATTGCGGCGCGCTACAAGGATCTTTCGCGGCCCAAAGTTTCCCTTTGGGAGTCGCGGCGCGCCAATGCAATCTTCCATGAGCGGCATGGCGGAAGGATATCGGAAGCAATTCTGTTCGGGATCATCGAAGAACAGCGGCGTATCGCCCATGCGTCGCGGCAACGGACGCTTACGGCGCGCCTGGACGAAGAACGCAAAGCACGCCTGCCAAACGACAAACCGAAGCGTGATCCATCCCGCGAGATGTTTGCAATTGATACCAGTAACCCCAACCTCCCAACTTACCCGATAGATGACTTTGATGGACCACGACGAAAGACTTGATCTCATTCGCAGCGATCGCTGGATCGCTTTCGACCGCGCAACCATTGTTCTCAACAGATTGATATCCTTGATGGAGATGCCCCGGCAGTACCGAATGCCGGGCCTCATGGTTTATGGCAGCTCCGGCATCGGCAAGACCATGATCGCCAAGCGGATGGAGAGCCTCTACCCGAGTAACTATCGCTCGGACCTCGGGGTGACGCGCACGCCGATCCTTCTCTTGCAAGCGCCACCTGCACCGGATGAACGGCGGTTTTACCAACATATCCTGGCGTCGATCGGTGCGCCAATGTGGGGTCGTCACACGATCTCGGAACTGGAAGTGCGAGCTCTCAGCCATTTGCGCGGCATGGACCTTAAGATGATCATGATCGACGAGGTCCACAATCTCCTGGCCGGAAGCTATCGGGAACAACGCCGGTTCCTGAACATGCTGCGTTTTCTGTCCAACGATTTGTGCGCATCGCTCGTCGTGTTCGGTGTCAACGAAGCTGCCGAGGCCATTCGCGGTGACGAGCAACTGGCGCGCCGACTGGACGAACATTTTCTGCCACTCTGGGATGATGATGTTGAGTTTTCCCGGCTGGTCCAGACTCTGATCGCTGCCATGCAGTTGGAGCGCGGGTCTGGTCTGAGCGTCCAGTCACTGCGCACCATCCTCGGCATTACTGGCGGCATCACGTCGCGTGTGTTCACGATGATCAAGGCGCTCGCCATCGACGCCATCGAGACGGGCGAGGAGCGGATCACGGATGACGCGATTCAATCCTGGCAGCCGGTTTGGGCCAAACATAGCTGGACCGTTCGGAACCAGCCGCAACCTGCATTTCAGTGAACCGCAAACCCCTGCCGAGGCGTCCGGCACCTTTTCAGGACGAACTGCTGTCAAGCTGGATCACGCGCCTGGCGGACGCCAACTACTGTTCAGTGCCGGAGCTCTGCAGATATCTGGGGCTTGCTCAAGAACGTCCGCCGGAAACGTTGACGGATCTGATTGGCGTGGACACCGACAGGTTCTGTGCAACGTTGCGCCTCCCGCCCGAGGAGCTCGACAGCATGTTGATCCAGCGACGCGCTGAATTCCCGATTGAGTGTATTTCCTGGTCGAATTTTCAGCACTGTTCCGTGTGTGCGCATAAGGTACCTAGGATATCATTGCGCCATTGGCGCTTCGCTTGGTCAATGCACTGCGAAGCATGCGGGTCCGAGCTGTTGCCTGTGCGCAGTAAGACAGCAGCACATGTGCACCTGCCGACCCGGCTCCGCATCCGCGCCAAGGAAGGGGCGAAGCGGCTAATGCTCGCCTATCGACACGGGAACTGCCATGCTGGTCGACGGATGGATCTGACGCTGCAAGTCGCTGGTGTGCTCGCGCCAGAAATTCGTCACGGGTCGCTCTTTTCCCAGAACCGTATAGATCGCTTCAAAATCGTCGCTGCAATCGACCTCGGAATGACTCGACCTTTGCTCGCAACGGCGCTGGTGTTGAAGAACGATCCCGCCTCTGAAACCAGGCTTCGTGCTGCCTTCCCGCATAAACGGAAGCTGTTGGATCGCCTTGCACGGCTTGCCGAAAGCTTGCCTCAGCACAGATCGCGAGAGGGAGCGAGCCTCAAGAACCATTCGTGGATGAACTGCGCCGGCACGGCCCCCACACCAGAACCGGAATACCTTGAGGCAGCGCGGAGAGCGATTGATCAGCTTGGGAAAAACGCAGAACGGTCCGATTTGCTAAACTGCGCAGCGGAGTTCCTCGAAAACGCACGCTAGTCCCGTGTGGATATCTCATGAATAACTTTACCAAATATCGAAAATGGGTAGCCACTACGAAAGAGTCCCAAGAATAACGTGGCCATGACAGCGACAGCGCGTAATCCCGTTTGGCTTTGTGGATGCGATTGTTCGGGGGCTTGCCGCGCGCCTTGTGCCGGATCGCCGACGCGCCATCCTGACGATAAAGCTTCAGCAGCCGGAAAATCTGCCGACGCGTCAGTGCCAGCATGTTCGCAGCATTGTCGACGCTCAGCCGTCCATCATCGACCTGCGCCAAAACCTCCACGCGCTTCAACTCGCGCTCGCTCATAACCACCCATCCCATGCCCAATCTCCCTCAGTCTCGGAAGGGAGAGTGACATTCCTGAATTGCTCATGGGTGACATTTTAGCTTTGCGGCTGTGAGCGATACTTGAACCGCGACTCCTATTGTCGTTGAGGGTAGGGGGATCGACCTATCTCTTCCATCATCTTTTCACGGAAGACCTCGGCGGGTGTTTTCCATCCTAAGCATTTGCGAGGCGTGTTGTTGAGCTGATCGCAGATCTGCTTGATGTCAGCGTCCGTCATTGCCCTGATATCACGCGTGCGGGGTAGCCAGCGTCTGGCGCGGCGGTTGGTGTTCTCAACGGTGCCTTTTTGCCAGGGAGAGGAGGGATCGCAGAACCACGTTTGGGTGCCCAGCTCGGCTTGCAGGTGCGGCCAGCTCACGAACTCAGTACCACGGTCGAAGGTGATTGATCTACGAGCGATCAGGGGCAGGTCTTTGATCGCCTTCATGATCTTGCCCATCACAGGTTTCGTTCGCTTGTTAGGGTTCTTCAGGATCACAGTGAACCGGCTGACCCGCTCGACCAACGAGGTCACATTTGTCTGGCCACGCTTTTGTTCAAACAGCATTAAATCGCCCTCCCAATGGCCGAACTGGCGACGGTGAGCGACATCGTCAGGCCTGAATAAGATGCTGACATCACGGTCAAACTTGGACTTCTGACGTTTGCGGGCACGGCGTGGTTTGCGGTTTTTGCGATGTAAGGGCAGATACCACCACAGCTCTTGCGCCATGCCTTCTTTGGAATAGATGTAGCGATAGATCGTCTCCTGGCAGACCCGCAGTTTGTCACCTTCATGGATCATCCGGTTGCCGATCTGTTCAGGCGTCCAGCCTTGTTTGATCCGTTCAATCACGCGCTTGCACAGATCAGGATGTCGGATCAGTTTGCGTTGCGTGGATCGGCGTTGCTGCGTGCGCTGGTGTGCTGCCATCCCAAAGTATCCAGCGTACTTCTTGGGCAAAGAGTCATCGGCCCAGAAGTTACGTTTGATCTCCCGAAAGATCGTCGACTTGTGACGCTTCAGGACACGCGCCATCTCTGCGACGGGGACCTTTGCAAGCCACCAGTCTTCGATTCTGCGTCGTTCTTGCATGCTCAGTTGCGTGTAAACGGTTCCCATGCGATATTCCTCCTATTAGATAACTCATTGTTTTCTAATAGGAGTCGCACTTCAAAGTAGCGCGCACCGCTACACGGCTCAAAAACGTATAAGCAAGCATATGTTAAGTTGGCTCTTGGCCAAGAGTGCGCATGACTCGGGCGCACCTGGGACGAATACTTCTCGGGCGAAAGCGGCGCGCCTAAGACCCGCAGCAAGAGTTAAGTCCGCTATCCGCGTCGGACCCGGGGTCATGCCAGCCAAGTTCGCAGAACGTCAGAAGGCCGCAAGCATGTGGACTAGGCCTTTTTCGATGTTCTTCCACGGCTTCTTGCCCACGGTATGTAAGAACCAACATCTGGTACCGCAGATATTTTTCGTAAAGAACTGCATGAAGCGACAACAGATTTTGTGACCCACAGGCCTGGATCAAGGACTTATGGAACTCCCAGTCATATCGGAATCAGGATCGGAGCGACCACGCCCTGCGCCAATGGCTGCGGGAACTGGCGAATAAACGTCGCCGGTTCGGATATCGTAGTTAGGGCATCCTTTTGGCCAGAGAGGGTTTTGAAGTGAACCATTAGAAGCTTTTCCGTCTCTATCGCGAGGAAGGGCTGGCCGTGCGCCGCAGGTGATCACGCAAACGCGCACTGGGTACGCGCAGGCCCATCCTAGTGCCGGATCGCGCCAATCAGCGTTGGTCGTTGGACTTCGTGTCCGATGCCTTTGCTAATGGCCAAAGGTTCCGTGTGTTGTGCATCGTGGATGACTGCACGCGCGAAGCCTTGGCGGCCACTGTGGTGGATCGCTCACTGTCAGGTGAGCGGATGATCCGCGAACTGGATGACCTGATCGGGAGGCTGGGTCAGTTGACTTTCTGACCCACGATCAGATCAAAGCGATGACAACGGCCGACCGTATCGTCAACCTCGGCACTCGTCAGGGGTATGTTACCCCCTGGATCACGACGTCAGCGGAAAAGCGCCCTTAGGGGTGCCACAGCCTCTTGCCAGCTGTCACGCGCTTCTAGCCGGTCGATCCAACTCGCAACTCCTGGGTACTGGTCCAGTAAAATCCCCGCTTGATCGCGATACATGAAGGTGGTCGCAAGATAGAAGTCGGCAAGGCTGAGTGCGCCTGCGATCCAGTCCTTGCCGTCGAGTCCGGTTTCCAGAACGGCAAGGAACTGATCTGTGGCTTTTCGTTCCGCTTCGACCACAGTCGGATCGGGATCGCCCATGCCGAATTTCTCTTTGAGAAACAGCTCAAAGGACAATTTCTGCATCGCCGGGCCAAGGTGGATCGCTTGCCACCAGGTCCATTGATCGACGAGGGACCGCGCCTTGCGGCCCTCAGGATAGAGGCCCGCCTCGGGCCGAAGCCCCGCCAGATAGGCACAAATTGCCCGGGATTCCCAAAGCACGAAATTCCCGTCCTCCAAAACGGGCACCTTTGCATTGGGATTGCGAGCGAGAAATTCCGCCGCGCGGTTGTCCCCGGCCCGGATGTCGACCTGGACGATTTCGAGGTCCACGCCCAGTTCGTGTGCCACCGCCCGCACACGCAGCGCATTGGGCGAGAAATTCGCGTTGTAGAGTTTCATGATTTTGTCCGCCTCTATAGTTACTGCGGCGCCCGAAGAAGCACCGCCCGGTTTTCGGTCAGGAAATCGGTAACCGACTGTCCGGACTTGCCGGTGAGCGTCTTGAGATCGTCGCTGGCCACATCAAGGTAGCCTTCGGCGATTGCCTGGTCGAAAGAGACGAAAACACGCGCCATGAACTCGGGCAGGCCATTTGCGATCATCGCCTGCACCATGTCTTCGGCCGGCATCGGAACGTAGGGGATGTCCTTGCCGGCGATGTCCGACAAAAGCGCCGCGATATCGGCCTGGCCGGTGGATTCGGGCCCGGTGATGTCCAGGACCTCGCGGTCGGTCGCATTCATCAGCGCGGCAGCGGCGGCGCGGGCGCAGTCGGCGCGCGTGACGTAACTCGCCCGTCCGTCCCCTGCCGCGGCAAAGAGCTGCCCCATGTCGATCGCCTGCGGTCCGCTCATAAGCAACAGATCCGTGTAAAGGTTGTTGCGAAGGATCGTGTAGCTGGCGCCGCTTTGCTCGATCAGCTTCTCGGTGTTCTGATGATCCTTGCTGAAAGTGATGGGGCTTTCGGGTACCGGGCTGGCAAGCGAGGTATAGACGATGTGGTCGATACCCGCCTCGCGTGCGGCGGTGATCGCATTGGAATGAGCCGCGAGCCGTTTGCCCGGCTCCAGATCGTCGGTGGAGATGATCAGGATCCGCTTGCCGCCCGCGATGGCCGGACCCAGTGTTTCGGGCGCGTTGAAATCGCCTTGGCGAACATCCACCCCCTTGTCCCTGAACTCGGCGAGTTTGTCGGCGTTGCGCGTGACCGCGATGATCGGACCGGCGCCCGCCTCGATCAGTTGATCGATTACCTGGCGTCCAAGCTGGCCGGAGGCGCCTGTGACGATAAATGGTCCGTTCTGAAAGCTTGCCATGGGCGTATTCCTGTTCTTTGAGAGAGAGTCAGCCGTGGATGTGAACCTGCGCGGGGTTGGCCAGCTTGCCGCGGGCGAAGTCCCAGCTCGTTGTCAGGATTTTGATCATGACGTCGACCTCTGACCCATCGCGCGGCGCAAAGGCCATGACGGCATTTGCCGGGATGTGTCCGGCCGACGCCATCGGGTGCGGTTCGCCCCATCCCTTGGCGATGAGTTCATCGACCGCCGCCAGCGGCAGCATCATGTGCGACGAACCGTCATAGGAGGGATGCACATGGGCAAATTCGCGTCCGATCATGAAGGCTTCACGCGGGCCGCAGGCATGCGCCACCGGCAAGACCAGTGCTTCGGCGCCGGGCACCGAGATGCCCGACCGGCAGCGCTCGACGAAGGGCAGGGCGAAGGCCTTCTCCTTGAAAAATGCGTGGATCTCTGCCGAGGAGTTCTGCGACACCTGCTCATGCGGGGCGCAATCGGTGGTGTCGGGGCGCGGGCCCTGCCGCGGGGGAAGTTCGAAGCTCATGGTTGGTCCTATCCAAATCTGAACGCGCTTTCGACCGCGCCCAACACGTGATCCTCGAGGGTCTTCTCCCCCCGATCCGCAAGCGCAGCCCCGGCCACGACGTGCAACGGGATCAGATGTTCCTCGCGCGGATTGGCATCGCGTGCGCCGGGCGCCTGATCCCACTCGGCCAGCATGGCATGGCGCACTGCGGGGTCTTCATGGGTCACCGCACTCGTGAGCCATCGGTCAAAGTCTCCGCCGTTCACCGGGCCGTCCGGTCCGCCCCTCATCGCCCGCATCATCTTGCCCATGTTATGATAGGTATTGCCGGATCCGATGATCAGCACCCCTTCGTCGCGCAAGGGCGCCAACGCGCGACCGACGGCAAGATGCGCCTCGGGGTCGAGATCGTCGCGCAGGCTCAATTGGACGGTGGGGATGTCGGCCTCAGGAAAAGCCACCTTTAGTGGAACGAATACCCCGTGATCGAAGCCACGCGCAGCATCGGCCCCGGTTTGGAATCCCGCGTCTTCTAAAAGTGCGCGTACGCGGGTCGCCAGCGCGGGCTCGCCCGGCGCGGGCCAGGTTAGCTGATAGGTATGCTGCGGAAATCCCTGATAGTCGAACAGCAGAGGCGGGGCGGGGTTGGTCTGCAAGGTAAAGACCCGCTCTTCCCAATGGCCCGAGATCACGAGGAGCGCCTTGGGCCTTGCCGGCAGGCTCGCAGGCAAGTCCTCAAGGAATTTGCGGTGCCGATCCCAGGCGTCAGGCGGGTTCCAGTCCATGAAGAAACAGGGGCCACCCCCATGGGGAACAAACAATGTCGGCTGCTTTTCAGTCATGTTGTCGTCCTTTTAAACCCAAGTCCGAGGCTATGGGCACCCCCGTGGCAACTCCGCAGCAGATCAGATTGGCGCTGCCGGAACTGCCGGTGCATAGGCCGACTTGACCGCACGCACGCGATTGGCGGTCAGCCACGAGACGATCAGGAGTACCCAGGTCGCCAGAGCCGGCGACCAACCCGGATCGCCTGCGCCCACATGGGCCCCGAAGGCGAGCACCAGATGCCAGAACATTGCCGCATAGGCCCAATCTGCCAGCACCGCCGAAGGGCGCCAGAGGATCACAACGGCACCGACGATCTTCAAAATTGCGAGTGGCCAGATGATGTATGTGGGATAGCCCAACACCTCGCGATACATGCCCGCGACCATGTCGTGGGATGAGATGTAGAAGGCCGCCGCACCCAGATAGACCAATGCCACAAGGCCGGTCGCGATCCAGTAGACATATTTTGCCACGTTGTCACTCACTGCCGCTCTCCCGGTTTTCGGCGGGTTGTTAGGCTGCCGTTTTCCATATAGTATCATTAGGTGCCTTGCTTCATCAGTTAAAGTAGGCACTTAAAAGTAACTTACTTTCGTGGGCTGCGAGGGCTATCCACAATGAAAAGCGTCCAACCAGCTTCCTGCCCGATGGAGGCGCTGCTGCGTGTCATCACGGGACCTTGGACGATTTATATCCTTTGGGTTCTGTCCGAACAGGGTCCACAGCGTTTCGGCGCGACCAAACGGCTGGTGCCTGGAATTTCCACCCGGGTCCTGACTGAGAGGCTGAGAATGCTGGAACATGCCGGCGTGGTCTGGCGCGAGCAGGCCATGACCATCCCGCCCGCTGTCACATACGGGCTGACTGAACGCGGCGCGGAGCTGCGCGGTGTGCTGGACACCCTTGGATCCATTGCACGCCGCTGGGAGGCGGAGGGTGCTTTCGACGGGACGGCACGCTCGGCGGAATGATGACGTCCGTCCTGTTCGCGGAATAATCCCGCGCCAGAAAGCACCGCGAACGGAGCACGGCCCGAAGCTCATGACGAATTGAAAGCCGCGTTGGGTATGCCTGACAGGCGGCACTCACTCCGAACGATCCGCCCAGGTTTGCGGCTTGCCGCCACATAAAAATCAATTTACTGTACCGACTAGACGGTACAGTCAAGTTTGAAATCCCGCAATGCTGCACAGGACAGGAAGAGCGAGATGCGCGAGAGAAAAATGGCCGAGGTTTTGTTCGGCGCGCGGGAGGTCTTCTTCCGGTGCGGTTATGAAGGCGCCACCGTCGATGCCATTGCCGCCGAAGGGAAAGTGTCGAAGGCAACAATGTATTCGTATTTCCCGACCAAGGAGCAGCTGTTTCTGAGCGTCGTGGAATCCGAATGCGGTCGGCTTGCGGAAGAGATCCTCCGACCCTTGTCCGCAGGTCCCGAGCCGCGCGCCCAGTTGGAAAAACTTGCCCTGCGCATGATCGATCTCGTTCTGGACGAAACCTACATCCGCCTTCTGCGGACGTGTATCGGTGCCACCGAGATGCTTCCCGAGGTCGGGGAGGTGTATTTTCGTGCCGGACCGAAACGGGCACGCGAACTCATCAGTAAAGTTCTGGAACGCCTTTCCCGGGAAGGCGCGCTTGAGATCGACAACCCCCCGCGTGTTGCGGATCACTTCATACATCTTTGCGTTTCTGGACTGTTGATGCCACGCCTGCTGGCCGTGCAAAGAACAGTCGAGCGGGACAAGCATGCGGCCGATGCAGTCACTGCATTCCTGCGACTCTACGGGAGCGGACATAGAGTAGAGCTCTGAACTGACCTTGCTTTCCGACAACGGGGCAGTGCTCCACATCTCTCAATAAAATTGCCGAATGGACAGTGAATAATGACCATACAATCCAAAATGCAGGCAAAGAATGCGTCACCAAGGATCCTCGGCGCTGCGCGGGCAATTGCGCACAGAGAGGGCGCGGGAAAGATTACGATCGACGCCGTCGCGCGTGAGGCCGATCTCAGTAAAGGCGGGGTCTTATACAATTTTCCGACCAAGAGAGCGCTTCTTGCCGGGCTGCTTGATGAGATGCTCGCAGAACATCACGAACGCCTGGCATCAGTCCCGGAAGATCGCAGATCCCGCACCCTGCGTGGGCACCTGGAAGCAATCGTGCAAGCCAGAGCCGTCGATGACGACCTCTCGATGGCGATTCTCGCGGCTGCCGCGTCAGATCCGCGGCTGCTCGATCCGCTACGGGCTGAACTGACCGGCGACCTTGAGCGTATCCTGTCCGACACACAAGACACTCCGGGTGCTATGGTTGTCGTCCTAGCGATCCAGGGACTTCGGTTCCAGAAACTTCTGGGCCTTCCCGACGGTGGCGCGGATCTCAGGGGACGCGTCATCGAGCAATTGAGGGCCATGATTAATGAACTCGAATAGAGAGACACGAAGTTTGAAGCGGATCGTTTTTGTTATTGCGGTAGCGGCCGTGTCGGCCGTTGCCGTCCCGTTTGTTTCGCCGTTCCTGACCGATGTGCTGGCCCAGACCGCGACGGACACCCTGGAGGCAGAAGTCGATACAAGGCCTGCAGCGAACGTGGAGCGACCAGTCACGGTCGAAGTGACCCGTGCGCTCAATCGCGTCGTAAGTCAGTCTCGCAGCGTTGCAGGCCGCGTCGAACCTGCTCGAACGGTGGACCTTGCGTTTCAGATACCCGGGCAGATCATTCGCCTTGAGGTTGAGCCCGGCGACACGATTCGCGAGGGCGAGGTGATCGCGGAGCTCGACCAAATCGATTTCGAACTCGCCGTCGACCGGGCTCAGGCGTCCTACGACCTGGCGAATTCCGAACTCGCGCGCGCCTCGGACCTCGCCGATCGTGGCGTGGCGTCCGACGCGCGCCTCGACACGGCCCGCGCGCAGTTCGTCCAGGCAGAAGTCGCGCTCCGCGAGGCAGAGCGGCGCCTGTCCCAAACGAAAATCGTCGCGCCATTCGACGCGATTGTGGCGCGCACCTTCGTTGAAGAATATGTCAACGTCACGTCGGCCGCGCCTGTCGCGCGTCTACAGGATGTCAGCGAGATGCGGCTCGTGATCTCCCTGCCAGAGGAACTTGCGGCCATTGCGCGGTCGGCACCCGATGCCTTCGAGATCGTTGCAACTTTTCCGGCTGTTCCGGGTTACACCGCGCCTCTGGTGCTTCGCTCGTTTGCGACCGATGCCGACCGGACGGCGCAGACCTACGACGTGGAATTTGCGATCACGGGTGATATCGACCCGCGTCTTCTGCCCGGGATGACTGCGGATGTGCGCATCTCCATTGCCGCAGAAGCAGATCGCCCGCAATCCGTGATTGTCGCGTAGCCCTTAATTGTGAGATGAGAAATCCAACGAAATCAACAGCTGTGCTTTGCCCTTAAATATGAGATTTTGCCTTTAATTCCGATATTTTTGCTCTTAAACCTGAGACAGGGTTCACAGACATTTGCGGCAAATATCGATGGATGATGATGGCGAAGACTCCGTTGCCGTTGGTGCTGAAGAAGCGCGCAGAGCCGCGGTGCTGCGTCCCCTTGTTCAGGCCTTTCTCAAAGGGACTGGCAGTCTGGAAAGTGGCATCAATGACGCCGTTTGGGAGCTTGGTGTCAGCAGGGCGACGGTCTGGCGTTGGATAAAGCGGTTGGCGGAAGAGGGTGGGCGCACCAGCGCTCTGGCGCCGCGGAAACGGGGCCGCCCGACCGGGACGCTCTTGATATCCAGCAAAGTCGAAGCGGTGATCGAAGAGCACCTTCGCCGTTATTTTTTGCGCCGGGAGCGTTCGAGCCTGTCGCGCGTCGTGACAGAAATCCGCAGTGTGTGCTGGCAACAGGGCTTGCAGGCGCCGACACGGCGGACGGTTCAGCGTCGCCTGGATGCGATGGATGCCCGCGAAGTTGCGAAGGCACGAGAGGGCGCAAAGGTTGCCCGCCAGAAATTTGCGCCGGTCACAGGTGAGAACAAGGCCAGTGTGCCACTGGAGATCGTCCAAATTGATCATACGCCGGCGGACATCATTCTTGTCGACAGCTTTGAACGCCAACCAATTGGGCGGCCTTGGGTCACGCTGGCGATCGACATCGCAACGCGGATGGTAACCGGATACTACACTTCTCTCGAGGCGCCTTCGCGACTGTCAGTGGCGCTTTGCCTGACACAGGCGGTGGCCCCCAAGGCGGAACTTCTGACGGAATTGGCGTGCAATATTCCTTGGCCCGCACAGGGCAAACCGCTCAGCCTCCACGTCGACAATGGCCGCGATTTCCGGTCGCGGGCCTTTCGTTCGGCATGCGCGGAATGGGGGATCGATCTGGTCTATCGGCCGCCGGGAAGTCCTCACTTCGGAGGTCACATCGAACGTTTGATCGGGACGATGATGGGGGCCGTCCACCTGTTGCCGGGAACAACGCAATCCTCGATCGCGACCAAGGGCGACTATGATGCCGAAGGCATGGCCACGATGACGTTGAGCGAATTCGATCGTTGGTTTGCTTTGGAAATCTGCCGTTACAACAACAGCATTCATTCGAGTCTTGGCTGCACGCCCGTTGCCAAATGGGAGGCGCTCTCAGAGCAAATGACGGGCGACATCCCATTTGATATCGAAGCCTTTCAGGTGAGTTTCCTGCCGAGCGAACTGCGCAAGATCAGGCGTGACGGCATCCATCTGTTCCAGATAAGATATTGGTCCGATGCCCTTGCAGGCCACATCGGGCGCGGGGATGGAAAGGTGGTCGTTCGCTACGATCCTCGTGATATCTCAATGATCTGGGTTGAACTGGACGATGGCCGGTATGTTGAGGCGCGGTACAGAAACCTCGAGATTCCGCCCGTCTCGCTCTGGGAATATCGCGAAGCCATGAGGAAGGCTCGTGCCCTTGGCGCGTCCGGGTCCAATGAGCTGGTTCTGGCTGAGCTGATCCGACAGCAACGCCAGATAGAAGCTGAAAGCCGGGGCCTAACGAAGGCCGAACGCAGAACCCGTGAAAGAAAAGGGACATTGGAGGGTGCCAACTCGGCCGTCTCGTCAACCGAAGGGCTGCGAGCGATCGATACGGGTGATACATCGCGCCCATTGTTCAAGGTGGAGAGATGGTGAATTGAGGGCAGGGACAACTGAAGAAGACGGCCGGATCGCCCTCATTCAATCGGATATCTGGATCGGCTTTCCACGGGCGGAACAGGTGTTGGACCGCTTGCAGGGCATGATCGAAGCGCCACGACAAACCCGTATGCCTGGGCTTCTTGTGCATGGCGCCTCCGGGATTGGAAAGACGATGATTGCCCGAAACCTGTCGCGCAAGTACGCACCAGAATACGATCCGGCGTCGGGCATCACCCGCACACCGCTTCTGCTGTTGCAAGCGCCGCCCGCGCCTGATGAACGGCGGTTCTACCTGCACATCCTGGCCGCCGTCGGCGCCCCGGCGACGGCACTGAGCGCTCGCGCTCAAAATGTGGCTTCCCTCGAAGTCCGTGTCATCGCGCTCTTGCGTGACCTTGGCCTGCGGATGATCATGATCGACGAGGTTCACAACCTTTTGGCCGGGACCCACCGCGAACAGCGCCGCTTTCTCAATGTTTTACGGTATCTCAGCAATGAACTCGAAGTATCGCTGGTCTGCCTCGGGGTCAGCGAGGCCGTCGATGCCATCCGTGGTGATATCCAGTTAGCCAGGCGGTTGGACGAACATCACCTCCCAAACTGGCGCGACGATGCCGAGTTCTCGGACATGATCCAGACACTCATCGCGGCAATGCCCCTCGAGAAGAAATCCAATCTGAAGGTCAAGTCACTCAAGCAGATACTTGCGCTGACCGGTGGGGTGACCTCGCGCATCTTCGCGCTGATCAAGGATCTTTCCATCGACGCCATTGTCACAGGTGATGAATGCATCGCCGATGACGCAATCGCAAAATGGACCCCGGTTTGGTCGCGCCATGCGAACGCCCATCGGCGGCTTGAGATGACCGGGCTGTGAAGCCGCGTTCGCTGCCCAAGACTGTCGCGCCGCTGCCAGACGAGTTGTTGTCAGGTTGGCTGTCCCGGCTGGCTGCGGCCAACTACTGCAATGACGCGGAACTGCTGGCTCATATCGAAATCGATACCACGCATGGCACCGCCTTGGACTTCAGCATCGACGCGGCTGCGGCAGAGAAGATTGGCAATGCCGCACGGGTCGCCCCAGATGTCGTGCGATCTTTGGCCTTTCCGGCGATGACGCCACGAGAAGCCTCGCTGACGGCCCAGATGCCATTCCAGCATTGTCTGCAATGCTCCCGAGAGGGCCTTTCGCTCAGGCATTGGAGGCGGGCCTGGGCATTCGACTGTCAAGTTTGCGGGACGAGACTTGTGCAGACACTTGGTAAAACAGGTGACGAACAATTACCCGACAAACTGATTTACCGAGCGCGCCGCGGGGCAGGGATGCTTGAGTGCGCCGCGCGATCTCGAAGCCCCAAGCAACTTCGGCGCGCAATGCGCGCGGTCACCTTTTCCATGTCACTTAAGGGCTGCCACGGGGAGCCGTTGTTCGCTCTTCAAAGCCACAGACCAGAAGTGAGGCTGTTTTGCCTTGCCGCAATCGCCGCCGCGCGATCTCATCCCTTGGCTAAGGCAGCCATCGTCAGCTTCGCCATAGACGACTTTGCCAGGGTTGCTCTCTTACGCGCCTTCGAGAAGGAGCATCGATTGCTAGCCGCGGTCGATCACATCGCGCAAAGGCGCGCGAGAAGCAAAGTCCCCATGACAGCCGAATCTCGCAATTAAGGGCAAAACTCGATGCCGAAAGCGTCTCGTCTCAGATTTAAGGGCAACGCGACAGCTAGAGTCAACGCCTCTGTCCGCCAAACTTGCAGAGAATTCGCGCATCTAGCCCAGTTTGACGAATGTTGCTCGAAGCACGAATGTCCGCACAGATGAAAACGAACCGCCCGTGTCCAGTCTTCGTCTCTTGCTGCGATTTATAAATGCGTGGCCCAGCGAGGATGGCTCTCGTCAATGATCAAGGCATGGCTGTGCCTGCGATGTCCCCTTAGGTGGGGATGGTCGAGTGGCAAATTTTTGTGGGTGTGCTCAAGCTCAACGGGATCGCCGGACGGCCAGAGTTTCAGCGCTGCGAGCATACCGAAGGCGGCGATGAGGGCCAGTCCGATCAGTGCGGGAACGACACCATAGACCGTCAGCAGCCATCCCGACAGCGGATAGGTCACAAGCCAGCAGGCGTGGGACAGCGCGAATTGCGCCGCGAAGAGTGCCGGGCGGTCCCCGGCGTGGGCGGAACGGCGCAGCAACCGGCCCGAGGGGGTGAGAACGGTGGAATACCCCAACCCCACTAGCAGCCAGGCTGTCAGAAGGATGGACCAGCCAAGGCCTGCTCCAAGGACCGTCAACGCCAGACCGACCAGAGTAGCCACCATCAGCGCGGCTCCGCCGAACATAACGGGCCGGTCCGGCAACACATCGAGAACACGCGGCAGGACCAGCGCGGCGATCATCGACCCTGCGCCGAAGGCGAACATCGTCCAGGCCAGAGCACTTTCCGAAAGGCCGAGCGAGCCGCGCACAAGAACGACGGTATTGACCAGCACCATCGCACCTGCCGCCGCCGCCGCGAGGTTCAATGCCAAGAGCCCGCGCAAGCGCGGCGTGGCCAGATAGATGCGGATGCCGCGCGTTGTGCGGTCATAGACACCGCGCGGCTCGGATGGGCGGGGACTCGGCAGCACGATCGAAGCAACCAGAAGGGCCGATGCGGCGAAACCGAGGACCGTTCCGAGGAAAAGTGAATTGTAGGACATCACCGCGAGCAGAAGGGCCGCCAGCGTCGGGCTGACGATGTTTTCCAGATCGTAGGCCAGCCGCGACAGCGACAGCGCGCGGGTATAGCGCGCCTCTTCGGGCAGAACGTCCGGGATCGTGGCCTGAAAGGTCGGCGTGAAGGCGGCGGAAGCCGATTGAAGAAGGAAGATCAGGACGTAGACCTGCCAGACCTCGGTCACGAAGGGCAGTGCGAGGGCGACACCGGCACGCACCAGATCGAGCATCACCAGAAGCGCGCGGCGCGGCACGCGGTCTGCGAAAGCCCCTGCAATGGGCGCGATGCCCACATAAGCAACCATCTTGATGGTGAAGACTGTGCCGAGGACCAGCGCCGCCCCGTCGCCCGAAAGATCAAAGGCGAGCAGGCCGAGTGCGACTGTGGCGAGTCCGGTACCCAGAAGGGCTACGACTTGCGCCAGAAAGAGGTGCCGATAAGTGCGGTCGGAGAGAATATCGAGCATGGTCGGCCTCAGAGATATCGGGCGATCGCCCGCAACTCTGCGCGATCAGTTTCAGAACTTTCAACGTCAATACAATGGTCCATGTGATCATGGATCAGCGCACGCTTGGCGTTCGTCACGGCCTTTTCGACCGCTTGCATCTGCTGAGCAATCTCCAGACAGGGTTTGCCCGCCTCGATCATTTCGATCACGGCGCGCAAATGGCCGTCAGCGCGTTTCAGCCGGGCGACAAGGGCGGGATGGGTTGCATGGACTGGATGTTTTGTCATAAAGTAGTTCTATCCCCCCCGGGAGGATAGAACAAGATGGTGCCACGACGCACCACGCTAGAGACGGGCAGACGGGCAGACGGGCAGACGGGCAGAACCTATGGAAACCTTGAGGACAGTTGTAAACGCCGCGTTTGCGACACTCTTATGTTTAGCCGTACTTCTCTGGTCTGTGGTGCCCGCAACCTCGCACGCGCCCTCAGTCTTCAGCGTCCTCCAAGAGCACGCAGAAATGATTGCTGAGCACGGTCATTCGCATGGACTGGAAGAAGACCTTGCCTGGGCCATGCATGGACACAACCATGACAGCGTCGATCACGATCACAGTCAGGCGGTTGTGCCTGGCCCCGACCGATCGCCGCACCCGCTCGATATTTACAGAGCCGCATGGCCTTTGAGGTCGGCCACGTCGAACACCTTACAGACATACCAAATCGAACGACCTCCGCGCGTCTGACCGACTGCGTGCCAACAGCGCGCTGCATTCGATCATCAACACATATGCGGAGTCAAATCCATGAATATAGTCCACCGGGGCTGGACCGATCCCGGCATACGCCGGATCGTGATCCTGTCCTTAATAACGCTGTCGGCACTCGTTCTGAGTGCAAGCCACGCGTTTGCCCACAATGTCACCGAAGGTGACGCGGGCTACATCCAAGAAATCTGGGGGATCAACATCATTCCCTTCATGTATCTCGGCGCCAAACACATGGTGACGGGATACGACCACATCCTGTTCCTGCTCGGCGTCGTCTTCTTCCTCTACAAGATGAAGGATGTCGGCGTCTACGTCAGCCTCTTCGCCCTCGGGCACTCGTCCACTATGCTGGCCGGTGTCTGGTTCGGCTGGGGCATCAACGCCTACATCATCGACGCGATCATCGGCCTTTCGGTCGTCTACAAGGCGCTCGACAATCTCGGGGCGTATCAGCGCTGGTTCGGGTTCCAGCCGAACACTAAGGCCGCAACGTTGATCTTCGGCTTTTTCCACGGCACGGGCCTGGCCACGAAAATCCTAGAGTATGAAATCGCTTCGGACGGGCTGCTGGCCAATCTTCTGGCGTTCAACGTGGGCGTCGAGCTTGGCCAGATCATGGCGCTTGCCGTGATCCTCATCGTCATGGGATTCTGGCGGAAATCCCCAAACTTCTTCCGCCAAGCCTACACCGCCAACGTCGTCATGATGTCCATGGGATTCATCCTCATGGGCCTGCAAATCACCGGCTACTTCGTAGCCACCTGAGAAGTTAGGAGACCAAAATGTTTAACGCAAAAAAACCGAGCCTTGATGAGCTTCCCAGCTCCGCGCAGCTTATCCGTTCCACTGCCATTGCGGCGGCCAGCGCCGTTGCGATCCTTGTGACCGTCGTGCTGCCTGCCGAATACAACATCGACCCGACCGGGATCGGCGGGGTTCTCGGGCTGAGCGAGATGGGGGAGATCAAAGCCCAGCTTGCGGAGGAGGCCGAAGCCGACAGGCTGTTGGAGATCGAAGCCGAAGAGCAGTCGAGCCTTATGAACGATATCTTTGGACTCTTTGTCGGCACGGCACATGCACAGGAGGCCGAAGTCTGGCGCGACGAAACCACCTTTACGCTGGCACCCGGCGACAGCGCCGAGTGGAAGCTGGTCATGGAAGAGGGCCAGACAGTGGAATACCGAATGCTGGTCGATGGCGGTCGGGTGAATTTCGACATGCACGGCCACGGCGGCGGTCAGTCGGTGACCTATGAAAAGGGCCGCGGTTCGACCGGCGACGAGGGCGAGATCATCGCGGCATTTGACGGCGAACACGGATGGTTCTGGCGGAATCGGGACAGCCAGCCCGCAACCGTGACTGTCCAGGTGCGCGGCCAATACACCGAATTCAAAGACGCAAGTTGACACAAGGGCAGCCACCCGCATGAAAAGATGCGGGTGGCTGCCTGGCTCCGAAACAGACCTTGGATGAGTCCGCAGTCTCGCCTCAGATTTTCCCCTGAAACCAACCTCGGGCATCCGTTGGCCAATCAGTGAGTACCCACGTGGCAATGTCACGCCTATGTTACAGGATACTTCTTGACCTCCCCCTACTGGAAGCTTGCATAAGAATTGCATGATCCGCGTTTTTCGCCTCATTTTGATTCTTGCATTGAGCTTCGGTGCCGTGGTTGCGCCGGATGTATCGGCAGCGAATGCGGCTGAGGCAGCAATGGTTCAGATGGTGGGCGCCGAAAGCGCGGACGACCATTGCGGCGGATGCGATCCGATCGGATTTGCTGACGGGATATCCTGCGAGGGTGGGTGTACGGTCCCATGTGGCGCGGGAAGTTCGGCCGGTATCGTAGCTCGTACGTCAGCGATGACGCTTGAGATGGCCTTCGGTGTTGTCATCCCGGTCGCGGGACCTGTGATCCCGATTGGCGCGATTCCCTCGCTTGATCCATTCCCTCCCAAGCTGCCTGTCTGAACCTGATAACGGCCTAGCTTATTGCGGGGCCTGACCGTTGCCTTGGCCGAAGCTGGCTGAGCGCGACCCCTTCAGATCAAGGCAGAAGTGATGACCCTCAACAGACTGATTTCACGACGGCACGTGCTGCGCACCGGTGCCGCTTTCACGGCCATATCCGCTCTGTCACCGGCTCGAGTAGCGATGGCAGGTCCGACAGAGGACCCATTCTTGCTACGCGCTGCGGCCGGACAAGCCGCCCTGCGACCGGCACCCTACGGCTCTACCGACGTCTGGAGCTACAATGGATCCCTCCCCGGCCCCGAGATCCGGGTGCGGCAGGGAGACCGAATTCGGGTTCTGGCCCGGAATGGGCTAAATGAGGGGACGACGGTCCACTGGCATGGCATTCGCACACCCAATGCGATGGATGGTGTGCCGTTCCTAACACAGGACCCGATCCCCGTCGGTGGCGATTTTCTCTATGAATTCGATGCACTGGATGCTGGCACGTTCTGGTATCACCCGCACCAACGCAGTTCCGAACAGGTCGGACGCGGGCTTTACGGGCCGCTGATCGTCGAGGAAGCAAACCCGATCCGCGTAGATCGCGATCTGACCTGGATGCTCGATGACTGGCGGATGACCGGCGACGGACAGATTGCGACAGATTTCGGAAGTCGGCACGACGCCGCGCACGGCGGGCGTATCGGCAATTCCGTGACCATCAACGGCCAGATACCGGACCGCATCGCCGTGCGATCCGGAGAACGCATCCGCCTGAGGTTGGTCAACGCAGCCAATGCCCGGATATTCGGGCTGGATTTCGGGGGGCTTGCGCCGGTCGTGGTCGCTCTGGACGGTCAACCCGTGGCACCTCATGCACCAGACAGTGACGCCGTGGTGGTCGGCCCGGCCATGCGTGTCGATCTGGTGATCGACATGACCGGCAAGCCCGGAGAGAGCGTGACCGTCACCGATGTCTTCTACAGGGATCTGGAATACCGTCTGGTCGATCTCGCCTACGGGCCTGACAGGCTGCGGGACAGTGTGCCGGATTGGTCGATGGACCTGTCGCCCAACCCGCTGGCCGAACCGGATATGGCGTCGGCTGCGCGGCATCAGATCGTCTTCAACGGCGGCATGATGGGGCAGATGATGATGGGCGGCGGCATGGGGTCCATGATGGAGCAGATGCGCGAAGGCAACATGTGGTTCATCAACGGCAAAGCAGCAACGGGGCACATGATGGATCCCTTGCTGGTCCTGCCGCAGGGCACGTCGCATGTGCTGCAGATGGACAATCGCACCGCGTGGCATCACCCGATGCATTTTCATGGACATTCGTTCCGTGTGATCACACGGAACGGGCAACCGACACGGCACCGCGAATGGCAGGACACCGTCCTGATGGCGCCCGAGGAACGGGTCGAGATCGCCTTCGTGGCGGACAATCCGGGAGACTGGATGTTCCATTGTCACATCCTGGAGCACCAGGCGGCCGGCATGATGGGCATCATACGTGTCGATCCTGGCACGACCAAAACCTGAAACAATCTCACGTAACGATCACCACGAAAGGAAAGAACCGATGAAGAAACTAATTGGACTTGCCAATCTTGGCACCGCAGGTGCTGCCGCTATACTTGCAATGAGCCTGAATGCCGCGCCTGCCGCAGCGCAAGAGGCCACGCTCTACAAGAACCCGCAATGCGGATGCTGCGAGAGCTATGCGGACTACCTGCGCGAGAATGGCTTCACAGTCGAGGTGAAGCCGACCCACGATCTGGCTCAGATCAGCCGTGATGCAGGTATCCCGGACGATTTTCA
This sequence comes from Sulfitobacter sp. EhC04, assembly GCF_001650875.1. Taxonomy (GTDB): domain Bacteria; phylum Pseudomonadota; class Alphaproteobacteria; order Rhodobacterales; family Rhodobacteraceae; genus Sulfitobacter. The sequence continues at coordinate 42,628 of NZ_LXYI01000028.1, forward strand.
GGGCTGCCATACGACCTTTCTGGAAGACTACGTCGTCAGCGGTCATGTGCCGGTCAATGTCGTCAACAAGTTGCTTGATGAGCGCCCGGACATTGTCGGCCTGACACTTCCCGGCATGCCGTTGGGATCGCCGGGTATGGGGGGTGCGAAGCAGGAACCGTTCAAGATTTACACCGTCGAAGAAGGTGTGAACCCGACCGTCTATGCGGTCGAATGATCAATTGCGCGGTCTGGTGCGATCCCGTGCCTGACCGGTTTCAAGGGAAAACAAAGGATGAAGTGCATGATGATGGATGGTGGAATGATGGGTGGCGGCATGATGATCGCGATGGGACTGGTTTGGTTACTCATCGTGGCGGTGCTGGTGCTCGCGGCAATCGCCTTGGTCAAATACATCCGCTCGGACAGCGGAAAATAGAAATGCGCCAAGATGCGGAATGAGGGCGACAGCAACGGCGACGGCCTGTTGTCGATGGGGATTGGTCTGGGGGCGTCCGTCCTGCTTGTCGTGGCATCGATAGTCGCACTCTCGTTGTATTTGGATAGCCAGAAGAAGGCACAAGCGACATGAAAATTACCATTAGGCTCGCAGCACTTTTGCTGGCTGCAACGGTCTTGCCCGTTTCGGCGCAGGATGACTCGCTCGCGGGCGAACGCCTTTATCAGGAGAATTGCGCCAGTTGCCATGGCGCAAACCTGGAGGGGCAGCCCGATTGGCGCTCCAGATTGCCGAACGGCCGGTTGCCTGCCCCGCCGCATGACGCCTCGGGCCATACTTGGCACCATACGGACCGCGTGCTTTTGGACATCGTGAAGCGCGGAACGGCGGCGATTGTCGGGAATGGCTATGAAAGCGACATGCCCGGTTTCAAGGAGGTGCTGACGGATGAAGAGATCACGGCGATCATCGATTACATCAAGAGCACATGGCCCGATCGGATCCGCGCTTCGCAGGAAAGCCGTACCCTTGCGGATGAGCAGGTGCAGCCATGACGCAAGAGGTCGTCAGCAAAATCGACCCCGTACCGCGGCGCAGGATCTCCGGGTTTGTGCTGGTGCCGCTGATAGCTTTTGCCCTCATGGTCTTGTTCGGCTGGGGGCTTTTCAGGGGCGGCGACGACTTGCCATCGGCGCTTCTCGACAAACCTGTGCCGGAGTTTGCGCTTGCTCCGGTGCTCCGCCGCGAGGAAGGTCTTTCGACGCAGGACCTGATCGGCCATGTCTCGCTGGTGAACGTCTTTGCCTCGTGGTGTGTGCCCTGTCGGGCCGAACACCCGCTGTTCATGGAGCTGAGCGCCACCGGTGAGGTGCCGCTCTACGGGATCAACTACAAGGACCCACCCGAGCAGGCGCGCGCCTGGCTCGACGAATTGGGCGATCCCTACGCGCGCATCGGGGCCGACATCGACGGACGTGCTGGCATCGAATGGGGCGTTTACGGCGTGCCCGAAACCTATGTCATCACGTCCGACGGCACCATTGCCTACCGCCATGTCGGCCCCATCACGCGAGCGATTCTGGAGGAAACCCTTTTGCCGATCGTCCGTGATCTGAAAACCCAAGCTGGCAAGGAGCCAACGCCATGAAATATCTCAAAACGGCGCTGCTCGTCTGGGCATTGTCCGTCGGCACGGCGTTTGCCGGGCCGCAAGGCTTCGCACTGCACGACACGCCGCAGCCGGTGATCAATGTGCGCTTCGAGACCGAGGACGGCAGCCGTGGGGACATGGAGGATTTTCGTGGCAAGGTGATCCTCGTGAACGTTTGGGCAACCTGGTGCGTCCCCTGCCGGGAAGAGATGCCGACGCTGGATGCACTTCAGGCGGAACTTGGCGGCGACCGTTTCGAGGTCGTCGCCCTGTCCATCGACAGGGCCGGGTCGCCCGTCGTGCGGCGGTTCTACGACGAGATCGGTGTCAACAATCTCAAGATGTATGTCGACAAGACCATGCTGTCGATGACCGCGCTGCGCACCGTCGGTCTGCCGACAACGATCCTGATCGACGCGCAGGGGCGGGAGCTTGGGAGACTGGTCGGCCCGGCCGAATGGGATGATCCCGAGATGGTCTCCTTCTTGCGAGGCTTTATCGAATAAGCGCCCCTGAAAGAGCGCCGCCCGCCCTTGACCGCCCAGTTATCAGAATGACCAGTACTCAAACGTCAGAAGGATTTTCCGGATGACCGACATATCATCTTCCAACGATGCGGGTGCCGCCGACATCGAAAGCGCAGGCAATTGGCCCCGGTGGTTGACGCGCAGACGACTGCTGTTCGTCGGTGCGGCAACCGTTATGGGCGGCGGCATGGCGCTGAACTGGGGATGGCTCACCGCGATCGGTCTCGCGCCTGTCTTGGTTTCGCTGGCACCCTGTGCCGCGATGTGCGGGCTTGGTCTGTGCATGAAGGGCGGGTCTGGCGGGAAATGCGACGATGCGGGTGGTGGCAAGCCCCATCAATCCGAAAGGTGATGCAGTTGATTGTCTATCTGACCCGGCGCGCCGCCTTGGCGACATTTGCGGCCACGATCTCCTTTCCGGCCTCCGCCGATCATCCGGGTGAAAATCTGGATGCGCGGATGTTCGAGATGGAGCCATACTTCCAGGCCATCGACGCAGCACAGGCCCCGGATTTCGAGTTGCAGGATGCGGAGGGCAATCCTGTGCGCTTGGCGGATTTCAGCGACAAGGTCGTCATCCTGCATTTCATCTACGCCAACTGCCCGGACATCTGCCCGCTCCATGCGGAAAAGATCGCGGCGGTCCAGGCTTCGATCAACGACGGGCCGATGAGGGATCTGGTGCAATTCATCTCGATCACAACCGATCCCGTGAATGACACGCCTGACGTTCTGCGCGGGTACGGGGACCGGCATCGGTTCGATCCGACCAACTGGGTCATTCTGACCAAACGGCCTGATCAGGCTGACGACGCAACGCGCCTTCTGGCGCGGAACTACGGGCTGGAGTTCACGATAGCGGACGACAGCGACATGATGATGCACGGTGCGGTCACCCATGTCGTGGATATCGGGGGGCGGTTTGCCGCAAAGTTCCATGGCATGGAATTCAAGAATGTGAACCTGATCCTCTATGTCAGCGAGTTGATCAACAATGCCCAGCACCGACGCCGGGAACGCGGTTGGTGGGACCGGCTGACGGGGGCGTTTCAATGAGTAATGCTGCGATTGGCGTCATGCAGTCCGCGCCGGATAGAATTTCCCTGACAGCACTCCGTCGATATTTTTCGGTGATCATCCCGGCTAATCTGATCTGGGAGTTCGCCCACATGCCGCTCTACACGATCTGGAACGAGGGCACCTGGGGTGAGATCGCCTTCGCCGCGGTTCATTGCACGGGTGGCGACATCCTGATTGCCATGAGCGCGCTGATGCTTGCCTTGATGCTGACCGGCCGCGGCTGGCCCTTCGTGGCGCCGACACGACGATCGGTGACCGTCCTGACAATATTGTTCGGTTTGGGATATACGCTGTTCAGTGAATGGCTCAACATCGTGATCCGCGCGGCTTGGGCCTATTCGGACCTGATGCCGATCATTCCGGTCCTCGATGCAGGGTTGTCGCCGGTACTGCAATGGATCGTAATCCCGCTGATTGCCTTCTGGTGGGCATCACGGCCCTTCAGCGGACATGGTAACGCATGATGGATATTTCCGGCATCGGCATCGTCGCGGCGTTTCTGGCGGGAGCCATTTCGTTCCTGTCGCCCTGCGTCCTGCCGCTGGTGCCGGGCTATGTCTCCTATATTGCGGGCCAGCCGGATTTGCGCACGACACGGTCGGTCGGTCTGCGGGCACGCGCCGGGGCACTTGGGCTAAGCGCCTGTTTCGTTTTGGGATTTTCCACGGTCTTTGTCGCGTTGGGTGCCGGGGCCAGCGCGCTCGGGTCGCTGCTTCTGTCCTGGCGCACTGAGCTCAACTATCTGGGCGGGGCGATCATCATCCTGTTCGGACTGGTCATGCTGGGTGCCTTCCGTCTGGAAGCGTTCTCGCGTGACACCCGCTTCACACTCGACATTCCGGGGGGTCGCCCGCTCGGAGCCTACGTCCTGGGCTTGGCCTTCGCGTTTGGATGGACGCCGTGCATCGGACCGATCCTTGGCGCGATCCTGACACTCAGTTCGACTTCCGGCGGCATGTCGGACGGCATTTGGCTGCTGTCGATCTATTCCGCCGGGCTAGGCGTGCCGTTCCTGCTGGCCGCGCTGTTCACCGACGCCATCGCCGCGCGGGTCAGACAGATCGGCAAGGCCGGTCGCTGGCTCTACAAGGGCGCAGGCGTCGCCATGATCATCATGGGCGTTGCCATCATGACCGGCCAATTGTCCCGGTTTGCCTACTGGCTTCTGGGAACCTTCCCATTCCTGGCTTCAATCGGTTAATTTTCCTTGGCGTTTCTGAGGTGAAGCCAGATCAGTATTGCCCCGATGACGAGAAATATCAGGTTGAGGAAGAACGTGTAGTCGATGCTGAACCGGACCATTTCCTGAAGCGAGGGCCGCTCGGTCGGGATCATCCCTACGAGAGCAAACAGGTAATGCACCGTAATTCCCGCAGCGACCATGCACAGGTACAGCAAGCCTGAAAGATAGAGCGCATACTGCCAGCCATAATACTTTGCGTGCACCCATATCACCGTGGCAGCAACAAGATCGGCTCCGAGAAAGGCGATCACGCCTCCGAACGACGCATCACGCGACCAGAGCATCGCGGCCAGGGGGACATTGCCCATCGACCCGATGAAGGTGAAGAAAGCGACGACCGGTGCCACCAGCGCGTTTTCGAGAACGATCAGGAAGCCCGGCGCGTCCTGCGCACCGCCATCTGCGACCAGGAAGATCGCGTTCCAGAAGCTCTGCGGCACAAAGACGGAAATGAATCCCGCGACCGTGAAGCCGAAGAGGATCTCCTTCCAGACCATCTTCCATTCCATGAAGAAAACGCGGGCGATCCGGTCCCATCCTTCGCGGGACAGCAGTTTGTCGCGGAACGATCCCTTCATGGTCTGGTCGGTGTCCATACCTTCGTCGGACTGGGCCTTCTCCGCATGCTCTTTTTCGCTTTCGACAAACGACCTTGGAAGCCACATCAGGGAGAGGGCATAGGCGTAGATCGTCATCAGGATGCCAAGCAGGAAATTCGCCACCATGAATTTCCAGCCCAGCAGGACCAGAAGGACGATTCCAAGCTCGATCACCAGATTTGTCGATGAAATCAGGAAGGCGATCGAATTGACCGGATGCGCACCTTTCACGAGGATCGAACGCGACGCGGCAAGAGCCGCGAAGGAACAGGACGACGACACGAAACCAAAGGAGCCGGCAATGCTTGGCTTCCTGGCACCACGATCACCCAGAACACGCGCCATCTGATCCCGTGTCACGAAGATTTGGATGCCTGCGGAGATGATATAGCCGAAGATCAGCGCCCAGAGCGCCTTCCAGAGCATGCCCGCCCCGGTCGTGAATGCTTCGACTATCTGGTCCATTCAGCTTGACCTTTTTCGCAGTGCTGTCTGACCTGCGCACCTGTCGGGAGAACGGGTCTGAGGGATGTGAAAAAGGCACCCGCCTTTCAGCCGATCAGATAGACCCTGATCGGCATCCAAATCCCCATGACCATCATCATCAGGTTCTCCGTGAGCGAGACAAAGCCAAGCGGCACATTGCTGTCACCGCCGACACAGGCGCATTTCAATTCACGCTTGTCGATATAGACCGCCTTGAAAACCGATACTGCGCCAACAGTGCCGATGAACAGGGCCACCGGTGCCGAAAGCCAGGTCAGCGCCCCGGCGACCATGAGGATGCCTGCGAACGCCTCTCCGAACGGATAGATCTTGCCATATCGCACCCACCGACGCGCCAGCAGGTCGTAGTTCAGGAACATGGTCGAAAAGCTTTCGACATCCTGAAGTTTTTGTACGGCCAGAAAGCACATCGAGATGGAAATGAACCATTCCAGGGCGCGCAGGGTAATAATGGTCTCGAAGCTGTACCACGACAAACCGAGCGCCATCAGGAACGCGACGGCAAAGATCGCAATCACCGGCTGATAGGATGTGTCCGAGCGTTCGTCTTCGGGCGCATCCATGCCGAAATGGACCCGAAGGTCGTCATATCCGCCGATCCGCTCGTCGCCGATCCAGGTTTGCGGGGTGGTTTCGACGCCGTGCTCTTCCATGAACGCGTCGGTTTCCTCACGCGTGGTCAAAGGGTGATCCTTGACTTCGAAACCCTTGCGCTCCAGCAGGTCCTTGGATTTGAGCCCATAGGGACAGAGGTGGTCGGGCATCACCATCCGGTAAAGCTTGGCTGTCTGGGTTGTGTCTCTTGGCAGGTCATATCCTCCGTTTCAGGGTTCAGGCGTCGCAGCCATAATAGCCGCGATAGCCTGCCCGCAGGCCGGCATCGAGCTCGAGTACGAGGTTGGCGTCCTGCACTTCACCACTGTTTTCCAGCGCCGCAGCCCCGTCCGGCGCACTGAGGGCCACGGACATTCCTTCGGTGCGCAGGGTGCCGGTTCCGTCGGTTGAACCAAGACGCACCAGATCGCCGCTGATCTTTGCCAGCGCCGCCGGGGCGCCATCGATCTGTCCTGCGGCAAGCACAGGTTTGCTGGTCGCGGTATACTTGAAGGTGCAGATGGCCCCATCCGGGAAAAGCTGCGCGATCTCGTCGCCGGTCAGGAATTCCAGATCGAGGATAGCGATTTCGGCGGATGAAAGCGCCTCGTTCAGATCGACGATGCGGGCCGGACCATCCGGGCTCTCATCGGCCGCGTCACCATTCGCGTCGATGTCATTCACCAGATACCGCATCTCGGCGATTTCCTTGTCCTGGGCAAAGATGATCTCGTCAGCCAGTTTGCGCACCCGCGGGTCAGAAATGTTGGCGCGGCTCGACGTCATGATCGCGATCGAATGGTGCGGGATCATCGCGCGCATGTAGCTGGTATCGCCAACGGTTACCTGGCTCCGGACCAACCAGAGGGATCCGGCAAACACCACAGCGCCGCCAATGAAGATGGCAGCGTTGATCGCCTTGCTGGAGTACATCGACAGCATGAAGCCCAGCATGATGATCGACATTGTGGCCCCCATCAGCACGGCCATATAGGCGCGTGTTTCGGACCAGAAGATATGGCTCAGCAGATAGGTGTTGAGATACATTAGGATGAACATCACCACCGTGGATGTGGCGATCATCGCGAAAAAGCGTATGTATGTCATTGGAAACCTCCAGTCTCGAAAAATTGATGTCCTATAGAAGGAACAACATTGCTGCGCTGGAATGTTCCGTAGTTTTCGGGAAAGTTCGGCTTTTGCAGACGTCAGAGCTATCCGGACGCCTTGCTGATACTGCCCGCCTTTTGTTCCATCGCCAGATCGGCCAAGATGGGGCAATCGGGGCGGTGATCACCCGCGCATGCATCCACAAGATGCGACAGCGTCGCGCGCATTTCGGTTAGTTCAGCGATCTTGCTGTCAATCCGATCAAGATGCTCTTCGGCAATCTGCTTCACCTCGGCACTGGCGCGGTCAGTATCGGCATAAAGCTTCAGCAGGCTCCGGCAATCCTCGATGGTGAACCCAAGGGCCCGTGCCCGGGCGAGAAAGGCCAGCTTGTGCACGTCGCTTTGCCGAAAGCTGCGATAGCCATTTGAACTGCGCAGCGGTTCGACAAGACCGATGTCTTCGTAGTAGCGGATCGTTTTGGCGGGAAGGCCGGAAAGGTCGGCCACATCTCCGATGTTCATAATCGTTTCCTCCTTGAGTTCATTCAGCTGGAATCGGGGATGCCGAGGCTTCGGAGACGGGGCGCGCCGTTTCGTCCATCGCCGGGCGCACGCGGCGCAGCCGCAGCGCATTCGTCAGCACGAAGACAGAGCTGAGCGCCATCGCACCTGCTGCCAGAACAGGTGAGAGCAGAAGTCCTGACACCGGATAAAGCACGCCCGCCGCAACCGGGATCAGGGCGACGTTGTATCCAAATGCCCAGAAAAGGTTCTGGCGGATGTTGCGCATGGTGCTCCGCGACACCTCGAGGGCGTTCACGACGCCGCGCAGATCGCCGGACATCAGCACCACATCTGCGGATTCGATGGCCACGTCGGTGCCGGTGCCGATAGCGATACCCACGTCCGAATGGGCGAGCGCGGGTGCGTCGTTGATCCCGTCGCCAACGAACGCGATGCGCTGGCCGGTGCCCCGCAGATCGTCCAGCGCCGCCACCTTGCCGTCGGGCAGAACGCCCGCGATCACATGGTCTATCCCGGTTTCGCGGGCGATAGCCTCTGCCGTTTCGCGCTTGTCACCGGTGATCATGGCCACCTTCAGTCCCTGTGCGTGCAAGGCGCGGATTGCAGCGGCGCTGGACGGCTTCACCGGATCGGCTACCGCGATGACGGCGGCGACACGACCGTCGATTGCCGCGAAAAGTGCGGTGCGGCCCTGTTCGGCCAGTCGGCGCTCCTCGTCGGCCAGGTCGCCGATCTTCAGCCCCTCGCGGGTCATCAGGCGGTCGGCCCCGACAAGCACCTCGCGGCCCGCCACCCTGGCCCGCACGCCGTAGCCGGTGATGGATGCGAAATCCATGACGTCATGCCGCGCGACGCCCTCGACCTTTGCCGCGCGCACGATTGCCTCGGCGATCGGGTGTTCCGATTGCGCCTCGACAGCGGCGACCAATGCCAGCACCTCGGCGCGGTCAAAGCCGTCCGCAAGCACGAGATCGGTCAGTTCCGGGCGGCCCTGGGTAACCGTTCCGGTCTTGTCCAGCGCCACAACATCCACGCTGGATAGCTGTTGCAAGGCATCGCCCTTGCGAAAGAGCACGCCCATCTCGGCGGCACGTCCCGTGCCGACCATGATCGACGTCGGCGTGGCGAGCCCCATCGCGCAGGGGCAGGCGATGATCAGCACGGAGACGCCGGCCACCAGCGCAAAGGACAGCGCGGGCGAAGGACCGACCAACAGCCAGACAATCACCGTCAACAGCGCCAATGCCATGACCGCGGGCACGAACCAGAGCGTGATCCGGTCCACCAGGCCCTGGATCGGCAGCTTGGCGCCCTGTGCCTCTTCGACCATCCGGATGATCTGGGCCAGTGTCGTGTCGGCACCCACACGCGTCGCGCGGAAGTGGAAGGCACCGCTGCCGTTGACGGTGCCGCCGGTGACGGGATCGCCCACGGATTTGGCGACCGGCACCGGTTCGCCGGTGATCATGCTCTCGTCGACACGGGCACTGCCTTCGGTCAGTTCGCCATCCACTGCAATCCGCTCGCCGGGGCGCACGATCAGAATGTCGCCCGCGACGATGCGGTCGATGGCCACATCCTGCGGCTCGCCGTCAACCAGCACACGGGCTGTCTTGGCCTGAAGGCCGAGCAGTTTCTGTATCGCAACCCCGGTCCGGCCCTTCGCGCGGGCCTCCAGCCAGCGGCCCAGAAGGATCAGCACCACGATGACTGCCGCCGCCTCGAAATAGACCGCGCGCGATCCCGCGGGCAGCAGCGTCGGTGCGAAAAGCGCCACGAGCGAATAGATATAGGCCGCCGATGTGCCAACCGCGACAAGACTGTTCATGTCCGGCGCGCCTTTTAAAAATGCCGGGAAACCGCGTGTGTAAAACGTACGTCCCGGCCCAAACAGGACAGCCGTGGTCAACACGAACTGGATCATCCAGCTGGCCCGATGGCCAATGGTGTCGCCGATCAGACCGTGCATGCCGGGGATCAGATGTGCGCCCATCTCGAGCAGGAACACCGGCAGGGCGAGGGTCGCCGCCACGACTGTCCGGCGCGCCAGATCCCGCGCTTCTTCGTTCTTGCGGGCTCCTGCGTCTTGCGATGAACTGTCTTCGGCCTGCGTGGCGGGGTAACCCGCGTCGCTGGCCGCCTTGATGAGGTCGGCAACCGCGACCGCGCCCTCCAGGTAGGTGACCGTAGCGGTTTCCGATGCCAGGTTGACGTTCACGTCCAGCACGCCCGGCAGCACTGCCAGAGCCTTGTCCACCCGACCGACGCACGAAGCACAGGACATGGATGCGATGTTCAGACGAACGCTTCGGGTACGGGCCGGATACCCGATCTCATCAAGGGTTGTCGCAATTTCGGCAATGCGCTCCGGTGCGTCGATCTGCGCCTGGGCGGTCTCGTTGGCGAGATTGACGCGGACATTGCTGACCCCCGGCAGAGCCGTGAGGCCACGTTCCACGCGCCCGACGCAGGAAGCGCAGGACATGTTTTGCAGCGAAAGCTGAAGGGTGCGCGGATCCGACATGAGAATCTCCTTGATCTGATCCTCCTATAGATAGGGCCTCCAGTTACTGGAAGGTCAACAGCCATGTTGAGTAAAATTCTGGCCATTGACCTTCCCATGCAGGAACGCCTTACATGCATGTCTTCAAAGGAGACTGCGATGTTCAGATTCAGCGTACCGAACATGAGTTGCGGCCATTGTACCGCTTCTATCCAAAAGGCCATCATGGCTGCCGACCCGGATGCAACGGTTTCGTGCGATCTGACTGCACGTATCGTCGACGTCAACAGCACCCTGGGTGAAACTGCATTGGCCGCAGCGATCCGCGATGCGGGCTACAGGTCTGAGAAGCTGGCAGAGGTTCAGTAGCCAAGATGCGTCAGCAACGCTCTGCTGAACGGAAATAGCGGCTCTCTCTATGTCGCTGATATGCAACATTCTCTGACAGCAGCGGCCAAAACTCGCCGGTTTCAAAAAAAGCGACGAACCTTCCTGCGCAGGACGGATTGACTGTACTGCATGGGTATCCGATGTTCGCGGCATGAGCTTTCGAGTTTTCATATCAAGCTGGTCAAGGGCGTTTACGTGCATTGCGTTTGCGCTGGCATTGGTATTGTCACCACCTTCTGCCGCTCACGCGGCGTCCGGCATGCATGACGGACATCAAGCCAAGTCTATTGTTGTCGTTGGTGCCGCCATGACTCATGACACCGGAAGCGATGCGCATCACGCGCATGAGAAGCTTAGGGTCGCAAGCGACATCGCAGCGTCCGACAAGGATGGCAAAGAGCAACAATCCCAAGAGTGTTGCAACGGTATCTGTATTTCTGTCGTCTTCCTCGAAGACACCAAGATCGAAGCAGAGCCGGTTGGTACAAGTGAATATGTCATTCTCGACGGTCAAACGTATTCGGTGGAAACAGCAGGGTTCCTGCGGCCCCCTCGATTCCTGATCTGAACCGACGCCCAAAACGGGTGTGAGCCTTGCGCAGAGTCTGCGTGAGACAACGTTCATCAATCAGGTTACGTTCATGAAAATTCATCTACTTATGGGGGCTTCGGCCCTCGGGCTTGGCGCATGCGCCTATGAGCCCACCCCGTTGCCGTCCGTCGCGACCCAACAGGCCGTCGCCAACACGGCAGTTTCATCGCTGATCAGCTATCAGGACCCCTTGGCGGGCTACACCTACCGCGGCCCCACAGGTCCCCGCGACTGGCGTTCCGTCAATCAAGAACAGACGGAGGGCAACTGATGCGGGTATCGAAGTTTCCGCTGGTTTTCGGCTTTCCGCTAATCTTGGGTGCCTGTGCTGCAGCTGTACCGGGCATCTACACGGAACCAAAAGCTGGCTTCGCCAACATTTCCAGCCAGGTCACACCAGCCATCGGCAAACGGACAGCCTTCGCCGAAACCCAGGCCGAAAACGAGGCCTTGAAGAAGCAGGTGCACGCAATGGTGCACCGCAAGACCATTTCGGCGGACACCGCCGTTCAGGTCGCGCTTCTGAACAACAAGGGATTGCAGGCGTCTTATGCAAATGTCGGCCTATCCGCCGCTGAGGCCTGGCAGCAATCGACCCCGGAAAATCCGATCGTCGCAATCGGTATACTGGGCATCGGTGCGCCCGAACTGGGTGCCTACAGGGCGATCGAAGGACTGATCCGGTCGAACGTGCTCGATGCCACCACTCGCAAGCAGCGTACGGCCATTGCAGACGCAAATTTCCGGCAGGCTCAACTGAGCGCCGTGAACGACACGCTCGCACTGGCCAATCAGACGCGGAAGGCATGGGTCGATGCCGTAGCTGCCTTCGAGGCCGTGAGCTATCTGCGCCGCGCGAAAGCGACCTCTGACGCCGGATCGGAATTGGCTATGAGGCTGGGCGAGACCGGCGCGCTGAACAAAGCCGGGCAGGCCCGTGAACAGGCCTTCAATGCCGAACTCGCCGGACAACTTGCCCAGGCACGCTTGAATGCTACCCGGTCCAAGGAGCAGCTGACCAGGCTCATGGGGCTGTGGGGCACCGAGGTCGACTATTATGTTCCCGATGCCCTTCCTGCGCTGCCGCGTTCCGTCGGCCGTGTGACTGACATCGAAGCGAAAGCATTGCGAAATCGGGTTGATCTGCGCGTTGCCAAACTTGGCCTGGAAGCACAGGCCAAAGCGTTTGGTCTGACTGATCAGACTCGCATTATCAGCGATCTCGAATTCATTGCCGGGTTCGAAGCGGAGCGGGAGGTTGAGGACGGAGAAACGGAGACCGTAACCACCCCTCAGGTGGAGGTGGAGTTCGCAATCCCGATCTACGACACCGGCAAGGCCCGGATGCGCAAGGCGGAATTGTCTTACCTGCAAGCAGCCAACGTGCTGGCAGAGAGAGCTGTCAATGTCAGGTCCGAAGCGCGTGGCGCTGAAGCCTCCTATCACGCCGCATATAAGATCGCCCGCCACTATCGCGACGTTCTTGTGCCTCTACGCACGACCGTCGAAGAAGAAGGGCTGCTGTCTTATAACGGCATGATCACCAACACTTTCGAGCTGCTGACAGATGTGCGCGAAAAACTTGGCGCATCGCTGGAAGCGGCAAACGCAAAACGCGAATTCTACATGGCACAGGCTGATCTGACCGCTGCGATCTATGGCGGTGGCGACGGCGGTGGTGCTGGTGGAGAAGGCGCGACACTTGCCGCCGGTGGCGGCGCAGGACACTGAAAGGAACTGACATGTTGAACAGACGTCAATTACTCGGAGCCGGCGCGGCAGGTGCAACGCTGGTCTCTTCGAAAGCCTGGGGTCAAACCCTGAACATGGGTTTGCCCGAAGCCGCGCAGATGGACAGTGCGGCTACGGCGATCACGGCGCGTCCCAATTCCGGGCCGGACTACACACCTGTGGTCACATTGAACGGGTGGACCCTGCCGCACCGGATGAACAACGGGGTGAAAGAATTTCACCTTGTGGCCGAACCGGTCGAACGCGAGCTGGCCGATGGCATGATCGCGCATTTGTGGGGCTATAACGGCCAATCCACCGGCCCGACGATAGAAGCTGTCGAAGGCGACCGGGTGCGCATCTACGTCACCAATAAGCTGCCGGAAGGCACTACGGTGCACTGGCACGGGCTCATTCTCCCCTCAGGCATGGATGGGGTCTCCGGGTTGAGCCATCCAAGCATCCCGCCGGGCAAAACCTTCGTCTACGAATTCGACTTGGTGAAGTCCGGAACGTTCATGTACCACCCCCACGGCGATGAAATGACCCAGATGGCGATGGGGATGATGGGCATGTTCGTGGTCCACCCCAAGGATCCCACATTCATGCCGGTGGATCGTGATTTCCTGATCATGCTGAATGCTTTCGACATCGATCCGGGGACCTATGTGCCCCGCATCATGACGATGACGGATTTCAACCTTTGGACCTGGAACAGCCGGATCTTCCCCGACATCGATCCGCTGGTCGTGAACAAGGGCGACCGGGTGCGAGTACGGGTTGGGAACCTTACGATGACGAACCACCCGATACATATGCACGGCTATGACTTCAAGGTCACCTGCACAGATGGCGGCTGGGTGCCGCCTGAAGCACAGTGGCCGGAGGTCAGCATCGACATTCCCGTAGGTGCGATGCGCGCCTACGAATTCGTCGCCGATCATCTGGGAGATTGGGCGATCCATTGCCACAAATCACACCATACGATGAACGCCATGGGCCATGACGTGCCGACGTTCATCGGGGTGAACAAGAAGCCACTGACTCAGAAGATCCGTCAATTCCAGCCGGAATACATGCCGATGGGCATGTCCGGCATGGGGGACATGGCAAAAATGGAAATGCCGCTACCCGACAATACCATCCCGATGATGACGGGTTGGGGCCCGTACGGACCCATCGAGATGGGCGGCATGTTTTCGGTCGTGAAGGTGCGGGACGGCATCGACGCGGACGATTACTCCGATCCCGGCTGGTACGAGAATCCTCCGGGCGAGATGGCCTACGAATGGACCGGCGAATTACCCGAATTTGCCTCCAACAATAGCCCCAAGACCATTCTCACACCGAAACCAACCTCGAAGGGCTGAGCGGCCCTTCGTCATCTCCAACCAAACCAACCTACAGGACAATAAAATGAGAAATCTTCTTTTGACGACAAGCTTTGCGATCGCGTTATCAGCACCGGCCTTTGCTGCAGGTACACACGACGGTGGGCATGGGGAGAACAAGCCGGCCGCAATGATGGTCGGCATGCCGGGTGACGCCGCCAAGGTGGATCGTACAATCGACGTCACTTTGCTCGAAAACGATGAGGGCCAGATGCTGATCGAGAGTGAGCCGATGGATATCAAGGAGGGCGAAACCATCCGCTTCAACATCACCAACAAGGGTGAGCTGGAGCATGAATTCGTCCTCGACACGGTAGAGCGTAATGCCGAGCACAAGATCGAAATGGCCAAGATGGACATGGAACATGACGATCCGAACCGTATCCGTCTCGATGCGGGCGCCTCGGGCGAGGTTGTCTGGACTTTCGCAAATTCTGGCACATTCGAAGCAGCGTGCCTGATCCCGGGCCACTACGAATCGGGAATGCACCGTGAGGTCGCAGTCGGTGACCAGATGGCTCAGGCTGACGTGGAATACACAAGCGGCACCATCAAGAAAATCGACGCAAAGGCCGGCAAGGTCACAATTATCCACGGCCCTCTCGTCAACCTGGATATGCCGGCAATGACCATGGTGTTCCGCGCCGACGAGGCGATGGTGGCCAAGATGGCGGAAGGTCAGGACATCGAGTTCGTTGCCGACCGGGTCAAGGGTAAACTGACCGTCACGCAGATGAAGTAACTACTAACAATGGGGCCGGGGGTAAACACTCCGGCCCCATCGCCTTGATCGCTTAGCCCAAGCAAGCAAGAAGATCCCATAAAATCAAGCGCTACGGAGGTAGCCGAGCATGAAGAATTTCCTGAGAACCTGCACCATCGCCCTTGCGCTTGTCCTTCCGGCTTTTTCAGTGGGCGCTTCCAGTGGCAAGGGCCAGCAGCCTCACGCGCGAGCCTTCGAAGTGCCTGGCCATGATACGATCGGGAAACCCGGTGATGGCTCCTCGATCGACAGGACGATTGAAATATCCATACGGGAGACGGAAAGCGGCTACATGCTTTTCGAGCCGGACGCGATCCAGATTGAAAGCGGCTCGGTTGTCCAGTTTTCAATCAGAAATACCGGCGCATTGGATCACGAGTTCTTTCTCGGTTCCTTTGACGAGGTCGCAAAACATCAGCAATGGATGCGCGAACATCCCGATATGCAGCATGACAGCGCCAACTCGGTTTCGATCCCAAGTGGACAAAATGCCGATTTGATCTGGGAGTTCTCCGATGTGACCAACCTGGAGTTTGCATGCTTGATACCCGGCCACCGGGAGGCGGGCATGTGGGGCGTCATCATCGTCCACGATCACCTCGCGCCGAAATCCAAGGGTTAGACTTTTCCATGTCACTCTTGGAAAGGTATCACTTGTTTGTACATAACGTATCTGCCGCGTTCGGATACGACTACAACGATGCCACGCCAGACTGGGTGCATCCGTTCATTCATCTCATACTGGTCTTGGCGCCCGCTCTGCTGATTAGTGTCGGCTCATATCTTGCTATTCGCGGCGTTCTGAAGCTTTGGAGGCACCTTCGCACGCCTGCGTTCCACCAAGAGCCCATACGAGGGCTCGAAAGAAGTCTTTTCAGCACCGTCTTGCGCTATTCAAGAAGGCAGCAGGCATTGATGATCGTGGTTAGCCTCATCGCGATGCCTATTCTCTATCTAACCCTGGAACTGCCAAAACAGATCGTGAATAACGCCCTGGATTCAGACCGTTTCCCGGTTGTCGTTCTGGGACAAGACCTCGATCAGGTCGGTTTCCTCATACTTCTTTGCGGTCTCTATCTTCTGGCGATCATTCTGAATGGGTTAAACAAATATGGCCTAAACGTCTTCAAAGGGTATGTCGCGGAGCGTTTTCTGCGGCGCTTCCGCCTGCTGGTCTATCGGCAATGGCGCAGCGATCCAGACTCCCAAAACCAGAGCGAAATCGTCCCTATTCTCGCGCAGGAAGTCGAGCCCATAGGTGGCTTTGCGGCAGATGTCCTTACGCTGCCAATCCTGCAAGGCGGTACGCTTTTGACGATCCTGTTTTTCATGTTCGTTCAGGACCCTGTCTTGGGTGCCGCAGCACTGACCGTACTGCCAATTCAGCTCGTGCTGCTGCCCAAGCTGCAGCGCCGGGTCAACGCGCTTTCGCGCACCAGGATCAAGGAAGTCCGACAGCTTGGCAGGCAGCTGAGCGATCAATTGCGCGAACGTCAGGTCAATCCTGCCGGGCTGCTCCCAGCGAGTGCAAGCTTCAGAGAGCTTGAGCACGTGCGCAGGAAGATCTTCCGCCTGAAGTTCTTCATCAAGGCCCTCAACAATTTTCTGACCGCGCTGACGCCATTCCTGTTCTACTCTTTGGGTGGATATTTTGTCATCGAAGGTCGCATTACACTCGGCGCGTTGGTGGCCGTCCTGGCAGCACACAAGGACTTCTCGGCACCGCTGAAAGAGCTCTTCAGTTACTATCAGACGCTGGAAGACACGCGGATCCGGTACCAGGAAATCACGACCTTTTTCACTGGATCGATTCAGCGATCGGGGAAAGCTCAGGCAGACAACCCCAAGCTGGAAGAGGTCAGCCAATTCGAGGAAGCTACACTGAGTTACCCGGCTTTGTCTGTGAAGAGACAGGGGGCGATCGCAACATCATGAAGGAGTCTGATAGAATGAGATGTGCAGCGATATTTTTTGCTCTGGTCGCCGTTGCTGCGGCGGAATGGTATTTCAAGCAGCAGACCGACTCCCAAACGGGCACCCAAACCGGCGAAAGCATGGCGCTTCCCGCAGGCGCACTTGCAGCCGTCAATTTGCCCTCCAGTTTTACAGAGCAGGAGCAAATCGGCGCAAGCGCTTATGATGCGGTATGTGCCGCCTGCCACGGCCTGAACGGGCAAGGCCAGGATGGCATCGCTCCACCGCTTGTTCACAAAATCTATGAACCGAGCCACCACGGCGACATGGCGTTTGTCCTCGCGGCGCAAAATGGAGTTCGGGCGCATCATTGGAAATTTGGTAACATGCCAGCGGTTGAAGGCGTGACGCGATCAGATATTCTCGATATCGTGGCTTACATTCGTGTATTGCAGCGTGCCAACGGGATAAACTGAGCCGTTTCGACGGACAAAAGGGTGGGATTTGGTTCCCGATCAACTACCAATGGGTTCGCCGCAACATGGCCACGACTAGTGGGGATAATTCTCTGTATGAGTAAGTGTCTCGCTGCATCGATCCTGATCCTTGCTGCATTTTTCAGTTCTTTCCCTGCAACTCATGCCGAGGAAACCGCCCTCTTCAGATTGACCGACCGTGCAGCACCGGTCGGCATCAGTGCCCGTGAACCATCACTTGCAACCTTGCCGGATGGCCGGATCATATTGAGCTGGACAGAAGAAAACGGAGCCGAAGCGGAAGTTCGCATGGCCATACTCGATGGCAGTGAGTGGTCGGACGCTCGCACAATTCATAAATCGTCAAAGATTTACATCAACTGGGCCGATTTCCCATCGGTAGCGGTACTGGCCGATGGTGGACTGGCGGCACAATGGCTGAAACTGAATGGGGAAGGTGACTACCAGTATGACGTCAATATCGCTTTTTCCATGGATGAGGGCAGAAGCTGGACGGAACCGCTTATTCCGCACGATGACAGATCTCAACGCGAGCACGGTTTTGTTTCGTTAATTCCCGATCAGTTTGGCGGGTTGACGGCGCTGTGGCTGGATGGCCGGGAGTATGACAATCAGACAGAAGGCGAAAGCTTCGAGAATGCGATGCAGCTGCGCGCGCGACAGGTCGACTCTGACGGAGCGATGAAGCCAGAAAGCCTGTTGGACGCGCGCGCTTGTACTTGTTGTCAGACGTCCGCAGCGCGGACCGCCTCGGGCGATTTCGTGGCGGTCTATCGTGATCGAACCGCCGAGGAAATCCGCGATATTTCGATTGTCCGATCTATCGGAGGGGAATGGACGCAACCCCTCACTGTTCACAACGACGGATGGGAAATT
The DNA here is from genome assembly GCF_001650875.1 of Sulfitobacter sp. EhC04. GTDB lineage: Bacteria > Pseudomonadota > Alphaproteobacteria > Rhodobacterales > Rhodobacteraceae > Sulfitobacter. The sequence goes on from NZ_LXYI01000028.1 coordinate 61,061, forward strand.
GCCGGCTGCCCCGTAAATGGCCCAGCCATTGATGCGATCGGCGACAAGGCAACCGTCATCTGGTTTACTGCAGCATCAGACGAACCGAGGGTTCGTATTGCCTTTTCGGACGATGGAGGAATGCAGTTCGACGAACCGCTCCGCCTCGACCTCGGCGCGGCCTCGGGTCGGGTCGATGTTCTGCAAATGCTGGATGGAAGCGTTTTGGCACTCTGGATGGAATATGTGAGTGGCGGTGAGGCGATCGTTCTGTGCCATGTATCCCGTGGTACCGGATGCGCCGCGCCCCAGGCTCTCTACGTCAATCGGGGTGCTGGATCGGTCGGCTTTCCGCGAATGACACGCGGAGAAGCCGGTGCATTTGTGGCCTGGACCCAACCGACAGGAGCTTCAGACAGAAGCACCACAGTCCGCGTGGTCGAAGTTGCGCTGGCGCCATGAATTGCAGCGACCATTTGAATGTGCCCGTTCTTCCTTAATTCCGCTACACCTGCTCTGCGGCCCGGTCGAGAGGCCAATGATCCGCGGCGACAGTTTTCTTCAGGCTCCAGCCCTTGATGATACCGTAGACCGCCGGAATCACGATCAGGGTCAGTAAGGTGGACGACACCATCCCGCCGATCATCGGGACGGCGATGCGCTGCATGATTTCAGAGCCTGTGCCGTGCGCCCAAAGGATCGGCATCAGGCCCGCCATGATCGCTACAACCGTCATCATCTTGGGGCGCACTCGATCTACTGCACCCACCATGATCGCGGCGTAAAGTTCGTCGCGGGTCAGGTCCCGACCGTCCGCGCGGTCACGCGCTTCATTCAACGCCTGATCGAGATAGATCAACATGATCACCCCGGTTTCAGCCGCCACCCCGGCCAGCGCGATAAACCCGACGGCCACCGCAACTGACATATTGAAGCCCATGAACCACATGAGCCAGATGCCACCTACCAAAGCGAAGGGCAGCGACAGCATCACGATCAAGGTTTCCGTCAGGCGGCGGAAGTTTAGGTAAAGCAGCAGGAAGATCAGCGCCAGTGTCAGCGGCACAACGGTGGCCAGCCGCTGTTTCGCACGTTCAAGATATTCGAACTGGCCGCTCCAGCCCAGGGAATAGCCAGGTGGCAGGGTGACGGAGGTCGCGACTGCCGCTTGAGCTTCCGCCACGTAGCCGCCTAGATCGCGTCCGATGATATCGACGAAGATATAGACGGCAAGCTGTCCGTTTTCGGTCCGGATCGAAGTGGCGCCACGGGTGCGTTCGATGGTGGCCACATCTCCCAGCGGAATGGTGCCTCCGTCCGGCAGTGCAACCTGAACCTCACGCCCGATGGCCTCCGGATCTGACCTCAGGGTCGCCGGATAACGCACAGCGACGTCGTAGCGCTCGCGGCCCTCGACGGTCTGCGTGATCGCCTTGGCTCCCAGGGCCATGCCGATCACCTCTTGCACATCCTGCACCGACAGGCCGTAGCGGCCAGGCGCCGTACGGTCCGGGGTGATGTCGAGGTAATAGCCGCCGATCACCCGTTCGGCATAGGCGCTGGTCGTTCCGGGCACCGTGCGTACCACGGCTTCGACCTCGCGGGCGACCTTTTCCATCTCGGTCAGACTCGTGCCATAAACCTTGATGCCCACCGGCGTGCGGATACCGGTGGATAGCATGTCGATCCGGGCGCGGATCGGCATGGTCCAGGCGTTCGATACGCCGGGAAATTGCAGCGCGGCGTCCATTTCCTGCCGCAGGCTTTCGGTGGTGACACCGGGGCGCCACTCTGCCTCGGGTCGTAGCTGGATGATGGTTTCGAACATTTCAGTTGGCGCGGGGTCTGTGGCAGTCAATGCACGTCCCGCCTTGCCGAACACCGACAGCACCTCGGGGAAGGTCTTGATGATGCGGTCCTGTGTTTGCATCAACTCTGCCGCCTTCGTCACAGACAAGCCGGGCAAAGTCGTCGGCATATACATCAAGGTGCCCTCGTTCAGGACAGGCATGAACTCCGACCCCAGCTGCCGCGCGGGCCAGATCGTAACGATCAAGGCGAACAGCGCCACGATGATGGTGAGGCTTTTGGCCTTCAGCACCGCGCGGATGATCGGGCGGTAGACGGCGATCAGCGCGCGATTCACCGGATTCCTGTGTTCAGGGATGATCCGGCCGCGCACGAAGACCACCATCAGCGCAGGCACCAGCGTCACCGACAGGAAAGCAGCCGCCGTCATCGAAAATGTCTTGGTATAGGCCAGGGGGCCGAACATGCGTCCCTCCTGTCCTTCCAATGCAAAGATCGGCAGGAAAGACACGGAAATGATCAGCAGACTAAAGAACAGCGCCGGGCCGACCTCGCTTGCGGCTTCGATCAGCACCTCGATGCGGGGCTTGTCGGGGGCGGCACGTTCCAGATGCTTGTGCGCGTTCTCGATCATCACGATGGCGGCGTCGATCATCGCGCCGATGGCAATCGCAATGCCGCCAAGGCTCATGATGTTGGCACCGATCCCGAGAAATTTCATTGCGGTGAACGCCATCAGCAGACCCACCGGCAGCATGATAATAGCCACAAGGGCAGAGCGGACGTGCAGCAGAAAAATGATCGTGACTCCGGCCACGACGAGACTTTCTTCGAGAAGCGTGGTTTTCAGCGTCTTGATCGCCGACAGGATCAGGTTGGACCTGTCATAGACCGGTACGATGTCGACCCGGTCAGGCAGGCTTTGAGCCACCACGCCCAGTTCTGATTTGGCGTTTTCGATCACATCCAGTGCATTGGCACCCACCCGTTGCAGCACGATGCCACTGGCGACCTCGCCCTCACCGTTCAACTCGGCGATGCCGCGGCGTTCATTGGGGACGATTTCGACCCGCGCGACATCTTTCAGGTTGATCGGCACCCCGCCGATACTGCGCAGGGTGATGTTGCCGATATCCTCGGTTCCCGCCAGATAGCCCCGCCCGCGCACCATGAATTCAAACTCGGACAGTTCGACCGTGCGCCCGCCGGTGTCCATGTTGCTTTCAGAGATCGCCTTGCCGATATCGGACAGAGTGATCCCCTGCGCCCGCATCCGCACCGGATCCAGAGTGACCGAGTATTGCTTGACGAAGCCGCCGACGCTGGCCACTTCGGACACGCCCTCGGCGCGGCTTGCACCATATCGGACGACCCAATCCTGCAACGACCGCAATTCCGCCAGCGACAGATTTTCCCCGGTGATCGCGTATTGGTAAACCCAGCCAACCCCGGTCGCATCAGGCCCAAGCGTGGGCGTCACGCCGTCGGGCAGCCGAGCGGCGGCGGCGTTGAGGTATTCCAGAACGCGGGACCGTGCCCAATAGGGGTCCACACCGTCCTCGAAGATAATGTAGACAAAGGAAATGCCGAAGAACGAAAACCCGCGCACGACGCGGGATCGCGGCACCGTAAGCATCGCCGAAGTCAGCGGATAGGTGACCTGATCCTCGACGACCTGCGGAGCCTGGCCCGGATAATCGGTCAGCACGATCACCTGCACGTCTGACAAATCGGGAATAGCGTCGATCGGCAAGTTGCGCAGTGACCAGACCCCTGCGGCGATGATCAGGGCCGTGGCGAAGAACACGAGAACAAGGTTGCGGGCGGACCATTCAATGACACGCGAGATCATTCGCCTGCCTCCGGGGCAGTCAGCGCAGCCAGGGCTGCGTTCAGGTTGCTTTCCGCGTCGATCAAAAAGGTAGAGGTGGTGACAATGCGGTCGCCCTCCACAATGCCTTCAAGGATTTCCACCATCCCAGCTGCCTGCCGCCCCAGCACCACATCCTGCGGAGCGAATTTCCCCTCCCCCAGATCTCTGATCACCACCTGACGGTCGCCGGTGTCGATCACCGCCGTTTCCGGCACCTGCACCACGGGCGCACCGTCGCCCGTCGCCAAAGCCACATCAGCGAACATGTTGACAAGCAAGCGACCCTCAGGGTTGGACAGGTCGACGCGGACGCGTGCCGTCCGGGTCTGCATATCGACCTCAGGGTAGATCTTGTCGATAACGCCGCTGAAGGTCTCGCCCGGCAGGCCTGGAAAGGTGATCGTCGCAGCGTTTCCATCCGAAAGACCCGCGAGCGCAGATTCCGGCACGTCCGCGATGACCCAGACAACCGATGTATCGGCAATACGAAACAGCGTTTCTCCAGCCTCGGACATCATGCCTTCGACGGCCATTCGTTCCAGAACCACGCCCGACCGCGGTGCCATCAGGCTGATTTGCACCGGCGTACGCCTTTCCGCCGCGATCTTGTCGATCACTGACACGGGAACACCCAGGTTTGCCAGCCTTTGACGGCTGCCTTCCACGCGCCCTTCACCACTTCGCAGGTCCGAAACATACTGTGCGGCCGCCGAGACGATATCCGGAGAATAGAGCATCGCCAGCGGTTCGCCTGCTTCAACGATTGATCCGGTCGTTACATCCTCAACTTCTTCGATGAACGCATCCGCACGCAATGAAATGACGCTGACTCGACGGTCGTCCAGCGCGACGATCCCCGGCGCACGCACCGTTGTTGCCATGGGATCAAACACCGCAATTGACGTACGCACGCCCGTGCGTTGCAGCTTGCCGGGAGATACGGTCACTGATCCGGCATCGCTTGCCTCGTCGGCATAGACGGGCAGGTAGTCCATCCCCATGGAATCCAGCTTTGGCACCGGCGACGTATCAGGCAGGCCCATCGGGTGGCGGTAGTAGAGTAGGGTTCGTTCGACACTCTCTGCCTCTAGGGGCGTGATCGCCTCTGGATCAAACGATACGTCTTCGCTCGCCAGGACCGGTAAAAAGGACTTTCCATCGGCAGTCTCGGTCGGCGTAGCGGACCATTCGGCGAGACCGTCAGGGTGTCGGTAGTAGATGACCGGGCCTGTCGGCGTTCGGGTTGCGGCTGGCATTGCTTCAGCTTGCCGTCCCATCAGCGCGGTGAATTTCGTCTGCGCCACATTTGCCAGCATAGCAGGCGTCCAACCCTTGACGCCTGCCGCGAGGCCCGCCCATCCAGCCGCGCCGCCAACCACGCCGATAAGCACTAATTTGCCAAAGACGCTCATGGCAGCACCTCGAGCACGATTTGCGCCTGAACAGTTTCAGGTTCGCCCTGCACCTTGGCCGCAACGGAAAACCGCCAGTTTCCGTCCATCGTCAGATCGGCGGAAAAACGATATAGACCCGGCTCTTTGCCAGGCAGCGCCACGACTGTCGAAGTCATCGTCTCCATGCCGTCCGGCTCCATATCCAGCCTTGTAGCAAAGATGACGGCGCCTTCGACGGGCGCATTGGTCCGGGTATCAATCAGACGAAGCTCCAGAACCGCGCCGTCTCCGAAGGGATAGGTCGTTTCGATGAGAACGAGGTTGTAATCAGATGCAGCCGCCTGTGCCATCGGCACGGAGAGCTGGGTCGCGACCACGAGGGTCGCAAGAAAGGTGGGGATATAGCGGAGCATGATACGCCTATTTTGACGGGCAACAGGAACGCCAGCCATCGTATCGACCCTGAGTCTATACGTTACATCGGCGCGTGGATTTTGGTGCGAAAGGCACCTGACCCGTCATGCCTTGGGCGGTCTTTGAAGCCCAATGTCCGCATGTTGTCGGTGGGCTGCCGCCTCGGCCCGTGAGAACTCTGCGCTTCCGGGGCCCCGCAAGCTCGCTAGAGTTGCTCGTTCCAGCCCCAGCACAATCGGGGCTACCCGACATTGCATCGTCGAAATGCAAGCAGCATCGCATTCCGGCATGTCCGGGCAGTCATCTGGACAGCAATCGCTTTGCATGACCATCGAAGACCCTGAATCCACGCTTGAAATGGACGCATGGCCGATTTGCGCCAGAACAACGCCAATCAAAAGAGTAAGCAGAAAAAGGCGCGTTTTGAGTATCATCGGTCAGCTATGTTGGATTTCTGACAGACCAGCAATACACGTTTTGCTGAAATGGATAATTGACCGACTTCACGTTCAAATCGCGGACCCGCTAAAGCTTCAATCGCCTCAGCCTGAGAGCGTTTGCGATGACCGAGACTGAAGAAAGGCTCATCGCGGCTGCGGCGATCATTGGTGACATTAATAGGCCGAAGACCGGGTAGAGGACCCCTGCCGCGATTGGAACACCGAGCGTGTTATAGGCAAACGCCCAGAACAGGTTCTGGCGAATGTTGCGGATCGTCGCCACCGCCAGTGTCCGCGCCTTGACGATGCCGTTCAGATCCCCGCGCAACAGCGTGATGCCCGCACTTTCAACCGCCACGTCCGCGCCCGTACCCATGGCAAGGCCGACGTCCGCTGCGGCCAGGGCTGGTGCGTCGTTGACACCATCACCCGCCATCGCGACCTTTCTGCCTTCGGCGTGCAGCTCGTCCACCAGCGCCTTCTTATCTTCCGGCAGAACGCCGGCCCGAACCTCGTCGATTCCAAGCCGCTGCGCCACGGCCCTGGCGGTGCGTTCGTTGTCACCTGTCGCCATGATGATCCGCAGACCTGCCTCGTGCAGCACCTTGATGGCTTCGGCAGTCGACTCCTTGATCGGGTCGGCCACTGCGACGATGCCGGACAGCTTACCTTCAATGGCTACGAACATGGCAGTCTTACCCTCGGCCCGTAGAACATCTGCCGCTTCCTCCGCCGCAGATGTGTCGAGAGACATGTCGCGCATAATTGCGGTATTTCCAAGTGCGACAGCCCGCCCCAAGACAGTTCCGCGCACGCCTTTTCCGGTCACCGCCTCGAAGTTTTCGGCATTGCCGACCTTAATACCCTTCTCCTTCGCACCCTCCACGATGGCCTCCGCCAACGGGTGCTCCGAGCCTTTTTCCAGGGCGGCAGCTAGGGTTAGAATGGTTTCCTCGCTTTCGTCGCCCAGAGCGGCCACATCGGTCAGCTTCGGCTTCCCCTCGGTCAGGGTACCCGTCTTGTCCACGATCAGCGTATCGACCTTGGCCATGCGTTCCAGAGCTTCGGCGTCCTTGATCAGCACACCCGCCTGTGCACCGCGCCCCGCGGCCGTCGTGATCGAAATCGGGGTCGCCAGACCCAGAGCACAGGGGCAGGCGATGATCAGCACCGACACCGCCGAGGCAATGGCAAAGACCAGAGCAGGTTCGGGTCCGAAGCTCAGCCACGCGACGAATGCGAGCAGCGCGATCAGGACAACGGTCGGCACGAAGTAGGATGAGACCTTGTCGGCAAGACCCTGAATCGGCGCGCGGGACCTACGCGCGTTCGAAACCATCTCGACGATCTGGCTCAGCATCGTGTCGGCACCCACGCGCGCGGCCTCGATGACAAGGGATCCGTTCTTGTTGATCGTGCCGCCGGTGACGGTATCGCCGGGACCTTTTTCGACCGGCAGGGGTTCGCCGGTGATCATGCTCTCGTCGATGGACGACGTACCGTCCATGACCGTGGCGTCGACGGGGATCGCGTCGCCTGGGCGGACCCGCAGACGATCCCCCTCAACGATGTTTTCCAGCGGCGCGTCATACTCTGTGCCGTCGGGCAGGATACGTCGCGCGGTTTTCGGGGCCAGGTCGAGTAGTGCCCGAATGGCATCGCCGGTCCGTTCCCGCGCCCTCAGCTCCAGAACCTGCCCGACAAAAATCAGGGTGATGATGACAACGGCGGCCTCAAAGTAGGTGCCGACGCCCGCGCCCATCCGGTAGACCTCCGGAAACACGCCCGGAAGGAACGTAGCCACCAGCGAATAGATGTAGGCCGCACCGACACCGATGGCGATCAGTGTCCACATGTTGGGCGAGCGGTTCATGATCGACGCCCATCCCCGCTCGAAGAAGGGTTTCGCCGCCCATAGGACGATTGGTGTCGCCAACGCGAACTCGACATAGGTCGCCAGTTGATGCCCGATCCAGTCTCGGACGGGCAGACCGACCAACTCCCCCATGGTTAGGATGACCAGGGGAACGGCCGCGGCGGCACTGATCCACATGCGGCGGGTGAAGTCGGTCAGTTCCTGACTGGGTTCATCCGACGGTAACATCGGTTCCAGCGCCATGCCACAGATCGGGCAAGATCCGGGTTCATCACGTACGATATCAGGGTGCATCGGGCATGTATACTGCGCGCCTGCTTGTGACGTCATGCGACGATCCGATGCCTTGCCAGAGGCGTAGTAAACTGGATCAGCCTTGAACTTGGTATGGCACTTGTCGGAGCAGAAATAGAAAATTTCACCGTCATAATCTGCACGGCGTGCGTCCGGAGAAATTGTGACGGACATGCCGCACACCGGATCCACGGCATGATCCGACGACCGCTCTGACGCATCCTTGCCTACTATCTGATCCATTTCCCAGCCTTTCAAAAACTACACTGGGACCGCAAATAGTGCTTCCCGTAGATGGAAGGTCAAGTCCAATCGCCTCGCTGTCGCGCCCGAACAGTTCAGAGGAGGTACAGTGCTGATTGTGATGGCCTTAATCACAGAACATCCCAAGAAACTTCTTGAACCTCTAGCAACTGAAGCTCCTATCTTTGGCTCAACGCTTATTCTCAGAGGTTTCCCATGTCCCACGACGGTCCAGACACGCATCCGCACGGTCATCAGGATGATCGCAAAGACACAAAGGCTTGCTGTGGCCAGACGGCCGAAGACACCGCGCAGGTGGCAGCACCTCCACCATCCTCCGGACGCAGTTTTCGCGTTAACGGGCTGGATTGTGCGGAAGAGGTCGCGATCCTGAACAAGGTCGTCGGGCCGGAAGTCGGCGGCAGCGAGCATCTGGCCTTCGATGTGATCAACGGGCGCATGACCATCCTCAAAAGCGCCAAACCGCTCAGCGACGATAAGATCATCAAGATCGTCGGCTCGACCGGTATGAGCGCGAAGATGTGGGATGCCGAAAGCGCCGAAGCGGATCAGGCGGCGCATTTCGCACGTCAACGCCTCTTCACCGGACTCAGCGGCGGCTTCTGGGCCGCGGGGTTCCTTTACCACATCGTCGAGACGGGGGCGGGCGGCGCGCTGCGGCTCTTCTCCGGTCATGGCGAGACGTCTATGCCTCTGGTCGAGATGGGGCTGTTCATGCTGGCGGTGGTGTTCGGAGCCTGGCTGGTCGCCCCCAAAGCATGGTCCGCCGCGCGTAGATTGTCGCCTGACATGAACCTCCTGATGATCGTTGCCGTAGCCGGTGCGATCGGGCTGGGCGACTTTTTCGAGGCGGCGACGGTCGCATTCTTCTTTGCTCTGTCCCTCGCTCTCGAATCCTGGAGCGTGGGGCGTGCGCGCAACGCGGTCTCGGCCCTGTTGGACCTGGCACCACCCACGGCGCGCGTCATTCGCGCCGACGGATCGGAGACCGATGTTCCTGCGGCTCAGGTTGCGATCGGTGACCGCTTCGTAGTGCGCGGCGGAGACCGCATCCCGCTCGACGGAGAGGTGACCGAGGGTCGCGGCGATGTCGATCAGGCTCCGATTACAGGGGAAAGCGCACTGGTCGCCAAGGAAACTGGCGACGAAGTCTATGCAGGGACGATCAACGGTGATGGCACGCTGACGGTCAGGGCCACCAAGGCCGCAGGCGATACCGTGCTATCGAAAATCATCCGCATGGTAGGCGATGCGCATTCGCGCCGGGCCGAGGTGGAGCAATGGGTCACGAAATTCGCCCGCATCTACACGCCCATCGTGATGGCGCTGGCGATTCTAATCGCCGTCGTTCCGCCGCTGCTGTTCGCGGGGGCATGGAATTACTGGTTCTACAATGCGCTGGTTCTTCTGGTAATCGCTTGCCCCTGTGCGCTCGTGATTTCTACGCCGGTCTCCATCGTCGCTTCGCTCGCGGCCTCGGCACGCAATGGCGTGCTGATCAAGGGCGGTGCCTATGTGGAGGCTCCGTCACGCCTGACAGCTCTGGCAATGGACAAGACCGGGACGATCACCATGGGAGAACCGGAGGTCGCGGGCCTGCATCCTTTAGGCGGCACGGTCGAACGCGACCTTCTGAGCGCCGCTGTCGCGTTGGAAGCCCGCTCTTCGCATCCTCTGGCGCGGGCCATCCTGGCGCGCGGCGAACGCGACGGGTTGAAGCAGTCGGCGGCTACCGACACCAAAACGGTGCCGGGCCGCGGTGTCGAGGGAACCTGGGAGGGTCAGCCCGTCTGGCTCGGCTCGGATCGATTTGCGACCGAGAAGGGGCTTGGCGAAGCGATCCCCCGCGACCTGCTGGAACGGATCGAAGGGGCTGGCAGCACACTCGTTGCCGTAGGCTCCGCGGACCGCCTGCTGGGCCTGATCGAACTGCGCGACCGCATCCGCCCGGATGCGAAGGTGGTCGTGGCACGCCTGCATGCCCAGGGCGTAAAAAAGATCATCATGCTGACCGGCGACAATGAACGCACGGCGCGCGCCGTGGCGGCGGAAGTCGGCATTGACGAGGTGCGCGCGGAACTGCTGCCCGAAGACAAAGTGACGGCAATCGAGGAACTCGTTGCCAACTATGATGTCGTGGCAATGATTGGCGACGGTGTGAACGATGCACCTGCCATGGCGCGGGCGCATTTCGCCATCGCCATGGGTGCGGTCGGATCGGATGCCGCCATTGAGACCGCCGATATCGCGCTGATGACGGACGACATCGCCAAGGTGCCATGGCTGATCGGGCATTCGCGCCGCACCATGAACGTCATCCATCAGAACATCGCAATTGCGCTTGCGACGAAGGCGCTGTTCGTCGGGCTGACAGCGTTCGGCATGGCAACAATGTGGGGTGCCATCGCTGCGGATGTCGGCGTTTCGCTACTGGTAGTCGCCAACGCGCTCAGGCTGCTCCGGGCCAAGAAGGACCGGCCGGACGGGTCCGGGGGAGAGCAAGTGGGAGAGAAGATGGCGCAGGGAGCCCTAGCCCACGGCCATTGATTGATCAGGCATACCGATACCGATATGAGTGGACAGGTAAAAAGATCGAGCGGACGACATGATGAAAACGACACGACGAACGGCACTCTTGGGCGGACTTGCACTTGGCCTTGCAGGGTGCGCCAGCAAATTCCGAACCTACGAGGGGCCCGAGGTCACCCGGTTGCAGATGTTCAAAGGTGACCGGAACCTGTTCCTGTTCGACAATACCTCGGTCCTGAAAGCCTACAGGATAGACCTCGGTTTCGCGCCCGAGGGGCCCAAGCGGTTCGAGGGTGACGGGAAAACGCCCGAAGGGGCTTATACCGTCGACCGACGCAATCCCGACAGTCTGTTCCATCTCTCCATCGGAATCTCTTATCCGAACGAGGCCGATATCGCCTTCGCCGCTGCACAGGGACGTGAGCCAGGCGGCGACATTTTCATCCATGGCGGGCCACGACCCGGGATCGACGCGATCAAGCCAGACTGGACGGCGGGTTGCATCGCGGTGTCGGACCGCGAAATTGAGGATATCTACGCGATGGTGCGGGACGGGACGCCAATCGACATATTCGCCTAGCGCCTATCCGGCCTTGGACGGCGGTTCATAGAACCCGTGCAAGAACGATCGAGGCGAACAACGCCAGGAGTCCGAATGCGATCGCGGAACTTGCCGCGTACTGGGCGATGTCCAGCCTGTTGCCGCCACGCTTCTTGGCGAGATATCCGCCCCATGCGGCGAAGGCCAATGCTCCGAAGATCACGATCACGGTGCCTTTTCCTTTCCAATAGTCAACCCAATGGCACCCGCGATGCACGCTGCCAAAACGAGCAGGAACATCATCTGCCCGTATTTCGCGAATGACGTGGCCGGGAGCGCAGCTGGCAAGCGGGCGTCCAAGAAGCCGGTCTCATCCAGCCCAAGGCGGGCGACGATGCGGCCGTACCCATCGATAACTGCTGAAATGCCCGTGTTGGCCGCGCGAACCATCGGCAGCCCCTCTTCGACCGCGCGCATCCTGGCAGAGGCCAGATGTTGCCGGGGACCGAGAGACGCACCGAACCAAGCGTCATTGGTGGCGTTGAATATCCAGTCCGGACGCGAAGCGGCGTCTACGACACGTCCCGGAAAAATCGCCTCGTAGCAGATCGAAAGGCCGACCGGAGATAAACCGGGTAGCTCAACGGTCTGAGGGCCGGGACCGGGAGTGAAGTCCCCAAGCCCAATTGTCAGTCGCTGGAGCGGAAGAAAACCCCGCAGGGGAACGTATTCCCCGAACGGCACGAGATGATGCTTGGCGTATCTCGTGACGATCCGTCCGGTCTGATCGACCGCGAGGATCGAATTTCTATAGCGTGTGCCAGTGCCGGCCGACTCGCGCGTCTGCGCACCGGTCAGAAGAACACGGCCCTCAGGCAGACGTTCGGCAATTTGATCCAACATTTCAGGATTCTCATCAAGATAACCGGGAAATGCACTTTCAGGCCAGAGAAGGACATCGAAGCTGCCAGACTGCGCGGACAGGTCCAGATAGCGGGATATGTTCCGGTCGCGGAACGCGGGGTCCCATTTCTCCGTCTGAAGAATGTTTCCCTGAACGGTCCTGACGGTTGTGTCTGTTGGCGGTGTGGTGGCCATAAGGCGAACCGTACCGAGGGTTCCGGCACCCCCCACCACCGACATGAAAACAAATGCGGCGAACGCATTTTGCCGACGATTCCGCATGAGGAGCGTTACGGGCAGGACCGACAGCAGAACTGTGAGGAGGCCAAGTCCGTAGCTGCCAACCCATGCGGCCATTTGGCGTGGAATATCGTAGTCGGCCCACGTGTAGGCAATAAGGTTCCAGGGGAAGCCTGTCAGCATGGTGCCGCGCAGCCATTCCGAAACCGACCAGCAGACCGCGAAGATCAATGCGCCGGAGACATCTTTCGTCCTGCTCCATGCGAACGCTGCCATTGCCGCCGCTGGGAACAGCGCAAGGCCGGCGGCCAGTCCAGCCACCGCAGGAACGGCCATCCAGGCGAGCCGCTCCGGGTCGACGAAAAAGCTCTCCGCGATCCAGGACAATCCGAACAGGAAGTAGCCAACGCCGAACGCCCATCCGGCAAGTCCGGCCCGCATGCGGCTCTCTCCGACCGTGAGGAGATACAGCGCGCCAAACGCGACGGGCAAAAGCACCGGCATCGAGAATGGTGGCAGAGCGAGAACCGCCAAAGCGCCGAGGCCGAATGCACAGAATGTGAGGATGATACCTGACATTCCGGAAATGCGGAGAACAGTGATGCCGATTGAAATCACCGAGATCTATCTTGAGGTTTCGGACGCAGCGACCTTTTCGCGCCCCGAGAAGATCAGCAAAATCCCGACGCCGCAGACCACGAAGACATCCGCAAGGTTGAACGCTGGCCAATGCGCCGTTCCGAGATAGAAATCCAGAAAATCGGTCACCCCTCCAAAGCGAAGACGGTCCACGATATTCCCAAGAGCGCCGCCGATCACCATGCCGTAGGCAACCGCCTCGGCTGCCTGCGTTGCCCGGATCAGTGAAACGACGAGGAACAGAACGACGGCGGTGGCGACCAATGCAAGGACCCACCACGGCACATTTTGAAAGAACCCAAAGGTCACGCCGTAGTTGCGGTGGAAGATCAGGTTAAAGCCGGGGAATACAGCGACGCCGGTGGCGAGCGCTTCTGCGTTCGCAAGCACGAACGCCTTCGATGCCTGATCGGCGGCGAGCGCCGCGACAGCTGTACAAATGCCGATGGAACGAGTTGCCATGGATCACCCCAACCAGACATCGAGGAACAGCATGACGACGAGCCCGATCGCGAGCCCGGTCGTCGCCTGCTTCTGGTGGCCGCTGCGATGGGTTTCCGGGATGATCTCGTGACTGATGACGTAAAGCATCGCACCCGCCGCAAAAGCCAGACCCCAGGGCAGGAGAGGCTGCGCCACGACGATCACCGCGGCACCGAGAAAACCTGTGACGGGTTCGACCAGACCGGTCAGTGCCGCAATGCCAAAGGCGCGGCCCGCCGAGTATCGCTCGCCCAGTAGGGCGACTGCAACAGCCAGCCCTTCAGGCGCATTCTGCAATCCGATCCCGAGAGCGACGGGAAATCCGCCTGTAAAACCATCAGCTCCGAACGCAACGCCGACGGCCAAACCCTCCGGCGCATTGTGGATCGTGATGGCGATGATGAAGAGCCAGACACGGCGCAGCGAGACCGCCTCCGGGCCTTCGCGCCCGCTGCTGAAATGCTCATGCGGGATCATTTCGTTCATCATGGCGACCGCGCCCATGCCCATCAGGATCGCAGCACAGACGATCAGCGCCGGTATCGCGCCATCCCCGTATCGGCCCTCCGCTGCGTCGAGTGCCGGTATAATGAGAGAAAAGAAAGACGCGGCAAGCATGACCCCGGCGGCAAAGCCGAGCGAAATATCGCGCCATTTGCGTGAAGGGGTCTTGCCGAGAAGCACGGGCGTCGCCCCGACGGCGGTCATGAGACCGGCGGCCAGGCTGCCTAGAAAGCCCAGTGCGACTGGTGAGAGTGTTGTGATTTGCTCCACTTTAACTCGCCGGATAGGACGAAAAGATCTCAGTGGAGCCGTCGGATTTCACCAGAAAGACATCGTAGGCTTCGGCAGCGTCGCCGAAATCCATGCCGGGCGAGCCGATGGGCATGCCGGGCACGGCCAGGCCTATGGCATCGGGACGTTCTTCAAGCAGTCGAGTAATATCGGCTGGCGGAACGTGACCCTCGATGGTGTAGCCTTCGACGGTCGCCGTGTGACAGGAGAACATATCGACGGGAATACCGCGATCCATCTTCAGACGGATCAACGCCCCGCCCATATTCTCACCTTCAGGGGCAAAATCGGCCTCGGACAGCTTTTCCATCCAGGCAAGGCAACAACCGCAGCCGCGCGTCTTTCCGACGTGGATAGCGGTCTGGGCGGTCACGGCCGTCGCGGCAACAATCATGAGGGTCGCAGCCGCCAAGGTTTGAAACCTGTTTTTCATCGTAATTCCTGTCAAATTAGTCATGTGTCTTCGCGAAGAACGGTCACGAACCGTGTGCGCGTCGCTTCAAGGATTTCAGTGGCGTCCGCAGTGTCGAAATTTTCCACAGAGGCGAGCAATTCCTCCCCGAGCGGATCGATAGGTCGGCCGTCCACGCGCACTTCGTAGTGAAGGTTCGGAGCTGTCGCCGTGCCTGTCTCACCGACCTGGCCAATCGTTTCGCCCGCGACCACGCGGTTTCCGACGGCCAGACCCTCCGGCACAGCGCTGAGGTGCGCATAGCGGGTCATTGTGTCTGACCCGTGCGCGATCTCGACCACCCGGCCATACCCGCTCCGCCATCCGATGAAGGAGACCCGTCCGGGTGCGGTCGCTGCAATCGGTGTCCCCGCAGCGGCGGCATAATCGACACCTGTGTGCATCCGCAGATTGCCGTAGATCGGATGCTTGCGCTGCCCGAAGACCGACGACAGTCGTGCGCCTTCCACCGGCGGCGCGACCGTCCGCAGGATTTCATCATTCAAATAGACCGTTGCCCGCCCGCTGTCTTCGGCTGACCAGAGGATTTCGAAGCGGTCGTCGGCCAGATCGAGGGCCGCATAGGAGATTGACGGTTGACCGACCTCTGAACCATCGCGAAGGACGGTCTGACCCCAAAGAATATTCAGGGTCTCTCCGCCTTGAAGATCCCTGCGAAAGTCGACCGTTTCCCCGAGGATTTGTGCGAGATCGACGGCAAAACGGGCCGGGACGCCTGCTCGATCCAGCGAAGCGTAGATCGACCCGTTTACCAGCAGCTGGCTCGCACGCTCGACTGTCAACGCGCTCGGCGTTACCGTCCGACTCGCAATGGTGTCGTCCAGGGTGACTTCGATCCGCACACCGTCAACGACAGCCAACGTCACAACGGATGGCGTGCCGTCCGGGCGAAAGTCGACGCTCGGACGATGGCCCGGTCGAAGGCGGCGCAGGTCGTATTCAACCGTCAGTGCCAGTGCGACTTCGGTCCGTGTTTGCGCATCCATGTCCGCGAGAGAGAGAAGCACGTCCAATGTGTCACCCGCCTCGACCGTCGCCTCCCAAGGCGGCGTG
This sequence comes from Sulfitobacter sp. EhC04, assembly GCF_001650875.1. GTDB lineage: Bacteria > Pseudomonadota > Alphaproteobacteria > Rhodobacterales > Rhodobacteraceae > Sulfitobacter. The sequence goes on from NZ_LXYI01000028.1 coordinate 77,059, forward strand.
GCGAGGGCCTGAACAAGCGCCATCAGATTATCTGGCTCGGCCCGTTCCAGTGCGGGAAACTCAGGCGGCTGAAAAGCGGCCGGAAGCATATTCGGCATCGTCTCGCCAGATGCGTTGACGCCTGGTCCATCGAGAGGTTCGGGTGGACTGTCCAAGGCTTCCGGAGCCTCGGAAAAGATGTACTCGGGCGGCGCCTCCAGGATCAAAGCCCGGCTCGCTATCGTGCTGACCGCTGCCGCGGCCATTGTCGTTCCCAGAACGATATGTCTCAGTTTCAAGATTCTGCCCTCTCGGTTCTGTTCTGCATCGCGCGCCTTATCTTCGGCACGGCGAATTCGCGTGGTTCGTGATAGTCGATGGTGGTGACGAAGCGACCTGTTGCATCGAACAAGAAAACACCCGCCGTGTGGTTCATCGTATATTCGCCGTTTTCCCCCTCAACCTTCTCATAGGTGACACGGAAACAGTCGGCGATGGCGGCGATCTGGTTGGGCGGGCCCGTCCATCCCTGAATCTGCGGATGGAAATACGAGACATACTCGGCCATGGTCTCGACCGTGTCGCGGTCCGGATCTACGGTGATGAAAACGGTATTCAGGTCTTCGGCGTCCGGCCCAATCTCGTCGAGCCATCCGGAAATGTCCGAGAGGGTCGTCGGGCAAACGTCGGGGCAATAGGTGAATCCGAAGAAGACCAGACTCGGCTCGCCGATGAGGGTTTCCGGGCCGACATCCCGACCATCCTGATCCGTCAGGCTGAATTCCATAGCAGTCAGCGGTAGAGACCGCTTGCCCGGCGCGGCGTCAGCGCCAGGCCCATCCACCTGCCACCAGCCGACAAACAGGGCGGCAAAGACCGCCGCCGCCCCGATCGCTGCGATTTTGGCCACCCTCATCATCAGCCGGATCAGCCTTCGGGGCCGCGTGCGCCGATGCCAAGGACCGGGACGGTGATTTCAAGCTCTGTTCCATCGGAAAAGAGCAGGGTCAGCGGAAAGGTCTCCCCCTCGACGAGCGGAGATTGCAGTTGCATGAGCATGGCGTGATATCCGCCGGGTTCAAGGGCGAACATACCCCCGGGCGGGATCACGATATCGTCCGCCGGAGCCATGCTGCTGACGCCGTCAGAATTGGTTCTGGTTTCGTGGATCGAAGCCATGCCGGAGATCTCCGCGCGAAGACCGATAAGGGAGATCGGATCGCTGCCCTCGTTCCGAACGGTCAGATAGGCCCCGCCGGGCCGCGACATTCCAAGGCTCGCGCGCGCCCAGGGGCTCTCGACCACAATCGATGCGTTCTCTGACAACTGCTGCGCTGAGGATGCCATTGGCAAGCCCATCAGAAGGGCGACAGACAGGCTCTGGATTGCCTTTGCGAAGGTTTTGAACACGTTGGGTCTCCTGTTCGTTCTAGTTTGTTGCCGCAGCCTCGACTTCGGCTTGGACGAGCGACAAGAGCTGCTCCGCACTGAACTCTGGCAAAGGCTTACCGTTGACGAAGAACGTCGGTGTGCCCTGAATTCCGACAGCTTCGACGTCGGCCCGGTCCTGATTGAGGACGCCGACGATGCTGGGTGACATGATCTGATTTGCGGCGGCTTCTGTGTCCAAGCCCGCCGCTCCGGCGATCTCCATGATGCGCTCCGCTGCCGGAGCGCCGTGAGAGGCCCAGGCGGGCTGATTTTCAAGCAGCGCTTCCAGCACGGGAACAAAAACGTCCTGCAACCGGGCCGCTTCCAGCACCTTGATTGCCAGCTCGGACCCCTCGCCGTGGAACGGAGTGTAGCGCATGACGACGCGCACATCGTCGGGGTATTGCGTCAGTATCTGCTTCACGATGGGATGGAAGGCGCGGCAGGCCTCGCAGGCCGGGTCGAAGAACTCCACGATGGTCACTGGCGCATCCTCACGCCCGAGTATGGGAGAATAGGACCGAACAAGACGATCCTGTTGTTCCAGCGGAGCGGCTGTCGCCACCGGGGTCGGATCGGGGCGCGATACGAACCAGACACCAGCCACGAAAACGGCCAGTACCAGAGTGAGTGTCGCGAGCAGAAGTGTCTTTCGGTTCATATTGATATCCGTCGAAGTTGAATGAGAAGGACAAGGATTGCCCCGAACGTCAGCAGGGAGAGCAGAGGGATTGGCAGGCCAAGGATCAGCATCGCGTCATCGGTGCAGGATGGCCCGGACGCCGTGCAGGGGACGATCGGCGCCGGCACGATCCCTGCGTAAAGCAGGGAATGGTAAAGGGCGACGGCACCACCCAGAACCGCGAGCGGCGCGGCATAGCGCCAGATCGAGAGGTCGGCGCGCCACGCCGCCACCCCGAGGATGATCGCGAGCGGAAACATGAAGGCACGCTGGAACCAGCACAGATTGCAGGGGGTCTGCCCCAGAACCTCTCCGATGAAGAGCACGGCAAGCGACGCGGACAAGGCGACGAACCATGCCGCGAAGAGGAAAGCCACCGGGCTCGCGGCGCTTGGCGTTGCGTCTGGGCTAGCTGTCACGCGCCGATCCTTTCGCGAAGATCAGTAACGATCAGTCCGGGTTCCTCGTCGTATTCGTAGATGCGGACAAATTCGCTTTCCGGATCGAAGAGAAGGAAGGACGACGTATGCCCCATCGTATAGCCGTCGGGCGCCGAGGCTTCCTCGATCTTCTGGTAGTAGATCTTGAAGGTCTCGGCAGTGCGTTCGATTTGGTCCGGCGGTCCGCTCAACCCAAGGATCCCCTGACCAAACTGGGGAACGTAGTTGGCCAGAGCACTTGGCGTATCCCTTTCCGGGTCAACCGTGATGAACAGGGGCTGGACGGCGGAATTTTGGGTGCCGAGCTCGTCCATGACCTGCGCGATGGTTGCGAGCCCCATGGGACACACGTCGGGGCAGTTCGCAAATCCGAAAAAGACGAGCATCCAGCGCCCTCGGAAATCCTCGTCGGTCTGCACCATACCGGTATGGTCCGTCAGCTCAAAATCCGCAGTGAAACTCTCGGCCTCAGGATCAACACGCGCGGCGACCGGTCCCTGATTGCGTTCAGTCATCCAAAGCGTGGCTGACACCGCCGCAGCGACAACCACTGCCGACCAGAGAACTATCCGGACCTTCTTCATTGCTTGCGCTACCCACCTGTTCAGTTTGTCTGTGCGCGGGATACAAGCTACAGCAGATAGAGGTTCAAGCGAAAAGTTACTTTTTGTTGTCCGAAGTCACGCCAAAGTGAAACCTTTGTCTTTTCAATGGAGTTGTCTCTTCAGTAAGCTACAGTCTTTGTAGATTGAAGGATCGCACATGCTGGCAATTGGAACACTCTCGCGGAGAACCGGAACCAAGGTTCAGACGATCCGCTACTACGAAGAAATCGGTTTGATGAACGAGGCCGGAAGGACCGCAGGCGGCCAGCGCCGTTACTTTGAAAAGGACCTCGACCGGCTGGCTTTCATCCGGCACTCACGCCAGCTCGGATTTTCGCTCGACTCCATCCGGGAGCTGCTGGACCTCTCGGACAACCCGTCCCAATCCTGCGCGGAGGCGGATTCGATCGCGCGTCGGCAACTCCACCAAGTCGAACAGCGGATCAAGCGTCTGCAAGCGCTTAAGAAGGAATTGAAACGCATGGTCGCCGAATGCGACGGTGACAGCGTTGCGGAGTGCAAGGTTCTGGAGGTCCTTCGAGACCATGCGGAATGTCTGACCGAGCACGACGAGATTGGGGCTTGAACGTCGCAATTGCCTATCCGCTAGCTGCTGTCGCAGAGATCAGCGGGTGTTTCGCTATCTGGGCGTGGTGGCGTCTTGGGGCATCACCGCTCTGGCTCGCACCCGGCATATTCGCGCTCGCGCTTTTCGGCTGGTTGCTGGCGCAGGTCGAAACCAGCGCAGCGGGCTGCGCTTTCGCAGCCTACGGCGGCATCTACATCGGGGCCTCCATGCTCTGGATGTGGTTCGTCGAGGGCCAGCGACCTGACAGATGGGACTTCATAGGGACGTCTATCTGTTTGATCGGTGCCGCGATTATTCTTTCGGTGCCGAGAGAGACGTAGATAAATTCTCTTGGATCTACAGTCGCTAGAGGTTCTATATATCTTTTTGATAGCGGCATCCGAAGAGGGCGTTTCTGCCCCCTTTCTTAGAAATCGGAAGGTTTGCCAGTTCGATGGTCGAAAGCGAATTCAGCGGGAAGAATGAAAAAGAGCGCCAGACGCTCTGGATTGTTCTCGGTCTCAATCTCGCAATCGCTGCGGGGTTCTTCGCCACGGGAGCTATCGGCGATTCCAGCGCCCTGATCGCCAATGGTCTCGACAACACATCCGACAGCCTCGTCTATGGCATCAGCCTACTGGCCTTGTCCCGGTCGTCGAAGTGGAAGCGGGGTGCCGCGAACGTATCCGGCGGATTGCTTCTGATCTTTGCGGTTGGCATTCTGATTGACGCTTGGCGGCGCTATGTCGGCGGTTCCGAACCGCTCGGAACTCTGATGATCGCAATGTCGCTGATCGCTGCGGTCGTCAACCTCGCCTGCATCTGGCTGCTCGGGCGACTGAAGGAACCGGACGTGAACATCCGGGCCGCCAACACCTTCAGCCTCAACGATTTCGCATCGAACGGCGGCATCCTGATCGCGGGCGGTCTCGTTTGGTGGTTGGGCAGCAACTGGCCCGACCTCGTTGTCGGGGTCGCGGTGGCTGGCATCGCGGCGTGGGGCGGCATAGGCATCCTGCGGGACGCGCATGACGAGCATCACAAGGCAGTTCACAATCACCAACCAGAATAGTCTCTCGCGTCGCGACAAGATAAAGGTTGAAGCTACAGTGACTGTAGAAACTATCATCTCTGTATAGTTGATTCTAGGAAACGCTCATGACCCCTGTTGACCCGCTGCTTTCGTCGACGCCACTCTTGGATTTCAGGCATCCTTCACTTGCCGCTCTGATCGCCGACCGGGGGTGGGGAACCTTGCCGTTGCATGATCGAATTGGTGCAATCTACGACTTCGTGCGAAACGAGATCGACTTTGGCTATAACCGCGCCGACGACATTCCTGCCTCTGAAGTACTCGACGACAGGTATGGACAATGCAACACGAAGGGAACGCTGCTGATGGCGCTTCTACGCGCTGTCGGCGTAAGATGCCGCTTGCACGGCTTCACAATCCACAAAGCGTTGCAACGGGGCGTCGTGCCTGAACTGATCTATCCGATCGCACCCGCAGAAATCCTCCACTCATGGATCGAGGTCGAGACCGAGGCAGGATGGGTCGATCTTGAGGGCTTCATCCTCGACACACCCTTCCTGTTGGCCCTGCAGCGGTCGTTTCCCGAGACACGGTCCCTATGCGGCTACGGTGCCGGGACCGACTGCTTGAGCGCACCGCCAGTCGGATGGACGGGGGAGAGTACATATATCCAGAAGACCGGCATCGCCCGCGATTTTGGAACATTCGATAATCCTGACATGTTTTATGAGCACCATCGTCAGGCGTTTGGCCCCCTGCGCGACTGGATCTATCGGCACCTCATTCGCCATTGGATGAATGCCCGCGTCAGGGCGATCCGCGCTGGTCGTTTGCCAAGCGTTCCAGGGCTCAGCCGGCCAAACCACGGCCATGAGGAGGCTTCTCGTGCCGCATGATCATGCCCATATGGAGCCTAAAGAAGGCGACCGGCGGGTTGCCATTGCCATCTGGGCAAACGGCCTCCTGACGGTCGCGCAGATTGTCGGCGGGATACTATTCGGCAGCCTCGCGCTGATCGCGGATGCCATCCACAACTTCTCCGACATGGCGTCGCTCGTCATCGCATTCGGCGCGCGCAAGATCGCGCGCCGCCCGGCCGATGCGAAAATGACCTTCGGATATGGCAGGGTCGAGATCGTCGCCGCGCTTATCAATTATACCTCGCTGATCATCATCGGCCTTTATCTGGTCTATGAGGGCGCGATGCGGTTTGTTGATCCGCCCGAAGTCGCGGGTTGGACCGTGGTCATCCTGGGCAGTGTGGCGCTGTTCATCGATACCCTCACCGCGTGGCTGACCTATTCGATGCAGAAAGGCAGCGTGAACATCCGGGCGCTGTTCCTCCACAACCTCAGCGATGCGCTGGCGTCTGTGGCCGTGATCGTCGGTGGCGTTCTCATCCTTCTCTACGATGTCCGCTGAGTTGATCCGGCGATCACCATCGGGATTGCCGCCTATATCCTCTGGCTCGCCTTCAGCGAGATCGGTGGCCCGATCCGCACCCTGATGTTGGGAAGCCCGCCCGATATCGACACGGACAAGGTTATCGCGGCCGTGGAGGACGTGGACGGAGTCGAGGAAGTTCATCACGCACATTTCTGGCAGATGCAGGAGCATCGTGCGGCGCTCGATACCCACGTCGTAATCGCCGAGGACCGCTGGGATGACCTCGAAAACATCAAGACGGCAATCAAGACCCGCCTCGACGAGGAATTCGGGATCGACCACTCAACGCTGGAGTTTGAACGCTCAGCGACCAAACATCGGGACGCACACAGGTATGGTCATGGGTGACCTCAAAACCGTGGTTCTCGTGCTGGGTTGTGCGGCCAATCTGTTGCTGGTCGCGGGTATACTCTGGTCCATGTTCCAACCGGAGCGACGAGTCTGGCCGCCGATTCACTCTACAGGAGCCCACAAGATTGTCGTCTGGGGACTTACGTGCGTCGGCTTCGGATCTGCCATCGTTTTGGCCCTGCTAGAATGGGGTGAGCTCGACTTCCCATGGATCATACGTTGGGGTCTAGGGCTTTGTCTGATCGTTCTGGGCAATGCCGTTGTCTGGTCCGGTGTGATGCAACTTGGGATGGCGGCGACGAGTGGTGATGAAGGCGTTCTGCGGACCCGTGGCCTTTACCGGTTCTCCCGCAATCCTCAGTATGTGGCTGACATGGCGATCCTCATCGGGATCGGACTGCTCTCCGCCTCGATCCTCGCGTGGCCAGTGATTATCACCGGCGTTACTGCATTGGCACTCGCGCCCTTCGCTGAAGAGCGCTGGTTGATTGATCGCTACGGGGAAGCTTACCGAGGCTACCTCCGCACAACCCGCAGGTTTCTCTGACAGCATAAGGACAGCTGATCTCACGGCTTTGTGAGTGGCAGCCTGTTGAAGCTCTAGTGGGTGGAGGTCCGAGAATAGTCCAAACAGATAAAATTTGAGGTTTTCATGATGAAACGAGCGAACGACATGTCAGTCACGCGCAGGGCTGCGCTCCTGGGGGCCGCCGCAAGCGGCTTGGTTCTCGGAACCGGCAGGGGAGTGGCACAGACAAACGAGGGTCTGGCGACACCGGCGGTGCGAAGCAATATTTCCGGGTTTAGGGTTGCGTCCTGGCAAGATCATTTTGACAACCTGCGGAATGGCGCGATTCTCTGCGACATTGACTCCCGCGCGGTGCAGTTCTGGTCGGAAGACGAAAACGTCTACAAGCTTTACCCCTCCAGCGTCCCTCTTACGGAGGAGTTGACGCGGCGCGGTTACACCGAAATCGTTCGCAAGGTGGATGGCCCGAGCTGGCGACCTACGCCGTCGATGAAGGAGCGCAATCCCGAATGGCCGGATTTCGTTGGCCCTGGCCCCGACAATCCCCTTGGAACACACGCCCTTTATCTGTCATGGCAGTACTACCGCGTTCACGGCACAGGTGACACGCGCAAGATCGGTCGACAATCGTCGAACGGCTGCATCGGCCTCTACAACGAACATATCGAAGAGTTGTTTGGATTAGCCGAGGTTGGTACTCAGGTTAAGTTGTTCTAAGGGCGGAAATTTTAAATATGCGAATTCATCTTGGCTTACTTCTCCCAGCAGCGTTTTTGTTGGGAGCGTGTTCCGCTTCTATTCCTGGCGGGCCCGACACTGCACAAAACAGACCACTGCCGGATGCAGTCGTCGCTATGGCCGCAACGGGTCAGGATCTTCAGTCCGCGCGCCTTTTGCCGGAAGACGGCTGCTACTGGTATCTGCACAACGGTCCCGTGGAAGTTACCCTGGTGCCGCTCCGAACCCCTCGCGGAAATCCGATTTGTACCGCGCCGGCGGCCTAGCGGGGTTCAGTAATCCGAAGTGCTCCCCGGCTAGGATAAACTCCCGTCACTTTCCCTGACCGATGGTGCTTTGGTACACGGCCTCAGCTTCCCGCAGTGACACTGTCCTCGGCCGAGTAGAGGAAAGCCGTCGAACCAATATCGACGTTGGGATAAAGCTCGTTTATGTGCGCCATGACCATTCTGACGCAGCCGGAACTTGCACGACCGCCAATGCTTCTCGGCTGTGGCGTACCGTGAATGCGGAGATAAGTGTCCCGGTCGCCGAGAAAGAGATAGAGAGCTCGCGACCCAAGCGCATTCTTAGGTCCGGGCTCCATACCGTCGGCGATATCAGCGTAGAGTTCTGGGTCGCGGTCGATCATGTTCTGCGTCGGCTGCCAATGCGGCCATCTGACTTTACGCTTGATCGTGTATGTACCTGGTTCGTACAGATCACCACGAGCAATGGCGACGCCATAGCGCATGGCAGTCCCGCCCTCCTCGATCTGATAAAGGTAGCGCGCAACCGCATCGACATGAATGTCGCCCGGTGTCAGCCGGTCTTTCGCGGCCACCCGGGTCGGGAGAAACCGCGGATGTAAGCCCCAGGGGTTCGAGGTTGCCGGGTCAAAGCCGGGCGGCGTCACCTGTGCGTCCCAGGCAACCTTCTGCGATTCGGTCGGCCAGGTATTTGCCAGCACCGGGCTGGCAACCGGAGCAGAAAAGAGGGCGGCGGTGGTCATCACGAAATGTCGTCTAGTCAGCATACTATACTCTTCCAGCTTTGTCTGGCGAATGCCGTGACACGAGAAACGGCGTTTGATGTACCATAGAACCTCTACCAACTAGAGCTTCAAGGAGTTTCTTCTGACACAGATTGATTGCTCGGCTTCTACATCTTGTCGCGTGGTCGATGGCGATTATTCGAGCACTTAATATAAATTACAGTCGTATTTTACATAAACTTCATTACGAGATTTTCAGCGCGTTTTTGGGCAAGTTCAGTTGCGGGTTGGAAACTCTACCTCACCCCATTGCGCCGTT
>NZ_LXYI01000029.1 GCF_001650875.1 Sulfitobacter sp. EhC04
CGCTGCAGCTCCCGCTGACAGCAGCCACAAACCTTGGACTTTGTTGCCGTTGACCTATTCTTTTTGAATGTCTGCTTTGCTCACTGCAGAGGTAAGCTATGATGCCCGCGCAAGGTGGTGTTTGGGGGAGCAACCAAATTTGCGGGAGTAGTCGCGACTGAAATGCGTAGAGCTCTCATAGCCGACTTCAAATCCGGCAACGGATACAGAAGGGACACCGCGCTCCAAAAGAGCGCGTGCCTCGATCATTCGAAGATCTTTTTGATACTGCAACGGCGTTGTGCCAGTCACAGACTTGAAGTGCTCGTGAAACGACGACTGGCTCATTCCGGCCACCTCGGCCAGTTCACCCACGACCAACGGCTCTCGAAAATTCGTCCTGATCTGTTGGATGGATTTGGCGATACGGCTGGCATGGCTATCGACCGACAACAGGTTCCGCAACATGCCGCCAATCGGCGACAGCAAAAGACGGTAGTGGATTTCTCTCAAGATCATCGGGCCGAGGACCTTCACGTCCAGGGGCGCATCCTTCAATTCCAGATAGCGCAGTATTGGATCGACCCATGCGGGATCAGCGACACTCGCCGAGAGTGACCTTGCATCATGCGCGTCAGACACCGCTTCGCCGACCTGTTCATAAAGGCTGCGCAAAATACTTAAATCCAATGACAGGATAAGTGCGCGGTAAGGGGCGTCGGCACTGGCTTGTGTGATTTTCGACGTCACAGGCAAGTCATGGCTGACCAAAAGCGCATCCCCTTCGCCAAGTTCAACGCATTGCTTGCCGACGTTCATTTCTTTTCGTCCCTGTAGGATCAGACAAATCACAGGGTTATAGACGACAGCTTCGAACGCTGTAATTTCGTCGCGTTGAAATATATGCGCAGCGGGCAGAATTCTGCCAGAACCTGCTATTTCGCGGACTGAAAGCTCTGCTGACAGGTGTTGCAATCTCTCAAACATCATCGACGTCTCCTCTACCAATCCTTATCAGGAGTGTTCCGTGAGATCACGCAATTTCCCAACCATTCGGAGGAATTGGCAGAAATACCGGAGAAATTGGCAGGACGGATCGTCGCCACGCACATAGCTTCCAATCAACAAGATGCATGAATGGAGCACTGCATGTCTGGACCACAAACCACCTTCGCCCTCAACGCTGACACCTCGATCCCCGCAGTCGGGTTCGGTACATATCTTATCTCGAACGACGATGCTGAAACCGCAATCAGTTCGGCAATCGCCGCAGGCTACAGGCATATCGACACCGCTTCGGGCTATCACAACGAGGAAACGGTTGGCGCCGGGATCAGGAAAGGGTTGCAGGCCGAAGGGTTATCACGCGCTGATCTGTTCGTTACGGCCAAGCTTTGGCCCGGAAACCCCGCATGGGGCGACGCGCCCAAAACCGGTGCGCAAACCCCTGAGGAATGCGACGCAAGCCTGTCACGTCTGGGGTTGGATTATGTTGACCTTTATCTAATCCACGCGCCTTACGGCGGCGACATGCGGCTGGAACAATGGCGCGCCTTGCTGGAGTTGCAAGCCATTGGCAAGGCCCGTTCCATTGGCGTGAGCAACTTCAACGAAGGCCATCTTGATGAGATCAGCGCCGCTGGCCTGCCGATGCCAGATGCCAACCAGATCGAATTGCATCCTTGGTCCCAGAAACCCGGCCTGCTTGCCCATATGGCCCGGCACAACATCGCACCGATTGCCTATAGCAGCCTTGTCCCGCTCTCCACTTGGCGCACAGAGCCCGGTCAAGACAGTGCCAAGACGGATGACATGAAGGCGGACGGCGCAGCCTTCAAAGGCATGGCGCAGAAGTACGGCGTGTCTGAGGCCCAGCTTTTGCTGCGATGGGGCGTACAGAATGGCTATGCCGTCCTGCCCAAAAGTCTGAACCCCGAACGGATGGCTCAAAACCTGGATCTGTTTTCTTTCACCATCGACGACGCAGACATGGCGCAGATGGCGACCATGGATCGCGGTGATGGCGTGGCCTGGGCATCAGGCGATCCCAGCAAGTAGCCACGCCTTCATCCAACCTTTCCGTAACCGAAACATAATCTCGATTGGAATCACCATGCACAGTTCATTTCCCTTCACATCAACAGCACTTGCCGCCTCATTGCTTGCAATCGCGTTCAGCGCACCTTTGGCGGCAGATACGTCCTGCGATGCACGCTTGATGAGCGGCAGCATCGCGCAACTCAGCCCAACGCATGCGACAGTCGACACATCGGTGCTTATTAATGCTGCCCCGGAGGATGTCTGGGCGACCCTGACCGACTTTGACAATATGGCGAACTGGAGCACCAGTACATTGCAAGGCATGACCGGTGACATCCAAGACGGCGGCAGCGTGACCATCACCTTTATCTTTGGCACCGATGAGAACGGTGAACCCAATTTGATGGAGATACCTCACACGCTTATCTATGAAGATGGCCAATCATTCGGTTGGTCCGACCCGTTCTCCGAAGACATTGGCGGCGGTCACGACAATCATCTCTACCGCGTTGAAGCCTGTGGTGATCAGACTCTGTTTGTCCAATCGGACGAGATCGTCGACAACCCCTATGCGGCGAACTTTGTGGCTCAGTTGTTGCCGATGTATCAAACCTTCAATGTGGAGCTAAAAGCCTCTGTCGAGGACTAAGCACCGGTGTCTTGTGGCGCGAAGCTGTCTGAAAAGTATTCGCGCCACTCCGGCCAAAGCTGACGTTCACTGCGATGCAGAAAACTGGAGGTTTAGGCTCGGAGCCGCCATCCGCTGCGATCTGTACCAAGGTCAGCTATGACGTTTTCAATGAATTGCGTCAGTTGTTGACGTAACGGTCAAAGTCATCTTACGTTCAACAGTCAACGCCGTGCCGCCGTCCATTGACAGGCCTCACACCACCCCTGACGCGCCGGAGATGCGCGATGCGCCCCCCTTGCCACCGCAGGGCCGGTGGCTAATGTCGGCGGATGACGTGCAGAATCCTCCTTCTTGCGGGCAGTGCAGAGGCGCGCCGCATCGCCGTGACCTTGCAGGCGCGGGGCGTGGACGTGCAGGCTCTGGTGTCAGAGCCACCGCGCGGCCCCGATCCGATGCCGGTGCCCTGCCGCCTGACCACCTTTGACGATGCGGCAACGCTGGCGGGTCAAATGGTCGGCTACGACGCCGTGATCGACGCAAGCCACGGGTTTGACGGGCAAATGAGCCGGGTCGGACATGCCGCCGCCGGGATCGCGGCGCTGCCCTTTGTCAGCCTGACGCGCCCCGGCTGGGGGCTGGAAGCGGCAAACTGGCACGAGGTGTCGGATGTGGCCGCAGCCCTGCCGCTGATCGGGCCCGACATGCGGGTGTTCTCGGCAACCGGCTGGGCCAGCCTGCCGGATTACGCCGGGTTTCCCGGCGCGCGCCTGCTGCTGCGCCAGACCACACGGCATGACAGGGTGCCGCCCTATGATTTTGTTGAACTGGTGTTTGGCGACCCGCCCTTTGATGCAGCACAGGAAGCGGCGCTGTTCCGCGATCTGGATGTGGACCTGCTGATCTGCCGAAACCTGGGCGGACGCCCCAGCCGCCCCAAGCTGGACGCGGCCAAAGCCCTTGGCCTGCCGGTGATCCTGATTGCGCGGCCAAGGCTGCCCGAGGGGGCAGAGGTGCTTGGCGACATTGACGCGGTGCTGGATTGGGTGGCGGCCCTGTGACCGGCGCGGGCGGCATCATCCGCAGCGCAGGGGACCTGCAACAGGGCGCCGCATGGCTCGTCACGCGCGAGCCGCGCTTTGCCCCGGTGCTGGCGGCCACCGGGCCCTTGCCGCTGCGGCTGAAACCACCGGGGTTTGCCGCGCTGATGGAGATCATCGTCAGCCAGCAGGTCAGCGTGGCCTCCGCCAATGCGATCCGCGCGCGGCTGGCGGCAGCGGGGCTGAACGACGCCGCCGCCATAAGGGCCGTGGATGAGGCAGCCCTGACCGCCGCGGGGCTGAGCCGCCCGAAAGCGCGCTATGTCAGCGCCCTGGCCCATGCCGACATTGACTTTCACGCGCTGGCGAACATGACAAATGCCGAGGCCGAAGCGGTGCTGATTGCCCAAAAAGGCATCGGTCCCTGGACCGCGCAAATCTATGTGATGTTCGCAATGGGCCGGGCGGATGGCTTTGCCCCCGGCGATCTGGCCCTGCAAGAGGCCGCGCGGGTGGTGTTTGACCTGCCCGCACGCCCCACGGCGGAACAATTGGCCGCGATTGCACAGGATTGGTCGCCCTGGCGGTCGGTTGCGGCCCGCGCGCTATTTGCCTACTACCGGATGCTGAAGAACAGGGAAGGGTTGGGATGACACGGGTATTGAACGCAGAGCGCCGCGCGCCGAAATCGGGGGACACACGATCCATTGTGGTCTTCCTGCATGGCTACGGGGCGAACGGGGCCGATCTGCTGGGGCTGGCCGATCCGCTGGGCGAACACCTGCCGGACACGCTTTTTGTCGCCCCCGATGCGCCGGAGATGGTGGCGGGGATGCCCAATGGCCACCAGTGGTTCCCGATCCCCTGGATCGACGGCTCTTCCGAGGAGGAATCAGAGCGCGGGATGATGCAGGCGGTGGCCGATCTGAACGCGTTCCTCGATGCGCTGATGGTGGACGAGGACGTGCTGCCCGAGCAGGTCGTGCTCTTCGGCTTTTCCCAGGGGACGATGATGGCCCTGCACGTCGCCCCCCGCCGCGAGGATGAAGTGGCCGGAATCGTCGCCTTTTCCGGGCGGTTGCTGTCGCCCGAGGCGCTGAAGGACGAGGCCGTGGTGCGCCCGCCGGTGCTGCTGGTGCATGGCGACGCCGATGACGTGGTGCCACCGCAATCCCTGCCGCAGGCGGCAGAGGCGCTTCAGGAGGCAGGCTGGCAGGATGTCTATGCCCATGTGATGAAAGGCACCGGCCACGGCATTGCGCCCGACGGGCTGAGCGTGGCGCTGGCCTTCATGCGCGACAAGCTGGGGCTTTGAAACGGTTATAAAACTGTCACGTTTCGGGGCTACTTCTGTCCGCGACATCTTGTGCCACGCTTGGGCTTGCCAGAGCTAAACCACGAGATATAGTCAGATAAAACGGGCAGGGGACGATACCGGACATGGACGGCGATTTCAGGACCGAATTTACCAGGCAGCCGGCGGGGCTGAAACACAGGCCCGCGCTGGTACTGAATGCCGATTACCGACCGCTGAGTTACTATCCGCTGTCGCTGTGGCCCTGGCAGGAGGCGATCAAGGCCAAGTGGCTGGACCGGGTCGACATCGTTGCCGAATACGACGAAGTTGTCCGAAGCCCCTCGACCGAGATCAGGATTCCTTCGGTTGTCGTGCTGAAAGATTATGTAAAACCTCAAAAGCGCGTGGCCTTCACGCGCTTTAATTTATTTCTGAGGGATGAATTCCGCTGCCAGTACTGCGGCGCGCGGGGCGATCTGACCTTTGACCATGTGGTGCCGCGCGCCAGTGGCGGGGTGACCTCATGGCAGAACGTGGTGGCGGCCTGTTCGCCCTGCAACCTGCGCAAGGGGGCCAAGGCGCTGCACCAGACCGGCCTGTCCCTGCGCAAACCCCCGCGCCAGCCCGGCGCAGAAGAACTGCGCAACATGGGTCGCAAATTCCCACCCGGCCATCTGCATGAAAGCTGGATGGATTTCCTGTACTGGGATGCGGAACTGGAGGCCTGAGGGGGGGACTCGCCAGATTATGTCCCGAGGGTAAAATCATGCCAGCCCAAAAACCAAAAAAGCCCTCAAGTCGTTGAGACTTAAGGGCTTTTTATGGCTCCGGCGGTAGGGATCGAACCTACGACCAATTGATTAACAGTCAACTGCTCTACCGCTGAGCTACGCCGGAACGGTCTGGGGCATATAGCAGTGGCATTTTTCCACGTCCAGAGGGGAAAGGCGCAAAAACGTGATTTTTCCGTCTCCCCGGTCAGCGCAGGCGAAAACGGGCGTCGGCCTGCAAATCTTCCAGCGGCTCCACCTTTGATTTCTGAGTGAGATCAACAAGATGCGCCAGCACATTGCGGGTGGCGGCGGGCAGCAGGGCGGCGGGGGTGTCGGCATAGACGCGGGCGGCGAGGGTGGCGGCATCGGTGGGGCCGTCCGACAGGGCCTGCACGATCGCCGCCTCACGCGACAGGCGGTGGCTGACCAGCCAGTCCAGCCGCGCATGTGGCGCGTCGACCGCGGCGCCGTGGCCGGGGTAGAACACCCGCCAGTCCCGCGCCGCCAGCCGCGCGCAGGAGGCCATGAAGTCGGTCAGGTCGCCATCGGGGGGCGACACCAGCGACGAGGCCCAGCCCATCACGTGATCGGCGGTGAAACAGGCATCGCCCCAGCCCAGACACAGGTGATTTCCCAGATGCCCCGGCGTGTGCAGCACCTCCAGCGACCAATCCGCGCCGGTGATGGTCTCGCCGTCCGCCAGGGTGATGTCCGGGGCAAAGCTGTGGTCGATCCCCTCGCCGCCGCCCATCGGGGTGGTGCGGGCCAATTGTTCCATGATCGCCGAGCGCCCCGCCATCGGCCCGCCGAATGCCAGCACCGGCGCGCCGGTCCGCTCTGCCAGCGGGCGGGCAAGGGGGGAGTGGTCAAGGTGGCTGTGGGTCACGATGATATGGCTGACCTGCTGACCGGGCGCCAGCGCCGCCAGGATCGCCTCCAGATGCGCCGGGTTGGCCGGGCCGGGGTCGATCACCGCAATGCCACGGGTGCCCAACAGATAGGTATTGGTGCCGCGATAGGTCATCGGCGAGGGGTTGGGGGCCACAATGCGCCGCAGTCCCGGCTGCAGCGCCTGCGCCACGCCGACGGGCGGATTGAAATCATCGGGTGGCAGCATCGGCGGGACCTTTCATTTCGGCTTTCGCGCCGGTCGGGCGCTGGCTAAGGTCTAGCCATGTTCTTTGTCTGGCTCAAACGCTATGTGCCGCGTGGCATCTATGGGCGCGCTGCGCTGATCCTGCTGTTGCCGGTGGTGCTGTTGCAGCTTGTGGTGGTGGTGATCTTTGCCCAGCGGCATTTCGAAGGGGTCACCAACCAGATGACCGATACGGTCCTGCGCGAATTGGCGCAGGTGCTGGAGGTGGTGGCGGAGGCCCCGGCGCGGGACGATGTTGCCGCAGCGGTTCAACAGAGTCTGGGCCGGCTGGCCATCGAGGTGACACCGGTGCCGGCAGAGGCTGTGCCCGCCGCCAACAGCTACCTGTGGTATGATTATTCGGGCCGGGTGCTGGCGCGGCGTCTGGCGGCACGTCTGCCAGAATACCGGGCGGTTGACCTGAGCGATGGCGGGCTGGTCGATCTCTACCTTCAGACCGGCAAGGGGCCGCTGAAGCTGCGCTTTGACCGGCGGCGCATCTCGGCGGCGAACCCGCACCAACTGTTTGTCTATACGGTCTTTTTCGGCGTGGTGCTCAGCCTGATCGCCTCGATCTACCTGCGCAACCAACTGCGCCCGATCAAACGGCTGGCCCGCGCGGCAGAGGCCTTTGGCCGGGGTCGCCACGAACCCTACAGCCCCTCCGGCGCGGTCGAAATCCGCGCGGCGGGCAATGCTTTCATCGACATGCGCGCCCGGATCGAACGGCAGATGGAACAGCGCACGCTGATGCTGTCCGGGGTCAGCCACGACCTGCGCACGCCGCTGACCCGGATGCGGCTGGGCCTGTCGATGCTGGAGGACGACGAAGCGGCGGCACTTTTGCAGGACGTGGAGGACATGCAGCGGATGCTGGATGAATTCCTGAACTTCGCCAAGGGCGCGGCAGAGGGCGAGCCGGAGCGGGTGGACCCCCATGTCCTGATGGCGGAAGTGGTGGAGGACGCCAGACGGGCAGGGCGCGACGTGACATTGCTGCCGCCCGAGGGCGACGGCACCGGCACGGTCAAGCTGCGGCGCATCGCGATCCGGCGCGCGGTGGACAACCTTGTGTCCAACGCAGTGCGTTATGGCGCCCGCGCCGAGGTTTCCGTGATGCTCAGCGACAAGACCCTGCGCATCCGGGTGGAGGACGACGGCCCCGGCATTCCCGAAGCGCAGCGGGTGGAGGCGGTCAAACCCTTCAGCCGCCTTGATCCCGCGCGCAATCAGGACAAGGGCAGCGGCGTGGGGCTGGGTCTGGCGATTGCCACGGACATCGCCCGCGCCCATGGCGGCGTGCTGCGGCTGGGAGAATCGTCGCGGCTGGGCGGTTTGCGCGCGGATATCGTGATCGCGCGGTAAGGCACAGGCCCCGGTGGTGCACCGGGTCAGGAAAACCGGCCCTAATTTGACAGCTACGGGGAACTGTGCGGTTATCCGCTATCCACATGCCACCTGCCGAAACGACGCGTCAGCGCGCCCCGGCAGCCATTATCAATTTTATTCGAACCAAAGGATTTATCATGCTCAAAACCCTATCCATCAATGCGCTTGCCACCGCCGCTCTGCTTTGGGCGGGCACGGCCGCTGCCGACAACGTGGTTGCCGATGATCAGATCGTGCAGCTGAAAAAGATCGAAGAACTGACACTCTATATATTGCAACAGGAGGACCGCACCGCCCGGCTGGAAGCGGCGTTGGAGGCGGGTTCCACAAGATAGGGACGCGTCGGAATTTGACAGAACAATCCGGCGAGGTAATATTTCCCGCGATCTGGACCCTGGCCTCCGGGCCACCGTATCCTTTGCGCATCACGGGAATGCCTGCCAGCCCGCGCCAACTGACGTCAACCGCAGGCGCTGGCTGCACTATTTTGCGCAGCAGAAAATCACCTCTTCCGGGCCAAAAGGAATATTCAAGGCACGCCCGGGACTAAAGCGCCGATAGCGCGACTGAAATTTCCAACTGAGGGACAATTGAACCATGACCAATTTTCACTTTAGCGCAGCTTTGCTGGCGACCATTTCGACGATCTCACTGGCCGGACCGGCCACGGGCGAGGAACTGATACACGATGACCTGGTGGTGGACGGTGCCGCCTGCATTGGTCTCGGCTGCGCAAGCGGCGAGGTGTTCGGCGGCACCGACCTGAAGATCAAACAGGCTGCGATCAGCATCCTTCTTGAAGACACCAGCACTGGTGGCAGCTTTCCCACCACCGATTGGGAGATCAAGGCCAATGACATCGGCTCTGGCGGTTCGGATTTCCTTGTCATCCGCAATGTCGACGCGGATTCCGCGCCTTTCCGGATCTGGGGGGATGCGCCCGACAACACTTTGGCTGTGTCGAATGTGGGGACCGTGGCCGTTCCGGAAGCGGGGCTTGGCATTGGCACACGTATTCCGCAGGCAAATCTGCATGTCAGTACGGCTGACAACGTCCCTTCCATCCGGCTGACCAGCAACGGATCGGGTGGGTTCACGCCAAGCGACTGGAATATCGAGTCGAGTTCCTTTGAATTTGCCATACGGCGTGTTGATAACACCAACCAGCGCCCGTTTCGCATCCGGGGCGACGCGCCCGAGAACAGCTTTTATGTCTCTCCCCTCGGCAATGTCGGGCTGGGCACCAACGCGCCGGAAGAAAAACTGCACATCGTGACCGTGGCGGAAGACACCGATGCCTTCGCCCTGTTCGATGCGGCGGGTGCCGGGTCTGATGCCGCGTTCCTGCTGCGCCAGAACGGGGTGACCCCCACCACCTGGGAATTCCGCAACCAGCAGGACTCGGGCCGCCTGAACATCGGCATCGCGGGCGGCAACACCCCACTCAAGATCGACAATGCCGCCGATAACAACCTGCTGAAACTGGGCCGCAACGGCAAACCGGACGAGGTAGTGGTGACCGGCACATTGGTGGTGAACAACACCGACATGAACGTGCCGGATTATGTCTTTGCCGAGGATTACGCCCTGCGCCCCCTGGCCGAGGTGCGCGCCTTCATCGACACCAACAGCCATCTGCCCGAGGTGCCGTCAGAAGCTGACATCAAGGCCAATGGGCTGGACATGACCGCAATGCAGATGACGCTTCTGAAAAAGGTGGAGGAACTGACACTGTATACGCTGGAGCAGGAAGAACATGCGGCAGCCCAGGACGTCACGATTGCCACGCAACGGAACAAAGCCGAAAAGCAGGATGCGCTGATTGCCTCCCTGATCCGCCGAATCGAGGTTCTGGAAGCACGCTGACCCCGTGTTTTCGCAGCTGGCCCCGCGCAACGAGGGGGCGGACCAGAACGACTCCATGCATCCCGGTGTCTGCTCACCCTCGGCAAAGCGGCATCGGGCGCGGCCATGGCGGGCGCGTTGGCACCGGTGATTCTGGACCCGCGCGCGGTCGCGGCCAGCGCACAGATTGCCTTCGCGACGCCGGAAAACCACATAAAGTGATAATCACCGCCGTCGCAAGAAAGCTTGTGACAATCGTGAATGCGCTTTGCAGATCACGGCAGAATGGGACGGTTCAAGCCGCTTGAAGATACAGGCCCTAGCTGCTGCCCCTGTAAACGCAACCGAACTTTTTCTGTATCTCCCGGTGTACTTCCTTTCGCCGCGCATCGGCTTCAGCGATCAAGTCCTCCAACATGGTAAGTACTTCGACGGAAACACTATCTGGCGACATGGCGACAACCATCGCCTTGGCCTGTACGCGGGCGGTCTCCTGTAGAGCCGGCTCGAAGAGCGCATGGGCGGCGCGGGCGCTTTCCTCCGATATCTTGGTGGTTTCCGTGTCATCGCAGCGATAGCCCAACGTGCCTTTACCGTCCGAGGCAGGGAAATTGAAATCGCCGGACCCGGTTGCGAACACCCCGAGGCTGCCAGCCGCCATCGCAACCAGAATGCCAAGCCCACACACACACACGACAAGTCCGAATTTCATTAAAACCATCTGTCAATCGTTAACCGGATGAACGGTAACAGCGGAACGTGGCACAATTTTGGCCCGTCGCTGCCGTTCCACGCAAATCACCTTATCGGCGGCTCTGCGTGCTGCATCCGATCCGTGAGCCTGAAAATGGCGGGTATGAAAGGCAGGTATGGTAGGCCCGGCAGGACTTGAACCCGCAACCAAAGCGTTATGAGCGCTCTGCTCTAACCAATTGAGCTACAGGCCCGCCATGGGCGCTTGGGTATGCGCGGGGCGCGCTTTCGTCAAGGCTTACCGTTGCGCAAAAGGCGGCGATGCACTAACCCCGGCGCGAACGGGATCACTGCGCCGGGGGCCATGCCATGTCATCACCACAAAACGGGATCACCTACGCCGATGCAGGCGTGGACATCGACGCCGGCAATACGCTGGTCGAACGGATCAAACCGGCGGCAAAACGCACCGCGCGGCCCGGCGTCATGTCGGGGCTGGGCGGGTTCGGCGCGCTCTTTGACCTCAAGGGGGCGGGGTTCACCGACCCGGTGCTGGTCGCGGCCACGGATGGCGTGGGCACCAAGCTGCGCATCGCCATCGACACCGGCAATGTGGACAGCATCGGCATCGACCTGGTTGCCATGTGCGTCAACGATCTGGTCTGCCAAGGGGCGGAGCCGCTGTTTTTCCTCGACTATTTCGCCACCGGCAAGCTGGAGCTTGATCAGGCCACCCGCATCATCGAAGGCATTGCAGCAGGCTGTGCCGCCTCGGGCTCTGCGCTGATCGGGGGCGAAACGGCAGAGATGCCCGGCATGTACCACGCGGGCGATTTCGACCTGGCGGGTTTTGCCGTAGGCGCGATGGAGCGGGGCACCGAATTGCCCCGCGCGGTCACCGAGGGCGATGTGCTGCTGGGGCTGCCCAGCGACGGGGTCCACTCCAACGGCTATTCGCTGGTGCGCAGAATCGTGGAGCTGAGCGGCCTGGGATGGGATGATTCCTGCCCCTGGGGTGACGGCACGCTGGGTGCGGCGCTGCTGACGCCCACGCGGCTTTATGTCAAGGGTGCTGTGGCCGCCCTGCGCGGCGATTGCGTGCAGGCGCTGGCCCATATCACCGGCGGCGGGCTGACCGAAAACCTGCCCCGCGTGCTGCCCGAAAACCTTGGCGCCGAGATTGACCTGGGCGCATGGGAACTTCCCCCGGTGTTCAAATGGCTGGCGGCACAGGGCGGCATGGCCGAGGCCGAGCTGCTCAAGACCTTCAATTCCGGCATCGGCATGATCGCCGTGGTCTCCCCGGATCAGGTCGACACCGCCAAGGCGGCCTTTGCCACGGACGGCCATGCAGCGATCGAGATCGGGCGCATCACCGAAGGCAGCGGCGTGGCCTACAGGGGCAGCCTGTTGTGACAAAAGGCGTTGCGATCTTTGCCTCCGGCGGCGGCTCCAACATGCGCGCGCTGGTGGCGGACATGACGGGCGACCACCCCGCGCGGCCCGCCGTGGTGCTGTCGAACAACGCCGAGGCGGGTTGCATCGCCTGGGCGCAGGGGCAGGGGATTGCGACAGTTGTGGTCGATCACCGGCCCTTTGGCCCCGACCGCGCCGCCTTCGAGGCGGCAGTGACGGCGGCGCTGGCCCCGCATGCGCCCGATATCATCTGCCTTGCCGGTTTCATGCGCAAGCTGACAGCGGGTTTTACCGATGCCTGGGCCGGTCGGATGATCAACATCCACCCCTCGCTGCTGCCCAAATACAAGGGGTTGCACACCCATGCCCGCGCGCTTGAGGCCGGGGATGCGCAGCACGGCTGCACGGTGCACGAAGTCACCGCCGCACTGGATGATGGTCCGATCCTGGGGCAGGCCCGCCTGAACGTCACCCCGGATGACACGCCAGAGACTTTGGCCGCACGGGTGCTGACCCTCGAACACCGGCTTTACCCCGCCGTGCTGCGCCGTTTCGCCGCCGGGGACCGCGAACAGATCACCCTCAAGGGGTGACTGGCAAAGGTGCCGGACTTGCTGTAGCTGTGATCAAACCAGCAGTCACGAAGTGAATTCATGAAAACGATCACCACCACCGCCGAACTTGCCGCCTTTTGCTCAGAAGCCGCCAATCACCCCTATGTCACTGTAGACACGGAATTTTTGCGCGAACGCACCTATTATTCCAAACTCTGCCTTGTGCAATTGGCGATGCCGGGCACCGATGACAGCAAGGCCGTGCTGGTGGACCCGCTGGCCGATGGCATCGAACTTGACCCGCTCTATGATCTTTTTCGCGACACTTCGGTGGTCAAGGTGTTCCATGCCGCGCGGCAGGATCTCGAAATCTTCTTTGTCGATGCGCAGGTCTTTCCCGAACCGCTGTTCGACACCCAGGTTGCCGCGATGGTCTGCGGATTTGGTGAACAGGTCGGCTATGAGACGCTGGTGCGCAAGATCTGCCACGCCGGTGTGGACAAGACTTCGCGCTTTACCGACTGGTCGCGCAGGCCCCTGACCGACGCGCAAAAGAAATACGCGCTGGCCGATGTCACCTTCCTGCGCCAGATCTACGAATTCCTGCGCGACAAGCTTGAAGAAAGCGGTCGTGCCCGTTGGGTTGCGGAAGAACTGGAAATCCTGACCAACCCGGCCACCTATATCACCGCACCCCAAGATGCCTGGAAACGGGTGAAAACCCGGACATCCTCGCCCAAATTTCTGGCGATCCTGCGCGAACTCGCCGCCTTCCGCGAGGAATATGCCCAAACCCGCAACGTGCCGCGCAACCGGGTCTACAAGGACGATGCGCTGATCGAACTGGCCAGCCTGAAGCCCGCCAATGCCGAAGAGCTTGGCCGCGCGCGTCTGTTGCTGCGCGAGGGGCGGCGGGGCGATATTGCCGATGGTATCCTCGCGGCGGTCAAGGCGGGCATCGCCTGCAAATCCGAAGATCTGCCGCAACCCGACCGCAGCCGCGACAAGTTGCAGGTGAACCCCGCGCTTGCCGACCTTTTGCGCGTGCTGCTCAAGGCCAAGACCGAACAGGCAGGCGTCGCGGCCAAGCTGATCGCGCCTGCCGCGGACCTTGACGGAATCGCCGCAGGCCTGCGCGATGTGCCGGCCCTTGCCGGTTGGCGGCGCGAGGTCTTTGGCAATGACGCCCTGCGCCTGTGCGACGGAGAGATTGCGCTGACGGCCAGGGGCAATGACGTAATCGTTGTTGAGGTCTGACAGCACCTGAGGTCTAAGTGCGGTTGAGGTTTAACCCCCAACCCTTTGCAGGAGAACAGAATGTCGAATATCACCCGTCACCACACCAACGCCCGGATGAGCCAGATCGTCACCCATAATGGCACGGTCTACCTTGCCGGTCAGGTCGGCACGCCCGGTGCCAGCGTTGCACAGCAGACCCAGGATTGCCTCGACAGTATCGACAAGCTGCTGGCCGAGGTCGGATCGGACAAGTCCCGCATCCTGCAGGCGGTCATCTGGCTGGCTGACATGGGCGATTTCGAAGAGATGAACGGCGTCTGGGACGCCTGGGTGCCAGCAGGCCAGGCCCCGACCCGCGCCTGCGGCGAGGCCAAGCTGGCCCGCGCCGATTTCACCGTCGAGATCATCGTGACCGCCGCCGTCTGAGCGGCAGCGCACATCAAGATCACAGTGTAACGGTTTGAAAAATATCGCTTCCGCTGGCCTGTCAGTCAGCGGCGGCGGGTTTCCTGCGCGTTCAGCGCGCCTTCGACCCGGATCACCCGAACATTGCGCAGCTGCTGGTCGGTCAATTTGCGCCCTGCGGTGACTTCACGGGTCGGTTTTGTCCCGACCGGCGTGTTCTTGTCGGGCCGCACACCCTCAAGCCGGTAGGTCAGAACACCGTCCACCGGCTCCTGCTCGTCATTCTCGGGGGTCAGTTGCACCGCATAGATGCCCTGACGCGCGGCCAGCCCCGTGGCGCGGATGATCGCACCGCCGGGAATACGCTCCACCGTCAGATCGGTCACCTGTTCAAAAGGACGGCCCAGATAAGCCACCTCTTCCTTGCCGGCCCGCGAAAAGAACCCGCCGCGTCGCGGGATCAGCGGATTGGTCTGTTCGGGCGCGGCAGCGGTTGCCACGGACCGGGACTGGCCAAACCAGTTGAACGGGTTGACCCGGCTTTCGCGGATCGCCCCACAGGCCGAAAGTGTGAGTGTGAGGACCGCCAGAACGGTCAGGGTCTTGCGCATGGTGCCGCCTCGGGTGTTTTCTTGATCTTTGACTAGCCTATTCCCCGGTCCTTGGGAAGGGGGTGGACCTTTGCCAAGGCGCTGCTTACCTCTGACAACACGCGCAGTTACAAAGGACCCCGATCTATGGCCACCGCCGCTTTCGAAGAACTTGTCGAGGATTTCGAATTTCTGGACGACTGGGAAGACCGGTATCGCCATGTCATCGACCTGGGCAAGGCGATGGACCCGCTTGAGGAAGCCCTGCGCGTGCCTGCGACCAAGGTGGACGGGTGCGCCAGTCAGGTCTGGCTGCATGCGCAGTTCGACGATGGCACGCTGCATTTCGACGGGGCCAGCGATGCGATGATCGTCTCGGGCCTGATCGCGGTGCTGCGGGTGCTCTACAACGGGCTGACCCCGGCGGACGTCGTCGCGGTCGATGCGCGGGCCGAAATGGGGCGGCTGGGTCTGAACGATCACCTGTCGGCACAACGCTCCAACGGGCTGCGCGCGATGATTGAACGGATCAGGGAAACCGCCGCCCAGACGGTGTGAGGGGAACAGCGCCGCTGTGCTATCGGCATTGTGCCTGCCCCAAAGGTGCCCCCCCGGCCTGCGCCTGATGGCCTGCCGGGGTTCGGGGCCTAAAGACCCGCCAGCGCCGTTTTCAGATCGCCATAGCCGGTATAGCGCCGCTCGAACGCCAGCCCCAGAACCTCGGCGCAGGCGCGGGCCTTCTCCGTCAATTCCGGATCGTCGGTCTGGGCCTGATACACCAGCTTTTCGTAATTGCCGAAATACATGTCCCGCAGCTCCGGATGCCGGTCAAGCCCCATGGGTTTCATGATAAAGGCATCGAACTGGCGCACCAGAAAATCGGTCAGATAGAAGCTGGTGAATTCCTCATCCGCCTTGGCGGCAAAGGCGTCGTTGCCTTCGTAAAAACTGTAGCAATGCGGGCCGGCAACCATCTGCACCCCCAACTCGTCGCAGGCGGCCTGCAAATGCCCCCCGGTGCCACAATCGGCATAGACCACAAAGATATCGTCATAGGTGTCGCGGTGTTTGGCGACAGCCTCGCGCACGGCGTCTGTGATCTTGTCCGGGTAAAGGTGATACTTGGCGGGCAGGCAGGTCAGATCCAGATGGGTCCAGCCGTTGGCCGCCTTGAGGTCGAGAATCTCCCGCGCCAGGGCACCGCAGGCAATCAGCAGGATGCGGCCCTTGCGATGCTCCAGTGGCAGGCCTTCTTCGGTCAGCTTTTCGGGGTCTGGCCGGGGGGCGGTGGGGGGTGTCACAATTCTAACCAATCCGTGTGGGCAGATGACATTCATTGCAAGATAGCACGCACGCCACCTATGTGTATGGAACAGATACGACATTTCTCACAAGGATGGAACGAAATGACGGTATATTCAAACAAGGTGGGTGTGAACACAGCCACGCTGGGGCTGATGTTCATTTCGGGGTTTTTCGCAACGATGGCCTTTGATCTCTGGGGGCAGGTGATCAGCCCCGGTGTGGGTTTTGCCAACCTGTCGCCACACGGGCTGGCCAAGAGCCTGTTTGGCGCGCTGGGGCTGCCAAATGGTGATTTTGCGGGCTATTTCATGCATTTCTATCTGGTGGGTCTGGTTGGCTATCCGGTCGGTTGGCTGTTCATTTTCAGGCCCGTCTGGAACCGTGTCATCGGCTCGGGCATCCATTGGTTCATACCTGCGGCAGTCTACGGATTTGGCCTCTGGGTCTTTGCCATCGGCGGGATCACAGCGATTGCGGGCCTGCCGTTTTTCCTGAACTTCACCGGAATCACATGGGTCGCACTGGTGGGCCATGTCCTTTATGGCGTGGTCATGGTGGCTGTGATGGTCTGGCTGACACGCGGCAGGGCCTGAACCTATTTCTGTCTGGTTCGGCCGCGCAGCAACCGGACCAGCACAATGGCCAGCAAGGCCAGTGGCACCAGCGCCATTGCGGATTGTGGCAGGCTGAAAGCCGAGGCGGCCCGCATTCCCAGCCAGATGGTGACCGCAGCAGCGGCAATTACCACGGCAAGGAGCAGGACAAGGTGCTTGAAGGGCATGGGACCTCTCTTTCATCCCCAAGATAAGACCTGTCAGCCCATATAAAAGCCCCGTGCAGGCAGGACCAGTAACAAGGGGCAGCTCTCCCGGATGCAAAAAGACCCCCGAAACCGCTTCGGGGGCCCTTGTTGTTCACTGCCGCAGGGCAGGGAGGTCAGGCCGACGCGGCCCGGTTGTGCTTGCGGTGCATCCAGTCCTTGGCGGTTTCCACCGCCACAGCGGCATCGCGGCAATAGGCGTCAGCGCCGATGGCCTTGCCGAATTCCTCGTTCAGCGGCGCGCCGCCCACAAGAATGATGTAATCGTCGCGAATGCCCTGTTCGATCATCGTGTCGATGACCACCTTCATATAGGGCATCGTGGTGGTCAGCAGTGCCGACATGCCAAGGATGTCAGCACCCTCGCGATCCAGCGCCTCAAGATAGTTTTCCACCGGGTTGTTGATGCCCAGATCGACAATCTCGAATCCCGCACCTTCCATCATCATGCCGACAAGGTTCTTGCCGATGTCGTGAATGTCGCCCTTCACCGTGCCGATCACCATCTTGCCGATGGTCGGCGCGCCGGTTTCGGCCAGCAGCGGCTTCAGGATGGCCATGCCGCCCTTCATCGCATTGGCGGCCAGCAGCACTTCGGGCACAAACAGGATGCCGTCGCGGAAATCCGCGCCCACGATGGTCATGCCCCCGACAAGCGCCTTGGTCAGGACATCATAGGGCTCCCACTTGCGTTCCAGCAGGATATTCACACCCTCTTCGATCTCTTCCTTGAGACCGTCGTAAAGGTCGTCGAACATCTGCTGTACAAGCTCTTCGTCATCGAGTTCGGAGAGGATGATTTCTTCATCGTCAGACATGGTGGTTCCTTCTGCCGTCTGTGCAGCTGCGGTGCGCTTTCGCCTACATGTCACGAATTCCCGCAGTCAGAAGAGCGAATTGCGACATGGACCGCGTAAAGCGCGACGCCATTCGGTTGAGACTACGCTTTTTTCACCCCAGGGGACAAGGCGCTGGCGTCTTGAATGCGATCTATTTCGATTGCCGGTGTTCCGTGTTTGTTCTAGTGTCAGGTATGGATAACGAAGATCGTCGTTTCAAAGTGGTCGGACGCGCGGCGGGCAGCAACCATGCCGGGCGGTTCGAGCGGCACGAAAGGGTGCAGGTCGATGACGGCTGGACGCCGGAAACAGACCTGCCGGTGCTGCGCACCCAGACCGCAATCGAGGTGCCGCGCAGCCTGATTTCCTACAACGCCTCGCCGGATCTGCCCTTTGACCGGTCGATCAACCCCTACCGGGGCTGCGAACATGGCTGCGTCTATTGTTTTGCACGGCCCAGCCACGCCTATCTCGGCCTGTCGCCGGGGCTGGATTTCGAAACCCGGCTGGTGGCGCGCCCCGATGCGCCCCAGGTGCTCAAGAGGGAGCTGGCCGCCAGATCCTACAAGGTGGCCCCGATTGCCATCGGCACCAATACCGACCCCTATCAGCCGATCGAACGGGAGCATGAGATCATGCGCGCCTGCCTGCGGGTGCTGTCGGATGCCGGGCATCCGGTGGCCATCGTGACCAAGGGCGCGCTGATCGAGCGCGACATCGACATTCTGGGCGACATGGCGCGGCGCGGGCTGGTGCGGGTCGGCATCTCGGTGACCACGCTGGACGCAAAACTCAGCCGGTTGATGGAGCCGCGCGCCCCCGCGCCCCGGCGGCGGTTGCAGGTGATCCGGTCGCTGGCCGGGGCGGGGATTCCGGTGCGGATCATGGCCTCGCCGATGATCCCGGCGCTGACCGATCCGGAACTGGAAAACATCCTGCGGGCGGGCAGGGATGCAGGCGCGCGCCATGCAAGCTGGATCATGCTGCGCCTGCCGCGTGAGGTCTCTCCGCTGGTGCAGGACTGGCTGGCGCAGCATTTCCCGGACCGGGCAGGGCGCATCATGGCGCGCCTGCGCGAGATGCATGGCGGCCGCGAATACGATGCCACCTGGCACCGAAGGATGCGCGGCGAGGGACCCTATGCCGAGATGGTGGCGCAGCGGTTCAATGTGGCGGTGAAACGTCTGGGCCTCAAACTGCGCGCCAACCCGATGCGCTGCGACCTGTTTCATCCGCCGCACAAGGAAACCGCGCAGATGTCGTTGTTCTACAGCGTCCCGCCTTTAACCTGAAGCATACCCCATCGCCAATGTCCCGAGAGCGCGCAGCGCGGCAGGGTATTGGCGATTCAAGTTTAAGGCGGGGCGCAGTAGGGCCTAAAGAGTCCGGCCTGCGCAACACCAAATTGATCGTCCATGTGCAGTGATAACCGACAAGGGTGGTAAGAGACGACCGGCGCCTTCGGCTTGATACCGGGCCTGGGTGAAAGACCGCAAGGTCCCGCTCACCGAGCTTTCGCGCGCCTTGCGGCGACGGATCGAATGGAGCCCGTTGTTGCATGAGGCGCTGGCCGCCTCGCTTCATTGCGGAAGGCAGGCGATGGGCCATGAACCGTCGTAAGCCCCCCATGTCGAAACATGCAAGGGACGGCAGCCCTTGGCTGGCTGTCCCGTGCGCAGCGTTAACGGAATAGAAATGTGTATTAACAATGTGTTGGGTAACCCATGGGTTACCCGCCTGCCAGTTCTGCCGCCCGGTGGCTGCCGGGGTCAGCCCCTGCGGCGGCCCTTGCGTGGGGCGCGTACCGGGCCCTGGCCGTCGGTGCCGTCGCTTGCCGAGGAAAAATCACCCAATGTGGCGGCGATCTCTTCCAGTGTCGGGGCGTCGCCCTTGGGCTGGCTGTCCAGTGCCGCGCGCATGGCCACCAGGTGCTCCGGCATGGTGCCACAGCAGCCGCCGATGATCGTGGCCCCGCAGTTGCGCGCCATCACCGCGTATTTGCCCATCAGTTCCGGCGTGCCGTCATAGTGGATATGACCGTCGTGATACTTCGGAATACCCGCATTGCCCTTGGAGATGATCGGCAATGTGCCGCCCTTGGCAGCAAAGCCCAGCACCGTGCGCAAAAGGTCCGATGCCCCGGTGCCGCAATTCGCGCCATAGGCCATGGGCCGGTTGTCCAACCCATGCACCATATCGACCATCGCCTCGGAGGTGACGCCCATCATGGTCCGGCCCGCCGTGTCGAAACTCATCGTGCCGCACCAGTCCAGACCGGCCAGTGCAAAACCTTCGGCGGCGGCCTTGTATTCTTCCGGCGCGCTGATCGTTTCCAGCCAGCCGATATCGACCCCACCGGCCTTCAATCCATCGGCGGCCTCGTGAAACATCTCGACGGCCGATGCATGGCTCAGGGTGCCGACCGGCTCCATGATCTCGCCGGTTGGCCCGACCGAGCCTGCCACGATCACCTTGCGCCCGGCGGTGTCAGCCACCTCGCGCGCCAGTTCGGCAGAGACGCGGGCCAGCTCATGCACCCGCTTTTCCGCGCCATGCAGTTTCAGGCGCGAGGCATTGGCCCCAAAGCTGTTGGTCAGGAACAGGTCGCTGCCACTGTCCACCGCGCCCTTGTACAGCTTGATGATGTTCTGCGGCTCGTCAACATTCCACATCTCGGGCGCGTCGCCAGACATCAGCCCCATGTTGAACAGGTTGGTCCCGGTGGCCCCGTCGGCCAGCAGAAAGCCTTTTTCGGCCAGAAGATCGGTGAATGGATTTGACATCAGCTATACTCCGCGCGTGGTCCTTTGCCTATTTCACGCAGCCCGCCTTGGGGCAAGTTCATATTCTTCATCACCTTCATGAACCTCAAACCGGGTGCCCGGCGCCGGGTCTGGCGGATGGTGGACTTCGCGTGCGATATCGGCAAGGCAAAGCGCCAGCGCGATGCGGCTCGGTGCCGCGACATAGCGGGGCGACCAGCGCGGGGCGAAGCCGGATTTGAACTGCCGCAGCCCCGCCGCTCCGGTCCGCGCCAGCAGACGCGCGCGCAGTGGGGCCGACAGGCGATGTTTCAGCGCCGGTATATCCGGCACGGCAGCCAGGCTGAACCCGGTCCTGCCCGCCGCACGACCCGCCTCCAGCGCGGCGGTTACCAGCGCCTGCATCGTGCCGTCCGGGGCATCTGCCGACAGGCGCATCAGGTCCAGCGCCATGTCCCGCGCGCCCGCGTGAAAGGTGGCAAACCCGATCAGCCTCTCGCCGTGCCAGGCCAGAAAAACCTGCTGACCCGCGATGTAGTCGGGGCAGTACCGCCCCATGGTGCCGCCGCGTGCCGGGCCGTTCCGGCGCTGCCAGCAGGCATCAACTGCGGCCATCCGGGACAGCGGCAATGGCGTGGCGGGCATCACCCGCACCCCGGATTTTTCCGCCTGACGCAGCTTGCGGCGCAATCCTCTGCGGGCCGGTTGGTCCAGATCAAAGGTCTGCGGGTTCAGCAATGCCTCCTCAGCGATGCGCAGGACCTGCCAGCCCTGCGACCGGGCAAATGCCGCCTCCCGTGCGGTGCATTTGTAAAGACAGGCCAGCCGGTTCTCCCACCGCGCGTGGCCCCGCAAGGCGGTCAGGGCGGCGGGCGTGGTCAGCGGTGCGGCGCCGGGCAGCACAACCAGCGCCTGACCACTGCGCCAAAGCGCCATTGCACTGCCGCCAAGCTGTTCCACCTGGCCACCGTTCTGCCGCAACAGACCCAGTTCCGCGCGCCCTTCGCCATGGGGGATTGGCGCGGGCGGTGCCGGAACCTTCAGCGACAGGGGCCGGATCAGGGCCAGCGCGCCAATCACCGCAGGCAGCGCGTAATACAGTGCGCGGTATCCCATGATCGCAGCAATCAGCGCCGCATCCGGGACAGCAGGCAGCAGGCTGAGCAGGACCAGCTCAAACGGGCCAACCCCACCCGGCGCGCCCGACAGCAGCCCGGCACCAAAGGCCAGCAGGAACACCGGCAGGAAGAGGGCGAAGCCGACTGTGCCTGCCGGGACCAGCAGGTAAAGCACCAGCGCCGCTGCCAGCATGTCCAAAGCGGCCCAAAGCACGATGGCACCCTGGGCCCGCAGCGTCGGCAGGCTGGGCCACCACCGCGCCAGACGCAGGCGCGGGCCAAAGGCCAGCAGACCGGAACAAAGCGGCAGCAGGGGCAGCGCGATGGCGGCAGGCAATATGGTCCGGCCCGGCGCGGGCAGGACGGTGCAGGCCAGCGCGGTGATCCAGAGCCAGGCGGCCAGAAAACTGAGCGAGACAAAGACCGACAGTTGCAACGCGCGCCCGACCCCCAGACCGGGCAGCAGGCGATGGCGCACCAGCGCGCCGGTGACCACCCCAAAGCCGAGGGTCTGGGCCAGTGCAATGGCGATCACGCCACTGCGCCGGGCGACCGCTGGCGGCACCCCGGTGCCGAAATGGCGGTGCGACAACCCGTCGTATCGTCCCATGGCCCAGAAGCTGACCGCGACACAGCCAAGTGCCAGAAAGATGTTGAACCCGCCGCCAGTCAGGCTGGCGGGCAGGGCGGTGGGCATGTTTTGGCCGACCTGCTGATGGACCAGCCACAGACAGCCCGCCGTGAGGGCCAAAGGCCCCAGAAAACGCGCGCCCCGCGCCAGATGCCGCGATGCGGCTGCGATATTTGCCATGGTTTGCTGTCCCCCGTATCACCCATGCGCAGCGACAATAGGGGGCGGGAGCGGTCAAAAGGTTAAGCTGTGGCCATGAAACGCAAAAACGCGCCTTCCATTTGAATGAAAGACGCGTTGAATTGTTGCGGAAGGCGGGCCTTTGCGGAGGCCCTTCGCGCCGGGTCTCAGATCTCAGTCGATCTCGCTCAGGATCTGGGCCTTTGCCTCGGTCATCAGGGCGGACATCTTGGCGCGGATCGTGGCCTCATCCGCCTTGTCGCCCAGATCGCCCGAGACCTTGCGAAAGACGTCTTCGTCGCCCGCTTCCTCGAAATCCGACTTGATCACCTCACGGGCATATTCCGTTGCCGCATCGCCGGTCTTGCCCAGCAGGTCGGCAGCCCAGAGACCCAGCAGCTTGTTGCGCCGCGCCTCGGCCTTGAACTGCATTTCAGCGTCATGGGCGTATTTGTTCTCAAAGGCGTTCTCGCGGTCTTTCATCGTGGTCATCGGGTTCTCCCTGGCAATATCTGTCTGACCATAGATGTGGGTGCAGGGGCGGGCGGACGCAAGGGAAAACCGGCCCAAGGCGTGCTTGCGGTGCGCGCACCCATAGACTAAGAGGAGCGCAAACGGGCCTTGCATCTTTTCTCCCGGCTGGCCCCCTTGCGGAAAGGACGCCCATGGCCCGGCGCACCAAGATTTACGAAGGCAAAGCGAAAATCCTCTACGAAGGTCCGGAACCCGGCACCATCGTGCAGTATTTCAAGGATGACGCCACCGCCTTCAACGCGCAGAAGAAGGACGTGATCGAGGGCAAGGGCGTGTTGAACAACCGCCTGAGCGAATTTTTCATGACCGGGTTGAACCAGATCGGGGTGCCGACGCATTTCATCAAGCGGCTGAACATGCGCGAACAACTGGTGCGCCAGTGCGAGATCATCCCGCTGGAAGTGATTGTGCGCAACTTCGCCGCCGGGTCGATGGCCAAGCGGCTGGGGATCGAGGAGGGGCTGCAACTGCCGCGTCCGATCGTCGAATATTGCTACAAGGACGACAAGCTGGGCGATCCGCTGGTCACCGAGGAACATATCGCGGCCTTTGGCTGGGCCAGCCAGCAGGACATGGACGATATCCTGAGCCTTGCGCTGCGGGTGAACGATTTCCTCAGTGGCGTGATGATGGCGGTCGGGATCAAGCTGGTGGATTTCAAGATCGAGATCGGCCGCGTCTATGACGGCGATTTCCAGCGCCTGATCATCGCAGACGAGATCAGCCCGGACAGTTGCCGGTTGTGGGACATCGAGACTGGTCAGAAGCTGGACAAGGACGTGTTCCGCCGTGACCTTGGTTCACTCACCGACGCCTATACCGAAGTGGCGCGCCGGTTGGGTGTGATGCCCAAGTCCTCCACGCCGATTTCCAAACCGACCCTCATCAACTGAGGCGGGCGGGACAGAGGCGGGCGGGGCGCTTGAGTATTTTTGGCATAAAGAAGCGAGGGGACGCGCCATGAAAGCACGCGTGCATGTGATGTTGAAGAACGGGGTCCTGGACCCCCAGGGCGAAGCAGTGCGTCATGCGCTTGGCGCGCTTGGCTTTGACGGGGTCAACGGGGTGCGCCAGGGCAAGGTGATCGAACTGGACCTGGCCGAGGGCACCACCGAGGCTGATGTGACGGCGATGTGCGAAAAACTGCTGGCCAATACGGTGATCGAATCCTACGCGGTGGATATCGGGTAGTTCCGGCGTGAGCCGCCCCTATTTGTGGCGTAACGATGTGACAGGCCGCGCGGTCAGCTGGCGGGTCTGGGTGCTGATCTGGCTTTGTCCGGTCATTTTCGCGCTGGCTGCGGTCTGGCTTTTTGCCCAGACGTGGTACGATCTGACCCATAGCGTCGAGGCCGACGCGCAGGTCGTGCGCATTTACCGTTGGGATGACACCGGCGGGGTCGCGCCCCTGATGCGCTATACAGACCCGCAAGGACAGACGCATGAGGCAACGCCGGGATTGCGTCACCCCGATTGGGATTTCGAGATTGGCAGCACCCGTCCGATCCGCTATTTCCCCGACAGGCAGGGCGACATCATCCTGCCCGGTGCGCATAACTGGTTCGTGGCGCAGGTCATCGCGGTGATCGCGCTGGTTCTTGTGATCCCTGCACTGATTTTGCACAGGCGCTTGCGCCGATGGCTGAAAGAAAGGTCCGTGGCATGAAAGCTGCTGTTGTCGTATTCCCGGGGTCCAATTGCGACCGCGATCTTGCCGTGGCTTTGCGGGCTGCGGGGGCGGAGGTTCAGATGGTCTGGCACAAGGACAGCGCGCTGCCCGAGGGAATCGACATGGTCGGCATTCCCGGCGGGTTCTCCTATGGCGATTACCTGCGCTGCGGGGCCATTGCCGCGCAATCCCCGATCTGTGGCGCGGTCAAGGCCCATGCGGAGCGCGGCGGTTACGTGCTGGGGATCTGCAACGGTTTTCAGGTGCTGACGGAAACCGGGCTGCTGCCGGGGGCCCTGCTGCGCAATGCGGGGCTGAAATATATCTGCAAGACCGTGGGCCTGAAGGTGGAGACATCGGACAGCGATTTCACCGCAGGCTATAACGCCGGTGACGTGATCGACATTCCGATTGCGCATCACGACGGCAATTATTTTGCCGATGCGGACACCCTTGCCCGGTTGAAGGGCGATGACCGCGTGGCCTTTACCTATACCGACAACCCGAACGGGGCGCAGGCGGACATTGCCGGCATCCTGTCTGCGAACCGCAGGGTGCTGGGCATGATGCCGCACCCCGAGCGGGCGGCGGACGCGGGCCATGGCGGCACCGACGGGGTGGCGCTCTTCCGCGCATTGGCCGGGGCGCTGATCACGGCCTGACTTGAGTGCGCTGGCCCTTGCGCGTAGATTGCGCGGATGGCGGAAGCAACTGACAATCGGCGGACATTGACGGTCTCCTGGCGGGTCCGGGTGGCCATTGGCGTGCTGATGTTGCTGGCGGTTGCGGTGATTTCGGTCACCAACAGCCTGCTGACCGACCGTTTTACCGAAAGCACCCGCAGCCGCGCGGAACTGCGGATTGCGCTTTATTCGGGGAACCTGCTGGCGGAGTTGCGCCAGAACGCGATTGTCCCGCAACTGCTGGCGCGTGATCCCACGCTGATCGGCGCGCTGGAATCGGCGGATTATTCGCTCTCGACCCAGCGGCTGATCTCCTTTGTCGAGGAGATCGGGGCGGCGTCGCTGATGCTTTATGATCTGGACGGGCGCACGGTCGCTGCGACGGACCGCAACAAGCTGGGCGCGACCCATCGGTCGGATGCCTATTTTGTCGATGCGATCCGGTCCAATGCCACGATCTTCAGCACCATCAAGGTGGATGGCGGCGGCTACAAGTTCATGTATTCACGGCGTATTCAGGACGGCGGTGCCACGCTGGGCGTGATCGCGGTCGAGGTGGATCTGCAAAAGTTCGAACGCGCCTGGGCGGGTATTTCGGACGCGGTGATCGTGATGGACAGCGCCGGAGAGATCATTCTGGCGACCGAACCGCGCTGGCGTGGCCGGACCGAGCCTGAGGCGCTGTCGACCCAGCCCGCGCGCACTGCCATCGAGCGGGCGATCAAGGTGACCGCGGACTGGACCGCGCTGCCGCCCGATGCCTATCTGCAGGGCGAGGCGGTGATGCGGCTGGAAAACAAGATTCCGTTCCGGGGCTGGCGCATGACCAGCTATACCACCTACGCCTCGGTGCGCGAAAAGGTGAACGGCGTGCTGGCGCTGGAGGTGATGGGCTTTGCCATCCTGCTGGCGCTGGCGTTCTATTTCCTCAGCCGCCGCACCGCAGGCAGGCTGGCGATCTTTCAGCGCGAGTCGGCCAAGTTGCGCGCATTGAATGCGGCCTTGCAGCGGGAAATCGCCGAGCGCAAGAGGGTGCAGGAAACTCTGGCGGTGGCCGAACAGACGCTTGAGCAATCAAGCAAACTGGCGGCGCTGGGGGAAATGTCCGCCGCCGTGAGCCATGAATTGAACCAGCCGCTGGCGGCGATGAAGACCTATCTTGCCGGGGCGCGGCTGCTGCTGCGGCGCAACCGGCCGGAGGAGGCGCTGTCGTCTTTCGGGCGCATCGACGATCTGATCGAGCGGATGGGCGCGATCACCCGGCAGCTGAAATCCTATGCCCGCAAGGGGCAGGAGGCATTTTCGCCGGTCGACATGGGGGCGGCGCTGGCCTCCAGCCTGTCGATGATGGAACCGCAGCTGCGCCAGCGGCAGGTCCAGATCAGCCGCATCCTGCCCGATGCCCCGGTGATGGTGATGGGCGACCGGATG
Source organism: Sulfitobacter sp. EhC04 (assembly GCF_001650875.1). Lineage (GTDB taxonomy): Bacteria > Pseudomonadota > Alphaproteobacteria > Rhodobacterales > Rhodobacteraceae > Sulfitobacter. Next base: position 26,996 of record NZ_LXYI01000029.1, read on the forward strand.
CGGATTGAACAGGTTCTGGTCAACCTCTTGCGCAATGCGCTGGACGCCACCAAGTCTGAAAGGAACCCGCAGGTGGAGATCATGCTGAGCGCGGGGGAGACGGCGACACTGACCGTGCGCGACAACGGGCCGGGGATCGAAGACCTCGACGCGCTGTTCGAACCGTTCTACACGACCAAACAGCCCGGTGACGGCGTTGGTCTGGGCCTTGCCATCTCAAGCGGGATCGTCGCCGATCTGGGCGGCAGGCTGACGGCACGGAACGGACAGGGCGGTGGCGCAGTTTTTGAAATGCAACTGCCCATTCTGGGCGACACGACAAATATGGAAGCGGCGGAGTAACGGCTATGGCACAGGCAATGAAGATCGCGATTGTCGATGACGAACAGGACATGCGGCAGTCCATCAGCCAGTGGCTGGCGCTGTCGGGATATGACACGGAGACTTTCGGGTCGGCCGAGGATGCGCTGAAAAAGCTGGGGCCGGATTACCCCGGTATCGTGATTTCGGACATCAAGATGCCCGGCATGGACGGCATGCAGTTCCTGAAAAAGCTGATGGGCAATGACAGCGCCTTGCCGGTGATCATGATCACCGGGCACGGTGATGTGCCGATGGCGGTGGAGGCGATGCGGGTGGGGGCCTTCGATTTCCTGGAGAAACCCTTCAACCCGGACCGGATGAACGAACTGGCCAAGAAGGCCACGCTGGCGCGGCGGCTGGTGATGGACAACCGCGCATTGCGGCGTGAACTCTCTGACGGCGGCCAGCTGATGAAAAAGCTGATCGGCCAGAGCCCGGTGATGGAGCGTCTGCGCGAGGATATCCTCGATCTGGGGCAGGCCGATGGCCATGTGCTGATCGACGGGGAAACCGGCACGGGCAAGACCTTGGTGGCCCATGCGCTGCATGCGGTGGGCAGCCGGGCGGGCAAGAAATTCGTGCTGGTCAGCTGCGGCGCGCTGGAGGAAGACGCGCTGAGCAAGCGTCTGTTCGGCCCGATGCTGCCCGAGGACACGCAACTGCCCGCCATCGAAGAGGCGCGCGGCGGCACCTTGGTGCTGGAGGACGTGGAGGCGTTGTCAGAAACCCTGCAGGCGCGTTTGCTGAGTGTGATCAACGAACAGGGCACGCCCGCCGAGACCCGGATCGTGGCGATCTCGAATCTGCAGGAAGCGGGGCGCACCTCGGAAGATGCGCTGCGTTCGGATCTGTTCTACCGCCTTGCGGCGCTGCGCATCACCGTGCCGCCGCTGCGCCAGCGGGGAGAGGATATCCTGACGCTGTTCACCCGGCTGTCGGATCAGTTCGCCGATGAATACGGCTGTGACGCGCCGCAGGTCAGCGCGCAGGAGGCCGCACAGCTGTTGCAGGCCCCCTGGCCGGGCAATGTGCGCCAGTTGATCAATGTGGCCGAGCGCGCGGTGCTGCAATCGCGGCGCGGATCGGGGACCATCGCATCGCTGCTGATGTCCGATCACGACGAGATGCAGCCGGTGATGACCACCGAAGGCAAGCCGCTGAAGGAATATGTGGAAGCCTTCGAGCGGATGCTGATCGACAACACGATGCGCCGCCACAAAGGGTCCATTGCCAGTGTGATGGACGAGCTTTGCCTGCCCCGGCGGACCCTGAACGAGAAGATGGCCAAATACGGGCTGCAACGCTCGGATTACCTGTAGAGCATCGGATATGCGGGATCAGCAGATTAGAGGCCGGACGCCTTGAACCCGTTGATGCTGGCGCGGTGGCGGAGGTCATGCGCGCCGTCACAGTTGCTGTTTTTCGCGATAGCGCTCTGCAATTCTCTGCCCGATGCGGTCTCATGACCCTCCCGTGGAGACATGTCAAAAATGACATGTCTTCACGGGAGGGTGTGAACTGCCCGGGCGAATGAGCGGGTGCATGCAGGTCGCAGGAAAACGGCCAGAGCGGCAGCATTGTGACCCAGTCCCGTGTTTTGGCAAGAGATCGGCATGTATGCTGAATGCCGGAGGGCTTTGGCCATCGCGTCATAGCCTGACCCAGTTTGAATACCGGATCTTTGCCAGATTGCAGCCACGGGCGGGAACCGGCGGATTACCTTTGATCCAAACGCACCAGGCCGCCCCCTGGGCGGCCTGGCGGAAATTCTTTCAAAAGAATTTGCCCGGAATTTTCGAAAATTCCGGCCCCCCGATCAGCCCCGGCGGTTTTCCACGATGGACTGTGCCTGGCCTTCGTCATTGGTAAAGCAGGTCCAGTAGGGGGCGTTGGGCACGTTCACGATATATTGGTTTATCTCGACAATCGGGATCGTCGTATTGATTGCGGCACCGGTCACGCCGGTTTCATTCTCCACCGCCGAAATGCAGCTTTTGGTGGCGCGCAATTGCGCCCGCGCCACCGGGTCATTGGCCACGGCAACCTCGTCACAGGCGGCAAGCGCCAGCAGGGACAGGAAAAGGGCAGGGCGCAGAAGTCTTGGCATGGCAGGTCCTTTGGTATCAAGGCGGCCAGCGGGGGGCCGCAAAATGCATATTGGCGCGTGCACCGTGCAGCCGGTTTGCGCGCAGGGACTGTCCCCAAGCGGGTGCTTGTTGTCAAGCTTTGCCCCGTTTTGAACCGCATTCGATGTGAACCGGAACGATTGCCCATTGTCATTTGTCCCCCAAACCTCTTAACTGGTAACAGGGGGGATTGCGGCTTCAATGCAGCAATCCGACACCCCGCAAACAGTTTCGCTGTTGACGCGCGCCCCACCGGGACCGCCTGAACAGACCGATTGGGCCGGAAACGGCCAAAGAACCGCTGACGGTCCGGGCAATGCCCCCTGAAAAACCGCAGTACAATAATGGGTATGGCCGCCTTCGGGGGGATACATATCGGAGAAGAAACGCGATGACGCGCGCGAGTGCCAAGAGCAGACGATCAGAGGCCGGTATCGGCCCCGTTTTTGCGCCGTCCCCCATCGCCCTGACAAGTCTCATCACGCAGCCTTTGGCCCCCCCTGGGAGGACAGTGGCGCGCGTGCTGTGCAAAGTGGATTTATGCCTAAGAAAATGCTTATCGATGCCACCCACGCGGAAGAAACCCGTGTTGTGGTCGTGGACGGAAACAAGGTTGAAGAGTTCGATTTCGAATCCGAAAACAAACGCCAGCTTGCTGGCAACATCTATCTCGCCAAGGTAACACGGGTCGAACCGTCGCTTCAGGCGGCGTTCATCGACTATGGCGGCAACCGTCACGGTTTCCTCGCCTTTTCCGAGATTCATCCGGATTACTACCAGATCCCAGTTGCCGACCGTCAGGCGCTGCTGGAAGAGGAACGCGCCTATGCCGAGGCCCAGGCGGCCCGCGAGGAAGAGGAAGACAAGCCCAAGCGGTCGTCTTCGCGCTCGCGGTCGCGCAGCCGGTCGAGTTCCAAGGCAGCGGATGTCACAACCCAGGATGCCACCACATCCGGCGATATCAACGGGATGGAAACGGTCGATCTGACCGAGGACGACGAGGTCGAGGTCAGCGATGACGAGGCTTCCTCTCCGATGGAGCGGGTCAGCGAGACACCTGTTGAAACACCTGCCGTTGACGAGGACGACCAGGACGACGACGGCAACAGCGACACCTCCGACGATGATGGCGATGACAACAGCGGCGATGCCTCGGACAAGGACGACAGTATCGAATCCGTCGCCGACGAGGACGACAGTGAAGACATCCGCCCGGCGCGCAAGCCCCGGCCCAAGCGCTACAAGATCCAGGAAGTCATCAAGGTGCGTCAGATCCTGCTGGTGCAGGTCGTCAAGGAAGAGCGTGGCAACAAGGGTGCGGCGCTGACCACCTATCTGTCGCTGGCGGGCCGCTATTGCGTGCTGATGCCCAACACCGCCCGTGGCGGCGGCATTTCGCGCAAGATCACCAATGCGGCGGACCGCAAGAAGCTGAAAGAGATCGCAAACGAGATCAAGGTGCCGCAGGGCGCCGGGCTGATCGTGCGCACCGCCGGTGCCAAGCGCACAAAGGCCGAGATCAAGCGCGATTACGAATACCTGCAACGCCTGTGGGAACAGATCCGCGAGCTGACGCTGAAAAGCATGGCACCCGCCAAGATCTATGAGGAAGGCGACCTGATCAAACGGTCGATCCGCGACCTTTACAACCGCGACATCGACGAGATCCATGTGGAGGGCGAGCGCGGCTATCGCATCGCCAAGGACTTCATGAAGATGATCATGCCGTCCCACGCCAAGAACGTGAAACGCTATGAAGAACGGCTGCCGCTGTTTGCGCGCTATCAGGTGGAAACCTACCTCAGCGGCATGTTCAACCCGACGGTGCAGCTGCCTTCGGGGGGCTATATCGTGATCGGCGTGACCGAGGCGCTGGTGGCCATCGACGTGAACTCCGGCCGTGCCACCAAGGAAGGCTCGATCGAGCAGACTGCGCTCAAGACCAACCTGGAGGCCGCCGACGAGGTGGCGCGCCAGTTGCGTCTGCGTGACCTTGCCGGGCTGATTGTCATCGACTTTATCGACATGGACGAGCGCAAGAACAACGCCTCCGTCGAGAAGCGGATGAAAGACAAGCTCAAGACAGACCGCGCGCGCATCCAGATTGGCCGCATTTCGGGCTTTGGCCTGATGGAGATGTCGCGCCAGCGTCTGCGCCCCGGCATGATCGAGGCGACGACACAGCCCTGTCAGGCCTGCCATGGCACCGGCCTGATCCGCAGTGACGACAACCTCGCCTTGTCGATCATCCGCCAGATCGAGGAAGAAGGCACCCGCCGCCGGTCCCGCGAGGTGCTGATCAAGGCACCGGTGGCGATCGCGAACTTTCTGATGAACCAGAAGCGCGAACATGTGGCGCAATGCGAGGCGCGTTATGGCATGTCCGTGCGCATCGAGGGGGATCCGCATCTGATCAGCCCCGAATTCAGCATGGAAAAGTTCAAGACCGCGACCCGCGTCGTGCCGCCGACCAACCATGTGGTGTCGGTTGACACTTCGCTGATGGACAAGATCGACGAGGATGATGCCGCCGCGGCGGAAGAGGCCGACCGCGCCGAAGAAGACGCCGGTGAGGCGGCTGAGGAGCGGGATGGCCAAAGCCAGGCCAGCGGGTCGTCCTCCAACGGGTCGTCCTCCAACGGGTCGTCATCCAGCGGGTCCTCCTCTGAGGGTGAGGGCAAGCCCAAGCGGCGCCGCAGGCGTCGGCGGAGCCGGTCCAAGAGCAAATCGAACGGTGATTATCAGGGCGGCGATCAATCCTCCGACAACGCGGAGTCGGGTGACGACGATCAGAAGTCTGATGACGATGCCGGCAAGGTAGCGGCGAAGTCCGCATCCAATGAGGCTGCCGAAACCGCCGGGGAACCTGCGGCCGAGGAGGCAAAGGCAAAAGACGATCCGGCTGCGGCGGAGACCAAGAAAAAGCCGTCGACCCGGAGCCGGTCGCGCAGCACATCTGCCAAGGCGAAAGCCGAGGCTGCGGCGGACGCGGATGCCACGTCATCGGCACCTGCTGAAGCGGCAGAAGCTGCGGATGCCGAGGCTGCGCCCAAGCCCAAGTCGAAGCCGAAATCGACCCGGTCCCGCAGCACGTCCAAGGCCAAGTCAGCGCCAGCGGCGGAAGAAACCGCCACGGATGCGCCTGCCACGGATGCGCCTGCCAAGGAAACGACGGCCAAGGCTACGGCGGCCAAGCCGAAAACGACCCGCAGCCGGGCCAAACCAAAGCCCAAGGCTGATCCAAAGGCGGAGGCGCCGGCAGCATCTGCCGAAGGTGCCGCCAAGGTCGAGGACACCGCGCCGGACCCTGTGGTCGCGGAACAGGCAGAGGACAAGCCAAGCGCCGCCCCGGCGAAACAGGCGGCGGCACCCAGCGTGACGGCAACGCCCGAGCCGGAGGCGGCCAAGCCCGAGCCCGCGCCAGAGGCGGCACCGGAAGAGGTTGCCGAGAAAAAGCCGAAGAAACGCGGCTGGTGGTCCCTGGGCGGCTGAGGTCGCGACTGACCCTGATGAACGTCCACAGGCCCTACAGCGTCCCGCCTTTAACCTGATACACTCCGTATCGCCGATGTAGCGCGAAGCGCGGCAGGGTATCGGCGATTCAAGTTTAAGGCGGGGCGCTTTAGCGCCCCGCCTTTTGCTATCCGCCCTTGCGCACGAGATAGACCTGGGCTGCGCCCTCTTCCTGTGTTTCCACCAGGGTGTGACCCGCCTCGGCGCAGAAATGCGGCACATCCACGATGGCGGCGGGATCATCCGCGCGCATCGCGATGCAATCGCCCGGTGACAATGCAGCCAGACGTTTGCGCAGTTTCAGCACGGGCAGGGGGCAGAGCAGCCCGATGGCGTCGAGGTCTTGTGTGATCATGTTGCCGGGATAGGACAGATGTTACACCCCGTCCACAGGCTTGTGACCAGCTTGGGCGTGACGCGGCTGCGCAACGGGTTTATGGGTTGCGGATGTTTGGTATCGAACTCATTGACGCGGGTCTATTTCCCGCCATGCTGGTCGCGCTTCTGGCGGGGGTGATCAGTTTTCTCAGCCCCTGTGTGCTGCCGATCGTGCCGCCCTATCTTGCCTATATGAGCGGCGTCAGCCTGGGCGATATGTCCAGCGCGGGTGCGGCGCGCAGACGTGCGGTTGTTGCTGCTGGCTGCTTTGTCCTGGGGTTGAGCACGGTTTTTCTGATCCTTGGGTTCACGGCATCGGCGTTTGGCGCGTTTTTCCTGCAAAATCAGATCGTTTTCGCGCGAATTTCAGGTGTTGTGATCATCGTGTTCGGTCTGCATTTCCTCGGGCTGTTCCGCATTCCCTTCCTCGACCGCGAGGCGCGGCTTGATGCGGGCGACAAGGGCGGGTCCAGCTTTGGCGCCTATGTGCTGGGGCTTGCCTTTGCCTTTGGCTGGACGCCCTGCATCGGGCCGCAACTGGGCGCGATCCTGTCGCTGGCGGCCTCCGAGGCTTCCGTGACGCGTGGCACGCTGTTGCTGGGGATCTATGCGGCGGGGCTTGGCATTCCGTTTCTGCTGGCGGCGATGTTCATCACCCGTGCCATGGGTCTGATGAACCGGATCAAGCCGCACATGGGGTTGATCGAGCGGATCATGGGCATCCTGCTGGTGCTGGTGGGTCTGGCGATGCTGACCGGGGCATTTTCAAGCTTTGCTTTCTGGCTGCTGGAGACTTTTCCGGCGCTGGGGTCGCTGGGGTAGCTGCGATTCCCGGCATGTGCCGGATGGATGCCAAGGTGGCTCGTCAGATGCTGCTGATGTTCTGCGCCAAGGGGTGATAGCGACAAACCCGCCGGACAAGAAGACATGTCATCGCAGACCTGCATAGAATGACATGTCTTCGCCGAGCGGTATGAGACGATCCGACCACGCAAAGCCATCCAGTATGATCCGCCGTGTTTGACGGGCGCATGAGCGCCGGGAGGCGCAGGCCTGTTGGCCATGCCCCTTCCGCTAAAGCGCCTTACTCTCGCCCGGATTTTTGGCTAGGCTTGCGCCAACAAACGAGCGGCAGGCAATGAGCGGACAGAGGCATAATCAGGTGGCGCGGCGCCGGGTGTTTTACATTCCGGGCTATGACCCCATTCATCCGCGCCGCTACCGCGAGCTGTATCGCAAGGAGGGCGCGGCACAGGCGGCGATTTCGGGCTATGATATCGCGCTCAAGCCGAAACCCAAGGGCGAGAATTACGGCTGGCACGTCGATGCTAGTATCGAGGGCGCAACCGTATCGGCGGAAGTCGAGGTGCTGGTCTGGTCCGACATCGTGCGCGACAGCATGAGCAATTCGATCCCCGCCACATACCTGCAATTGCTGCGCACGGCCTGGGTCTATATCGCCTCCGGCGCACTCTGGCGGTTGATGAAACTGCGCAAGGGGCCGGTGATCGCGGCACTTTACCCGGTGGGGATGCTGCTGGGGCAGTTGGGAATTGCCCTGGCATTGTGGCTGTTGATTTTCAAGGTAGTCGGGTTGCTGCACCCGTTGGTTGGTTTGATCACCGGTGCCTTTGCCTTTCTCTGGCTATTGCGCTGGTTCAAGAAGAAAGACGGCAAGTTCTTTGCCTATTACCTGATGCATGACTACGCCTATGCCGCCGCCACGCGCGGGGCCAATCCGCCCGCGCTTGAGGCGCGGATGGCGGCATTCAGGGACAGCATCGCGGCTGCGTTGCACGAAGACGTGGACGAGGTGCTGGTGGTTGGCCATTCTTCGGGCGCGCATCTGGGCGTGTCGGTGCTGGCCGATCTGATCCGCGCGGGCAGGGTGCCGGGGGATGGACCGGCATTGTCTTTCCTTTCTCTGGGGCAGGTGGTGCCGATGGTGTCTTTCCTGCCGGATGCGCATCGGTTGCGCGCCGACCTTGCCTATCTCTCGGCCCGCGATGATCTGACCTGGGTTGATGTGACGGCCCCCGGCGACGGCTGTGCCTTTGCGCTGTGTGATCCGGTTGCGGTGTCAGGCGTGGCCCCGGTTGGCAAGACATGGCCGCTGGTGTTCTCCGCCGCCTTCACCCAATCGCTGAGCCCCGCGCGCTGGAAAGAATTGCGCTGGCGGTTCTTCCGGCTCCATTTCCAGTACCTTTGTGCCTTTGACCGGCCAAAGGACTATGATTATTTCCGGATCACCGCAGGGCCGCTGACCCTTGCCACACGCTATGCCGGGCGGCCACCATCGAAATCGCGCATCGAGCGCGCGGTCAACAAATACACCTCGCTGGCCGCATGAGCCTGCCGCCGAAACCCGCCAGCCGCCCTGACAGGGTATCGCTGTGGCGCTATGCGCGGCTGTTTCGCGCTGACATCCTGTCGGCACAGCCTGCGCGGCTCTACCGCGCCTGGATGGCCGAATTCCGCACGCCCTTTTTTCGCAGCTACCTGATGAACCAGCCCGATCTGATCAAGACGGTGCTGAAGGACCGGCCCGAGGATTTCCCCAAATCGGAGCGCATCGGGGAGGGGCTGCGCCCGCTGCTGGGCAATTCGGTGTTCCTGACCAATGGCGAGACCTGGAAGCGCCAGCGTCGCATCATCGACCCGGCGTTCGAGGGCGGCCGCCTGCGCGAGACATTTCCCGCCATGTGGGACGCGGCAGAGGCGGCGGCGGCACGGCTGGCACCCCACACGGACAGCGTGATCGAGATCGAGGCAGAGACCAGCCATGCCGCGGCCGATGTGATCTTTCGCACGCTGTTTTCGATCCCCATCGAACACCACCTGGCGCGGGACGTGTTCGAGGAGTTCAAGGCCTATCAGCGCAGTCAGCCGCTGCTGAACCTCGCCGCCTTTGTGCCGCTGCCGCGCTGGATGCCGCGTTTCTTTCGACGCGGGACAAAGGCAAGTGCCGCCCGCATTCGCCGGTTGATCACCGAATTGACGCAAGGCCGGATGGATGAGATCGCGGCAGGCACCGCGCCCGACGATCTGGCGACCAAGATCATGACCACCGCCGACCCTGTCACGGGCGCGCGTTTTGACACCGAAGAGATGGTGGATCAGGTTGCGATCTTCTTTCTCGCCGGGCATGAGACCAGCGCTTCCGCCCTGGCCTGGACGCTGTATCTGATGGCAACCCATCCCGAGTGGCAGGACCGGCTGGCCGCAGAGGCGCAGGTGCTGGAGGCCTGCGATTTTGCGGTGATGTCGAAACTCAGGCTCAGCCGCGATGTCTTTCGCGAGGCGCTGCGCCTGTATCCGCCTGTGCCGATGATGGTTCGGGAGAACACCTGCCCGGAGCGGTTTCGCGAGCGTGACGTGAAACCCGGCGCGCAGCTGGTGCTCAGCCCCTGGCACCTGCACCGCCATGAACGCCTGTGGGACAATCCGGACGGGTTCGACCCGACGCGCTGGGGCACCGAGAATGGCCAGAAATGTCAACGCGAGGCCTATATTCCCTTTTCCGCCGGGGCGCGGGTCTGCACCGGGGCGGGATTTGCCATGGTGGAAGGGCCGCTGATCCTCTCCCGCATCCTGCGCGATTACCGGGTGGCGGCGGTGCCGGGCAAGGTGCCGGTCCCGGTGGCGCATCTGACGGTGCGTTCAGAGCGCGGAATCTGGTTGCGCCTGACGCGGCGCTGAAGCGCCCGGACGCTTGCAGGGGGCCGTTTGCGCTATCATGCGGCGGGCTCTCTACCATCGGCTGGCGTCTTGTCTTATGAATGACGCTGACAGGAATCACAGGACAGGCGGAGCTCTTCATGGCGATCAACTCAGCACAAAAGATGCAGATGACCAGCGGCAAGGGGTTCATCGCGGCCCTGGACCAATCCGGCGGATCGACCCCCAAGGCGCTGAGCCTTTATGGCGTTGAGCCCGAGGATTACAACGGCGAAGCCGAGATGTTCGCCGCGATGCATGCGATGCGCGCGCGGATCATCCTGGCGGATGATTTCACCAGCGAAAAGGTGATTGGCGCGATCCTGTTCGAGCGGACCATGGATGCAGAGATCAACGGCAAGCCTGTGGCGCAACTGCTGTGGGAAGACCGCAAGGTGGTGCCTTTCCTGAAGATCGACAAGGGATTGGAAGACACCGACCGCGATGTGCAACTGCTGAAACCGATGCCGGGTCTGGAAGACCTGCTGGCCCGCGCGGCGGAGAAGGGCATTTTCGGCACCAAGGAACGTTCCGTCATTCACGAAGCGAATGAGGCCGGCATCGAGGCGGTCGTGGCGCAGCAGTTCGAGGTGGCCAGGACCGTCTGTGCCGCGGGTCTGGTGCCGATCATCGAGCCGGAAGTGAACATCAACTCCGAAAGCAAGGCAGAGGCCGAAGAGATGCTGGCCCGCGCGTTGCTGGCACATGTTTCCGACCTGGGGCCGGACCAACTGGTGATGCTGAAGCTGACGATTCCCGAAGAGGCCGGAATTTACGACCGGCTTGCGGGGCATGACAATGTGCTGCGGGTTGTGGCGCTGTCAGGGGGCTATTCCACAGATGAGGCCTGCCGCCGTCTCAGCCGCAACCCCAAGATGATTGCGAGCTTCTCACGTGCGCTGACCGAGGGTCTGAACGTGAAGATGTCGGATGCGGATTTCAACGCGGCACTGGGCGAGAATATCGGCAAGATCTACCGCGCGTCGGTTGGCTAAGGCGCCGGACTTTTCAAAAAGTCCGGTTCGTTTTCTTCAAAGAAAACGGGCTCTGATGCATCTCTTCGTCGGGGTTGAGAGGCGTGACCCTCCAGTGTGGACCGGGCGGGTGCCGGACTTTTCAAAAAGTCCGATCCGTTTTCTTCAAAGAAAACGGGCTCTGATGCATCTTTTCGTCGGGGTTGAGAGGCGTGTCCCTCCAGTATGGACCGGGCGGGTGCCGGACTTTTCAAAAAGTCCGGTCCGTTTTCTTCAAAGAAAACGATACAAGCCCAGCGAATTTCCCATCCGATCCTAAAGCCTTTTCAGGCTCGGCACGGCTTTCTTCGAAAGAATCGTTCTCGACGCGACCCGGACCGGCTCCTGATTGCAGAAGATCACCAGTTGCCCCGCATTCTCGACCGCCGAAAACCCCCGGCGGTCAAGTTCCAGCAGAAAGGCATCCAGCCCCGCGTAACGCTCAATATCCCTGATCTTGCGGCGCACGACGCCACCCTCGCGGGCGGCTTTCGAGCTGAAGACATGCGTGACCCAGTGCTGCGGTGACATTTCCATCGGCAAAGACATGGCACCAGCCTAAGCCCATCAAGGTAAACGATCCTTTAACCGGCGCAGCACAAACAGCCGGATGGCAGAGGCAAGGCCGATGTCCATGTCCCGCGCCGCGTCGATCTGTGCCACCAGCGCGTTGATCGGCTGGCCCTGCGCCGCCGCAATGGCGCGGAACTCATCCCAGAATTCATCCTCCAGCGAGATCGAGGTCCGGTGCCCTTGCAGCGTCACCGAATGTTTGACCGGCCGTCCGCTCATGTCTCGCGTTTGTGGCCTTCCAGATTGCGGGCGATCTGCTCGGCGCGGGCCTTCAGCGCTTCTTTCTGCGCCCTGGTCTGTCCGAACTGTACCGCGTTTTCATCCGCGCGGGCCTTGCGGGAGGCGCGGTTGCGTTCTTTCTTCACCTTGTTGAGGTTGATGGGGGCGCTCATTTGGGTCCAATCATCTGTTCCGGCCGCACCACGCGGTCGAAGGTTTCCGCATCCACGAAACCCAGCGCGATGGCCTCTTCCTTGAGGGTCGTGCCGTTCTTGTGGGCGGTCTTGGCGACCTTGGTCGCGTTGTCATAGCCGATGGTGGGGGCCAGTGCCGTGACCAGCATCAGGCTTTCCTTCATCAGCCTGTCGATCCGTTCCACATTGGCCTGCGTGCCCACCACCATGTTGTCGGTAAAGCTGCCCGCCGCATCGCCCAGCAGTTGCATGGACTGGATCACGTTATAGCTCATCATCGGGTTATAGACGTTCAGCTCGAAATGGCCCTGTGAACCGGCAAAGCCGACGGCGGCATCATTGCCCATCACATGGGCGCAGACCATGGTCAGCGCCTCGGCCTGTGTCGGGTTCACCTTGCCCGGCATGATCGAAGATCCCGGCTCGTTCTCGGGCAGGATCAGCTCGCCCAGGCCAGAGCGGGGGCCGGAGCCCAGCAGGCGCATGTCGTTGGCGATCTTGAACATCGACGCGGCCACGGTTTTCAGCGCGCCCGAGAACATGACCATCGCGTCATGGGCGGCCAGCGCCTCGAACTTGTTGGGGGCGGTGACAAAGGGCAGGCCGGTGATATTGGCGATTTCCGCCGCGACCTTTTCGGCAAAGCCCTTGCGGGTGTTCAGGCCCGTGCCCACCGCCGTGCCGCCCTGTGCCAGTTCATAGATGTCGGGAAGGCAGGCCTCGATGCGCGCGATGCCCTTGGCCATCTGATGCGCGTAGCCGCCGAATTCCTGGCCCAGTGTCAGCGGAGTGGCATCCTGGGTATGGGTGCGGCCGATCTTGATGATGTCCTTGAATTCCTCGGACTTGGCGGCAAGGGCCGCGTGCAGCTTGCGCAGGCCCGGCAACAGCGTGTCGCGCGCCACCATGCCGATGGCGACATGCATTGCCGTGGGGAAAGTGTCGTTGGACGATTGCCCCATGTTGCAGTGATCATTGGGGTGCACCGGGCTTTTCGAGGCCATCTGGCCGCCCATGATCTCGATCGCGCGGTTGGAGATGACCTCGTTCGCGTTCATGTTCGACTGGGTGCCGGACCCGGTCTGCCAGACCACCAGCGGAAAGTTGTCGTCGAACTTGCCGTCGATGACCTCTTGTGCGGCCTGCTGGATCGCCGGGGCCAGATCCGCATCCAGGTCGCCAAAGCCAAGGTTCACCTCGGCGCAGGCTTTCTTGATCACACCCAGCGCCCGGATGATCGCTACGGGCTGGCGTTCCCAGCCGATCGGGAAGTTCATGATCGACCGCTGGGTCTGTGCGCCCCAGTATTTGTCGGCGGGAACTTCGAGGGTGCCAAAGCTGTCGGTTTCGGTGCGGGTGTCGGCCATGTCGGGCTCCTGATGTCTTTATAGGTTGGCCAAGGGTGTAGCGGCCAGCGTGACCCGGCGCAATCGACCGATGGCGCTAACGGGCGACAGAACGGTCAAAGCTGCGGCAAATTACTTGCGAAACGAATCGAGCGAGACGATTTCGGCGTCCTTGTGGTCTTCCTCCGGCACTTCCAGCTCGTCCTCGGTCTGCTGGGGCAGGTCGGTGCTGTCGGCCTTGTCTGCCGTGGCACCACTGTCCTGCTGTTCGAATCGCAGGCCAAATTCGACCGAAGGGTCGACGAAGGTGCGGATCGCGTCATAGGGGATATAAAGCGGCTCCGGCGCGTCACCGAAGTTCAGCGTCACGGCAAAGCCTTCTTCGCCGACGTCCAGCTTGTCGTACCAGTGCTGCATCACCACTGTCATTTCGCCGGGATAGCGGTCAGACAGCCAGTCGGCCAGTTCCGCATCCGGGTGCGAGGTGTCGAAGGTGATGAAGAAGTGATGATTCCCCGGCAGACCGCGTTCCGCGACATCCAGCAGGACCTTTCGGATCAAGCCCCGCATGGCCTCGTGCATCAGGTTGCCATAGTCGATCTTGCGGCTCATCTCTATCTCCGGTTGTGCCCATGGGCAGCCTCAGCATAGCCCATTCCCCGGCAAGGAAAAGGGGGTGCCGCGTCAAACCAGAGCCATCAGCAGGGCGGCGGCTGTCAGTGCTGCCATTGTCAGCACAAAACCCCGTCGCAACCGCAGCATCAGGACCATGCCGGCAAGGACAAGAACGCAGGCCAAGATATTGAAACTGCTCAGATCCGGGGCCGGAATCGCGAGAAAGGAGGCGCCCTCGACCCGGTCGAAGATCACATGCAGCGCAAACCAGACAGAGAGGTTGGCAATCACGCCGACAACGGCGGCGGTGATGGCCTGCAAGGCCCCTGCAAGCCGTGGTTGTGCTGAAATCCGCTCCAGGTAGGGACCGGCCAGGAAAATCCACAAAAAGCAGGGGGTGAAGGTGACCCAGAGCGCCAGCAGCCCCGCCGCCAATGCGCCGGTGATACCCGACTGTGCGAATCCCGCCAGCAGCGCCACGAATTCGGTCACCAGGATCAGCGGCCCCGGCGTGGTTTCCGCCAGCCCCAACGCGTCAATCATCTGATCCGTGCTGATCCAGCCGAAATCCTGAACCACGGTCTGCGTCATATAGGCCAGCACGGCATAGGCCCCGCCAAAGGTGACGATTGCCAGTTTGGAAAAGAACAGTCCGAGTTGCAGCAGGAAATCCTGATCCAGCGCCCAGAGCATCAGCAGCGGCGCGGCCCAGAGCGCGGACCAGACCAGCAGGGTGCGCCGGGTCTGCGCCGGGCGGGCAGGCAGGTGGTCCGGCGCGGGCCTGGTGGTCTGCCCGTGCATCATCCCCCACAGCCCCGCGCAGAGAATAATCAGCGGAAACGGCAGGCCCAGCACAAACAGGGCCAGAAACGACAGCACTGCCAGCACCCAGCCCTGCGCGCCATGCAGCGCCTTGCCCGCCACCTTGCGCAGCGCCTGGAACACCACGACGATCACCGCCGCCTTGATGCCGAGGAAGGCGGCCTGCACCAGCGGCAACTGACCGTACCAGGCATAGCCCAGCGCCAGCACGGCAATGACCAGCGCGCCGGGCACGACAAACAAGAGCCCGGCCAGCAGGCCGCCCGCCACGCCGCGCAGCCGCCAGCCCGCGTATGTGGCCAGTTGCATCGCCTCCGGTCCCGGCAGCAACATGCACAGCGACAGGGCCCGCAGAAACGCCTCTTCGCTCAGCCAGGGGCGGTGTTCGACCAGCTCGCGGTGCATCACCGCGATCTGCGCCGCCGGTCCGCCAAAGGACAGCAACCCGATGCGGCCAAAGACGCGGGTCATTTGCGGCCAGCCCGGCGCGCTCATGACGGACGGTCCGCGGGCCAGTCGTGGCCTTCGTCCTGCCCGTCGCGCGCCCAGCGATAAAGCGCATCATACATCACCATGCCTGCCTCAAGCATCATCAGGTCATCGCGGTACTGGCGCGACAGCCCGACCGACAGCGCCAGCAGACCCGCCGCCTGGGGGGATTGGTCGTGGGTATCGGTATCGGCGGCGCGCACGACCTGCGCCAACCGGTCAAGCGCGGCAGAGGAAAGGGCAAATTCGGACAGTATCTTGTCGAATGTGCATAAAGGGCCTTCGTGTGAGAAATGGACATCCAGCACATCGAAAGGCACCGCATCATAGCGCGCGGCCACGCCCATGACCTCGGCGGGCGAAACAAACAGGAACCGCGCGTCAGGGTCCACAAAGCGGCGGATCAGCCAGGGGCAGGCGATCCGGTCGATCTTGGGCCGGTGGCGTGTCACCCATAGGGTGGCACCATCCACCGGCGCGGGCAGGGCGGCTGCGGGGATGCGCATCGTGTCGGGATGATCCCGCCAGCCATACATCCCGCCTGACAGGTATTCTGCCACCAGCCCGTCGGCGCGCAGCCGCGCGGTCAGGCCCTGGCTCAGCTTGATGCCCTGCTGGCAGGTGATCACGCAGGCCCGCCCGTTCAGCCGCGTCTTGAGGCCCGCAATATCGGTGTGTGGGTGGCGGAACGAACCGGGGATCAGAAAAGGATCCTCGGCAAAGTCGGGATCAATGGAGATATCGACAATCACCGGGCAATCCGGCGTGCCGATCAGGCGCAGCAGTTGTGGTACGGTTATTTCATTCGGGGCAGCCATGGCATGCGTCCTCTCAAGTGGGATACATGCGAACTTTGGCTGGCGCCTCACGGGGCGTTCGCGGAGAACCCCATGCCCCCAGACAGCATCGCAGCGCCGCTCTGTCAAGGTCGGATGGTGAGGGGCCGGGCCGTCAGGCAATTGTTGAACGGCAGATGACTTTGGCCTTTACGTCATCAATTGACCCAAAATAGAAAACCGGACCTTCGCGCAGAATGCGGCGAAGGGCGGGGAGGGGGCCCTTAGGGGCGGATGCTGCAGTCATCCTGAAGGTCTGCTATCGCATCCAAAGACGAGAGTCCGGGCAATGAACTGCGTCTTGCCCAGTGTTGCCTGGATTTCGTTCGCAAGCTGTGAACAACACGTTCAAAGCATTGCCAGCAGACACATTCTGGCGATCGCTGCTACAGCGACGATATTCAATGGCCCCAACGCAGTGTCATGTTAATGGGGCCACTCCCGTTCTTGTTGCTTCTGAAATGGTGCGTAATCGTGCGGATGTTTTTTTGTTTGGGAGGGCAGCATTGCCCTCCCATCAAGGAATCGATTTCGATCAGCCTAGCTTTGCACAAAGCTGAGCAGGTCCGGGTTCACCAGATCGGGGTGCGTGGCGAAAAAGCCGTGTGATAGGCCCTCGTAAACCTTCAGCGTTCCGTTCGGCAGAAGCTTGACCGCCTTCTCGGCCGAGTTTGCGATCGGGACGACCTGATCGTCATCGCCGTGCATCACGAGGGTTGGCACGTTCATCGCCTTGAGATCCTCGGTCTGGTCGGTTTCGGAGAACACCGCGATACATTGGTAATGTGCGGATGCGCTGCCCATCATGCCCTGACGCCACCAGTTGTTGATCAAACCTTGGCTGACTTCGGCACCGTCGCGGTTGAAGCCGTAGAAAGGACCTGACGGAACGTCGAGGAAGAATTGCGCGCGGTTGGCGGCCAGTCCGGCCCGCAACCCGTCAAATTCCTCAATCGGAACACCGTCCGGGTTGGCGTCGGTCTGCAGCATCAGGGGGGGGATGGCCCCCAGAAGCGCAGCCTTGGCGACACGGCCGGGCTCGGCTTTGGCCACGTAAGCCGCGACTTCACCGCCGCCTGTCGAGTGGCCGATATGGACAGCGTTTTGCAGATCAAGCGCCGCCGCAAGATCGACAACGTCGTTTGAATAGGTCGCCATATCATGGCCAAGGTCCGTCTGGTCAGACCGTCCATGCCCGCGCCGGTCGTGTGCGATCACGCGGTAACCGTTGGCGAGGAAGTACAGCATCTGGTTGTCCCAGTCATCGCCGCTCAGCGGCCAGCCGTGGTGAAAGACGATGGGCTGCGCATCTTTTGGACCCCAGTCTTTGTAGAAAATCCTGGTGCCGTCGCGTGTTTCAATAGTGGACATGATAATGTCTCCTTCTTGTTGAGCAGGGGATCGAGCCGCAAGCGCGGCAGGCATCGCGGCGAGCAACGCGGTTGCTGCACCCGCCTGTAGAACGGTGCGCCTGGTCAATTCGTTTTGGGTCATGGTCATCGGCTTCTCGTTGCTTGTTCGATGACGCCAATGTTGCAATTTGGAGGGTTATCTACGATTGTCACAAATGACAAAAAGAGGTTCAAAAGTGACAAAAGTGACAAAAGACTGGATCTGCGAGATCGGTCTGTTGATTTACCCCGACTGCCAATTGTCCGCGATTTACGGCCTGACCGATCTGTTCCGGATTGCGGGCGAGTGGGCAGATAGCGACAACCCGCGACAGGTTCGGGTCACCCATTGGCGCGCCGAGGAAGGTGGGGAGCTCATTTGCGTCTGGGATACCCATCCGAACAAGACCCATCATTTGGATTACGTTATCACGCCGCCCAGCATCGTCATGCCGGACAAGATGCAGCCCATGCCACAAGAGGCTGCGTGGCTTCGGTCGCAACACAAAGAGGGCAGCCGCGTTTGCTCGATCTGTGCAGGTGCGTTCGTTCTTGCCGAAAGCGGATTGCTGCAAGGCCGACGGGTGACAACGCACTGGGCTTTCGCCAAACACCTTGCACAAAGCTACCAAGATATTGAAGTTGCCGACAGAAATCTGGTGCTGGACGATGGCGACGTGATTTCAGCGGGCGGTATCCTTGCCTGGACCGATCTTGGCCTGACCCTTGTCGAGCGTCTCTTTGGACGGAGCACGATGCTGTCGACGGCCCGATTTCTGGTCATTCAGCCGCCGCGGGCCACGCAGCTTCCCTTCACCGAGTTTATCCCGGTGTTCGATCATGGAGACGCGGCGATCCTGCGGGTCCAGCACCATATCCACGCTGATTTGACTGCATCTCTGAACCTCAACGATCTCTCCGATGTTGCCCGTCTGGGAAGGCGAACCTTCATGCGCCGTTTTGCCAAAGCGACTTCGCTCAACCCCACCGAGTACATTCAACAGGCGCGTGTTGCCAAAGCCCGAGGTGTTCTGGAACTGACCAACCGTCCCTTGGATCAGGTCGCGTGGGAGGTCGGGTACAAGGACCCTTCTGCCTTCAGCAAAATTTTCCAGCGTATCTCCGGAGTTTCAGTCTCAGCGTATCGGCACCAATTTGGTGTCTAAAGCGTCCGGCCTTTAAACTGAGGCATCGCACATCACTTTTCGCGCCCCGCCGCAGGCGAAGGCAGCGAACAAGTGTTTCATGTTCAAGGCCGGACGCTCTGGCCAAGGCTACCGTAGGCGTCAGTCAGGACAAGAAGCAGACCTTGGCGCAACCGCAGCGAATTGGCGCTTTGTCCTGCACGCCGGTCCTTGACCCATACCGCGCCGAAGGCCCGGTTTGGGTCGGAAATGCTTGACGATTGGGTCAGAATGAATGCGTCCAGAGCCTATGCAACCATGTTGTGCCGTTCTTCCTGGGTTTCGGCATTTTCCCCAGGCTCTCGCGGCAGGCGCATGACAAAGGTGCTGCCCTGACCCGTGACGCTGCTGGCGGTCAGCGTGCCGCCGTGCATTTCGGCGATATCGCGCGAAATGGCGAGGCCAAGGCCTGTGCCGCCGAATTGCCGGGTCGAGGTGGCATCGACCTGGTGAAACGCCTCGAATACCCGGCTGACCTGGTCTTCGGGGATGCCGATGCCGGTATCGGTGACGCTGAATTCCACCACGTTGTCGTTCATGACCACATCCAGCTTGATGCTGCCCGTTTGCGTGAACTTTGCCGCGTTGCCGACCAGATTGATCAGCACCTGACGGACCCGGTTGGCATCGGCATAGAGGTTTCCGGGGTCGACGGACACCTCGAATGCCAGGCCTTTTTCCTCGACCATGGGGCGCATCTGGTCTGCGACCGGACCAACGATGTCATTTATATCGTAATGTGTCGGCTGGATTGCCTGGCTGCCGGATTCAAGCTTGGCGAAATCAAGGATTTCGCTGATCAGCGACAGCAGATGCTCACCCGACCGCTCCAGCCGGGTCATCATGCTGACGATCTGCCCGGTGAGCGATTTCAGTTGCGGCTCGATCTCTTTTGCGACTTCGGGATGGGCCTTGAGAGCCTCATTCAACGCCAGGGCAGGCGGCAGGCGGTCTACATTGCGGGCAAGGCGGGCGTGGCCCAGGATCACGGTCAGGGGGGTGCGCAATTCATGGCTCAGCACGCCCATGAAATCGGTCTTGGCCTTGTTGGCGGCCTCTGCCGCCTGCTGCGCGCGTTTCAGGTCGGTGACGTCGATGCGCAGGCCCACGACGCTGCCATCCTCCATCAGGCGGTCGGATGTCTGCATGATGCGCCCGTCCGGCAAGATCTGTTCAGGGTCCGAGGAGCCGTCCAGCGGGCGGTTGCGCCATTCCTCAAGCCACTCTTGCTCGCGCCCGACCGCGCTGCGGATGACCCCCTTGTTCAGGCTGGATTTGACGATGTCCTCGTAATGTACCCCGATTTTCACAACCGAGGAGGGGCCGTGCATTTCGGCGTATTTCTGGTTCATCGCAATCAGCCTGCCTTCGGGGTCGAACATCACAAAGCCATGGTGAAGTGCCTCGATGCCGTTTGTCAGCCTGCTTTCGGCCTCCCGCCGGGTGTCGGCCAGCCGCAGGACGTAAAACAGGCCGATTGCAACCAGCGAGATAAAGATGAGGCGCAGGCTCCATTGCCACATGAATTGGGGGCGGCGCAGGGGCCAGCCGTCTGCCGGTGTGGCGGCCAATTCCCAAACGCCCATGGGAATGTTCAGTGTCATCACAACCGGGTCCCGGCTGAGCGCTGCGACGTCACCCAGCAACACATGGGCCACCGGGCCATCGCCAACGCGCCTTTCGCGCAGCACGATATCGTATTTTTCCGACAGGTTCGCGCTGCTGATGCTATCAACGAATGAATCGTAATCCAGCACAACGGAAAGCAGGCCCCACGGCTCCCTCTTGCCGTCGCGCATGGTAAAGACCGGCTGTCTGAGGATCAGCCCGCGTCCGCCCTGCAACAGATCGACTGGCCCGTCGATCTGGCCGTTCCCGGTGCGCATGGCTTCGGCGACCTTCGGGAATTGCAGCGGGTTGGTGCGATAATCCAGCCCCAATACCCTTTCATTGCCGGTCTTGGGGAACACCATTGTGACAACAAGGTCAGGCGCTGCGGCGATGTTGATGACATCATTGTTTTCAAGCAGGAAATCGACCGCCTTGATGTTGAATTCGGTCTGGTTCATGTCGGGATTCTGAGACAGGGCCGCGGCAATTTCGTTCATCCGCAGGACGCGGTTGACCATCTCTGACTCGAATTTTTCGCGGATGGCGGACAGTTCGATCGTGGTGTTCAGTCGCAGGCTCTGCAGATAGGTTTGATAAGACAGGCTCTCGATCTTCCTGCCGAACGCGATGATGACGCCGCAGACAATTGCAATCAGAACAACGCGCGTCATCCAGAGATGCAGTGAACGCTGTGGTGTGGGGCGGATTCCCGTCTGGCGGCTCACCATATCTCGGCCTAACTTTCTGTCTTGTGTCGCTCTGTCTTTGTCGCTCGAACCACCTACACAAACATTCCTCTAGATTCGGAAAAAATCATGACCAAGTCACTGATTTTTCAATCTAACGGGGAAATTCTGGCGCAGTGTGACCCGATCACATCAACTATAACAGAGCACGAAACGGCGAGATATGCGTTGGATTGTGCGATATTGCGGAAGATGAAAGTGCAGGCTTCTGTTGCCAGGTGCCTGCGAACCCCGCCTTAAGTCGCTAAACCCAAGGACTTAGATTTCAGTCTCTCCGGTCGCTTACGCGGCCATTGCTACTGGAGCACTATTGTCATTTGCAATTGTACTTTTTACGCCGATAACGGTGGCAGTCAGCCGAGACAAAGCAAAACCCCTTTAGACGTTCGTCGATCCTGTTTCGACCCCATGATCCCCAAATGAAGGATGTTGGTGGAGTCGCCGGGTACCGCCCCCGGGTCCGATCCGCTTATTACGAGCGCGTTTATGTCCATAGTTCCGAAGAACAAGCCAGATATAGGCCAAGGGGCCGGGATTTTCAATCGTCTACGTGATGAAATCGACCGAAATCACAGCAACCCGCCTGCGCCCCAGGCCAGCCCCAGCACGATGGCCGCGGCAGAGAGTGCTGCCGCATATCCGATCAGTTTCAGCCTTGAGAACGGGCGTTCGCCATAGGTGCGCCCGTCGATGCCGGACACGACCACCTTCATCGGTTTGCCGCCATAGCTGTAATGGGCGATCCAGACCGGCAACAGGATGCGGCGGTAGTGGATGCCGGTTGTGTCGGTCTGATAGCGAATGCCGTGCACACCGGATCTGTCGATATGGCGCTTGATCCGGTTGCGGATCAGCAGCTTCTTGTCCGGCGCATTGGCGGACAGCCCCTGTGCCACGCTTTGATGGTGCCGTTCTGCGGCAAAGCCCGCCAGATATGCCGCGCGGTAGGGTCTGAGTGCTGCGGGATCGAAGTCATGCAGGATGCCGTCGCGGATCAGGGGGGTGACATGCGCAGAGGCGGGCATCAGCAGATCGTCGAAGGTGATGGTCATGCTGCCCGAAGTGCGATGCGTCCGCCGCCGATCGCCCGAGCCGGTGGTGTATTTCGCCCAGTATCGCAGGGCCTCATGGCTGTCGAAGGTCCAGAACGGCGCGTAAAGCCCGGCCAGCCGTGCGTCCTCCAGCAGGGCGGGCAGGTCGCGCGGGGCGGCCAGACGCCTGGCCACCCAGGCGCGCATCTGGCGGCGGGCAAAGCCGGGATCGGTCTGAAAGGGGATCAGTGCCTTGGTGCGATAGCCGGCATCCGCAGGGCCCAGCACCACCGGGCCATTGCAATAGGGGCATTGTTCGGAAAGCGCTGCACCCACAAAGAGCACCGCACCGCCGCAGTTGCGGCATTGATAGGTGCGTTCCCGGGTCAACTCGGGCAGATCGTTCTCTGCTGCATCCGGTTCATAGGCGAATTCCTGCGCCGCATCGGCATCATGGATTGTCTCAAGCGCGTAGAGCCTGCCGCAGCTGCTGCATTCCAGTTTGCCCTGCAACGGCGAAAAGACGCAGTGCCCGCCGCAACTGGCGCAGGACAGGGCCGCCTGATCCGCCACAACCTGATCCGTCACGTCATGGGGCATCAGTCATTGTCCCCAAGGGCGGCGGCGATTTCCAGCAGGATGCGCAGCCGCAGCCAGGATCGGTCGATGGCCCCTGACAGATCACCCGTCACATGCCAGTCGCCGATGATGGTGGCGAAAAACCATGTGGCCATCAGCCAGAAGGCAATCACCGCCCAGCCGGAGATGGACCGGATGCGCCCGGCGGAACCGGGGCGCAATTCGTGGCGCGCCTCGTAGACCCGGATCAGCTTGACCACCGGGCGGATGCCGATGGCGGTGGACAGCGCCAGCAGGGCAAGGGTGGCAAGCAGGGGGGCAAGGGACAAATACATCGGTAAGCCTGTTGTGACGGGACAGACCCAAGGTTACAGCGTCCCGCCTTTAAACAGAAGCATATCACTTCGCCAATGTCCCGAGAGCGCGCAGCGCGGCAGGGTATTGGCGTATCAAGTTTAAGGCGGGGCGCGTTGGCACGGGATGCGGACCAACGGGAACCGGGTGATGCGAAGCGGCTGCGGAACCCCGGAATATTGGGGTAAAATAATACCTTAATTTCAAGCACCTGTTTTGCAACGATAAATATGGATAAGCGGTGCTTGACCGGGCGTAGGGGATGGTTATAACCCGGCCATCAGATACCAGGCGGGGTGCTTTGCCCCTGCTGTCACCACCAAACGGGAATTTCCGATGAAAACTTTCTCTGCAACACCGGCAGACATCGACAAGAAATGGATCATCATTGACGCCGAAGGCGTCGTGCTGGGCCGTCTCGCGTCGATCGTTGCCATGCGGCTGCGCGGCAAGCACAAGCCGTCCTTCACCCCTCACATGGATTGCGGTGACAATGTCATCGTCATCAATGCCGAGAAAATCCAGATGACCGGCAAGAAGCGTGAAGAAAACTTCTACTGGCACACCGGCCACCCCGGCGGGATCAAGAGCCGCACCAAGGCGCAGATCCTTGAAGGCGCGCACCCCGAGCGGGTCGTGACCCAGGCCGTCAAGCGCATGCTGCCCGGCAACCGCCTGAGCCGCCAGATCATGACCAACCTGCGCGTCTATGCAGGTGGCGAGCACCCGCACGAGGCGCAAAACCCCGACGTTCTGGACGTGAAGTCCATGAACAAGAAAAACACCCGGAGCGCATGAGCATGGCTGACGAAATCAACACACTCGAAGATCTGGCCGAAGTTGCCGGCGTTGCCGCAGCACCGGAAGTTGAGCTGACCCCGCGTGAGCCCGTGCGTGACGAATTGGGCCGTGCCTATGCCACCGGCAAGCGCAAAGATGCGGTCGCCCGCGTCTGGATCAAGCCCGGTTCCGGCAAGGTCACTGTCAACGGCAAGCCGCAGAACGAATATTTTGCACGCCCCGTGTTGCAGATGATCCTGGCGCAGCCTTTCGGCATCACCAACACAGAAGGCCAGTTCGACGTGGTCGCCACCGTCAAGGGTGGCGGTCTGTCCGGTCAGGCCGGTGCGGTCAAGCACGGTGTCTCCAAGGCGCTGCAGCTTTATGATCCCTCCCTGCGCGGTGCGCTGAAGGCGGCAGGTTTCCTGACCCGCGACAGCCGTGTCGTCGAGCGGAAGAAATACGGCAAGGCCAAGGCGCGCAAGAGCTTCCAGTTCTCCAAGCGTTAAGCTGCTGGTCATATTTTCGGGAAAGGCCGCGCCATCGGGTGCGGCCTTTTTCGTTTCTGCGGGCGTTTTCGCATTTGGTTTCGACGCGCTGGCGCGCGCCGACCGCCGGGGGAGGCGCTGCCTCCCCCGGACCCCCACCGGGAATATTTTTTGCCAAAAAGAAAGAGGCAGGGTTTTACCCGGGCTGCGGCTGTCTATCTTGGGAAGCAACAAAGGAGTTTGATGTGAAATATTCGGTTCTCGATCTGGCACCTGTCCCCGAAGGCAGCGATGCGGCGCAGGCGATGCGCAATACCACCGAACTGGCGCAGCAGGCCGAGGCGCTGGGGTTTCACCGCTACTGGATGGCGGAGCATCACAACATGCCCGGCATCGCCTCTGCCGCGACATCGGTGCTGATCGGCCATGTGGCAAGCGTGACCCGAACCATGCGCGTGGGGGCCGGGGGCATCATGCTGCCCAACCATGCGCCGCTGGCCATTGCCGAACAATTCGGCACGCTGGCGACGCTATACGGTGACCGGATCGACCTGGGCCTGGGCCGCGCGCCCGGTGGCGATCAGGCGGTGTATCAGGCGCTGCGCCGGGTGGGCAGCGACGATTTTGTGGCCGACGTGGCAGAGTTGCAGGGCTATCTGGGCGATCCGCAGCCCGGTGCAGCGGTGCGCGCCCTGCCGGGCGAGGGCACCCATGTGCCGCTGTGGATTCTGGGCTCGTCGCTTTATGGTGCGCAGGTGGCGGCGCATTTCGGGCTGCCATATGCCTTTGCCTCGCATTTCGCACCCGATGCGCTGGAGCAGGCGGTGGCGGTTTACCGACATCAGTTCCAGCCTTCCGCGCAGTTGGACAAGCCGCATTTCATGCTGGCGGTGAATGTCTTTGCCGCCGAGACCGATGCGGAAGGGGCCTATCTGCGGACCTCGATGCAGCAGGCCTTTGCCCGGATGCGCACCGGCCAGCGCGGCAAGCTGCCGCGCCCGGTGGATGACATCGACGCCGAGATCGGCGGCGCGGTGCGGCGCGGCGTGGATCAGGCGCTGCGGGTGACGGCAGTGGGCAGCCCCGAGACGGTGCGCGGCCAGCTCGATGCGCTGCGCGCCGAATACCAGCCCGATGAGATGATCCTGACCGGGCAGATCCACGATCACGCGGCGCGGCTCAGGTCCTTTGAAATCGCGGCGGAGGTGCTGTCGGGCCTGTCCCGCGCCGCCTGAACGGGCGAAATCACTCGTCCGGGCGCACCAACCCCAGACCCCGAAGGTAGATGCCGATGCCGGTTTCCAGCAGGTCGTCCGCCGGGAAGGGCGAGGCGCGGCCGGGGGAGTTGCGCGCGAAAAGTTCCACGACACCGTGGCTCAACGCCCAGATATGGGCCGAGAACATCGAGGCGGGCGGGCGCCGGTCCTCGGGGATGTGCTGGCTGAGGTCGGTGGCGGCGCGTTCCAGCACCGCATTGGCGCGGCCCGCCACGGCGGCCAGGTCCGGCGTCCGGTTCACCGAGATGCCGCTTTCGAACATCGCGATGTAATGGCCGGGATATTTGCGGGCAAAGGCGAGATAGGCCCGGCCCGTGGCTTCGAAGGCCTTGAGGGCGGAGGGCTGGCCGGACTGATAGGCGAAATCCATCAGATCCGCAAAAATCTCGTAGCCTTGCCGGGCGGCCTCGGCGATCAGATCCTCGCGGCCATCGAAGTGGCGGTAGACCGCCGCCGGGGTCACGCCCGCCTGTTTGGCCGCCTCCGACAGGGTAAATCCGGTTGGGCCGCGCGCCTCGATCAGTTCAAGTGCGGCCTCGATCAGCGCCTGTCGCAGGTTGCCGTGATGATAGCCGCGTTTAGGCATCCCAGATGTCCGGACCGCCGCAGATCAGCGGGTCGATCGCACCGATGGCACGCGCATCTTTCTGTGGATACTCAAAGGCATGGCAGAGCACCCGCATGGCATTCAGACGCGCGCGGCGCTTGTCGTCAGAGCGGATGATGGTCCAGGGCGCGTGGTCGGTATGGCTGCGCGTCAGCGTGTCCTGGATCGCGGCGGAATAGGCGTCCCATTTGGCCAGCCCCTGGACGTCGATGCTGCTGAGTTTCCATTGCTTCAGCGGATCGCTTTCGCGTGCCAGCATGCGGCGCAACTGTTCGGCGCGGCCCACGTTCAGCCAGAACTTGAACAGGTGAATGCCGTCATCCACCAGCATCTTTTCGAAATCCGGCACCTGGTTGAAGAAATGCCGGTTCTGATCCGGCGTGCAGAACCCGAAAACCGGTTCGACCACGCCCCGGTTGTACCAGGACCGGTCGTAGAAAACGATCTCTCCCGCGGTGGGCAGATGAGTCACATAGCGCTGGAAATACCATTGGCCCTGTTCCGTCTCTGTCGGTTTGGACAGGGCGACGACGCGCGCCGCGCGAGGATTAAGATTGGTGCGCATCCGGTTGATTGTGCCGCCTTTTCCGGCGGCATCGCGGCCTTCGAACACCATGACGATGCGGGTGCCGCTGTCACGGACCCAGGATTGCAGCTTGACCAGTTCGATCTGCAGCTTGTCATAGGCACGGTCATAAACCTTGCGCGCCAGCCGCTCCGAATGGGGGTAGGACGCCGAAATCACGTCTCCCTTGTCGGCGCGGCGGATCGCGTTGCGGATCTGGTCGGGCGCGTCGTTTTCGTAAAAGGCGCTGATCGCGCCGTCAAAGGGCAGGTCCATGGGGCCTCCTCAAATGGTCTTTGAATTCAATATGGGATGTTAAGGGGATTAACGCAAACCCGCACGGGCCGCGGCCCTGTCGATGGCGGCAGTCAGTTCCTCGGGCGCGGTATGTTGCAGCATGTGGCCCTGACCTGGCAGGATCTTCAATGCGCCACGGGGGACGTCGCCCATCAGCACCTCGGCGTGGATATGTGCGGGCACGATGGTGTCGGCATCGCCGTGGACCGCCTCGATGGGCATGGTCAGATTGCCGTATTGCTTTTGCATTTCAACCACATGCGGGCGCAGGGCATTGACCTGCTGGGCATTGGCGCGCAGCGACGTCCGGCGCAGGGTCAGCCCGGTGCCCAGATGGTCGCCATAGCCCGCCGGGGCCTCTTGCGGGGCAAAGATGGCGTTGATGCTGCCCTCGATATAGGTCCTGGGGACAAAGGCGGTGACCATCGGCACAAACAGCGCCCCACCGGGCAGGGAGCCATTGACCGTATAGGTCCAGCCCAGCCCGCCGGGCCAGGGTTCCGACACCGCACCGGCCAGCACCAGCGCGGCGGTATCATCGGGGCGCGACAGGCCCCAGGCGAGGGCCACGATGCCGCCAAAGGAATGGCCCAGCACGATGGGATTGCGCACATCCAGCGCATCGGCGGCCTTTTGCAGCAGCGCGGCCTGTGCCTGTGGCGTTTCTTCGGTGGTGTTCCAGGCACCGCCCGATCCGGGCAGGCGGCCCGTCCAGCCCATGCCGGGCCGGTCGAACAGGATCACCCGGTAGCGGTCGGTCAGGCGGCTGGCGAATCCCATGGTCAGGTCCCGCAGGTTGCCGCTGGCCCCGTGGATCAGCACCAGGTCGGGGCCGCTGCCCATGACCAGCGCATGCACCGGCACGCCGTCGATATCCAGCATCCGGCCCAGGGGCGGCGTGGCCGCTTCTGCCGCCGCTTCACGGGCTGCCGCGCGCCATTGAACGATGCCGATCAGCGCGGCCAGAAGGACAACAGCAATCATCATTCCGGTCCTCATCTGCTCAGGTGCCGATCAGCGAAATATCATAGGGGCAGCTTTGGTAGATCTCGTTGATCCAGTTGCCATAAAGCAGATGCGCATGGCTGCGCCAGCGGTTCATCGGCGCGCGCGACGGGTCGTCATCGGGGTAGTAGTTGCAGGGCACGTTGATCGGCGTACCCGAAGCCACGTCACGGTCGTATTCCTGTTTCAGCGTATCGCTGTCGTATTCGAAGTGGTTGAACACATAAAGCGCGCGGTGCTCCGGGTCTTCGATCAGGCAGGGGCCGACCTCATCGCTCGCCAGCAGGGTGGTCAGCTTGGGGTGGGTGTCGACCTCGTCCTGGCGCATCTCTGTCCAGCGCGACACCGGCACGACGCAATCATCGGAGAACCCGCGCAGATAGGGTGACGCGGGGGCGAGGTTGCGGTGCCGGAAACAGCCGAATGCCTTTTCGCTCAGGATGTGCTTTTTGACGCCGTGAAAGTGGTTGATCATGGCCATCCCGCCCCAGCAGACGCCGAAGGTGGAATGCACATTGGTCTGGGTCCAGTCCATCACCCGGCGCAATTCCTCCCAATAGGTGACATCGGTGAAATCCATATGCTCGATGGGCGCGCCGGTGATGATCAGCCCGTCGAATTTCTCGTCCCAGACCTGGCTGACGGGGCGGTAAAAGCTCTTCATATGTTCGGCGGCGGTGTTGCGGGTGCGGTGGTCCGACATGCGCAGCAGGCTGAATTCGATCTGCAAGGGCGTGGCCCCGATCAGCCGGGCGAACTGGTTCTCCGTCTGGATTTTCTTGGGCATCAGGTTCAGCAGCGCGATCTTCAGCGGGCGAATGTCCTGATGGTCGGCCAGCTCATCGTCCAGCAGCATCACGCCCTCGCGGTTCAGCACGTCATAGGCGGGCAGGGTGGCGGGTATCTTGATGGGCATGAGTTTGGCGATCCGTGTATTGAATGGTTTAGATAGACCGGGCAGGCTGCGCTGCCAAGGGGCCGGGGCGGCGGAGAACGCGGATGTGACATTGCATTTTCCGCAAGCTGACGCATCATGGCATTCTGTTGCGCCATGCACCGAGGTTTCCATGCGTCTGACCCTGCTTCTTCTCTGTCTGTTGTCCCCGCTTTCCGTTGCCGCGCAGCAAGGCGATCCCATGGATGTTCAACGCTGCATCTGGCGCTGCCTTGCCGATTCCTCCGGTCCGGCAAGTTCCGAATACAATCAATGCGTTGCGCGGCTTTGTTCAGGTGAACCCGTTGCGCCGCTCAGCACGCCTGCACCACCACAGCCAGTGCCGCTGGCCTGGCGCGCGGGGCTGGCCAGTGACGGGGTCCACCGCTTTGCGGGTGCCGATGCCGAGCAGGGCTATGGGTTCTACTATTTCTGCACGCCGCAGGTCAGTTTCTTTACCCTGATCGGCCTGCCGATGGATGCCGGACAATACAGGTTTGTGATCGGTGACGTCGCCTATCTGGTGCCGCTGGACCGCAGCCGCGGCGATCTGAGCGTGAACATCCCGCCGGGCGATGTGTTCATGCAGGGCGTGCAGGCGGGGTCCTGGCTGCGGGTGGAGGCGCTGGATGGCACATCGCTGATCCAGTTTTCGCTGTCCGGTGCCGGGGCCAGCATCAACAACGCGGTGCAGGGGTGTTTTGGCTGAGGTTGATGAAAGGTGACATGTCACCTGACTGTGGCTTAAATCTTGTGCCATTTCTGCTCTACGACATTTTAACGATTAACTCACGCTTCTGCCTTGGCGGTGACTGTATCGTGGTGCAAACAAAAGGGGTATCTGGATGCGTTCAAGAATTGGCATTGAACTGGCCGCCGTTATTCTGTTGGTCGGGTGTGGTGTACCCGCGACCGAAACTGAGGTAGCAGGTTTTGCAAACAGCCTTTCAGAAGTGGAAGCACCGCTTGCGCCGGTACTTAAGGCCGGAACAGAGCGAGAGACCAGCGCGGAGAAGGCGCGTTTCCTCGCGCGAGGCGAACTGGTCTATGACAGACCGCTCGATTGCATCGAAATCGTGTTCGGTCCCCGGACCGCAACAGAAAAGCTGGACCGGCGCAGCGCCGCCTGTGATGCGGCCCCAAGGTTCAGAGCCCCGTTGGTGCGTGGGAGCGCGGCTTATGCCGCTTCGGGACTTTCTGCTTTGCGAAGCTATGCGACTGTGCTGGAGCAGATTAGCGGATCGGACGTTTCTGCGCAGGTCAATGCGAATTTTCAGGAGTTCCTGACGTCGATCAACGCCTTTGCTACGGCAAACAATGCTGCCGGTGCGGAAAACGGCGTGATCAAGACGGATCAGATCGAACCGCTAGGCAACATTGTTGGACGCGCGGTAGAGGCACGGCGCGGTGCGATCCTGAAAAGGCTGGTGAACGCGGCTCATCCGCAGATCAAAGTGATCATCGCAGAATTGATCGCATATCGCGAGCCATCCGAAAGGCTGCTGTCGCAGGCGCGCGCGTTGAACACCGCATATGAGAATTTGACAACTGCACAGGATTCAGGAAACCCGGAATATTATGCCCGGATGACAGCACGCTACGAGGCCGAGCTTGCATCATTCCAGAAATCGGTCGGCGCCAGTGATGCGGGCCGACTGATGGCGCTCTGGCGGGCGCATCAGATACTGCACGCCCAGATCAACGGACCCGGTGATCCGGTAGAGTTGATTGGACTGCTGGAAGACTTCAAGGCTTTGGCCAAGACCAACTAGGTAGAAGGAGATAGGGGACATGACACAGTCCGGCGATATCCGCGGGATGAAGACTTATCAGCAACTCTATGACTACGGGTTTGCTGCTGTAGGGAAACTAGACGCGCGAGCGAGTGAGGAAACCGATGTCACGAAACGCAAGGCCTTGCGCGCAAAGTCATCGGAAATAATGGATTTCCTATTCCGGCTGCGGGCTGCTGAATTGGTCGAACTTTCGACGCCAACCTCCCAGATTTCAGCAGGCACACAATTGAGAAACGCAGTGGAAACAGCTAAAAAGGAGATGCGAAAACTCGAAAAGCTAGCGACTGCGCTTAAGGCCGCGTCGGACCTCCTGAAGATGGCAACGCTGTTGGTCAAACTAACCGTCTGACAGACAGCCCGCAATCAACTCCACGAAATCCGCTTCACTCTTCAACCCGCCGATCTGGTCGGGGGTGATGGTGACACCCCATTTCGCCATCGCCTCATAACGCGGCTGGCGGTGTGATAGGGCTTGCGCATAGGTCCAGCGGACAAAGGCATCAGGATCAACTTCATCCGCTGTGCATTTGTTTTCATTCAGATAATCCGTCCAGACCCGCGCAAGGAAAGCGGGCTGATAGGCCATCGGTTTGGGCGCGCGGTCAAAGCGGCGGATCAGCTCTTGCGTGTGGGCCTCATCGCCCCTGATCCAGACCAGCAGGCATTCCTCCGACAGGGTATTCAGCAGCGGATCATCCGGGTTTTCCGGGTCCACCCATTCGCAGATCGACCCGCCGGTGTCGCAGATGAAATGGTCGTAGCCATAAAGCGCCTTGGCGCGCTCAGCGAAATGCGGCGTGTCGTTCAGCGCCGCGATCTCGGCCAGGCGAAACGCCTCTTGCCGGGTGGCGTATTCGGCCATCGGCAAGCCGCCCTTCTGCGGCGAACCGGGCTTGCCTAAGAAAGTAGCGACTGCAGTAAGATCATGTGTATGCACATTTGGAGCAATGTATATTGCGTCATTTATTAGCATTTCTTTGAGATAGGGATGTGACATCGCGGCAGCTAAGCACGAATCCACGATCGCCTCGCCCATGTAGCGGGTGCCGATGCGGTAGTCGATGGAGTAGTGGAACCAGCCGCCCGAGGCGCGCAAAAGCCCGCTGAGGTGGGTTTTGCCCAGTCCCGACATGCCGAAAACCAACACTTTGCGGCGCGGCGCGGCGCGCCAGTCTTGGGCGGTGGGGTACAGCATGGGGCAGGTCCGTCAGGTTGATTTCGCCCCCTGTCTAGCGGAGCGGCGGCGCGGACGCCAGATGCGGCCGTTCAGGATCAGCAGCCCCGCCGCCAGCAGCGCAAAACCCGCATAGGCCGCCGGGCGCAGGGCCTCACTCAGCATCAGCGCCCCCAGCACAATCGCAAAGGGCGGGATCAGCAGCGTGACCAGCATCAGGTTGCCGCTGCCCGCCATGCCCAGTACCCGGTAATAGAGCAGATAGGCCAGCGCCGTGCCCAGCAGCGCGTAATAGCCGATGGCGGCCCAGGTGCGGGGGCCGAGCGACAGATCGACCGGCCCCTCAATGCTCCAGGCGACCGGCAGCATGATCAGCGTCGATCCGGTGACCATGCCCGCCGCGGCGACCTGTGGCGGCTGGCCCGACAGCATCTTGCGCGCCCAGACAGAGGCGAGCGCATAGGACACCGTGCCGCCGATCACCGCCAATTGGGCCAGTGACCGGATGTCGAACTGGGCCAGATTCTCCAGCCCGATGGCGGTGGCGACCCCGGCAAAGCCCAGCATGACGCCCGCGGCCTTGCGTGGGGTGATCCGCTCATCCGCAAAAAAGACCGCCGCCGCGATCACGCCAAAGATCGCCGTGGCGGCATTTAGGATCGAGGTCAGGCCGCTTTCGATGTGCAACTGGCCCCAGGCCATCAGGCCGAATGGGACCACGTTGTTCAGCAGCCCCATGACCAGGAAAGCCCCCCAGACCCGCAGGTCGCAGGGCACCGGCAGGCGCATCAGCAGCACAGCCCCCCAGAGCGCCAGCATCGCCCAGCCAACCCGGTGGGCCACGGCCCAGAGCGGCCCGATTTCATCAAGCGCGACCCGGATGGAGACAAAGGACGCGCCCCAGATCGCCGCCAGCAGCAGCATCTCGGTCCAGGCGCGGGGGGTGATTGATTTCTGCGGGCTCATGACTAGGGCCTGTGGACGTTCATCTTCGACCACCCGTTTCTGCCCAAAATTGCTCAGTTCCAGGCAAGAGAGCGCAGGAATAGCCAGCTATTTCAAGCGCTCTTAACGCAGAAATGGGCAATTTTGGCGAAACCCCTGCGGGGCGCGGCGGATTTTGCCTCTGCCATCCCGGATGTTCGCTTCCAATGATCACATTGCTGCGCTCACATCAGGGCGCCAGCGGCAAAATCCGACTCGCGCGGGTGGTCGAAGATGAATGTCCACAGGCCCTAGCGTTTTACGCCGCAAGAGCGCACACCGCGACCCGGATCATGCTGGTTTTCTGCGGGTCTCGACCCAGATGTTCAGATAATTCCCGGCAAAGATGATGACGGCACCGACGAACACCCAGATGTCCACTGTCTCGCCATAGACCAGCATGGCGAGGATGGCGATGACGGGCAGGCGGGCAAAGTCGATGGGAGAGACCACCGCAGCCGGGGCCAGCCGGAGCGCATTGGTGATACAGAAATGCGCCAGCAGCCCGCAGAGCCCGACCAGCGCCAGCAGCGGGGCGCTGGCCAGCGTCGGCAGGGCGATGTCTCCGTCATATCCGGCAGTGATCAGCCCGAAGATCAGTTGCAGCAGCGTCAGGTAGAACATGATCGCGGTGATGCTTTGCCGGGCGGTCAGTTTCTTGGTGGTGATGAAGGTCAGCGCGAAAAAGAC
Source organism: Sulfitobacter sp. EhC04 (assembly GCF_001650875.1). Lineage (GTDB taxonomy): Bacteria > Pseudomonadota > Alphaproteobacteria > Rhodobacterales > Rhodobacteraceae > Sulfitobacter. The sequence goes on from NZ_LXYI01000029.1 coordinate 60,693, forward strand.
GGCACAGCCGGCGGCGGCCAGCACGCCCGCGTTCATCCCCGCAACCGTGGGGCGCGCCACGATCAGGATGCCGATGAACCCCATCAGCGCCGAGATGGAGCGGACCCTGGTCAGCCGCTCGCCCAGTAGGAAGGGGGAGAGCACGATCACCCAGAGCGGCGTGGTGAATTCAAAGGCAAAGACCTGCGCCAGCGGGATCACCGTCACCGCAAAGAACCAAAGGTTCTGGCCGGTGAAATGCACCATATTGCGCAGGACCTGAAGGCCCAGCGCATCGCGGTTGATCTCGTGCCAGGTGCCGACGCGATACGCCACGCCGATCACGATGAGAAAACCGAAGACCGAGCGATAAAGCATGATCTCGAAAGTGTCGTAATCGGTCCCCAGCTTGCGCCCGGCCATTGCCATCGCGGTGAATGAGGTGATGGCACCCAGCATCCAGAACGCTGCGCGCAGCGTCTGGTTGATCGGGGGAAGTACGGTATTCTCGGTCACGGGTGGGCAGGGGTCATTGTGTGATCATTCCCACTCGATCGTGCCGGGGGGTTTGGAGGTGATGTCATAGGTGACCCTGTTGATGCCGGGCACCTCGTTGATGATGCGGGTGGCGGTTTCGCCCAGAAATTCATGGGTGAAGGGGTAATAATCCGCCGTCATCCCGTCCACCGATGTCACCGCGCGCAACGCGCAGGCGAAATCATAGGTGCGCCCGTCGCCCATCACGCCCACGGTGCGCACCGGCAGGATCGCGACGAAGGCCTGCCAGATTTCGTCATAGAGGCCATGTTTGCGGATCTGGTCGATATAGACGGCATCGGCCTCGCGCAGGATGTCGAGTTTCTGGCGCGTAATCTCGCCGGGGCAGCGGATCGCGAGACCGGGGCCTGGGAAGGGGTGGCGCCCGATAAAGCTGGGCGGCAGGCCCAGTTCGGCACCCAGCGCGCGGACCTCGTCCTTGAAGAGTTCGCGCAGCGGTTCGACCAGTTTCAGGCCCATCTTTTCGGGCAACCCGCCGACGTTGTGGTGGCTCTTGATCGTGACAGAGGGGCCGCCGGAAAAGGACACGGATTCAATCACATCGGGGTAAAGCGTGCCCTGTGCCAGGAACTCCGCCCCCTCGATCTGGTTGGCGTATTTCTGGAACACGTCGATGAACAGCCTGCCGATGATCTTGCGCTTGGTTTCGGGGTCGCTGACGCCGTCAAGTTCACCCAGAAACAGCTCAACCTCGTCGGCGTGGATCACATGCAGGTTCATGTGGTCGCGGAACATGCCGACGACCTCCTCCGCCTCGTTCTTGCGCAACAACCCATGGTCGACAAAGACACAGGTGAGCTGGTCGCCCACCGCCTCGTGAATCAGGGCGGCGGCAACCGAAGAATCGACCCCGCCGGAGAGGGCGCAGATCACCTTCTTGTCGCCGATCTGGTCGCGAATGGCGGCGACCGCCTCTTCGCGGTAGGCGCGCATGGTCCAGTCGCCCTTGAAGCCCGCAAGCCGCACGAAATTCTCGTAAAGCCTTGCGCCGTTGGGGGTGTGATGGACTTCCGGATGGAATTGCACGGCGTAGAAATGACGCGACGGATCGCCGGTGATGGCAAAGGGCGCATTGGGCGAGGTGCCGTAGACTTCGAAGCCCGGCGCGATCTTGCTGACGTGGTCGCCATGGCTCATCCAGACCTGTTCGCGGTCGGTGGCGAACCAGCCCTGCAGCAGGTCGAGCGGCTGGCCGGTGGGTTTGACAAAGGCGCGGCCGAATTCGGCGGTGCCGTGGCCGCGTTCGACGTGACCGCCAAGGCAATGCATCATCACCTGCTGGCCATAGCAAATGCCAAGGATCGGCACGCCGAGGTCAAACACCGATTGCGGCGGCATCGGCGCGCCTTCGGCAAAGACCGAAGAAGGCCCTCCCGACAGGATGACGGCCTTGGGCTGGAATTCGGCGAGAAAGGCGTCGTCCACCGTGTTGAACGGATGGATTTCGCAGAAAACGCTGAGCTCGCGCAGGCGGCGCGCGATCAACTGGGTGACCTGGCTGCCGAAATCTATGATCAGCAGGCGGTCGTGGGCGGCGGGGGAAATGAGTTCTGTCATGGCCATTGATTAGGCAGGGTTTCGCGGCGTGGCAAGTGGCGGACTGGGGCGCTGCCCCAGACCCCGGGAATATTTTGGCCAAAAAGAGCATGGAGGGATCGGGGCGATGTCGTTTTTCTCCCCCCGGCGGCGGAAATCGCGCGAACCGGGGCGGGGGGATACGTTAGGAGAAGGAAATTTCTGAGCAAGGGTCATATCATGGCGGAATCAGCACGGCGCGGACGGACACGGGGTGGCGGCGGTGCAGCGCGCCGGGCGGAGCGCACGGCGGTGTCTTTCGAAACCGCGCGCTTTATCGAACGCAACATCCCCAATTTCGAAGTGTTGAACGAGGAAGCGCTGCAGATCATCGAGCGCAACGCGGATATCATCCTCGAAGAGGTGGGCGTCAATTTCCCCGAAAACCCCGAAGCCTTGCAGATGTGGCGCGATGCCGGTGCGGACGTGCGCGGCGAGCGGGTGCATATCCCCAAAGGGCTGGCGCGCAAGCTTTGTGCCACCGCGCCCTCCACCTATACCCAGCACGCGCGCAACCCCGAGCGCAACGTCGAGGTCGGTGGCCGCAATCTGGTGCTGGCACCGGTCTATGGCCCGCCTTTCGTGCGCGATATTGCAGGGGGCCGACGCTATGCCACCATGGCGGATTTCAACAAGTTCGTGAAACTGGCCTATATGTCCAAGTGGCTGCACCATTCGGGCGGCACGGTCTGCGAGCCGACGGACATTCCCGTCAACAAGCGGCACCTCGACATGCTGCATGCCCATATGACGCTGAGCGACAAACCTTTCATGGGCTCCGTGACCGAACCCAGCCGCGCGCAGGATTCGGTGGACATGTGCGGGCTGCTCTTTGGCGAGGAGTTCGTGCAGCAGAACACGGTGATGACCTCGCTGATCAACATCAACTCGCCGATGACCTTCGACGATGTGATGATGGGCGCGCTCAAGGTCTATGCCGAGAACAATCAGGCCTGCATCATATCGCCCTTTATCGTGGGCGGCGCGATGGCGCCCACCACGGTGGCGGGGACGCTGACGCAGGTGCTGGCGGAAACGCTGGCCGGTGTCGCCTACAGCCAGCTGTGCCGTGCCGGTGCACCGATTGTCATGGGGGCCTTTGTGACCTCGATCGACATGAACTCGGGCGCGCCGACCTTTGGCACGCCGGAAGCGGCGCATATCACCTATGGCGCGGGGCAGCTTGCCCGGCGGCTGAACCTGCCCTACCGGTCGGCCGGGTCCTTCTGCGGGTCGAAACTGCCCGATGCGCAGGCCGCCTATGAGACAGCGAACAGCCTGAACATGGGTCTGCTGTCGGGTGTGAACTTCATGCTGCATTCCTGCGGCTGGCTGGAAGGGGGGCTTGTGGCCTCCTTTGAAAAATTCGTGATGGATGCCGATCAACTTGGCGTGCTGCACCATTTTGCCAAGGGCATCTACATGGACGAGAACGGCCAGGCGATGGATGCCATCCGCGAGGTCGGCCCCGGCGGGCATTACCTGGGCTGCGCGCATACCCAGGCGAACTTCAAATCGGCCTTCTGGAAGTCCGACTTGCTGGACTACAAGCCGTTCGAGACATGGGAAGACGAGGGCGCGCGCGACACTGCGCAACTGGCCGCCATCCGGGTCGAAAAGATGCTGGCGGATTACCAGCAGCCGGCGCTGGACCCGTCCATCCGCGAATCGCTGGACGCCTATGTGGCCCGCAAGAAGTCCGAAGCGCCCGACAGCTTCATGTAAGATTGCGGCCGGGCCGGTTTGTCCGGCCTGGCGGCACCGGTGAACCCTCTGCCGCCCCGGTGGCGGCAGATGTCACCCGTCATGTCACGCTGCGCGGTGTGTCATTGACCGCGCGCAGCACGCGCGCCTCCCCGACCATGGCAATCAGCACGTCGATGTGCCGGATCAGGCTATAGCCTGCATCCGCGCGTTTGCGTTCGTCCTCCAGCATCGCCTCGATCTCCATCAGGCGCAGCAGGGCTGCGCTGTGGCGGGGCAGCACCCCATAGCCCAGAAGCCGGGGCAGATGGCTGGAGCGGCGGTAATTCTCGGCACCGATGCGCGCGGCGCGCATCATCAGGCGGGGGCGGTGCAGGGCGCTCAGCATGGAAAAGACATCTTGCATGGCGGTGGTCCTTCTCTGGTCGGAATGGCGGAATCGCTGAGGGCCGTTTTGCCACAACTCACGCGGGTGTTGCGCCGCGTCCGATTGGGACGTGCGGCACCTTCACCACTGTTTAGAATTTGAAAACAATGATTGAGAAACCGAAAAAGTTTTAACGATCAGGTAACCAGTGCACCCATAGGTTGCAGCTTGTCCGCCTGTGGATATCCCGTCAACCTACGGAAACAAAAACATAAAATGGAGTGGTATGCGTTTTGTCAGGAAAGAGTATTCATCAACCGTTAATCCTGCCGGACTGGGTGCCGGAAGGCGCGATTCATTATCTGGCCCATACCGAGCTTGGACAGCCGATGCGGGAACTCGCCCGTAGTGCGGGGTGCCACGCCTCCACGATCATGCGCCAGATCCGTCGGATAGAAACCCGCCGCGACGATCCGCTGGTGGATGCCGCCCTGCAATGTCTGGGCGCGGAACGTCGGCCGATCAGTGCCGGGAAAAACCCCTCAAAGAAAGATCTGCCAATGGCTCAGCCCGCCCTTACATCCGTACCCGACGAAGCGACGCTGAAACAGGAGGCGATGCGCATCCTGCCCCGGCTGTGCGAAACCGGCGCGGTGCTGGCGATTGCGGCGGAAATGGAAAAGGCCGTGGTGGTGCGCGACACCGCATCGGGGGGCAGCACCCGGACGGCTGTGGTGGATGCGGCGGTGGCACAGGCCATGGCGCTGAAGGACTGGATCGCACCGGCCAACTCCGGGCGCATCATCCGCGATCACATCACCACGGCAGGGCGCAGCGCGCTTGGCGAAATGATCGGCGCAAACGGGGGGATGCGGCGCGGCACCGGGGGTTTTGCCGAGGCGCAAACGGGTTTTGAAGGGCCGGACATGGGATGGCAGGACGATACCGATGACGCAGAGAGCAACCGCCGCCAGAAGATGCGTTTTTCGCTGGCCGACAGCCCGCTGATCGCGCTGTCGCGGCGCAAGGACAAGAGCGGAAAGCCGTTCCTGAGTGATGCGCTGGTGCATGCTGGTGAACATCTGCGCGAGGATTTTGAACTGGCGCAGATGGGCACGCGGGTGACCCAGAACTGGCAGGGTTTCCTGACCGCAGGCACGCAGGGCGGGTCCTGCGGGACAGGTGGCGTGTCGGACAGTGCCGGGGCGGCGCAGGCGCGGGTGACATCCGCGCTTCGCCACCTTGGGCCGGGCCTGTCGGATGTGGCACTGCGCTGCTGCTGCTACCTCGAAGGGCTGGAGACCACGGAAAAACGCCTTGGCTGGTCGGCGCGGTCCGGCAAGATCGTGCTGCGCATTGCCCTGATGCGCCTGAAACGCCATTACGATGAAACCATCGGGCCGGGCGGGCCGATGATTGGCTAGCTCGGAACCTGCCGCTCAACTCTGCGTGTGATGCACGCGCGATCAGGGACAGGCCGGTTCTGGAGGGCTATGAAGTTGCAACTCTCAAGGAGTGACTTCGATGACCTTTCAGGACCGCACAGATGCCGCCGCCCTGCTGATCCTCCGGCTGGGGCTGGCGTGGTTCATGTTCCTTTGGGCGGTGCACAAGGTGATCACCCCCGGCCAGTATCAGGCGCTGGCGCGTCATTTCGACAAGGTCGATCTTTCCCTGCCGCAAATCTATCTGGCGGGGGGCGTCCAGATTGCGCTTTGCCTGATGGTGGCGCTGGGGATCTTCCGATATGCCAGCTATGGCGCGTTGGCGGTGATGCATTTCTACACGCTGACGCGCCGGTGGGAGGGGTTCCTTGACCCGTTCGCCGTCAATGACAAGGGCTTTCCCATCAACCGCAATCAGGTGATCGACCTGGCCGTGATGGCGGCATTCATTGCGCTTGTCTTGCTGATTGCGCGCGACCACTGGTCGCTGGGCGGCTGGATGCGGCGGCGCATCGGGCCGCGCTGGTGGCAATAGGGCGCAAGGCTGCATTGCGCTGCTTGGGCTTTTGTTGCCGCGAAGTTGTGTTACATAGAGCGCAAGCAACGTGAGGTCCCCATGCGCGATCTGAAAATCCCCGAGCAGCGTCACCCCGAAAAGGCGCGCAAGCCCGACAATGCCCAGCCCAAGAAACCGAGCTGGATCAGGGTCAAGGCTCCCGGCGGCAAGGGCTATGCCGAAACCGCAAAGATCATGCGCGACAACAAGCTGACCACGGTCTGCGAAGAGGCCGGATGCCCCAATGTCGGCGAATGCTGGAGCCAGGGCCACGCCACCATGATGATCATGGGCGAGGTCTGTACCCGCGCCTGTACCTTCTGCAACATCGCCACCGGCAAACCGCCAGAGGCGCTGGATGTGTTCGAGCCGGGCAGGGTGGCCGATGCGGTGGCCAAGCTGGGGTTGAACCACGTTGTCATCACCTCTGTTGACCGCGACGACGTTGAGGACGGCGGGGCGGAGCATTTTGCCCAGACCATCCGCGCAATCCGCAAACGCAGCCCGGACACCACCATCGAGATCCTGACGCCGGACTTCATCCGCTGCGATCCCAAAGTGTTGGAGATCGTGGTCGCGGCGCGCCCGGATGTGTTCAACCACAATCTTGAGACGGTTCCCGGCCTCTATCCGGAAGTGCGCCCCGGCGCGCGCTATTTCCACAGTCTGCGCCTGTTGCAAAGGGTCAAGGAACTGGACCCGTCGATGTTTACCAAATCGGGCATCATGGTGGGGCTGGGCGAGGATCGCCAGTCGGTCATTCAGGTGATGGAAGACATGCGCGCCGCCGACATCGACTTTCTGACCATCGGGCAATACCTGCAACCGACGCCCAAGCACCACCGGGTGGATCGCTTTGTGCACCCGGATGAATTTGCCGCCTATGAAAAGTCGGCCTATGGCAAGGGGTTCCTGATGGTCTCCGCCACGCCATTGACGCGGTCGAGCTATCACGCGGGCGATGATTTCGCGCGCCTGCGCGAGGCGCGCAACCGCAAGCTGGGGCTGGCCTGATTTCCCGGCCTAGGGCCTGTGGAAAATGAATGCCCAAAGGCCCTAACCACTGACGAAATAGCGCACCGCCGCCCGCTGGATGGGCGGGACCGCCGCAATAAACTTCATCACGCGGGGCATGACCATCCGCCGCAACGGGCTTTTCGACTGCATCGCCTTGCGCAACCCCTCGCTGAAGGCCAGCACATGCGCCCCTTCCGCATGGCGCGCGGCGTGGTATCCCGCAAGCCCCCCGTCGATCAACCGGCCGGCAAGGTCCGCTGCATCCGCAATGCCGAGGTTCATGCCCCGTCCGCCCGCCGGTGAATGGCAATGCGCGGCATCCCCGGCCAGATAGACCCGGCCCACTGCATAGTCTGTCACCTGCCGCACCGAGATGGTGAAAGCACCGCTGCGGCGGATGTTGGTCACATTCATCGGCACCGGCAAGGCGGCAAGCGCGTCAGGCAGGCTTGCGATCACCCGGAACCGCGCCGCCTCCAACGGGGCCACGATGCAGATGTTGCCATGGGGCAGCATGAAGCCCTGAAAGGTTTGCGGATCGCGCCAGTCCGGGCTTTCCACATCCGCGATCGACCATTGGCCCGGCAGGTCAAAGCCGGGAAAACCCAGCCCCAGCGCCGCGCGCACGGCGCTATGCGCCCCGTCCGCACCAATAACATGGTCGAAAACCGCCTGCGTTCCGCCCAGTTGCACGCGCAGGCTTGTCTCATCCTGGGTCAGCCCCTCGAAAGGGGTGTCATACTCGATCCTGCCGCCAAATCGGGCAAGGGCACGGGCCAGGAAATGCTCTGTCCGGTCTTGCGGAAGCCCATAGAGCCGGGATCTGTCGTCGAAGTTCAGGGCAAATTTCGCAACCCTGCGCGCGCCGGTGTGAAAGGCGACCCCGTCAAAGCGCACGGCCTCGGTCCTGATCTCGTCGGCCACGCCGGAAGGGGTCAGAATATCCATCGAGAGTTGCTGGATTCCGACGGCCCGGCTGAGTTCCGAGGGGCCGGACCGCTTGTCGATGACGCGCGGCAGGACACCCCGGCGCGCCAGTTCCACCGCCGCTGTCAGGCCGGTTGGTCCGGCACCCACGATCAGGATGTTCATGACCGTCTCCTTGCTCTGAATATCCAGATAGCAAATCCGCGCAGCGTCTCAAACCGGGGCCTGCCAAAAACCTCCTGCACGTAGGCCTCAAATGTGCAGAACCACGCCCATTCTCTTTTTGGCCAAAAATATCCATCCTGCAGTTTCAGCCAGCGGGACCGCCGCGTCAGGGCAAGGCCTTGAGATAGGCAGCAATCGCCGCCCGGTCGCCTTCGGGCAATTGCGACATGTTGTCCACCACCGATGCCATGGTCCCGCCGGCGCTGTCGAAATCCGGGGTCAGCCCGCTTTGCAGGTAATAGGCGATGTCATCGGCGGACCAGTCCAGCCCCTGGGGCGTGATGTTTGGAATGCGCCCCTTGCCGGAGGGGTTGGGCGCGCCGGTCAGCCAGGCATCGCGCTGCAGCCCGCCAATTGGCCCGCGCGGCGTGTGGCATTCGGCGCAATGGCCCAAGGCCTCGACCAGGTAGCGCCCGCGCGTCACCTCTTCTGACATTTCGCCGGTCATCACATAGGCTTCATCGAGGTAGAGCAATTTCCACAGGCCCAGACCGCGCCGGATGTTGAAGGGAAATCCAACGTCATGCGGTTTGCTGGGGGTGTCCGACACCGGCAGGGTTTGCAGATAGGCAAAGAGGTCCGTCACATCCGTGTCAGTCATGTGGATATAGGTGGTATAGGGAAAGGCGGGGTAATAATGCTGCCCCTCGGGCGAGACGCCCCGCGTCACCGCGCGCGCGAAACCGGGCAGGTCCCATCCGCCGATGCCTTCCGGTCCGGGCGAGATGTTGGGCGCGTAAAATGTGCCGAAATCGCTGGCGAATCCCTCGCCGCCCGCCAGCGTCAGCTTGTCCTCGCTTTCAGGGGCCACGTGGCAGGAGGCGCAGCCGCCCGCGTGAAAGATGCGCGCGCCGTTTTCCACATCCGCCACATGCCCGCTGGCAAATTCGGCATTGAGTGGGGCAGGGCGCGTCAGCACCCAGAACACCCCAAGGCCAATGACCGCCAGCAGGCAGATCGCAATCAGAAAACGGCGCAACACTCAGACCCGGCGATCAGTTCTCGGGGCCGCGATAGTTTTCATGGCAGGCCTTGCAGGCCCCGCCAATATCGCCCATCCCGGCACCCACGGCTGCGGCATCCGACGCGCCGACCATGGCGCTGGCAGCGGTTTCAAGCTTTTCAAACGCGGCACCGAATCCCTCTGCATCGCTCCAGATCTCGGGTTTGGCGCGGGAATCGGTAGCCGCACCCTGTTCGGTGCCTTCGATCCACAGGGTTGCGCGGTCCATCGCGGCCAGTGAGGCGATGTTCATGGCCGCGGCGTCGACCATGGCGGAATCATATTCCATCTCGCCTTTGGCGACCCCGCCCAGAATCCCGGTGTGATAGGCGATCATCTGCATCATGGCATGGCGTGCCGTCACGCTCTTGTTCTCTTCGCCTGCATGGCTGGCGGCAAAGCCTGCGGTTGCGAGCACACCGCACATGATCGCGGTGACGGTCCGGGTGGTAAAGGTCTTCTGCATTGGCTGATCTCCATGGCTGAATGGCAAAAGTGAAATTTAACAGGTTCTTGCATCAGCATGCCATGGACCACAAAATGCGCCAAAAACATTTTCGTGATCGGCGGAAACATCGGCCGGGCCGGGGGGGCGGCCATGTGGGGCGACGGGTCAGAACCGGCGCGGCACGCGTTCTGCTGTGGCCCAGTCCGGCCACCATCCCATCCATTCGATGCCGAAGATGATCAGCGCCAGCGCAATGGCGGCAAAGACCAGTTTGACCCGTTTGGCAGAGGGCGGGTTATGCGCCCATTTCGACATGCGGAGCAGCCAGATCGGGTTCATGTGAAACGGACCTTTCCAATAAAGGGCAGGTTGCGGTCGCGTTGGGCATAGTCGATGCCATAGCCCACGACAAATTCATCGGGGATCTCGAAGCCGGTCCAATCCGCCTTCATATCCACCTCGCGGCGGCTGGGTTTGTCCAGCAACGCGATGGTCTTGAGCCGCGCAGGCTCGCGCGATTTCAACAGGTTGGTGACATGGTGCAGGGTGTGGCCGGTGTCCACGATGTCTTCGACCACCAGCACGTCGCGGCCTTCGATGGCACCGCGCAGGTCCTTGAGAATGCGCACCTCCCGGCTGCTTTGCATCCCGTCGCCATAGCTGGAGGCCTCAAGAAAATCGACCTCGATGGGCAGGTCCAGCTCGCGCACCAGATCGGCGATGAACACGAAGGACCCGCGCAGCAGGCCCACGACGACCAGCTTGTCGGTGCCGTCGAATTCATCGTGGATGGCGCGGCACAGCGCCTCGATCCGGGCGGCAATCGCCTTGGCCGAGATCATTTCATCAATCACATAGCGACGATCTGTCATGGCCATTGGCCCTTGATTTCATGGCGTTTACCGGAGACATAGGGCTAACCCGAGCAGACCCGGAACGCAATGCCGACCCATTCAGAGACCAAAGAACTGCCCTATACCGCGCAACAGATGTACGATCTGGTGGCGGATGTGGGCAAGTACCCCGAATTCCTGCCCTGGACGGCTGCCGCGCGGATACGCAGCGACACACCACAGGGCGATCATCGCGTGATGGATGCCGACCTGGTGATCAGTTTCAAGGTGTTCCGCGAGCGATTCACCAGCCGCGTGACGCTCTGGCCCGCCGAGATGAAGATCGACACCGAATATCTGGACGGACCGTTCAAATACATGCTGTCGAACTGGCGGTTCGAGGATGCGCCGGGGGGGTGTCGCGTGCATTTCCACGTCGATTTCGAATTCCGCAACCGCATCCTTCAGGGCATCATCGGTGTTGTCTTCAACGAGGCGATGCAGCGCGTGGTGAAAGCCTTTGAAAAACGGGCAGAGGCGCTTTACGGATCGGGTGCATGAGCACCATTACCGACCAATTGATCCGTTTCCGCAAGGCTGAGGTTCCGGCCGAGGCCGCCGTGATGATGCGCCTGTCGCTGTTCGACTGGGCCGCCTGTGGCATCGCCGGGGCGCAGGCCGGTGAATTTGACGATTTCGCCGCCGCACAGCGCGCCATGGGCGCCGGGCAGGCGCAGATATTCGGCGGCGGCACCGCCACCGCGCCGCTGGCGGCACTGGTCAATGGCACCCTGTCCCATGCGCTGGATTATGACGACACGCATTTTGCCCATATCGGCCACCCGTCGGTTGCGGTGCTGCCCGCCGTGCTGGCGCTGGCCCAGGAACTGCGCGCGCCGCTGGACGAGGTGGTCGAGGCCGCGACGCTGGGCGTCGAATCCTCCATCCTCGTGGGGCTCTGGCTGGGGCGGAGCCACTATCAGGTCGGCTATCATCAGACCGCCACGGCGGGGGCTTTCGGCGCGGTCATGGGTTGCGCGCGCCTGCTGGAGCTGGACAAGCACCAGTTGCGCGCGGCGCTTGGGCTTTGCGCCAGCATGGCCTCGGGGCTGAAATCGCAGTTCGGCACCATGGCAAAGCCGCTCAATGCCGGGTTGGCCGCCCGCACCGGGGTGGAAGCGACGCTTTGGGCGCAGGCGGGCATGACAGCGGCAGAGGACGGTCTGGCGGGCCCGCTGGGGTTCGGCCCCACCCATCACGGCGAGGCGGCAGAGGTCAGCCTGCCGCGCGGCACATGGCACATCACCGACATCAGCCACAAGTTTCACGCCTGCTGCCACGGGTTGCATGCGATGCTTGAGGCGCTGCGCGGTGCCGATCTGGACCTGGGCGCGGTGGAGGGCATCCACATCCGCACCCACCCGCGCTGGATGAGCGTCTGCAACATCGCGGCACCGACCACGGGTCTTGCGGCCAAGTTCAGCTATGCCCAGACCTGCGCGATGGCGCTGTTGGGTCATGACACCGGCGGCATTGCCAATTTCACCGATGAGATCACGCAAGACCCGGCGATCACCGCCCTGCGCGACAAGATCCGTGTCAGCGAAGAGGCGCGCCTGTCCGAGACCCAGTCCGAGGTTGCCGTCTCCTTTGCCGGCGGCGCGATGCGGCGGTTGAAGCATGACCTTTCCGCGCCGATTCCGTTGGAGGTCCGCGCGGCGAAATTGCAGGACAAGGCGGTGGCCCTGCTGGGCGAGGACCACGCCGAGGCGCTGTGGCTGGCGGCGCAGGGCGATGACCTGCCCGCCCTGACGGATCAGCTGGTCAGGTCATAGGCCCGTTCGCCATGGCTGGACAGGTCCAGCCCGTTTGATTCCGCTTCCGCATCCACCCGCATTGGCACAATTGCGCGGCAGACAAGGGCGATCACGACTGTCACGACGGTTGTGAATGCGCCGACGATGGCCAGCGAGCCCAGTTGCGCGGCCCATGTGCCCGCACCCAGTGCCGCAATCATGATGGTGCCAAAGATCCCGCCGACACCGTGGACCGCAAAGACATCCAGCGTGTCATCCACCTTGAGTTTGTTGCGAATCAGCGTGACCGCTTCCTGGCAGAGCACCCCCGCAACCGCCCCGATCAGCAGCGCGGCCCAGGGCCCCACGAACCCCGATGCCGGGGTGATCGAGGCGAGGCCCGCAATGGTGCCGGTGACCAGACCGACCATTGAGGCCTTGCCGAACTTGATCCGCTCCCACAGCGCCCAGGTGAGCGAGGCGGTGGCGGCGGAGATATGGGTGACGGTGATCGCCATTGCGGCACCACCATCGGCGGCCAGTTGCGAGCCGCCGTTGAAGCCGAACCAGCCGACCCAGAGCATCGCGGCCCCGACCATCACCAGCCCCGGATTATGCGGCGGTTTGCTGTTGTCCCGGCGTGCGCCCAGCATGATCGCCAGAATCAGCGCCGCGATCCCGGCGGTTTCATGCACCACGATGCCGCCGGCAAAGTCGCGTACACCTGTTGCGCCAAAGATGCCGCCATCGGCCAGCATCCCGCCGCCCCAGATCCAATGCACCACCGGCGCATAGCACAGCAGCATCCACAGGCCGGAGAACAGCAGCAGGAAGGCGAAATTGATCCGCTCCACATAGGCGCCGACGATCAGGGCGGGGGTGATGATGGCGAAGGTCATCTGAAAGGCAAAGAACAGGATTTCGGGCAGGGTGCCGCTGAGGCTGTCGGCGGTGATCCCGCTCAGCCCGGCCTTGTCCAGCCCGCCCCAGAGGCCGCTTGCGCCGGGGCCAAAGGCGATGGAATAGCCCAGCAGGAACCACAGCACCGACATCAGGCAGGCGATGGCATAGCAATGCATGAAGACGCTGAGCACGTTGCGCGCGCGCACCAGGCCGCCATAGAACAGGGCAAGCCCCGGTAAGGTCATGAAGAGGACCAGCGCGGTGGCGGTCATGATCCAGGCGGAATCTGCAGCGTTCATAAGATGTCTCCGGGTCAGCGTCAGGGTTGCCGCACCTTGGAGATGCGGAACGCCCAGAAAAGACCCGACATGCTTATTTTGGCGTCTTTTTCGAAAATGCCGATATTTTGGGCAGCCAGCGGGGCTGTTTGCCCATCTTCAAGGCAGGCTGAAAAGGCCTTGCAGCAGCAGCGTCAGCGCATGGTCGCGGGCTGCGGTGCGCACCCGGCTGCGGCCCAATGCGCCGAATTCCTGGGTGGTGGCCCAGACCTGATCGCCCGCGGCCAGGCCGAAACAGACGCGGCCTTCCGGCTTGTGCTCGGACCCGCCGGGGCCTGCGATGCCGGTGACGGAGACGGCCACCTGCGCATCGGAATGGGCCAGCGCGCCACTGGCCATTTCACGCGCAACCTCTTCGGAGACGGCACCGAACATCTGCAAGGTGCCGGGGCGGACGTCCAGCATCTTCATCTTGGCGGCATTGGTATAGGTGACAAAGCCAGAATCGAACATCACCGACGATCCCGGCATCTCGGTCAGGGCGGCGGCGACCAGCCCGCCGGTGCAGCTTTCGGCACAACTGACCATGACACCCTTTTTTTGTGCCAGTTCAATGATCTGTGATGCAATGCTCATGTCAAAACTCCATGGTACAATCCGGCCAGCAGCATCACGCACAGGGCGGCGAAAATGCCCGCGATCACGTCGTCCAGCATCACCCCCAGCGCATCGCCGCGCCGGTCGGCCCATCCCACCAGCCAGGGTTTCCAGATGTCAAACAGGCGGAACAGGACAAACGCCGCGATCCAGCCGGGCCACATCACCAGCATGTCCAACCCGCGCGTCCAGGCGGCATAGGACAGCGGCAACAGGGCAATCCACTGGCCCACGACCTCATCCACCACGATTTCGGAAGGGTCATGGTCGTCGCTGCCCGCCGTCATCTTTGCCGTGGCCCACCAGCCCTTGGCAAACCCGGCGATGACCGCAATCACCAGCAGGGGAAAGCCGCCAAGAACATGCAGCAGCCAGCCCCAGGGCAGCGCCACAAGCGAGCCCCATGTGCCGGGGGCGGGGCGGATGTAGCCGACACCAAAAACAGTTCCGATCGTCTTTGCGATATTCATGATTTCACCAATGTTGCCGTGGCCATGCAGGCGATCCCCTCGCCACGTCCGGTAAAGCCCAGCCGCTCTGACGTCGTGGCCTTGACCGAAACGCGGTCCACCTCGAGCCCCAGCAGGCCCGCCATCACACGGCGCATTTCCGGGGCATGGGGGCCGATCTTGGGCTGTTCGCAGATCAGGGTGCAATCGACATGGGTGATCGCGAATCCTGACTCAGCCGCAAGCCCGGCCGCATGGCGCAGGAAAATATCGCTGGCGGCACCTTTCCATTGCGGGTCCGAGGGCGGGAAATGCTGGCCGATGTCGCCCATCGCCAGCGCGCCATAGATCGCATCGGTCACCGTATGCATCCCCACATCCGCATCCGAATGCCCGACAAGCCCCTGATCATGCGGTATTTTCACGCCACAAAGCGTCACATGGTCGCCGGGGCCAAAGGCATGCACGTCGAATCCGTTGCCTGTTCTGATGTCCATCCGGCCCTCCAGTATCCGCGCGGCGCGGGCAAAATCGCCGGGCGTCGTGATCTTGATGTTATCGGCGTCGCCGGGGGTGATGGCAACCGCATGGCCTGCTGCCCGTGCCACCGCCACGTCATCCGCTGCCGGTCCGTCATATGCCGCATGGGCGGTGCGGATCAGGGGCAGGTCGAAGCCTTGTGGCGTCTGGGCGGCAAAAAGACCTTCGCGGTCCTGCATCCCGGTGACGTGGCCCGCGTTGCCCTGCCACAGCGCATCTGTCACCGGCAGGCCGGGGGCGGCGGCAGGGTGGTCTTGCAGCGCCGCGATCACGTCCCGGATCACCTGGGGCGAGACGCAGCAGCGCGCCGCGTCATGGATCAGCACCTTGCCCGACTGCGGCAACAGCGCCAGCCCCGCGCGCACCGATGCGGCGCGGTCCGATCCGCCGAGGGCAATCAGGATGCCCGCATCGCGGAACCCGGCGGCCTTTTCCATCTCATCGGGATGCAGCACCACTGCGATGGTGTCGACGGCGGGGTGCGCCTGAAATGCGGCGATGGTATGGGCCAGCACGCTGCGCCCTGCGACCCGCTGCCATTGCTTGGGCAAATCGCCCCCGGCGCGGGTGCCGCGCCCGGCCGCGACGACAAGGGCGCAAATGGTCATGAAAGGCTCTGATCGTGCATGAAACCTGTCTAGGGCCTGTGGCCGAAAGGCGCAATCGTGCAAGTGGTCTGCCTAAATATTAGGCAATTCAGGCTGTACTGTGGTCGTGAGAGGCGGTAATTCATTGAGGTATCAGGGGGGTGACGATAGACCATACCCAAGCGCACAAGGATTAAGCATGTGACCGCGACACGCCTGCCAAATGATCTGTTTCCCCCGGTGTTCCTGGCCCCCATGGCCGGAATCACCGATTTGCCCTACCGCAGGCTGGTGGCGCGCTTTGGCGCGGGGCTGGTCGTGTCAGAGATGGTTGCCAGCCAGGAATTGCTGTCGCGCCGCCCCGGCACCCGCGAAAAGGCCGAACTGGGCCTTGGCGTCGAAGGCACCGCCGTGCAGATCGCGGGCCGCGAGGCGGCACCGATGGCAGAGGCCGCGCGCATGATCGCGGGGCAGGGCGCGCGGATCATCGACATCAACATGGGCTGCCCGGCCAAGAAGGTGACGCAGGGGGCATCCGGCTCCGCCCTGATGAAAACCCCGGATCACGCCCTGCGTCTGATCGAGGCGGTGGTGGAGGCCGTGGATGTGCCGGTCACGCTCAAGACCCGGCTGGGCTGGGACGATGAGATGCTGAACGCCCCGGACATCGCGCGGCGGGCAGAGGCGGCAGGTATCCGCATGATCACCATTCATGGCCGCACCCGCTGCCAGTTCTACAAGGGGCGGGCCAATTGGCGGGCCATCGCGCGGGTCAAGGGCGCGGTGGATATCCCGGTGATCGCAAATGGGGACATCACCAGCACCCGCGCCGCGCGCACGGCGCTGGACCATTCCGGCGCAGATGGCGTGATGGTCGGGCGCGGGGCGCAGGGGCGGCCCTGGCTGCTGGCGCAGATCTCACACGCGCTTTACGGCACACCGGACCCCCAGGTGCCGCAGGGCCGCGACTTTGCCGATATGGTGGAAGATCATTATGAGGCGATGCTTGGCTTTTACGGTGTCGAACTGGGCGCAAGGGTCGCCCGCAAGCATCTTGGCTGGTACATGGATACTGCGGGTACCCCGGCGGAACTGCGCCGCGCGGTGCTGACCGGGGCCACAGCGGCCCGGACCGTCGCGCTGCTGCGCGAGGCGATGATCCCTGACCGCGCATTGGTGGCCGCATGAGCATGGATCACCAGATATGGGCCTCTCTGCCGATCCCCAGCTTCGTGATCGCGCCGGACAACAGCATCGACGCGATGAACCCCGCTGCCGAAGGTTTTCTCAACGCTTCCGCCAAACATGTGGAGGGCAGCCCGGTCTGGGACATGATCGCGGTCGATGACCCGCTGGAGGAAGCCTTCGAGCGCGCGCGCGACAGTGATACGCCGCTGTTTGTCAATGACATCGACGTCGGCTCCGGTCAGCGCGCGCCGCTGAAATCCTCGCTCCAGATTGCGCCGCTGTCGGGGCGCGCGGGCTATATGCTGATGATGATCAGCCCGCGCGAACTGGCCGGGCGCATGACGCAGAGCCATTCGGTCAAATCCGCCGCGAAATCGGCCATCGGCATGGCCGAAATGCTGGCGCATGAGATCAAGAACCCGCTGGCGGGCATCACCGGGGCGGCGCAGCTGCTGTCGATGAACCTCAATGCGGACGAGCTGGAGCTGACCGACCTGATCGTCGCGGAAAGCCGCCGCATCGTGAAACTGCTGGAACAGGTGGAGCAGTTTGGCAATCTGAGCGAGCCGGTGCGCAAGCCGGTGAACCTGCATGACGTGCTGGACCGTGCCCGGCGCTCGGCGCTGCTGGGCTTTGGCGCGCAGATGAAGATCATTGAGGATTACGACCCCTCGCTGCCGCATGCGCTGGGGGACAAGGATCAGTTGCTGCAAGTGGTGCTGAACCTGCTCAAGAACGCCTCCGAAGCCGCCGGAGAGGGCGGCGGCACGATCCGTCTGCACACCTATTTCGAACATTCCTTCCGCCTGCGCCGCGCGGATGGCACCGGCCAGTCGCTGCCCTTGCAGATCGAGGTGATCGACGACGGACCGGGCCTGCCCGAACACATCAAATCGGTGATCTTCGATCCCTTCGTCTCCGGCCGCGAGAACGGCACCGGGCTTGGGCTGGCGCTGGTGTCCAAGATCATTTCCGAACACGACGGCTGGATCTCGGTGGACAGCACACCGGGCCGCACCGTCTTTCGCATATCGTTATCCCGCGCCCCGGCGCAGCAAGAGGAGATATAAGACATGGATGGTACTGTATTGGTCGCTGACGACGACCGCACGATCCGCACCGTGCTGACACAGGCCCTGACCCGCGCGGGATGCAAGGTGCATGCCACCTCAAGCCTGACGACGCTGATGCGCTGGGTCGGTGAGGGCAAGGGCGACGTGGTGATCACGGATGTTGCCATGCCCGATGGCAACGGGTTGGAAATGCTGCCGAAAATCTCTCAGGACAGGCCGGATATGCCGGTGATCGTGATTTCGGCCCAGAACACCATCATGACCGCGATCAAGGCGGCGGAGGCGGAAGCCTTTGACTACCTGCCGAAACCCTTCGATCTGCCCGATCTGATGAAACGGACCGCCCGCGCGCTGGACCGGCAGGGTGCGACACGCGCAGCCCCGGCCGGCAAGACCGGAACAGAGGAACGCGACGACCTGCCGCTGGTGGGGCGCACCCCGGTGATGCAGGCGCTGTACCGTCTGGTGGCACGGGTGATGAACACCGACCTTCCGGTGCTGATCTGGGGCGAAAGCGGCACCGGCAAGTCACTGATCGGGAAGGCCATTCACGACTTTTCCGACCGCCGTTCCTTGCCCTTTGTCACCGTGACGGGTGCTGAGCTTCAGGACCTTGAAGGGCCTGCGCGCGTGCTGGCGCGGGTGCGAGGCGGCACCTTGCTGATCGACGAGATCGCGGATATCGACCACGAGATTCAGGCCCGTATCGCGCGGATGATGGACGCGCCCGGTGAACATACACCGCGATTCCTGGCCACCAGCCAATCCGATCTTGCCGCCGCGATGAAGGCGGGCACGCTGCGGCGTGACCTGTATTACCGGCTGTCCGGTGCCACCCTACATGTGCCTGCGTTGCGCGACCGGGTCGAGGACATCGACCTGCTGGCAGCGCATTTTCTGGAAAAGGCCGACGGGTCGGTTTCCACCCTGCCGCGCAACCTGTCCGAAGGGGCCTCCAAGGTCTTTGCCAATTACCCCTGGCCCGGCAACGTGCGGCAGTTGGAACATGCGATGCGTCAGCTTGCCCTGACCAGCCGCGCCGCCGAAATCTCGCAGGCCGAGGCTGAACAGGTGCTGGGGGCGCAGCCCTCGCCGGAACCGCTGAGCACCCAGGCCAATACCGAACGGTTGGGGCAAAGTGTGGAACGTCATTTGCGGCGCTACTTTGACCAGCATGGCGCGATTTTGCCGCCGCCGGGGCTTTATGCCCGAATCCTGCGCGAGGTGGAGGCCCCGTTGATCGAGATTGCGCTGGCGGCGACCTCGGGGAATCAGGCGAAATGCGCCGATTTGCTGGGAATCAACCGAAATACCCTGCGCAAGAAAATCACCGACCTCGATATTGAGGTGACACGGGGGCGCAAAATGATGTAAAACCGCCACATAACCGTGGCCATCGTGTCTCAGCTTTGGGTTGAATGCGATCAGGACCACATAATATGGCGGTTGATGCACCCGTGCATCACATCATCGGCGAGGATAACGGGTGGCATCCCGGTCACGCAGGATCACGTTGGAAACTCTGGGCCGTCTGCGGCGCGTCAAACGCGTGCGCAATCTTGCGACCCTGGGACTTGTGGTGCTGGGACCGGTGTTGGCCATGGCCACCTACCTGATTCTCGGGCCGTTGGGGCAGGGGGCCAATACCCCCAGCCTGCGCCTGATCCTGCTGACAGACCTGGTCTATGTCCTGCTGATCGCGGCACTTGTGCTGAGCCAGGTGGCGCGGCTGGTCGCGGCGCGGCGGGCCAAATCCGCCGGATCACGGCTGCACCTGCGCCTGACCGGGGTGTTTGCGCTGATGGCCCTGATCCCCACGGTCAGCGTGGCGGTCTTTGCGGGGCTTACGGTCAATGTGGGGCTGGAGGGCTGGTTTTCGGACCGGGTCCGGTCGGTTGTGGAGAACTCTCTGACCGCCGCGCAGGCCTATGAGAACGAACAGCGCGAGGGCCTGCGGGAGGACGCGGTGGCGCTGGCGCGGTTCATTGACCAGAACAGCGGCGCAGGGCGGGTGCTGACCGACCGGCAGCTTTTGACCGAAGGGCAGCGGCAATCCCAGCGGGGGTTGCGCGAGGCCTATCTGATTGACGGCACCGGCCAGATCCGGGCGCGGGGTGCGCGGTCTTACCTGTTCAATTTCGAAGAGCCGGGTGCCGCGCAGATCGAGGAATCGCGTGCCGCCGACGTTCTGGTGATCGAGGATTGGCCCACCAATGAATTCCGCGCCCTGGTGCCGTTGCAGGGGGCGGTGGACCGATACCTTTATGTCAGCCGGGATGTCGATGGCGATATCCTGTCGCTGCTGGATGAAACCCAGGAAACCGCCCGGCTTTATCAGCAGTTGGAGAAAGACCGGGGCAGGCTGCTGTTTGAGTTCGGCCTGCTTTATGTCGGCTTTGCCGTGATCCTGATTCTGGCGGCGGTCTGGCTGGGATTGTGGTTTGCCGAACGGCTGTCCGGGCCGGTGGGGCGGCTGACCGGGGCGGCGCAGCAGGTTGGCGCGGGCGATCTGAACGTGCAGGTGCGCGAAGAGGACGGCGATGATGAAATTGCCATGCTGGGCCGGTACTTCAACCAGATGACCACCCAGTTGCGGGGCCAGCGCGAGACTCTGCTGGACAACAACCGCCAGATCGAACGCCGCAGGCGGCTGTTCGATTCCGTGCTGTCGTCGGTCACCTCGGGGGTGGTGGGGCTGGACCCCGAAGGCAAGGTCACCTTCGTCAACCGCTCTGCCATGCGCCTGCTGGACTGGACCGAGGAACAGCAGTCGCTGTCGCTGACGGTTGCGGTGCCGGAATTCGGACCGCTGTTCGAGACACTGTCGGGCAGCGGCGGCGAGGCCGCGACCGGCGAGGTCAAGGTGTCCCGGCAGGGCGCGATGGAGAACCTGCTGGTGCGCATGGCCACCCGTCGCAGCGACAACGGCAGGCTTGAGGGCTATGTGGTTGCCTTTGATGACGTGACCGACCTGGTCAGCGCACAGCGCATGGCCGCCTGGGGCGACGTGGCGCGGCGCATCGCACATGAGATCAAGAACCCGCTGACCCCGATCCAGCTGTCGGCCGAGCGGATCAGGCGCAAGTTCGGGGCGCAGATGCAGGGCGAGGATGCCGAGAAACTGGACCAGATGACCGGCGTGATCATCCGCCAGACCGGGGACCTGCGGCGCATCGTTGACGAATTCTCCAAATTTGCCCGGATGCCGGAGCCGCAAACCGCGCAGGAGGATCTGTGCCAGCTTCTGCGGGACGCGGTGTTCCTGCAACAGGCGGGCCAGCCCGATGTCCGGATCGGTGCCCATCTGCCGGATCATCCCGTCCTGTCCCAGGTCGATGCCACGATGATCTCGCAGGCGCTGACGAACCTGATCAAGAACGCGGGCGAAGCCATTGAAAGCCTGAAGGAAAAAGGCGCGCCGGACGGGCTTGTGCCGCAGATTTCCGTCACGATGGTGCCGGGTGAGACAACCACCCGCATCACCATTGCCGACAACGGCATCGGCCTGCCCGAAGACCGGGCAAGGCTGTTTGAACCCTATGTGACGACGCGCAGCGAGGGCACCGGCCTTGGCCTGCCCATCGTCAAGAAGATCATCGAGGAACATGGCGGCAGCCTGACCCTTGAAAATGCTCCCGTGTTCGAGGGGCAAAACCACTTTGGCGCGATGGCGGTGATTACCCTGCCCATCGTGCCAACCCAGACCCCGGCCCAGATGGAGGAAACCGCATGAGTGATATTCTGATTGTTGACGATGAGAGGGACATCCGTGAGTTGATTTCGGACATCCTGGAAGACGAAGGATATGCGACGCGGCTGGCAGGTGGATCGGACGAGGCGATGGCCGCGATCAACACCGAGCCACCGGCGCTGATGATCCTCGACATCTGGCTCAAGGACAGCCGGATGGATGGCATCGACATTCTCAAGACCGTGAAACGCGACAACCCGGATGTGCCGGTGGTGATCATCTCTGGCCATGGCAACATCGAGATCGCGGTGGCGGCGATCAAACAGGGGGCCTACGACTTTATCGAGAAGCCCTTCAACATCGACCAGTTGCTGGTGGTGATCCGCCGGGCGATGGAAACCTCGCGCCTGCGCCGCGAGAACCAGACCCTCAAGCGCAAGGATATCGTGACCTCGGAGATGCTGGGCAATTCGGCGGCCTATCGGGCGCTGATCGGACAGCTGGACAAGGTGACCAAATCGAATGGCCGGGTGATGCTGAGCGGCCCTGCCGGATCGGGCAAGGAAATCGCGGCGCGCTATATCCACGCCCATTCCAGCCGGGCGCAGGCCCCCTTTGTCACCGTGAACTGCGCGGGCGTCGCCCCGGACCGGATGGAGGAGGTGCTGTTCGGCCGCGAAGGGGCAGACCGCGGGGTCGAGCCGGGGCTGCTGGAGCAGGCACATGGCGGCGTGATCTATTTCGACGAGGTGGCGGACATGCCGCTGGGCACCCAGTCCAAGATCCTGCGGGTGCTGGTCGACCAGCAATTCACCCGCGTGGGCGGCAATGACAAGGTGCGCGTGGACCTGCGGGTCATCTCATCGACCAACCGCGACCTTGAGGCCGCGATCCGGGCCGAGACCTTTCGGCAGGAGTTGTATCACCGGCTGAACGTGGTGCCGATTGCGGTGCCTTCGCTGGAAGAGCGGCGCGAGGACATTCCGCTGCTGGCGGAACATTTCATCGCCGAATTCAACCGCAGCCAGGGGCTGCCGCAGCGCGCGCTCAGCGACGACGCGATTGCGCTGATGCAGACCATGGTCTGGCCCGGCAACGTGCGCCAGCTCAAGAACCTGGTGGAGCGGGTGCTGATCCTGGGAGAGGGCACCGGCCCGATAGAGGCGCGTGAACTGCCCGGCGAGGAAGAGCGCGGCGAAGACGATGGCCGGGTTGTGCTGTCCGGTGCGCTGGCGACCCTGCCGCTGCGCGAGGCCCGCGAGGCATTCGAGCGGGAATACCTGCTGACCCAGATCAACCGCTTTGGCGGCAATATCTCGCGCACAGCGAATTTCGTCGGAATGGAACGCTCGGCACTTCACCGCAAGCTGAAGTCGCTGGGGGTGGTGACATCGGCCAAGTCCGGGGTGCGGGTTGCCCATGTGGACGAGGAGCAGGCGACGGTGGAGTGATTTTGGGGGATGTCCGCCCTTGTTTCGGCTGGTGGCTGATGTTCGGACTGGGGCGCTGCCCCAGACCCCGGGAATATTTACAGCGTCCCGCCTTTAACCTGATACACTCCGTATCGCCGATGTCCCGAGAGCGCGAAGCGCGGCAGGGTATCGGCGATTCAAGTTTAAGGCGGGGCGCTTTAGAGCCAAAAAGAACAGCGGGTATGTGACAGGCTGCAGGTCCTTGCGCGCGGATCAGCCGCGGTTGACGATCTGGAAACTGCCGTCGCGGTTGCGGATGGCGCAGGCCTCGGGCCCAAGGGCGGGCAGTACCTTGGTGGCCGCAGGCGGCGCGGCACGCGCCACGTTGTCAGGGCAGGGCGGGATCGACACCGGCGCATAGCCCTTGTCGGCCATACATTGCTGTTCGACACGTTTGCGCAGGCCATCGTTGGGATCAAAGCTGATGGTCTCGCCGGGGATGTAATAGCCCGGCACCACTGTGCAATTGCCCGCCGAATCGCAGCGCCTGCGCGGCGGAATGAATTCGGGTGGAAGCCGTCTGATCTGCGTGCTGGGGGGCACATCGCGCAGCGCTGCGACCTGACAGGCGTTTGTATCGCGGTTCAGCCGCTCGACCGCCACGCCGGGCTTGTAATAGGTCGTCAGCGGGGCGCAGCCCGCCGCCAGCCCCAGACCGAATATCGCTGCCATCCGAATGCGTTTCATGCAACCATTCTGCACCGGGCGCGGGGCAAAGGCAATTGCCGCCCCTTGCCAAGCTTTGCATCATGCCCTCTAACCGGGGCAGGATGCGCAAGGGCGTCGGCACGCGGGGCAACAGGTAGGGATGCGCCATGAAAGTGATCATTTGCGGCGCGGGACAGGTCGGCTGGCAGATTGCCCGCCACCTCAGCGGCGAACGGAACGACGTGACGGTGGTGGACAGCAATGCCGACCTGATCCGGCGGGCCACCGATACGCTTGACGTGCAGGGCATCGCGGGATTCGCAAGCTATCCCGATGTGCTGGACCGGGCCGGGGCGCGCGATGCCGAGATGATCATCGCTGCAACCCATTCGGACGAGGTCAACATGGTGACCTGCCAGGTTGCCCATTCGGTTTTCGGCATCAACCGCAAGATCGCGCGGCTGCGCTCGCAAAGCTATCTGGATGCGATCTATTCCGACCTTTACCGGCGCGATCACATGCCCATCGACGTGGTGATCAGCCCCGAGAAGGAAGTCGCCGCCGCAGCACTTCAACGCCTCTCGGCCCCCGCCGCCTTTGACACCGAGGTGTTCATGGACGGCAAGGCGCATCTGCTGGGCATCACCATTGATCAGGACTGTCCGGTGGTGAACACGCCGCTGCGCCAGTTGACGGATCTGTTCTCTACCCTGCGGGCGGTGGTTGTCGGGGTGCGCCGGGACGGCACGCTGTTTGCGCCGGAATCGGCGGATCAGCTGTTTGTGGGCGATGACACTTATGTATTCTGTCATCACGAGGATATTTCCCGCACCATGGAAATCTTTGGCAAGCGCACCTCCAAGCAGGAGCGCATCGTGCTTGTGGGCGGCGGCAATGTGGGGCTGACCGTGGCCCAGCATCTGGAAAGTGGTGCCAGCCGGATGCGCACCAAGATGATCGAGAAGAACCGCAAATGCGCCGAACGGGCCGCCGAGGCACTGGAGCGGACCATCGTGCTGAACGGCGATGGTCTGGACGCGGCCTTGCTGGCGGAGGCGGGTATCAGCCGGGCCGATGCGATGCTGGCGGTGACCGACGATGACAAGACCAACATGCTGTCCTGCGTGCGCGCCAAGGCCGAGGGCTGCCCCTTTACCATCGCGCTGATCAATGATCCCACGCTGGTGCCCCTGATGACGCCGCTGGGCATTGATGCCTATATCAACCCCCGCGCCACCACGGTCAGTTCGATCCTGCGCCATATCCGTCATGGCCGGGTGCGCGCGGTCTATTCCATCGGCGATGCCGAGGCCGAGGTGATCGAGGCGGAGGTGCTGTCGACCTCGCCGATTGCGGGGCGCACGGTGTCCGAGATTGAGTTTCCCGAAGGCGTGCTGGTGGGCATGTTGCGCAAGAACGGCAAGATCGTGCGCCCGCTTGCCAGCACCCGCATCGACGAAGGCGACACGATTGCGGTCTTTGCGCTGGCAGAGGACGTGCCCAAGGTCGAGCAGCTTCTGCAAGTTTCCATTGATTTTTTCTGACCCATGGGAAGCGCACGCCATAGACAGAAGAAGTCGCTGCGCAGCAGTTTCCTGGAACTGCCCCTGTTCCTGCTGATCTTCGGTGTGGCCTGCGCGTCGATGCTGGTGCCGGCCATTCACGGGCTTGCAGTGAATGATCATGGCAGCTCGCAGGCGTTTCTTTATGCAGGTGTGCTGGGGCTGGTGGCCTTTACCCTGATCGCGATTGCACATGCGGGGCGTGCGCCGCGCCATGGCACCCTTGGCCCGTTGATGTCGCTGCTGTCTGCCTTTGTCTTTCTGCCGGTGATGCTGGCACTGCCCTTTGTAGAGGCGCTGCCGACGACGCGGTTCGTCAATGCCTATTTCGAGATGGTCAGCGCCATCACCACTACCGGGGCCACCATGTTTCAGGAGCCCGGACGGCTGAGCCCGACGCTGCATCTGTGGCGGGCGCAGGTCGGCTGGATGGGCGGTCTGCTGATGTGGGTCGCGGCATCGGCGATCCTTGCGCCGCTGCATCTGGGCGGATTCGAGGTGACCTCGCAGGCCGAGCCGGGGCGGCGCGATACCTCGTCGGCGCGGATGGCCCCGATGAACCCCCGCGTCCGGCTGATCCGGGTGACGCGGACCCTGTTGCCGATCTATGCCGGGCTGACGCTGCTGCTGTGGCTGCTGCTGCTGGCGGAAGGGCAGCGGCCGCTGGTGGCGCTGTGCCATGCCATGTCGGTCATGGCGACCTCCGGCATCTCGCCGGTGGGCGGGGTCCAGAACACCGCCATCGGCCTGTCGGGCGAGGCGGTGATGGCGCTGTTCATGCTGTTTGCCCTGTCGCGGCTGACCTTTTCCAAGGACACGGTGACCGCGACGCAGGGGGGCCTGCGCACCGATCCCGAGTTCCGCATCGGCATCTTCATCACCCTCGCGGTGCCGCTGGTGCTGTTTGCCCGGCATTTCATCGGGGCCTATGACGTTTCGGCGATGGAGAATCTGGGCCAGGCGGTGCGCGCGCTTTGGGGGGCGCTGTTCACGGTGCTGTCGTTCCTGACGACAACCGGCTTTGTTTCCGTACACTGGATCGAGGCGCAGAGCTGGTCCGGGTTGCCGACACCGGGGCTGATCCTGATGGGGCTGGCGCTGATCGGGGGCGGCGTGGCGACAACGGCGGGCGGGGTCAAGCTGCTGCGGGTCTTTGCGCTTTATCAGAATGGCGCGCGGGAGATGGAACGGCTGGTGCATCCCTCTTCGGTCAGCGGGGCCGGGGCGGCAGGACGGCGGTTGCAATCCAACGGGGCCTTCATCGCCTGGATATTCTTCATGCTGTTTGCCCTGTCGCTGACGGCGGTGACCCTGTTGCTGACCCTGACCGGCGTGCGGTTTGACAATGCGGTGGTCCTGTCGGTCGCGTCGCTTGCGACCACGGGGCCGTTGATCGAATATGCCACCGATACGCCGATCCGGCTGATCGAACTGACCGTCGGTGCCAAGGCAATCTTGTGCGGCGCGATGGTGCTGGGACGGCTCGAAACGCTTGCCATTATCGCGCTCTTGACACCCGACCTGTGGCGCGGCTGACACTGGGCTGACCCAAAACCGGTCAAGCTGCGGAGATTGGGGGTGGAAACTCCCCGGCGGGGACTGCATAGTTGGCCAAATTGGGGGGGCCCGGTCCGCGGGTGCCGGCAAGAATAAAAGCGAGAAGTCAAATGGCGTCTGACAGACAGAACCTTCAGGATGCATTCCTGAACCACGTGCGCAAGACCAAGGTTCCGGTAACGATTTTCCTGATCAACGGTGTGAAATTGCAGGGTGTCATCACCTGGTTTGACAACTTTTGCGTGCTGCTGCGCCGCGATGGGCAGTCCCAGCTTGTGTACAAACATGCGATTTCGACCATCATGCCAAGCCAGCCGATCAGCCTGTATGAGGGCGAAGACGCTTCTTGAGCAAGACGCCTTTTCAGATCGACAATACCGATGGCCCGCGCGTGACGCGGGCCTGGGTTCTGCACCCTGACATCAGATCCGACCCGGACCGCCGCGCGCCGCAACCCGCGCTGGAGGAAGCCGTGGCGCTGGCCCGTGCCCTGCCACAGCTTGAGGTGGTGGGGGCCGATGTGGTGCCGCTGCGCAAGGTCGATGCGGGCAAGCTCTTTGGCAAGGGCAAGATCGCCGATCTGCATGACGCGCTGGAAGCCGCCGAGGTGGAGCTGGTGCTGGTGGACGGGTCGGTCAGCCCGGTGCAGCAACGCAACCTCGAAAAAGCCTGGGGCGTGAAGCTGTTGGACCGGACCGGTCTG
The DNA here is from genome assembly GCF_001650875.1 of Sulfitobacter sp. EhC04. Lineage (GTDB taxonomy): Bacteria > Pseudomonadota > Alphaproteobacteria > Rhodobacterales > Rhodobacteraceae > Sulfitobacter. The sequence goes on from NZ_LXYI01000029.1 coordinate 88,434, forward strand.
ATCCTCGAAATTTTCAGCGACCGTGCCGCCACCCGCGAGGGCGTGTTGCAGGTCGAAATGGCCGCGCTGAACTATCAGCGCACGCGGCTGGTGCGGGCCTGGACCCACCTTGAACGTCAACGGGGCGGGCTGGGGTTTGTCGGCGGTCCGGGCGAGACCCAGATCGAGGCCGACCGGCGCGCCATTGACGAACAGCTCGTGCGCCTGCGCCGCCAGTTAGACAAGGTGGTGAAGACCCGCGCGCTGCACCGGGCCGCCCGTGCCAAGGTCCCTTACCCGATCGTGGCGCTGGTGGGTTATACAAACGCCGGAAAATCGACGCTTTTCAACCGGTTGACCGGGGCGGATGTGATGGTCAAGGACATGCTCTTTGCCACGCTGGACCCCACCATGCGCAGTCTGGCGCTGCCCGACGGGCCCGAGATCATCCTCAGCGATACGGTTGGGTTCATCTCTGATCTGCCGACCGAACTGGTTGCCGCCTTTCGCGCGACGCTGGAAGAGGTGCTGGCCGCCGACATCGTGCTGCATGTGCGCGACATCAGCCATGCCGAGACCGAAGAACAGGCCCATGATGTGCGCGAGATCCTGACCTCGCTGGGTGTAGCCAAGGAAACCCGGACCTTCGAGGTCTGGAACAAGCTGGATCTGCTGCCCCCTGAGGCCGCCGAAGCAATGCGCCAACGCGCCGAGCGTGATCCGGATATGATTGCCATTTCGGCGATCACCGGCGCGGGGCTGGAGGCGTTGCAAGCCGCTGTGGCAGAGGCGCTGCAAGGGGCGGTGCGGGTTGCCGAGATATCCCTTGCGTTCTCGGAAGGGCGCAAGCGCGCCTGGCTGTTCGAACAGGACGTGGTGGAAAAGGAAACTCCGTCCGAGACCGGATTCGATCTGGTCGTGCGCTGGTCCGCCAAGCAGGAAG
>NZ_LXYI01000030.1 GCF_001650875.1 Sulfitobacter sp. EhC04
GTCGCCGCTGCAGCTCCCGCTGACAGCAGCCACAAACCTTGGACAAAGCGGCCGGCGATCACAAGCACCCAAGCCCGGAACAAGCCGAAAGCGCCCGGCCATCGCCTGCCCATCGCACCAAAGGTGCGCCGTCAATCGTCGGCATGCCTTTGGCATGACCGGCGGTTAGCCGACGGCCCGGCTTGCGTTTTTGTTACGTCGGCGGTCAAAAGGCCCCATGCCCGCCGTCCGCCGCATCTTACGGCCCGAGGATGTGCAGGCCCCGGCATATCCGGCCACCTGAGCAAGATCTTGCCTCCCCGCGCAGGACAAATTGAAGCACCTCATCACCCACTTGATTTGCCATGCGATTTCCGTTATGCGGGCAGGGCTAACGTTATTCTTTTTCGACCCACTGTCTCCCTTACACGGCGTTCAGTCCCGATCCAGATCGACCACGCCACGCTGTCGCATAGTGCGGACAGACCCAAAAACGGAGACTACGGATATGGCCACTGGCACCGTAAAATGGTTCAACACAACAAAAGGCTTCGGCTTTATCGCACCCGATGGCGGCAGCAAGGACGTTTTCGTCCACATTTCTGCTGTTGAGCGCGCAGGCCTGACCGGCCTGGCAGACGACCAGAAAGTGACATTCGACATCGAAGCGGGCCGTGACGGTCGCGAATCGGCGACGAACATCGCGCTGGCATAAGCCACCCTGCGACGACATTTGAAACGCGGTCCCTGGAAAGGGGCCGCGTTTTGCGTTTGCAGCAGGGGTTACCGGCGCACGGGCACTTCGTATCCGCGTTCCTCGGGTTCATCATCGACCAATTCGGTCGGAAACCCCGGTGCGGTGATGCTGAGGCCCGTCGCCTCCTCCAGCCGTTCGATCATCCGGTCTGACTGGGCGCTGACCCCATAGCGGCGCTGCCCGTCACTCAGCATCCCGATGATCTGCGGCGACAGTTCCAGCGGCACGCCATTGTCATCAGCCAGTTTCTGAAACAGGCCCACGTCCTTTTGCACCAGGTCGAGGGTGAAATTCACATCCCGCGACCCCGACAGGATCAACTGGCTTTCGGTCTCATGCACGAATGAATTGCCCGACGAGGCCGCAATCGCCTCATAGGTCACGCCAAGGTCCATGCCCGCCGCCTTCATCACCGTCAGCGCCTCGCAGAGCGACAACAGGTTGATCGTGGCCAGATAGTTGGTCATCACCTTCAGCGTGCTGGACACGCCCACATCGCCCACATGCAGGATGCGGCGGCCCATATGGGTCAGGATCGGCAGTACCTTTTCAAAGGTCGGTCGCGTGCAGCCCGCATAGATACTGATGTTGCCCGTGTCCGCCCGGTGACAACCGCCCGAAACCGGGCAATCCACCGCTTCTCCCCCCTTTGCGATCACCACGTCGGCATGGGCCTTGATCTGGCCCGCATCGGTGGTGGACATCTCCATCCAGACCTTGCCGGGGCCGACATGGGGCAGCATCTGCGCCAGCACGGCGGCACAGGCGGCGGGGCTGGGCAGGCAGGTGATGACCACATCGCAGGTCTGCATCAACGCGCCGGGATCGGCGGCGGGTTTCGCGCCCCTGGCCACCTTCGCCGCCACCAGTTCCGCATTCAGGTCATGGACATGCAGGTCCACGCCGTTGCGCAGCAACGATCCCGCCAGCTTGCCACCGACGTTTCCCAATCCAACAAATCCGACTTTCATATGTCTCTCCTGTCGCAGTCCTACGCATCAGCGCGGCTGACCCGCGACCTGTCGCGCCTGATTGCGACGGGAAACCGGGGCAAAGCCGCAGGCAATGGATGAAATGGCCCGCAGCCTCCCCCCTGACGGCCGGTTACTTTGCGTAGCCGCCCAGAAAGCTGAAATCAGAGCGGTTGCCGCCCTTGTCGGTCGCAATGTCGTGGCAGTTGATACAGGAGGACGACCCGCCCCGGTTCAGCGTGCCATCGGGATGCACCACCGGCACATCCTGCAGAAAGGTCTCCAGCGTGCTGTTGACCATATAGATCGGGGCCGGGAATGGGCGCAGCGGGTCGGGGTGGTCCAACCCGCCATTGGCCCATTGCACGCCGATCAACTGATAATTCGCCCAGACCGATCCGGCCAGCGCGTCCTGAAACACCTTGTCGACATTTTTTGCACTCTCATAGACTTCCCAGCAGCGGGTGACCTGCGTGCCAGCGCCGGATTGGGTCAGGTATTTCTCCGCATAGGGCATGTCCGGTTCCCACAGGTAATTCTTCAACTCCAGCCCGATATTTGGGGTACAGGCCCCCTGCGCGTCCGCGCAACTCGCATCGAAAAAGGCCCAGCCGGTGCCTGCGTCCTGCGGCACCGGGCAGGAGCCGACCGGCGGATAGGGTTCCAGCCCGCTGACCGTCGCGGCAGTGTTCTTCTGCGAGGGCGCGGCCCCTGCCGCATCCGGGGCGTTGCGGATATGTTCAAAGGTCGCCCAGACCCAATTGTCGGAAAATGCGGTGGGATTGGTGATCTTGTGCATGATGTGCATGCCCACAAGCCCCACCGTCACCTCAAGGCACAGCGGCTGCCCGGTTGCGGAATTCTCCGCCCCGATCATCAGCGTCGCGGGCAGTGTGAAATACCCCATCGGGTTGCTGTCATCGGCCAGCACGCGCCAGGCTGTCTTCAGTTCCATCGCGCCGGGCGATCCGGTCAGGCCGCGCGGCAGGTCCCAGCCCTGCGGATTCGCGGCGGCAAAGGCCTTTTGCCCCGCTTGCGTGGTCAACCCGTTGTCGCGCAGATAGCCGACTTCTACCGGGTTCATGCGGATGTCGTACATGACAAAATTGCCATCCACGTCAATCAGCGGCGACGCGGTGAAAGGCTCGATAAAGGAGGATGAGGTCAGCTTCGAGGTCTGCGCCAGCACCATGCGGCCCTGCGGCGTGCAGGCGGCCTCGGCGTCGTCGGCAACCAGATTGGCCTGTGGAAAGACCGCGTCGATGCCAAGATAGCTTTCCCAGACCCGTGGCGCATCGGGATCGTCCAGTATGCTGCCCATGGGCGCGCCGCTGGCATCCGCAGGCCAGTTCAGCGCGACAAAACTCTGCCAGCCGAAATAGTCGAAATTCTGCTGCTGCACCCCGTCTTCGGTTTCAAGGTTGGTGGTCGGCGTATAGCCCAGCGGCACATCGAGGTTCGGCATGTCACTGGGCAGGGTTGCGCAAAGCTCTGCCGCGCCGGTCACGCAAAGCGCATCCTGCTGGTAATCCGCAAATGCGGGTGCCGCACAAAGAACGAAGGCCGCAGCGAGGGCGGAAGGATAATGTCTCATCAAAATCTCCAAAACAAAAATGTTGCTGCTAAAATGCACGCTCAGGTTGTCACTTTTCGACCCGCCGCGCAAGGATTCCCCGCAGCTCCGCATTTTTGCACAGTGGCCGTGCCGGCAATTCTCTTTTCAGGCGCGGCGCGCGCACCTATCTGTCTTGCAGCTTCAGACAAGGAGATTTGTCATGTCCCTCAGACCCACACTTGAGACACGTCGCGCAATCCCCACGCTTGAAGGGGCGGGCGTCAAGCTGCACCGCGCCTTTGGCTTTCAGGACCCGTCCGAACTGGACCCCTTCCTGCTGTTCGACGATTTCCGCAACGAACGGCCCGAGGATTTTGAAAAGGGCTTTCCCTGGCACCCGCACCGGGGGATCGAAACCATCACCTATGTGCTGGAAGGCACGGTCGAACATGGCGATTCCCTGGGCAATACCGGCACGCTGGGGGCCGGGGACGTGCAGTGGATGACAGCCGGGTCCGGCATCCTGCATCAGGAAATGCCTGCCGGAAACGCGCGTGGGCAGATGCATGGTTTCCAGCTTTGGGGCAACCTGCCCGCCGCGCAAAAGATGACGGCGCCACGGTATCAGGACGTGACCTCGGCGGACATTCCGGTGGTGACGGATGACGACGGCACGCAGGTCAAGGTGATCACCGGGAATTTCTGGGGCAAGACCGGCCCGGTGGACGGGATCGCCGCAGACCCGCAGTACCTCGACATTACCGTGCCTGCGGGGGTGAAGAAAACCTTCCGCATCGACACCTACCGCCGGGCATTCGCCTATGTGTTCCAGGGGGCCGGTGCCTTTGCCGATGCCTCCGCCCCGTCCGGCGTCCTGCTGGAAAAGGAAGTGGCGGGCGAAGAGATCAACATCCGCGACCTCAGCGGCGACCGCACCCTGATCCGGTTCGGCACCGGGGACGAGGTGACGGTGCAGGCGGGCGAGGAAGGTCTGCGCTTCCTGCTGATCTCCGGCGCGCCGATCGAAGAACCGGTGGCCTGGCACGGGCCCATCGTGATGAACACCCGCGCCGAGCTGGAACAGGCCTTTGCCGAGTTGCGCAATGGCAAGTTCATCAAACCGGCGCATTGAAACAGGGGTGGGCGATGCGCCCACCTCACGTTCTCAGGACAATGGGATGTGATCCGGTTGCAGGGTGCCGGTCAGAAATAGCCGTTCCGTTGCAGGCGCCACAGAATCAGCGCGCCTGCCCCGATCACCACGACAAAGCCCTTGACCCCAAGAACGATCCGCGCGCCGTAGAGAAAAAGCACAAAGCCGAACATGATGCCCGCGACCAGCAGCGCCGTGCCGTTGTCATGACTCGCCAGCCGGATCACGGCGAATGTGCCCAGGGTCATCAGGGTGGCCACCATGGGCATGATCTTTTTCAACCATGCAAGATGTTCGTCCTCGGTCATGCCGCTATCCCCGGGTCAGGCTCCATTACAGCGTCCCGCCTTTAACCTGATACACTTCGTATCGCCGATGTCCCGAAAGCGCGAAGCGCGGCAGGGTATCGGCGATTCAAGTTTAAGGCGGGGCGCTTTAACCCCGATCATAGCACATTCCGGGATGTCCCGGAACGATCAGTCGGCAGCCCTGTTGCGCCCCCCGGCGCACGCCTGGGTCAGCATGTGTTAACCCCGCTGGCCTAAAACCTGCCCTGTCATGACACAGGCCGCAGGGCTTTCACCCCTGCGGTATCGACCCGGAGAAGAGGCCCGGCATCAGGGCCATATCTGAACGGTTCAGGAATGCGGGGTAAAATCCCGTCTCATACCTCCGATCTGGCGGCGCCGCCCTTTTTATCGACGCTTCGCGATCAACAGATATCAACAGCAGAACATCACCGCCGGGGATGCCCCGCGCGGGCGATTCAGGCTGCGCTGACCGCCTTGCGCACCATGTCCCAGTATTGCGCGACGACCTCGTCCAGCGACAGCCGGCCGCTTTCGCGGAACCATGTGTTCACCCCGGTCAGCATCGCGATGATCGCCAGCGTCACGATCTTGGTGTCCTTGACGGCGAAATCGCCGCTGTCCACGCCTGTGCGCAGGACGTTTTCCAGCCGGTCCTCATACATCCGGCGCAGGCGTTCGACCTCGGCAAAGTTTTCCGCGTCGAGGTTGCGCAATTCCATATAGGCGATGAAGACCTCATCGGGCCGGTCCGCGTGGAACCGGATGTGAAAGGCGACAAAGGATTCAAGCTGCGCCAATGCGCCGCCCTCGGGCACCGGCAGGGCCGCCAGCAGATCCACAAGGTGATCGCGCATCAGTTCGAACAGCAGGGTCTGCTTGTCGGGTGTATAGTTGTAAAGCGCCCCGGCCTGCACCCCGACCTCGGCCGCAATGGCGCGCATCGACACCGCCGCATAGCCGCCACGCGCGAACAGCCTCAGTGCGGCGGCACGGACCCGCGGCCCGGTGATGTCGGAATGTGAACCTGCTGTACGTGCCATGGGCCCTGATTAATGAAACCGCATGGGAAAGCAAAGCCCGCTTGCGCTGTCAGACAGGCTGGTGCAAGAAAGTTGTCATGAGCATTCGCCCCCTGATCGCCCTGCTGGCCGCCTGTTGCCTTGCCGCCTGCACCCAGTTTCCCGAACTGGACAGGACGATCTCGCCCGAGATGGCGGCCTCCGACTACCCTGCCCTTGTGCCGCTTGAACCGGTGCTGGCGCAGGCCACGGCGGGCCGGGTCGATGCGCAGGCCACCCAGGCCCAGTTGGAGGCGCGGGTGGCGCGGCTGAGGTCACGCGCAGCACGGATGCGCGGATCAATCCTGTCGGGCCGGGAACGTCAGCGTCTGGCAGAAGGTCTGCAATAGCGCCGCTTCCGCGGTCCTGCGTTGCGCGCCGCCTGTGAAACGGCTACATCGCGGCTGAACCCAAAACGCCTGACCACAGCCAAAGGATTTCGCCCATGTCTGACCCCCTTCGCCTTGGTATTGCCGGTCTGGGCACGGTGGGGGTTGGTGTGGTGCGCATCATCCGCCAGCAAGCCGCCCTGCTGGAGGCGCGGACCGGGCGCAAGATCACCATTTCCGCCGTCTCTGCCCGCACCAGGGGCCGCGACCGGGGTGTCAATCTGGACAGCTACGCATGGGAGGACGATCCCGTCGCCCTGGCCAATCGTGACGATGTCGATGTCTTTGTCGAACTCATGGGCGGCGCAGATGGCCCCGCCAAAAACGCCACCGACGCGGCGCTGAAAGCGGGCAAGCAGGTGGTCACGGCAAACAAGGCGATGCTGGCGATCCATGGTCAGGCGCTGGCCGAACTGGCAGAGGCGCAGGGCGTCAACCTGCGTTTCGAGGCCGCCGTCGCGGGCGGCATCCCCGTCGTCAAGACGCTGATGGAAGGGCTGGCAGGCAACGCCATCACCCGTGTGATGGGCGTGATGAACGGGTCGTGCAACTATATCCTGACCCGGATGGAGAATTCCGGCAAAACCTATCAGGAGATCTTTGCCGAGGCCGACGGTCTGGGCTATCTGGAGGCCGATCCGCAACTGGACGTGGGCGGCATTGATGCGGCGCACAAGCTGGCGATCCTGTCCGCCATCGCCTTTGGCGCACAGGTGGATTTCGCGGGCATCCATTTGGAAGGCATTGAGCGGGTCAGCATCGAGGACATCCACGCCGCCGCCGACATGGGGTACAAGATCAAGCTGCTGGGCGTGGCGCAAAAGACCGGGCGCGGGTTGGAACAGCGGATGCAGCCCTGTCTGGTGCCCGAAACCTCCCCTCTGGGTCAGCTGGATGGTGGCACCAATATGGTCGTGCTGGATGGCGATTCCGTGGGTCAGATCGTGCTGCGCGGCGCAGGTGCGGGCGAAGGCCCCACCGCCAGCGCGGTGATGGCCGATATCTGCGATATTGCACGCGGGATGCAGATGCCCGTCTTTGGCCAGCCTGCCGCCGGTCTGGAACTGGCCAAATCCGCCAAGTCCAAGACCCCGGCCCCCTATTACCTGCGCATGAAATTGGTCGATAAACCCGGTGCCCTGGCCAAGATCGCCACGGTTCTGGGCGAAGCGGGCGTCAGCATCAACAGGATGCGGCAATACGAACATGATGCCGCCTCGGCCCCGGTGCTGATCGTGACCCACAAGACCATCCCCGCCGATCTGGACCGCGCGATTGCCGCGATGGATGGCACCGGCGTGATGGCGGGCCCGCCCGTCGCCCTGCGCATCGAAGAGGTCTGAGGCGCCAGACCTGGTTCATTTACGGGTCCGCTCTTTCATTGACGGCATGGTTTGCGACACAGGTCGGACATGTGCTGCGGTGTGAGTCTGCGTCGGGAATGCGGGAGGTTGCTGTCTTTCGCCAAAGCCCGGAATCAAGCCGAAGGTGCCGGGCCATCGCCTGCCCGCCGGTCGCACCAAGGTGCGCCCTTGATCGTCGGCATGCCTTTGGCATGACGGCAGGCGATGGCCCGGCTTGCGCGTTGCGTTGGTGGGAAAGGGCATTTCACGGACCGTTGTCGCGCCGCTGAAATCTGTCCCTGAAACACCCGCCCCCGGCGCGTGAACCCTGGGCCGGGGATACCCGTGCCGCCATGGCGTGCTTGTACGAAACCGCTTGGCGCGATAGAGGACAGGGCAATATTAACACCGCCAAGGAATTACCATGCCCACATCCGCCGATTTCCAAGACCGTATGCTGTCGCTGGGCCTTGCCCGCGTGTCGGAAGCCGCCGCACTTGCCTCGGCCAGCCTGATTGGCAAGGGCGACGAGAAAGCCGCCGACCAGGCCGCCGTGAACGCCATGCGCACCCAGTTGAACATGCTGGACATCGCCGGGGTTGTGGTCATCGGCGAGGGCGAGCGCGACGAGGCACCGATGCTCTATATCGGCGAGGAAGTCGGCACCGGAAACGGACCCGGCGTGGACATCGCGCTGGACCCGCTGGAAGGCACCACGCTGACCGCCAAGGACATGCCCAATGCGCTGACCGTGATCGCCATGGGCCCGCGCGGTTCGATGCTGCACGCGCCCGACACCTATATGGACAAGCTGGCCATCGGGCCGGGCTATGCGACAGATGTTGTCACGCTGGACATGCGCCCCGCCGAGCGGGTCAAGGCGCTGGCGGCGGCCAAGGGCTGTGCGGTTGCGGACATCACCGTCTGTATCCTGGAACGCCCCCGCCACGAAGAGATGATCGCCGAGGTCCGCGCCACCGGTGCGGCGATCCGGCTGATCACCGATGGCGACGTGGCCGGTGTCATGCATTGCGCCGATCCGCAGACCGGGATCGACATGTACATGGGTGCCGGTGGCGCGCCCGAGGGGGTGCTGGCCGCCGCCGCGCTGAAATGCATGGGCGGGCAGATGTACGGGCGGCTGCTGTTTCGCAACGACGATGAGCGTGGCCGGGCCAGCAAGGCCGGCATCACCGATTTCGACCGCATCTACACCCGCGATGAAATGGTGACGGAAGACGTGATCTTTGCCGCGACCGGCGTCACCGGCGGCACCATCCTGCCGGGCGTGAAGCGCGAACCCGGCTGGATGACCACCGAGACCCTGATCATGCGGTCCAAGACCGGCTCTGTGCGGCGCATCAACTATCGCACGCCGGTCGCAAAAGACTGACCGCGCGCCCGTGGCGGGCGGTGGCTTGTGTATATTTTTGGAACAATGAAGCGGGGTGACGGTGGGCTTTCTCGGGGTTGAGACTTCCCTGACCGGGCGGCGCTGGGTTGGTCCCGGCGTCGAGGCGGAGCGTGCCGCCGAGCTGCTGGTGCAGCGCACCGGCCTGCCGCAGGCGGTGTGTCAGGTGCTGGCGCGGCGCGGGGTCCCGCCGGAGGAAGCGACAGGCTTTCTGGCCCCGGCCCTGCGCGCGTTGCTGCCCGATCCGCGTGGCCTGAAAGACATGGAAAAGGCAGCGGCGCGGTTCCTTGTGGCGCTGGCGCAGCGCCAGCGGATTGCGGTCTTTGCCGATTACGATGTGGATGGCGGCAGTTCCGCCGCGCTGCTGCTGATCTGGCTGCGCGAGATGGGCCATGGTGCCACGCTCTATGTGCCGGACCGGATCGACGAGGGCTATGGCCCCAATGACGCGGCGATGGCGGCGCTGGCGGCGGATCATGACCTGATCGTCTGTGTCGATTGCGGCACGCTGTCCCATGGCCCGGTGGCGGCAGCGGCGGGCGCTGACGTGGTGATCCTGGATCACCACCTGGGCGGCGAGACACTGCCCGAGGCGCTGGCGGTGGTGAACCCGAACCGGCAGGACGAAGATGGCACGCTGGCGCATCTCTGCGCGGCGGGGGTTGTCTTCCTGATGCTGGTCGAGGCCGGTCGCCAGTTGCGCGAGGCGGGCCGGAAAGGCCCCGATCTGATGGCGATGCTGGATCTGGTGGCGCTGGCGACGGTTGCGGATGTGGCGCCGCTGATCGGCGTGAACAGGGCCTTTGTCCGGCAGGGCCTCAAGGTCATGGCGCGGCGCGAGCGCGTGGGACTTGCGGCCCTGGCGGATGTGGCGCGGATGGATACCGCACCAACCGCCTATCACCTGGGCTTTCTGCTGGGGCCGCGGATCAACGCGGGCGGGCGCATCGGCCAGGCGGATCTGGGCGCGCGTCTGCTGGCCTCTGACGACCCGCATGAGGTGGCGGCCCTGGCCGAGCGGCTGGATGCGCTGAACAGCGAGCGGCGCGATGTCGAGGCAGGCGTGCGTGCCGCCGCACTCGAACAGGCCCAGGCGCGCGGGTTCGACGCGCCGCTGGTCTGGGCCTCCGGCCCCGGCTGGCACCCCGGCGTGGTCGGCATCGTGGCCTCGCGGCTCAAGGAGGCCTCCAACCGCCCCGCCATCGTGATCGGCTTTGAGGATGGCATCGGCAAGGGGTCGGGCCGCTCGGTCAGCGGCATCGACCTGGGCGCGCCGATCCAGCGGCTGGCGGCCGAGGGGCTGCTGATCAAGGGCGGCGGTCACAAGATGGCCGCCGGGCTGACCGTGGCCGAGGACAAGCTGGAGGCGGCGATGACCCGGCTGGCAGACCTGCTGGCCAGACAGGGCGCGCATCTGACTGGCCCCTCCGACCTGAACGTGACCGGCTTGCTGATGCCCGGTGCCGCCTCTGTCGAGCTGGCCGAACAGGTCGAGGAGGCAGGCCCCTTCGGTGCCGCCGCCCCTTCCCCGCGCTTTGTCTTTGCGGAGATGAAGATTCACTTCGCCAAACGTGTCGGCGAAAGCCACCTCAAGATCAGCTTTGGCGACGGGATCGGCCCCAGGCTGGATGCGATCTGTTTCGGGGCCTATGACACCGCGCTGGGCGCCGCGCTGGAGGCCCATGGCGGCGCGCGGTTCCATCTGGCGGGGCGGCTGGACATCAACAGCTGGCGCGGACGGCAAAGCGTTCAGTTGCGCCTGGAAGACGCCGCGCGGGCCTGAACACAGATTATCGCGGTCTTGGGGAAATTTCTGCTTGCGCGCGTTGTCTGAAAACCCTAATGAACCGCTCACGACCCGTGGCCCGTTCGTCTATCGGTTAGGACGCCAGGTTTTCAACCTGGAAAGAGGGGTTCGATTCCCCTACGGGCTGCCACTTTCTCCCTCCAGTTCATCACTCATCTGATCCGGTCCTGCCGGTGCAGGGTGGAGAGTGTCGCATCTGGCCCTCCGGCCATTTCGCCCCCCAAACCATTGCGCCAACCAGGCAATGCGCCCGCGCCGTCAGAGGCGAAATCGCTGTGCGAGCTTCAATTGTGGCGCATAGGGTGCCGGTTGGCAGACAATCAACGCTTTCGCGCAGGATTGTCCGGCCCGGAGCAGTCTCATTTGACAGAAAATACCTCGAAATTCCCGCAAAAGGGGAGATTTGACTGTGTTTCGAGCGTGAAACAAACTGTTTCCGACAAATGAGGCCAAAAAGTGCCGAAAAGTGTTAAGAATTGCGCCATGGTGCGCTTCCCAACCGGCCATCGAACGCATGCTGCGTCTGCAAAAAAAGTGATCGGGCGCCCCCTATCACGCTGCGCGGATTGAGCGTATGCAGCGACGGTATCCACTGCCGGTGTTCCATGGTGCCGGCGGGGTGAGTGACCAGTAAGGACCCGGGGCGGCATTGCCGCAGCGGGACAATTTTTAATATGCGGCCCTGGGGGGTTGTGATGAAGAGATTCCGAATGGATCAGCCAGGCTACGGCCTGTTCGATCTTGGTGAACATCGGTCTGCGGCAGAGGGTATTCTGGGCCGCGTGGACTTGGTTACGGCGGACGCATCCACCTTGTGGGATGCGGCGATCGCCCGCAAACATGCACCGGCAAAACCCTATCGGAACGGTCTGAAACGGCTGCTGGATCTGGCCCTTGTCGTGCTGGCCATGCCGTTCTGGCTGCCGGTCATTGCGGTCTGTGCGCTGGCCCTGTGGATCGAGGGCGGGCAGCCGTTCTATCAGCAGCAGCGCCTGGGCCGCGACGGCAGCAGGTTTTCGATTCTCAAGCTGCGCACCATGGTCCGCGATGCCGATCAGGTGTTGCAGAACCTGCTGGCATCCAACCCGGAGGTCAAAGCCGAATGGGACGCCTTGCAAAAGCTGCGCAACGATCCCCGGATCACCCCGGTCGGCCGGTTCCTCCGCGCGACATCGCTTGACGAATTTCCTCAGCTTATCAACGTGTTGAAAGGCGAAATGTCTCTGGTTGGGCCGCGCCCGATGATGCCGGATCAGCTTGGCCTTTATGGCAACCCGCGTGCCTATTTCGCGGTGCGCCCCGGTCTGACCGGCCTGTGGCAGGTCAGTGCGCGCAACAACAACAAGTTCACCTATCGTCATGGGGTCGATGAAGCCTATGAAAACGCCCTGAACTTCCGGCTGGACCTGACCATCCTGTTCAAGACCGTTGGTGTGGTCCTGCGCCAGACGGGGTATTGAGCGATGCCTTGCTTTTGCACCGATAAACACTGTGGTATGATCCATTCCCATGTCAGACACCCCAAAGGAGCCCGGTATGAAGGATAATCTTCTCAGGGCCGATCCCACCGCGCAGGGCACGGAGGATGAGTCCTGGTCCCAGACCAGCGGTCTGCGGCACAGCATCAGACCGCGCCGCCACCTGCCCGATGATCTGATGGCGGATGCCCCTGTTGACATGTTGGACGTGCTGCGGAGCAAACCCCCGGTGCAAACCGCACCGGAAGCCCCGGAAACCATAGCGGAGCCAACCATGCAGACGCCCGCCCAGCCTGCGCCGGTTCAGCCCGCCTCCGCCCTGTCAGCCCCTGCCCTGACCTCTGCAGTCGATGCGGCAGCTCACCAAACGCCCGGTGCCGATGTCGCCGGGCGGAACGTGCCCCATTGGGACGACCTTGACCTTGTGACGCCGGGCGACCGGCGCAACCGCGCAACCGCAATCCCGGTGGTGGATGCGGCGCGCGACAGCCTGGCGGTGCAGGCCTTTGATCTGCTGCGCACCCGTCTCCGCAAGACCACGGGCGAAAACGGCTGGGTCAATATTGCGATCACCGCCCCGACACGGGGCTGTGGCACCACCTTTACCGCGCTCAACCTCGCGCTGAGCCTGTCGCGCATTGCCGGGTCCCGCACCGTGCTGATGGACTTCAACCTGCGCGATCCGGGCCTGGCGCCTGCGCTGGATGTGGCGGCACCGGGCGAAATGCGTGATTTTCTGAGCGGTGATGCGCGGATCGAGGATCAAATCCAGCGGGTCAGCGACACGCTGGCGCTGGGGCTGAACGCCGCACCGGACATGGATGCGGCGGAAACGCTTCAGAACCCCGCGCTGTCGCGGACCCTGGACCAGATGCGCGCGGCCCTGCGCCCGGATCTGGTGATCTACGACATGCCGCCGATGCTGGGCCATGACGATGTGTCGGCCTTCCTGCCGCATCTCGATGGCATCCTGCTGGTATCGGACGGGTCACAGACGATGGGCAAGCAACTGGTCGAATGCGAACATATGCTGGATGGCCAGGTGCCCCTGCTGGGCGTGGTCCTGAACAGGGCGCGCAGCAACAGTCTGCCGCGCTATAAATAGGTCAGGAATCCGGTGCGACCTGGCCAATTTGTGCCTCAACTTCGCCCGATTTTCATGGTGAAAGCCGAAGAACCCCTTGATGGCATTGGCTGTCTGTGGGGTCATTTTGCATTGAGGTGACAGGTACATGGGGCCGATCTATTCCCTTGCAGACTTTCTGGACATGGTGCGCCGCCGCATCGGGGTGATCTCCTTTGTGTTCATTGCCGGGTGTTTTCTGTCGCTCTACTGGGCCCTGTCGCAGCCGCATGTTTACGAATCCGCCGAAGTCATCCAGATCGAACAACCCAAGATTGCCGACTCGCTGGCCCCTTCCACGGTCGAAGGGTCCTCGGCACGGCGTCTGCAACTGATCCAGCAGCAATTGATGGCGCGCAGCAGCCTGACGGAAATCATTGAGGACTTTGACCTGTTCGAGAACCTGACCGCCCTGCGGATGTCCGAAAAGGTCGATCTGCTGCGCAGGTCCGTGTCCATCAACGGGGTCGCCGCCACCCGCGAGGGCTTTGCCGATGATGGCACCATCGCGGTGCTGACCATCACCGCGCGGCTGGACAATGCCGAACAGGCACAGGCCGTCGCCCATGAGCTTGCCAACCGCACCCGTGATCTGACCGCCGCACAGCGCCGCGAGCAGACCCGCGAGACATTGGAGTTCTTCTCTGCCCAGGAGGACCAGCTGATCGCGGAAATCGCCAGGCTGGACGACGAAATGGCCACCTTTCGCAGTGCCAATGACATTTCCATCGAAGGCAGCCTCGAATTTGTCCGCTCCGAAATCACCAGCCTGAACGACGCCTTGCTTGAGCTGGACCGCGAGATCATCGCAACCCAGCTTGCCCGCAGCCGGATCGACCGCAACGCACGCGCCGCGACGGTTGCCAAGGAGGAAGCCGACCTTGACGCGGAACTGGCCAGCCTGGGCACCCAGCGCGACCTGTTGCAGGACCGCCGTGCGGAACTGGCGGCCAGCATCGAAACCTCCCCCGAGGTCGAAAGCACGCTGATCAAGTTTCAACGCCGCATGGAGCAGTTGCAGGGGCAGTTGGACGTGATCGCCACCCGCCGGAACGAGGCGGAAGTGGGCTATTCGCTGGAGGCCGCTGCGCGCGGCGAGCGGCTGATCACCCTGGAAGAGGCCCGCGTGCCGGATTTCCCGGTCAGCATGAGCCGCAAGAAACGGGCCGCCATGGGAGGCGCTGCCGCGCTGTTTGCGGGGCTTGCGCTGGCGTTTCTGATGGAACTGCGCCGCCCCGTGATCCGCACCGCCCGCCAGATGGAGCGGGAAACCGGCCTTGTCCCTGTCGTGTCCATTCCGCAGGTCGGTCGGGTGAAGGCAAGCAAGGGTCTGGCCAAACTCTGGCAGGACCGCAGGGAAGCCGGTCAGAAGGGGCGCAATGCCCGTCTGGCCAGACAGTCGGATGCCCGGCGCAGCTGAGCGGCGGTTCTGTCGAATGTCGCGCAACGCCGACTCCTGGCGGCAAATTTGCTGAATCATGTCAGTGGGCCGTGCCAAGCAGCTCCGACCCAAACCAGCTTTTACAGCGTCCCGCCTTTAACCTGATACGCTCCGTATCGCCAATGTCCCGAGAGCGCGAAGCGCGGCAGGGTATTGGCGATTCAAGTTTAAGGCGGGGCGCTTTAGGCGTGGTATGGGCCAAGGACCGGTGAGCGGGACGAAACCGACGTTGGCATCGAAACGCCAAGCCGCGCATCGCAGGGACGTGGTGCGGCGATCAGACAGCAGTGACTGGCACTTTATGGGAGCCAAGCACTTCCTACCTAACGATGAGGCACAACAGCAGCCAAATCGCCGTGCCGGGGGACGGCCCGGAGATGCGCGGCGGCCTGCGGCCTTGATTCCGCGCGGGGGAATGCGGAAAGGACTCCCTCCCGCCATCCGCTGCAATTTTCACGAATGACCGCCTGGGCCCTGCCCCGTCCTTCGGACGTAGCGCCGCGCTCTGGGTCAGCGATGTGGCGCAAAAATCGGTTATTCTTGGGTACTGACAGGTTCTCTGCGGCTGGCCCACGGAATCCAGGTTCGCAGCGTCGCGACAGGCGCGTGACTGAGGCTCGCGCCCGGCCGCGAGGGTGGGCGCGAAACGCTTCGGCGCATCAAGCCGCTTCGGACGACATGTCATGCAAGACATGTCAAAAATGACAGGTCTTGCATGACATGTCTGCAGGTGCGGGAAGTGGGCGGCACATGTCGGCAGCCAAGGTGCAGAGCGCAAAGTGCAAAGCGCAAAGCAGGAAGCCTATGGTTTCGACTTTGACTCCAACCACCTGAAATCTAAGATTTCAATGCGTCAAAGCCCGCGCGAAACAACCCCTGCCAGGTCAGACCGACGCGCCCAGGGCGCGCAGAACATCCAGATGCAGCCACAAAGCCAATACCGCTGCAACACCGCCCGCCACAAAGAAGGTCAGATCGTGCCGCGCGTCCCAGACGGCATGGACCCGCGCCAGCCAGATCAGCACCAGATGCGACAGCGCCATGGCCAACCCCATGCCCAGAATCGCCCCCACCAGCCCGGCATAGACCGCGCCGATCAGCAGCAGCGACACCTGCAAGCTGGAGCGCAGCGCGGAGTAGATGAAAAAGCGCCGCGAATCTCCCGCCGCAAGGGCAGCCTGATCGTAGGTCATGCCAATTACCTGCGGAATCAGCGCCAGCGCCAGCAAAACCACAACCCCGCCGGAACTGGCGTAGCGGCTGTCATAGAGGTGATCGACCAGCCAGGGCCCGATCAGCGCCATCACCACCAGCATGCCCCCGATGCCAAGGGTGAGACCATAGCGGATGCGGGCCAGACGATGTGGCTCTGCCCCTTCGCGGTAGATGGGGATCATGACACGGCCCGTCACGCTCAGCCCCAGCAGCAGGGGAAAGCTGGCCAGGAAATAGCCGATGTTGTAGATGCCCAGCGTCTCCAGCGTCAGGAACTTGCCCAGGATCGCCTTGTCCCCCTGACTGGCAAAGAACCAGAACAGCGTGGACAGGAATATCCATTTGCCAAAGCTGATCAGCTCGACCGCCGCGGTCTTTTCCCAGCGCAACCGGTTGCGCTGGCCCGGCAGGCCATAATGGGTCAGCAGCAGCTTTGCCCCCGCCCCCGCGACGCCACCGATGACCAGGGCGGACACCGATTGCAACACCACGGCAAGGCCGATCATCACCCCGATGCCGATCACCTGCGATGTCAGGTCCAGCACCGTCAGCCGCCCCATCAGCAGGTGGCGCTGCGCAGTGTCGATCCGGGTCGGGTTCAGCCCGCCCAGAATCAGCGCCAGACCGGCGATGGGCAGATAGCGGGCCAGGTCGGGCTGGTCGTAGAACAGCGACACCGGGTAGGCCAGCACACAGGCCGCGATCCACAGCCCGATGCCGCGCATGACCTGGATCGTCCAGGCGGTATCGAGGAACGCTGGGTCATCGCCCCGCTTGCTCTGCGAGATCGAGGGCGAGATGCCGACATCGGAAAACAGCGTCAGCCCGACAGTGATCACGCTGATCAGCGCCATCAGGCCAAAGGCCTCCGGGAACAGCAGCCGCGTCAGGATCAGGTTCGACGCCAGCCTGATCGCCTGCGATGCGCCATAGCCCAGCAGGATCCACGAGGCCGAGCGCAGGGCGCGCGCCATCAGACGGTTATCCTTCAGCACATCAAAAACCCGTGCAATCACTCGAAAAAAGCCTCACTTCTGCCTCAGGCGCTGAATAGAGCGTCCTTGCGTCCTGCGCCAGCGCCATGACACGCCAATGGGGCAAAGTTATGAAGAACAAGGAAGAGCCGTGAAGATCGCCTATATCCTGAATACCTATCCGCAACCCTCGCAAAGTTTCATCCGCCGCGAGATACGCGCGCTGGAACGTCAGGGACACGCGGTGACGCGGATGGCCATGCGGCGCTTTGACGGCACATTGGTGGACCCGCAAGACATCTCTGAGGCGGAAAAGACCGACTACCTGCTTGCCAAGGGGCCGATGACACTGGTCCGCGACAGCCTGCGCGCCCTGCGCCGGGACGCGGCCGGTTTCTTTGCCGCCTTGCGGACTGCGCTGAAACTCGGCCGCCTGTCCGAAGTCGGCCGCCTGCGTCATCTGATCTATCTTGCCGAAGCGGCCCATGTGGCCGAGCAATGCCGCGCCGCCGGGATCACCCATGCCCACGCCCATTTCGGCACAAACGCCCCCGCCGTGGCGATGCTGGCGCGGATGCTGGGCGGGCCGAAGTTTTCCTTCACCGTACATGGCCCCGAAGAATTCGATTCGCCCCGCGCCCTGTCACTGGGGGCCAAGATGCAGGCCGCCGATTTCACCGTCGCGATCAGCCAGTTTTGCCGCTCGCAGCTGATGCGCTGGGCCGATCACGCCGATTGGGACCGCATCCATGTCGTCCATTGCGGCGTCGAACCCGCCCGGTTCAAGGACCCCGCACCACTTCCCCAGGGGCCGCGCCGTGTCGTGGCAATCGGACGGTTGGTCGAGCAGAAAGGCCAGCTTGCCCTCATACAGGCGATGGCAGAGGTCACGTCCGACCTGCACCTGACCCAGATTGGCGACGGCGAAATGCGCGCGCAGATCGAGGCGCTGATCGACAAGCTTGACCTGCGCGCGCGCATCACCCTGACCGGCTGGGTCGATGAGACACGGGTGAACGCGGAACTGGCAGCAGCCCATGCGATGGTCATGCCCAGCTTGGCCGAGGGCCTTCCCATGGTGGTGATGGAGGCGATGGCCGCTGCACGCCCCGTCATCGCAACCTATATCGCGGGCACGCCCGAACTGGTGCGCCCCGATGAAACCGGCTGGCTCGTGCCTGCGGGCGATGTCACGGCCCTGGCGAAGGCCCTGGACGGGCTTGCCACGGTGCCACTGGCCAGATTGTCCGAGATGGCGCAGGCCGGACGCACACGGGTGCTGGCGCGGCATGACATTGACAAAGAGGCGCAGAAGCTGGCGGCGCTCATGGCCTCCGACCGGGTCTGACCGCCCCCCGCCTGCCCGCTCAGCGCCCCCGCACCCAACGGTTCTTGCTGCGCAGGACGGGCAGGTGAATCGCAAGGCGCACCGCACAAAAGGCGGCAAAACCCGGCGGGTCGGCCAGGGCCCGACGCCACAGCGGCGCAGCACCGGGCTGCGGGTCGTCATTTGCCATCAGTTCGGGATAGCGGCTTTCGATCTCGGCCACGCCGATGTCCTGCCTGCGCCGGACCTGCACCAACCGCGCAAAACCTTCGACCATGGGCCAGTCATAGGTGGCGGGCACGGCGAGGCGTTCACCGGGGGTAAAGTTCAGCCGCGCATAGGTGTCATCCGAGATGATGTCCGGCCAACCGCCCCAGCGCGCCCGGCCCGCCCGGTTCATGGCAAAGACACCAAAGCCCGGTACGCCGCGCGTCATGAAAGGCGTTGTCAGCCAGAACCTTGTATAGGGCCGTGTCACGCCCCCGCCCTGCACCGTCACATTGGGCCGCCCGCTGGCGTAGCGCGGCGCATCCACGTCCAGCACCCCGGCCAGTTGCGCAATCAGCGGCGGTGACACAATCACATCCGCATCGAGATAGATCAGCACCCTGCCTGCTGCCGCCGCCTCGCCCGCGTTCAGCGCGCCCAGCTTGTTGCCCTCGGCCAGCTCCAGCACCTGCAGATGCCAGCCTTTCAACCCGGCCTGTTCGGCAAAGCCGCGCGCAATCGCCGCCGTGTCATCGGTGCAGCCATTGGCCACCACGATCACCTGCACGCCCCCCGCGACATCGTCCGAGGCCAGCAGCGCCGTCAGGCAGGCGGCCAGATAGGCGGCCTCGTCATGGGCCGGGATCAGAATGCTTGCCCGGCTCACTGAAACGCCACCAGCGCATCCCAGCGGGGGTTTTCATCCTCAAGATAGCGCAGCGCACCCCATGCCCCCCATTTGGTCGGGGCATAGACATCGGAATAGGCGTTGAACAACTGTCCGCCGACCGCTTTCCACCCCTCCAGCAAGGTGGTGTAGAGCGCGCCCATCTGCGGCGCGTAGTTCAGCGCCTGAAAGAAGGCGGTCAGTTCCGCGTCATCGACCATTGCGCCAATGCCCACCACATGGCTGCCGCCCTCGTACATGATCAGGTCCAGCCCATGCGCCTGCGCCACCTGCGCGTGATAGGGCCAGACACGGGTGATCAGGTCACTGACCGTATCGGCACCGTCACCGCTGACCGCCCCGTCACGCAATTCGCGGCCCGCCAGTTCAAAGGCGAAATCAAAACGGTGCCGGGTGATGTACTCCTCCGCCGCCGCGCCGGTCAGACCTTCTGCATTGGCGGCGGCCACGGCCCGCGTGCGGCTTTCCTCCAGCCAGTTGCGGAGCATCGGCGCGCGTTCCGCCGTGCCAAGCCCGCCTGCGAAATAGCCCGACACCGCATAGGCATCAAAAGCCTCTGCCGGGGCTGGCACCCCCTCTGCCACCGCCAGCGGGGCGGTCAGCGCCTCGGTTTCCAGCCCCAGCCAGCCGGTCTGGCTTGAGATCACATTGACCAGCCGCGCGCGGTCTTCCCCGGCAAAGACCCCGGACCAGATCCGCGCCACTTCTGCCGCGCGCAGCCCGTAGTATTGCATCCACTTGTCCTGCGCATTCCAGCGCGCGCGGGCCTGCACATCGGCCCAGCGGGCCTGTTCGAACTGCCAGTTCCAGACCTCGTTGGAGAATTCCACATAGACCTTCAGCGCGGGATCAAGCCTGTCTTTCACCAGCGCCGCGAGTTGGCGCACAAAGCCGTCATCCGCCAGATGCGGCACATTCAGCCAGATGTCGGCCTCAAGCTCATTGGCAAGCTGCACCATCACCTCGACCGGGACACCGCCTGCCCAGGTCACGTCACCGGGCAAGGGGCGGTCGGCCCATGCGGCCAGCTTGGCATTGTTCGTCTCCATCCAGTCCATCATGCGCAACGCGCTGAACTGGCCGATCCGCGCGGTCCAGGCCGGGTTGAACAGCGCGCCCGCCGCGTGGCGTTCAAGGTTTCCGAGTTTGACCACCGAAATGTCATGCGGCGGGTCAGACGTTTTAATGCGCTGAATGCGGATGTCCACGCTGCCGGGACCGGGCGTGTAGTCAAAACTCACTTCGCCCTTGCCATAACGCACATTCTGCGCGCGCCCCGTCACCTCGATCACGCCCTTGCCACGATAGGCCAGACGATACCGCCCCTTGAGCGATGCAGCCTCTGGCGGCATGTCGGTCAGGATCAGCGTGCCGATGCTGCTCAGGCTGCGGGGCATCCGTATCGGCCAGCCGTTTTCATCCAGATGCCCGCCCGCCAGCAGTTCGGCGTATTCCATGCCGCCGAAGCGACCGGGTTCATGGCCCAGCCAGGGCCGCGCGGTCTTCATCACGTCGATAAACGGGGCCTGGGTGCTCCAGTCCGAGACGGCGGCAAGGCCGATGGCCACCCGGTTGGTGCCCTCGACCGTACCGCGCGCCGCCGCAACCAGATCAACAGCGGGTGTCTCTGGCAAAACCGGCGGGCCGGTGGGGGCCGCAGGAGCGGTGCTGGCGCGCGCTGGCCCATTGGCAGGGGGCACCGGGGCCACCACGCTGCCGCCATAGGCCTGCACCGCCTCAAATGCGACGCGCTGAAGCTGGCGGGCAAGGTCCGCGTCCGGCGTGTCAAAGGGCTGCCCCCAGCGGTCGTTGAAATCCACCGGCAGGCCCAGCGGGTCCTGCCCGGTCAGCGTGGCATATTGCACCATCGCGACAAAGTAATGGCCGGTGTCATTCAGGTGGATGTCATCGGCAAAAAGCGCGGACATATCCGTGAGCCCCGGTATCCGCTCCGCCGCAATCTCATCATAGAGACGCGCCATCGCCTGCCCGGCAGGGATCAGCCCGACCTGCGCACTGTCCGACCGGGTTGCGGCACCGACCTGGGCCACGATTTCCTCCCAGACCGGCAGATCCTGATCCAGCCGTTCCCGCCAGGGCGTGGCTGCGCCCTCGTCATGCTCAACCGCCGCACCTGTGCCGCTTTTCAGCGAATGCCAGGTTTCCTGCACATAGATATGCACATCCGGATTGGCCGAGGCCGCAAGCCCCGCAAAGGCCTGCGCATAGACATAGGTATCGGACCACTTCACATGGTTTGCCAGCGGAATGGCCTCGGTCAGGATCAAGTGGGTTGTGCCGCCTTCGGGCAGGATCAACCGGGCGTCGATCCCTTCGGCATTGGCGGATTCGTCCCAATTGTATTTCAGCGGCGCGCCATTGATGATCTGGGCGCGCACCGTGCCTGCGCCGGTGCCCGCGCGCAGCGCCTCTTGCAGCATGTCGGGGCCGTCGGAACCGAACAGGCTGTGGCCCACCATCACCACCGATGCAGCAACCCCAAGCAGGCTCATGCCGCGACCCCGGTTTCAGGATGGCGCGCGATGACCTGCCAGACCACGTCCTGCATCACAGCGGCAACATCGGCAGAGGGCGCTGTTGCAGGGGCGCCGTCGGCGCGGGTCAACGCATGCGGCAGGCCGCGCGGATCGCGGTGATAGAGGACAGCGTAGTGGGTCAGTGCCACCAGATAGGCCCCCAGGTCATTGAAATGAATGGTGTCCGGGGTGCCATCGTCCCGTTTGGTAAAGAGATCATGCAGGCTGGTGACGCCGCCGATGCCGCCCGCGGCCTCGACCCGGCGGACAAAGGCCGCCATGACCTGACCGGCGGGGATCAGGTGGATCGGCGCATCGGTCGCGGCCAGCGCGGGGTATTTGACCCGGCCCTGCCAGAATTTGCGCAGGTCCCGGTCGATGCGCAGCAGCCAGCCGTTGCCATCGTCGGTGTGATGCCATGTCTCATAAAGGTAGATCCGAGTCTGCGGGTTCGCGTCCCAGGCCAGCCCGGCCCAGCGCGCGAGATATTCCGCCGCATCGTGATGGCGGATCGCATCGCGGATCTCGACCATCTCGGTCAGGACCAGGGCGTCATAACTGCCGGTGGCAAGCGCCTGTTTCGCGGGGCGAAACCACGCATGGGCGTTTTCCTCGGCAAAGCCGTTGATGGGCACGTCTTCCTCCCAATGGTCGCGCAGGGAGGTGCCCCAGCCCAGTTGCGAATGATAGCGATGTCCTGCCCCGGCAAGCTGCGCCAGCATCGCGGGCATGTCGCGCCCCACAAGGCTGTGACCCAGATGATAGACATTGAGCGCCGCATCGGGCGGATTGAGCGGCACCGCATAAAGCGCCTGCGCCTCTGCCGCGCCCTGCCGCCGGTCGCGGGTCCAGAACTGCCGACCTGCTGCCGCCACCAGCGCGAGGGCTCCCAGACCTGCAAGGGCGGTTCGGCGCGAGGCGGGTTTCATCGGGTCAGGCTCCTTTGCCGTCACGTTGCCCAATCGCAACCCCGGTGACAAGATGCCCGGCCACTTCGGCGAACCGCCCCGGCAGGCTATCGCCGACGGAAAACGGGCCGATGGGGTGCAGGAATCTCGCGTCAAAGCGCCCTGCGGGCGGATCGAACGTCACATCCAGAACCTCAAACCCAAAGAGCTGCCCCGTCAGCGGAAACTGCGCCTTGTAGGCGGCTTCCTTGGCCGCAAAGATCATCAGGCCAAGTTCCGCCAGCGGGATACCTGCATGACGGGATATTTCCACATCAGAACAAATGATTGGAATGATATCTTCATCCAATCTGTGAAGCTGTTCGGCATCGAGGCCCAGCGATCTGACGCGGTTTGACACAACCGCCAGGCAAAGCTGCCTTGTATGGGTGATGCTGCCTGCCAGCCCCTGCGGCCAGTCCGGCGCGCGGTTGGCCTGAACCGGGACCGCCTGTGCGGGGCAACCGGCATCCTGCATCGCCATCCGCGCGGCGGCGCGGCCCGCTGCGAATTCGTTGCGGCGGGCGGGAACTGCCCCTGCCAGCGCTTCGGCTTCCCCCGCCCAGACCGGAGGTTGTGGCGCGCTCGGATCGGTCAGGCCAAGGCCCACCGGCACATCGAACAACCCGCGCACCGCCCGTTCAATTGCTTTTGCATCAGGCATCCGCTGTGCGCCGCCCTGCCCGCATGGCACGACGTTTCTGAACGATATCAGCAGTTTCGGCAGGCAGAACCGGCGCGGCATGGCGCATTTCCGCGCCCCTTTGCGGTGCAGGCTCTGACGGTGACGGCTGGCGCTTGCGCCTTGTGCCACCGGTGGCCTTGTCCAGATGCCCGGCCAAGGCCCCAAGGGTCGGAAAGCGAAAGATGTCGGTGATCGACAGCGCCACGCCGCCCAATGCCGCCTTGATGTCGCGGTGCGCCTGTACCGCCAGCAGGGAATGACCCCCGAGGGAAAAGAAGTTGTCCTCCGCCCGGATGTCGGCGACGCCCAGCAGCCCGGTCCAGACTTCTGCAATGCGCTGCACCGTCTCTGCGCTGCCTTGTGTCGGCGCGTCCTCGACCCGATCCGGCGTGACCGCTTTGGGCCGGGGGGCTGCACCCCGCGCTGTCGGTGCGGGCAAGGCCTTGCGGTCAATTTTCTTGTTTGGGGTCAACGGCATGGCAGCCAACCCTACCACGGCGCCGGGGACCATGATGGCAGGCAGGTCCTGCATCAACGCCGCCTTCGCGGCCGCCTCGCTTATCGCGTTGGCGGGGGTGACATAGCCCACCAGTTGCGCCCCGCCGGGACCGTCGCGCGCGATGACAACGGCCTGTGTGACACCCGGCAGGCCCGCAAGCCGCGCCTCGATCTCACCCAGTTCGATCCGGTGACCGCGTATCTTGACCTGCGCATCGGCGCGGCCTGCAAAATGCAGGCATCCCGCCGCATCCCATGACACCACATCACCGGTGCGGTAGAGCTTGCCAGCGCCAAAGGGATTGTCCACGAACCGCTCTGCCGTCATCTCCTCGCGGTGCCAGTAACCGAGGGTGACGCCGTCACCGCCGATCCACAATTCCCCAGCAACACCAGCTGGTTGCGGCAGCATCTTTTCATCCAGGATGAAGACCTGCGTATTGGCGATGGGCGTCCCGATGGGGGCTGTGACATCTGCGGCATCCGCCACCATCTGCGTGGTTGACCAGATGGTTGTTTCGGTCGGGCCATACATGTTCTGGATGCTGGCCTGTGTATGCGATTGCAGCGCCGCGACCAGTGAGCCGGGCAAGGCCTCCCCCCCGATCATCAGCTGTTGCACCCCTGCCAGGGCCTGCTGCGCTTCCTCGTTGATGACCAGCATCTGCGCCATCGAGGGGGTGCATTGCAGATGCGTCACCCCATGGCGCTGGATCTGCGCGGCGATGGAGAAATCATCCGCCGCCAGCGTGATCTCGCGGTTGGCTTCGGCCAGCACCTGCGCCAGCGGTTTCAGCCCTTCCAGCACATCCGGCACCGGAATGCCGTAGTCGATCAGGCAGGCAACCTCGTCCACGCCGATCGCCTTGAGTTCTTCAGTACGCGCCAGCCCGTCCGCCACGGTGCCGAACATGCCGCTGTCGTTGAAATACCGCTGAAAGGCGAATTCCAGAATCGCGTCCATTTCCTCATCGGACAGGCCCTCAAGGTTGACGTCAAAGGGGTTGGTCGCGCCTTCGGGCTTTTTGAAGGCGGGGAAGGCCCAGGCGTATTGCTTGATCAGACCGGCGGCGGAGCGCAGGTAATCCTTCATCGGCTCGCGCGCGACCTCTTCGGCGGCTTCGCGGGTGTCGTCGAGATAGGTGTGCAGCATCACCGTGACCGTGAAATCCGCCGGGTCATGGCCCGCCTCGCGCAGGGCGGCGTGGTAGATCTTGATCTTGCCCGCGACTTCCTCGACCGATTGGCCCAGCAGGTGGGTCAGCACATTGGCCCCGATCTCGCCCGCTTCTTTCCAGGTCTGCGGGTTCCCGGCGGTTGTGACCCAGATCGGCAGCTTTGCCGAGACCGGGCGCGGCTGGGTGATGACGGCGTGGGGAGTGCCGTCTTTCTTTGGAAATTCAACCGCTTCCCCGGCCCAGAGCCTGCGCAGCTGGTCGATGGCTGCATACATTGCGGGCTTGTTTTCGGGCGGCGTGTTTTCTGGGCGCAGCACGAAGTCATCCGGCTGCCAGCCGCTGGCGATGGCCAGCCCGACGCGCCCGTTGGTCAGATTGTCGATCACCGCCCATTCCTCGGCGATGCGGGCGGGATGGTGCAGCGGGGCGACGCAGGACCCGGCCCGGATCGCAAGGTTCGAGGTCACCGCAGCAACCGCGGCGCCGGTGACAGAGGGGTTCGGATAGGGGCCACCAAAGGCGTGGAAATGCCGCTCCGGCGTCCAGACGGCATTGAAGCCGTGGGTGTCGGCGAACCTCGCGCCTTCCAGCAAGAGTTCGTATTTGGCAGGGCCGACGCCATCGTCGTTGCCCCAGTAGAAGATGTTGAAATCAATGGCGCGCGCTGACCGCGCAAGGGGGCCATTCGACACCAGCGTGCGGCTTTCGTCGCCGGTCAGCACGAGCTTCACGCCGCGCGAGATGGTCCAGAACAGTTCCAGCACCGAGATGTCGAAAGACAGCGAGGTGACGGCCAGCCAGACCGACGCGCTGTCATGGTCGATGCGGTCGTCCATCCCGGCAAAGAAATTGGCGACATTGCCGTGGCTGACCATCACCCCCTTGGGCGTGCCGGTAGAACCGGAGGTATAGATCAGATAGGCCAGATCGTCGGGGGTGGCGCGGGCATCGGGATTGTGGTCGGGCATGGCCGAATGATCGGCACCCACCATCACGGTTTTCGCTTCGTTTTCAGGCAGCTGCGCGGCGATCTTCGCCTGTGTCACGATCAGCGGTGCTGCGCTGTCGCTGATGTAATGCGCAATGCGGTCGGCTGGATAGGCCGGGTCGAGCGGGACATAGGCCCCCCCCGATTTCAGGATCGCCAGCGCCCCGATCATGAGGTCAGGCCCCCGCGTGCAATAAAGACCGATGGGCATGTCCGGTCCGGCCCCCTCTGCCAGCAGGGCATGGGCCAGCCGGTTCGCCGCGACATTGAGCGCGGCATAGGTGAATGTCTGATCCTCGAACACCAGCGCGACCGCATCAGGCGTGCGGGCGACCTGCGCCTCGAATGCGGCATGCACGGTTGTGCGGTCATAGGCGCGGTTGGTGGCGTTCCAGCCGGTGAGCATCTGCTGCATTTCACCTTCCGGCAGCGCCCAGAGCGCCCCGCTGCTTGTGGCATCCGGCAGCGCGGCAAAGGCGGTGTTCAGGCGGTCGGCAATCAGGCGGGCCGCATCGTCGGGGACCCGCGCGGCATCGTAATGCAGGCTGCCGGACAGGCTGACCGTCAGGGCGGTGCCGGGGAACAGCGCCTCATCCTCGGACAGGCCGACGTCGGGCATCGCGCCTGGGTCGACTTGCGGGTCCCGCAGGCCAAGGTCGGCGGCACGGCCCGTGCTGGCGCGCGCGCGTTCCATTCCCCTGGCGATCCGGTCGGCAGCGGTTGTGAGCGGTGTGTCATCCTCTGCCGTGACGGCGAGGGGCAACCAGGGTGCCAGCAGCGGGTTTGTCGTGTCGGCCTGCACCGCCAGTGTCGCCGCCACCTGACCGGAAGAGCGCAGCGCGACAAGCGCCGCGATGCTTGCGATCTGATCGGCATTCAAGGCGCCGGTGGTCAAGGGGATGGAGGCCGGTTCTGCCGGGCGGGTGGCGGCCCCTGCCAGCAGCAGTTTCAAGGGTTCATTTCCCGCCAGAACCCCGCGCCAATGTGCCTCATCCGCGACCGGGGTATCCGGCAAGGACGGTTTTGGCAGCACGTCCCCGACCTTCAGCCATTGGGTCAGGTCCACGGGTGTGCCGCTGAAATCACTGAGGTCGCTCAGGCGCACCGCCTGTGTCGCCGTGCCCAGGGTGACGGCATTGCGGGAAAGCTCCAGCACCGTGCCGGGGGCGGCGGTCTGCGCCGTGACCTCAAGCCCGCCGACCACCAGAACCGCATGTTCCAGCGCCAGTTTCGGCAGGCAGAGCGGGTTCCAGTAGTCACCGAAATCCAAGCCCCGCATCAGCGCGGACAGATCGGCGGCGGGGCGGGTCAGGTTCAGAACGCCCTGCCCCTCTGGCCGCTGGTCGCGGGCGAAATAGCTGCGCTGGCTCAGGTCCTGCGGCCTGCGCTCAAGGCTACCCGCCTCAAGCTGTGACAGCACCGCGCCAAAGCTTTCCATCCCGGCGGCGTAACATTTCGAATTGAGGCTGAAGGCGGTCTCATCCGGCGCGATGTCGATCATCTTCTGCGCCAGCAGGTCGCCCTCGTCCACGCCGCCCTCAATCAGGTGCCAGCTTATGCCATGGGTTTTTTCGCCGTTGATGACGGCCCATGCGGGGGTGTTGAGCCCGGCATAGGCGGGCAATGGTCCGTCGTGAAAGTTGATCGCGCCCTTGGCTGGGATCGCCAGCACGTCGTCGGGGATCATCCGCAGATTGGCGATGCTGAGCAGCCAGTCGGCGCTCACGTCTGCCGCCAGCAGATCGCGGGGGGCTGTGAGCGTGGCAATCCCCTGCCCCTCGGCCCAGCCGCGCACAGCGGCATCGCGCGTCACAACCGCCGCGATGCCATGCCCCCCGGCCAGGATCATGTCGCCACAGGCGATGGTCAGGCTTTCATCCCCGATCAGGATCGCGCTGAAACCGGCGGGCTGGAAAGTGGCGGTCATGTTCTGTCCTCCGTAGCGGGGCGGCGGGGTGTTGCGGTGCCGGATTCGGTGCGCAGGCCAAGCCCGTGCCGCGCAAGATCGCGGGTGAAAAAGGCGGGGTCCTGCGGCCTGCGCCCGGTGAGGGTGCAGCGCAGGGCGTGCAGCGCCGAGCCGGTCAGCCGCGCGCCCCATGCGGCGGCGGCATAGGCCCGGCCATGGGTCTTGATGAAATAGTGGCGGCGCGAGGCGAACCAATAGGCCGGCATGCGCTGCCATTCCTTCATGCCGGTGGAGACGGAGCCGATGTGGACCACTTTGGCCTCTGGCACGTACCAGCAGGACCAGCCCGCGTGCGCGCCGCGCTTCATCAGGTCGGTTTCCTCGAAATAAAGAAAGAAGGTCTCGTCAAATCTGCCGATTTCATCCAGTGCCTCGGCGCGGATCATCACGCTGGCCCCTGCGGCCCAGTCCACCTGCGTGGTCTGTTCCGGCAGCGGGGGGGCCACGATGGCATGGCGCAGCAGGCGCGAGACGGGGCCGAAACGCACCGCGCCCTCGAATTCTCCCGCGATGGAGGGGAAGCGGAAGGCGGTGGTATGGGGCAGATCATCCTCGCCCCGCACATGGCTGGCGGCGAACCCGGCGCGCGGATGGCGCGCCATGTGGTCCAGCAAGGTTGCGATGCAGCCCGGATCGGGAAAGGCATCGGAATTCAGCAGATAGAAGAAATCCGGCGCGCTGCCGTCGGACATCTGTTCGGCCAGCCCGATGTTGCAGCCCGCCCCGAAGCCGCCGTTGTGCCCCGACAGGATCAGCCGCACCCGCGTGCCCAGATTCCATTCGGCCAGCGCCTGTTCGAAAATCCCCATCGACCCGTCGCCGGAGGCATTGTCGACAATCACCAGTTCCGCCGTTTCCGGCATGTCGGCCAATGCCGCCCTTGCCGCGCGCAGGGTCATCTGCGGGGTGCGGTAGTTCAGCAGCACAACAAGCAATCGGGGGTCAGCCATCATTCCGCCGCCGTCGCCTGCAGGTCATCGTGATGCACCAATGCGGCGGCAATCACCTCGCGCAACTCCTGCGCCAGAACCGTCACATTCGGGGCCAGCACCATGCTGACGTGATCGCCCGGCACTTCGATCACCTCCATATGCGGCGCGTATCTGCGCCAGTCGTTGTCCGCAAAGACATATTCGCGTTCGGCGCTGACCCAATTGCCGTTGGTCACCTGCCAGTGGAAATCCTGCGGCGGGCGGAACAGGGTCATCGGCCCGTCCCAGGTTGGCGTCTGATACTGGCCGACCGCGTTCAGGAAGGCCGCCTGAATCTTGTGGTTGTTGAACTCCGCCCCCGGCGCGTCCTGTCCGGGGCTGTGCAGGCCCTTGCGTTTCTCCATCTCCCAGGCCCAGCGGTTGCGCGCCCATTCGGCCAGATATCCCGGCCCCTTGGCGCGCAGTTCCGCCAGTTTGATCAGCGCCTTGTCGGGGCGGCTGAGCGACGGGCGCACCGGCAGCGGCGTGTCGAGCATCGCCAGCACGGCCACCTCATCGCCTGCCGCGCGCAACTGCTGTGCCATTTCATAGGCGGTGATCCCGCCGCCGGAATAGCCCGCTAGAAGATAGGGGCCTTCGGGTTGCAGGCGCTTGATTTCGTTCAGATAATCCTCTGCCGCCTCGGGGATTGTCGCATGGGGCTGGGTCTCTCCGATCAGGCCGCGCGCCTGCACGCCGATCACCCGGCGTTCGGCGCTGAACGGCAAGGCCATATGGCGCAGGTTCAGCACATTGCCGAACATCCCCGCCACCACAAAAAGCGGTGCCGCCTGCTTGTGGCTGCTCTGGTTCAGCGGCACCAGGAATTCGAACTTCTCCGGTGCCACGACCCCGTCGCCGCCACCGCCTGAAACCTCGCCCGCGCCGCCGGTTTCCGCCGCGATCAGGGCGGCGCATTTCGCGATGGTCGGGGCCTCGAACAGGACCGAGATCGGGAATTCCACCTTGAACGTGCGTTTGACGTTGGCGAACAGGCGCACGGCGATCAGCGAATGCCCGCCGAGATCAAAGAAACTGTCCTCGACCCCCACGGGGCTGACGCCCAGCAGGTTCTCCCACATCCCGGCCAGACGTTCCTCTATCCCGTTGCGGGGCGCGACATAGCTGCCGTCCAGATCGGGGCGATCAAAGCTCTGACCGCTTTTCACCGGGGCCACGGCGGGCAGATCGGCCTGCGCCATCAGCGCGGACAGCGGCAGGGAAGAGACCATGACCTGCGGGCGGTTCAGCGCCATCGCGCGGCGCAATGCCTCCGGCCCTTCGGCAGCGCGGATGCCTTGCGATACCAGATAGGCCAGCCGTTCCTCGGCGGCGGAGAGCGGCGTGTCGTCCCGGCCCTCATCCTCAAAGCGGACCTCGGCCGCGGTCAGGGGGGTGGTGCCGAAACCGCCCTCAAGGCGTTTCATCGCAAAATCGCGGACCTCGACCAGCACCTTGCCGGACGGGTCGGTCAGGGTGACGTCGAAACGGGCAAAACCATCGCTGGCCTTGCCGGAGGCGAGCCGCACATGCGAGCGGATTTCGGCAGGCAGGCTGCCATGCACCCGGATCAGCCCATAAGAGACCGGCACCCACAGATGTGTCGCGCCATAGCCCGGCACCAACGATATGGCCCAGCCGGTTGCAAGGTCCATCAGGCCGGGATGCAGGATATGACCGGCTTGCAGGTCCTCCCGCGCGTCATCCGGCAGGGCGAGTGTCGCAAGCCCCTCGCCCGCGCCAAGGGCGGTTTCGCGCAGCACATGCCAGCGCGGCCCAAAGGACAGATGCGCCTCCTGCGGGGAGATCAGGCGCGTCTCGCCGGCCCTTTGCACGTCACCGCAGCGCGCGGAAATCGCTGCGAGGTCCAGCGCATGGGGTCGCGCCTCGGCCAGCGGGGCCAGATTGGCCTGGGCGTTCAACTGCCAGCCCTGCTGGCCGCCAAAGACGCAATCGCTGCGCATTTCGGCGCTGAAGCCACGGCCCCGGCCCTGAAGCGTGATCTGCATCTGGCGCGCGTCGCCCTCGGCCACCGGCATGGCGCGCAGGAAATAGAGGTCTTCGATGTCAAAGGCCTTGAAGCCCTGCGCCGCTGCCGCTTCGGCCAGCAGTTCGATATAGCCGGTGCCGGGCAGGATCGCCTGCCCGTCCCTGGTGCGGTGCTGGTCCAGCAGCCAGTGATCGGTGCCCAGCGGGGCACTCAGCACCGGATCGCCGCCTGCATCCGCACCGGCAGATTTGATCAGCGCCGCATCGACCGGGCGGGGTGGCAGCACGTCGCTGGCCGCCCCCGGCAACGCATTGGCGGCCATGCCGACATCTGACCAGACCCCCCAGTTGACCGCGACAACCTTTGTCTTGCCGCCCCGGCGCGCGGCGGCAAAGGCGTTGAGCCAGGCGTTTGCGGCCACATAATCGACCTGCCCCGCCGACCGGGTCGCGGTGGAGGTCGAAGAGAACAGCACCAGCAGATCCAGCGCGCCGTCGGGCAGCAACTGGTCCAGCACCCGCAGACCCTGCACCTTGGGCGACAGGACCGCATCCATCTGGGCATCGCTCTTGCCCAGCATCGGCGCATCGTCCAGCACACCGGCGGCGTGGATCACCCCGGTCAGCCCGCCGTGCCGCGCTGTCAGATCGTCAATCACCCGGCGCATCTGGGCAAGGTTGGCCACATCGCCGCCCGCCACCTCGACGCTGCCGCCTTTGGCTTTTGCGATCTCTTCCAGACGCATCACCGCCTGCATCCGCCGCGCAGAGCGGTCGGCGGTGCCGTTTTTGGCGATATGGGCCTGCCAGGTGGTCCGTTCGGGCATGGCATCGCGTGCCAGCAGCACCACATTGGCCTTGTGCCGGGTCAGGATATCCGCCGCGAGCGTCTGGCCGATCCCGCCAAAGCCGCCGGTGATCAGATATGTGCCGCCGTCGCGGAACTGCGCTGTTTCAGCCGGGGCCAGCGGCAGGGGTTTATAGCCCATCTCGAACCGCTTTTCGCCGCGATAGGCCGCAATGCGGTTGGCGGGGGTGACCATCAGGTCCTCGATCAGCCGGTTGGTCAGGTCAGGTTGGGGAATTGCCGGGGCGGATTTGGCGAACCACCCTGCCCGCGCGGCCAGCGGCGGCACCGGGTCAAGGTCGATCTGGGTCGCGGTGACACCCGGCACTTCGCGGGTGATCACGCCGACCGGGCCGGACACCAGCGCCTTTTCGGGATGCGGCAAGGGTTCATCCGTCACCTGTGCCGCACCGGTGGTAAAGACGCTCAGATGCAAGGGCGCGTCGATGCCTGCCTCGGTGATGGCCTGTGCCAGCCAGGTCAGACTCCAGAAGCCCTGTTCGATGTTGCGGTCAAAGGTGCTTGAGCCGGGGCGCGGGGCGACCTGATCGTCGGTCAGCCAGAAATGCGCGATCCGGTCGGGCATTTGCCCCCCCTCGCGCAGGGCCGCGATCAGCTGGTCATAGCCCGCCCGCCCCTGTTCGGCGGCAAGGGTGAAACTGTCATCGCCGGTGCTGGCAAAGGCATCGCCCGCGCGGACCGTGACAACCCGGTGACCGGCTGCGCGCAGCTTTGTCCGCATCGGGGCGGAAAGCCCGGCCTCATCCGCGAAGAACAGCCAGGTCAGCGGCGTTGCTGCCAGATCGGCCACTGCATCCACATCCACATCGGCAAAGGCAGGCCGCCAGCTTGGCACCGCACCCCACTCGGCAATGTCATCCGCCCGCGTCAGCGCAGGCGCGGCTGCGGCGCTGACCGCCTTGCCCGGTTCGATGAAAAAGCGCGCGCGCTGGAACTGATAGGTCGGCAGCAGCACCCGGTTGCGCCGCGCCTCGCCCCAGATCTGCGACCAGTCGGCATTGACGCCGCAGGCCCAGAGCCGCGCGAAGACGGAGATGAAATAGACATCATCGGCGATGTTCTGTTCGGGATGCCGCAGCGATGACATCACCTGCCCCACGCCGACATTCGGATGCATCATCGCAAGCGAGGACAGCGCCTTGCCCGGACCAACCTCCAGATAGACCCGTTTGCGCGCGGCGCTGAGCGTGGTCATGCATTCGGCGAAGTTCACGGTATTGCGCAGTTGGGCGACCCAGTAATCGGGGTCAGTCGCCTGTTCCGGCGTGATCATCTCGCCCGTGCGGTTGGAGGCAAAGGGCATCTGCGGCGTTTGCAGGTTCAGATCCCCAAGGAAGGCGCGGTAGCGGTCAAGGATGCCTTCCAGCATCCGGCTGTGCGCGGCAATGTCGATGGCGATGCGCCGGTGGTCCAGCCCCGCCCCGGTCAGCCGGTCCTGCATGGCATCCAATGCGGCCTGCGGGCCGGATACGGCGATCAGTTCAGCGGCGTTCACCGAAGCAATGTCCAGATCCTCGCCCAGCAGCGGTTCGATCGCCGCCAGCGGGGCCGAGATTGACAGCATGCCGCCTGCGGGCACTTCGTCAAACAAGCGTCCGCGCAGCAGCACCAGATCAATCAGGTTCTCGAATGTCATCACCCCCGCCAGACAGGCCGCGACGTTTTCGCCCATGGAATGGCCGACCATGGCGGCGGGTTTCACGCCCCATGACATCCAGAGCCGCGCCAGCGCATATTCGGTGATGGCGATCAGCGGCAATTGCACGGATGGTTTTTTCAGCGTCTCGTCCGCGGCCTGCACCTGATCCGCATCCGGCAGCCAGAGCGCGCGAATGTCATAGTCGAGCTGCGGTTGCAGATGCGCCAGCCCGCGGTCCATCCACTCGGCAAAGACCGGCTCTGTCTCGTAGAGGTCGCGCGCCATGCCTGCGTATTGCGCGCCGCCGCCGGGGAACATGAAGACCACTTCCGGGCTCTCGCCCAGCGCATCATGGGTAAAGACGCGGCGGGCATCGCCTGCCTCCAGCAGATCGGCGGCCTGCGTTGCGGTTTCGGCGACTACGACGCGGCGCTTGTCAAAGGCGCGGCGGCCCTGTTTGAGCGTAAAGGCCACATCGGCCAGCGGCTGTTCGGGATGGGCGCGCAGATGGGCGACCAGGGCGGCGGTATTGGCATCCAGCGCCGCCTTGGTATGGCCTGAGATCACCAGCGGCTGGAACGGCCAGTCGCTGGCGTCAGAGGCGGCGCGCGCCGGTGCTTCCTCGATGATCGCATGGGCATTGGTGCCGCCCACGCCCAGCGCGTTGATCGCGGCGCGGCGCGGGGTGTCGGCGGGCGCCCAGTCGGTCAGCTGGTCGTTGACGCGGAACGGGCTGCCCGCGAAGGGGATTGCGGGGTTCGGGGCCTCAAACCCCAGGGACGGGGGAATTTGTTTGTGATGCAGGGCCAGTGCGGCCTTGGCAAAGCCTGCGACCCCGGCGGCGGTGTCCAGATGGCCGATGTTGGTCTTGACCGACCCGATGCGGCAGAAATCCGTGGCGTCGGTCTCGCTCCGGTAGGCTTCGGTCAGGGCCGCCACCTCGATCGGGTCGCCCAGATAGGTGCCGGTGCCGTGGCATTCGACCATGCCGATGCTTTGCGCCGCAACTCCGGCGGCATCCAGTGCCGCCGTGATCGCGGTGGTCTGGCCATCGACCGAAGGTGCGAGATACCCCGCCTTGGCCGCGCCATCGTTGTTGACCGCCGATCCCTTGATCACCGCCCAGATGTGATCGCCGTCCGCGACCGCATCGCTGAGCCTGCGCAGCGCCACGCAGCCCGCGCCGGAGCCAAAGACGGTGCCCTGCGCGCGGTGGTCGAAGGCATGGCAATGCCCGTCGGGCGACAGGATTTCGTTTTCCTTGAACAGATACCCCCGCCCCTGCGGCAATTCGATGGTCACGCCGCCCGCCAGCGCCATGTCCACCTCGCCCGCGCGCAGGGCGGCGCAGGCATAGTGGATCGCCACCAGCGAGGTGGAACAGGCGGTCTGGAGGTTGATCGACGGCCCCTTGAGGTCAAACACATGGCTGACGCGGGTGGACAGGAAATCCTTGTCGTTGCCGGTGTGGCGCAGCAGGAACATGCCCACATCGTCCACCAGGTCGGGGTTGGAGCAGATGTTGAAATAGAAATAGCTGCCCATGCCGCAGCCCGCATAAACGCCGATGTCGCCGGGAATCGTTTCAGGCGGATGGCCCGCCTGTTCCATCGCTTCCCATGCCACTTCGAGGAACTTGCGGTGCTGGGGGTCGAGGATTGCCGCATCCTTGGGAGAAAAGCCAAAGAAGTCTGGGTCGAAGGTCTCGAACCCGTCCAAGACAGCGGCGGCGGGCACGTAGTTCTTGCGGGCGATGTTTTCGGGGCTTTCGCCCGCCTCCAGAAGCTCCTGCTTGGACAGGCGGCGGATGCTTTCCACGCCATCGCGCAGGTTGGCCCAATAGGCATCGACACCGGCGGCACCGGGGAGGTTCACGGACATGCCGACAATGGCAATGTCTTCACCGGTCAGGGTGCGGTTTTTTGACGTGCTCATTTTCAAATCACCCCATACCTGAAAGCGCGGCAGATTTGGGCCCCATATTCGAGTTCTGAAATACCGGGCGTTTCAACAGGGCAATTGCGGCAATTTTATGCCCTATTTTATCGAACCCTCATATTTTTAAGAGGTTTTGCAGCAAGTTCGACGGTTCACGGATCTGGTTTAGCACAACAATCGAGGGGCTGTCCGGGGAATTTTGCCGCAGATGGAAACAGTCGCGCCACATTTGCCAGAATCGGTGGTTTTGGCCGGACAGAAACGGGAGGTTGGCAGATCCTGCGGTGCGCAGAAGGTCCGGTTGGAGGCCTTTCCGCTTCCCCCCGCGCGGAATCAAGGCCGCAGGCCGCCGCGCATCGCCGGGCCGTCCCCTGGCACGGCGATTTGGCTGCTGTTGTCTTCCATGGATAGCTCGGAAGTGCTTGGCTGCCATTAAGTGCCATTCACCGAGGTCGGATCGCCGAACCACGGCCCGTCAATGCGCGGCTTGACGTTTCGTAGCCAACAGCAGCAATCTCCGCACACCGGACATAAACCTCTTGCCAGAACCCACGCGCCAAAAACCGTGGTTTTGCCCCGGGTCAAAGCACCGTGCGCTTGCCCTCTGCGCGGGTCCGGGACATCGCCGTTTGCCCCAGCGCATGGCGCGGGGCGGCCGCCCCCCTTGGCATCAGGCGTTCCGCATGCCCCAGCAACGCACCTGCCGTCAGCCAGGTCAGCGGTGTCAGCGTGGCATTCAGCAGCATGTCCACCATCGTCACCCCCAGGATCAGGCACAAGGGGGCCACCAGCGGCGACAGCGCCGCCTCGCCGTGCCGCCGCATGTAGAGCGCCAGCATCGCCAGCGGCAGGGCCAGCAGACCGAATTCACAGATGTAGCCCAGCCAGCCGAAGGTGCCGAAGATGATGATCCAGCGGCCATCCGGGATCGACAGGATCTGCCCGGTCTCGCCGTCGCGGATCAGGCTGCGGCCCCAGCCGCCCCAGCCGAACAGCGGCTTTTCCGCCGCCCGCGCCAGCAGTTGCTCCTCGTTGTTGAAACGGTATTCCAGCGATTGCGCGCGCGCGGGGTTGATCGCCTCGGCCTGGGCGATGATCGCGTCCAGCGGGATCAGCTGGAAGTTGCGCAGCATCGGATAGACCACCGCGACAACGGCAAAGAGCAGCGCCAACCGGACCTGCCAGCGCAGCGGCGCGAACAGCACCAGCGGGGTCAGCACCATGCCATAGGCCAGCGACGCAAGGCTTTTGCACAGGACCAGCAGCACCGCGAGATAGGCGACCACGCAGAAGCCCCGCAGCCGGCGTTCGGGTTCGGCCACCCGCGCCAGACCGGCAGCGGCAATCAGCCCGGTGCAGACAAACAGCGCCAGCCACAACCCATGCGGCAGGAAGACGATGGGTCTGAACCCGCCGTCGCGCATCATCTGCTCGAAGGAATGCTGGAAAAAGCCGTAGATCCAGACGTTCATCTGCGGGCTGAGGCGAATTTCGATCAGCGATGGCACCGAATAGATCAACGCCCCGACCATAAACGCGGTCAGCAGTTCGCGCAGCCCGCTTTCTGTCGCCAGAAACTGGCGCGCCAGCAGGAAGGGCACCAGGCTCAGCAGTTGCGCGATCAGCACCGACCCGATGTCGCGCACCGATTGTCCCGGCAGCTGGTCCACCATGAACACAATCGGGTCGGTATTGCGCAGCACCTCGAAAATGATCGGGTCGCTGTTGGTCAGCACGGTCGGAATGGCCGACAGGACCAGCCCCGCCACCAGCAACTGCGCCAGCCGCGCATCGGGCCAGAGGTTGACCCGGTATTTCACCCCGAACAGCAGGATCAACAACACGCTCAGATTGGGGATCGAGGTCTTGTCCATCGCCGGAACGAGCGGCAGGTTGAACTCTGCCAGCGGTGGCAGAAACAGATAGCCCCCCAGAATCGACCAGATCAGCGCACGGTCCAGCTTCTGGGTCCGGAACAGGATCAGACAGACCAGCGGCCAGATCAGCAGCATCAGATATGCAAGGCCGTTGGGCATGGGGTCCGGGCGTGTCCTGAGGTCGCGTGAGAGGGTCGAGCGGGTAAATTACCATCTGGCCCGCGCCCTGTCATCTGGGTAGATTTGGCAAAACCCCGGAGATCGACAAAAAGAACGCCTGCAAGATTTTGTTAATGAATAAGAATATATGGTTACCCATGGCGCGCCTGCCCTGCGCCCCGTGCTGCGCTTGGGCAGGTGACGTGTGAAATTTGGCACGCCCCCGGCCGAAGTCGCGGTCAATGTGCCGACACGCGCGGGATTGTTTCGCGCCGTCCGGGAAAAATTCGACGCCCGCGACGGATTCGCGCTGGCCACCCTGAACCTCGATCACCTGACCAAACTGCCCCGTGATCCGGCCTTTCTGGCGGCGTATCGCGCCCATGACATGGTGGTGGCCGATGGCCGCCCCATCGTCTGGCTGTCGAAACTGGCGCGGCAGCCGGTCGAACTCATGCCCGGCTCTGACATGATCCTGCCGCTGTGCGCCCTTGCGGCCGAGACCGGCACAACGGTTTCGCTGATCGGCAGCAGCGCGGCGGCGCTGAGGGGGGCGGCGCAGGCGTTGACGGACCGCACAGCGGGTCTGGAAGTCACCCATATCCACGCCCCGGCCTATGGGTTCGACCCGCAGGGTGCCACTGCCGATGCGCTGCTGGCCGAACTGGCCGCGTCGGGCGCAGGCCTGTGTTTCATTGCACTTGGCGCGCCGAAACAGGAGTTGTTTGCCGCACGGGGCCGGGAAAAGGCACCGGGGGTCGGCTTCGCCTCGATCGGGGCGGGGCTTGATTTTCTGTCGGGTCATCAGGTCCGCGCGCCGCGTGTCATGCGGATGCTGGCGCTGGAATGGCTGTGGCGGGCGCTGCAGGCCCCGCGCCGGATGGTGCCGCGCTATGCGAAATGTTTCGCGATCCTGCCGGGGCT
The DNA here is from genome assembly GCF_001650875.1 of Sulfitobacter sp. EhC04. Classification (GTDB taxonomy): domain Bacteria; phylum Pseudomonadota; class Alphaproteobacteria; order Rhodobacterales; family Rhodobacteraceae; genus Sulfitobacter. The sequence goes on from NZ_LXYI01000030.1 coordinate 38,352, forward strand.
TGTGGCACAGGCGTTGCGCCAGCGCTGACGTCCGGGGCTATTTGTATTCGATGATCCGGCCCCTGCGGCGGCCCAGCAGGTATTGCAACGCGCCTTGCGCCTCGGGGAATTTGCCCAAGACGGTGAAAGTCGCCTGCGCAACCCCGCCCCGCCGCGACAGGCGCAGCACCTGCAATGGATAGACCAGCAGCAGCAACAGCGCCCAGGGCGTCAAGAAAACCGCCAGAACCAGGATTGCCAGCGGCAGGCCCGCGCCCCAGGTCAGCGCGCGCCGGGTCTCGGTCACCCAGTGACGCTCGGGCGGGGCGCCGTGCAGCGCTGCTCCTTCGGCAAAGGCATGACCGGCCCGGCGCGTGCGTTTCCACCATTGGCCGAAGCGGGTGATGTCGGCATCATGCCAGGTCATCTCCGCCTCCAGCCGCCAGACCTGCCATCCCTCCGCGCGCAGGCGGACGCAAAGCTCCGGCTCCTCCCCAGCGATCAGAGTGTCGCGGTAGCCGCCGACCGCGCGCAGGGCTGCCACACGCATCAGCGCGTCACCGCCGCAGGCCCTGGCCTGCCCCACGGCTGTGTTCCATTCCGCGTCGATCAGCGCGTTGTAGGTGCTGGCCTCTGGGTGGCGCTCACGGCGGCGACCACAGGCCACGGCGGCCTGCGGATGGTCCGCCAGAAAGCTGCGGGCCGTCTCGATCCAGCCGTCGCGCAAGACGCAATCGCCATCCAGCAGCTGCACCAGTTCGGCATCGGCGGGCAGCGCCGCCAGCCCGGCATTGCGCGCACGCGCGGCGGTGAAGGGCTGCGTCATGTCCAGCGCGATCACCTGCGCGCCGCGCGCCTGCGCCGCCGCCACCGAGCCATCGGTGGACCCTGAATCCACATAGATCACCGGATCGGCGCGGCCTGACAGCGCATCAAGGCAGGCAATCAGCCGCGCCCCTTCGTTGCGGCCAATGACGATCGCCGCGACCTTCACGGCGACAGGTCCGCGAGGTGGTCGGCATAGTCCTGTGTCGTCACGGTAAAGCCCGCGCGCGCCAGCAGTTCCACCCGGTTCCAGCGCCGCGCCTCCAGCGAAAACAGGCTGACATCGGGGCTGTCCGTCAGCACTTTGGCGCGGGCCGCGTCCTCGCCATGGGCCAGATCGCCCGAGGACAGCGAGGCGGCATCACGGGCCAGCGGGTTGTTGGCAAACTTGTAATGCTGGATCACCGGCGTCACGTCCGACACCGTCACCCCCATCGACAGATGCGGATGCGGCGCGGGTGTGACACCCGGCCCGTTGAAGATCAGCGGATGTTTCGTCAGGCAGCAGTTTTCACCAAACACCTTGCCCCGCACCCCGCCAAAGCAGAATTTCACCGCATCGCTGGCAAGCCGGTTGTCGCGCAACAGGGCGGAAAAGGCGATGTCAGGGCTGTGGTAGTCAAAGCGGGTGATGTGGCTGATGTCGTAATAGACAAAATCGCGCAGCACGCGGTCATAGGGCAGATCGGCCACCTGCGACAGCGGCGCCTTGGGGAACATCTCCAGCATCTGCGCCGCCATCGCGGTATGGCCCCGCGCCTGCATATAGGTGGTCAGGGCGCGGATGCCGTGGGTTGAAGCCCCCTGAAAATCCAGGATCTCGTCCATATCCACGTATAGACACCAGCGGTTCTGCCCATAGGTCCGGGCGGGATAGGCGCGCAGCAGGTCCTCGTAGCCTGCCAGCGGCAGGGTGCATTGGTCGATCACCGTGCCCGGCTCTGCCGCGATCCGCGCGAGCGTTTCGTCGGTCGACCCGTTGTCGATGAAGACGAAATGCCGGATGCCGATGCTGCGGTAATGGTCGAGAAAGGCGTCAAGGTAATAGCTGCCGTTGCGCACCAGCACGATGGCGATCACATCATCCTTGCCGGTCTCCAGCGTGGTTGGCCCATGAACATGGCGCAGGGCGGCCGCGAATCGCGCGCGGCGGCGGCGTTCGGCGGCACGCCGTATGACACGGCGCAGGATATGAAGCGGTGTTTTCATGCGTCGGGTGATACGACAGCCCCGCGCAGGGGTCCATGACCTGGCTGCATCCGCCGTGGTTTTGCCGTGGCACTGTGGCCATGAAAGGCGTCAGGCGGGGTGTTGTCCAGGGGCATCCCGCGCGGATACCTTCCCGGCAAGATCGCGCAGGGAAGGATCATAAATTGTCTGGCGGGCGCGCCCGGCGTGTTTGGACGCATAAAGCGCCACATCCGCATCATCCATCAGTTCGTGCATTGCCGGGCTGATGCCGGATTGAATCCAGACGGTGCCGATGCTGGCGGAAATCCGGCACAGCTGCCCTTTGAAGGAAATCGGCTCTTCCAGCCGGTTGATGATGCGTCGCCCGACACGGCGCAGAATGTCATCGCCGCGCACATCCGCAAGTACGATGGTAAATTCATCCCCGCCGACCCGCGCAACCGTGTCCTTCTTGCGGGTTTCTTCAGCCATGATCCGCGCGACGGTCTGCAAGACATGGTCGCCCGCCGCATGGCCCAGGGTATCGTTGACGGCCTTGAAGTAGTCCAGGTCGATCTGCATGACCGCAAAAGGCACCTGGCCCGCCACCAAGCGCGTCAGCACAGTGTTCAGCGCGCGCCGGTTGGCAAGGCCGGTCAGCATATCGGTATCGGCCTTTTGTTCCGCCGCGACCTTGGCCCCCTGCAGGCGCAGGTTCAGGCGGCGGGATTCGTCCATCGCCGCTGTCTTTGCCTCGATCAGGTAGAGCATTTCGATGGCCAGATCCGTCGCCGCGAAATCGGCATTGCTGAGCGCATAATCCCGCACGCCATCGACAATCGAAATCCCGAACGACAGGTTCACGATCATCTTGCCATCCCCGTCCGGCAAGGGCACCAGCACCGCCTTGAGCGCGGTGTGCGGCGCGGCGCGCATTTCAAGATGCAGTTTCGCGCCACCCGACCGCTTCAGATCCTCCATGCTGGCGACGGCCCGTGGCCGGTTGACGGCAAACACTTCGAGAAAGCGGGCCCCGACCATCGGCCTGTCGCCGGTCAGCTTGCGGGCTGTCGGCCCGGCGTGGGTGATATGCCCTGTCTCGCTGATCACGATGTGCATGGGGCACAGGACATCCAGCACCGATGCGTCGCCAGGTCCCGTCATCCCGCCCGTGCTCCCAGTTCAAATGCACGTCCTTCGGCATAATCCGGTTCGATCAGCGAGATCGAAAGGGTTTCAACCCCCTGCACCGCGCCGGTCGGCTCAAGCAGGGCCAGGGCCCCGTAGTCATCGGCCATGGCGCGCAGAACCCCCATCATCAGATGGGCAAAACCGGCCACGTCGGATTTGCAGATCAGGCTGTATCGTCCATCGCCCACGGCGCGCAATTCGATCTGTGGCAGATGCAGGTCCGGGACCGCAAGCCGCGCCCGGTCCGGCAGGTCGTCCAGCGAATGCAGAAAATCCTCAAAGCTGACGCCCCCGAACCGCAACAGCCGACGCACCGCCTCAAACTTCGGGTCTGCCACGATGAAAGTGCCAAAATCCTCAAGCAGGTCGCCGCGGCTGCGCCGGGTGATATCGGCCAGCGCGTCCAGGACGGCATGTGTCAGGCTGTCCTCATAGGTCAGCATCGCCTCAAAACTGTTGAATGCCAATCCGGCATGCCGCACGACATCTTCCCATATGTGCGCGCCGAAACTGGCACAGATGTAGTTCTGGATGCTGCGGTTGATAAGACCGTGCATTGTTCCCTCATTCCCTTGGAGCCCCGCAGGCACCTTGGGGCAAAGGGATTAACAGAGGGTCAACATGTACAATTGTCGGTAAAGTTCCTGCCAGTCGGCTGCCCCGGAATCAGGACCCTGAAGCGTCCGGCCTTGAACATGAAACACTTGTTCGCTGCCTTCGCCTGCGGCGGGGCGCGAAAAGTGATCTGCGATGCCTCAGGTAAAAGGCCGGAGGCTCTAGAAATCTGTCGGTGCGCCGCCTTCGGCCTTCCGTCGCGCCACGAAATCGGCCAGTTCGTCGCGGATCGCGATATCCATCGGGGGCGGCTCGAAACTGGTGACGATATCCTTGAACATGTGATGCGCACGCTCGGGCGTCCAGATGGCGCCTGCGGCCTCCCAGCCCTCGTAGTTCTTCCAGTCCGACAGGAAAGGTTGGTAAAAGGCAGTGGTATAGCGGTCCTGGGTGTGCTGAATGCCAAAGAAATGGCCCGCATTCCCCACCGATTTGATCGCATCCAGCGCGATCTCATCCGGGCCGGTGGCGCAGATTTCCGGCTGCATATAGCGCTGGATCTGTTGCAGGACTTCGCAATCCATGATGAACTTTTCAGGGCTGGCGATCAGCCCGCCTTCGAGCCAGCCTGCGGCGTGATACACCATGTTGGTGCCGGACTGCACCGCCGCCCAGAGCGAATTGGAGGTTTCCCACATCGCCTGCCCGTCCGGCACATTGGCCGCGCAGACGCCGGAGGACCGCAGCGGCAGGCCATAGAACCGCGCCAGTTGGCCGGTCATCTGGGTCGCACGCATATATTCCGGCGTACCAAAGGCGGGCGCGCCCGATTTCATGTCCACGTTGGAGGTGAATGTGCCGATCGCAACCGGGCAGCCGGGCCGGATGATCTGCGCCAGCACCACGGCGCAGAGCGCCTCTGCCAGCGACTGGGCCACGGCACCGGACATGGTGACAGGGGCCATTGCCCCCGCCAGCGTGAAAGGTGTCACCACCAGCCCCTGCCCCCGCCGCGCCAGCCGCATCCAGCCGTCCATCATCGGGAAGTCGTGCTTCAGCGGCGATGTGGAGTTGATGTTGGTGTACATATGCGGCGTGGCGTCGAATTCATCATGGGTCAGACCGCCCGCAATCCGCACCATCTCCATCACGTCCTCGACCCGCTCGCGGCCCAGCGAATAGGCGTGCATGACCTTGTCGGTCAGCGTCAGCTTGTCAAAAAGCACATCAAGGTGCCGCACCGAGGCATGCACATCGACCGGTTCGACAGGATAGCCGCCTGCAAAGTGGATGCAGTTGAAATACTGCGTCAGCCGCAGCAGATCCTTGCACATCTCGCGGGTGCCGGGGACCTTCTTGCCAATCGCGAGGTCCCAGTAGTTGGGCGGCGAGGACACGTTGCCGAACAGCAGGTTCCTGCCGCCCACGGTGATCTGGCGGTCGGGGTTGCGCGGGGTCAGGGTGAATTCGGAGGGCGCCTTGCCGATCCATTCCATCACAAAGTCGCGCCCCATGCGGACGTTCTCGCCATTCACGGTGCAGCCCGCCTTGCCCAGGATTTCCAGGGCCTCGGGGTTCAGGAACTCGATCCCGATCTCTTCCAGTATCCGCATTGCGCCATCGTGAATCGCCGCGATGCCTTCCTCGTCCAGCGGCTCGGTGGGGCGGTCGATATTGACCGGCGGGTTCCAGGGCATCTGTTCGATGACCGCGCTGCCTCGCCGGGTCTTGGCCCCCGCGCGCCCGCCGCTGCGCGTTTTGCGTCTGGGTTGGGTCTCTGTCATGGTTGCTCTCCTGAGGTTGATCTCAGAAAGCCCCAGCCCATCGCCCACATCCGTTCCGTTCGCGACGGAAGATGTCGCTTCCGGGCCGCCGCTAGTCGGTTGGCGGAATTTGAGCGTCGAGCCAGGCGGGCAGATGGCCGATATCGGGCAAGACCACATCGGCCAGCGGGGCCAGCGCATCGGCTGTGGCCATGCCGGTCAGGACCGCGACACAGACCATGCCCGCCGCGCGCCCTGCAACCAGATCATGCGCGCTGTCGCCGATCATGGCAATCCGTTCAGGCGGCAGGCCCGTCGATGTGGCAAAGGCCTGCATCTGGCCCGGCGTGGGTTTGGCCCCGTGGCCACTGTCGAAACCGGCAATGAAGTCGAACAGGCCTTCGATCCCGGCCGCCGACAGATGCGCCCGCGCAGGCACAATTGCATCATTGGTCGCGACACCAAGCGCCAGCCCGCGCCCGCGCAGGACGTTCAACAGGGGAATCAGCGGCACCGCCTCGCGCTGCGGCGCGCGCGCGGCTTCCTCGTTCAACACCGTGATCAGCTGCTGGCCCGAAAACTCGGGGAAGGACGGCAGCAACGCTTCGGTTACTTCTCCGGGCGTGCCTGCGATGACGATGCTGTCAGGCGCAAATACCCCCGCGTCATGGTCAAAGCCGATCCGCGCGCCCGCGCGCAGCGCGCGTGCATGATCGCCGTCGCACAAACGGTTCAGGAACGCCGTGGCCCAGGCCTCCCATGTGGCGGCAAAGTCGAACAAGGTGCCATCCTTGTCAAAGAGCAACCCTTTGATTTCACTCATGTCCAATTCACCTGCTCACCACCGGGCAAGGCCGCCCGTGCCATCATCGGCCTGTCGTAGGATGCGTTGACTTCATCACAGAAGGCGACCACCCAGGCATCATCCATCATCAGGAAATCCAGCACCCCGCCCAGAAAGGCAGGATCGGTCGCGCGATCCTTCAGGTCGGTTTCCGACGCCCCGGTACTGCCCAGGAAAACCGGCAGAAGGTCGTCATTGCCGACCAGCCAGGCCAGCGCATGCAGGGCAAAGCTTTCGGCGGACTCTCGCGTATTGGACATGGCTTTTCCGGTTTTTAGGGTTCCAGCAACGCTTTGTTAACCAATGAGTTCAAGAAAGAACCTATGGAATGCGTTCTTACATCACGCGGAGGTCGGAGGCATGCAAGGTAAAATCCTCATTGCCGATCCGATTGTCACCAACCGCATCGTGCTGAAGGTCAAACTGGCCAGCGCATTCTATACGGTTGTCCAGGCGGGTACGATTTCCGAAGCGGTGGAAATCGCGGCATCCCACGCGCCGGACCTGATCATCAGCGCGTTGGAATTGCCGGACGGGTCCGCCGCGGACCTTTGCAGGCAACTGGCCAAATGGCCCCAGACCCGGCAGATCGGCATCCTGGCGCTGGCTGGTGCCATCGACCATGCCACGCGCATGGCGACGCTGGAATCGGGCGTGCATGATGTTCTGGTCAAACCCTATGACGAGACTTTGCTGCTGAGCCGGGTGCGCAGCCTGATCCGCACCTACAATGCGGAGGCGGAGTGGCAGATACGTGACGATACCACACGCGCATTGGGCTTTGCTGAAGCGGAGGTTTCCTTTGCGCCGCAGGGCGAATTTGTGCTGGTGGGCCAGGACAGGGCCACGATCCAGCGATGGGCAACCGGGCTGCGCCCCCTGCTGGGCGGCAAGATAACCCTGGCCAGCGGCAAGGAGGTCATGAGCAAGCGGCTGGACGGTGCCCCGCCGGATGTCTTTGTCCTTGTCATCGGGCCGGAAAGGACAAGCGCCGAGGACAGGTTGCAGCTGATCTCTGCCTTGCGGTCAAATGCCAGGACGCGGCATTGCGGCATCCTTGTCCTGCAAACGCGGCCCGATGCCACACTGGCGACCAATGCGCTGGACCTGGGCGCGGACGACCTGATGATCGACGGTTTCGACGCTGCCGAACTTGCCCTGCGGCTCAAGGCGCTGCTGCGGCGCAAACGGATGTCGGAAAAGCTGCGCCAGACCGTGCGGACGGGGTTGGAGGCGGCAGTCTATGACCCGCTGACCGGGCTGTACAACAGACGCTATGCAATGCCACATCTGATGCGCGTGGCAGAACAGGCGCGCGGCACGAGGCGGCCCTTTGCGGTGATGGTCTGCGATCTGGATCACTTCAAACGCGTCAATGACCTGTACGGCCATGCCTCTGGCGACGCGGTGCTGATCGAGGTTGCCAAACGGCTGCGCGGGTCCCTGCGGGCGATGGATATGGTGGCCCGGATCGGCGGCGAGGAATTCATGATCGTGATGCCAGCCACCACCCTGCCAGCGGCGCGCAAGGCCGCGTTGCGCCTGTGCGACCTGATTGGCGAACGCCCCTTCGACCTTCCCGGCAGCCCCGAGCCTGTCCGCATCACGATCAGCATCGGCATGGCGCTGGACACCCTGCCTCAATCTTCTTCGGAAACTGCCGAAGTCTCGGCGCAGGATGCGGGGGCCAGACTGATGGATCAGGCGGACAAGGCGCTTTATGCCGCCAAGGTCAAAGGCCGCAACCAGGTCAAGCTTGGCCGCCCTGCGGCCTGACCTGCCAAAACGGCCGTGATCGCACTTGCGGCGCGGCTTGATATCACCCTGCCTGACCCGGCCAACGCGCCGCATCCGGCGCACTCAGCGACGCCACAACCGGGCCAAGCAACCGCCGCGGCACCATCATCAAAAGCGCGGGCGCTGAAACCTTGACCGTCATCGGCCCGGTGGCGTGGTTCGAGGTGCCCGACTGGACGCCCGGCGCGAAATCAAGCCCGTCGAGCGGCCAATGCAACCCCGTACTTTGCGCCGTGACAAAGGCCAGCGGAAACATTGAGATAACCTCTGATCGTTCCGTCGGCAGGCTGATACGGGGCGGCGCAAGGAACACAAGTTCCTCCGCCCCGAGCAGGACACAGGGACGATCTGCACAAACCATCAGCGTATGCAGGGCCGCCAATTGATGATCCATCCGCCCGCCGGTGAAACCCACCGCGATGACAACGGGGGCCGCGATGCGGGTCAGCGCCTTTTCGAAATCCGTGCTGTCCTGCTCCGTGATCAGATGCAGACGGTCGGACGGGATCGCGCGCCTTGCCTCGGGCGAGAGTGAGTCGAAATCCCCGATCACGGCTTCGGGCGTTACCCCTGCCGCCAGCGCCAGCGCCGCGCCGCTGTCTGCCGCGACGCAGCGGGGGGCCAGCGTCAATGCTTTGTGAAGGTCTTGCGGCGTAGCCTGCCCACCACCGACCAAAGTGATTGGACCGTCCCCGTGAACAATGCTCTTCGTTTTGGCAAAAACACCGTCAATCATGGCCTATTTGCCCTTATTCCGGAAACTGACCACATTCTGGCCATGAAATGATACGATACCTTGCACAGATTCGGACCGCTTTGGTCTTGGACATCATGGTAAACAGATATCTGCAGAACCGCAGAGGACGAGCATCCGATGATGAGTAACAACAAGATCCTGACCGTCTCCTATGGCACGTTTTCGTGCACGCTGGAAGGTTTCGATGACAGCTTCGGCACCATGAAGGCGATCGCGGAGTATTTCCGCGACCTGGCGGCGGACGACCGTTACTTTGGTGCTGAACCTCCCCAGCCCGATGCCGAAATGCTCGCGCGGATTGCGCAAAAGGAAATTTCGCGCCGGGTTCAGGCCCGCGAGCATGAGGGCAAGATCGTGCTGAGCGCGCTGGAAGATCACCGCGACGCGCCCGAGCAACCGGCCCCCGAAGCCCAGGCAGCACCCCAGGCAGAGGGCAGCGGCCCCGCCTTCGGCACGCCCGCCGCCGGTATCGCGGCACTGGCCGGTGCCGCCGCCGATGCAGCGCAGCCCGCCGAAGCTGAGACAGCCTCCGAACCCGCCGCACCGGCACCCGTCGAAGAAGCCGACACCGCCATCGCCGCAGAAGCGCATGTTGAACTGGCGGATCTGGCCAGGGAAGACATGGCCAAGGAAGATTTGACCAAGACGGACGGCGCAGCAGTCGCAGAGCCCGCCGCGGCACCCGAACAGTCGCAAGAGGGTGACGTTGCCGAGGACGCTGTGGCCGACGACCAGCCCGACACCGTGGCCCAGGATGAAGACGAAAATGACATCGTGCCAGGCCAGCCCGATTCGGACGTCGAAGCCTTCTTTGCCGACACCGCAGAATCTGACGACTTTGAGGACGAAGCGGCAGAAGCCACCGAACTGCCCGAAACGGCACAGGCCGACCCGATGCCGATTGCGGCGGCCCCAGCCCCTGCCAAACCCGCGCCCGCCCCTGACAGCATTGCCGCCAAACTTCAGCGCATCCGCGCGGTTGTGGCTCAGCAGGATGACACCGCCGACGAGGACGGCTACGCCGAAGACGAAAATGACATCGCAGGCAGCAACGCCCCGGTCGCGTTTGATGATGCGGAAGCCTTTGCAGAGGATGACCATGCCGAGGACGACGCGCAGCAAGACCTCGTCGCCCGCGCCCGCCACGACATCGAAGACGCGCTTGATGCGGATGATGCGGCGGACCAGGCAGAAGATCAAGACGACTATAGCGACATCCTGAGCCGTCTTGCGATGGATGATGATGCCGTGGCACAGGCCGAGGAAGTTCAGGACGGGGAAGTTCAGGACGGGGAAGTTCAGGACGAGGAAGCATTTTCCAACCTGTTTGACGACGAGGACGAGGCAGAAGTCGAGGATGCCGCCGAAGCCGGGGATGCAGCCGAAACCGCTGACGATGCCGAGGAAATGGCCGGGCTTTCCAACCAGCCCGAAGCAGCCCCCGCCCCGCAGCCCCGCGCCCGCGTGATCAAGGTCAAGCGCGCCGATCTGGAAGCGGCGATCAACCGTGGCGAGTTGGAAGAATACGACGACGACGAGGACGAAGACGATTTCGACATGAGCGATTTCGACATGTCCGACGAGGATGATGGGGACATGGCGCTGGACGATCTGGCACCTTCCAAATCGGCCGATACCTCGCTCTCGCCCGAAGATGAACAGGAACTGGCCCGCGAGCTTGCCGCACTTGAGAAAGACATCGAAGGCGACAACATCGCGCCCGCCGCGCGCAAGACCGAAGACCGCGCTTCCGGCACGTCCCGGCACGCACTGCCCGCCATCGAGGATGAAGCAAGCGACGACATGTCCCGCCTGATGGCCGAAGCCGACCACCACATGGACGAACCCGAGAGCACGACACGCCGGAATGCCTTTGCCCATCTGCGTGCCGCTGTCGCCGCCAAGAAGGCAGATGGCGGGATCGGCACCGACGCCGAGCAGGAAAAGAAGGACCGCGCGTTCCGCTCGGATCTGGCAGAGGTGGTGCGACCGCGCCGCCCGGTTGGGTCCGGCAGCCGCACCGCGCGCCCCGAAGAATCGCGCCCCGCACCGCTCAAGCTGGTGGCCGAACAGCGTATCGACATCGACAAGTCCCGCGCCGCAGGCCCGGTGCGCCCGCGCCGCGTTTCTGCCGTTGTGACAGAACAGAAACCCGCCGCTCATGACACTGTCCCCTTTGCGGAATATGCCGAGGAGATGGGCGCGCATTCGCTCTCCGAACTGCTGGAAGCGGCAGCGGCCTATATGTCCTTTGTCGAAGGCTTCGAGCAGTTCTCGCGCCCGCAACTGATGACAAAGGTGCGTCAGGTCGGCCCAGAAGAGGGCTTCAGCCGCGAAGACGGTTTGCGGTCCTTTGGCCAGTTGCTGCGCGCAGGCAAGATCGAAAAGATCAAAGGCGGGCGCTTTACCGTGTCCGAGGATATCGGCTATCGCCCCGACCAGCGCGCCGTGGGGTGAACCCGGCACCGTTGCAATCTATCATGCGAAATGCCGTCCCTTCGGGGGCGGCTTTTTGCTGTGGCGATGCAGGAACCGGGCTACTGCGTCACGCCTGATGGCAGGGCGCGCGGCGCTTTTTCAATCGTCGCGCGCGTCCGGGTCGGCCTGGCCGATCCCCTTGAACACGAACTTGAACGGGATCGCCCATAGCACGCCAAGACCCACGTAGATCGCCAGTTCCACAAGGATAGACGGCCGGTCGAACAGGGCCACCAGGTTCAGCGCCACAACGATATAAAGCGGCAGACCGACCAGCAGAATCACCAGCGCCCAGCGGCGGCGGGCTTTGTAGCTCAGGGCCATGGTGCCTCCTCAGTCCGCAAAGGGATCGGTGACCAGGATCGTGTCTTCCCGCTCCGGCGAGGTGGAGAGCAGCGCCACGGGGCATTGGATCAACTCTTCGACACGGCGCACGTATTTGATCGCCTCGGCGGGCAGATCGGCCCAGCTGCGCGCGCCCTCGGTCGATTGCGACCAGCCCGGCATTTCCTCGTAAACCGGGGTGCAGCGGGCCTGCTGATCGGCGGCGGTGGGCAGGTATTCCAGCGTCTTGCCGTCCAGCTCGTAGCCCACGCAGATCTTGAGGGTGTCAAAACCGTCCAGCACATCCAGCTTGGTAAAGGCGATGCCGTTCACGCCGGATGTGGCGCAGGTCTGGCGCACCAGCACGGCGTCGAACCAGCCGCAGCGGCGCTTGCGCCCGGTCACGGTGCCAAATTCATGCCCCCGCTCGCCCAGCCGCTGACCATCCGCGTCGTGCAGTTCGGCGGGGAACGGCCCCTCGCCCACGCGGGTGGTATAGGCTTTCACGATGCCAAGCACAAAGTCGATGGAGCCGGGCCCGATGCCGGTGCCGGTCGCCGCCTGACCCGCGATCACATTCGACGAGGTGACAAAGGGATAGGTGCCAAAGTCGATGTCCAGCAGCGCGCCCTGTGCGCCCTCGAACAGGATGCGTTTGCCGGCCTTGCGCTGTTCGTTCAGCACCTTCCAGACCGGGGCTGCATATTCCAGCACTGCCGGGGCGATCTCTTTCAGCGCCGCGATCAGCGCGTCGCGGTCCACCGGCTCAAGCCCCAGCCCCCGGCGCAGCGCGTCGTGATGCACCAGCGCGCGGTCCACCCGCAACTCCAACGTCGCCGCATCCGCCAGATCGGCCACGCGCACCGCGCGGCGGCCCACCTTGTCCTCATAGGCCGGGCCGATGCCGCGCCCGGTGGTGCCGATCTTGGCCACCGAATTCTGCGCCTCGCGCGCGCGGTCCAGCTCACCGTGGATCGGCAGGATCAGCGATGTATTTTCGGCAATCATCAGGGTCTCGGGGGTGATGGTCACCCCCTGCCCGCGCAGCCCCTCGATTTCCTTGATCAGGTGCCAGGGGTCCAGCACGACACCGTTGCCGATCACGCTCAGCTTGCCGCCGCGCACGATGCCCGAGGGCAGCAGGCTCAGCTTGAAGACCTCACCGTCGATCACCAGCGTATGGCCCGCGTTATGCCCGCCCTGGAAACGTGCGATCACATCGGCACGCTCGGACAGCCAGTCGACAATCTTGCCTTTTCCCTCGTCTCCCCACTGGGCTCCGACAACAACGACATTGGCCATATTGAACTTCCCCTTTTGGCAACCGGCCTTGCTATAACGTCGAAGACGCGCGGGTGAAACTGAAAAACGCGGCAGGGCACCGATCGCCGCGCATTCCCGCGCGCTGCGGGCGGGGAGAGGCATGGACTTTCCCGGCCGGACAGCGGTAATTTCGGCATGAAACGGCGAAAAGGGTCCGCACTATGGGTTTTGTGATGCGCTGGGTCTGCGCCTTTGTCCTGCTGGCGGTGACCTTCAATCCGACCGAATACAATTACACCAACTGGGTGATGGATTATGGCAGCGCCAATATGTCCATCGCGGTGCTGCTGGGGCTGTTGCTGCTGATCGGTTACATCATCTACCTGCGCGCGACCCTGCGCTCCATCGGGGCTTTCGGCATGTTGCTGGTGCTTGCGGTCGTGGGGGCCGCATTATGGGTGCTTTATGATCTGGGGGTGCTGCGGCTGGACAATTCCAGCTTCAATGTCTGGCTGTCGCTGGTGGCGCTCAGCTTTGTCCTGGGCATCGGGCTCAGCTGGAGCCATGTGCGCCGGGCGCTCTCCGGTCAGGCCGACATGGATGATGTGGACGAATAACGGGACGGCTGACGGGACGCTTAACGGGACGGGGGGCGGGGCGGGCTGGCGTCAGCCAGCAGCGTCGTCCAGCCGGACGGGCGCGCCATGCGGGGTCCGCAGATAGGCTGCCTCCCAGGCGTCCCGCAATGCCGTGACATCACCGGAGTCTGCCAGCCCCGTCTCTGCCAAGACCCCCTCAAGCGTTTCCAGCCAGGCGGCAAAGTAATCCTCGCCGCCGTTCAATTCCCGCGCCAGCCCGTGCCGCCGCAGGGTTGCGCCGAAACGCGCGGCCCAGTCGCCCCAGGTGAATTGGCCGATTTCGTTCAAATGCACCGTCAGGGCAAAGACCTGCGCATGCCAGAGTGCCTCAAAGGCGGGTTCCGGCCGAGTCACGGGGCGGCACTCAGATAGCTTTGCCACAGGTCCAGCACCACCTCGTCATCCGGATGTTCGGGATGCGCCCAAAGTTCGGATGCCGGGAAAACCACGGCATAAAGCGGCTCTGGCGCCTCGCCCTGCCCATGCGCATTGCTGTCGGGGAAAACATGTGTTCCGTGCTGCCGCAGAATGCGCCCCCGCGCGCCTGCCGCATAGGCGGGCAGCCGCGTGTGGCCCCCCGGAACCTCCGCATTTTCGGCAAGCGCCCGTGTCACCACCGCATCGCCCGCCGCAAAGATCGGTGTCACCGCACTGGGCCGATCCACCGGCCCGCCGCGCGCCAGCACCTCAGCCACCCTTGCGCGGGTCAACGCGTGGTCCGCCAGCGGGCTGGGTTGTACCTCTGACGCGCCCGCCAGTTCGTCGCGGGTGACCAGCCCCTTGTCCACCAGCAGGTTGGCCAGCGCCGCCATCCACTTTTCGTAATAGGAAAAGCGCGCGTAGTCCTTGGGGGCCAGACATTCCCGCGCATGGCGCGACATGTCGATGTTCCATTGCCCCAGCGGGCCGGTCGCCACCGTGACCGCCATGGCACGCGGGTGCCAACCGGCGTGGAAAATCACGCCTTCATCCTCGGGCACCACCGGGCCGTCGCCAAACCGCCCGCCCATGTCGTGGACGCGGCTCACGCGGCTGCGCCAATATGGTCATGAACGCGGGTCATGGCCGCCGCGCCAGGCCGGTGCCGATCATGCTGTCGCGGCTGACAAGGGCCATCAGCGCCTCTTCGTCCATGCCTTCGCTGCCCTCGGGCCTGCGCGGGATCACCAGATAGCGCATCTCGGCGGTCGAATCCCAGACCCGCACCGATGTCTCGGGCGGCAGTTCAACGCCGAAATCCGCCAGTACCCTGCGCGGCTCGCGCACCACGCGGGCGCGGTAGGCATCGGATTTGTACCAGCCGGGCGGTATCCCCAACAACGGCCAGGGATAGCAACTGCACAGGGTACAAACGACCATGTTGTGTTGCTGCGCCGTGTTCTCTACCGCCATCATATGTTCGCCCTGGCGCCCGTAAAACCCCATCTCGGCCACCACGGCGGTCGCATCCGCCATCAGTGCGGCATGAAATGCCGGGTCGGACCAGGCCCGCGCCACCACCCGCGCGCCATTGCGCGGGCCGATCCGGTTTTCATAGGTGTCGATGATTTCATCCACCGCCGCCGGGTCGATCAGCCCCTTGCGCGTCAAAAGCGTTTCAAGCGCCTTGACCCGCAAGGCAGGGTCAGAGGGCAGCAGGCTGTGAGGTTCATCATGGTCATGTGGCATGCGGCAATGATTGCCGCAGGCCCGCCCGCTTGTCCATGGGCAGAAACCCGCAGAACCGGCCAAGTCCTTCTGATTTCTGATCACTTTACAGGCGAAATCCGCGGAAAAATATGGTATACAGGTTGCATGAAGCGAGTCTGATACACCTCATTTCCAGGGAAAACCTCTTAAACAAAGGCGTGGTAGAGCACCGCTTCGAGAAAGACCGCCCACCGCAATGGGCGGTCTTTGTTTTGGGCAGGGCAGCGGGGTTTCACCGCTGTGGCGCGCCTGACGCGCAGTGGGCCAATCCTCCCTTGCCCCGCGTGGCAAAGATGCCTAGATACGCCCAAACCAAATCGAAAGCGGTCCCATGGAAAACGTCCTTCTGATCATTCACCTTCTGCTGGCCCTTGGCCTGATTGCGGTTGTCCTGCTGCAACGATCAGAGGGTGGCGGTCTTGGCATGGGCGGCGGCGGTGCCGTTTCGGGCCGCGCGGCGGCAACCGCATTGGGCAAGCTGACCTGGCTGCTGGGCGTGGCCTTCCTGATCACCTCGATATCGCTGACCATCATCGTGGCGCAGAAATCATCGGGGGCTTCCGTCATCGACCGTCTGGGCGCGGCACCAGCCAGCCAGTCCGAGGATGGCGGCACCGCCCCTGCAAGCGACAACCTGCTGCCACCGACCGCAGATGACAACGCACCTTTGGTGCCCGCAGCCGATTAACCTGCAAACACAATACCTTGAGGATAGGATGATTTTCGCAACATGATGTTGCGGGCGACTCTTGCCTCGACCAACCGAATCCTGTTAGGCTTAAGTCCCGTGGTGCTGCGGTTTTCTGCAGCGCGTCTGGCTGGTTTTTGCCACAGAAATGCGAATACACGGGGGCTGTCCGAACATGGCGCGATATATCTTCATCACCGGTGGTGTGGTCTCTTCACTGGGCAAGGGGCTGGCCTCCGCGGCGCTGGGGGCCTTGCTGCAGGCGCGGGGCTTTTCGGTGCGGCTGCGCAAACTTGACCCCTATCTGAACGTCGATCCTGGCACGATGTCGCCTTTCGAACATGGCGAAGTCTTCGTCACCGATGACGGGGCCGAAACCGATCTCGACCTGGGCCATTACGAACGCTTTACCGGGGTCCCCGCAAGGATGACCGATTCCGTCTCCTCCGGCCGCATCTATTCCAACGTGCTGGAGAAAGAGCGCCGCGGCGATTACCTGGGCAAGACCATCCAAGTGGTGCCGCATGTTACCAATGAAATCAAGGATTTCCTGCACATCGGTGACGACGAGGTCGATTTCATGCTCTGCGAGATCGGCGGCACCGTGGGCGACATCGAAGGCCTGCCCTTTTTCGAGGCGATCCGCCAGTTTTCCCATGACAAGCCGCGCGGGCAATGCATCTTCATGCATCTGACCCTGCTGCCCTACCTTGCCGCCTCCGGCGAGTTGAAGACCAAGCCGACGCAGCACTCCGTCAAGGAACTGCAAAGCATCGGCATCGCCCCCGACATTCTGGTCTGCCGCTCGGAACAGCCGATCCCGGAAAAGGAACGCGAGAAAATCGCGCTGTTCTGCAACGTGCGCAAGGAATCCGTGGTTGCCGCCTATGATCTGAAGTCGATCTACGAGGCCCCGCTGGCCTATCATGCCCAAGGGCTGGATCAGGCCGTGCTGGACGCCTTTGAAATCTCCCCCGCGCCGCGCCCCGATCTGGCGATGTGGCACGATGTCTATGACCGCATCCACAACCCCGAGGGCGAGGTCAAGGTCGCCATCGTCGGCAAATACACCCAGCTTGAGGACGCCTATAAATCCATCGCAGAGGCGCTGACCCATGGCGGCATGGCCAATAGGGTCAAGGTCCGCGTCGAATGGGTGGATTCGGAGATTTTCGACAAGGCGCAGGATGTCGGCCCGCATCTGGAAGGGTTCCACGCCATCCTTGTGCCCGGCGGTTTTGGCGAGCGTGGCACCGAGGGTAAGATCAAGGCGGCGCAATACGCCCGAGAGCACAAGGTGCCCTATTTGGGTATCTGTCTGGGCATGCAGATGGCGGTGATCGAGGCCGCCCGCAATCTGGCCGGTCTGAAGACAGCCGGTTCAGAGGAATTTGACCACGAAGCCGGAAAAAAGCGTTTCGAGCCGGTGGTGTACCACCTCAAGGAATGGGTGCAGGGCAATCACAAGGTCGAACGCAAACTGGGCGACGACAAGGGCGGCACCATGCGTCTGGGCGCCTATGACGCGGTGCTCAAGGCGGGGTCCCGCGTGGCGGAGGCCTATGGCACCACCGAGATCGACGAACGCCACCGCCACCGCTACGAGGTGGACATCGCCTATCAGGAGCAGCTTGAGAAAACCGGTATGGTCTTTTCCGGCATGTCCCCTGACGGCCGCCTGCCCGAGATTGTGGAATGGCCCGATCACCCGTGGTTCATCGGCGTGCAATTCCACCCCGAGCTGAAATCCAAACCCTTTGCCCCGCATCCCCTGTTCAAGGATTTCGTGCGCGCCGCCAAGGAGAACTCGCGGCTGGTCTAAAGCGCCCCGCCTTAAACTTGAATCGCCAATACCCTGCCGCGCTGCGCGCTCTCGGGACATTGGCGAAGTGATATGTTTCAGGTTAAAGGCGGGACGCTGTAGGGCGTTTCAACGCCACAGGGACGACACGGAAAGAAAGCGGGCATGGCGGTTGAACCTGCCAGCCGGGCCACGGGCAAGGACGGCTGACACCGGGCAGCGGGGCAAGCACCCCCTCCCGTCTTGCGGGAATAACGTATTGGTAGTACCCTTGGCGGCATTTCACACCGCCATTTCAGAAAGCCAGATCCATGCAAGTATTTCAGACCGGTGCCGACCGGTATCAAAACCCGTCAAAAGACCCCTATGCGACAATCAACCAGCGCACCCTTGCCTTTTTTGTCGGGCTGGTCGCGCTTGGCCTGCCCATCATCATGCTGTTCGGGGTGTTCAACCCTTACTGGCCGACCTGCTACCGCGCCTCCATCAGCCATTATTACTATGCGCCCTTCCTGGGCGGCCCCTTTATCGGGGCGCTGGTCTTTATCGGCACTTATTTGTGGGTCTATCAGGGCGAGGACAAGGACGGCGCAGAGGGGCGTCTGGCCACCTGGGCCGGTGTTTTTGCCATCGGCGTCGCGTTGTTTCCAACCTCCGGCTTTGGCTGCGATGCAGAAAGCTTCACCGCCCGCGCCATGGTCAGCTTTGGCCCCGACCCCGATCAGCTGGACCTGATCAAGGTGCCGCCGATCGACGGGCTGCCCGATCTTGCGCCGTACTTCCAGCTTACCACCTTTTCGGCCAGCGTGCATTACGCCTGTGCGGCCCTGCTGTTTTCCTTCCTGGCGTGGTTCGCGCTGTTTGTCTTTACCGCCGTGGAGCCGCATCAGCGCAAGCTCGACGGGTCGTTGAAACAGACCAAGATCATCCGCAACAGTCTGTATGTCGCCTGTGGCAGCATCATGATCTGCTGTATCCTTGCCATGGCAGCCTACGCCGCGCTTGGTGCATGGACCGATCTGGACCTGAGTTGGTGGCCCCGCAACAAACTGACGTTCTGGTTCGAGACCGTGGCGCTCTGGGCCTTTGGGCTGTCCTGGATGGTCAAGGGCCGGTTCTGGGGCAACGCGCTGGAGGATGCGCGCGAAAGCTGAGGCCTTGCGAAAGTGACTCGAACCAAGGGGTTTCCTGAATCCTGTCGGAAGGCCGTGCCAGGCTATCCCGGTTCAAATGCCAATAATTTCCGACCCAAACCAGACCCTCGACGCGGCACACTCGGGGGTCTGCTCAGCGGGACGTTGTTGCCGTTTGCTGCGAAACGTCAAGCCGCGCATCGACGGGCCGTGGTTCGGCGATCCGACCTCAGTGACTGGCACTTAATGGCAGCCAAGCACCTCCTAACTATCTGTCAGACACTACAGAAGCCAAATCGCCGTGCCGGCGGACGGCCCGTCATGTCGCAGACATGCCTCTGGCATGATGCGCGGCGGCCTGCGGCCTTGAATCCGCGCGAGGGTAGAGGAAAGGGCTCGCTCCCGACTTTCGCCGCAAAGCGCAGGAACGGCAGCTTATCCTTGGCAGAAGCGATCCGGGGTCAGCGACCTGACAGGAAAGTCGCTTTTGTCTGACACCTGACACCCGCGAAAGCTGAGCCCTTGCCACGCCGCTGCAATCCACTACACCCCTCCCATGCTGAGCTATCAACATATCTACCACGCGGGCAATCTGGCGGATGTGCACAAACACGGGCTTCTGGCCTGGATGTTGGCGTATCTGACCGCCAAGAACAAACCGCTGACCTATCTTGAGACCCACGGCGGCCGCGCGCTCTATGATCTGGACGATGCGGCCGCGCGCAAGACCGGCGAGGCGGCGCAGGGCATCGACCGCGCGCGCGGCTGGTTCGGTGCGGATCACCCCTATGCGCAGGTGCTGGATACGGTGCGCGCGGATCACGGGCCACGGGCCTATCCCGGCTCCCCGCTGATCGCGGCGCGGCTGCTGCGCCCGGACGACAGGATCCATCTGGCCGAGCTGCACCCCGCCGAACATGCCGCCCTTGACCTTGCAATGTCGCCCTACCCCGCGACCTGCCATCTGCGCGACGGGGTGGAAATGGCCTTTGCCCTGACCCCGCCGACCCCGCGCCGGGGGATCATGCTGATCGACCCCAGCTATGAGATCAAGACCGACTACGACAGCCTGCCGCGTACCATCGCCAAACTGGCGCGGGCCTGGAATGTCGGCATCATCGCGCTGTGGTATCCGATCCTGACCAGCAAGGCGCATCAGCCGATGCTGTCAGACCTGGCCCGCAGCCACCCAGACGCCCTGCGCCACGAGGTCCGCTTCCCGCCTGCGCGCCCCGGCCACGGGATGGTGGGGTCAGGGCTGTTCATCATCAACCCGCCCTACGGGCTGGAGGCCGAGGCCAAACGCCTGGCCACCCATTTTGCACAACTGAAATAGGAGCCCCCGATGCCCAAGGGATACTGGATTGCCCGGTTGGATGTGAATGACGCCGAAACCTACGACAGCTACCGCGCGGCCAATGCGAAACCCTTTGCCGATTTCGGGGCAAGGTTCCTGGTGCGCGGCGGCACCCAGAACCTGCGCGAAGGCACCTGGCGCAGCCGCACCGTGGTGCTGGAGTTCGACAGCCTTGCCGATGCCATCGCCTGTTACGAAAGCGATGCCTACCAGAAAGCCAGGGAAATCCGCCTGCCGGTCTCGGAAGGCGATATGATCATCGTCGAGGGGTACGACGGCTGAAAATCCGTGATAGGCTGCGCCGATGATCCTGTTGCGCGCCCTTTTGTTCGCCTTGCTGCCCACCGGCCTGCTTGCCTGTGGCGCGCCGGTCTGTCTGGTGAACCCCGACAGCCTGGCACTGACCCGTGTCATCACCTTTGACGACATTCCGTCCGGAGGCGGACCGGGCCTGCTGACAGATGATGTGCTGAACCTAGACGGGGCGCAGTTCGGCGAACATTTCGCAGGTCAGGGCCTCGCGGCGGCGGACACCCACGATCAGGTCATCGGCGCGGCGCTGGGTCCGCTGATCCTGCTGCCGGGTGCGCCGGGACAGAACCTGTCAGTGGTCCATTTCTACGGCAATGCGGTGTTGAATGGCTATGGTCCCGCAGGCTTTCCCCGCCGCGAGGGTCAGGGCGAAGGGGCGATTGCCTTTCTCTTCGACAATGACCAGAGCGCCCTCTCCTTTGCCCTGCGTGGCGGCGAATCCGGTGCGGCGCTTGCCCAGTTCCTGCGCCGCGACGGGTCGGTCATCGGGGCCGTTCCGATAGAGCCCACGGGCGAATTCACCCTTGGCTTTGCCCGCGCCGGTGACATCCGTGACATTGCAGGCGTTGTTTTGACAAATACTGACCCAGAAGGCATCGCAATCGACACTTTACGCTTTGGAAATCCGCCGGACCTGAGCTAGACACGCCTTCATGTTTGAACGCCTTTTCCCCCGCCGCAAACCCGCGCCGAAACCCCTGCCGCAGCCCAATGCGCAGCTTGCCCTTGGGGCATTGCTGGTGCGCGTGGCGCTGGCCGACCGCAATTACAACGTGGCCGAAGTCGGACAGATCGACCGCATCCTGGCCCGGACATTCGGGTTGAAACCGCTTGAGGCCGCGAAACTGCGCGCCACCTGCGAGGCGCTGGAACGGGACGCGCCGGGCACGCCCGAATTCGTGGATATCCTGCGCGAAGAGGTCGACTATGCCCAGCGCAAGGCCCTGGGCGATGCCATGTGGTCCGTCGCATTGGCCGACGGCGATCGCGATGAAAAGGAAGAAATCCAACTGCTTGCCATCGAAACAGCCCTGGGCCTGACCGATGACGACATGCAGGCCGCACGCGATGATGCCCTGCGCAATCTCTGAGTTGGCAAGGCGCGCACACGGGCCTATATCCTGATCATGTTTGCTGATTTCATCAAACGGCTGACCCAGCCGGATCCCGCCCCGCTTGCCGATACCGACGCCCGCCTTGCGCTGACAGCGCTTCTGGTGCGTGTCGCGCGGTCGGACAATGACTATGACGCCGACGAGGTGCTGCGGATCGAGGAAATCGCCCGCGACCGCTATGGGCTGTCCCCGAGTGAGGCGACTGCCCTGCGCGCCGACGCCGAAGAGCTGGAGGCCCAGGCCCCCGACACTGTGCGCTTTACCCGCGCGATCAAGGATGCGGTGCCTTACGAGGATCGCCTTGGCGTGATCGAGGCGCTGTGGAAGGTGGTGCTGGCCGACGGCACCCGCGCCGACGAGGAAGACGCGCTGTTGCGCCTGGTTGCCAGCTTGCTGGGGGTCGAGGACAAGGACAGCGCCATGGCTCGCCAAAGGGTCGCGGGCACATAGGCAGCGGTCAACGTCAGGGCAAGGTCGATCCCGATGCCCTGCTGGTCACATCGGGCACACGGCACGGGCTGGCGATCACCGCGCCTGGCTTCCTGCGGCGCGGGAATGCGCGCTGGCTCCATCGTCACCAGTCTGAAACAAAAGCGAATTTCGGTATCAGGTGCCGAAGCTTTCGCCACGGCCACTGCCATTCCCCAGGCCCTGAGGCGGGCCTTTGGCGGCACCCCGACAGGCAATCTGACCACAGCCCTGCGCAGGTTGGTGACGCCAGCGCGACATCGAAAGTCATCCCCGCAGACTGACCCGCAACGCAGCGCCTCAGAACAGCGGTGCCGGCATCTGCCCTGACCTTCAGCGATTTACCCGAGGTCAGCACGCAAATAATGTGGCCCTGCCAAACACGGCGTTGCAATCTGAGGGAAATTATTCCCTTATGTCACATCGAAACGGTAAGAAGTGACACAAGTGGCCCCTGAGACCCCCGTCATCCAGATCAATGACCTGCACAAGGCCTATGGCGCATTGGAAGTGCTCAAGGGCGTCAGCCTGAGTGCCCCCAAGGGCAACGTGATCTCCCTGATCGGATCGTCCGGGTCGGGCAAGTCCACCCTGTTGCGCTGCTGCAACCTGCTGGAAGACAGCCAGCAGGGCGAGATCCTGTTCAAGGGCGAGCCCGTCAGATGGAAGGGCACCGGCCATGGCCGCAGACCCAGCGACCCCAAACAGGTGCTGCGCATCCGTACCAACCTCAGCATGGTGTTCCAGCAGTTCAACCTGTGGTCCCATATGACCATCCTGCAAAACGTGATGGAGGCCCCGCTGACCGTGCTGGGGCGCGACCGGGCCGAGGTCGAAGAGGCCGCGCGCGGCTATCTGGAAAAGGTCGGGATCGGTGACAAATGCGATGTCTACCCGGCGCAACTGTCCGGCGGCCAGCAACAGCGTGCCGCGATTGCGCGGGGGTTGTGCATGGAGCCGGAGGCGCTGCTGTTCGACGAACCGACCAGCGCGCTGGACCCGGAACTGGAACAGGAGGTGGTCCGCGTGATCAAGGATCTGGCCACCGAGGGGCGCACAATGCTGATCGTCACCCACGACATGAAACTGGCCGCCGATGTGTCTGACCACGTCATTTTCCTGCATCAGGGCCTGATCGAGGAACAGGGAGCGCCCGACATTCTGTTCGGCGCGCCCAAATCAGAACGCCTGCGCGGGTTCCTTTCGGCAACCCACGCAACGTAAACCAAAAACGAAAACCAGAACGGGAGTAACACGTTATGAAAAAGATTATCCTTTCAGCCACAGCCCTGGCAATGATGGCCGGTGCGGCCTTTGCCGACGCCCATGGCAAGACCATCCGCATGGGGACAGAGGGTGCCTACCCTCCCTACAACTTCCTCAACGATTCCGGTGAAGTGGACGGGTTCGAGCGCGAAGTGGGCGACGAGCTGTGCGCGCGCGCCGAACTGACCTGCGAATGGGTCACCAATGAGTGGGACAGCATCATCCCCAACCTGACATCAGGCAACTACGACACCATCATCGCTGGCATGTCGATCACCGACGAGCGGGACGAAGTCATCGACTTCACGCAGAACTACTTCCCGCCCGCCGCATCCGCATATGCCGCGAAATCGGCTGACGCGGATCTGACAGGCGGCGTGATCGCGGCGCAGACCAGCACGATCCAGGCCGGCTATGTTGCGGAATCCGGTGCCACCCTGCTGGAATTCGCCACCTATGACGAAACCGTCGCCGCCGTGATGTCCGGCGAAGCCGACGCCGTGTTTGCCGACAAGGACGCGCTGGCCCCCACAGTCGAGGAATCGGGCGGCGAGATGGTATTTGCCGGTGACGACGTGCCGCTGGGCGGTGGTATCGGCCTTGGCCTGCGCGAAAGCGACACAGAGCTGAAGGAAAAGTTCGACGCGGCGATCCAGTCCATGAAGGATGACGGCAGCCTGAACGAATTGATCGTCAAATGGTTCGGCGCAGACGCCAAAACCTTCTGATCCGATGAGGAACGGGGCGGTCCGACGGTCCGCCCCATTCCATACAATGATCCCGCATATGCCCCCCTTCCGCCCTGCGCATGTGGCCCCTTCACCCGAGGTGCACCATGTTTGAAGCCTGCGCCGACCCGTCGACGCTGGAGGGGCTCGGCTGGCTGGCGTGCTTCCTGACCACGGGCAAGCATCTGGCCTTTTACGGCGCATTCGGCACCGTGCTGCTGCTGCTGGCCATCACTGCGCCCACAGCCCTTGCTTTCGGCTTTGGCGGTGCAATGGCGGCGCGTGCGCAGTTTGCCCCGCTGCGGTGGTTCGGCAAGGGCTATATCGCCATCGTGCGCGGCGTGCCGGACATCGCGTTCTTTCTGTTCTTTGTGATCGCTTTGGATCAGGGCATCGAATACCTGCGCCACAAGGTGAAATGCCCCGACTGGGATCAGCCGATCCGCCAGGGCAGTGATTTTCTGGTCTGCCAGGCCGCCAAGATGCCGCTGGGCAACTCACCCCAATGGGTGCATGAGACCTATGGCTTTGCCCTTGCGGTCCTGACATTCGCCATCGTTTTCGGGGCTTTCGCGGCCAATGTGCTGTTTGGTGCCATGCGCGCCGTGCCCCGCGCCCAGCTTGAGACCGCCGAGAGCTATGGCATGTCCCCGCGCCAGTCCTTCTGGCGCATCCTGGTGCCGCAGATGTGGGTCTATGCCCTGCCCGGCCTGTCGAACCTGTGGATGGTTCTGATCAAATCCACCCCCCTGCTGTTTCTGCTCGGGGTCGAGGATATCGTCTATTGGGCGCGCGAGCTGGGCGCGGCCAAGACGCCCCGCTTTACCGACTACCCGCACGGCGACTGGCGCGTGTGGTACTTCCTCGCGCTGCTGGTCTTCTACCTTGCTTTCACGCGGGTCTCCGAGATCGTGCTGGGCCGCCTGATGACCCGGCTGACACGCGGTCAGGCCACCATGGCAGGCGAAGCGCAAAGGAAGAACGCATGACCTGTTCTTCACATTCAAATGGGGCCGGACGCGCATGCTCCGTATACGCTCATCCGGCCGCGTTGCTCCACAAGGAGCAACGGACATGACCTGCCTGCAAACCATCCAGGACTATGGCCTGCGGTCGCTGGGCATCGGTGAACGCCTGCTGCCGCGCGACAACTTCACCCTGTGCGACCAGTTCACCCTGATCGGGTCGGGGATGCTGTGGAACGTCTATTTCGGGCTGCTGGCCCTGGTCAGCGGCTTCTTTCTGGCGACAGCCCTGGGCGTCGGCAAGGCCAGCCCCAACCCCCTGCTGCGCAAGCCGTCGGAATGGTTCATCTTCATCTTCCGGGGCTCGCCGCTCTTTATCCAGTTCTTCTTTGGCTACTTCCTGTTCCTGACTCTGAAACAGCAGGCGGCCTTCTTTGACCCCTTCTCTGCCGCCTGGCTCGGCGCGCTGGTTGTGCTTTTCTGCAACACCGCCGCCTATACCGGCGAAATCTTCTATGGCGCGCTGCTGTCGGTGCCCAAGGGCGACATCGAGGCGGCGGATGCCTATGGCCTGTCGGGCTGGAAACGCTTTCGCCGGGTGATCTGGCCGACGATGCTGCGGCTGGCCTGGCCCGCCTATACGAATGAGGCGATTTTCCTGTTTCACGCAACAACACTGGTGTTTTTCAGTGGCTTCCCGGCCGTCCAGCAAAAAGGCGACGCGCTGTATTACGCCAGCTATTTCGCGGACAAGACCTTCAATCCCTTTGTCCCCTATCCGATCCTCGCGGGGTATTTCATCCTGCTGACTTTGATCGTGATCAGCCTTTTCGGGCTGATCAACAGACGGCTGAACCGGCACCTGCCCCAGGAACGCCGCCAAAAATTACGCTTGCGCCCCAATCTGATCCGGTAGTATCAAACTTTTGATCAAATTATCCGGCGGGTGGATGGCGGCTCTTGGGCCCTGGCCTGAACGCCTGTCCCACGGCCTATCAGGTGTGCAATGAAAAACTGGCTCCGCAAGAACCCACATGTCCGCACGATCCGTGTGGCCGCCGCTGACCTGAACGGTCAACCGCGTGGCAAACGTGTCCCGACCCGTTTCGCGGACAAGGTCACCACCGAAGGCACGCGGTTTCCCTTCTCCGTGCTGAACCTCGACATCTGGGGCGAAGACATCGACGACAGCCCGCTGGTGTTCGACAGCGGCGACCGCGACGGCGTTCTCAAACCGACCGAACGCGGCTTTCTTCCGATGCCCTGGCTTGAAACCCCGTCCGCCCTTCTGCCGATCTGGATGTTCCACGAAGACGGCCGCCCCTATGAGGGCGATCCCCGCCACGCCCTGCGCGCGGTGCTCGACCGGTTCAAGGCGCGCGGCCTGACGCCGGTCTGCGCGGTGGAACTGGAATTCTTCCTGATCGACGATTCGGGCCGCAACCTGCAAATCCCGATCTCGCCCCGCTCCGGCAAGCGGCGCAAGGCCGCTGAGACCCTGTCGATCCGGGCGCTGGACCAGTTCGACAGTTTCTTCACCGACCTCTATGACGCCTGCGAGGAAATGGACATTCCCGCCGACACCGCGATTTCAGAGGCCGGGCTGGGCCAGTTCGAGATCAACATGATGCATTGCGACGACGCGCTGCGCGCCGCTGACGATGCCTGGCTGTTCAAGATGCTGGTGAAAGGGCTGGCACGGCGGCACGGCTTTGCCGCGTCCTTCATGGCCAAACCCTATGAGGATTATCCCGGCTCCGGTCTGCACACGCATTTCTCGGTCCTGGATCAATCCGGCAACAACGTCTTTGACAATGGCGGGCCCGAAGGCACCGACCTGATGAAAAGCGCCGTCGCGGGCTGCATTTCCGCCATGCCCGGCTCTGCGCTGGTCTTTGCCCCGCATCTGAACAGCTATGACCGGCTGGTGCCGGGCAACCATGCGCCCACCGGGGTCAGCTGGGCCTATGAGAACCGCACCTCCTCCATCCGCATCCCCTCGGGCAGCAGCTCGGCGCGGCGGATCGAACACCGTGTTTCGGGCGGCGATGTGAACCCCTACCTGATGCTGGCCGCCGTGCTGGGGGCCGCCATCACCGGCATCGAAGATGGCGCAACGCCGCCGCCCCCGGTCACCGGCAACGCCTATGACGCGGACCTGCCGCAGATCCCCGACAACTGGGAGGCGGCCATCGACGCCTTTGAAACCGACCCTTTTGTCGCCCGCATCTTCGCGCCTGAAATGATCCGAAATCTTGTCCTGACAAAGCGGCAGGAACTGCATTACATGCAGGAACTCACCCCTGAAGAGCGGGTCATCATCTACCTCGACACTGTATAGGAGCAGCCATGAAAATCGGCATCCTCATCACCGGCCATCCGCCCGAGGAACTGTCTGACGGCGGGCGCTATGACGCCTATTTCGCGCGGCTTCTGGGCGACCGCGATTTCACCTATCAGGGCTGGTCCGTCGTCGATGGCGAGATGCCGCAAAGCGTGCATGACGCCGAAGGCTGGCTGATCACCGGCTCGCGCCATGGGGCCTATGAACCGCACCCCTGGATTCCCCCGCTGGAACAGTTCATCCGCGACAGCTATGCCGCGCATGTACCGATGATCGGCGTGTGTTTCGGCCATCAGGTCATCGCGCAGGCCATGGGCGGCAAGGTCGAGAAATTCGCGGGCGGCTGGTCCGTGGGCCGGGTTGTCTATCCGATCGAGGGGCAGGACTTTGCCATCAACGCCTGGCATCAGGATCAGGTGGTGGAAAAGCCCGAGATGGCGCAGGTGATCGGCGCGACGGACTTCTGCGCCAATGCGGCGCTGCTCTATGATGACCGCATCTGGACCATCCAGCCGCATCCCGAATACGAAGCCGATTTCATCGACGGGCTGATCCGCCACCGCGGCAAGGGCGTCGTCCCCGACGCGCAACTCGATGCTGCGACCGCCGTTCTGGATCAACCGCTCGACAATCATGCGATTGCTGCCAAGATGGCTGCATTCTTCAAGAAAGAGAGGGCCTGATGGCCGATATGATCACCGACCTGCCCGCAGCGGCGCAACTTTATCTCGAAGGCAAGCGGCTGGACGAGGTCGAATGCATCATCTCGGACCTGCCCGGCATCGCCCGTGGCAAGGCGGTGCCTGCATCCAAGTTCGAGCGGCAGGAATATTTTCACCTGCCCGACAGTATCTTTTTCCAGACCATCACCGGCGACTGGGGCGAGGCGGCGGGGGATGACGGGTTCATCGAAAAGGACATGATCCTGCGCCCCGACATGACCACCGCAACCGCCGCCCCCTGGACGGCGGACTGGACCCTGCAGGTGATCCATGACGCCTATGACCGCAACAACAACCCGGTCCCCTATTCGCCACGCAACGTGCTGAAACGGGTGGTGAATCTCTACCGTGAACAAGGCTGGGAGCCGGTGGTGGCCCCGGAAATGGAATTCTTCCTGGTCGCGCGCAACCTCGACCCCGCACATGAGATCAAGCCGATGATGGGCCGCTCGGGCCGCCCTGCCGCCGCGCGCCAGGCCTATTCGATGACCGCCGTGGATGAATTCGGCCCGGTGATCGACGACATCTATGATTTCGCCGAAGCCCAGGGATTCGAGATTGACGGCATCACCCAGGAAGGCGGCGCAGGCCAGCTGGAGATCAACCTGATCCATGGCGACCCGGTCAAGCTGGCCGACGAGGTGTTCTACTTCAAGCGCCTGATCCGCGAGGCGGCACTGCGTCACGACTGCTATGCCACCTTCATGGCCAAACCGATCGAGAACGAGCCGGGCAGCGCCATGCACATCCACCATTCCGTGCTCGACAGCAGCACCGGCAAGAACATCTTTTCCGACGCGCAGGAGGGCGAGACGGACGCTTTCATGTACTTCATCGCCGGATTGCAGAACCACATGCCCGACGCGCTGGCCGTGATCGCGCCCTACGTCAACAGCTACCGGCGCTACGTCAAGGATCACGCCGCCCCGATCAACCTCGAATGGGGCCGCGACAACCGCACCACGGGCATCCGGGTGCCGCTGTCGAAACCGAACTCGCGCCGGGTCGAAAACCGGATTCCGGGCATGGACTGCAACCCCTACCTCGGCATCGCCGCCAGCCTCGCCTGCGGCTATCTGGGCCTGATGGAACAGAAAAAACCAAAAGCCGAATTCATGGGCGACGCCTATGACGGTGACGGCGACATCCCGCAGGTGCTGGGCAATGCGCTGGACCTCTTCGAAGAGGCCACCAGGCTGCACGAAGTTCTCGGCCCCGATTTCGCGCGGGTCTATGCCATCGTGAAACGCGCCGAATACGACGAATTCCTGCAAGTCATCTCGCCATGGGAGCGCGAGCACCTTCTGATGAACGTGTGATGCCGCGCGCCCCGCAACCGCCGAGACAGGAAGACGGACATGAAGACGGGCATAGGAACCTGACGTGAATCTGCTCTACGCCAATGACCGGCGCGGCCAGTATCCCCAAAGCTGGTACGCCGCCACCGCCACCCCGCTGGAACGGTTCGGGGTGCTCAAAGGGCATCACAAGGCCGATGTCTGCGTGGTCGGCGGTGGCTACACCGGCCTGTCGGCGGCGCTGCATCTGGCCAAGGCCGGGCGCGATGTCATCCTGATCGACGCGCAGCGCGTGGGCTTTGGGGCCTCGGGCCGCAACGGCGGGCAATTGGGCAGCGGTCAGCGCGTGGAACAGGATGGCCTGGAGAAAATGCTGGGGCAGGACCATGCCACCCGCCTCTGGCAGATGGGCGAAGAGGCCAAGGCGCTGGTCAAATCGCTGATCGCGGAACACAGGATCGATTGCCACCTGAAACCCGGCGTGGCCTGGACCGCCTCTGACAAGGGCGACCTGGCGCATCTGCACAACCACGCGGCACATCTGGAAAACCGCTATGGCTATGACCAGATCGAGGTGCTGGACCATGCCGCCCTGCAGGGCGTCTGCCCCTCCCCCGATTACGTCGGCGGCATCCTCGACATGGGCGCGGCCCATCTGCACCCGCTGAACTTTGCGCTGGGTCTGGCCCGCGCCGCGCATGAGGCCGGGGTGCGCATATTCGAGACCTCCCCCGCCCATCACATCGACGAAGCCTCCCCCTGCACCGTGCAGACCGATGCAGGCCGGATCGAGGCGGACCACGTCATCCTCGCTTGCAACGGCTATCTTGGCGGGCTGAACCGCAAGGTCGCGGCGCGGGTCATGCCGATCAACAATTTCATCGCCGCCACCGAACCGCTGGGCGATGGCATCAAGGACGTGTTGCCACGCGATGTGGCCGTGGCCGACAGCCGCTTTGTCGTGAACTACTTCCGCCTGTCCCATGACGGGCGGCTGCTGTTCGGCGGCGGCGAAAGCTATGGCTACCGCTTCCCCGACGACATCGCCGCCAAGGTGCGCAAACCGATGTCGGTGATCTTTCCGCACCTGCATGACGTGCGCATCGACTACGCCTGGGGCGGCACCCTGGGCATCACCATGAAACGCCTGCCCTATGTGGCGCGGGTGGGCCGCAACATCCTGTCGGCCTCGGGCTATTCCGGTCACGGCCTTGGCACCGCGACCCATGCCGGTGCATTGATGGCACAGGCCGTGATGGGCGACAGCGACGGGTTCGACACCATGGCGGCGATCCCGAACACCCCCTTTCCCGGCGGCCCGGCAATGCGGTCTCCGCTGCTGGTCCTTGCCATGAGCTGGTACAGCCTGCGCGACCGCCTGGGCGTCTGAACGTCACCGAGTCACAAAAACTTCACGCGGTGACGCCGCGAAAACACTTTCTGCAACCAGCTTTTTGTTTTACAAAAACGAAAATGACTATTTGGGAAAGATGAAATGACCCTTCCTGACCTGCACCGCGCCGAAGCCATCCCACCCGAGGCCCTGGCGGAAATCACCCGCCTGATGGCGGATGCCGACCTGTTCCGCTACACCGCCGCATCCGACGCGCCGGTGACCCTGCTGGAACAGAAATTCGCGCAGATGATGGGCAGCAGCTATGCGCTGGCGGTCTCGTCCTGCTCTGCCGCGCTTTTCCTGTCGCTCAAGGCACTTGGCCTGCCGGACAAGGCCCCGGTGCTGATCCCCGGCTTCACCTTTGCCGCCGTCCCCTCCGCCGTCCTGCACGCAGATTGCCTGCCGGTGCTTTGCGAGGTGGGCGAGAATTACCGCATCGACATGGATGATTTCGCCGCCAAACTGCCCGGCGTGAAAGCGGTGATCGTCAGCCATATGCGCGGACATACCTCTGACATGGACGCCATCATGGCGCTTTGCGATGCCGCAGGCATTCCCGTGATCGAAGACGCGGCACATTCGCTGGGCACCCTTTGGAAAGGCCGCAAGATCGGCACCATCGGGCGGATCGGCTGCTTTTCCTTCCAGTCCTACAAGATGATCAACGCGGGCGAAGGCGGGATCATGATCACCGATGATCCGGCACTGGCGGCGCGCGCCGTCATCATGTCCGGCGCCTATGAACACAACTGGAGCAAACACGCGGTGCTGAAAGATGCCTTTGCCCCCCTGCAAAACACCCTGCCGCTTTACAACATGCGCATGTCGAACCTTGCCGCCGCAGTGATCCGGCCCCAACTGCCGCAGCTGCCGCGCCGGGTGCGCGACGGGCTGCGCAACCACGATCATGTGGCCGCCCGCCTCTGCGCCTCGCGCCACATCCAGGTGCCTGCCCCGCTTGAGGGCGAAGTGCGCGCGCCGGATTCGATCCAGTTCAACCTGGTGGACATGGACGATGCCACGATCCGCGCCTTTGCCGCAGCCGCCGCCGCACAGGGCATCAAGGTGCAGGTCTTTGGCCAGAGCACGGACAATGCGAGGGCCTTCTGGAACTGGAAATTCATCCCCGACCTGCCGGACCTGCCACAGACCCGTGCCATGTTGATGCAGGCCTGCGACGTGCGCCTTCCGGTCCAACTGACCATGGATCAACTGGATGCGGTCTGCGACGTGATCCTGAACGCGCTGGCACAGACGACAAAAGCCGCAGCCGCCTGACCGCAGGGCCACACACAACGGCAGTCCGAGGGGGCTCAGGCCCGCCGCACAGAACCAAGGATCGCGCCGCGTGCCCCGTCAGGGGCGCGCGTCCGCAGGATCACTTCAACTTTGACAATTTTTCCTGCAACTCTGCGAGTTGCTTCTTGATCGCGTCCAGATCTTCGGACTTTTCCGGCTCCGGCTCGTCTTCCGTCGCCATGGTCGGCATGGTGGTGCCCATCGCACCCTTGCCGCCCCAACCGCCGGTCATCGCCTTCATGAAGGCTTCCTGCTGGGCCTTCACCGCCTCCATGCCGGGCATCGTCGCCATCGGATTGATCGACGACATGTTCTCCATCATCTTGGACTGCCCGTCGCGCAGCATGTCGAAAGACGCCTGCAGGAACTGCGGCACCACCGAAACATTGCCGGACATGTAACTGCGCACCAGGTCGTTCAGAACCTCGACCGGCAAGACGCTTTCGCCCCTGCTCTCGTGCTCTGCAATGATCTGCAACAGGTATTGCCGGGTCAGGTCATCGCCCGATTTCAGATCCACAATCTGGACCTCGCGGCCATCACGTATGAAACCGGCAATATCCTCCAGCGTTACATAATCGCTGGTCTCGGTATTATAAAGCCGCCGAGACGCGTAGCGCTTGATCAGCAAAGGCTTGGGTTGGTCCGCCACAATCATCCTCCCGATTACGTGCTGCAATGCAGCTTAGGCGCATGTTTCACAAAAAGAAAGGGCGGGTGCATCAGCACCCGCCCCATGGCATCTTCTTTCAGGGAGGAGATAGAGATACCAATCGTCGGTCTTACTTCGCTGTCGCCTTCTTGGTGGCGGCCTGCACGTCGCTCGACGCTTTTTTCACTGCGGCGGTTGCGTCTTCCTGCATGTCCTTGCCGGCAGCCATCATCAGTTCGACGGTGTCCATCTGAACCTTCTTGGCGATTTCCGCGAAAGCGGCCATGTGCTCGGCTGCGGCTTCAGCGGAAGCAGAAGCGAAGTCGGACATCGCTTTTGCGTAATCGGCAGGCTCGGACTTCGCCTTGGCCATCTCGGTCATCTTGGCGACGGTGTCTTTTGTCCACTTCGAGGAAACCTCGGTGGATTTTTCAACGGCTGTCAGGGCAACGCCGGACAGTTTTTCGTTCAGGGTCGCGCTGGTTTTGAAAGCGCCTTCCATTGCGGCTGTGTCAACCGGGAACGAACCCATAACGTCTTTGAACATCGCGGTCATATCAGGTGTCTTTGTCATGTCAGTATATCCTTAGGTTACTCTGTTTACTTCAACGGGATCATCCCGCCTTCCGCGTCCAGTGGTGAACCCAGCCTTCCGCGTCTGCCTAAATTATATACATGCTGCATCGCAGCATTTCAAGTCTTTTTCTGCATTGCAGCATTAAACTTTCATGCCGCGAAAAAGTACATTCCGTTCAGTGATTTGCCTTCTTCGCCACGTATTCTCCGGGGGCATCCCCCAGGATTTTCCTGCCATCATCACCCGGATTTCGCGCCTCGATCATCTTGCCGGACCGCTTTTTCAGCCATGCCCCCCAGCGCGGCCACCAGGACCCTTCGTGAAACTTCGCCCCTTCCAGCCAGCCTTCGTGATCCGCCTCAAGCGAAGGGTTCACGTAGTGGCCGTATTTCTTCTTGGACGGCGGGTTCACGATCCCCGCGATATGGCCCGACTGGGTCATGATAAAGGTCCGGTCGGTGGACCCCATCTGCCGCACGCCGCGATAGCTGTCTTTCCAGGGCGCGATATGGTCGGTCTCGCAGGCCACGGCGCAAAGCGGCACATCGACATCGCCCAGTTCCAGATGATGGCCCAGAATGTCATATCCGCCCTCGGCCAGTTCATTGCGCTGGCACAGGGCGCGCAGATACTGCATCGCCATCCTGGCCGGCAGGTTGGCCCCGTCGCCGTTCCAATAGAGCAGATCAAAGGCCGGTGGCGTCTCTCCCATGATGTAGTGTTTGACGGCCGGGGCATAAACCAGATCATTCGAGCGCAGGAATGAAAACGTGCGCGCCATGACAACCGACGGCAGGATGCCCTTGTCCTCCGTCTCCCCCTCGATCCCGTCGATGAAGTCATCGGTCAGGAAGGGCTGGAATTCCCCCTGATCGGAGAAATCCGTGAGCGCGGTAAAGAAGGTCGCGGATTTGACCGATGTATCGCCGCGCTGCTTAAGCAGCGCCAGGGTCAGGGCAAGGGTTGTCCCGGCGATGCAATAGCCCACCAGGTTGACCTTGTTCTCCCCGGTGATCGCCTTGACCTCGCGGATCGCGGCCAGATAGCCATCCTCGATGTAATCCTCCATCCCGACATCGCGATAGGTGCTGTCAGGATTGACCCAGGACACCATGAACAGCGTGTGCCCCTGATCCAGCAGCCACTTCACCAAAGAGTTCTGTTCCTTCAGATCCAGAATGTAGAACTTGTTGATCCAGGGCGGGAACACCACCAGCGGCGTCTTGTGCACCTTGTCGGTGGTCGGCGTGTACTGGATCAGCTCGAACATCTTGTTGCGATAGACCACCTTGCCCGGCGTGGTCGCGATGTTCTCGCCCAGCTTGAAGGCGGACTCATCGGCTAGCCGCACGATCAACTCGCCGTCATTGGCCTCCAGATCGGAAATCAGGTTCTCGATGCCCTTGACCAGGCTCTCGCCTTCCGTCTCGATCGCGCGCTCCAGCGCATCGGGGTTGGTGGCCAGAAAATTCGTCGGGCTCATCATGTCGATGATCTGACGGCTGAAATAGGCCAGCCGCTTCTTCTCGCGCGGCTCCATGTCGGTGACATCCTCCACCGCCTGCTCCAGCGCCTGCGCATTGATCAGGTACTGCTGCTTGACGAAGTTGAAATAGGGATGGGTCTGCCACAGCGGATTGGCAAAGCGCCGGTCGCTTGGGGTATTGTCCTCGGGCGCGGTCAGCGTGCCCTTGGCCAGCGCCTGCTGCGCCTCGACGAAATGGGTCATCGTCCTGGTCCAGAATGACATCTGATGCTCCATCAGCTTGGCCGGGTTGGTCATGGCTTCGGTCAGATAGGCCTGCTGCGCCTTGGCAAACAACTCCTGGTTCGGCCCGTCCAGCGCCTGCCGGTGGGTCTGGCGATGCGCCATCACCTGCCCCAGCCGCTCGGTCAGCTGCTCCACCTTCTTGAGGTTTTCAACCATCCGGGACAGGGAAGCGTCACTCAATGCCGGGCCATCTGTTGTTTTAGTTGTCATCTTAACCTTTTGCTCCTATCTTTGCAGGTGCAGCATTTCATGGATCGCTTCAGGGGCCGGACCAAGGAGATGCGCGATATAGGGCCCAAAGGAGACCTACATGCGTTACATGGCATCTTACGACCTGATGGAGACCGTCAGAAATACCAACCAATGGCTCGGCGCCTCGGCGCTTGCCATGGCATCCTACCCTGCTTTCTCGATGTTTCCAAACCCTGGCTTGAACTGGATGGCCGCCTGGGGCGAAGTGACCGAACGGACCTTCAGCCGCATCGTGGTCAAACCCGACTGGAACATCCCCGCACTCCCCGGCACAGACGGCCAGGACCATGTTGTGTCCGCCGAAATCTCCCTGTCCCGCGACTTTGGCGATCTGTTGCATTTCAAGATTTCGGGCCGTCCCGCGCCCGCACGCAAGGTGCTTCTGGTGGCCCCGATGTCCGGCCATTATGCCACGCTGCTGCGCTCCACCGTGATCAGCCTCCTGCCCGATTGCGACGTCTATATCACCGACTGGCACAATGCGCGCGACATTCCGGTCAGCGCGGGCAAGTTCGATGTCGAGGATTATACACTCTACCTTGTCGATTTCATGAAACACCTGGGGCCCGATACCCATGTGATCGCCGTCTGCCAACCCGCACCGCTGGCGCTGGCCGCCACCGCCTATCTGGCCGAGGAAGCACCCGACGCGCAGCCGCGCAGCCTGACCCTGATCGGCGGCCCGATCGACCCCGGTGCCGCGCCCACCGAAGTCACCGACTTTGGCCACAGCGTCACCATGGGCCAGCTGGAACACATGATGATCCAGCGTGTCGGCTTCAAATATGCCGGTGTCGGTCGCAAGGTCTATCCCGGCCTGTTGCAGCTGTCCTCCTTCATCTCGATGAATTCGGAAACCCATTTCAAGGCGTTCTCCGACCAGATCAGCCGCGTCGCCAAGGGCGAGGCGCATGAGCACGACAAGCACAACAAATTCTACGATGAATATCTCGCGGTCATGGATATGACGGCGGAATTCTACCTGTCGACCGTCAACCGCATTTTCCAGAACCACGAAATCGCCAGCAACTCCTTTACCGTCAACGGGCGCAAGGTGGACATCGGCAAGATCACCACCGTCGCGGTCAAAACCGTCGAAGGCTCCAAGGATGACATTTCCGCCCCCGGCCAATGCGTTGCGGCGCTGGAACTGCTGACCGGCCTGCCCGACAGCAAGAAGGCCAGCCACCTTGAGGAAGGTGCCGGGCATTACGGCATCTTTGCCGGTGGCAGCTGGCGCAACAACATCCGCCCGCTGGTGCTGAACTTCATCGACGAAAACAGCGGCGACCCGCAGACGAAGGATAAGAAACCCGCAAACAAGAACAAGGCGGCATAACCCATGGCCGCCGCACGCGATCTCGCATTCGCCTGCAACTGCGGCAAACTGGGCGGCACCCTGCGCGGCGCCGCTCCCAATGTCGGCACCCACGCCGAATGCTCCTGCCGCGACTGCCGCGCCGCGGAACTGCACCTGGGTCAGCCCGACCCGGCCCCCGGCCCGGTCGGCATCTTCCAGACCACACCGGACAGGGTGACAATCACCAAGGGGGCCGATGAACTGGCGGTATTCTCCTTTGGCGACAAGAACCTGCTGCGCTGGCACGCGGCCTGCTGCGGCACAGCCCTGTTCAACACCCCGCGCAATCCCAAACTGTCCTTTGTCGGCATCCGCACCAACAGCTTTGCCGACACGGCCCCGCTTGGCCCGGTGGTCGCCCAGGGCTTCATCCCCACCAAAAACGGCAAGACACGTCACAAGGGCCTTCTGCGCATGATCGGCAGCGCCCTGTCCCGCATCGCCATGCAGCGCCTCACCGGAAGATGGAAGAACACGCCGTTCTTTGACACCAACAGCGCCACACCGGTCAGCCCGGTCACGGTCCTGCCGCAGGGCACCCGGAAAGCCCTGCTCGCACCGGCGTCCTGACGGTGCAGCCTCGCGAGGACCGCTAGCGCAATACCAGCGGTTGACGCATCCAGTTGCGCAGCGCGGCGGTTGTCTCGGCGGGTTGTTCCAGCGTCGGCAGATGGCCTGCATCCTCCAGCACCACCAATTCGGCATAGGGGATCAGCTCTGCCATGAAACTGTGGCGCTTGACCGGGCTCAATGCGTCATGCCGCCCACAAAGCACCAGCGCCGGTGCCTTGCATTTGCGCAGCACCGCCTGCTGGTCACGCCGCCGCTGCAACGCGCGGGACTGGCGGATGAACACCTCCGGCCCCAGCGTCTCGGCCATGTCCATGGCCAGCTCCAGCACCTCGGCGCGTTGACCGCCGGGGGCCAGGCTGCTGGCCGGAACCTCGTCGCGCATCACCTCAAGCAACCGTCCCGACCGGACCCGCACGATCTGCGGCTCGCGGTTTGCGGCGGCAACAGGGGTTTCGGCAAGGGGGTTGGTGCCCATCAGGCAAATCCGCGTCACCCGGTCCGGCGCGCGCCGCAGCAGTTCCATCGCGACCACACCGCCCATGCCCTGCCCGGCCACGGCAAACCGCTTGGGCAACAGGTCAAGAATGCCCGAGGCAATCTCCTCGATCCGTTCACCCTTTGTGATGGGGGCCAGCATGACGGCCATATCCGCCGAAAGCTCGGCGATCTGGGGCCCGAAAAGCCGCGCGTCACACATCATGCCGGGCAACAGCACCAGCGGCTCGGCCATATCAGCGCACCTTATTGATCTCAAAAGTCTTTCAGTCCGGGCGATTGCCCGCTTCACTCTCTATAACATGGCTTTGGGGTGCCGCAACATCAGGCATCGCAATGCCGCACAGGGGCGGGAAATCGGCATAGCGCCGCGCACGGGTGCCAGCATTTTCGGCAGGCCGTTCTCCGGCCCGCAGCAACATCCCGCGCGGTGCCACATAGCTGGAAATCGTGCGCCAGGGCTTCGGGCGCCAGACCAGGTTGAAAGCCGCCAACTTGGGAAAGAACCACATCTCCGAATAGGGCAGATGGTCATGCACCCACCAGGCCAGATCGCGCCAGTCGCGCCCTTCGGCATATTGATCGGCAAACCAGGGGATCACCACGCTGGCCCCGGCCACGGCGCTGTCGCCGCTGGCCCAGTCCCAGATATGGCACTCCAGCGGGTTGTCATTGCGCGCGCAGTTCAGGCGGTTCTCGTTGCCATAGCGGTTCAACGCCCGGCTGCGATAGCCCGACCGCACCGCGACCCGGCCAAAGGTTTCCTCCAGCGGGTCCATGAGCGCCATGCAAAACGCCCGCCCGTTCTCGATTGCCAGTTCGGGGTCGTCCGGGACATTGGGAATGCCGTGAAAGCCCGAAATCTCGGAATAAAGAAAATCGCGCATGTAGAAGTGTTTCGACAGGCGGACCCGGCCAAAGGTCTCAAGGCTCCACATGCTGGCCGGTCTGCGCATCAGCCGTGGCCATTCCAGCGAAACGCACCATCCGGTGCCAGCGGCGCATGGGGGTTGTGGGTGACCTCCCAGATATGCCCTTCGGGGTCCGCGAAATACCCGACATATCCACCCCAGAAGATATCATGCGCCGGACGCAAAATGCGGCCCCCCGCCGCCTCGGCCATTGCCAGCACCGGGGCCACCTGCGCCTTTTCGCGCACGTTGTAGGACAGCGTCATGGCCCCATGCCCCAGCGCCGCCACCGGCACACCGATGTCCTCCGCCAGTTTCTCGATCGGGTAAAGCCCCAGGGTCTGGCCGATCAGATCATAGGCGATCACCCCGTCCGGGCTCTCCACCCGGACCCAGCCCAGCGCGTCGTAAAACGCCGCCAGCCCAGTCTGATCCCGTGCGCCCAGCGTGATCAGAGAGATACGTTGTTCCATTTTATCAGCCATTTACAGCCAGAACCTCATCTATCGCATGAGCAATCAGGTCAAGGCAGGGACCATCCGACAACCGGTGATCCGCATCCTTGATCAGCCGCAGTTGCATGTCCGGCCCGGTGGCATGTTCCAGCAGGCCCACAGCGGTCGCGACACTGACAGCGGTATCCGCCGTGCCTTGCAGAAAACGCACCGGGAACGGCAGATGCAGCGGCGCGCGCAACACCAGATTTTCGCGCCCGTCCGCGATCATCCGCGGCGTGACCAGATAGGGCTCCATATAGTCCGAGGGCAGTTCCACCATCTGCCCCGCCTCGATCCGCGCGCGCTGCGCGGGGGTGAATTTCGCCCAATATCCATCTTCGGTAAAGTCCGGGGCGGCAGCGATTGTCACCAGTCCCGCGATCCGCTCCGGCTGCGCCCGCGCCAGCAACAACGCCTGCCATCCGCCCATGGAGGACCCCACCGGCAGGATCGGTCCCTGCGTCAGCGCGGCCACCACCTCGGCCGTGTCCTCGGCCCAATCCCCGATGCAGCCATCGGTGAACGCCCCCGACGAGGAGCCATGCCCGGAATAATCAAAGCGCAGAAAGGCCCGCCCGTTCCGACGTGCCCAATCTTCCAGAAACACCGCCTTGGTCCCCATCATGTCTGATTTCAGACCACTCAGGAACACGATGCAGGGGCCTTGCCCCTCCGTCCGGTGATACGCCAGCCGACGCCCTGAATTCGTTTCCAAAAATGCGGTTTCGCTCATGGTGCCCCCTTTTGCGCGCCATCATGCGCAACGCGGGGAGCAAGGGCAACCGCGAGAATGCCGCGCACCGCCGACACCGGCGCGCCCACCGGGCGCGCGTGCCTCAGCCGCTGACGTAGGTCGACGTCTTGGGCCGGTAAAAAATCTTCTGATCGTGCAACCGACCCAGCAATTCTTCGTTTTCGCGCTGGTCATTCTCGATCACCCGGATCGATTCCATATGCGCCGGATTGTCACCCCCCAAAGCAAGCCGCATGCGGGACAATTCACGACCACGGGCGCGCAGCGCTTCCTCGATCATGTCAACATCCGCAATCGTCAGTTTGAATGTCCGGTTATAGCCTGCCATGCCGCGCTCCTTCACGGAAATATTGCCGGGGTCCTTCTGTCGCTTTTACGCTCCTGAACGTCGCAGTCAACGTATACTTTGGCATTCAGCGGCCTTCGGCTTCTGGCAGGCCGCGCGCGACGAAAAAGGCGGCAACCGCCATGATGGCAAAGAGCATCAGCGTGGCCTGTGGCCCGATCAGCGCCGCACCACCGCCCAGCACGCCCACCCCCAGCAACAAGACACCGATGACGGTATTTGTCACGGCGGCATAGGCCGCGCGCCGGTCCTTTGGCGCGTGATCGACCAGATAGGTGGACCTGCCCTGCCGGACCCCGTGGTAGGCGATCATCAGCACAAACAGCACCAGCGGCATTGCGGCCCACCCCGCCGCCATCCCGGCGGCCCAAAGCACAACAGCAGCCCCCATGGCAACAGCGCCCAACAGGCCCGCAAACATCAGAACCCGGCGGCTGGATTGATCCGCCAGACGCCCCCAGACATAGGAACTGGCCAGCGACGCCAGCGCCGAGGCCAGCACAAGCCCGCCCAACGCGCCCAGCTTGCCATCGCCCGACAGGACCACCAGATAGGGCGGGGCCAGCGCCGTCGAAACCAGCAGCCCCCGCACGATGATGAAACGCCACAGCGCTGGGTCTTCCCTGAGCACCGCGAAATCGGCAATGGAATCGCCGCCGGTCTCGCTCTTTTCCTCCTCCAGGGTCGTGAACAGCAGCGCGGCAGCCCCCCAGAACAGGGCGGCCAGCGCAATCGCCGAGATGACCAGCCTCTGGCTTTGTCCCGGCCCCAGGATCAGCACGGCGGCAAAGACCAGCACCCCGACCGAGGATGCCGACCCCGCCAGCCCGGTCACCGCACCACGCCGCGCCAGCGACACCGTCTTGCCCAGAATGTCCTTGTAGGACACTGAACAGGCCGCCCGGCAGACCGCCAGCAGCGCCAGCGCCGCGCAGATGGCAAGGCCCGCCGCCTGCCCTTCCAGCGACAGCGCCGCCAGCACGATCAGCGCCGCCGCCGCGCCCTGCCCGGCGCTGCCCAGCACCCATATCCATTTGCGCCGCGCCATGCGCTGCAACACCGCCGCAAGCGGCATCTGCGGCAGCAACGCGCCTGCCTCGCGGATCGGCACCAGCGCGCCCGCAAAGACCGCAGGCGCGCCCAGGGCGGTGACCAGCCAGGCCAGCACCAGCTTGGGGTCGATCAGCCCATCCGCCACCTTTGTCATCGCCAGCGATGCGATATGCCGCAGCCCGTTGCGCCCTTCGGTCGGGTCGGGCTTGTCAGCACCTTCGTCGCCCGCAATCTTGCTGAAGGTTCCTTGGGCCGGGCTGGATGACATCAGGCTTTCTTTCTGCAATTGGGTTCACGGACGACAGGCATCGCCAGATAGCGCGTGCGGGCCTGTTCTCAATC
The DNA here is from genome assembly GCF_001650875.1 of Sulfitobacter sp. EhC04. GTDB lineage: Bacteria > Pseudomonadota > Alphaproteobacteria > Rhodobacterales > Rhodobacteraceae > Sulfitobacter. The sequence continues at coordinate 80,100 of NZ_LXYI01000030.1, forward strand.
CCCTGACGTGCCGGACCTTCGCCTGCCCGGGGTGGGCGATGCTGACCTCTGTGCGTGACACACCCGCAATCTGGCACCAGCCCGGAATTAGGCTCTGGACCTGCGCCCTGCTCAATGCGCGCTTCCTCCCACACTGCTGAGGCTTGCCCACACCCCACGTCAGACGGTTTTCCGCGCCGCCCCGCCCCGCGCCCCCTTGACGGCCCTGCCCCCGCTTGCCAGAAGACCCGAACACATAACCCGCAACCGGGCGTTCAGTGGGCGCCAAACCGACGAGGAGCCGATATGGCCCAGATTT
>NZ_LXYI01000031.1 GCF_001650875.1 Sulfitobacter sp. EhC04
ACCCCGAAGCCGAGGCCAGCGCCATCCCCCCCGACGGCAAGCTGCTGGGCACGGATCAGGGCGACGAGATTCGCGTCTTCAAGGGCCGCTTCGGCCCCTACGTCCAGCGTGGCGAGGTGACGGAAGAGAACAAGAAGCCGCCGCGCCAGTCGATCCCCAAGGATTGGCCACCGGAGGAGCTGGAGCTTGAGCGCGCGCTGATGCTGCTGTCGCTGCCACGTCAAATCGGCCCACACCCCGAGGATGGCGTGATGGTCTGGTCCAACATCGGGCGGTACGGCCCGTACATCAAACACGCGGAAAGCACGTCAGACCGGGGCGGCACCAATGCCAACCTCGAAGGCATCGACGAGGTCTTTACCGTGGGGATGAACCGCGCTGTGCAGCTGTTGGCCGAAAAAATCGCCAGCCGGGGAGGACGCGGACAGGCCGCCAAACCGCTGCGCGAATTGGGCGACCATCCCGAGGCCGGTGGCGCGGTCAACGTGATGAAGGGCAAATACGGCCCTTACGTGAAGTGGGAAAAGATCAACGCGACAATCCCCGACACCATCGACCCCGAGGATCTGACAATGGCGCAGGCGATCACCCTGATCGACGAACGCGCCGCCAAGGCTGGCAAGAAAAAACCTGCGGCAAAGAAAAAGCCGTCCGCAAAAAAGAAGGCCGCCCCCAAGAAGCCCGCTGCCAAGAAGACCTGAGCGCGACAAAGCAACCGATGATCAAAGACTTGTGATTTGATCCTGCCCCCGAAACTTGCCAGACCAGCGGCAAAACATCGGGCAAAGGGCAGACAAATGACAGATCATCTGAACAAGCGCAGTTTCATAACCGGGGTGGCGGCAACCTTGTTTGCCCCAAGCGTCCTGCGGGCGGACCCCGGTGACCTCAACCCTGTGCGGCGCAACGCCACCAGCTTTACCGCCCAACATTGGCAGGATCACTTTGACACCCTGGGCAAGGCGGCCATCGTGGCCGACACCACCAGCCGCGCATTGCATTTCTGGAGCGGCGACGGGCAGACCTATAATGTCTATCCCACCTCCGTGCCACGCAGCGACGAATTGACCAAGCGGGGGTATACAAAGATCGTGCGCAAGCGTGTCGGTCCCGACTGGACCCCGACGCCCAGCATGGTCGAACGCGACCCTGATCTGAAATACATGCCCCCCGGCCCCGGCAATCCGCTGGGCACCCATGCAATGTACCTGAGCTGGCCCGCCTACCTGATCCATGGCACCCATGACACGCGCAAGATCGGGCGACAAAGTTCCGACGGTTGCATCGGGCTCTACAACCACATGATCGAAGCCCTGTACCAGATCGCGCCCATCGGCACGCAGGTCCGCATACTGTGATCCGCTCCGTGGCGCGCGCCCCTGCATGAATTGACTTTGCCGCGACGCGGCGTCACAAGTTCTTCTGACCATAGTGACAGGGGAGCATGCAGAATGAACAAGATCTACGCAACCGCCACGGAGGCGCTGGAAGGCGTTCTTTCAGACGGCATGCTGATTGCCGCCGGGGGTTTTGGCCTCTGCGGTATTCCGGAATTACTGTTGCAGGCGATCAAGGAACATGGCGCCAAGAACCTGACCTTTGCCTCCAACAATGCGGGCGTGGACGATTTTGGCATTGGCATCCTGTTGCAGACCCGGCAGGTGAAAAAGATGATCTCCTCCTATGTGGGCGAGAACGCGGAATTCATGCGCCAATATCTTTCGGGTGAGCTGGAGCTTGAATTCAACCCACAGGGCACACTGGCCGAACGGATGCGCGCGGGCGGTTGCGGCATCCCCGGTTTCTACACCAAGACCGGCGTCGGCACCCAGATCGCCGAAGGCAAGGAAGTCAAACAGTTCAACGGAGAGGATTACATCCTCGAAGAGGGCATTTTTGCCGACCTCAGCATCGTCAAGGCCTGGAAGGCCGACGACACCGGCAACCTGGTGTTCCGCAAGACGGCGCGCAACTTCAACCCGCCTGCCGCCATGTGCGGCAAGGTCTGCATCGCCGAGGTCGAGGAAATCGTGCCGCGCGGGTCGCTTGACCCCGATACGATCCACCTGCCCGGCATTTACGTGCACCGGATCGTTCAGGGCACCCATGAGAAACGCATCGAACAGCGCACCACGCGCAAGCGGGAGGAAGCATAATGGGCTGGGATCGCAACCAAATGGCCGCACGTGCGGCGCAAGAGCTGGAAGACGGCATGTATGTGAACCTCGGCATCGGTATTCCGACGCTGGTGGCCAACTATGTCGGCGACAAGGACATCACCCTGCAATCCGAGAACGGCATGCTGGGCATGGGCCCCTTCCCCTTTGATGGCGATGAAGACCCCGACCTGATCAATGCGGGCAAGCAGACCATCACCGAACTTTCCCGCACCTCCTATTTCGACAGCGCCACCAGCTTTGGCATGATCCGCGGCGGCAAGATCGCAGCCGCGATCCTGGGTGCCATGGAAGTCGCCGAAAACGGCGATCTGGCCAACTGGATGATTCCGGGCAAGCTGGTCAAGGGCATGGGCGGCGCGATGGACCTTGTCGCAGGGGTCGGCAAGGTCATTGTCGTGATGGACCACCAGAACAAGGCCGGTGAAAGCAAAGTGCTCAAGGAATGCACCCTGCCGCTGACCGGCAAGGGGGTGGTGGACCGGATCATCACCAACCTTGGCGTGCTGGACGTGGTCGAAGGTGGGCTTCGCATCGTTGAATGCGCGGATGGCGTCACCGAGGAAGAATTGCGCGCCGCGACCGAGGCCACAATTGTCTGAGATCACCCGCGAGGTCAGCGGCAGCAAGGGCCGCTATGTCCTGTCTCAGGACGGCCACGAGGCCGAGCTGACCTATTCGCGCCTTGGCGAGACACAGGTGATTGCGGATCACACCAGCGTGCCGGAGGCTCTTTCGGGCACCGGTGCCGGTCTGAAACTGGTCACGCGGCTGATCGAGGATGCCCGTGCAGAGGGTTTCAGGATCGTGCCGCTGTGCCCTTTCGTAAATGCGATGCGGCGAAAGCACCCGGAATGGGCGGACGTCTTCAACGTCTGAAAGGCGGGGTATCGCGATCTTTTCAAAAAGATCGACACGGAGTTTTCAAAAACTCCGGTTCTCCCGATGCGTAGTGCAAGATCGTGCCGCTCTGCCCCCTTGTGAGTACCGAGCTGCGAAAACACCCCTTATGGGCAGACACCTGCAACATCTGAACGGCGGGGTGCAGCGATCTTTTCAAAAAGATCGGGCCGGAGTTTTCAAAAACTCCGGTTCTCTTTTCTCAGTTCATCGCGGCAAAGACACAGCCGTCTGAGATCAGTTCGGGCGGCGTCTTGCACAGGCCCTTGGCCACCTGGAAGGCCGCCAGCACCTTGGGCACGTAGTCGCGCGTTTCGGCAAATGGCGGCACACCGGCGTGTTTGCGCACCGAGCCTTCTCCGGCATTATACCCCGCCAGCACCAGGATCGGGTCGCGGTCAAATTCGTCCATCAGCCAGTTCAGGTATTTCACCCCGCCGGTGATGTTCTGGGACGACGCCAGACTGTCTATCACCCCGAACCGTTCCGCCGTGGCGGGCATCAGCTGCATCAACCCCTGCGCCCCGGCCCGGCTGACCGCATCGGGCTTTCCGGCGGATTCAACCGTGATCACCGCCAGGACCAGCGCGGGCGAGACCTGGGTGCCGATGGTCGAACGCAGGATGTCGATGCCATTGATCTTGGCGATATCCTGCATCTGCTGCAGGCGGGGGCTGTTGATCTTGCCGCCCGCACCCGCCAGCGTCGCCATTGCGGTTTCCAGACGTCCCGGACCGGACTGCGCGATGTTCGGCGATACCTTTTCCCAGAACCAATCGAATTGGCCGGGTGTTTTGGGCGTAATTGCGCCCGAAGGCTGCGCAACCACGTCGGGGCCGACTTTGGGCTTCAGCGCGGCGGCCTGAACCGCCGGGTCGATCTGGATGCCGATCCGCGGCCGACTTCCCGGTTTGGGGGCCTTTATCCGCTTGGCACTGAAATCGGCAAAGGGGCGCGCGCTCTCCGCCCATAGCGGTGCCGCCACCATGGCGCCCGAAAAGAGCGCGATTGCCAGAATACGATACATGCCTGCCTGCCGTTGATTGTTGTCGGCTCGATTTTCAAACAGCTTCCCACAAAATCACCGTCAAAACCAGCAAATCGAGCCATGAGCACTGCCAGAACCCGTAAATCGAGGCGGATATTGCGGCAATTTCGCCATAATTCACCCCCAGATCACGCAATTTTAACTAAACTCATTCATGCTCTGTGGAAATTTTCATTTAGGAACATGTGCTTGCATTTTTTTTGGCCGGAGGTGGGCGAAAAAACCAAAAAGTCACATTTGCCGCCAAATTCATGCCCCAATCAGACAGCTATATAGCGTCATACCAAGTCGGACAGGCGCTCAACTGAGAGAACGGTGCCACCAACGGACGGCAGGGTGTAACCTTAAAACTTTGATCCTTGGAGGGACAAACCATGATGAACTTCTTCGCAAACTTCAAATCTGACGAATCCGGTGCCGTGACTGTTGACTGGGTTGTGCTGACCGCCGCCGTTGTTGGCCTGGCCGTTGCTGCGTACTCCTCGATCCAGACTGGTGCTTCCGGCCTGACCGACCGTACAGCGACATACCTGGACGGCCGTACACCCGGCACCAACTAATTCTTACCTGATGGTATGAAATTGCGGGGCCGCACTCTGATGATCAGACTGCGGCCCCGTTTTCGTCCCGGTCGGACGATCGGGTCAACCCTCTTTGAGAGGAGCACAACCATGTTGCGCAAACTGAAGCAATTTCGAAAGTCCGAACGTGGCGCGGTCACGGTGGACTGGGTCGTCCTGACTGCCGCGGTCGTATCGCTGGCAGTCGTGATAGTTCTGACGATCCACAACGGCGCAGAAAGCGTGGGCGATGGCACCGGCACCTGGCTGGGCAATCGATCGGTCGGGAACTGACCACAAAGCTGACCTGACAGGCTGACCTTTCGGGTCGGCCTTTCGGGCGCTCTTTGCCGATGATTCTGACTTTGTCAGCGCCGCGGCCAGGGCGCCGCAGCCTTTCCATCGGAGAGGCAAAATTTCGTCATATTCGGGTGCTACGCCGGACGTGGACAAAGAGGCGTCGGGCAAACCCGGCACGAATGAGCAAGAGGTGATAACATGCGGATGGTATTTGGACTGGTCCTTTTGGTGGGCATCGCGCTTGCCGGCGGGGCTGTTTATCTGGCCAAGGATCGGATCGCGCAATACCAGTTGGCGAATGCGCGCGCTCAGGAAGCCTTGTCACAGGTTGTGCCCACGGTTTCGGTCTTTGTGGCTGAAGGCCCCCTGAAATACGGTCAACGGCTGACCCCGGAAGACGTGCGCGAAGTTGCATGGCCCGAGAACGCCATCCCCGAAGGTGCCTTTACAGATCATGCCGTCCTGTTTCCCGAAAATACGGATGAACCCCGCGTTGTCCTGCGCGCCATGGAGAAAGACGAAGCGATCATGGCGCTCAAGGTCACAGCGCCAGGCGAAGATACCGGTCTGACCTCGCGGCTGGAACGCGGCAAGCGCGCTTTTACCATCAAGGTTGACGTATCCAGCGGCGTTTCGGGCTTCCTGCGTCCGGGCGACAAGGTCGATGTCTATTGGACAGGCCGCGTCAGCATCAACCGCGACACGCCGACCACCGAAGTCACCAAGCTGATCGAGGCCGGGGTGCAATTGATCGCGGTGGACCAGTCCGCCGGTGGCGAGTTGAGCGAGGCGACCATCGCCCGCACCGTCACCGTTGCGGTCAGCCCGCAGCAGGTTGCAGGCCTGGCCCAGGCGCAATCGACCGGGAACCTTTCGCTGTCGCTGGTGGGTGCCGAGGATGACACTGTGGCCTCTGCCATCGAAGTGGACCAACGTGCCCTGCTTGGCATCGCAGCCGCCGAGATCAAGGCCGAAGTGGCCAAGGAAAAGGTCTGCACCATCCGCACACGGCGCGGTGCTGAAGTGGTCGAACTTCCGATCCCCTGCACCAACTGAGCCGCTGACGGACCACCAAGGTCGTTGAAAACCAAACGTTTGACCCGGCGCCGCAGAGATGCGGCGCCGGTCTCGTTTAATGTTATGTTGCTATTTGCCCACATAAGAAAAACAGCCGAACACCTTGATTCTTGCAATAAAATCAAAACTGACGCAGAGTGTTTCAAACGACGGGCGAAAAGACCCTATATTGAGGCGTGATCAAAAAGGCAGGTCACATGAAAATCGACAGATTTCTGAAAGCGGCTCTACTGGGCCTGACACTGACTGCTGCGCCTGTCGCAGTGTTCTCTCCTTCGACAGCCCATGCGGATACGCTGCGGGTCATGAAACGTGGAACCAACGCGGCACTGAACGTGCCGATGAACCGCGCGGTCGTGGTGGAAAGCGATATTCCCTTTGCTGAACTCAGCATCGCCAACCCCGGTATTGCGGATATCTCATCGCTCTCCGATCGCACCATCTATGTGCTTGGCAAATCGCCGGGTCTGACCACGCTGACACTGCTTGATGCCAGCGGCCAGCTGATCACCAACGTCGATGTGCGCGTCGCGGCGGATGTATCGGAGTTCAAGGAACGCCTGCGGCAGATCATGCCCGGCGAGAACATCGAAGTACGAACTGCAAATGACGGCATCGTGCTGTCGGGCATCGTCTCTTCCACCCAGCGCCTTCAACGTGCGCTGGATCTGGCAGAGCGCTACGCCCCCGAACGGGTGTCCAACCTGATGAGCGTCGGCGGCATCCAGCAGGTGATGATGAAGGTACGCTTTGCCGAAATGCAGCGTAACGTATCGAAATCACTCGGCGCATCGCTGGCCTTGAACGGGGCCATCGGCGGCACCGGTATCAACGGCGGCACTGGGACGACAAATACCTCTGGCGGGGTCACGGGCTCGCTCGGCGGGAATATCCCGGCCACCAACCAGAACGCGGGCGCGGTGCTCTTCGGTTTCAACGCAGGATCGACCCAGGTCGGTATCCTGCTGGAAGCATTGGAAGAAAAAGGTGTCGTTCGGTTTCTGGCAGAGCCGAACCTGGTCGCCCTTTCCGGACAGGAAGCGAAATTCCTCGCCGGGGGTGAATACCCCGTGCCGGTGGCACAGACAGACAACCGGATCTCGGTCGAATTCAAACCTTTTGGCGTCGAACTGGTCTTTGTCCCCCGCGTGGTCGACAAGGACCTGATCAACCTCGAACTCAAGGCGGCGGTGTCGGCCATCGACCCGACCAACAGCCTCGAATTGGGCAACGGCATCTCTATTGCAGCCTTCACCCGGCGGGAGACTTCCAGCACGGTTGAAATGCGCGACGGAGAAAGCTTTGCCATCGCGGGGCTTCTAACCGACGACTTTACCGACAATTCCCGGCAGTTGCCGTGGATCGGTGATGTGCCGGTGCTGGGCGCCCTCTTTCGTTCTGCGGATTATCAGCGCAGCCAGACCGAACTTGTCATCATCGTGACCGCACATCTGGTCACACCGACCCGTGGCGAAGCGCTTGCGCTGCCCACCGACCGGATCAAGCCACCCACTGAAAAAGACCTCTTCCTTTATGGTCGCACCGCAGAAGGCACACGCGCCCCGAACAAGGGTGCCGCCGGCGAGGTTGCCAAACAGGACTTTGGCGGGTCATATGGTTATGTACTGGACTGAACAGATGACACCAAGGCTGGCCATGAAACTCAAACTCACCGCTGCATCGGCAGGTCTGGCCGCCCTTCTGGGCTGCGCGCCCAGTTCCGATCCGGTCTATACCCAGTTCTACAGCGAAGCGGGCGCGCTGGCTGACACCGGCTACTTTGGCAATGCCACGCTGAACAACCGTTTGGTGATGACGGGCGAGCGGCAATATACCTTCGATCTGGCCAACCGATTTGCCAGCGAAGTGACATCGGTCGTTAACTTCGAATTCAATTCATGGCAATTGGACGGCAATGCCCAGGCGATCCTGCGCCAGCAAGCCAGCTGGATTCGCCAGTTCCCGGAAATCCGCTTCCGCGTTTATGGTCACACCGACGCAGTGGGCTCGAACCGCTACAACAAGGGCCTTGGCCTGCGCCGTGCCAATGCCGTCGTCAGCTATCTGTCGACCCTCGGCATCAGCCGCAGCCGTCTCGAAGCCGTTGTTTCCTTTGGCGAAACCCAGCCCTTGATCGTGACACAGGGCCGCGAGCGCAAGAACCGCCGCACCGTCACCGAGGTCAGCGGCTTTGTGGAACGCCACCCCACTGTTCTCGATGGCAAATACGCGCAGATCATCTATCGCGACTACGTCGCAAGCGGCGTGCCGCCCAGTCAGCTGAGCGAGACGCTGACCGCAGGGGTCGGCGGCCAGTAATCCGGACAGCAAGGGGGCCAGTGGCCCCCTTCTTCTTGCGCGCTGATGGCTGCTGCGCGCCCGCGTAACGGTCTGATCAATCTAAGCCGCAGCGCCTGATCGTTTCAACATACCCAACAATCAGACCTTTTTAGCCCCAATCTCGCCCAAGTTTACCGCGATATTCACCTCAATAGGACAGATGTGTCTGTGCAGAATGCCAGACATGGGTGACAGCGCGGGGCCGAAACTGCATAGGAACAGCAGCCGCTCCAGCCGCCAAACCCTTGTGAGTAGAGGAAAAGGGCTATGAGTAGCGTAATGCCGCAACCAGAGACAGCGCCGATTGTTGCCTGCACCGTCAGCCGTGACGTGCAGAATTTCGATCTTTTGATCGAAGACATGGAAGATTCCATGGGCGAAAGCTGGGGCGATCTTGGTTTTGCCGAAGCGCTTGCCTTTTTCAGCCAGCCCGAGGCCTCCGCGATGGAATTCATTGCCCTGGCGATGGATCAGGAGGACGAGGACAACCTTGTTCTGATGACAGAGATCATCAGCCAGGCCAAGGCCCACGGCATCAAGGTTATCCTGATCGCAGAGGATGTAACCCCCGCCGCGCTGCACAGCCTGCTGCGGCAAGGTGCCGATGAATTTGTCCCCTACCCCCTGCCCGAGGGCGAGTTGGCGCAGGCCATCACCCGCGTGCGCATGGCAGATCAACCGGCCCCGCAACACGTTGAAACCAGCGGCCCCAGCCTGCGCGCAGGTGTCAACAAGAATGGCGCGGTGATCGTGGTACACGGCCTTGCCGGTGGCACCGGCAGCACCACCATGGCCGTGAACCTGGCATGGGAACTGGCCACGGCTGACAAGAAATCCGCGCCTTCTGTCTGCTTGCTGGACCTCGATTTTCAGTATGGCTCTGTTGCGACCTTCCTTGACCTGCCGCGCCGTGAGGCCGTCTATGAGATGCTGTCGGACACCGAAACCATGGACGACGAAATCTTTGGCCAGGCGATGCTGACCTACGAAGACAAGCTGAACGTGCTGACCGCACCCACCGACATGCTGCCACTGGACCTGCTGAGCTCCGAAGACATCGAACGTGTGCTGACCATCGCGCGCAGCCAATTCGATTATGTGGTGATCGACATGCCCTCGACGCTGGTGCAATGGTCCGAAACCGTTCTCAATCAGGCGCATGTCTATTTTGCCATGCTGGAACTCGATATGCGGTCTGCCCAGAACACGCTGCGCTTCAAACGTGCGCTCCAGTCCGAGGATCTGCCGGTTGAAAAGCTGCGGTATGTGCTGAACCGCGCACCCAAGTTCACCGACCTGAACGGCAAGGGCCGCGTCAAGCGGATGGCGGAATCGCTGAGCATCTCGATTGACGTGCAACTGCCCGACGGCGGCAAGCCGATCACCCAGGCCAACGACCATGGCCTGCCGCTTGCCAATTCTGCGCCGAAAAGCCCGCTGCGCCGCGAAATCGCCAAGCTTGCCGCCTCAATCCATCATTTGAAAGGCGATCAGGCTGAAGCCGCCTGATCCCCGAACTGAAAGAGCACAGCCATGTTTTCGAAGTACAAGAAGGCGTCAGACGCCGCACCGGCCCGCAAACCGGCAGCGGTTGTCGATCTGGCCCCGCCGCCCGCCGCCACGGCGGCAAAATCGGTTGTGCGCAAGGCGGCGCAACCGGCCGCAGCCGCGCCCATCGACAAGGATGTGAAGCGCAAGCAGCGGATGGGCGAAATCAAGCTGGAACTGCACCGTGCCCTGCTGGACAACCTGAACCTGGCAGCGCTGGAACATGCGACGGAAGCCGACCTGCGGCAGGAAATCAATGCGATCTCGGCGGAAATCCTGGCCGAAAAAAGCATCGTTCTGAACCGCGAAGACCGGATGACGCTGAACTCCGAACTCTTTGACGAGGTCACGGGCCTTGGCCCGTTGGAAACTCTGCTCAAAGATGACTCGGTCAACGATATTCTGGTGAACGGCCCGCAGCAGATTTTCGTCGAACGCGACGGCAAACTGCAATTGACCGATGTTACCTTCAAGGATGAAAAGCACCTGCTGCGCATCATCGACAAGATCGTGTCGGCCGTGGGCCGCCGGGTCGATGAATCCAACCCCTATGTGGACGCCCGTTTGCAGGATGGCTCGCGTTTCAACGCGATGGTGCCGCCGGTCGCCGTGGACGGCAGCCTTGTCTCCATCCGTAAGTTCAAGAAGGACAAGCTGGCCATCGACGATCTGGTCAACTTCGGGGCCTTTACCGAGGAAATGGCCGCCTATCTTCAGGCCGCCGTGGCGACGCGTCTCAATATCATCGTGTCGGGTGGTACGGGTTCGGGTAAAACGACCACGCTCAACGCATTGTCGTCCTTCATCGACAACGCCGAACGCATCCTGACCATCGAGGATACGGCGGAACTTCAGCTGCAACAGACCCATGTGGGCCGGATGGAAAGCCGCCCCGCCAACGTCGAGGGCAAGGGCGAGGTTTCCCCCCGCGACTGTCTGAAAAACGCCCTGCGGATGCGTCCTGACCGGATCATCGTGGGTGAGACGCGTGGCGAAGAGGTGATCGACATGTTGCAGGCCATGAACACCGGCCACGACGGGTCGATGACCACAATCCACGCCAACTCTGCCCGCGACGGGGTGTCCCGTCTGGAGAACATGATCGCCATGGCGGGGATCGAAATGCCGCTGAAAGCCGTGCGCAGCCAGATTTCATCGGCTGTGAACCTGATTGTGCAGGCCTCGCGCCTGCAGGACGGTTCGCGCCGCATGACCTCGATCACCGAAATCACCGGCATGGAAGGCGACGTGATCTCCATGCAGGAAATATTCCGCTATCAGCGTGTGGGCCTGACGCCCGACAACAAGATCATCGGCCATTTCACCGCCACCGGCGTGCGCAGCCACTATGCGGAACGCTTCCGCATGTGGGGCTATGACCTGCCGTCCTCCATCTATGAACCGATTGCGGCCCAATAGGCTGCACCACAAGAAACTCGCGGCCCGATGGGCCGTGCCACATGAATGCAGCCGCCCCTGTAAGGAATTAGTGCAATGAGCGCCGAACCAATCATCTACGGCCTGATCTTCATCGGTGTGCTGGTGCTGGTCGAGGGCCTGTACCTTGTCGCCTTTGGTAAATCCATCAGCCTCAACAGCCGCGTGAACCGCCGCCTTGAGATGCTGGAAAAAGGCACCCGCCGCGAGGAGGTGCTGGACAAGCTGCGCAAGGAAATGCAGCAGCATATGGATGCCAAGACCATCCCGCTGTATTCGCTGCTGTCGATCAAGGCACAGAAGGCGGCCATCGCCTTTACACCCAAACAGCTTTTGATGATCATGGCAGGGGTTTCTGCCGCTGCCTTCATGGCGCTGACCGTGGGCACGGAAACCGACGCGCCGGTGCGCGCCCTTCTGTCGGTCGGGATCGGTGTCGGCGGGGTGTATTTCTGGATCTCGGCCAAGGCGAACAAACGCATGGGCATGATCGAGGAACAGCTTCCCGATGCGGTGGAACTGATGGTGCGTTCACTTCGGGTAGGGCATCCGTTCTCCAACGCCATTTCAATCGTGTCCAAGGAAATCCAGGATCCGCTGGCCTCCGAATTCGGGGTCATCGCCGATGAATCCGCCTATGGCCGCGACGTGGGCGAGGCGCTCAAGGACATGGCCGAACGTCTGGACATGCAGGATTTGCGCTTTCTTGCTGTGGCCGTGACGATCCAGCAGCAGTCAGGCGGTAACCTGGCCGAGATCCTTGCCGGTCTGGCCAAGGTGATCCGCGCCCGTTTCCGCCTGTTCCGCCGGGTCAAGGCGATCACGGCAGAGGCAAAATGGTCCGGCAAGTTCCTGTCTGCCTTCCCCATCGTGGCGCTGATCGTGATCAACGTCTCCGACCCGCACTACTATGACGAAGTGCGCGACCATGCGATGTTCATCCCCGCCTGTTTCCTCGTGGGTATCTTCCTGGCGATGAACCTCTTCGTGATGCGCATTCTCACCGACATCAAAGTGTAAGGCACGGACATGGATATCCTTTTACAGATCAACGATCAGATCACCCAGGTCCTCGGCCCGATGGGGTTGATCATCATCGCGGGTGTCGCGGGCTTTATCATGGTGGCAACCGTCGCCATCATGTACCTGCGCCAACCCGAGGACCCGCTGACCAAGCTCAAGCGCAACGCGGCGAACCCCGGCAAGGCGGATCAAAGCGCCAAGCTGCGCCAGGCCGACCAGAACGCACAATTGCAGAAGTTCGCGAAATTCCTGGAACCAGAGGATGTTGCGGAATTGTCCGCCAAACAGCTCGTCCTGCGCCAGGCTGGCTACCAGTCGCGCGACGCCGTGCGCATTTTTTACTTCGCACAGATGGCGCTGGGGCTGCTCGGCATGGCGGCGGGCATTTTCTATACCGGCATCCTTGGCGGTGGCGAAGGCATGAGCACCCAAAAGACCATGATCTACACCCTGATGCCCGGCGCATTGGGTTATTTCCTGCCGAAATACTGGGTGACGCGCCGCGTCGAGGCACGCAAGGAGGAAATCACCCGCGGTTTCCCCGATGCATTGGACATGATGCTGGTCTGCGTCGAGGCTGGCCAGTCGCTGGACCAATGCATTGTCCGCGTCAGCGCGGAACTGCGTGCGTCCTATCGCGCCCTGTCCGAAGAATTCCAGATCGTTGCCTACGAGATGAAGGCCGGCAAGGACAAGATCACAGTGCTCAACGACATGGGCGAACGCTGCGGCGTGCAGGACGTGTCGTCTTTCGTGACCGTTCTGGTCCAGTCGGCCGCCTTCGGTACGTCGATTTCGGATGCGCTGCGGGTCTATGCCGGGGAAATGCGTGATAAACGCGTGATGCGCGCCGAAGAGGCCGCAAACAAGTTGCCAACCAAGATGACCCTTGCCACAATGATGCTCACGGTGCCGCCGCTGCTGATCATTCTTGTGGGTCCTTCGGTCCATGGCATCACGCAACTTGGCAATATGGGTGGACTGGCGGAATAATGACACCACGACACGGGCGCGGTTTTTTCCCTGCCCTTGCTCTGACCACGATCCTTGGATTGGCCGCCTGTTCACCGGGCGGCTTTTCCGCGTTGAAGCCGGATCAGGTCTATGCCCCCGGTGTCGACCAACGGGCAGAGGCGGTTGACGGCGTCGAAGTGGGCCACCGCCTGATCGCCGCCGGGCAATACGAGCTGGCCATCAAATCCTTCAACCGCGCCGCCCTCGATCAGGGGCTGAATGGCGAAGTGCTGTCGGGTCTCGGCTCTGCCAACCTTGGGCTTGGTCGCCTTGGGCAGGCCGAAACCCTGCTGCGCCGTGCCGTAAAAGAAGAAGGCGGGCAGCCCGAAGTCTGGAACAACCTCGGCGTTGTCCTGATGGAACGGGGCAAGACCGTCGAGGCGGAACAGATTTTCAAGAAAGCCTATGCGCTCGACAATGGCCAAAGTGACGCAATCCGCGACAATCTTCGCTTGGCACTCGCCAAATCGCAAAATTCTGATAACGTAGAACTTGACGACAACGATTATAAGCTCGTGCGCCGGGGCGGCGGTAATTTCCTTATCACAGCCCCTCTTTAACGACACCGGCATCGAGGTAGAGCAGAAAAGGACGCAAACATGCGCCACCCTATTCTTTTGGCCGTCTGCATCGCAGGCGTGACCGCTGTTGCAGGCTGCGGCGAAAAAGACCCCAACGCCACCGTGGAACGTGCCTTCAAGGACGTCAACGTGGTGGACGAAACCAACCTCTCCGACGTGATGCTGACGGTTGCCGACCCGAATGAGGCGGTGACGTATTTCGCGCGCTCCGCCGCCGAGAAACCCGACAACATCAGCCACCAGCGCGGTCTCGCATCCTCGCTGATCCGGGCAAAGCGGGTGACAGAAGGTGCTGTCGCCTGGTCCAAGGTGACCAAGATGAAAGACGCCACCAGCGACGACAGCGTCGAATATGCCGATGCGCTGATCCGTGCGGGCGACTGGGCCAAGGCGGAAAAGGTTCTCGACGGCGTGCCGCCCACCCATGAGACATTCAAGCGCTACAGGCTTGAGGCGCTGGTCGCCGACAGCAAGCAGGAATGGAAGAAGGCAGACAGCTTTTACGAGATTGCGGTCGGGCTGACCACCACGCCGGGTGCCGTGATGAACAACTGGGGCTATTCCAAACTGACTCGCGGCGACTATGCCGAGGCGGAGCGGCTGTTCTCTGAATCCGTGCGCCAGGACACCACCCTGTTCACGGCCAAGAACAACCTGATCCTGGCGCGCGCCGCACAGCGCGATTACACCCTGCCCGTGATCCCGATGGACCAGACTGAACGCGCACAACTGCTGCACACCATGGCATTGTCGGCGATCAAGAAGGGTGATGTGGAAACCGGCAAAGGCCTGTTGCGCGAAGCCATTGATACGCATCCGCAGCATTTCGAGGCCGCTGTGCGCTCGCTGCGCGCGCTGGAAAGCTAGTCCGGTGACAATCAGCGCCACAGTCGCCCTGTGGTTCCTGCCCTTTGTCCTGCCGATCTGCCTGTACGTCGCCTATACCGACATGGCGCTGATGAAGATCACCAACAAGGCTGTGATCCTGTTGGGCCTGATCTTTGTCGTACTGGGTTTTTTCCTGATGCCCTTCGACAGCTACCTGTGGCGGTTGGCGGCGCTGCTGATCGTGCTGGCAGTCGGCGTGATCCTGAATGCGGCAGGGGTCCTGGGCGCGGGTGATGCGAAATTCGCCGCTGCCGCCGCCCCCTATGTTGCGCTGGGCGATCTGCGCCTGCTGATGTCGCTTTTCATGGTGATACTTCTGGCGGCTGTCGTGGCGCATAAGGGGGCCAAATATTCACCCCTGCGGCGGATGGCCCCGGAATGGGTCAGCTGGGAGCAGACGAAAAAGTTCCCCATGGGCCTCGCCCTTGGCCCCACTTTGGCCATCTATCTGATCCTCGGTGCGCTCTATGGTGCCTGATAAACGCCATAATCCACCGTTAAATACCGCCTGAGCAGACAACGCCCCGCCCGAGAGGAGCCGCACCGTGAACATGCAGACCAGCGCCGTCATGGCCCCGCCGCCGCCCAAGCGGCTCGAAGACATGAAATTGCCGATCGTGATGATGCGGGACATCCTGCTCAAGACGATTTTCCGCAAGAACGTCGATCTGGTCAGCGAACTCTCCGCCGCCATCTGTCTGCCGATCCCGGTGACCCAGGAACTGGTCGACATGGCCCGCACCCAGCGCCTGCTGGAGGCAACCGGCACGCTGAACGCCCAGAACGGCAATGAAATGGGCTACCAACTGACCGATGCGGGCAAGGCCCGCGCGCTGGACGCGCTGGCGCAGTCCGAATATTTCGGCCCGATGCCGGTGCCGCTGGATGTCTACCGCGAACAGGTCAAACGCCAGTCAGTGCGCAATCTTCAGATCACCCGCGACCAATTAACCGGCGCAATGGGCCACCTTGTCCTGCCCGACAGCCTGCTCGACCACCTCGGCCCCGCTGTCAGCGCAGGCCGGTCGATCCTGATGTACGGCCCTCCCGGCAACGGCAAATCCTCCATCTCCAACGGCATCCGCGACGCTTTGGGCGACAGGGTCTATGTGCCCCGCGCCATCGAATATGCCAGCCAGGTGATCACGGTCTATGACCCGATCGTGCACTCCAAAGCCGAGGACGAAGCGCAGGACCCGACCTCGCTGCGCCGCGTCACCCGCTATGACATGCGCTATGTCTGCTGCGAACGGCCCACGGTGATCACCGGGGGCGAATTGTCGCTCGACATGCTCGACCTCGTCTACAACCCAACCGCCCGCACCTATCAGGCACCGCTGCAATTGAAATCCACTGGGGGCATCTTCATCGTTGACGACCTTGGCCGCCAGAAAGAACCGCCGCAAAGCATCGTCAACCGCTGGATTGTCCCGCTGGAGGAATCCAAGGATATCCTCGCCCTGCAATCGGGTGAAAAGTTCGAGGTGCCCTTTGACACACTGGTAATCTTCTCCACCAACTTCCACCCGAACGAGATCTTCGACCAGGCCGCGTTGCGCCGGATCTTCTTCAAGATCAAGATCGACGGCCCGAACCAGCAGAACTTCCTCAAGATCTTTGCCATGGTGGCCAAGAAACGCGGCATGCCGCTGGACGAGGCGACACTGGTGCATCTGCTCAAGGTGAAATACCCCACGATCGACAACATCTATGCGAACTACCAGCCGATCTTTCTGATCGACCAGATGATTGCGATCTGCGAATTCGAAGGGGTGCCTTACCATATGTCCCCCGACCTGATGGACCGCGCCTGGGCCAACATGTTCGTCAAGGACGAGACCATCGTAAAGTAAGGGGTCAGGACGCGGCCTGGCCAGAATATTGCGCCACCCTCCCGCTTCCCTATGCCAAAAATGCCTCCGGCGGTCCGGGGGCTGGCCCCCGGTCCATCCCATGCTAACTTGCGCTCCATGCGCCCCTTGCCCCCCCTCTTCACAGACTGGTTCACCGCCAAGGGCTGGTCGATCCACCCGCACCAGCAGGCCATGCTGGACCGTGCCGATGCGCCCGCCCTGCTGCTGATCGCGCCCACGGGGGGCGGCAAGACGCTGTCGGGTTTCCTGCCCACGCTGATCGACCTGGCCGAGGGCCGACACGAGGGGATGCACACCCTCTATATCTCGCCCCTCAAGGCGCTGGCGGCCGACATCAAGCGCAACCTGACCACCCCGGTGCAAGAGATGCAACTGCCCGTCACCATCGACGAACGCACCGGCGATACCCCCGCCAGCCGCCGCAAACGGCAACGCGCGGACCCGCCGCATATCTTCCTGACCACGCCGGAAAGCCTGGCACTGTTAACAAGTTACGAGGACGCCCCGCGCATGTTTCGCGGTCTCAAGCGGGTGGTGATCGACGAAATCCACGCTCTGGCCGAAAGCAAGCGCGGCGACCAGTTGATGCTGGCGCTGGCGCGGTTGCAGACCCTCTGCCCCGACCTCAAGCGCGTGGGCCTTTCCGCCACGGTGGAGGACCCTGCCGCCATCGCGCACCTGATGGCCCGCCACCCCGACCCCTGCGAGATCCTGCTGGCCGACCCCGGCCCGGCCCCCGACATCCGGATGCTGCGCACAGAGGAAGCCCCGCCCTGGTCCGGTGGCGGTGCTGCCTACGCGATTCCGGCGGTGCTGGAGGAGGTGCGCAAGCACCGGACCACGCTGATTTTCCACAACACCCGCGCTCAGGCGGAAATCTTCTTTCACAACCTCTGGCTTGCGAACGAAGACAGCCTGCCCATCGGCATCCACCACGGCAGCCTCGACCGCGAACAACGCACGCGGGTCGAGGCAGCGATGGTGCGGGGCGATCTGCGCGCCATCGTCTGTACCGGCAGTCTCGATCTCGGCATCGACTGGGGCGATGTGGACCTGGTGATCCAGATCGGCGCGCCCAAGAACGTGAAACGTCTGGTGCAGCGGATCGGACGCGCAAACCACCGCTACAACGCGCCGTCCAAGGCGCTGCTGGTGCCCGCCAATCGCTTTGAAGTGGTGGAATGTGTCGCCGCCCTTGAGGCCGTGCTGGACGGAGAACTGGACGGTGACCCGCGCGGCCCCGGCCCGCGCGACGTGCTCTGCCAACACATCCTGATTGCCGCATGCGCCGGACCTTTCGACGCCGACGCGCTCTATACCGAAGTCACCTCTGCCGGGGCCTATGCCGCCCTCTCCCGCGCTGATTTCGACGCCTGCCTCGCCTTTTGCGCCACAGGCGGCTACGCCCTGCGCGCCTATGACCGCTGGCAACGGCTGCTGCAACGCCCCGACGGGTTGTGGCAGCTGCGCGATCCCCGCGCGGCGCAGCGCATCCGGATGAACATCGGCACGATACAGGACACCGATACGCTCAAGGTCCGGATGAAGCGCAACCGGGGCGGCAAGCCCCTGGGCGAGATCGAGGAAGGCTTTGCCGCCTCGCTGACCCCCGGCGACACCTTCCTGATCGGCGGGCAGATCGTGAAATACGAAGGCCTGCGCGACATGACCGTGGAGGTCAGCCGGGACGCCGCCAAAAAACCGAAAATCGCCACCTTCATGGGCACGAAATTCGCCACCTCGACCCAGCTTTCCGCCCGCGTGCAGCAGATGTTCACCCAAGAGAGTTGGCCCGACCTGCCGCGCCACACCGCCGAATGGCTGCATCTGCAGCGCGACGTCAGCCAGTTACCACAGCCGGGCCGCCTGCTGATCGAAAGCTTCCCCCACGACGGGCGCGAACAGACCGTGGTCTACGGCTTTGCCGGGCGCAACGGAATGCAGACGCTCGGCCTCTTGCTGACCAAGCGGATGGAGGAACTGGGCCTGCACCCGCTGGGCTTTGTCGCCACCGATTACGCCACGCTGATCTGGGGGCTGGAGGCGCTCAAAGACCCCGCGCCGCTGTTTGACCCTGCCGCCCTGCACGAGGGGCTGGAGACATGGCTGGCAGGCAATGCGGTGATGAAACGCACCTTTCGCGCCTCTGCCACCATTGCGGGGCTGATCGAACGGAACAGCCCGTCAGCGCGCAAGTCGGGGCGGCAGGCGACGTTCTCCTCCGACATCCTCTATGACACGCTGATGCGCTACGACCCCGACCATCTGATGTTGCAGATCACCCGCGAAGAGGCCCTGCGCGGGCTGGTGGATTTTGGCCGCATCGAAGAGATGCTGGCCCGCATCGGCGGCCGCATCGACCACCGCCGCCTGTCCCGCGTGACGCCGCTGGCCGCCCCACTGTTTCTGGAAATGGGCCGGGTCCCGGTCAAGGCCGAAGCCGAGGAACGCCTGCTGGCCGAAGAGGCCGCGCGGCTGATGGAAACCTCCGGCCTCGCGCAGATCACCCCGGCCCCGTCGAACAAACCGAAATGGCGGGCGGGGTTCTGAGCGCGGGAGCAGGTGGCCTGACCGAGTGGCTGGCGGGGACCAAGGGGCGGTTTGTGTTGTCGCTGATCGCCCAGCCGGAGGTGCGGGAGGTGTTTGCGAGGTGAAGGATCGAGAGCGGCTGCTCGCTGCGCTCTGCATGGAGGTCAGCCATGCGGACTTAGCAAACTTTGACCAAAGCCCGGAATCAAGGTGCGCAGCACCGCCGGGCAGCCCCCGACCGCCCCATGGGCGGGCGCTTTCTCTCCGTAATGCGATTAATAAGCAGCACGTCAAAGTCGAGAAATAAAGTGGCACCCACCAATGTTCCAATGCCCACCCGCGGTCGAGCGCTGCCCTATGTTGCAATGTAACTTCGGGCTCAGACCTGCCCTTAGTTGCGCCAACCACGAATGTCCAATATCGGCCGATACTCCCAAAGAAACGGACCCGAAAATGCAGCCAAACCTGGGAATCATTTGCTGCAAATATCTCTGTAAATCACTGCAGATTTTCGCGTCACGCTACAGTCACGCGACACCTTCTCCATCCCCCCTTGCCAAACCTGACCCTTTCAAACATGAACAAAGGATGAACGGATATGATTTCACCCTTTCCGGGACACAGCTGACCGCGCTCGGTTCCGGGGCGCTGTGGTGGCCGGAGCAAGGCCTGCTCTGCGTCAGCGATCTGCATCTTGGCAAGTCCGAGCGGATCGCCCGGCGCGGCGGGGCTGCCTTGCCGCCCTATGACACCCGCGACACGTTGACCCGGCTGGCCGCTGACCTGGCGCTGTCCGGGGCGCGGACGGTGATCTGCCTTGGCGACAGCTTTGACGATGCCGATGCCGCCCGCGCCCTGCCCCAGGAGGAACGGTTGTGGATCGCGCGGATGCAGGCCGGGCGGCGCTGGATCTGGATCGAGGGCAACCATGACCCCGGCCCGATGGACCTTGGCGGCAGTCATCTGGTGGAACTGCCGCTGGCACCGCTGACCTTTCGCCATATCGCCCAGGCAGGTGCCAGCGGCGAGGTTTCGGGCCATTACCATCCCAAGGCCAGCGTCAGCACCCGCAGTGCCCGCATCACCCGGCCCGCGTTCCTTTATGACAGTGACCGGCTGATCCTGCCCGCCTATGGCACCTATACCGGCGGATTGCGCAGCCACTCAGAGGTGCTTTGCGCCTTGATGCGGCCCGAAGCCCGCGCCATCCTGACCGGCAAGACGCCCGTCACGATCCCCATGCCAAGATAGGACCCTTCATGTCGCCAGAAGCCATTCAGCGCATCCAAGACAGCTTTGCCGCGCAAAGCATGATGGCCACGCTCGGCGCCTCCCTTGAAGCCGTCGGCAGCGGTGACATCCGCATTTCGGCCCCGATCCTGCCCGGCGCACGGCAACAGCAAGGCTTCGGCCACGCGGCGCTGACCTTTGCCCTGGGCGATACCGCCGCCGGCTACGCGGCGCTGTCGGTGCTGCCATTGGACAACGAGGTCGTGACGGCGGAAATCAAGATCAACCTTCTGGCCCCGGCGCGGGGCGACCGCCTGCTTGCGATTGGAAAAGTGGTGAAACCCGGAAAACGGCTGTGTGTTGTCACATCTGAAGTCTTTGCGGAAACAGACGGCACGCGAAAACTGATCGCCGTCCTGCAAGGCACGATGGTGCCGGTCCCGATCTGAACCGGCACCCTCTCAGAACAACCCCGCCTCTTTTGCCGCCTCCCGTTTGCCGCGTGCCACCGGAACGTCGGCACCGTCCGACATCACCAGCACATCCCGCCCCTGCACACGCCGATGGGCGGTGACGGCGTCCAGGCTGACCCAATGGGAGCGATGGGTTTGCAGGCCCCGCACGCCGTCCAGTGCTTCGACCGCCTCGCCCAACCGCATCAGGATCAGGGCGCTGCCCTTGGCAGTGACGACGTTGAGATAGTGATCCTGCGCCTCGATCCGCACCAGCGGGCCGCGCAGTTCCAGCGGAAGTCGGCGCAGAAACATAGCAGCGGGATCTGCGGGCTGCGTTTCCGTTTCCGGCTCCGGGGCGGCCAAACCCCTGCGTGCAAGGTAGAACAGCCCGTTTGCCACCAGGACCGTCGCGCCGACGATGGTGATCATATATCCAAGGCTTCCGGCGGCTTGTCTGGCAAAGACAAGGCTGTTGATCCCATGGATCACGGTCGCGAGGACAAGCGCAAAGACGGACCAGAAGGCGAGTTTGCGTGACGGGCTGTCAGGTACAAAACGCCCCGCCAAAGCGCTGCACAGGATCGACAGCGCCACGACCCCCGCCCAATAGGCAGTGCGGCCTGGAAAGCCCAACGCCTCATTGGTGCCGAAGGGGCCCGCAACCGCGCAAAGCAGGGTCACCAGCAGCCATAATGCCACCAGAAAACCAAGCCGTTGCCGTTCACGATGCGTCAGATGCATCTGCCGCCTTCTCTTTGCCATTCACGAAGCACTGCCGCAGTTCGCGTAATGCCACTGTGTCTGAATGGTCCATCCTGCCATGCAAAGGCAACCCGTTAAAACACAAGGTTTGCCATGTCATTCGCCCCGCTTTTTGCTGCCCCTGCCGTCGTCCAGATCCATGCCTTTCTGGCACTGGCCGCTGTTGTTCTGACCGTAATCATCCTGACCCTGCGCAAGGGCAGCCGCCTGCATCGAAAACTGGGCTGGACCTGGGTTCTGATGATGGCTGCCGTGGCCCTGTCCAGTTTCTGGATCAATCAGCTGCGCTGGGTCGGGCCGTTTGGACCGACCCACATTCTGTCGGTCATCACGCTGGTCAGCCTGGTCGGGGGCGTGCGGGCCGCGCGGCGGCACGACCGGCGCAGGCACGCCCGCATCATGCGGGCGCTGGTTTTTGGCGCGCTGGTCGTCGCGGGGGGCTTCACGCTGTTACCCGGCCGGATCATGCACGCGGTCGTCTTTGCAACGACCTTCTAGGCGGTCAGGCCCTCGGGCTCGTCCAGCCCGTTGGCACGGCAACAGGCGGTGACGGTATTTGCCAGCAGGCAGGCGATTGTCATCGGGCCAACGCCACCCGGCACCGGGGTGATGGCCCCTGCCCGTGCGGCGCAGCTTTCATAGTCCACGTCACCCACGAGCCGGGTCTTTCCCGCGCCCTTTTCCGGCGCGTCCAGCCGGTTGATGCCCACGTCGATCACGGTGGCCCCTTCCTTGATCCAGTCGCCCGGCACCATCTCGGGGCGGCCAACGGCAGCCACGACAATATCGGCGCGGCGCACCACATCGGCAAGGTCCTTGGTGCGGCTGTGCGCGATGGTCACGGTACAGCTGTCGCCCAGCAGCAATTGCGCCATCGGCTTGCCCACGATGTTGGACCGCCCGATCACCACTGCATCCATGCCTGAGATCGACCCGTGATGATCGCGCAGCATCATCAGACAGCCCAGCGGCGTACAGGGCACCATGCTCTTTTGCCCCGTCCCCAGCAGCCCGACGTTGGAGATATGGAACCCGTCCACATCCTTGGCCGGATCAATTGAGTTGATCACCAGATCCTCGTTCAGATGCTTCGGCAGCGGCAATTGCACAAGGATACCGTGGATTTCCGGATCGTTGTTAAGCTGGTCGATCAGGGCCAGCAGGTCCGCCTCGGAGGTATCCGCCTCCAACTTGTGCTCGACCGATTTCATGCCGACCTCGACGGTCATCTTGCCCTTGGACCGGACATAGACCTCCGACGCGGGGTCCTCCCCCACCAGGACCACAGCCAGGCCGGGCGTGATGCCGTGGTCGTCTTTCAGCCGGGTCACATGCCCTGCCACCTGCGCGCGGACACGGGCCGCAAAGGCTTTGCCGTCAATGATCGTCGCCGTCATCTATCTCTCCAAAATTGAGGGGGCGGGGCCGCGCCCGGCTGCGCCGGACGCTCACCCCGCCAGTCGCCTGACTTTGCCAAGCGCCTTAAAACAACCCTTCCACGTCCCCGTCCGCGTTCAGCTTGATGTTCTCTGCCGAGGGCACGCGCGGCAGGCCGGGCATCGTCATGATCTCACCGCAGATGGCAACCACAAAACCGGCACCTGCAGACAGCCGCACCTCGCGTACGGGGATGTCAAAACCCGTGGGCGCACCGCGACGTTCGGGATCGGTGGTAAAGCTGTACTGCGTCTTTGCCATACAGACCGGCAGGTTGCCATAGCCCTGATCTTCCCATTCCTTCAGCTGGCTGCGGATCTTGTTGTCCATCAAGGCTCCATCGGCGCGGTAGATCTTTGTTGCGATGGTGTTGATCTTGTCTGCCAGGCTCATCTCGTCCGGATAGATCGGGGCGAACTTCGCCTCGCCTTTCTCGATGGTCTCGACCACCTTGGTCGCCAGATCGGCAGAACCTTCAGACCCCAGCTCCCAATGACGCGACAGCACCGCTTCGGAGCCTTGCGAAGCCACGTAGTCCTTGACCGCCTGCACTTCGGCATCGGTATCGGTGACGAAGTGGTTGATCGCAACGACCACCGGCACGCCAAAGCTCTTCACGTTCTCGATGTGACGGCCCAGGTTCGCGCAACCCGCATTCACGGCCTCGACATTCTCGGTGCCCAGGTCGGCCTTGGCGACACCGCCGTTCATTTTCATGGCGCGGACTGTTGCCACAACCACAACCGCCGAAGGCGCGAGCCCTGCCTTGCGGCATTTGATGTTCAGGAACTTCTCCGCCCCCAGATCGGCACCAAAGCCTGCTTCCGTCACCACGTAGTCCGCCAGTTTCAGCGCCGTTGTTGTCGCGATGACCGAGTTGCAGCCATGCGCGATGTTCGCGAAGGGTCCTCCATGCACGAAGGCCGGGTTGTTCTCCAGCGTCTGCACCAGGTTCGGCTGCATCGCATCCTTCAGCAGGACAGTCATCGCGCCATCCGCCTTGATATCACGGGCGAAGATCGGCTTTTTCTCGCGGGTATAGGCCACGATCATATCACCCAGGCGCTTTTCAAGGTCGGCCAGGTTCTTGGCCAGACACAGGATCGCCATGACCTCGGAAGCCACGGTGATGTCAAAACCCGCCTCGCGCGGGAAGCCGTTGGCAACGCCACCCAGGGATGCGGTGATGGTGCGCAGCGCGCGGTCGTTCATGTCCAGCACACGCCGCCAGACGACACGGCGGGTGTCGATCTCAAGCGCGTTGCCCCAATAGATGTGGTTGTCGATCATCGCCGACAGCAGGTTGTGTGCCGAGGTGATCGCGTGGAAATCGCCGGTGAAGTGCAGGTTCATTTCTTCCATCGGCACGATCTGCGCATAGCCGCCGCCTGCGGCGCCGCCCTTCATCCCGAAGTTCGGTCCCAGTGACGCCTCGCGGATACAAACGGCAGCTTTTTTGCCGATCCGATTCAGACCGTCGCCCAGCCCGACGGTGGTGGTTGTCTTGCCCTCGCCCGCAGGGGTCGGGTTGATCGCTGTTACCAGGATCAGCTTGCCGTTGGTGTTGCCTTGCACGCTGTCGATGAAGGTCTGGCTGACCTTCGCCTTGTCATGGCCATAGGGCAGCAGGTCGTCGCTGCCGATCCCAAGCTTCTCACCAATCTCCTGAATGGGGCGTTTCTTCGCTGCGCGTGCGATTTCGATGTCAGATTTGTAAGCCATGTGAGGGTTCCCCTAAAGACCGATGTGCCGTTTGCCCCTCTTATCGTGCAATCGTCCGTTCCACAGGTCGCAATTCCGACATTTCCACCACCCGATGCGGCGGTGGACCCATAAACCGTTTCTTTTTGGAAACCAGCGCCACTAAAGCGCCCCGCCTTAAACTTGAATCGCCGATACCCTGCCGCGCTTCGCGCTCTCGGGACATCGGCGATACGGAGTGTATCAGGTTAAAGGCGGGACGCTGTAAAGCGCCCCGCCTTAAACTTGAATCGCCAATACCCTGCCGCGCTTCGCGCTCTCGGGACATCGGCGATGGGGCTTGTGTCAGGTTAAAGGCGGGACGCTCTAAAGCAGTGCCCAGGCGCGCTGCCCCGGCACATGCAGCCGCAATGTATCGCCAACGGCCAGGTCGCCTTCGCGCTCGACCCAGGCGGTGACACCCCTGCGCCCCTTCGCCGCCGCCTTGAAACCCTTGCCCTGCCCCGGCACTTCCTTTTCGATCTCGCGCGCGGGAAGGTTGCAGGGGCCGTTCAGCATGTCGACGGTCAGGGTGGTGCCGGAAGGCGACTGCAACCGGGACGACGGCGGAATATGGGTAAAGTCGGCAATGCCCTGCATCACGATGGACGCCCCCAGAAGGCGGGGGTCCAGCTTTTCCACCCCGATCTGGGCCGCGATGTCCGCCAGCTCCTCTGCCGACAGGATCGAGAACTGCCGCGTATTGCGGATTTCCGTGCCCTGCGGGTATTGCGATTTCACCCGCACGCAGGAGGGTCTGGTCAGGCCGGCATGAAAATCACCCTCGAACCCGGCATAGGTGGCGCGGGCGCGGTCGATGGCATGTGACCGGATGTTGCTGCGGTCCTGCGGCACCATCCCCATCCAGACGATGGTCGCGGTATGATCGGTGGGCAGTAGTTCAGGCATGATCGCGGCTCCTTTTGGGGTGCGGCCACTCTGGTCAGGCAAAGCGCAAAAGAAAAGACCCCGCCGTGGCGGGGTCCGATGACATTCTGTTACGCCCTGATCAATGGCTGTGATCAGGTGGTTGGTTCCGGTTCCAGGCCACCATCCGCGGGGGGCAGTTTCTTGCCCTTGCCCTTGGCCTTGGGAATCGCGGTGACACTGGGCGCGCTGCCCTCGTCCGGGCCGCTCTCGTCATTCTCATCGGAGGGCGGCAGGCCATCCATCACGCGCTTGATCTCGTCTCCGGTCAGGGTTTCATATTCCAGCAATCCCTGGGCGAGACGCTCGAACTTTTGCTCGTTCTCGGCGATGATCTTCTTCGCCCATTCATAACCGTCCTGAATAAACTTCTGGACCTCTTTCTCCACCAGTTCCTTGGTGTTGGCAGAGACGGAGAAACCCGCCGTATTGCCCTGATAGCCCTGCGCGGCTTCGGAATAGTCGATGTTGCCGACCTTGTCGGACATGCCCCACTGAAGCACCATCGCACGGGCCAGTGCACTGGCCTGCTGGATGTCGCCAGCCGGGCCGTTGGACACAGCCTCCGGTCCATACTTGTGGATTTCCGCCGCCTTGCCCGCCATGGTCATGGCCAGCCGCTGGTGGCATTCATCCTTGAACATGTTCAGGCGGTCCATTTCGGGCAGGCTCATCACCATACCCAGCGCACCGCCGCGCGGGATGATCGTGGCCTTGTAGACCGGATCACACTTGGGCAGCGACATCCCGACAAGCGCGTGGCCAGCCTCATGATAGGCGGTCATTTCCTTTTGCTCGGCGGTCATGACCATGCTGCGGCGTTCCGGCCCCATCATGACCTTGTCCTTGGCCTGTTCAAAGTCGATCATGGTCACGAACCTGCGACCCACACGCGCGGCCATCAGGGCCGCCTCGTTCACCAGGTTTGCCAGGTCCGCACCCGAGAAACCGGGCGTGCCGCGTGCGATGATGCGCAGATCGACGTCGGGACCAAGTGGCGTCTTGCGGGCATGGACACCAAGGATCTTCTCGCGGCCCTTGATGTCGGGGTTCGGCACGGTGACCTGACGGTCGAAACGGCCCGGACGCAGCAGCGCGGGGTCCAGCACGTCGCGCCGGTTGGTGGCGGCCAGGATGATCACACCTTCGTTGGCCTCGAAACCGTCCATCTCGACCAGAAGCTGGTTCAGCGTCTGCTCGCGTTCATCGTTGCCGCCGCCATAGCCCGCGCCACGATGGCGGCCCACGGCGTCGATCTCGTCGATGAAGACGATGCAGGGGGCGTTCTTTTTCGCCTGCTCGAACATGTCGCGCACGCGGCTTGCGCCGACGCCCACGAACATTTCGACAAAGTCGGAACCGGAGATGGTGAAAAAGGGCACGCCCGCCTCACCCGCGATGGCGCGCGCCAGCAGCGTCTTACCGGTGCCCGGAGGGCCGACCAACAACGCGCCCTTGGGGATCTTGCCACCCAGGCGACTGAACTTCTGCGGGTTGCGCAGGAATTCGACGATCTCCTCAAGTTCTTCCTTGGCCTCGTCGATGCCTGCCACGTCGTCAAAGGTGACCCGGCCATGTTTCTCGGTCAGCATCTTGGCCTTTGACTTGCCAAAACCCATGGCCCCGCCTTTGCCGCCGCCCTGCATCCGGTTCATGAAATAGATCCAGACACCGATCAGCAAAGCGATGGGAAGCAGTGACATCAGGAAGGTCTGAAAGCCCGATTGTTCCTGCGGACGCACCTTGATCGGCACGTTGTTGTCGATCAGCAGATTGGTGATCTCCGCATCCTCGGGCTTGACCGTGACATAGTCCGACCCGTCCGCCTTGCGAAAACGCACCTGCTCACCGTCCAGGGTGGCATTGCGCACTTCGCCCTTTTCAACCGAGCTGACAAATTCAGAATAGGTCACTTCGTTGCTCTGCAGGGCATTGTTTGAGCCGCTGAAGAGGTTGAACAGCGCCAATACCAGCAAAAGCAACACGACCCAAAACGCGAGGTTACGCATATTTCCCAAGGAAGTTCTCCTAATTACAACGATTGGTGCCTATCGAGGCTGAGTTGTGTATGTCGAATGGCCAAATAGAACACTGACCTAAGATAGGGATCATCACAGTAGTTTCAATGCGATATTAGCCCGGCAAAGAATGTCTCTTCTCCGCCTTCCAACGTCGCATGCCAGTTTTGGTCCGGTCGGACAAGGGGTGTCGCGACAAGAGTATCGCCTTGCCACACTGCGGGTGACGACATCACCACAGGCAACGGAAGCCCGGATGCACGCCAATCTTTGCATTGTTCGACCCCCTGGGGACCCATCGCACCGATATACATGCCGTCGGTGGAAACCCCATCGCGGGCCGGTCTGACATGCCAGCGTGAATCCCACAGCAGGCCCGGCGGCACCCGCATGTCCTGCACAGCCTTATGTTCGCGGAACACCCAGATGGTGTCTTTCTCCCGCAGGGTGTGGCACCCATCCACTGTCGATGCCAGCCCCCGGCGCAGCGCCGCCATCAGCGTGGCAACTGCGGCCCGTCGGGGCGGATAGGGATTGCCGCTGATCCAGCCCAGGGTATGGACCAACAGACGGCGCCGAATTTCTTCGGGCTGAATCCGCAGCTGCCGTTCATTCAGCGCAACCGCACCTTTCTCGACGCGGGCCATATCGCGGGCCGCGAGGAACGATTGCCAGTTCAAAGCCACGCGCGCCTGACGCATCTGTTCGGCCACCGTCGCAAGGCCGTCTGCATCAATGCCCAGTTCGCTCAGTTCAGCCAGGGCCCTGCGGAACCTGATGCGTTCGTAACTCAGATCATTATTGCTCGGGTCTTCCGCCCAGCTGACCTGCTGGCCACGCAGATATTCCCGCAGGTCCGCGCGGGTGACAGCCAGCAGAGGCCGAACCCAGTGGATGCCATGGCGCGAGGTCCGGGGCGGAATTGACGACAACCCATCCACGCCGGCGCGGCGCGCAAGGCGCATCAATACCGTTTCGGCCTGATCATCCGCAGTATGGCCCACCGCAATGGTGCGGATACCGCGCCCCTTTGCCCATTCGGACATCCGTTGATAACGCGCATCGCGGGCCTCTGCCTGGAGGTTGCCCGTGCCATCCCAACCGTCCCAGATCAGGATATCGTGGGGAACACCAAGCGTCGCGCAATATGCAGCGACGGCTTTTGCTTCCCTGGCCGAACCCGGCCTGATGCGATGATTCACGGTCACCGCAAAAAGCCGCGATCCGT
Organism: Sulfitobacter sp. EhC04; assembly: GCF_001650875.1. Lineage (GTDB taxonomy): Bacteria > Pseudomonadota > Alphaproteobacteria > Rhodobacterales > Rhodobacteraceae > Sulfitobacter. The sequence goes on from NZ_LXYI01000031.1 coordinate 29,094, forward strand.
GTAGCCTGCAAAACCCATGCAGCAGGTGCAGCAGCGCCATGGAATCGCCACCGCCCGAAACCGCGACTGCAATTCTGTCGGGCGGATGTGGCAGGAAAGCGCTGTTCACCTGCTGGGTCAGCCGGGCCGTCGGCACGTCAACTACACCCTAGCGCAAGCCTTTGGTTTTCGGCCTCTGTCACCGCTGGGGTCGAAGGGAAACGCACACCGACTTCGGACAGAGTGACGCAGGCTTCCTGGGTCTGCCCCAACTGCCCCAGGGCGCGCCCCAGTTCAAAAAGGGCCTGTGGCGCCATCGGCCCTTCGGGCGCGGTGCTGAAGGCGGTCAGGAATGCGCGTGCCGCCTCCTTGGAGTCGCCCAGCCCCTGCAGGGCATCGCCACGGCGCAATTCGGCCTCGGCGGCTAATGGGCCGCCCGGATAGGTCTGGTTGAAGGTCGCAAAGAGGTCTGCGGCGGTGCGAAAGTCACCGGATGCGAGCGCCTCCTGCGCCCGCTTGAAATCGGCCTCTTCACCAACCGCAAGAGATGCCTCGCCCGTCGGAGTGGCCGGGGCGGTCATCGGTGCAGACACCGAAGCCTGCCCCTCCCCCCCAAGTGTCGTTGTCTGACCCAGCGAACCCACATCGCCGCCTTCAAGCTCGACCAGCCTGAATTCCAGGTCGCCAATGCGCCGGGTCCCGTCGTCGACGATCCGGTTGATACGGTTTTCCAGTTCTTCGGTCTTGGAGGTCAGGCGCTGCAATTCGCTTTCCATCGCGCCCACCCGCTCCAGCACCGAAGAGCCCCCGGTGCTGATCGACGCGCCACCCGTGGTAGACAATTCGCGCCGCAGCTTCTGAACCTCGACAAAGAGGATGTTCAATTCCTGCCGCACATCCGCCAGCGTCTGATCGTCCTGCGCCAACACGGCGGCGGGGCTGATCATCAGCCCCAGCACAATTCCCAATACCAAACGCATCTTCATCAGATCAGCCTCAACTTGTCAGGCCGCCAGCCAGGACCGTCACCGCGCGGCGGTTCTTGGCATAGCAGGCCTCTTCGGAGCAGATCTCGATCGGGCGCTCCTTGCCATAGCTTACAACCCGAAGGCGGCCTGCCGGGACACCCTTGGAGATCAGGTATTCCTGCGCGGCATTGGCACGGCGCGCGCCCAGGGCGAGGTTGTATTCACGGGTGCCCTGTTCGTCCGCATGGCCTTCGATCACGGCCTGATAGTCCGAATTTGTCATCAGCCACTGCGCCTGCCCGTCCAGCGTGGCGCGGCCAATGGCGGTCAGGTTCGACTGGTCCACTTCGAACAGCACCCGGTCACCGATCGACTGCTGGAAATATGCGGTCGAGGTCGGGTCATTGGCGCTGCCCGGCACCACGCCAGTGGCACCTGCGTTTGCGCCCGCACCGGCACCATCCGCGCCAAAGCGGTCCGGGTTGGTACAGGCCCCCATGGCAAGTGCCGCAATCAAAATACCGCTTGTCAGAAATCTGTTCATCTTGGTGCCTCTCTTTGGTGGCGTCTTTTTGTTAACCTTTAGTAGCACAGGCCAGCGGCCATTGGAAATTTGCTACGACATCTACGTGTTATTTTTGCAATGGTGACCACGATGGGTCCGACCCCCCTTCGGGCGTGCGCACGGGCCGCAGGTTGCGCCCGGAAATGTCCACCGAATAAAGGGTCGATGACCCGCCCGCGCCCTGGGTTTCGCGGGCGAACATGATCACCCGGCCGTTCGGGGCCCATGTCGGCCCCTCATCCAGAAACGACGCGGTCAGCAGACGCTCTTCCGAGCCGTCCAGCCGCATCACACCGATGTGGAAACGGCCCTTGTTCTGCTTGGTAAAGGCCACCAGATCGCCACGCGGAGACCAGACCGGCGTGCCATACCGCCCCTCTCCAAAGGAAATGCGCGTCGGCTCTCCCCCGGTGGCGGACATGATATATAGCTGCTGGGTGCCGGAGCGGTCGCTTTCGAACACGATGCGGCTGCCATCGGGGCTGTAGCTGGGCGCGGTCTCGATCGACGGGGTATTGGTCAGGCGCACGGACTGGCCGCTGGCGATATCCATTGTGTAGATGTCCGTGTTACCACCCTGCGTCAGCGAATAAACCACGGTCTGCCCGGAGGGCGAGAAGCGCGGCGCAAAGCTCATGGTGCCTTCGGCGCTTTCCAGCACCCGGCGCTGGACCGAGCCGATGTCCAGCACATAAATCCGCGGAAAGCCGCTTTCATAGCTGGTGTACAGAACCCGGTCGCCAGAAGGCGAAAAGCGCGGCGCCAGCACGATGGAACCTGAATCGGTCAGGTACTGAACATTCGCCCCATCGTAGTCCATGATCGCCAACCGCTTCTGACGCGCATCCTTGGGACCGGTTTCAGAGACATAGGCCACGCGGCTGTCGAAATAGGCACCCTCCCCGGTAATCCGGCTATAGACCGCATCGGCCACTTTATGCGCCATGCGCCGCCAGCCTTCGGTGGTCCCCGAAAACTGAAGGCCATCACCCAGTTCCGCGCCCGAGAACACGTCGTAAAGCCGGAACTTCACGTTGACTGAATTGCCCTGCACGTTCACCGCCCCGGTGATCAGCGCCTGCGCGTTGATCGCTTTCCAGTCGGCATATTGCACCGGCGCGTTGAAATCGCTGACGGTGGAGATAAAGGCCGATGCCGGAACCTCGCGGAACAAGCCGGTTCCCGTCAGGTCCTCCGACACCACCCGAGAAATGTCACCGGCAAGCTGCCCGGATTCCGCGCTTTCAGGCTGAAAGCTGGGCACCGCAAAGGGCAAAGGCTCGATCACCCCTTCGGTGATCTCGATCCGCAGCGGCCCCTGCTGGGCCTGTACCGCGCCGGACAGGGCGCAGACCAGCACCAGGAACAGGCTCAAAAAACGCAATTTCATCTCGTCAGCATCCTTTCGGGCTTAAACGTAAATCCACTATTTCGCGGCTTTGCCGATAATTCGAGGGGAAGTTCGCGCAAAATGACACCATAGCAAGATAATGCCTGTGGATAGACACTTGTTCCATCATTTTACCCGCATCTTTTCGGGGTTGAAGGTCATTTCAATCTCCTGCCACTGGCTATATTTCTCCGCAGGCAGTTGATAGCCCTTCGATCCGCACAGGATGATCGCGCGGCGTGCCGCCTCGAACGCCTGTTTGGCAGCGGCAGATGATCCCCCCTCACTGCCGATCATCTGGATCGACCCGATGATGGGGGTGCCGTCCTGCGCCATGTTAACCGCGACAACCACAGTTGTGCGCAGCGCCTCGGAAGACAGCGATCCCACGTTCCAGCAGTTGGATACGGCAACCCGCAGGCTTTCCTTTTCACCCGCCGACAGCGGCGGACCGCTGGGTGCGGCAGCAGGCGCGGGTGTGTCGGCCTGTGCGCCTTCGGTCGCGTCCTGCGCGGCTTCCAATGCGGCCATGATGTCGTCGTTGTTCACCGCAGGATCGGCCTGCGGGGCCTCAGCCGCGGGCTGCGGAGTCGGTTCCGGTGCGGTCTGTGGCGCTTCGGCGGCCTGCACCGGCGGCGCGGCAGGGCGTCGGCCCGGTGGGCGCGGCGATGCGGCCGGTGCCTTGGTCGCCTCGGTCACGATCTCGGTTGTTGCTTCTTCTGGGGCGGTGGCCTCCTGGGTTTCCTGCGGGGTATCGCCGGTTTCGTCCTGGGTGACGGCTTCCTGCTCGACCGGATCGGGCGTTGCCTCCGGCTCGGGCTGTGCGACGGGTTCGGGGGCGACCCGTTCCACCGGGCGGGGCGCAGCCTGGGGGGCAATCTCGGGCACAAGCACCGCCTGATCGCCAACGGGTTCGTCCAATACCGGCGGGGTATCCGTCACCTCTGTCTGCGGCGGCAAAGCCAGCTCCGTCACGTCGGGCGGGGCGTCATCGGCGGGCGGATCGGCCTGCACCGGCGCGGGCTGCTCTATCTGCGTGTCCGGCTCTGCCGTGACCTCCGGCTGATCCGGAGTCACTTCGGGTGCTGCGGGCTGTGCCACCTCGGTCGCCGTGTCGGGCGATTGCTGCCCCGCAACCAGCGCATCGAAATCCGTGCTTGAAATCACCGACACCTCGGTCATCTCGAATGGCGGCGGCTCGGAGGTGAAAATATTACCCAGCAGCAGCCAGCCGATCACTGTCAGGTGGCCGGCACCCGAGACATAATGCCCGATATGAAGATCGTTGCGGCGCAAGCGTCACTCTGACCCCGGACTGTCCAGCGCCGGACCGCCGATGTCGGTCACCAGCCCGATGTTGGAAAAACCGCCCGCGTTCAGCGCGCCCATAACCTCCATCACCTGCGCATAAGGCACTTTGCCATCGGCACGCAGATAGACCCGGTCGCTGGCGCGTTCCGCCGCAATCCCGCGCAGGCGGGTCACAAGTTGATCGCGCGCCACTTCGGTGGTCTGGATCTGCACCGCGCCATCGGCACTGACGGTGACCGTCAGCGGCTCTTCCTGCTCTGCCGGCAGGGCACCGGCGGCAGTTTTCGGCAGTTCCACCGGCACGCCAACCGTCAGCAACGGGGCCGCCACCATGAAGATGATCAGCAGGACCAGCATCACGTCCACAAAAGGGGTCACGTTGATCTCGGACATCGGTTGGGCGCGCCCGCGCCGCCGTCCGCGTCCGCCGCCCTGTTTCTTGATCGCTCCCGCGCCCATGCTCAGCTGTCCAGCTGTCGTGACAGGATGGTGGCGAATTCGTCGGAAAACGCCTCATGCGCGCCAATGATACGCTCAGAATCCGCGTTGAGCTTGTTGTAGAAAATCACCGCCGGGATGGCCGCCAGCAGGCCCAGGCCCGTGGCCAGCAGCGCCTCTGCAATGCCGGGGGCAACAACTGCCAGGTTGGTATTCTGCTGGGCTGCAATCTCGACAAAGGCGTTCATGATACCGATCACGGTGCCAAACAGACCAATGAAGGGCGCGGATGACCCAACCGTCGCCAGCACGGTCAGCCCGCCTTGCAGACGCTCGGCCTCCTTTGCGATGGCCACATCCATCGACCGGTCGATGCGCGCCGTGGCACCGGGGATCAACCCGCCATCGTCGCGATGCGAGCGTTGCCATTCAGTCATGCCTGCGGCGAATATCTTTTCCGCAGGTCCAGTGGGGTCCGGGCCGATCTGGTCGAAAAGTGCGTCCAGCGGCTCCCCTGACCAGAACGCCTGATCGAATGCCTTCTGTTCCGAGCGCGCAACGCGATACTGCAACAACTTCTGCACGATGATCGACCACGACCAGAAGGAGGCAATGATCAGGATGATCATCACCAGTTTGACCCCCAGCGTCGCCCGCGCGAAAAGTCCCCACACGGAGAAATCAATCTCCTGCGCCAATGCCAGCGTTTCTGCTTCCATTATTCCTGCTCTTGTTGTGACGCCGCGTCGCGGCTGCGTGCCTCTGCGGCCCTGTTTTCCAAGGCGCTATTTGGCGCAAACCTATCCCAGTGCAAGCGGGAATGCCAGAACATTGGCGTCAACCCGCCGCATCCTTGGGCAGTGAGCGGAGTTTTGCTGGCAATCTGGTGGGTTTGCCACCGGTTGTCATGCAGACGGCTGTGACCACGGCGCGAAAGATGACCTTGCCCTCACGGCAGACATCCTGATGGAAAACCCAGCGCGTCGCCCCCTTGGCGAAATGCGTGCTGCGCACCTCCAGCCGGTCGCCGAAACCGGCCGTGCCCAGATAATCGGCCTCGACCCGCGTGACGACAAATACGATGCCCTGCGCCCGCATCTCGCGCTGATCCAGGCCGAACTCTTCAACAATATCGGACCGCGCCCGTTCAATGTAACGCAGGTAATTGGCGTAATAGACGATCCCCGCCATATCGGTGTCTTCATAAAAGATGCGGACCGGAAAGACATGGGTCATTGCAGGACTCCGACACGTGCAGCCAGCCGCAAAGCATGGGCCGGGTCCTGGGCCGCAACCGGCAGCACCGGATCATATGCCGCCCGCAGCACCCCCGCCACATCCGGTTGCAGCACCGTCGTCTCGCCCGCCACGGCCAGCGGCGACCGGTCCTGGAACGCGCGGTCCGACCACAGCAACATGGACTGGACGATCTGGCTCAATGCCAGCGTATGCGCGGGAACCGCACTCAGATCTGCATCCATCCGCAGAAAGACAAAACAGGCCTTGATCGCGCCGCGCTTGTCAAAGCGAAAGAACCGGTACTGGTTCGCCCCTGCCGCCTCCAGCCGGGCCACCAGTGGCGCGAGGTCCGGCATCAGCCGGTCCATGCCCGGCACCGCCACCAGTTCCGACCAGTCGCGGAAGAAGAACATCATCAGATTGCTGCCCAGCTCCGCGTCCATCTCGCCCATCTCATGTCCGGCCAGACCGCAGACCGCCTCGACCGCCCCCTTGACCACCGACAGCGTGGCATCATCGACGCCAAAGACCACCGGGCAGACCGGCCGCCCCCAACGCGCAAAGGCAAAACTCCCGTCCCCACGGGTAAACAGCGCCTCGACCTGTTCAGCATCCATGTTTCATTGTTCCCAAAATACACATCACCGACAGCTCAGCCAAACAGATCGTTCTGCCCCTTGGGCGGTGCCATCCCCAGATGCGCCCAGGCCTTCGCGGCCAGCATCCGCCCGCGCGGGGTACGCTGGATCAATCCCTGCTGCAACAGGAAGGGCTCGATTACCTCCTCCAAAGCATCGCGGCTCTCCGACAGGGCCGCCGACAGCGTCTCGATCCCCACCGGGCCGCCCTGATAATTCTCCGCGATCAGGGTCAGATAACGCCGGTCGGCCCCGTCCAGCCCCAGATGGTCCACGCCCAGCCGCGTCAGGGCCATGTCGGCCAGCGCCCTGGTGACCCTGCCATCGCCCTCCACAAGCGCAAAGTCCACGACCCGCCGCAAGAGCCGTCCGGCGATCCTGGGGGTCCCCCGCGCGCGGCGGGCTATCTCGCGGGCGCCATGCTCGTCTGCGGGCGCGCCGAGCTTTCGGGCGTTGCGGTCGACGATGATGAAAAGCTCGTCTTCGCTGTAGAATTCCAGCCGCGTCGGAATGCCGAAACGATCCCGCAGCGGGGTGGTCAGCAACCCCATCCGGGTGGTGGCGCCCACCAGCGTGAAAGGCTGCAGCTCGATCCGCACGGTGCGCGCCGCAGGCCCCTCGCCGATCACGAGGTCCAGCTCGAAATCCTCCAGCGCCGGGTAAAGCACCTCCTCCACCGCCGGATTGAGCCGGTGGATCTCGTCGATGAACAAGACATCGCGCGCCTCAAGGTTGGTCAGGATCGCCGCAAGGTCCCCCGCCTTTGCCAGCACCGGGCCGGAGGTCATGCGGAACCCGACACCCAACTCGCGCGCCATGATCTGCGCCAAGGTCGTCTTGCCCAGACCCGGAGGCCCGTGAAACAACGTATGATCCATCGCCTCGCCCCGCTGACGCGCGGACTGGATGAACACCCGCAGGTTCGCCCGCGCCTCAGCCTGGCCGACGAATTCGTCCAGCATCTGAGGCCGCAAGGCGCGGTCGAAATCCTCGGGCAGCGGGTCGGGCCGCACTGTGGGGTCAATTTCGGTCATCTGTCATCCGCGCCATCTTCGGCCCATCGAGAGGGCTGTTGAACGGCACCCTACCCCTTCGGTGCCAGCAGTTTCAACGCCGCGCGGATCAGGGCGGGCGTGTCGGCATCGGGCGCGTCGCCCGCCGCCTGCGCCACGGCACCGGCGGCATCGCCGGGGCCATAGCCCAGATTGCCCAGCGCCGACAAAGCGTCGGCCTGGGCCGAGGTGGCGGCAGGTGCGGCGCGTGCCGGGCGGGTGACCGGGGCTTCAAGCACCTCTGCGCCCGCATCGCCATGAGCCTCTGCCAGCGAGCCGCTCATTGCCATGACACCGGGGGCCTTGTCCTTGAGGTCCAGCACCACGCGCTGCGCAATCTTGGGGCCAACACCCTTGGCCGCCTTGACCGCGTTCCAGTCGCCCAGCGCGATCGCCCGGCTGACGCCATCGGGCCCCAAAGCGCCCAGAATGGCCAGCGATGCCTTGGCCCCGACCCCCTGCACCGAGGTCAGCAGGCGATGCCATTCCTTTTCCACCAGGGTCTGGAACCCGAAAAGCTGCATCAGGTCCTCGCGCACCACCAGATCGGTATAAAGCGCCACGACCTCTCCCACACCGGGCAGGGCGGCAAGAGTGCGGTCCGAGCAATAGACCAGATAGCCCACGCCGCGCACGTCGATCAAAAGGTGATCCGCCGCGCGGTAGTCGATGCGCCCTGTAATCTTGCCGATCATGCGCTGGCCCGCGCAACAGCCGCCGCCAGCCCGGAGGCCCCGCCGTGATGGGCATGACAAATTGCAATGGCCAGCGCATCAGCCGCGTCCGGGCCGGCGATCTCGATCCCCGGCAGTTGCATCCGCACCATATGGCCCACCTGGCCCTTGTCCGCATGGCCCACGCCGACAACCGTCTTCTTGACCGTGTTGGGTGCATATTCACCAACGCACATCCCCGCCTGCGCCGGCACCAGCATCGCAATGCCCCGCGCCTGCCCCAGCTTCAGCGTGCCGGCCCCGTCCTTGTTTACAAAAGTCTGCTCCACCGCCGCAGCCTGAGGGCGGTAGGTCGCGAAAATCCGCGTCAATTGCGCGTGCAGGGACAGCAACCGCTGCCCCAAATCATCGCCTTGTGACACGATCACACCGTTGGCCACATGGGAAAGCCGTGGTCCGGCCACGTCGATCACCCCCCAACCAAGGTTGCGCAGCCCCGGATCAATGCCGATTACCCGTATCATCCTGTCCGATTTCGCCTCTTTGTTGTTTTTTTGATGCACTAGCACGAAAGGCGAACATTCACCAAGTTCTTTCGCGCGAGGTCTGACTGCGACATCCCGCGCGTCGCTTTTGAGCCACGGCGCCTGTTTACGCCGCAGGAGCGCCCGTCAGCGACATGATCTGCGTGTCTCTTTCCGTTAATATTCAGAGTTTTACGGCGAAAAACCACCTATGCAATAGCCGCAGAACACACATGCATTTCTGGCGATTGTGCAGCGTTTCAATTCCGCCTATCTGCGCAGCACACCGCCGGGAAAACCGGCATAACTCTTTTGTAAAAGGACGGCTCCAATGGCAGCTATTGACACCACCCGCACCGCATACGGCTCCATCATCGCCGTTTCTCGTTTCTTCTCCGGTCTGAACGCACTGGCCGCAGCACTGGTCGCATGGAACGACGCCCGCGCAACGCGCCGGGCCCTGTCCTCGCTGACCGACCGCGAACTTGACGATATCGGCCTGGTCCGTGGCGACATCGACATGGTGGCACAGTCCAACCTGATCCGCTGATCGCGTCGCGGCGGGAAACTCCCGCCGCTTCACCGCTCACCACGCCTAGACAAAAAACCGCGTTCTCCAACACTGGGGAACGCGGTTTTTCTTTGCCGGACTGCGGATCGTCGGAGGAAGACGGGTGCAGCCGCCCGTCAAGGGGCAACTGCGCTGACCAGGCCCTGGTCAGCGCAGGACCGGACCGGTCATGCTGGCAAGCGATTCAGTCACGGGATCAATCGCCAGAACTTTCGCCCCGGCCTGTTCGAAAACCGTGCCGCTCTCAAGTTTCGCGAGGCGATCATTATAGGTCACCGGACCTACAGCCGCGACCATGAAGACCTTGAGGCCAAGAAAGCCAAGCGCAAACATGACCAGAAGCTTGAAGGGAAATCCCCGGCGGCGGCGTTTCGGTGTCACGGTGATCAGCCCATCGCGGCCAACCTTGGTGGAATAGCCATGCGTCATCCGCGCGTGCTTTTTCCCCAGGTTCGAAAGGCGGGCAACAAAGTGGTCGTGTGTCTCAACCATGTCTTATTTCTCTCAACATCGGCCCCCACCGCTGTTGAAATCAGAATTAGACAATGAATGTGGCAAATTCTGGGCAAGTGCCTCAAATGTACCTTAAAACCCCATCAATCTAGGTGTTTCTTTGCAGTGTGAGTGTCGTCCAGTCGACAATGCTCTCGCGGTCGACCAGATTGATGCCAGACCGTGCATAAACACCGATCACCTCATCGGCCTGTTCGTTCAGAATCCCCGAGAGAATCGCATATCCGCCCGGTTGCAGGGAATCAGCCAGATCGGGGGCCAGCGCGATCAGCGGACCCTTTAGTATGTTGGCAAAGATCAGGTCAAAAGGGGCCGCGCCTTCGAGGTCGGGATGGCCAAAGCCCGCCGCCTCGACACAGTTCACCCGGCCGGTCAGCCCATTTGCCGCCACATTCGCCTTTGCGACGTCCACGGCGACCTCGTCAATGTCGCTGGCCAGCACATTTTGCGGCCAGATGCGCGCCGCGGCCATGGCCAGTACCGCAGTGCCGCAGCCGATATCGACCACGTTTGCGCCCTCAAAGCCGCCCGTAGCCAGCCGGTCCAGCGCCCGCAGACATCCCAGCGTGGTGCCGTGGTGCCCGGTGCCAAAGGCCATCGCCGCCTCGATCAGCAGCGGCTCGACCCCTTCCGGCACCTTGTCCGCATCATGGCTGCCATAGACAAAGAAACGCCCGGCCTCCACCGGTGCCAATTCGCGGCGCACATGGGCGACCCAGTCGGTCTCCGGCAGTTCGGACACCACGAAGGGCTTTGCGCCCAGGGCGGCGGCCAGCACGGCCAGGCTTGCCTCGTCCGGCGCCTCTTCGAAATAACCGCCGACCTCCCAGAGCCCGGAGCCGTCTTCCATCTCGAACACGCCGATGCCGGTGGGTTCGGGGGTCATCCCCTCCATCGCCTCGCCCAGCTTATAGGCGGGCACGCGGCCTTCAAGGGTGGTCAATGCGGTAAAGGTGGGCATCAGCGTCTCCGGTATCTGTCAAGGTTCGGGTAGGGCTGCGGCGCGCTGGGGTCAAGGGGCGCGCCCACAGGGTCACGCAGACCCCTGACATAGAACCAGCCCCAGAGTGCTGCCCCGATCCCGACGACCGCCCCCGCCAGCGCCTGACCATAGATCACGCCCTGCGCGCCAAAGAAGGCGGCCAGCCCCGCAGCGGCAGGCCAGCTCAGCAACCCGTCCTTGATCCAGTTCACCAGCGTGGAGCGCCCGGCACGCCCGAGATTGTTGAATGCCGCGTTCGACACAAAGAGCGCCCCGATGAAAACGAAGCCCCCCACACCGACAAAGGTGAAGGACCGCAGAACATCCGCGCCCAGACCGCTCAGCCCGAAAAGCGCGATCAAATGGGGTGTCGCCATGATCAGCAGCCCCCAGGCCAGCAGAGTGTAGATGCCGCAGAACAGCAGTGCGTCGCGGTAGGTGCTGCGCACCCGGCTCATCCGGCCCGCGCCGTAGTTCTGCCCGAAAATACCGCCGATGGCCCCCGACAGGGCAAAGACGCCGCCAAAAACCACAACTGTCAGCCGTCCGATCACCGCCCAGGCCGCCATCGCGTCATCGCCGAACTGCGCCATGACGATGGTCAGGAAATAATTGCCCGCTGGCGTGGACATCTGGGTGGCGACCGCCGGGATCGCCACGGCGGCGAAAGGGCCCGCGATATTGCGCAAGGTGCGCAGCCGGGGCCGCTCCAGCAGGCCCATCTGGACGACGGCGTAATATATCGCCAGCCCCAGCAACGAAAAGCGGAATAGCACCAGCCCGATCGCGGCCCCGTCCAGCCCCCAGCCCAGATAGAAGATCAGGATCGGGTCGATGATCAGCAGCACAAAGCCGGAAAACAGCGTGACATACATCGCCTTGGCCCCATAGCCATGGGCCCGCAAGGCACCGGAACAGGCCAGCGCCGCCGACATCGGGATCAGTGAGGGGATCGTGATCGCCAGGTAGCGCGACGCGAGGCGCGCGGTCTCGCCGGTGGCACCGGCCAGTGCGATCAGCTCCTGCCGGAAGCCGACGATCACCGCGACCACCAGCGCCAGGATCGCAGCGGCAATCACCGTGCCCGCCGCCGCCTGCCTGCGCGCCTGCGCATGGGCACCCTGCCCGATGCTGCGCGAAATCACTGCCGTGGTGGCAATCATCAGCCCAACCGCGATGGACACCGAAAAGAACTGCACCGCATAGGCAAATCCGATGGCCGCCACCAGACGCGCATTACCAAGTTGCGAAATCCACAGCAGGTTGGCCGCATCCACCACAAAGACAAAGGTGATCCCCATGGCCCCGGTCGCCGTCATCCGGACCACATGGCCCATGGTGCCACCGGTCAGGAAACGGCCCTGCTCGGCCATCACTCGGCCGCCTGCGGCACCGCGCTGGCAAAGATCGTCTCGTTCCCCGGTGCCGGATGGCGGGGGATCAGCATGGCAAGGCTCAGCGATACGCCTGCCATACCCGCGGCCAGAAAGAACACCGCCGCAGGCGACACCAGCCACAACAATCCCAGCAGCACCGGCAGAAACACCGCCGCAATGTGATTGATGGTAAAGGCAACAGCCGCCGTCGGCGCAATATCTGCCGGGTCCGCGATCTTCTGAAAATAGGTCTTCAGCGCCAGCGCCAGCCCGAAAAAGATGTGATCCAGCACATAAAGCACTGCCGCCACCACCACGCCCCAACCGAGGTAATAGACACCGCCATAACTGAGAAAGACGATGATCAGGCCGATGTATTCAAACCCCAGCGTGCGGCGTTCTCCGAAATACCCCACCGCGCGGCCCATCAGCGGGGCCAGCACCATGTTGGCGACAAGGTTCACCAGATAAAGCGTGGTGATCTGGTGCACCTCGTAGCCGAACCGTTCCACCATCATGAAACCGGCAAAAACCACAAAGATTTGCCGCCGTGCGCCCGCCATGAACTGCAAGGCGTAATAAAGCCAATACCGACGGCGCAGCACCATCTTCTTGACCTGCGGCGTCGGGGCCTCGAACTGCGGATAGGCTATCATGGCAAAGACCGCGATCAACAGCGTCACCCCGCCACCAGCCAGGTAGACGGCGTTGTAATTCAGGTCCAGCGTCTCCCACAGCGCCATGATCGCCAGATAGGCCACCAGCGTCGCAAACGACCCCGCCGCCAGCAGCCAGCCCAACATGCGCGGCGCATCCTCGATCTTCAGCCATTGCAATTGCAGCGACTGGTTCACCGTCTCGTAGTAATGAAACCCGATTGAGGACAACATGGTGATGGTCAGGATGCCGCCCATGGAGGGAAACCAGGCCGTCACCGCCGTGGCAGCACCCAGCAGGGCCAGCGAGACCAATCCCAGCACCTGTTCGCGTACAAAGATGATGATCGCGATGACGCCCACCGCCAGGAAGCCCGGAATCTCGCGCACCGTGTGCAGCAGCCCGATGTCCGACCCGTCGAAATCCGCAACCTCGATGACAAAATTGTTCAGCAATGCCGACCAGGTGTTGAAGGCAATGGGCATTGCCAGCGCCATCAGGAACAACAGGGCCACGGGCCGCCGCCAGAAGGGCTGATGCTTTGCATCTTCAAGGGTCACAAACTGCGTCATGCCCGCTCCAATACGCCCGCATCCCGTCAATGACGAGGCTAAAAACGCACATCTGCCCTTCCCGAATGCACCGCTCTGCATTCTTTTTGGCTACAAATATCTCTGCACGACGTTTCCCCACAGGCTCCCTCGCCAGTCCGGAAACCTCCAGAATACGGGACGGCGGGCGGGGCGGCTTGCGCGCAGCGCAACAGCGCCGCGCGCAAGTCGTATTTCCGTCAGAGCGGCGTCTGCGCCGGGATGGGCCCGGAATTGCCGTACCAGACCGGCCCGCCGCGCGCGGCCTCGGTGCCCTGGATGCCCCAGACCAGCACTGCGGCAAAAACCGCGCCGATCAGCAAGGCAACCGGTGCGGTCATGCGGACATGCAGCCGCGAAGATTTGAGAATTTGATCCTGAAGTGACATGGCGAACTCCTGCGCTGTGTCAGGCATAGATAGGGACCGGCAAGACATCATGGAAATGAATGTTTATGCGAAGCCACTTCACGAAATTTGATGTATTGCCGCACGGGACGGGCATCACCCCGATCCGGTCAATAGAAACTCTGCGGATCAATATCGACGGCAAGGCGCAACTCGCCTTTCAGCTTCACCTGCGCCACCCATTGCGCAAGCGCCTCCTGCAGGGGGGCGGATTTCTCTGCCTTGACCAGCAGCCTGACGCGATGCCGCCCGCGCACCCGTGCGATGGGTGCCGGTGCCGGGCCAAAGACCTGCGCGCCGATCCGCCGCAACGGCGCGTCGCGCTGTGCCAGCAGATTGCCTGCATCAAAGACCTGCGCCACGTCCGGCCCGGACAGGATGATCCCTGCCATCCTGCCATAGGGCGGCACCCCGGCCTGGTGACGCTCCTTCGCCTCGGCAGACCAGAAGGCCTCTTCATCGCCCGCCAGGATCGCCCGGATCACCGGATGATCCGGCTGATAGGTCTGCAAAAGCGCAGCACCCGGCGCCTCCGCCCGGCCGGCCCGGCCCGCGACCTGGCGCATCAACTGGAATGTCCGCTCTGCGGCCCGCAGGTCCGACCCCATCAGCCCCAGATCCGCGTCGATCACGCCAACCAGGGTGAGATTGGGAAAATTATGCCCTTTGGCCACCAGTTGCGTGCCGATGATGATGTCCGCCGCCCCCGCCGCGATGCCCGCGATCTCGGCTTTGAGCGCGCGCGCCGATCCGTACATGTCCGACGACAAAACCGCCACCCGCGCATCGGGCCAAAGCGCCGCCGCCTCCTCGCCCAGCCTTTCGACGCCCGGTCCCACCGGGGCCAGCCGGTCCACTGCCTCGCAAGAGGGGCAGACCTCGGGCATGGGTTTGCTTTCGCCGCACTGGTGGCAGATCAGACGCTTGAGAAACCGGTGTTCCACCATGCGCGCATCGCAATGGTCACAGCCGATCTGATGCCCGCAGGCCCGGCACAGTGTGACGGGCGCATAGCCACGGCGATTGATGAACAACATCGCCTGTTCGCCCTTCTCCAGCCGCTTGTTCACTTCGGCCTGCAAGGTCGGCGACACCCAGCGGTCGGACCGCAACCCTTCGTCGCGCATGTCGATTGCGCCCATCTGCGGCATCACCGCAGGTCCGAAACGCGATGTCAGGTCAAGCCGCCGGTATTTGCCCGCTTCCACATTCGCCCAGGTCTCAAGCGAGGGCGTGGCACTGGCCAGCACCACCTGCGCGCCGCAGATGGAGGCCCGCAGGACCGCCATGTCGCGTGCGTGGTACAGCACGCCGTCCTCCTGCTTGTAGGAGGTGTCGTGTTCCTCATCCACAACGATCAGCCCGAGGCTCTGAAACGGCAGGAACAGGGCGGAGCGTGCCCCGATCACCAGCTGCGCCTGCCCCTGCCCCACCATGCGCCAGATGCGGCGGCGTTCGGTCATCGTGGCCCCGGAATGCCATTCGGCGGGCTTCGCGCCAAAGCGTTCCTCGACCCGGTGCAGGAATTGCTCTGTCAGGGCGATCTCGGGCAGCAGCACCAGCGCCTGCCGCCCCGCGCGCAGTGTGGCGGCAACGGCTTCGAGATAGACTTCCGTCTTGCCCGACCCGGTAACACCGCGCAGCAGGGTGGTGCCATAACTCTGGCTGCGCACCGCTTCTGCCAGAACCTCTGCGCCTGCCGCCTGATCGTCGGTCAACGCCTTGCCCGGCAGCTCCGGGTCCAATCTGGGGAAGGGCAAGTCGCGGGGGCTGTCCTCTTCGGCCACGGCCCCCTGGCCCACAAGCCCCTTGACCACAGAGGGGGTCACACCGGCCTGTTCGGCCAGTTCCTTGAGGGTAAAGGAAAGATCACCATACTCCTGCAAGGTGGCCAGCACGCGGCGGCGGGCGTCGGTCATCCGCTCGGGCTCAGACAAGCCGCGCCGGTAGACCCTGCGCATCGACGGCGGGTCGCCCAGGCCCGGCGCACGGGTTGCAAGACGCAGCATCGCGGGCATCGGCGTCAGCGTATAGGCGGCAGCCCGCGCAAGGAAACTGCGCATCTCCTCGCGCATCGGAGCCGCGTCCAGGACCCGGATCACAGCGCGGATCTTTGACAGGTCATAGTCGCCCTGCCCTGCCCCCCAGACCACGCCCAGCACCTTGCGCGGCCCCAGCGGCACCTCGACAAATGCCCCCCGGTGGCAGCCGCCCTCGGGCGCGCGGTAATCCAGCGCCCGGCCCAAAGGCTGGGTCGTCAGCACCGACACCAGGTCGCCCTGATCGAAGAATTCCGGACCGTCCACGAATGCCCCACCTTGGAAATTCACAATTGAAGGCTTTCAGCATCGCAGATCATACGATAAAGCCAAGGCGACAGAGATAACCGTTAGCGCCACCATTCCAAGCGATAAGGACACCGAGATGAAATTTTTCGTAGACACCGCAGAGATTGACGCAATCGCCGAGCTGAACGAACTGGGCATGGTAGACGGCGTGACCACGAACCCCTCCCTGATCCTTAAATCAGGCCGCGACATCATCGAGGTCACCCGCGAGATCTGCGCGCTGGTCACCGGCCCGGTCAGCGCCGAAGTGGTCGCCCTCGATGCGGACACCATGATCGCCGAGGGCCGCAAGCTGGCCGAGATCGCGGACAACATCACCATCAAGCTGCCGCTGACATGGGACGGGCTGAAAGCCTGCAAGATCCTGTCCGGCGAGGGCCGGATGGTCAATGTCACGCTGTGCTTCTCTGCCAATCAGGCGCTGCTGGCGGCCAAGGCCGGTGCGACCTTCATCTCGCCCTTCATCGGGCGGCTGGATGACATCCACATCGACGGCATGGACCTGATCCACGACATCCGCACGATCTATGACAACTACGGGTTCGAAACAAACATCCTCGCCGCCTCGATCCGGTCCGTGAACCATGTGCACGAATGCGCGCTGGCCGGTGCCGATGTGATGACGGCACCACCCGAGGTGATCAAGAAGCTGGCAATCCACCCGCTGACCGACAAGGGGCTTGAGCAGTTCACCAAGGATTGGGAAAAGACCGGCCAGAAAATCCTCTGATCCGGGTCCGGGGCGGCATGCCCGCCCCGCGCCCCAGGCTCGGTCTCAGGGGCACAATTTCGCAACGCCACGGGATTTTACCCCGGCAAGGCGAAAAAGGGGCGGCAATTGCCCGCCACCGGTGCTATACCGGAGCAAATCAAGCAGAGACTGATATGAGCAGCAGCCCCAAGATTGACGACGCCCTGCGCGAGGCGATCATTTCGCAACCCGATGTGATACTCGACGATACCGATGTGATGCAGGCGCTGATCGCTGCCAATGAAAAGGCGATGGGCGGCAATATCGTCGATCTGCGCGGCATCGCGATGGAAAGGCTGGAAACACGGCTGGACCGGCTGGAGGACACCCACCGCAGCGTGATCGCCGCCGCCTATGAGAACCTTGCCGGGACCAACCAGATCCACCGTGCCATCCTGCGGATGCTCGATCCGGTCGAATTCGAACCTTTCCTGCGCGATCTGGGCGGCGAAGTGGCCGATATCCTGCGCGTCGATGCGGTAAAGCTGGTTCTTGAATCGGTGCAGAACGACAGCGACCCGGCGGTGCAGCGGCTGGGTGATGTGCTGAGCGTGGCGGAACCCGGCTTTATCGACAGCTACCTGACCCAGGGCCGCGGCGGCGCCCCCCGCCAGGTGACCCTGCGCGGCGTGCAGGACGGCGCGCATCAGATTTATGGCGAGAAATCCGACTGGATCCGGTCCGAGGCCTGCCTGAAGCTGGATTTTGGCGCGGGCCGCCTGCCCGGTCTGCTGGTGCTGGGCGCAGAGGACCCGCATATGTTCGGCCCCCAGCAGGGCACCGACCTGCTGACCTTCTTTACCGGTGTATTCGAGCGCGCGATGCGCCGCTGGCTGTCTTGAGGCGCGGCGACACAGCAGCACAGACCGGGCTGATCAGCCCTGCCGCGCGCGATGCGCTGGCCACTTGGCTGGACCAGCAGCGCGCGTTGAAAGGGGCGGCGGAGAATACGCTGACTGCCTATCAGGGCGATGTTGCGGACTTCCTGGCCTTCATGACCGCCCATAAGGCAGAGCCGCAGGGGCTGGGCGCGCTGGCAAAGATCACCATATCGGACATGCGCGCCTGGATGGCCCGCACGCGCGGCCCCGGTGTCGGCCCCCGGTCCATGGCGCGCAAACTGTCGGCAGTGAAGGCCTTTTACCGCTGGCTGGCGGAACGCGAAGGGTTTGAACCCACGGCGGTCCTGGCCACCCGCGCCCCGAAATTTTCAAAGAAACTGCCCCGCCCGCTGGCGGTGGATGCCGCCCGCGCGATGATCGACTTCGTCGAGCTGCAATCGCGCCACCCCTGGGTCGCAACCCGCGATGTGGCGGTGCTGACCTTGCTGTGGGGCTGCGGGCTGCGGATTTCCGAGGCGCTTGGCCTGAGGGGCGCGGATGCGCCACTGCCCGAGACGCTGCGCATTTCCGGCAAGGGCGGCAAGGAACGTGTCGTCCCGGTGCTGCCCGCCGCCCGCGAGGCGGTCGCGGCCTATCTGCGCGCCTGCCCCTTCCCGCAGGAAGCTGATGGCCCGCTGTTTCGTGCTGTGCGCGGCGGGCCCTTGGGGCCACGCGCGATTTCGCAGGTGATGGCGGATGCGCGGATGCAGCTTGGGCTGCCTGCAACCGCGACGCCCCATGCAATGCGCCACAGCTTTGCCACCCATCTGCTGGACGCGGGCGGCGATCTGCGCGCGATCCAGGAATTGCTGGGCCATGCGTCACTTTCCACCACCCAGGCCTATACGGCGGTCGACACGGCGCGGTTGATGGACGTCTACAACCGCGCGCATCCCAAGGCGGGGTGAGCCTGCGTTTTCTTTAAAGAAAACGGACCAGCGTTTTCGAAAACGCTGCCGACTCGTGCATTTTTCTGAAGATCTGCCCCCAACCCCGGTTTCTTTAAAGAAACCGAGCCGGAATTTTCGCAAAATCCGAAGTATTTCAACTTATTCTCTGCGAAAAGGATGCCGGACAGATGCAAAGCCCAGGCAACCGATTTCTTTAAAGAAATCGGACCGGAATTTTCGAAAATTCCGGCGCTGTGGCTACTTCCGCAACCCGTCAACAAAATCCTGAGCGGCGGCTGAAGGGTCCTGCTCCCCGGCGGCAACGGCGTCGCTCAACGCGGTGAGCCGGGCTTTTGTCCCGGCTTCGGACAATTGCGCCAACAAGCGCTGCTTCACGTCTTCGAGAAACCAGTAACGCGCCTGTGCGGCGCGGGTGCGGTCCCAGAACCCGTTTTCGCGCCGCCAGTCCGCCAGGTCCTCCAGCGCCCGCCACGCCTTGTCCAGCCCGTTTTCCTCCAGCGCCGAAACGGTCATCGCACAGGGATACCCCGCCGGGTCCTGCGGGCGTTTGCGCAGCAGCCGCAGAGCACCTGCATAATCAGCGCAGGTGCGGGTGGCAGTCGCCTTCAAGTCACCATCGGCCTTGTTGATCAGGATCACATCCGCCATTTCCATGATGCCGCGTTTGACGCCCTGCAATTCATCCCCCCCCGCCGGGGCCAGCAGCAAAACGAAGAGATCGGACATCTCGGCCACCACGGTTTCGGACTGGCCCACACCCACAGTTTCGATCAGCACCACGTCAAAGCCCGCCGCCTCGCACAGGCGCACGGCCTCGCGGCTGCGCCGCGCCACGCCCCCCAGGTGGGTCTGGCTGGGCGAGGGCCGGATGAAGGCATTGGGATCGCGGCTGAGCTGGTCCATCCGGGTCTTGTCGCCAAGGATCGACCCGCCGGATCGGGAGGAGGACGGATCGACCGCCAGCACCGCCACCCGCTTGCCCATGCCGGTCAGCATCATGCCGAAGCTTTCTATAAAGGTGGATTTTCCCACACCCGGCGTGCCGGACAACCCGATGCGCAAGGCCTGGCCGTCCTGCGGCAAGGCGGCCAGCAATTCAGCCGCCTGTGCCCGGTGATCAGCGCGGCCCGATTCCACCAGCGTGATGGCACGCGCCAGCGCGCGGCGCTCCTGTGCGCGGATGCGGCTGGCAAGGTCATTGATATCCATGGCGCATCTTTTGCGGGACAGCGCAAAAATGTCCAGCCCCGGCCCTTGGCGCGCCGCATGGTTTGCCGGATAAGACGATATGTCCTTTACCCTGCCAATCGACGCGGTCCTGCCGCAGGTCATCACCGCCCTGCGGGAAAGTGGCCGCGTGGTGTTGCAGGCCCCGCCCGGCGCGGGCAAGACCACGCGCGTCCCGCTGGCGATGCTCGACGCCGCGCTGACAAAGGGCAAGATCGTGATGCTGGAGCCGCGCCGCCTTGCCGCGCGGGCCGCCGCCGAACGCATGGCCGCCACGCTGGGCGAGGAGGTGGGCCAGATCGTAGGCTACCGCGTGCGCGGTGCCTCGGCCATCGGCAAGACCACCCGCATCGAGGTGGTGACCGAAGGCATTCTGACCCGGATGCTACAGGCAGACCCGGACCTGCCGGGCGTGGGTGCCGTGATCTTTGACGAATTCCACGAACGCTCGCTTAATGCGGATCTTGGGCTGGCGCTCTGTCTGGAGGTGGCCGAAGCCCTGCGGGACGACCTGCTGCTGGTGGCGATGTCCGCCACACTGGACGCGGCCCCGGTGGCCGACCTGATGGCAGCGCCCATCGTCACCTCCGAAGGGCGCAGCTTTCCGGTCACCCCGCAGTGGCTGGACAAACCCGTGGGCAACAAACGCCTCGAACAGGCGGTGGCGGATCTTGTGCTGCACGCAATGGCCGAGGCGGAAGGATCGGTGCTGGTGTTCCTGCCCGGTGAGGGCGAGATCCGCAAGGTCGAGGCGATCTTGCGCAATCAGCTGCCCAAGGGGTGCACCATCGCCCCGCTGTTCGGCGCGATGGACTTCAAGGCCCAGCGCGCCGCCATCGCCCCCGCAGCATCGGGCCGCAAGGTGGTGCTTGCCACCTCCATCGCGGAAACCTCCCTGACCATCGAGGGCATCACGATTGTCGTGGATGCGGGCCGGGCACGCCGGGCGCGGTTCGACCCGGCCTCCGGCATGTCGCGGCTGATCACCGAGAAAGTCACCCGCGCCGAGGCCACCCAGCGCGCGGGCCGTGCCGGCCGGATGGCCCCCGGCGTGGCCTACAAGCTTTGGACAAAGGGGGAGGACGGCGCGCTTGCCGCCTATCCGCCCGCAGAAATCGAGGCCGGAGACCTGACAGGGTTCACCCTGGAACTGGCGCTTTGGGGTGGTCAGGCCGAAGACATGCGTTTTGTCACGCCCCCGCATGAGGGCCGTCTGGCTGAGGCGCGGCGCGTCCTGCAGATGCTGGAAGCGCTGGACACGCAGGGCAGGATCACCGCCCACGGGCGGGCGCTGGCGCGCCTGCCGCTGCACCCGCGCCTTGCGCATATGGTGGCACGGGGCGGCGCGCGGGCACCGATGCTTGCGGCCCTGCTGGCGGAGCGTGACCCGCTGCGCGGTGCCGGGGTGGACCTGATGCTGCGCATTCAGGCGATCGAACGCGGCAACCCGCAGGCCCATGCGGCGACCCTGGCGCGCATCCGGCAAGAGGCTAAACGCCTTGCCAGGGGGCAGGTGGCGCAGGGCCCCGAAGATGTCGCGATACTGGCGGCGCTGGCCTACCCCGACCGCGTGGGCCTGCGCAGGCCGGGCGACGCGCCGCGCTATGTGTTGTCAGGCGGCAAGGGGGCCATCCTGCCGCAGGGCGACGCAATGGCCCCGGCGCGGCTGATTGTCGCCACCGATCTGGACGGTGATCCCCGCGAGGCCCGCATCCGACAGGCCGCGCGGCTGGAAGAGGCCGATCTGCGCACGGTATTTGAGGGGCAGATCGCATGGAAAGACGTCTGTATCTGGTCGCGGCGGGATAACCGGGTGCTGACCCGTCAGCAGGAAACATTCGGTGCATTGGTCCTGCAAGACCGCAACTGGACCGACGCGCCAGACGATCAGGTGGCATTGGCGATGCTGGACGGTGTGCGGCAGTTGGGCCTGCTGCCCGGTGCCTCTGCCCAGCGGTTCCTTGCCCGTGCGCGGCTGATGCCCGCGCCCTTCCCCGATTTTTCCGACGCGCACCTGATGGCAACTCTGGAGGGTTGGCTGCTGCCGCATCTGGGAGGTCTGCGCAGCGCCGGGGACTGGAAGGGGTTCGATCTGCTGCCTGCCCTTCGGGCACGCCTTGACTGGGACCAGCAGCAGGCGCTGGACGTTGCTGCGCCTGCACATTTCGAAACCCCGCTGGGCCGCCGCATTGCCATCGACTACAGCGGTGCGCAGCCCGCAATTGCACTGCGCCTGCAAGAGGTTTTCGGCGTCACGCGACACCCCATGGTCGCGGGGCAACCGGTGCAGATGACCTTGCTCTCCCCGGCTCAGCGTCCGGTTCAGGTCACTACCGATCTACCGGGGTTCTGGACCTCGTCCTATGCGGATGTACGCAAGGATATGCGGGGGCAATACCCCAAGCATCCCTGGCCGGAGGACCCCACCCAGGCGGACCCGACGTTGCGCGCCAAGCCGCGCACAAAATAAAGCAGCGCGCCAAGCCGCGCACGAAGTGATAGAAAAGCGCCAAGCCGCGCAAGCAAAATGAGATCTGTACCCGCAGCCCTGCTTCTGAGGGGTCTTACCTCAAGCCCCCAAGTATTCTTGGCAAAAAGAACCCGGGGGTCAGTCGTTGTCGGTGAGGCCCGCTCCTGCACCGGCAATGCGGGAGGCTTCGCTTTCAGGGACGAGGATGCGCGCGGCCAGGTGGTTGAGAAAAGTGAACAGGTCTTCCGACATTGTGATCCGGGCAATTGCCGGTCCGGGCGATGGAGATTTGCGGGCGACGGTGATTTGCATCTGCTGCCCCCCGGGGTGCAGCGTGGTGAAGAAAGGCTGCGCCTCGGCGTAGCTTTGCACCAGTTCCGTGGCCACATCCGGAGGCAACGGAGTATCGCTGCAGTCTTCGGTCAGAATACCAATAAAGACCAAAGGCAGGGTCAGGATCGGCCCCTGCGGAAAGGCCTCAAGCGCGGCTGTCAGATCATCCTCCGACCGGGCGGCGGCAAGGTGGAACATGGCCGCGCGGCCGAACATGGCCGCTTGTGCCGGTGGCGCCCCCGCACCGCGTGTGGCCCTGGCGGCAAGGGCCATCACCTCATTGACGGAGAGCTTCATGCGGCAAAAACCGGCAGCCACCAATCGTCCGCGCCCGGCCCCAGTTCGTCGGCCAATGGCGCGCCCTGACACAGGGTGATCCGGGTCCAGCGGTCCGACTTCGGGTCGAACTTGGCCGCGCCAAAGAACGCCAGCTTGCAGCGCAGCATGTCGATGGGCAGGCAGGTTTCGGCAATCAGATTGTCGCGGATTTCACCATAAGGGTAGCGCGCGGCCATCGCCACACGCCCTGCCGCCAAGGCGTGATCGGGATGGCAGGTCAGGAAGGCGGCCAGCGGCGCATTGTCCCCCTTGAGGTCCCGGTAGAGCGCCTTGACCCGGCGACCGATGTCCAGCGGGGTTTCCAGTTCGGCACCCTCCTCGGAAAAGCGCAGGCCAAGGCGCGGTTCCTGCTTGGCGGCGGATACGTACCAGAACTGGCCGCATCCCTCTGGCGTGGCGTAGTCGGGTGTCAGCGCCCATTTGAAATCACGCGCGATGAGCGTGCCAAGCTGATCCGTGTCCGGGACCGGCGCACAAAGCGGGCCAAAGGGATCGCCCATGTTTTCGGCCAGATCATCAACCAGGTCGCCGAATGGTTCGATGATCAGCGCGGCCATCAATTCCTGTACATCCAGGCTCGCCGCGTCGACCCGGCGCATGGCGGCATCAAGGGGGCGCGGGCCGGACAGGTCCAATGCCCTGCGCGCTGCGTCCCAATCGCCCCGCAGCGTGACGATGCGGGACTGATGCACCGGATCAGGCACCTCCCATTCGCGCAGATGGGCAGCAGCGCGGGCGGCAAGAATCCGCAGGCGGTCCTGTTGCGCAGGGGCCAGCCGTGGCAGCGCACGCACACGGGCCAGCGCCGTTTCGCGGGCCTGCACCCAGTTGTTCAAGAGCACCGGATGGCTGACCAGAAAAGGGGCCATGCCCAGCCCGGTCGCATTGCCGATACCAAGGTGACGTTTCAGCGCCCGGTCAAGCTTGCCGCCCCCGACATGCTCGGCCAGATCATGGGTGAAGTGACGGATCAGCCAGACGGTCAGCATTTCGGCGGCAAAGGGCCCTTCCAGCCCTGGCCGGTCCGCAATCAGGTGACGGTCGGCAATGCCGAACTTGCCGTTGCCGTAAACCGCAGTCGTGCGCATCAGGTAGCCGACATCGCGGATCAAGTCCGCATCCGGCTGCCGACCTTCGCGCAGAGCCTGCGTGACATGTGCGAACAGCCGCACGGATTTGTTTGCGCGGCTCAGGATCAGGTCGCGCTCGGTAAACCGCGCTGCCTCCTGCCTGGGTGCGCTGGCAATGATGCGCTCAATCTCCGCCGCTTCGGGGATGCCGTCGTACAGCACATAGGCGCTGTCCCAGGCGGTGGCGATCACCCGGTCGGTGCGCTGATCGGCTGGCAGATCGGTGGAGACGGCAACCAGCGCATAGTCATGGCCACCCAGGCGCAGGGTATAGACGGCATGGCCAAAACCGCCTGCGTCCATCTGCCAGACGGGTCGGGCGACGGTGACCTTTTCGGCGGCAAGGCGGCGGATCAGACTGCGCAGGAAACTCAGCCGCGTGGGAAACATCGACCCCATGCGCGCCAGCCGCATCACCTTATCCGGCGGGCGCAGCGCGGCCTGCGGTGGCGGCGCGGCGTCCCTCATGACGGGCCAAAGCCCTGTTCGTAGAACCTTTGCCAATTTCCGCCCATGATGCCGTCGACCTCGGCCACGCTCAGCCCTGTCGCGGTCAGGCCCCGGCGGATGTTGCCGAAATCGCGGTTGTCGTTGAACCAATCGGGCATTGGCGGAAAACCCGGCCGGCCAGCCGACCCTTCCCCGTAATCCATCGCCTTGGTCCAGCGGCCCACGCGCATCCATGCGACGACGCTGTCGGGCTGGTTCTGGCACAGGTCCGTCCCGATGCCGAGGTTCTGCGCACCATAGCGCGCGGCGGCTTCTGCGATCATCTGGCAAAAGCTGTCGAGCGTGCAGTCGGAGCCTTGGTCCAGATGATGCGGATAGATCGAAAAGCCCAGCATCCCCCCTGCGCCGGTCAGTGCCTTCAGCACCTTATCTGACTTGTTGCGCAGGGCAGGATGCCACCAATGCGGGTTGGCATGGGTGATGGCGATGGGGCGGGTGGAATGTTCTATCGCCTCAAGCGTGGAGCGTTCGGCGGAATGGGACATGTCGACCACCATGCCGACGCGGTTCATTTCCGCAACGACAGCGCGGCCCATCCGGGTGAGGCCTGTGTCGTTGTCCTCGTAACAGCCCGTCGCCAGCAGGGACTGGTTGTTATAGGTCAACTGCATGAAGCGGATGCCCAACTGGTGGCAGATCTCAACCAAGCCGATGTCATCCTCAATCGGACTGGGGTTCTGGAAACCAAAGAATATTGCCGTGCGCCCGGTTTCCTGTGCGCGCGTCACATCCGCTGCGGTCGTGCCTTTGAAGATCAGGTCGGAATGATCCTCGAACCAGCGGTTCCAGCGTTCGAGGTTCAGCACCATTTCGCGAAAGCTCTCGTGGTAGGCGATGGTCACATGGACCGCATCCACCCCGCCCGCGCGCATCTGCTCAAAGATGGCGGGCGAGAAATTCGCATATTGCAGATTGTCGATCAGCGGGGCCTTCATGCGGGCAGCATGGATCGGCTGATGTGGTTTCTCAATGAAAAACTGGGTGTTGACGCCGTGCTGTCAGCCGCGCGGCGCCCGCAATTCCGCCGCCGCCAGGATCAGAAGGCCGCCAGCAATCGCCCAGTTCTTCACGAAGATCGACATCTGCCAGGGGTCGTCAGGCAGAAAATGGAAAATGCTCGTCACCATGCAATAGCCGGCCAAGATCAATGCCGTCGGAACCAGAAAGAACCCCGTCACCAGAAAGATCGCCCCAAGCAGATTCAGCGCCACGGCGGGCCAGATCAGGAACTCAACCCAATGGTGTGCCGCGAGCATTTGCTGGACGATTTCGGGCGCATAGATCTTTTGCGCGGCACCCGTCACGAAAAGTGCCGAGATGCAAAAGCGCCCCATCAGCACAAGGGCATCGGCCCCCATCGCGCGGCGGTGCGAAAGATGTGATGGACCTGTATCCATGACCTCCTCCGGATCAACAAAACGCCGAGCTGACGGCTAAGGTTGCCAGCCCGGCGCTACTCGTCACTGTGCGGGAAACACCCGCGCACTGGTCAAACCACAAGCCCGGCCAAATACATTGTGACCCGGACTGAACCCGCCGAAACCGGACTGATACGCCGGTTCTACGTGGTTCTGAAGTAAGCCACGTTTGGGTTGCAGAAAAGTTTCAAAAAAAATCTGAAATTGTTAAATTTTGAATAGGAGCCGCCGGACCATGTGGATCAATAAGGTGCCCCAGAACCCTGCGGATCAAGGATAAGGACGCGGTCGGAGCGCTTTACTTGGATATGACGATGCACTCGCCGACGGCGGTGTCGGTTCTAAAACAGGGGTTTGATCCTGCACCGCCGCACCCGGTTCGAACAGGCCCACCAAACTCCTGCGGCGGCAGCCACAGAAACTGCTAGATTTCCTCGACCGTGCCGACAGCGCGGATTTCGCCTGTCGGGGCACCGTCAGGCGCGCCGCCGGGCGGTTCGTCAGAGATCGCAAGGGTCAGGCGGTCAATCTGCGCTGCAATTTCCGGCGGCAATTTCAGATGCGTCGCATCATCCGGCACCAGGCCAAGCGACAACGGTGCGGCATCGGGCAGCAGCGCCCAAAGCTCCAGCACACGCCCAGTCGGCGGGGCACCGGCAGTGCGGGTCACCGCGATACCCCCGCGGGATGGATCAAGCACCGCATAGACCTGCAAATCGTCGATCGTACCGGTAAGCTGGGTGCCATAGATCGGGCCGGCCACGGTTGGCGCATCGGGCCGCAGCATCGGCATGGCAAGGACCGCCAGCATCGCCAGCGAAGCAAAGGTCAGCCCCTGCCAGACCCAGAGCCGCTGCATGAAAGGCACGCGGGCCTTGGGGAACAATGACCTGATCAGCGTCTTTTTGACCCGCGCAGGTGGTGCCACCGGCGCAATGTCATCGGTCAATGCAGCAAGGCGTTCCTGCCACGCGGCAACAGCACCGGCGAACAGGCCGTCGCGGCGCGCACGTTCGCGGGCCAGCGTCAGGTTTTCTCCTTCGGACAGGCCCAGCGCATATTCGGCGGCCAGGAACGCGTCTTCCTCTTCGGGTGTGGGGGGTGGCAGATCCGTCATTGGCTCATGCACTCCCTGAGGGAGATCAGCCCACGTCTGAGCCAGGTCCGCATCGTATTGAGCGGCACTTTGAACCTTTCGGCCAGATCGGCATAGGTTTCGCCATCAAGATAGGCCCCACGAATGGCCGCGCTCCGGTCAGCCTCCATTGCATCCAGGCAGCCGGTCAGTTTGCTGGCCTCGGAGGCCGCGATGGCCGATTGTTCGGGCGACGGACCGGTCGCGACAAGCTCCATGCCCGGCGTGTCAATATCCTGATGGCCCTTCTTGCGCGCACGCAGCCTGTCAATGGACGTATTCCGCGCGATGGTGATCAACCATGTCATCGGCGACAGGCCGTTCGCCTGATAGCGATCGGCGTTGTTCCAGACTTTGACAAAAGTATCCTGCATGGCGTCCTCTGCGGCGGCGCGTTTGTTCAACACACGCAGGCAAACACCAAAAAGTTTCGCACTGACACGATCATAAAGCTCTTCGAACGCTGCACGGTCCTTCAGGGCCACCTGTGCGATCAGGCGCTCTATCTCTTCGCGGTCCATATTCTTAATCGGTCTCCGCCCAGCGACAAACTTCAGGCGCGCGGAAAAAACCTCCCGCGCTAAAGGTAATCTGAGGCATTTGGCCCGTAAGTCAAACAGGCATTCCGCAAATCTTGCCCCTGCTCGCCCCTCATGCGCCCCATGGCAGACAGATACCGACCCCGCCAATCGGGCGAGCTGGCCTTTGGCATTTTACAGAAGTTTACCCGGCACTGCATTCTGCGGTACGGGGGGATCAGGACGGTCAATCGAATCGGGAATGCGACGATGGGTGCTGCTGCACGATCCTCATACGATGTTGTGATAATTGGCGGTGCCATGCACGGGTCGGCGCTGGCCTGGTGGCTGACCCGAACGCCGGGCTTTGACGGCAGCATTCTGGTGGTGGAACGCGACCCCAGCTATGAGTTTGCATCGACCAGCCATACGAATTCCTGCATCCGGCAGCAATTCACCAACGAGGCCAACATCCGCGTGTCACAGTTCGGCGCGGAATTTATCAAGAATTTCCGTGACTTCATGGGCGGTGACCCGGACGTGCCGCACCTGACCCTGCAAAGTTTCGGGTATCTTTATCTGGCCGATACGCCGGAATTCGCCAACACCCTGCATCAGGCCCAGCAAGTGCAGGCCGCGCTGGGTGCGCAGACCCGCCACATGACGCGCGACCAGATCGCCGCCGCCTATCCTTTCTATGCCCTCGACGACATCATTGCGGGCAACCACAATACCGTGGACGAGGGGTATTTTGACGGCGGCACCATGTTCGACTGGTTCAAGCGCATGGCCCGCCGCGCCGGGGTCGAATACATCCACGATGAAGTGACCGCGATGACCCTGAACGACAACAGGACCGAGGTGCAGAGCGTCACCCTGAAATCGGGCGTCACGCTGTCCTGCGGGACAGTGGTCAATGCCTCGGGCCCTCGCGCGCTTGCCACTGCAAGGATGGCCGGGTTGGACCTGCCGGTGTATCCCCGCAAGCGCTATTCCTTTGTTTTTGATGCCGCCCATCCGCTGGACCGGGACCTGCCGCTGACCATCGACCCTTCGGGCGTTCATGTGCGTTCCGAGGGGAAATATTACCTCGCCGGCTGCCCCCCGGATGACGACCCCGATGTGACCTATGACGATTTCGGCTTTGATCACAGTCTCTGGCTGGACAAGGTCTGGCCCGCCATCGCCACCCGCATTCCGGCGTTCGAAGAGGTCAAGGTGATCAATGAATGGGTCGGGCATTATGCCTATAACACCTTCGACCAGAACGTGATTGTCGGCCCGCACCCCGTGCTGTCAAATTTCATCTTCGTGAACGGTTTTTCCGGCCATGGCCTGCAACAAGCTCCCGCCATCGGACGCGGGGTGGCGGAATGGATCACCTATCGCGAATACCGCAGCATTGACCTGAGCGCCTTTGCCTATGACCGCATCGGGGCACAGAAATCATTCCTCGAAAAAGCGATAATCTGAATATTGCTCCTCCGACCAACGAAAGGCCAATACCATGAAATTCAAGAAACTTGTGCTGACAGGGGCTGCCGGGCGACTGGGGTCCTACCTGCGCGAACCGCTGTCGAAAATGTGTGACGAACTGCTGAGCACCGACATCGCCGAGGAGATCGGAACGCTCTATCCCGGTGAAAGCTACGTCCGCGCCGATCTGGCAAAATTCGATGAGATCCACCCGCTACTGGAAGGTGCCGACATGGTGGTGCATTTCGGCGCAATCGTGGATGAAAAACCGTTTGAGGAACTGCTGGGGCCGAACTTCATCGGGTCCTACAACATCTGGGAAGCAGGCTATCAGCATGGCGTGCGCCGGATCGTCTATGCGTCTTCCATCCATGCGGTGGGCATGCACAAGAAGCGCGATTTCATCGGCACCGATGCGCCGCACCGGCCCGACACTTTCTATGGCCTTGCCAAATGCTTCACCGAAGACCTGGGGTCGATGTACTGGGACAAACGCCAGTTGGAGAGCGTGCACCTGCGCATCCTGTCGGCCGCGCAGGTCAACAACGCGCGCGCGCTGGGGTCATGGCTGTCTTATGACGATCTGATCCATCTGGTCACGCGGGCAATCGACACGCCCTCTGTCGGCTTTACCGTGATCTACGGCGTGTCCAACAACGACCGCGCGCCGGTGGACAACACAAATGCCGCCTTCCTGGGATACCGGCCCAAGGACAACGCAGAGCAATTCGCGCAAGAAGTTCTCGCCGACACCCCTGCCGCAGACCTGAATGACCCTGCCGAGATGCTGCAAGGCGGACCTTTTGCCGCCGTCGATCTGGGCCAGAGCGGTCTGGCGCAGATGACCATCGTGGACGACCGCAAAAAGACCTGACCCCCCGGCGGATGCATCGCCCCGATGCATCCGCTGCACCAAAAACACAGGGTAACGGAAACAGTCCGCTCATTTTATTGAGATTTTTTCTCAAGTTGCCAAAATTCCGCCACACTTCCCCGTAAGGTTGACAGTAAGCATGCGTGCACGCCGCGCTGGTATTAACTGTGGTGGAGAAACCGATGAAAATTCTGGCAGTGGATGACGACCTGATCATCTTGGAACTGCTGACGCAGTTCATTCAGGCTGTGGGTGACCACGAACTGGTGACAGCGGAATCGGGCAGCGAAGCACTGGACCTGCTGCGCGCAGAGGCGAAGGGGACTTTCGACTGTTTCATGCTCGACATCCAGATGCCGAACATGGACGGAATTGAACTGACCCGCCGCATCCGCATGATGTCGCGTTATGCCGACACGCCAGTTCTGATGCTGACCGCAATGGCGGACAAACGGTATATCGACGGCGCTTTCGCTGCGGGGGCCACGGACTATGTGACCAAACCCTTCGAAGTGGCCGAACTGCAGGCCCGGCTGGGTCTGGTCGCCGGCATGATCGAAGGGCGCCGGGCGCGCACGCGGAAAATCTTTGCCGCAAGTGCGGTAGGTGCGCAGGCAGGCTCGACCGCTGTTGAACTGCACGAGCCGATTTCCATCCATGATGTCGACAACGTCATCGAATACGTAGCGATGGAAAACTACGTGCAACAATTGACCCGCAATTCGCTGTTCGGATCATCCACTTTCGCCTTCACCATGCGCGAGATCGAGCAATATCACGCGGCGATGAGCCCGTTTGAGTTCTACAGCCTTATCTCGGACATGGCCGAGATCATCTCGGACACCCTGCATGGACACCAGTTCCTGATGTCCTACGCGGGCAGCGGCACCTTCGTCTGCATTACCGAAAGCGGCTGGCGCCCTGACATGGGCAGGCTTGTCGATGCCGTGAACCTGTCGCTGGCGCGCACGGAGCTATACAACAACGCGGGCGAACGGCTGCATCCTCGGGTTTCGGGGGGTGACGTTGTCCGCCTGATCTGGAAAAGCGGTGCCGCCGTCATGGATGCGCTGGCAACGGCGCATGCGACAGCAGAGGCCGCCAGCGCGGCCCATGGCAAGTCGCAGACCGATTACTGGAACATGGGACAGATTGCATGAAAGACATGGTCGATGAACTTCCCGGTCTGGCCAAAGTCAGGACCCGGTTTCTGGAAATGCTGGTGGACCGCCAGGCCCTTATTGCGGAACACGCATTAAGCGCATGGGAAGGCGAGACCCTGCAAGACATCAACGGCAACCTGGAGGCGGCAAAAGCCATCCTGCACCAGATTGCAGGCACTGCCGGCTCGCTCGGGTTTTCCGACCTCGGGGTTGCGGCACGGTCCTGCGAGAGCGAAGTCATTGCACATCTCGAAGGCCCGGATGCAGATCTGGCGATCTGCCCCGGCGAAATCATCTATCACATGGACCTTTTCGTGAAGCAGTGTGAGGAAACGCTGAACACATTGGCCTGACATCCATCAGGCTGCGCTCAGATTGCAACAGAACATCCCTCCCTCCCCGGTTGCGTCTGCATCCGGGGCTTTTTTGCCTGGGGTCGTGTCTGAGTGATTACTTGCGGATCGCGCTCTTGATCTGGTCGGCCAGTGACATGGGGTCGAAGGGCTTGCTGATCACATCGGCAGCGCCAACATTGCGCAACTCCTCGATCTCGGCATGTTGGGCACGGGCTGTCATGAAAATCGCGGGCACATTGGCCAGATGCGGCAGCTTGCGCATTTCCTCAAGCGTCTGACGACCGGTCATGCCCGGCATCATCATATCGAGCAGAATGACATCAGGGGTATAGTCCTGCACCCGCGCCAGGGCGTCCTCGCCACATTCGCACTGGATCACGTCGAAATCCCCCGCAAGGTCCAAAGACATCTTGGCAATTTCGCGAATGTCCGCATCGTCTTCTACGTGAATAAGTTTGAGCATCGGGGACTCTCTGTCAGGAGGCGCTGCGCATCTTTACGACATTATCCGCAGGGGTGCTTTCCATATTGGCTTCGGTTTTAGGCAGTACGAAATAGAATGTCGTTCCTATTCCCTCTGTCGTCTCGAATCCTATATTGCCACCTAACCCCTCTACAATAGCTTTACAGATGCTCAGGCCCAATCCGGTGCCACCTTTTGCAGATCGGTTCGAATTTTCCATATCCGCAAAGCGTTCAAAGACCTTGTGCTGGTCCTTGATGGGAATTCCGGTGCCCTGATCCTTCACCGCGACCCGCACCGAATCGCCCTGATCCTCGATCACAATCCGAACCGCGCTGCCTGACTTGGAAAACTTGCAGGCGTTGGACAGGAAATTGTTGAGGACCTGAATGATCCTGTTCGGGTCGGTATTGATCCAGATCGGGGAATCGTCGCTGTTGCTTTCGACCTTCACCGCAAAGCGTTTCTGCATCGTGACATTCGCGTTCTTTGTTTCTGTGACCAGATCGGTGAGGTTCACGTCGCGTCGGTCGAACTCCATCCGCCCGGCAGCGATCTTTTCCAGGTCGAGAATGTCATTGATGATCAGCACCAGCCTGTCGGCGTTGCGGTGCGCGATTTCCAGCATGCTCACCGCCTTGTCGGGCAATTCCCCGGCAGCGCGGGACAACAACAGGCCCATCGCCCCCTTGATCGACGTCAGCGGAGAGCGCAGTTCGTGGCTTACCGTCGAAATGAAATCCGACTTGCGCTGCTCTTCGGAGACGCGTTTTGACATGTCCGCCATCACGACCATGAAGCGGCCCTTGAGCGTGCCGACCTTCAGACGGGTGATGCCGATGTGAAAGGGCTTGCCGCAATACTCCGTCTCGAATTGAGCGTTGTCCGCGCCAGTGCTGCGCATCTCGCGGCAGGTTGCCACGATGCTGCCGACACCATCCACTCCCTTGAGCTGGGACAGCGGAATCAACTGTTCAGCCGCCCGTCGCAGCCCAAGACGGCCAAGAGCCACCTTGTTCATGTAGGTCGCGGCCATCATCTCGCAATCGACGATCCAGATATCTTCCTTCATTTCATCCGTCACCTGCGCAATATCGCGCGCGGCCAGCAATTCATGGGTCTGCGTGACATCCGTGCGGGCAGAGATCGACCCGATCCAATTGCCTTTCAGATCATAGATCGGGCGGACCGTCGTATGGGTAAAAAAGACCGAGCCATCCTTGCGGCGGATCGGTGTCTCGCCGCTCCAGCTCTTGCCCGTGCTCAACAGCAAATGGATCGTGGGGGCCAGTTTCTGATTTTCGTCGCAGTACAGTTTATGCATGGACGTGCCGATCAGTTCTTCCTTGCTATATCCGGTTGCCTCAAGGAAACGGTCATTCACTTCGATCAGGTTGGTGCTTCTGTCGACGACATTAACAATCGCGTGTTCATTCAGGACGTCGATACGCTGGCCCAGGGCCAATGATTGCTTGTCCGTTACAAATCGCGCACGGCGGACGCCCAAATAGGCCGGCAAAAGGGCCGCAATTGCAACGGTGCCCAACACCGGAACCACATCGGCCGCCGAGCCAGAGAGCACGGCACTGGATGCAAGATACCACCCCAATGCCGCTGCACCACCAAGTGACAAGCTATTGAATGTATTCAATTTCGTTTCAGACGAACGCATAAATTTGCCTCGAACTTTCTTCCAATCAAGCCGTCTTGCGACATGACGGCATCAACCGTGAGAAACTCATGCCGCAATAACCTGTCATAAATATGGCAAATTCGAACAAGATTCTCATCACCATATTGGCCGCGTCACGACGCCTGGGTCTGATGCCCCACGACATGCTCGGCGATCGTCTCCAGTTCTGCCCGCGATTTCACCAGATTTGCACAGACCCTGCGGTCCTGCGCCCGTTGGCCATCCGAAGACAATCCGAGAATGCGAACAGGATAGGGAAGCTCTTCGATCTCGTCCAGCAGGCCTATCGCGTCCCCGTCAGGAAGCGACCAGTCAAGGATGATGACGTCCAGCCGCTCACATTCCTCCATTACGGCGCGTGCCTGCGCGATGCTCTTCACGTGCCGGATGTTTGCGATCTCGCAAAGACCCGATTGCAGGACCTCGGCGAAATCCTGGTCGTCTTCCACATGCAGAACGTTCAGCTTTGCCGACATCCGCTTGCGGACGGCCTTTTGGACCGGGGGTGTTTCCACCGGTATTTGCCGATCGAGCGGATAGGTGAACCAGAACACCGTCACGCCATGCCCTGTGCTTTCAAAACCGATATCGCCGTCATGCCGCCGGACAATCCGTTTCGCTATGTTCAGGCCCAGCCCGGTGCCCCCCTTGGTCCGGGTGTCCGAACTGTCCGCCTGCGTAAAGGCATCGAATATCCGGTGACGGAAACTCTCCGGTATTGCCGGCCCGGTGTTCTGAACATAGACGATCACCTGTTCGGAGACGATCTCGGCCTTGATCAGCACCTGCGTTCCCGCGTTCGAGTATTTACATGCGTTGGAAATCAGATTGGCAAGGACCTGCCGGGTGCGTCCGACATCCGCTGACACATCGAGAGGTTCGGCAGGCAGGTCCACCGTAAGGGTGTTCTTGTGCGCCAGCGCGTAGGGGGCCAGTTCCTCGACCGTCGCATGAATGACTTCATTCATCGTGATGCGCTGAAAATCAAAGGTAATTTCGCCGGAGGAAATCTTTTCCAGGTCCAGGATGTCGTTCACGATATCGGTCAGGTTGTCGGCATTGTTGCGTGCGATTTCCAGCAAACGCTGGACCTTGGGCGGCAGTTCGGCGTCCTTCATCGCGCCGATCAGCCCAAGGGCCCCCTTGATCGACGTCAAGGGCGTGCGCAATTCGTGGCTGACCGTCGCCACGAATTCGTTCTTCATCTGCTCCACTTTCTTCAGTTCGGTGATATCGCTCACCTGGCCAATGAAGGAATTGCTGCCGGCATTCTTGTCGAAGAACCAGGAGATATGCAGCAGGCACCATCTTTCCTCGCCACTGCTGTGCAGGAACCTGTGTTGCCCGCTGTAGATCTGCGAACTTCGGGTTTGGAGCATTTCCGATACGGTTGAGGCGATTGCCTTCACCTCTTCCTTGGGCAGAATATCCGACATCCGCATCCCGGATATCAGCTTTTGCCCGTCATAGCCGCTGATCGCGCAGAATGCCGGGTTGACGCTTTCGAAAACGCCGTTCTCGCGCAGCACCACCATGCCGATGGGCGCGGATTCCAGAACCTGCCGAAACTGCGCTTCGCTGGCTTCAAGGGCATTGCGCGCGTGGCGCAGGTTGGTCACATCGGTCTGTGTGCCGATCATGCGCAGCGCCCGCCCCCCTTCGTTGCGTTCCACGACAACGGCATCCGACCGCATCCAGCGCCAGATGGCATCGCCGAAACTGACCCGGTATTCCGAAATCGCACGCGGGGTTTTCCCGTTGATACAGTCGCGGTCCGCCTGTTCAAGGACAGCCCGGTCGTCGGGATGTATCCGGTCCAGGAAAATCTGCTGCGGATCATCCAGCTTCTCATCGCCCGGAATCGACATTATCTTCCGCCAGGTGTCGCTGACTTCAGACTTTCCGGTGCGCAGGTCGATGTCGAACACGCCGATCTGCGCGCCCTGAAGCGCCTTGTCATAACGAGCTTTCATCTCGCGTGTCTCTTCGATCGCATGGTATTCACGGGTCATGTCGCGCAGGATCGCCGTCGTCCGTTCCTCGTGTTCATGCGTCAGCCAATTGTTGCGCTCCAGATTCAGGATCAGACCCTGACCGTCGCGCCGGGCACCGGTGGCGTTGAAAATCTGGTCTTCGGACAGGTTGGTCAGGGCGGTGACCATCTCGTCGAAATAGAGGTCGACCATAGCTTGCGGCGGATAGCCAAAACAATCGTGCGCCGCCTGATTGGCAAAAAGGATACGGCCATCTCCATCCATGACGACCACCGGGATCACCGCATTATCGACCAGGGCGCGAATTGACTGTTCCTGTGCATTGACCTGACGGGCGCGCAGTTCTGCCACTTCGGTCAGGGCTTCGCCGCGCCTGCGCAGGGACCGGATCAGGAACAGCAACATGCCGGTCAACAGGATACCCGCCACCAGGACAGAGATGGCAGCATTCAAGGGGAAATAGGCGTCGAATACCGGCGTGCTTGTGTAAACCAGCGTCCAGGGCCTGCCATAATTCGTGAAAGTGTAGGTAGCGGCGTACTTGCCGGTCGCGGTGTTCAGCGCGCCAAGTTGGTCGGCGCTGTCAAAAATAATGTTGTCAGGATCGGCAACTGGTCCATCGAAAACCGAAATGTGATAACCGCGCCCCTGATTGGGCGACAGACCCGCCAGCAACCTGTGACCGACAAAGGGCGCATAGACCCAGCCGCGGAACCTGCCACGCACCATTCCGCCCTTTTCGGGGACGAATTCCTTGTTCCACAAGGGGCGCAACAGCAGGAACCCCGGTTGCTGGGTCTCGTCCTGCAACAGCAGGATGCGCGGCGTAAGTTGCGGCAGCCCGGTGTCACGGGCGCGCAGGGCGGTATTTCTGCGCCCCTCTTCAAACGTGATATCCAGCCCCAGCGACTCGATGTTCCGGTCAATGGGCGCAATCCGCGACACAATGAAATGCTCCGGCCCATCGGTCTGCGGATGTGTGGCAAAGTCGGAGCGGGTGTAGACGCGGGTCCGGCCCAGGAAGAAATCCATGTTTTCTGAACGGACCGGTTCGATAAATCCGACACCGTTGATCCCGACCAGCAGGTCATCCAGGTCCAGTGTCTCGGCAAAGGTTTCGAATTCAACCTCGGTTACGGTTTCTGAGGCGCTGAGGAACGCGGCGACGCCGTTCAGGGTTTGCAGATAGGTCTGCATCCGATGCCGCAGCGCATCGACACCTTCTTCGGTCAGATGTGCAAATTCCAATTCCGCTTTGTGTTGGGTCTGGCGGACGCTGACACCGAAAAGCACTGCTGTAGCCAGCAGGCAGACGGCCACCAGCATCAACTCCAGTTTTCTCATCACTTCACCAACCTTGTCGCAAACCGAACTTGTTAAAGCGCGCCCTTTTAAAGCTTGAGTATCAACCAGCCCTCATCCCCCGACGAATACCACTATGGGTTGCTTACTGGACTCTGTCAAACTTCGAGAGGTTGAGAAACGGGTGCAACGTGGTGATTCTGCACCAGTTATGGCAAAAGACATACCCCGGCAAAGACGCGTCTCACTTCGGGTCTGCGCGCGCTCAAGCGTTGATGTTCGCCTCAAGCATTTTGGGTGTCACGCGCCATGTCGCATATGGTTCTGCCGCCAGCTTCCGCTCCAGCGCCTTGAGATCGCTCAGGAACAGGCGAAACGCCTCGGCGCCGCGGGCATCAACCGCGAAATACGACAGGTCCTGCATCAGCTTCGCACGGTCCACGTTCAGATTGAAATTGGCATTCAGCAGGCGCTGGAACACGTCCACCGGCACCCTTTTGCCACTGGTGTGGATGCGCACCGGATTCTTGTCGACCCACATCTGGTAGTTCCACATGCAACTGCCCAGCGCCTCGTGCTGGACTGACGCCATGTAGATGAACCCGGCACAAAGCGTGGCAAGGCTTTCGCGCGTGACCACGCCGCCGGTGACACCGTCAATCCCGTTGGGGATATGGTCATTGAGCGCCCGCAGCCATGCCATGACCGTTTCATCCCATTGCAGGTCTTTGTCACTGTCGTAATAGGCGTTGATATAGCGGGTCGTATGGGCATGCATCACGTCGTAGAGGTCGCGCAGGTTGTCCTGAACGGGGGTGTCGAATTTCCCCTCGGGCAACCCCCTGTCGTGCCAGTCGAGCGTCGGCACCATGACCGAGGCGCGGTAGCTGTTGAAGGTCCGCTGAAACAGGTCGATCATGCCTTCATGGGTGAAGGAGAACACGGTCTCGAAATCGCCGCCGCGCAGCATCTGGCCCTTTGCCACCAGGTAGTTTGAATTCTGGGTCCCGAACATATGCGGCCACATCAGGCGGCACATGGGATGATCGCGATACAGGTGGTTGCGCGTGGCGACCGACAGCGGGCCGCCGCAGGCCAGATGCACCCAGCCGAAATGGTTCACCAGTGATATTTTTGTAGAGGCCGCGCACATCGCGGTGCGCACCGCCTCGTTCCAGCGGCCATCCTCGGCCTTGATATCACCCAGAACAGAGGTGATCCGGCTCGCCTTCAACCTGCCTGCGCCCTTTTCCACCTTGAAATAAACGCAACAGCCCAGCGGCCGCAGGCCGGGATATATCTCGTGTTTGTCCAGATCGGTAAAATCCCAAACCAGCTCGCCCGCCGCATTCCTTTCCAGAAAACAGGCATAGGGGCTGGCAGTTGCCATCTCGCCCAGGTCGGGAAGGCCCGCGTGGCGGAAGGCATCGGGCAGCGCGGGCGGTGGGTAAAGCTTGCGATAGGCCGGACGGCAGGCCGCCTGCATGGCCTTGTTGATATCGGCGTCGATCTGCGGCAGGCCGGGCCGCACCGGGGGCAGAACCTGACCCAGCCAAATGCGGAACGAAAACGACGCCTGCATGATCTTGTCGGATTCACCGGGCGGAATCCGGTCGGCCATATAAATGTCCCTGACCTCCACGCCGGGAATGCGTTCGGCCACGGGAACCAACCGGAGCGGCTGCGGATTGCGCGGCGGCAGCGGGATTTTCTTGGCCTTCTTGAAACGGAAGATCAGCAGGGAAATCGAATTCCACACCGTGCGGCGGATGATCCAGGTGAAGGGGGGGCGCTGGCTCATTTCGCGGGCTCCTCGGTGTCAAATGCAGGATCGCTGCGCGCCGATTTGATCGGCACCCAATCCAGGCTGTAATAGTCGCCCCTGTCCCGCGCCCAGGGGTCAAAGGCGTTGATCACCGGGTCAAGCTGGTCGCGCAGCCCCGGCAGGTTGCGCATCAGCACCCGCTTCAGGGGCATGACGTCTTGCCTGTGACCATTGGGGCGTCCCTGCTCCATCTGCTTGTCGGGACCGTTGTTGATCACCCAGTCGAGGCCGAAGGTGGAGTAGAATTCGGGCCGGAACGACGAGGTAAAGAACCGGTCGGAAAACAGACGGCGCGAGGCATTGACGATGAATATCTGGAACTGCGTTTCGGAAATCGCAAACCCATGGGGCCGCGTGCTTTCGGCCAGATAGCCGACCACCGTGTCCACGTCTTCCACGTTGTCCACCAGCGATCCATCGGGGTGGCCCAGGCAATCGTCGGGAAAGGGCGATTGCCGCGTGCCGCCTGCTGCCCCATCGGGTGACAATTGCGTGGTGCTGATGATCATGGAGGCATCACAGACGTGCTGGCCATAGACCTCGCGCAGTTTCTGGGCCAGCACCCGCTGCTGGGCAAGTGTCTTGTCCTCCGCTGCGGTCCTGCCCTCTTTCTGCGCCAGCCGCTGATCCACGAAATCGCTGAAACTGGTCATCTGCCGCAAGCCGATCTGGCGGCGGAACTCGTTGAAACGGGGGATGCCGCGTTCGCGGTCGCGCATGATGTCCAACGCCATCACATCCACCACCTTGGTCGGCCCTTCGGGGCGCGACGGCATCGAAAGGTTCTGCAGGAACTGCGGCTGGTTCTTCAACCCCAGCGCGCCCAGCCGTTGCCGGCCCATGGACAGCGCCATGTTCTCAAGCCCCGTCTCATGCATCACATCCGTCGCCTTGTGCCGGAACGTGGTCACAATGGGCAGCTTGGCCGCAATCCGGTTGGGGTCCTCCTGCGCATCGCGCAACTCGATCAGATCGGGCAGCAGGGGGTGCAGGCGGTAAACACTGACGAATTCCTCGGGAAAATTGAAGGGCGACCCGAAATGGTTCACCCCGTCATTGTTGTAATCCAGATCCGTAAGCGACCC
The DNA here is from genome assembly GCF_001650875.1 of Sulfitobacter sp. EhC04. GTDB lineage: Bacteria > Pseudomonadota > Alphaproteobacteria > Rhodobacterales > Rhodobacteraceae > Sulfitobacter. The sequence goes on from NZ_LXYI01000031.1 coordinate 69,170, forward strand.
GTTCTTGTTCAGCGTGCCGGTGCCGACAATCCCGGCACCAGAGGAAAACACCGAATACCAGGTGGTCTCCTTTTCCGCGTCGCCAGAGGTGCCAAGGTCGGTGACCACCCGGCTGAGGATACGGTCGATGCCCGGAAAATCGTGGAACAGCCCGTACCAGTTGGAATTCATCGCGGTATAAAGCGGCTCGTCATAGAGCAGTTGGGTGGTCCATTCGATGGTGTGGATTTTCGCGATCATCGCGGCGACGACAAGGCGGCCGATCTCGAACACTTCTTCATCCGTCACATCGCGATAGGCCACCGGAGCGTTTGGCGCATAGGGGCGACGCAGGCCGGAATCCCGGCGCGGATGGCGGCGTGCCTCGTTGCGGAACGCGGCAACAAAGCTGTTGTGCTCCCGTGCGAAGAGGTTGTGGTAGAAACTCATCCCGATGGACCAGTTCTCGGGGAAGGCTGTGGCCTCCTGCCCGCGCCACTTGGGATTCATCGGGGAGGGGGTGCAACCGGTGTCGGTGGCCGCGCATTCCGCGACCATCACCGGCAGGTATCCCCCCGTATCGCCCTGATCGGTGCGCGCGGCTACGCTGCGCATCAGCAGTTTCGCGGGGTCCTCGGGGTCGCGCTTGACGCGCGCGCGCGACACCGCATCATAGCCATAAATCTGCGAGGCATCCCACCAAGCCGTGACGGTGTTGGCAGTGGTCTTGTAGGCCCGATTCAGGCGTGATCCGCCATCGAATGTGCCGGGCGGCGCTGTCTGGTCAAACCGCGCGCCAAATTCCTCGGCCGCCGGGTTGCAGCCCAGATCGGATATCTCTGCCGGTGTCAGGGGGCGCTTTGCCTCCCCCACCCCCTTGCTTTGGCATCCCATCGAAATCCGCCGGCTTTCATCGTTTCGGCCCTCGTCCAGATGGCTGAACCAATCATGGGTCATGAACTGGATCCAATAGGCGGCCAAGACGTTGAAGAACGGGGCTTTCTGGTAATCGCATTGAGCGGCGGGGTCGTTGCCGGGCAGGCCGTAGCCCGCGTTGCACAGATCCGGCGCAGCTTGATCCCGCGTGAACAATTCGCGGCTGATCACCTGCGGATCGGGGGTCATCATGTCGATCCGGCCCGCATGGCGCGCGGAGGCAATGCTGTTGCCTTGCGACGCCGCGACAATGGGAAAGGTCGATTCAAACTCGACATTGCGAGGATAGACCGCCCCGGTCGCCCCCATACCGGGATTGCGCAGGTCGTTGCAGGTGCCCTGAAGGGTGCGAAAGCGCAGCATATCGCCCCGGCAGACCTGCGCACCGGGGCCACCAACACGCGCATAATCGGGGTGATCAGGGCGCAGCCGCAGCTCTGGCCAACTTTTCAACGTCCGCCCGTCCCTGCCATCGCGTCCCAGCACGTAGTCGGGGTAAGTGCCATTATCGAACAGATTGAACTTGATCAGTTCCACCCGTTGCCGTTCAAGATCCAGCAATGCACCGTCGACGCCCCGCCCGGTGCCGCTGAGATGTTTGGCGATAAATGTGATCGGGTTGTAGTTGCTGGACCGCGAGGCATCGTCGCCGGTGCCCCAATAGTTCGACCAATCCACCCAGGGAGTGCCACGCGAGGTCACCGCCCCCTCGCCGCCCCGGCAATTGGCGGTGTCATATAGCACCTTGCCCAGAAACCGTTCCTCGCGCGTGGCTGCCACGGGCGGGATGCCGCGCTCTGCCATGGTGATGCAACTGCGGATGCTGGGATCAATGGCAATCCAGATCGCCACGAAGGCCACGCAGAATACACCCAATGCGGCGACGACATACTTGAACATTGTCTCTCCCCGGCCGCGCGAACGGCCCGCAAATTCTCAAATCAAAAAACTGAAACTCAAAAAAAACTGAAACGATCCCGCGTCAGCGACGCCAGACATACAAACCAAGCGACAGGAAAACGCCGATATCGGCCCAGACAATCGGCCAGAGCCACCAGCGTGGCACCGCGACATCCAGCCAGATCATCAGCAGGGCCGCCGGGATCCCCGCCGCCATAATGAACAGCGTGGCCTTGGCCCATAATTCCGACCCGGACATCAGGCTGCGCGCAATCGCGGCATAGGCCAGCCCCACCAGCAACAGCGCGATTGCAGAGATGTAGAACCCAGCGACAAGGATCGCAAAGACATGCAACGCGGCGGAAATGCACATGAAAATGCCACCCGATGCCAGTGCCTTGCTGTGTATCACCCGCGTCACCCACACCTCCGGTGCTTTGGCAAAATTCAACCATAACGATAAAGAGACACCATAATAAATCAAGCAGTCAATGCGGCAGGCACTGACCAAGATCATTGACGCATCGCAGGTGCCGCGCCAATACTCAGGCTTTTATACTACTATTGGGGGAATTCGTTTCATGTCGAATGTGGCTGGCAAAGCCTATTGCCTGAATGTGGTAACCCCGACAACCCGGCTGAACGGCTGGGTCAAATCGCTGATCTTTATTGTGGTGCGCGCCTTTCCGGTGCTGATGGCCGGTCTGCGGGGCCTGTCGGTGATCCACTTTGCCCGCTGGGTCATCATCAGGCGGCAGGACTGGCCGCGTTTCGGGCGCAAACCACCCAAGCTGCATTACGATTACACATTGTTTTGCAGCAACTTCAACGGGACCTGGGACCAGTACATCGACGCCTTTTCCGATGGCATCCCCTATATGCTGGATCTGGCGTGGTTTCGTGACTACCGCTACCCCGGTTCGATCCCGCTGCAACCGTTCCAGCGCTACATCAGGGACAACCAGGTCAACACGGACTACTATTACAACGCCACCCCCGGTGCCGCGAAACGCGATGTGGTCGCCGCCCTGCGGGTGTGGCGCGCGGTGCGGGCGCTTGCACAGATCCGGCCCTACCTCGACCCCATCGCCTTCGAACAGGAATACAACCGCCTGTTCACCGCGATCCAGAACGACCTCGGCGCGCCTGGCCCCGGCGTGGTTTCCAGCCTGCCGACCGAAATGGCGCACGCATTGCGGCAAGAAGGGATCAACGCGGAATGGCGGGGGCTGCCGCCCGGCATCACCCCCTATGATGGCGTCCGGCAGGAGGCAGCACATGGCGAATTATGACGCAGGCCATTATTTCCTGACGGTGATGGCCCCGCTCCAGCGCGACGCCTATGTGGAGGTTCAGGGCGTCCGGCGCTCGCTTATCGACCATGTCCGGTACATGCTGGCCACACTGCCAACGGCCCAACAGGATCACTTCAGCGCCGACAGCGGGCTGATGAGCCCCTTCGCAAGGGTGCCGGGCACCCATTTCGCGCATCTCTTCGTGATCGACACGCTCCATTACAACGGGCGGCGTCCCTCCAACCCGATCATCGACCTGCTGGAAAACGTGCAACTGACCATCCCCGAGGAGGTGGACGCCCTGCCCCATGCCTACCTCGCGCTTGCCGTGGATTTCGACGCGCCCGATGGCAGCGACGACGCGCTCAGGGCTTATACGGTCGGGCTTTGGGCGCAAATGGCACCGGAATTGCGGATGCTCTACCGCCATTGCGACGGCTTTGGCGATGTGCGCGATGCCGCGACATTCTTTGCTTTCGTGAAGCAGGGCCAGGTGCATACCAACCTGCCCTTCAACGACTACTGGACCTATGAGCCGGAAATGCCCAGCCCTACCCGCTGGATGACCGCAGCCTCTGCGCTGTTGGTGGTGCTCGCCGTGATGGCGCTGCACTGGGGGGCCTGGCCCGGCGGAGGCTGGAGCCTGTTTTTCACCACCCTGCTTGCGCTGCTTGGCGTGAACATTGCCATCGTGGCCAAATTCGGCCTCACCCCCTTTCCGGTGGCCCCTGACAGCGACCTGCCGTCGATCCTCAAGGCGCTTCATGTTCAGCAGAGCTTCCTGAAATTCGGGATCGACAACCTGGGCAAGGGCGGTGCGGACCTGCGCGCGGCCTTTGATGCCTATTGCGAGGTCCACAGACCGCTGGACGTCGACGGACCGCGCCAGCGGCCCGGTGTGCTTTGGTCGGACGGGGCCGGCCAATGAGCAGCGATTTGGATCTCCGCGACATCCAGGGCAACATCGTCCGCGCCTACGGGCGCTACGGCTTTCCCCATGCGCGCTACTTTCTGTTTCACATCCGCGAGGCGGCGGCCGGGCGCAGGTTTCTGGCCGAGTTGCACCCCTGGGTCACCACGGCAGAACGCTGGCATCACGCCTGGGAGGACGACCACAACAGCCTGCCCGCGCCGCCACCGGTGACGTTGAACATCGCGCTGACCTGGAAGGGGTTGCGGGTGCTGGACCTGCCCACCGCGACACTGGCGCAATTCCCGCGCGAATTCATCGACGGCATGGCCCCCCGCAAACATATCCTGACAGATATAGGCCCCAGCGGGCACCACAACTGGGACAAGGTCTGGAACGACCCGATAGAAAATATGCGCGGCAGCGACATTCACCTGCTGGTGACACTCAACGCGCAGATGCTGCCCGACGGCACCCCGGTGCCGGAAATGGAGAAGAAGACGGACTGGCTGCGCGACCTCGGTGCAGGCCAGGGCATGAAGCTGCTGACCGGCCACGGGCGCGACGGCAAAGGCGACTTTCAACCGGGCGGCGCGCGGCTGGTGCCGCGCGGCGACGGCACCATGATGATCGACGCACAGGAACATTTCGGGTTCGAGGACGGCATCGGCAACCCGGTCTTTGCCGGGCAATACCCCCCGCAGGTCGAAGCGCGCCGGGTCAAGGGCCGGGGCAAAATCATGCCGGACCAGACATGGGCACCGCTGGCGACCGGCGAGTTCCTGATCGGGCATGTGGATGAATCCCAGCAGATCCCTTATTCCACCCAGCCCCCCCGCTTCATGTTCAACGGCACCTTCCTCGCGTTCCGCAAACTGCATGAAAACGTCGGCACCTTCGAGAATTACGTGGACCGGCAAGCACAGGACTATGCCGAAGTCCAAGGTGTGACCGTCGATGCCGCGCGCCTCACGCTCAAGGCCAAGATGGTCGGGCGCTGGCCCAACGGCGTGCCACTGATGGCCGCGCCCACCTATGAGGACATGATGCGCTTTGACGCGGAATGGTCGGATATTCCTGCGATCAAAAACAAGACCGGAGCGCGCACATCTGCCGAACAGGCGCGGCTGGATGCCTGGAACGAACAGATGATCGACTTCAAGTACCGCGACGATCAGGTCGGCGTGAAATGCCCGATCTCGGCCCATGTGCGGCGCGGCAACATGCGCGACATGCTGGACCCGCGCCTCACCTCGAACAATCCGCGCGACTGGACGGGATCGGCGCTGACCAACCGCCGCCGCATCCTGCGGCGCGGCCTGCCCTATGGCACCTTTGCCCCCGACAACCGCGACGACAGCGCTGAACGCGGTGTGATCTTCATCGCCATGTGCGCAAACCTGTTTCGCCAGTTCGAATTCGTCCTGCAACAATGGATGAACTATGGCCTCGACCTGAACGCGGGCAACGACACCTGCCCGATGCTGGGTTATCATCAGCCCGGCTCGAAATTCATGATCCAGGCCGATCCGGAGGGCTGCAACACCCCCTGGGTCATGAACGAGCTGCCCCAGTTCATCGAAACACGCGGCGGCGAATATTTCTTTGTGCCCAGCCTCAACACCCTGAACATGATTGCCCTCGGCGTGGTGGACCCCACATGACAGACCTGCCCCCCAACATATCCGAACCCGAGCAGATCAAGGCGCTGGTCGATATCAACCTTGCCTTTGCCAAGGACAGCCCCACGCCCGACCAACGCTCCGAACATGGCAAGGGGGTCGCGGACCTGCGCGCAACCTTCACCGTGCTGGACCACCTGCCCGCGGACTGTCGCGTCGGCCTGTTCGCCAAACCGGGCAGTCATGACGCGATTATCCGCTTCTCGAACAGCGCCATGCAGCGCGATGACAAACGCGACACCCATGGCATGGCCGTCAAGGTGCTGGATGTCCCGATGCCAACCGCGCCGCGCGACGCGACTGGCGTGCCGGTGCAGGATTTCATCTTTATCGACAGCCCGGTCTTCGTGATCGGTGACCTGCGCACCTACATCCCCTTTGACGCGGCCTTTATGGAAGCCAAGCTGAACCTGATGGGCAAGCTCAGGATGGGGCTTCTGGTGCTGCGCAACCTGCATCTGCTGCCGGTTCTGCTGCGGCTGGCCCTGCGCCGCGCCAACGCCCCGCTCAGCGTGAGCTACTGGAGCACGACACCCTACCGGCTGGGCCCGCAACAGGTGGTGAAATACAAGGTCATGCCGATTGGTCCAAACCGTCCTGCCCCGCGTATTCGCGGCAAGGACGGCAGGCGCCGCGCGCTCAAAACGCAATTGGACTGGGGGCCGGGGCTGTTTTCCTTTGGGGTGATCCTGCGCAACACGCCCAAGACACAGCCCATCGACAATCCGCGCGTGGATTGGGAGGAACAGGGTGCCCGCTTTGTGCCACTGGCAGAAATCAGCATCCCCTCCGACCAGCCGGTCGAGGCACCGGCAGATATGGAAAACGACCTTGCGTTCTCGCCCGGTCATGCGTCAGTCGAACATTACCCGATGGGCGCGATCAACCGGGCGCGGGTTGCCATCTATGCCGCCGCACAAGAGGCCCGCAAAAAGGCCGCCGCCGACCGCGCAACTATATCCCCGGACTGAGCTCGAACCATCCGCCGCCACGGCCCCATCGGCTGAAAAATCCTGCAGTTGCCTGACAAAGGTCGCGCCAAAACGTGCAGATGCCTTGCGCTGAGAGGCGCGCCGCGCAACTATGGCGCGGGGAACAGATTACATGTCAGCCGATACCGTCAACAGCCAGAAGCGCAGTGGCACAGTCCTCTTTGCCGATGTCGTGGGCTTTACATCCTTTGCCGAGAAAATCGGCGAAGAGATGGCGTTCGAGATGATTCAGGATGTCACCGCCAAGATGCAGGCCGCCATCCACGCGCAGGATGGCACCATCGGCGAATTCCGCGGCGATGGCATCATGGCATTGTTCAGCGTGACCGAAGGGCTTGAGGACGGCCCCCTGCGCGCCTGCCAGGCGGCGCTGGACATCCAGAAGGTAATTGCCGAAACCCAGACCGACATGACCAGCGCCTATGGTGCGGCGCCACAGGTCCGCGTGGGGCTGCACTGCGGGCCGCTGGTGGTGGGGGACGTGGGCCACCGGAACAAGGCGCATGTGACCATCATCGGGGACACCGCCAATGTCGCCTCGCGACTCGAAGGGCTGGCCGAGCCGGGACAGGTGCTGATCACCCGCGATCTTTTTGTGCTGGTCGAGGGGCAGGTCACCGTGCAGGACCTTGGCCCGCACGAGGTCCGGGGCAAGGCACAGCCGGTGCGGATTTATGCCCTGACAGAGGTACGCCACCGGGTATCGCGGTTCGAAGCCTCCCGCTCGCGCGGGTTGTCGCGGCTGGTGGACCGCGATCTGGAACTGGCCCAGCTTGAGGATATATTTCAGCGCACGCTGGCCGGTCAGATCACCCTGGCTGGCATCCAGGGCGAACCGGGCATCGGCAAATCCCGGCTTGTGCACGAGTTCCAACAGACCCTGCCGCAGGACAAGGTGCGGGTGCTCAAGGGGGATTGCCGCGCAGATGGCTCCACGGTGCCCTTCCTGCCCTTTGCCGATATCCTGCGCACGGCGCTGGACCTCGAAGCGCAATCCACGGCGGGCGAGACGGAAACGGCGGTGGATGCCATGATCGCGCGGCTGGGGCTGGAACCGGACACAACCCGGTCCTACCTGATGGCGCTGCTGGGCAAATCCGGCGACGGCACGCCGATGCGCGGCGAGAGTGCCGACATGATCGGGGCACGCATCCGTCAGGTGATCATCGACCTGATCCTGAATGCCTGCCAGGAACGCCCCCTTGTGCTGATCGTGGAGGACCTGCATTGGGCCGATCCCGGCACCTTGCAGATCATCGAGCGGCTGCTTTCGCTTGAAAACGACGTGCCGCTGATGATTCTGGGCACCTGCAGACCCAGCTTTCAGAAGGCCTGGCTGATGCACGCCCGCGCCACCCGCATCCTGCCCAAACCGATCAGCGAGGCGGCGGTGTCCGGCCTGATCAAGGCGGTGCTTGCCGGGTCCGGCCAAGCCGATCAATTGGCCGCCCTCGCGATAGAAAAGGCCGAAGGCAACCCGCTCTACGCCGAAGAAATCGCCAAGTTCCTGCTGCAACGCCAGGAAAGCATCGACGCGGGCGCGCCGCTGTCGGGGGACATCGTGCTGCCCACCAACCTGCAAAACATGGTGATGGCCCGCTTTGACAAGCTGGGTCCTTCCTGCCGCAAGCTGTTGCAGGCGGCCTCCGCCATCGGGCGGCGATTTGACGCCGAGATGGCGCATGGCATCGTATCCGGTGCCACGCCTTTCAATCCCGATCTTCTGGAGGACGCTGTCGCGGCAGAGGTCATTCTGCCCACCCGGACGGGATACCAGTTCAAACACGCGCTGGTGCAGGACGCGATCTATGACACGCTGCTGCGCGGCCAGCGGCGCGAACTGCATGCCAAGATCGCGCTGGCGCTGGAGCACCGTTTCTCCAACCGGGCCGAAGAGACGGCAGAGGCACTTGCCTACCACTTCGACGAAGCCGAAATGCCGGCCAAGGCGGTGCCCCATCTGATTGCCGCCGGCACCCGCAACCTCAACCTGTTCTCGCTGGACGTGGCCGGCAATTCCTTTGCCCGCGCCTTTGAACTGACCGAGGAATTCAAACTGGACCCGGCTCCTGCCCTGATGGGAGAGCTTTTTTCAGGCTGGTTCGAGGTCCAGCAGTGGCGGGCGGAATTCGGGCGCATCGTCACCCTGTTCGAGACCCAGCGCGCGCGCGTCGACCGGATCGAGGGTCATCCGACCTATCCGCGCATCATGGCACTGGCCGGCACCGCTTATTGCCAGAACAAGCATTTCAAATCCGCCGAAAAGCTGTTTGAGCAGGCCATCGACATCGGCGAACGCACCGGCGACGACGACGCAATCACCCATGGCTGCCTTGGTCTGATGGTCATGCACTGCTCTGCCCCCGGTCCGGGATATTGGGACAAGGTGCGCGCGTTGAGCGCACGGATCAACGACCTGTGGGGCGAAAACGCACAGCCCTATTACCGCACCTACCTCGAATTCTACGAAACCTGGAGCCATTCGATCAGGGGCGATATCGACCAGGCGCTGGAGGAAGGGCAAAGGCTCTATGACTTCGGCAAGGCCGAGAACTTCCCCGGCGCGGTCGGCTATGGTGCGATCTGCATGGCCTTCAACGAGGCCTATTCAGAGAACTTCGATGCCGCGATCCGCCATGCCAGCGAAGGGGCCGCAGCCGCAGGCGGCAAGGTCGACCAGATGGTCAGCCTGGGGCTCAAGGGGCTGTCGATGGTCATGAACGGCGACCCCGAGGGCGGAGAGAAACTGCTGAACGCGGTCTATCAGGATGGTTTGCAGCTCGAATACCGCGGTGTTGCCAACATCGTCGATGGCCCCATCGGGTTGGCCAAGGCCCTGCGCGGCGACCTGGGCGGCGGCGTGGCCTGGATACGGGACGCCATCGACCGCGCGCTCGACGTGGGCAACAGCCACGGCGCTGCGATGTCGCATATCTCGCTCGGGACCATCTATCTGATGCTGGCACGGGGCGATGAAAAGCCCAATCTCGGCATGCTGGCCCGGAACGCGATGTTCCTGCTGCGCGAGGCCCCCTTTGCCAAAAGCCGCGCGCTGGCGCATTTCGAACAGGCGCTGAACATGGGCCGCGAGGTCGGCATGACCGGCGTGATCGCGCAGGCGCTGCACGGCAAGGGCATGGTACTGCTGTCAAAACGCAAGAAGGACGCGGCCAGAACCGCGCTTGAAGAGGCGCGGACCGCCGTGGGCCAGATCCGCTGGTCGCTGATGGAAAACCGGATCAGAGATGACCTGGCCGCAATCGGCTGATGTGCTGCAATCACGGGGCTGAGCCCTCAGCCCCAGACCACCACCGCCCAGAGCATTGCAACATAGGTCAACTGATGCATCATCTGATCCACCCCGAAGGCATGCCAGTACCCGGCCTGATCCGGCCCCTTGCCAGAGCTTTCCGCATGACGGCCCTTGATCCAGTCGATGTGGAAATGCGCCACCCCTTCGGCCAGAAAGATCACCAGCGCCAGCATTGGCCCTACCCCGACCAGCAAAAGCGCCACCAGCGACAGCCCCGTATGGACACCCGCATGCTGAACCCGGCCCAGATGCAGATAGCGCGCCCGGTCTGACAACATGCGCGGTGTCTGCAAAAAATAATCCGCAAACAGGTGCTTTACCTGTAGAAGGGTCAGCAGAAGCAGCACCATTTGCATTTCAATCGTCACAGAATTCTCTCCTAGGTGGTAACAGCTTAGGATCTGGGTCCATTAATTCCCTACAGTCAGCCCTCCCGCAACCGCAAATGATTTGATCTGATGTGGGCTGTCTTGCTACCAATTACGCAGGATATTGCCCTGCAAGAAACCCGCCCGCCTTCAAACTAAAGTGGATATTTCCAATCGAACGCTCCCTGTTCTCCTTCATCTGGAAGTATTCAAAACGCGATCAGCTTGTCCTGCTGCTGGTCACGCTGACACTGTTTCCACTGCTCTACCTGACGCTTGAACTGCCCAAACGCATCATCAACGATGCCATCGGTGCCTCTTCTGACCGGGTCGAGGCACTGGGATACGAGATCGGCCAGGTCCCCTTCCTGATGATCCTCTGCGGGCTGTTCCTGATCTCCGTGCTGCTGCACGGGATCATGAAGATGCGCATCAACACCATGAAAGGCGTGCTGTCGGAACGGTTGCTCAGACGGCTGCGCTATACGCTGATTGCGCGCATCCTGCGCTTTCCGGCCCCCTATTTCGAACGCACCAGTCAGGGTGAACTGGTCTCCATGGTCACGTCAGAGGCCGAACCGATGGGCGGGCTGATGGGCGATGCGGTGGCCCAGCCGGTGCTGCAGGCCGGGCAGATGCTGACCATCCTCGCCTTCCTATTCCTGCAAAGCGTGGCCTTTGGCCTGGCGGCCTGCGCGCTGATCCCGCTTCAGGCCTGGCTGATCCCGCGCTTGCAGCGGCGCATCAACCTGCTGAACAAGAGCCGCGTGATCGAGGTGCGGGCACTGGCCGCCGAGATCGGCGAAAGCGCCGCAGGGGCCGCGACGCTGCGCACCAATGGCGGCTGGCGCTACCGGCTGGCGCTGATCTCGGACCGTCTGGGCCAGCTTTACGTGATCCGCTTCGAGATCTTCCAGAAGAAGTTCTTCATGAAGTTTCTCAACAACTTCATCGGCCAGCTGACCCCGTTTTTCTTTTACAGCATCGGCGGATACCTTGCCATCACGGGCGACATCACCGTGGGTGCCCTTGTTGCCGCCCTTGCCGCCTACAAGGATCTGGCGAGCCCCTGGAAGGAACTGCTGGCCTATTACAACCAGTCACAGGACATGGCCGTGCGCTGGGAGACGATCACCGAAAGGTTCGCCCCCCCAGACATGATCGACGACCGGCTGTTCGATGGCTTCCCCGAGGATCTGCCGTCCCTTGCGGGCGATCTGGAACTCAATGCCGTCTCGGTGGGCGATGCGGAAGGCAACACCGTGCTGGACAGCATCACCGCCACCTTCCCCAAAGGCAGCACCGTCGCGATCAGCGCCCCCAGCGAAGAGGACCGCCGGGCGCTGGCGGCGCTGCTGACCCGCGAGGTGATGCCGATCACCGGCAGCGTCACACTTGCCGGTCACGCATTCGACCAGTTACATCAGGCCACGATTGCAGCGCGGATCGGCTATGCCTCCTCGAAGCCGGTGCTGTTTCAGGGCAACCTGGGCGAAAACATCAACATGGCGCTGCGCCGCGCGCCCCATGCCCAACCCGAAGACACCCGCGCCTTTGAAAGCCTGCGCACGGGCAACAGCACCGACCCGGTCGCGGCGGACTGGCTGGACATGTCCGCCAGCGGGGCCGCCGATTTTGCCGAGCTCAGCGCCTGGTGGATGCGTCTGGTGCGCGGCATGGGGATCGAAGACACGCTGTTCCGCCGTGCGATGGAACAACGGCTCGATAGTGCCGCGCACCCCGATCTTGCCGCCGCCCTCGCCGCATTGCGCGCGCCCCTGGCAGAGGCCATCGCGGCAGCGGACCTGTCCGGCCAGATCAGCTTTTTCGACCCGCAGGAGTATACCACCACGCTCGCGGTGGCGGAAAACCTGCTGTTCGCCACCCCCCGCGTCCCGGTCACGGCGGCGCTGCTGGCAGAGCAGACAGATTTCATGGACCTTCTCGGGCAGTTGCAACTTGAACAGGACCTGCTGCATCTTGCCGCCGACCTTGTCGAACTGCTGCGCCAGATTTTCGGCCACGACGGCACCGATCACCCGCTGTTCCGAAAGCTGGGGCTGGACCCGGAGACCTATGGTGCGGCGCTGGACCTGTTGCCGCGCCACAAACGTGCCGAACCGCTGAGCATTGAACAAAAGGCGCAACTGCTGGCGGTGCCTTTTGTGATCCCGGCGGAAAAGATCGGCACCGCCTTCCCGCAGGACATCATCAACCGCGTGCTGCAGATGCGCGACCGGCATGGTGCTGCCCTGCGTGACAGCATGGCCGGGGTGTTCCAGCCGCTGGACATCGCCACCCCGATCGAGGGGATGACCGTGCTGGAGAACGTCCTGTTCGGCAAGATCCGCGACGGCAGCGAAAGCGATGCCATCCAGGCCCTTGTGACAAAGCACCTGCGCGAGGCCGGGCTGGAAAGCGCGGTGCTGCATCTGCTCTTTGACCTGCCGCTCAGCATCGGCGGCGCGAACCTGCCCGCGCAACTCAGCGAGCCGCTGGCGCTGAGCCGCGCCGCGATCAAACGCCCCGATGTGCTGGTGCTGGACAATGTGCTGGCCAGCTATGGGGCAGACCAGAGGCACGGTCTGCACGACCGCCTGCGCAGCCTGCTGCCCGATACGACCATCATCTGCCTGTCCGCCGGTTTCGAGGACAGCGAGAAATTTGATCGTCGCTTTGTCGTGCAACAGGGTCGGCTGTCATCACTGGCAGGGCAGGTCGAGGACACCGCCGATCAGACCGTCAGCGCCGATCTGTCACGCAAACTGCGCGCCCTTGAACGCACCGATCTTTTTGCCGGGCTTGAGCGCAAGCAGTTGCGCCTGCTTGCCTTCGGCGCGCGCTGGTACGACGCCAAGGCGGGCGATTACGTGTTCCGCAAGGACGATGATCCGGGCGACGGCGCATATCTCATCCTGTCGGGCGAGGCCGACCTGCTGTTGCCGCAGGAAGGGGCCGAAGACCGGCTGATCACCACCTCCGGTCCAGGGGCATTGGTGGGCGAATTGGGCCTGATCCGCAACGTCCCCCGCGCCCTGGACATGCGCGCCGCCTCGGACCTCTCCTGCCTGCGCATCGGCGCGGAGGAATTCCTCGCCGTGGTCGAAAACGACGCAGGCACTGCCTACAAGATCCTGCAGGTCGTCGCAGGGTACGTCTGATGCCGGTCTTAACAGCGCCTTGAAAGGGGTTTCATTCGCTTTCGGGAGGGGCGGGAATGGGTCCCGGCATGACGCCGTGCGCTTGTTTTTTTCAGTGTCGGTTACAGACGCGCTGCTGGTTGGTAATAACGAAACGCTGCTTCAATGCCTGCGCTTTGAGACGACCCTCTTCCTTTGAATCAGCCGCAAGCCTGAAAGCCAATGCCTTCGGAAACAGAATGTGGATTGAGCGGAGGGCGCACAAAACAGAAGGGCCCTAATTTATTGAAGTAAAACAATAATTTAGGGTTTCTGGCGGAGACGAAGGGATTCGAACCCTCGAGACCCTTCCGGGCCTACTCCCTTAGCAGGGGAGCGCCTTCGACCACTCGGCCACGTCTCCGCGGACGGGTATAGCCGCGCAAGCTTAGGAGATACAAGGGAAAATTCGCCTTCTTGCCTGAATACCGCTTCGGCGCCTCAAACCCTTGAAATGGCACGGGAAGGCACAGGAAAGCACCCGTTGTGGGCAAGATTTGGTCAACCGAAAAAACCGCCGAGTCCGCGGCGCCAACCGTTTTGGTTCGCCAATCACCAAAAGCCAGCTCTCACATCCGCACTTGCGGAGACCACATTTTTGCCTCTGCGGTATCGACCCAATCTCCTGGCACAGGAGATGCACCAATGATCATCCAGAACGACCAACGACGAGGCCCAGAGCCGATTACCACCCGAGAGGCCCAAGCTTGGCTTTGCATTGGGCCGGACAAGGGTCGCGACTTCTGGGAAACCCAGCGGTGGTCAACACACCAGGAATTGTTCTGGGAGGACCTTTGGATGCTCATTGGCCTCGCTCCGTGTCAGCCCTCAGCCTTTATCGAAGAGCTGAAGCGGCCACTTTGGGAGACGAAAAAAGTGGCAGAATATATTTCAAAAACTCCGAAGGTAGTCGCCGCGTGGCACAAAAAGAGCACTTACCCCACCGGTTTTTCCTCTCCGGCGCTGGTCGTGGGGCCGCGGAAGAAGCTGTGGCTGCCCATTGAAGTCGAGGCCTATCGGCACGGGCAACATTTTACCCAGATAGCAAAAAGCATACGGCGCCGGCGCGGACAGGAAAGCCCGCGTCTTCGACAAACAACGGAGCCTCTTGTGACGCTTGACCCACTTACCGAATGACACGGTGGCTTCGTGCCGCCGGAAATTGGCCAATATTCTTGCTGATCGAGGAACTAAGAACAAGGAACAAGGAACAAGGAACAGACATGTTTCAAACCATCGAAGAAGCCTACGAACAGCATGCCCGCGATGTCGAGTTTGTTTCTAGTACCGAAGCCCAAGCCACGATGGCGATGGTGATCGATTTGCTCGATGAAGAGATCTCAGCAGGCGAGGCGAAGAGCTCGAGAGAACGGGCCAAGACAGCACTGAACACCCTTCTAAAGGCATACAACCAATCGCCGGAAACAACAGCTCTTTCCTTGGAGTGGTTTGATAAACATTTCCATTACGACGGCTGGAGCCCTACCCGGCTGCCCAACCTTTCACAAAAAAACGTATCGCGACTATCGAAAGCGCGCCCGCGAAGCCATTTCCCGGACGACTGGAGAAACCGCAAGACGCAGACATCTAAAAGCGCCGTCCGATCAGTGGAACGACCTCGAATCCGAACTCCGCAAGATTCCCTTTTTTATTAATACGCCTCAAGAACTGATTCCTTTCACCTCGGCTCTTCCCCGACGCGCCCGTGAAAGAAACTTACTACCACCCCACCTGTCCAACGACATTCTGAAAGATCTCGTAAAGGGGGCACCTAATGGTGAAAGAAAAAGTCTCAGGAACGCCGCTCGACGCATTCACAGGTTACAGAACGATCCTAAGACGGCAGAAATTTTCAGCTTCTTTTCCCCAATCCGATCGAGCCCATTAAGGCGGAACCCCGGAAGAGCTTGACGGTGCCGGAACACTTTTGTCTGGAGATCGACGACATGGTCGAAATGTCGTCTCGTGTGCACTACGTCAGAATCAAAAAGTATTGGGAGTGCTATTCCGAGGGAACGCAAGCTGTCCATCGCAACATTCTTCGCCGTATCGTGTCAGCTATGATCAAATCGGGTGTTTTGGACCCAACTGCGAATAGCTGCCTCTCCGCACTTCAGGATGAAAATACAGTCGCGGCCGCTCTCGACTTTGTCCATAACCGAGCTTGCTTAGGCGACCTCGCATGGAGCACTGCCAAGATCACGGCGACCCACTTGCCTTGCATTCTGGAGCGCAACGGAATTCATTTGCCTAATTTGCGGGCCATGATCGCGGAAGTCAAAGAGTTCCGCCACAATGCGACTGAGGGCGAAATGCCCGAGGAGGCCAAGGAGTTCTGTCGCGCGTTGATAGAACGACCGACGATGCTGGCCGACTTTGGCACTGCACACCTTGCTCTTCGGACGGAGGCCGATAGCATAATATGTCGAGCGCGCGCTGAGAAGCGCCGAATGACGGCCCTCGAAAAAGCCCATGTTCGGCAACTCGGAACTGTCGCGTTGTTTTGCGCGATTGAGACTGGATGGACCTGTCACGCTTTAGTGCCGCCCCAAGTGCTCGTTTAGGC
>NZ_LXYI01000032.1 GCF_001650875.1 Sulfitobacter sp. EhC04
TGCGGAACCTTGGGATTAAGAGATGAGCCAGCCCCGGCCCGCTCTCCATCAAAAGGGCCGTAGGGACGGGGCTGGCGGCGTTTCCGTTTGAGCGCGATTGGAGTCGCGGCGTTCGTTTGCTGGACGCTAACGGTTTTGGAGGATGGATGACGCAGCTTTATTTCACCGACGGATTGGCGCTGCGCGTGCCCGTTTCGGTTGAAGGCGTTCCAGCCGTTCTTTCCGCGTCCGTGACCGAGGCCGCTGACAGGATCGGCCTTATGGATGGCATGCCGTTCTTTCTGGATCGGGACGGCAGCTATATGCATGAGCTGAACCGCTTCTTCCGCGCTTGTCCGACCATGGGAGTGCGGTCGCGGCACAGTTTGCGCGCATACGCCCATGATATCCTGATCTGGATGCGGTTTCTGGAGGAACGACGCGGCACCAAGCAGCTTTGGCGTGCCGATCATAACGATGTCATCGCGTTCCACCATGCACGGCGTCTTTCGGACGCGCCGTTTCGGATTTCGGCGTCCAGCTGGAACAGGGCGATCGCGGCGCTCGACAAACTGTATCGGTGGGCGTTCGAAGAAGGACTGATCGCTTCGTCGCCGTTTCGATATGACCTGTCCTTTCGGCATGGTCATGGGCGGCAAACGCCCAAGGTTGTCGAAGGCAACAGGGCGCGGGAACGTGCCGCGCGCCCGCATAACATGCAATTTGTCGATATGGGCCGCTACCTCGCGTTCCGGGATATCGGCCTGAGGGGCAGATTGCCGGACGGGTCGGAGGACCCAGCCTGGCGCGGGCGCAATGGCGAGCGGAATGTCGTCTTCGCGGAACTGCTCGTTTCCACCGGGATGCGCCTCGGCGAGGCCGGTAGCCTGATCATCGACGAGCTGCCTGGGTTGACCTCCGACAGCCAGCGGATACTTCCTTTCGACCTTCCGGGCGTGATCACCAAGGGCGAACGCCCGCGACGCATCCGGTTGCCTCGCCGGGTCCTCAAGCTGATCGCGGATTACTGCGACATCGAGCGCCAGATCGCCCTGGCAAAGGTCCCGCCTCGTCCGGCCGTCCCGCTCGTATTGTCATCCGATGGCCGTAACGCCGTCGATGGCAGTGGCCGACGCATCGCGCTGACCAGGCTCCGTCCGCAAGACCGCCAACGGCTGCTGCGATCGCCGAATGGCATGCCTGAACACGCATCGCTCTGGCTCACGGAACGCGGTCAACCCGTGTCGTCCGGAACCTGGGAAGTTGCTTTTCGCAGGGCAAGCCAGCGATGCCAGGCCTTCGGTCTCGATATCACTGTCACGCCACACATGCTGAGGCACACCTTTGCGGTCAACATGTTGTCGATGCTGATCCGCGAACAGGTGGGTAGGATCTTCAACCCGACCGATGCGCATGGTGCTGCCTATCGGCAGATGCTTGGCGATCCGCTCCGCCATCTCCAGCACCTCCTTGGCCACGCGAACATCACCAGCACCTACATCTATCTCGACAGCCTTGCCGAGGCGCAGGAACTCGTCGATGCGGCGGCGGATCGCTGGACCGACGAACTCATGGCGGACGATCAATGACCGGCAGATCCGGAGTCTCTCAGCCCCGCCCGGGGCGACGCGCGAGCTTTCCTGACAATCTCCCCGATCCCGGCCCCGCCGCCGCCATTGCCATCGCCGCCCGCCGTTTCGAGATTACCTTGGCCGGACGACCTGCAACGATGGACCTGACGCGTTTGCCCGGTCGAGCTTCGCTTGCGCGTTCCTTCACGCAGGCACTCTGGCAGGCGTGTCAGGTTGGTGGCCCCGCCGGCACCGTCCGCACCGCGATGTCATTGGCCGAAGCCATCCATCGGTTCTGGCGTTATCTCGATGCGACAGGCTCGCCCGTACAGGCACTTGCCGGACTGGATGTCTCGACCATCGAAGGATTCGATACCTGGATGGCTGAGAGCGGGCTGCATCCCAACAATCGCCTTCACCTGATGGGCGACGTGGTGAGCCTGTTGCGATTGGCGGATGCGGGAGAACCGGGAGGCCTTTCCGAAGAGTCCTCCCGTCGATTGCACTATGTCAGCACGCGTCCGGGTGTTCCAGCGCGCCCGCGCGATGCTTACAGCGACAATATCCGTGCGGCCCTGAAGGCAGCCGCGCGCGCCGACGTCGCAGCCATCGGGCAGAGATTTCGGCCGACGCTTGCGCAGGAGTGCGAGACACGCATCGACCGGTTGGAGAGGGACGCCTTCGCGGAGATCGACCGTGTCGGTTTCATTACCGTCAAGAACGACCTTTTTCGTCAACTCTACGGGGCACGGAACTATGCGGGGATTTCGAATGAGGGGCTGAGCGACTGGATGCATGGCACGCGGCATCTGCTCCTCGGCGATTTGATTGCTCTGTTCGTTCTGCTGTCGCTGGAGACCGGCCTCGAGATCGAGGCGATCAAAACCTTGCGCGCCGATTGTCTCAAGAACCCTTCCAGCGGCTATGTCGAGATCGAGTATTGCAAGCGTCGCGCCCGTCATGCCGAGTGGAAGCGGCTGCGGGTTCGGGACGGAGGGTCAGGCACCCCGGGCGGCCTGCTGCGCCTCGCAATTCAGTGGACCGCGACGGCGCGCGGTCATCTCGGGAGCGAACAGCTTTTCCCCTATTACTGCCGCGGCCGCCTGACCGATGTCGTTCTGCCGATGCAATCGGCCAGAAAGGTCTGGGTCAAACATCACCGGTTGCAGGATGATGACGGGAAGCCGTTGAAGCTCTGCCTCTCGCGCTTGCGCAAGACGCACAAGGCTGCGTGGTATCGCAAAACCGGCGGTCAGCTGCGCCGGTTCGCGGTCGGGCATACCGTCGAGGTTGCCGCGAACCACTATGGAGACATTCCGGCATTGCGGCCGATCCACGAAGCCACCATCGCTGAGGCGCTGATGGACGCTGTCGAAGATGCGTTGCAGCCCACCGTGTTGACCCCAGAGGCCGAGGCCAATGTCTTGGCAGCTCCGTCTTCGGCACAGCCAGGTTTTCCGGAGGGCATGGCGACCGATGCTTCGGCATTGCTGGCAGGCGAACAGGATGTGTGGCTGGCAAGCTGTTCCGGCTTCTACAGCAGCCCGTTCGCCAACTCGGGTGAGGCCTGCCCGGTGCCGTTCTGGGGCTGCCTCGAATGCCGTAACGGCGTCATCACCACCCGCAAGCTTCCCGCGCTGATGGCTTTTCTGGATTTCGTGGTGGACCAGCGTAAGGTGCTGAGCGAGGCCGATTGGCAGGTGAAGTTCGGGCGGGTCCACTATAGGATCTCCGCGCAGATATTGCCGCAATTCTCCAAGACGGATCTCGACGCCGCCCGTTCCCTCGCCGCCCGTCAGCCGACACAGATTTATCTTCCTCCAGAGGCGGGTCTGGCATGAGAACAAACCCGGCCATCATCACGGCAAAGCCATCTCTGCCATCGGCAATCCATCCCGACGACACCGACATCCTCGCGGGCAGGCTGCTCAGGCCGGGATCGGAGCACTCGACTCTGTCCCGGTTCGGCGACGATGTCTGGGATCTCAGTCCGGCGATGTTTCGTGCCAATGCGCGGCCAGCCACGTTTCGTGTGGATTTCGGTGCCATTGCGGATCCCCCGCTTCGGCGGCTCGCGAAGGAATACATGCTCGCCCGACTTCAGGCGCGGCTGCGCAGCTACCGGGGCCCTTGCGGCCCCTCGACTGCCAAAGGTACATTGCTGTTCCTGCGCCATTTCGGAGAGTTCCTGCACGATCGTATCGGTTCCGTCGAACTGGCGCGCGTCGACCAGCAAGTGCTGGACGCGTATCTGGCGCATCTGGGGGCAGACGGCGCACGTTCATCGCAACAGATCCGCCTCTATGTCGATGTCCCCATCGACCTCCATCATTTCGGGCCATGGGTGACTGGGGGCGGCATTCCCTTTCTGCCCTGGGGTGGGCGCACGGCAAGCAATGTCAGCGGCCGGAGCCGGACGAGCGCGGAGAACACCACGCCGCGGATCCCTGAACCGGTGATAGGCGCACTGCTCCATTGGGCGATGCGATACGTCGATGTCTTCTCCCCGGATATCCTCGCGGCGCGCGAAGAGCTGGATCGCCTTGAAGCCCGTGCTGCCCAGATCATTGCCGAGGATGCGCGCCAGACCCGCCACGAACGGTTTCGCTACCGTCTTCGTACCTGGCTTGAGGCCCGTCGGGCAGAAGGGCGGGGCGTGCCGCTCTGGGAGCGCCGTCCAAACACCACCCGCGGTGTCCCCGACATTAAGGAAGGCAATGCGTATAATTTCAGACTGATGTGCCTTCAGATCGGCTGTCCTCAAACGGGGAATCTCAGTAGTTCCACCGCGACCGTGAGGATGCTGGACCAGATGGCGGAAGAGATGGGAACCGAGGTCGGGGGCATGGATACCCCGGTCAGCCGCGATCCCGATACCGGCCTGCCCTGGCGGGAGCGTTTCGACACGGACAGCTTACTGCATGAAGAGCAGATGCTGCAGGCGGCCTGTTACATCGTTTGTGCCTACCTGACGGGAATGCGCGACAGCGAACTACAGGATATGGAACCGGGCTGCGTTTCGGTTGAACGCAGTGCCGACAACCTGATCGAGCGCTATCGCGTGCGCAGCACCGTCTACAAGCATCGCGAGGCGGCGGGCGTTTCCGCCGACTGGATCACCATCGCTCCGGTCGCCCGTGCCGTCGAGGCCATGGAAGCTCTGTCGCGCCGAGCGCGCGGCGACCGTGATCTTCGATCCCTCTGGGTCTCGCTGAAGCCATGGGACTGGACCGCAGACTACTTGGCCGCCCAGGCGTCGCCGATCATCAAGATGTTCCGCGACGGTTTGGATGCGAAGGTCGCAAACCCGCCCGCAATTCCACAGGTCGATGGGCGCCCTTGGCATTTTTCCACCCGGCAGTTCCGGCGCACCATCGCATGGTACATCGCGAACCGCCCCTTCGGCGTTATTGCCGGAAAGATCCAGTACAAGCATGCCTCCGTGGCGATGTTCGAGGGCTATGCCGGCGCGCCGCACGGAGATTTTCGCCGGACGGTCGAGCAGGAACGGGCGCTTGGCCAATTGGACGATGTGGTCGCCTATTATGAGGCCTACCAGCAGGGTGACGAGCCCGGCGGACCGGCATCGTCCCGTCTCAAGCAGGAGTTCGACCACGTCCGGGACACCCTCGGTGATCTGCCTGGGCGTATCCTTGACCAGAAACGCCTGCGAAAGATGCTGGCGCATCTTGGAAAGACACTGCATGTCGGGTTTCTGAACGATTGCTTCTTCGATCCCGCCAGCGCCCTCTGCCTGCGGCCCGACGACAAGCCGGTGGCCCCGGTGATTTCGCGCTGCAGCCCGGACCGGTGCCCCAATTCCTGTCTGACCAAACGTCATGTTGCGCCCTGGCAGGCTTCGATCGAAGAGGGTGAGCGCCTTCTGCAGGGCAACACCCTGTCAGCGGTTCAGAAGGTCGCAATCAAACAGGACAATGATCGAAAGCGTCGACTGATCGGTCATCTGGAGGACCCAAAGGCATGACCCCGCCTATCAGTCAGAAGACCGAAGGTGCCTTGCGCTCCGCCATGAAGCGACTGCTCGAAGGAACTTCCGTCCATACCGACGGTCGCCTCACCATCGCCAATCTCGCGCGCGAGGCTGGTGTCAGCCGCGCAACGGCCAACCGTGCCACTGTCGTTCTCGGCGAATTCCGTGCGGCGGAGGCGCGGTTCCGGTCGGGATCGGTCGCGGGACTGAAGGCCCGTATCCGCAAACTCGAAGCCGAACTGCGGGCTGCACGCGGCGGCGAGCTGGCAGAGCTGCGCGTGACCGTCAAAGCCCTGGCGCAACACATCCAGATCCTCGCGCTCGAGGGTGAAGAACAACGCCGCGTGATCGCGGTTCTTGAAGAGCAGATCGCGCGGGCTGACCCGAAAGTCCTGCCGTTCAGGCCGCCGTCCCAGGACGGCACCTGAGGTCACGATCAGGAAGAGAAAGAGGTGAGCTGGGTGGGGGTGAAACAGGGATAAGAAGAGAGGGAGCCACCCAATGAAATGTCTCACCGAGGACGCACAGGAAAACCCCAACGACGGCAGGAGGTTTTCGAAAAGAGACAGTTTGACTGTCCAGATAACATGCC
>NZ_LXYI01000033.1 GCF_001650875.1 Sulfitobacter sp. EhC04
CCACAGTTCCCCCGTTGTCTGGGCGGTGGCCCCAAAGCCCATGCCGTAAAATAGGGACCCATCGGCAAGAGCACGGCAGGGGGGGGGGCTTGGGGGGGTGGGCGCGGACATCGGGGCAGCCTCCGAAACGGGATGTGGCAGGGTAAACGGCTGGCAACCTACTGCCGGCGGGGGGCGGGGTCAAGGCTATGGGCGAAAACATATTTCCTTCAATATCAATGGGTTGTCTATGCGTGCACCCCATTGCCTGCCCCGCTCACTATGGCTATGGTAGGCTCTTTGATACTGTCTGGACCAAATAGGGGACCGCATGACACTGCGTACGCGCATTTCGGAATCGCTGAAACAGGCGATGAGAGACAAGGCTGCCGACCGGCTGTCCACGCTGCGGCTGATCAATGCCGCGATCAAGGACAAGGACATCGCGGTGCGTGCCACCGGCAACGATGACGGTGTGGCCGACGAAGAGGTGCTGGCGATCCTTGGCAAAATGGCCAAGCAACGACAGGAATCGGCCCGCGCCTACGAGGAAGGCGGCCGGCTGGACCTGGCAGAGCGCGAGAACGCCGAGATCGAGGTGATCGAGGAGTTCCTGCCCCGCCAGTTGACCGAGGCCGAAGTCGCGGCAGCGGTGGATGAGGCCATCGCGAGCCAGAACGCCAGCTCCATCCGTGACATGGGCAAGGTGATTGGCGTGCTCAAGGGCAAATACACCGGCCAGATGGACTTTGGCAAAGTGGGTCCGATGGTGAAGGAAAAGCTGAGCTGATTGTGTCGTCTGGCGCGGCACATGCGCTGCGTCCGGCGGTTTGTGCCATCATTCCAGAATCAGTTCGCTGATGGCCGTGTCGGTGTATTTCGTACCCGGATAGGTCGATCTGATCGTCAGGCTGATCCAGTCCAGCCCGCCCAGACCGCTGGTGTCGAATTGCTGCACGCTGGGATTGTCCATCAGGGTGATGGCCCCTTCGTTTTGATTGGAAGCCCGCAGGTGCAAGGCGCGCACGCGGGCGTTCTTGAGGAAAATGTCCTGTGATTTGGCATAGCCGGTCACAATATTCAGGCGGCGGATGGTGGTGGGCCGGTCAAAGCTGACGGTGATCTGCTGGCCTTCGCCGGTGCCGCTGACCCCCTCGACCCAGGCGGTCGCGACATCGCCGTCGAACATGTTGCTCAAGGCATAGCTGTTGCGCCCTTGCGAGCCCAGCGTGGAAGAGGCGCAGACGCGCGCGGCACCCAGCGTCAAATTCAGGTGACGGCAGGATTCTCCGGCCATCGCGGGGGCGCGCGTCTGCATCTTGATGACGGGGGCGGGTTGCTGCGCCACGGGGGTGGCGGGCACCGCGGCACCGCGCCGACGTTCCCAGCCACGCTGCACTGCCTCAAGCCGCTGACGACGTGGCGGATGCGTGGCTGATCCCGTCTCGCCAAAGGATTTCCACAGTGCCTGGGTTTCGTCCAGCGATGCACCAAGTGCGGCAAGGGTGAAGCCCGCGTATTCATCGGCTTCCAACTCTGTCGGGGGGCGCGACCCGCCTGCGGTGATCGTATGGCCCTGCAAGTGGTGCCCGACCTCATGGGCCATCACCGCATAAAGCTGCCATTTGCTGTCAGGCCGGTCGCGGTAGGTGCGCATCCAGACCGGGTTGAACGCCAGATAGCGCTGCTCTTCGATGATCACGGCGGCGGCGTTGCCGACTTCCTGCGTTTCGACCACCTGGAAATTGGGCGCCAGACCCGAGACCCCCAGGATATCGTTCACGACCGACCAGACCTCCTGCACGGAGAAATTATTCGCACCGGCGAAATCGGAAATCTCGATGTTCACCTTTTCGCAGCCAAGAATGGTGCAGGCGAGTTGTTCTTCGGCCAGCGCTGGCGCGGCGAGCATCACGGACAGGGCAAGGGGGGCTTGGGCAAACAGGCGCATGGTAATCTCCGTGATCTATCGTGAATTAACCGCGCCGCAGACGGGCGGGGTACCCCCCGAACAGGGGACCTAGCGCCGCAGCGACCGGTTGAGGTCGTCATAGAGTGCGATGCGTTCGTCCTCGCTCAGGAACCTGCCGATCTCGACCTCGCGGCCCTGGCCGGACAGGGTGATGTAATGCGGCACCGGGCCGTCCTTTTCATACCTTGTCACCCTGGTCCAGTAGCGGTTGCATTCCCATTCCTTCACCTCGCCCTTTGCTGTGCGGTGGGTCAGGTGGGCGGTTTCGGCATCTAAGGTCAGGATTTCCTCGATCTGGCGGGATCTATGGTTGGTTTGCAGGGCAAGATAGATGCCCGCCACCGCCGCCATCATGAAGGGCAGCAACCCCCACAACAGGATCGTGCCCAACAGCGGCAGGGTCGGGATCAGGATCAGGGTGAAGGTGACCAGTATGAAGGCGGCAAACCCCTTTGCGGGCAGCGATTGATGCGGCCAGAGGCGCATGCGCTGCGGGGTCTCGTCAGGTTTTGTGGTCCATTCATAGGGCATGGCGGAAAAATAGCGGTATCGCGGGCAGAGGCAATGCGGCACCTGCGCCCAGGCCCATGCGTGCGCCAAGCGGGGCAGGGACGCGCTGTCTCTTCCCGACATCGCCCGCAATTCCGTGCAGGAGCAGGCGGATGTGCCGTTCGGACCTTCATCTATCGCGCAGGAACAGGGGGGGCTTGGCACCCGGCGGGGGTGCTGTTGGATCCCGGCCGGGCATCGGCGGGTTCCCCGGCAGAAAGCGCGCCGGGCGGCCTGCGCCTACCGGCCCTTGATCTCGATCGAGAACCGTCGCATCGCGCCCTGCGGCGGTCTGGGGAAGGGCCCCGCGCCGCGCACCAGCCGGACGGCGGCCTGATCAAGGGTTGCGGACCCCGAACTGCGCGCCAGCGTGACCGAGGCGAGGCCGCCACTTGCCGCAATGGAGAAGGCGATCACGGCGGTGCCCCTTGCATTGACCCGCGGCTTGCCCGCGCGGGACAGTCTGCGCATCACGACGCCGGGATAATTGCTGGCCGCTGCATTGCCCGCCGCCTGCTGTTTTCCCCCGTTCCCGCTGGCGCGTGCCTTGGCGGTGGCCTCGCCTGCCGTTTCACCGGCGCGTGCGTTTTTCTTTGCGTTCCCTTTGGGTTGCGCCTTTTTCGGTGCCGTGCGGGCCGTGGGCTTTGGCGGGGGCGGTGCCCTGTGAGCGGCCTCAAAGGCGGCGCTGCGGTTCTTGGGCCGCACCGATTGCGTGACCGTGGCGGTTTCGGGCGGTGTGCTTGTGATCCGCTCCGGCACCGTGGCGCTGGCCTGTTTACTGACAGCAGGTGCGGTGACGTCGGGTTGCAGGGGCGGCAGGTCTTCGCCGCCTGTCGCTGCGGCGGTGCTGGCAGGGGCAGGCGCGGCCGCATCCGGTGTGGGTTGTTTCTCGGCCTTTTCGGGCGTCTCGGCGGAGGTGCTTTCGGCGGGCGCAGGCGTCAGTTCCGTATCGGCCCGTTCCGGCGCAAGCGTGCCTGCCGCCATGTCCTGAAACCCGTTGCCGAGACGGACTTCGGCGGCGCCGTCGGCCCCTTCGACCAGCACGGGTTCTGGCGACACAAGGACAAGCGCCAGCGCGCCATGGGCCAGCACCGCGAAAGACAGGGCGGCACCTTTTGCAATGGTGGAAACACGGGTCATTGCAATCCCCTTTCGGTGACGATGGCGACCTGCTTTGCCCCGGCTTCGCGCAGGGCACGGCCTAGGGTGATCAGGGTGGCCGCAGGCAGGTCACGGTCCGGCACGATCCGCACCCTGTCGCGCACCTCCTGTGGCAATTCATCGAAAAACGCCGCAGCGGATGCGACCGGGATGCCCCGGTGCGTCATGCGCCCGTCGGCGTGGACAACCAGAACATCGGCGGGCGCGGTCCCTTCGATCCCTTCTGTGCGCACAAGCGCCAGGTTCGCATCAAGTGGTGCCGCAATGGTGCCGGCCACCAGAAAGAAGATCAGCATCAGGAATACGATGTTGATCAGCGCGATGGTCGGCTCGCGCCGCGATTTGCCGTTGCGCCGCTTCATGACGGTTCCAGGACGGTAACAGTCAGGTCGGGGATGCTGCGCAGGGCCCCCAGAAGATCGGTCAGCCGTTGCGCTGTCACATCCGCGCGGGCCGCGACCAGAACGCCGAGAGGGGTATTGTCAGCGCGGTGCGGGGCCAGCGCCCCGGACAGGTCCGGCAGCGCGAGGGTGTCGCCGTTCAGGCGCAGGCTGTCTGCCGCAAGCGAGACAAAAACCGGCTTTTGCGATGATGCGGCACTGCCCGCACCGGCAGAGGCAAACTCGACTTCTGCGAAGCGGGTGAAAGTGGAGGTCAGCATGAAGAACAGCAGCAGCAGGAAGATGACGTCGATCAGCGAGGTCATCGACAATGCGCGCCGCTGTCGGGCTTTACGCATGGGCCGGTACTCCGACAGCCTCGGCTGCGCTGCCCTGGCCCTGCGGTGCCAGGACCGTTTGCAGCGCCTTATGCGCCAGGACCCGGTCGGCATCCATCCGCGCTTCGAACCAGCTTAGAATCACCGATGTGGGCATTGCCACGGCAAGCCCTACCGCCGTTGTCAGCAGCGCGACCCAGATACCCCCGGCCAGGATCGAAGGGTCAACCTGTGCGCCCGCTTCCTGCAGGGCCTGAAAGGCCGAGATCATGCCCAGAACCGTGCCGAACAGCCCCAGCAGCGGTGCCAGTTGGGCCACCGAATCCATCAGGCGGAAACCGCCTTCGAGCCGGGCAAAGCGCGCCTCCGCTTCCGCCTCAAGGCGGGCGGCGTCGACCTGACCGTCAAAGGCCATGGAGATGACGGGCACAAGGTAGCTGCGCGATTGCGCGACATGGCCCCGGGCGGCCGTGCGGTCGCCCGCATCCCAGGCGGCAATGGCCGCCTGTAGCGCCTTGTGGCGGCCGACGCCTTCGACGGTGAATTGCCACAGCTTGTACAGGACAACACTCAGGACAAGGACCGAAATCAGCCCCAGCAGCAGCACAACCGGACCACCCAGGTCGGTGATGCGCTGGATCGCTTCGCGCAAAGTTTCGATCATCCCAGCACCTCCGTTTCAACCCGGCTGCGCAGTTCCAGATCCTTGTTGCAGGCGTCTTCGGGCAGGTCCGCGCCTGTACAGGTCTCCGCGCCGTTGATCAGCAGGCGGCCCAGCGAGGTGCAGGCCAGTCCCGGCACGACAAATTGCCGGGCTCTGGGGCGGGCGGCTGGCAGGGTGCCAAAGTCGAACAGGGTCAGGCGGTCAACCTGGCCCGTGGTGTCGAAAAGCACTGCCTCATAGACAGCGCTGTCGATGTCGGTGTCATGCCCGTTCTGGACAAGGAATGTGACGCGGCAGGCATTTTCGACCGGTTCAAGCGCGTTCAATTCGATCATGACGTGCTTGCCCTGGGCCTCCTGGGCCAGACAGGCCGTGCCCGATTGGACAAGTGTCAGCACTGTGGCTGCAAGGATATGGTGGATTGCCTGCATGGCTCCAGCCTCCGATTACCTGATGGATATTCTGGCTGGGGCCGTAGCCCTTGCTGGATGGCGCGTTGCTACCATCCGGCAAGGGGGGATTCAATACCTGATTGAATTAGTATGTTTTGGAGGCGTTGCTGTCTCGCGGCGATCGGGCACCGCGTTCAGTCAAGGTGGGCGCGCAGGATCCAGGCGAATTTCTCATGCGTCTGGCCCCGTGAGATGCACAGATCCTCGGTCAGCGTGTCGCCCTGCTCAGCGGCCAGTTCGCCGGCCCCGGCAAGGGTTTCGGCAAGTGTTTCCTGTGCCTCTTTCAGCAGGCGGATCATCTCTGGCGCTGCGGGAACGCCCGTGGCCTCGGCCACTTTGGACCGCTTCAGCATACCGGCAAGGGTGCCTTCAGCATGGCCACCAAGCGCCTTGACCCGCTCTGCCAGATCATCCTGAGCAACGAAATGATCTTCGTAGATGGTCTGGAACAACGCGTGAAGGGGGCCGAATGCCATGCCTGTCACGTTCCAGTGGAAATTCTGCGCAAGCATCGTGGTCACGGCGGTTTCGGCCACGCATTGATTCAGCGCCTCGACGATCTGGGTCGTGGCATCGGTGGAAAGGGTCTGTGCTGTCTGGGTCATTGTGGCCTCCTGCATCATGAATAGGGTGCTGGCTGGCATTGTGCTGGCTTGCACCGCCAAATTACAAATGGTGCAGCGATTTGGCAAGTCGAATTAGAACTATTCTAAACTTGGTCCTGAGCGTTGACCACGGTTTGCAAGAGAAAGGCAAGGTTGCGGCGCGCGTGTCTGGGCACGCGGGAGTGCAGCAGGAATGTCGCGCTGGCAGTATCGTCGGTTTGCAGACTGCGGGCGAGGGCCATCAACCAGTCCTCGTCAAAGGAGGTCGCGCGCTCTTCCATCCGGTAGAGTACCGGTCGCCGCCCCAGGGCCTGATGCAGGCAGCGCATCAGCACCTCTGACGCGGCCTGTGCGGCCACCTGCCGGTTGCCCGACAGGGCGGCACAGGCACCGAACAGATCGACATAGGTCTTGCACCGGCTGGTGCGGGCGGCATGGCGCAGGTGTTCCAGCAGCGACAGGGCGGGCGCGTCCCTGGCCGGTTCAAGACGGTCCTGAAACGATATTCTGCGCTGCGCTGCTGTCATCTGTGCCTTGTCCTTTTTCAGTCTGTCTTGGTGTATTCGGCCCGCGTGATGCCTTGTGCCGGGGTCATGCGGCCTTGCCGCCGGACAGCACGGAGAGGCTGACCTTCTTCTTGCGGCACCGGCTCTCATAGGCCTTTTCCCAGTGGCTGTAGCGCCCCATCACCGCTTGTTGCGCAACCAGCAGTTCGATGAACGCCTCGCGGTCGGCGTTCTTTTTAAGCCCTTTGAAGACGGATTTCTGCGCCTTTGTCATGGAGCAGCCGATGCAATGGCCTTCGCGTTTGAATTTGCAGACGTCGATGCAGGGGCTGGGAACTTTTGACATGGTATTCTCGCTTGAGTGGGGCAGGTGGCCCGGTCTGGCTTGGCTGTGGGGATCAGTGAAGGGTGCGTT
The DNA here is from genome assembly GCF_001650875.1 of Sulfitobacter sp. EhC04. Lineage (GTDB taxonomy): Bacteria > Pseudomonadota > Alphaproteobacteria > Rhodobacterales > Rhodobacteraceae > Sulfitobacter. Next base: position 7,022 of record NZ_LXYI01000033.1, read on the forward strand.
CCTGGCGGGCATCGTGGCTGTCGCGCGACGGGGGTGCCTGGCGGGCGATACATTGCATGGCAAGGCCAACCTGGGCTGCCATCAGCGCCACATGTTCCGCCTGGGATGCAAGCACGATCAGGCTGGCAATCATCGCCGCTTCGGCAAGATCGCCGCGGGCCGCCTCGCGCACGACCGTTTGCAGCACCGCCTCGTCCGAACCGATGCAGTCGCAGCCAAGGCCATGTCGCACCAGCGGGCGGCGCGCATAGGTGCAGAGCGCGGTCAGCAACCGCTCGAACTGGCGTATCTCTGCACGCCCGCCTGCGGCACCAAAACAGCGGGCAAAGCCGGTGCCGACCCTGGCCTGGCCCTCAAGGCTGTCCATCCACAGCCGCATCGACAGGATCAGCTCCGCCTCCCAGGGCGGGACATCGGTCAGCCGGCCGACAACAGTGCTTCCAGCGCTTGCCATCGCTTCGGTCATTTTGTCAGGATCAGCTTGCCCGCACGGGTGATGCGCAGGGTATAGGTCTGGCCGTCCAGAACGATATTGGCCTTGAGGCCGTTCACGATCAGATCACGCGCGTCATAGACGGCGGTATCGTCGGCATTGTCCTGTGCGCGGGGGGAGGAGAGGTTCGGCATCAGGGTCATCGGCCTTCTCCGGGGCTGCACTTGAGGCCGGTCAGTTGTGCCAGGGCAAGGCTTTCGATCTTTTTACTGTCAGCGCCTGACATCACGATGTCGTGCCAGTCGAGGCTGGCCGGGGCCGCTGCGGAATCTCTGGCGTCATGCTCGGGTTTGATCACGTCTGTCTCCTTTTTCGTGAACATCCGGGCTGCCTGAGGTGGTGGCTGGGACGGGGTTGGGCGGGCTCATGAAAACTTACTATTCGAGTCGGGTATTGACCCCTTGTTATCCTAATCCGACAAATTCAGTCAAGAATTGAAGTTGGGGACGCAGATGTTTGCAGCCGGTTACTTGCCGTCTTTCTGATCGAGAAAATTCAACCGGTTGCCGAAAGGGTCGGTGACCCGCATCTCCAGGCCCCAGGGCAGGGGCTCCAGCCCCGGACGCATGTTGGAATAGGGGCGCAGGGAGCCGTGCCAGGCGCGCAGGTCGTCGACATGCACCATCACGCTGGAACCGGGCGTGGCATCGCCGTGGTGCTCGCTCAGGTGCAGGTGGAACTCACCCAGCCTCAGAAAAGCATAAAGCGGCGCTTCGGCGTCGAAACGATGTTCGCCCACCCAGGTGAACCCCAGCCAATCGAGATAGAATTCCCGTGCCTTGGCTTCGTCGAAAATGCGGAACACCGGCGCGGTGCGTGTGACATGAGGGGTCATGACGGCACCTGTGTGGCCGCGAACATGGTCTGGGCGGAGGTCATCTGGGTCTCCTCTCGGTTTCAGGCGTTTGTCGGATACCCGGCCCCCTCAGGCAGAGGCGGCATGGGGCAGGATATAGGGGATGCCCGCGGAGGGCGGGGCCGAGACACGCAGGGTGCAGCCATAGGCCCGCGACAGGGTTTCATCGGTCAGCACCTCGGCAGGCGTGCCAAAGGCGATGCGCTGCCCCTCGGCCAGGATCGCCACCCGATCGGCATAAAGCGCGGTCAGGTTCAGATCATGCATCACCGCAATCACGCCGCCGCCGTCACGGGCAAAACTGCGGGCAATTTCCATCACTTGCAATTGGTGCGCGATGTCCAGGCTTGAGACGGGTTCATCCAGCAAGAGCCAGCGCGGCTGACCATCCTCGACAGGGGCCCAGACCTGCGCCAGCACACGGGCCAGCATGACGCGCTGCGCCTCGCCGCCCGAAAGCTCCTGAAAGGTGCGGTCGGCGTAATGGGCCAACCCGACACGGGCAAGCGCCTTCATCGGCACTTCGGGCCGGTCCCCGGCGGTGCCGGTTTGCAGGCCAAGGCGCACAACTTCGATCACGCTGAAAGGGAAAGCAAGCCGCGATGCCTGCGGCAGGACCGCACGCTGTGCTGCCAGTTCCCAGGGTTTCATCCGGGCGATGTCGCGCCCATTGATGCTGACCTGGCCGTCAAAGGGCAGGGCGGCGGTGATGGCCCCCAGCAGGGTGGATTTGCCCGATCCGTTTGGTCCGACGATTGCAGTGACCTCTCCGGCCGGGGCGGTCAGGCTGACCCCGCGCAGGGCCGCGTGGCTGCCATAGAAGACGCGGATGTTTTCGGCGATCAGGTTCACAGGTCCACCAGCCCCTTGCGCTTCAGCAGGATCCACAGGAACACCGGTGCGCCCAGCACGGCGGTGACAATCCCGATCGGCAATTCCGCAGGCGCGATGACGACGCGGGCGATGACATCGGCGAGGATCAGCAGGGTTGCCCCCAGCAGGGCGGCATTGGGCAGCAATGTCCGGTGATCGGGGCCAAAGCCAAGGCGCAGCAGATGCGGCACCACGATCCCGATAAACCCGATCCCGCCGGAAACGGCGACAGCCGCCCCGGTGGCCCCGGCCACCGCGAGGATGGCGATGGATTTCATCCGCTGCACGTCGATGCCGATATGGGCCGCCGTGGCCTCGCCCAGGGCCAGCCCGTTCAGGCCCCGGCCCAGCATCATGGCTGCGCCGAGTGCCAGCAGGATCATTGGCCCCGCGCCCAGAACCTTGGCCCAGCTTGCGCCGGCCAAAGACCCCAGACCCCAGAATGTCAGGTCGCGCAATTGCTGGTCATTGGCAACATAGACAAGGATGCCGGACAGCGCGCCTGCCAGCGCCCCCAATGCAATGCCCGCCAGCAGCATCGTCGCGACAGAGGTGCGCCCGTGCCGGGTTGACACCCGGTACAGCAGGATGGTTGACCCCCAGCCGCCCAGAAAGGCCGCAAAGGGTGTCAGTTGATTGCCGGTCAGGTCAATCAGCCAGGCGGGCAGCAAGGCACCCAGCACAATGGCCAGGATCGCGCCCAGCCCGGCCCCCGCGCCGACCCCGACAATGCCGGGATCGGCCAGCGGGTTGCGGAACAGCCCCTGCATGGCCGCACCCGAAACCGCCAGCGCCGCGCCCACCAGCACGCCCATCGCCAGACGGGGCAGACGGATGTCAAACAGGACCACTTGTTCCATGTGGGTCAGGGCCTGCCCCTGCACCATCTTGCCCAGCATCGCGGACAGGGTCACATCGGTCGCGCCGACCTCAAGACTGGCGATACAGGCCAGCGCCAGCGCGCCTGCCAGCATCCAGTGCAGCGCACGGGCGCGGCTCAGCCTGTTGCCGGGGGGCGGGATGATATCCGTCAGCGACGCCATCGGTCAGCTTTCCTGACCGTATAGCGCTGCGTTCAGGTCCCGGACCGCGCTGGCCGTGCGCGGCCCGAAGCCCAGCATCAGCAGCCCGTCCATGCGCACGACGGATCTGGTCTGCGCCGCAGGGGTCAGGCTGATGGCGGGCATGGCGAACAATTCGTCATCCGCCACGCCATGATCGCCGCCCCGGTCCATCATCAGGATCACATCCGGCGCGGCCAGACCAACCGCCTCATCGGTGATCTGCTTGTAGCCTTCGTAGTCCGAGACAGCGTTCACCCCGCCCGCCATGCGGATCAGCACATCCGCTGCCGTGCCGGTGCCGGAGGCGTTGATCCTGCCGCCCTGGGTGGACAACACAAAGAGCACGCGTTTCTTTTCGCCAAAGGGGCGCGCGGCATCCGACACGGCATCTGCAAGCGCCGTTGCAACCTTTTCAGAGAGCGCCGCGGCCTGGTCGGGCACTTCAAGAGCGTCCCCGATCACCCTGATCTTGTTCAGAATTCCCTCGGCGGTCAGCGCATCGGGTATTTCGACAAATTCGACATTGGCACCGCGGATCACCTCCAGCGCCTCGGGCGGTCCCGCGCCCTCTTCGGAGAGGATCAGCGCAGGCCCGACTGACAGCACCCCCTCGGGCGACAGCGCGCGCATATAGCCCACATCCGGCAGATCGGTGACATCGGGCGGATAGGTCGAGGTGGTATCGCGCGCCTTCAGCCGGTGCTGCTGGCCCAGAGCCACGACAATCTCGGTGACCGATCCGCCGATCGACAGCACATCGGCCCCGGATTGATCCGCGCGGGCAGGGGAGGTAAGGCCCAGCGTAAGGGGCAGGGCAAGGGCAGCGGCAAGCAGGCTGCGATGGAAACCGATCCTCATGCCGGGACCTCTTCCAGCGCTGACAGACCGGTGACAATGCGGGTCCAGTCGGGGCGGGAATCGCGCCCCTCCTTGCCAACCCCAAAGACCTGAAAGATCAGCCCACCCTCGGCATCAAAAGCCTCTACCGACACGGCAGAGCCGCGCTGCGTGGGTTTCTCCACCGCCCAGACCTCGGCCACTTTGTCGAGGCGCAGGTGCAGGTTGAAGCCGGGGTCCATGACGTTTTGCCAGGGACCCATCGGATGCAGCTTGTGGATCGGGCCGGTGTGAATCTGGATGCAGCCCCGGTTGCCGACAAAGACCATCACCTCGATCCCGGCATCGCGCACGGCATGCAGCATGTCGTCCACGGCTTTGGGGTCAAGCTGGCGCACAAATGGCGCACCGGCGATCCGGTAGGCCCCCAGCCGGTTCATCTTGAGCTTGGAGCACAGGCGCAGAAACTGATGGGTGTCGGTCAGCCGTGCCCATTCGGCGCGCAGGATGTCCAGCTTGTCCGGGGCCGATTTTGCCGCCTCCACCGGTTTGCGCGGCGCGACTGCCTGGCTCTCTGCCTGATCCTCCACCGCCAGATCGGCCACAATCCCGGCCCATGCGTCCTGGTTAGACGTCTCTCTGAGGTGGATCTTGTGTACCGCGTCGCCCGCCGCATCAAATATCTGCAACGCGCGACGCAGGCCCTGCTCGGACTCTGTTTCGACCGCAAAGGCATGGACCCAATGGGATGGGAAAATGCGCAGGTCGATGTTCTCTGTCAGTGTCATCGCGGCATGTTCGCCGGGATGGTAATTGCCGTATTCACCCACCTTCTCGTGGACACAGGCCGCAACCCGCGTCAGGGCCATGACCTCGCCCAGCTTCTCGGCGGCAGGAATCACCTTGTCGGGATGCGCGTCAATCCGCGTCACGCCGTGCCCGACGCGGGCGGCGACGAACTCCGCTTCGGAAATGTTCAGCTTGTCCGCGGCGTCGCGCGCGCGCAGCTTGGGGTTTTCAGTCTGGAAAACACGAATATCGGCAGGGGATAGTTGGGTCATGGGCGTCCTCGGATATGGGATGGTCCGATGGCTGCGCCCGGTTTTTCCGGTGCGTGGCTTTCGCAAAATACTTGACTGTTTTAGTCTGGTACGATTAAGGGTGCAACCCATACGATTGCGATAATCGTCAATTCACAAAAACCTGCCGCGCCAGCCTTCGCAAGCTTCGGCTATTTATTCCTGAAGGATGGCGCAAATGCTTACCCCCCTACTTCGCGGCACGACCGCGCTTGTCTGCCTGTCGCTGGCAGTACCGGCCCTGGCCCAAGACAATGAAACGCCCGACAATGACACACCCGGTTTCCTTGGCACTCTCATTCTCACCGGTGGCAAGCGCGACCTGAGCTATGGCACGGCTCTGGCACGGACGGTTGTGGGTGAGGAAGAGATCGCGGACCGGCAGGCCAGCACCGTGGCGCAAGTGATTGATTCCATACCCGGCGTGACCCTTGTGAACGGCACCACGCCGCAGGGATCGGGCATCAACATCCGCGGTTTCGGGGCGAACACCACCTATGGGTCGGACCAGAAGATCGCCGTGCTGGTGGATGGTGCCACTGTCGGATCGGAAGAACTGTATCGCATCGGCACGCAGCTTTTCACCGATCCGCTGCTCTATCGTCAGGTCGAAGTGCTGCGCGGCACCATCGGCAGCTTTGCCTATGGGTCGGGCATCGTCGGCGGTGTGGTCAAGCTGGAGACAAAGGACGCATCCGATTTCACCGGCGGGGTGCCGGGCTTTGGCGGCTCGCAGACCTTTGAGTACAGTTCCAACGGCGACGGCAAGGTCAGCTCGACCAATCTGGCCTGGATGCCGACACAGCGCGCCGAGTTCCTGCTGAACTATTCCTTCCGTGACCAGAATGACCTGAAAGCCGGCGACGGCAGTGTGATCGGAAACAGCGCGTTTCAGACGCCTTCCTATCTGGCAAAGGCCAAGTTCACCTTTGGTCAGGATGACGCGCAATCGTTAACCTTCAGCCATTCGCGCACCGTGGCCGATGACAAGGATGTTCCTTATGACCAGTTCGACACCACCGGCGGCAGTTTCGGCAATGTGGACCGGCTGACCGATACCGCCCAGACGGTTCTGGAATACCGGTACAATCCCGCCAGCGACCTGATCGACCTGCGGGCCAACCTTTCCTATGCCGATCAGATCATCGAATATGACTATGTGCCGGGGTCTTCGCCGCTGGAGGGGACGCCCTCCTTTCCGTTCCTTGTGGATACGGTCAACGCGGATCAGCACTACGAGACGACAAAACTCACCCTGACGAACCGCGCCCAGTTCCAGACCGGGATGCTGTCGCATGACATGCTGGCCGGGCTTGAGGTGCAGCGCCGGGAACGGGCCGACAACACTGCCGCCGGGGCACCCGGCGGCCGCGATGACCGCTATGCGCTGTTTGTGGTGAACGAGATGACCGTGGGGCAGTTCACGATCACCCCCGCGCTGCGCTACGAGAATTCCCGGATCACTTCGGCGCTGCCGCTGGCGGGGGTGCCTGATTCCTATCAAAAGGATGCCCTGATGGGCGGGCTGGCACTGGCCTATGATTTCGGCAACGGCTTGTCCGTCTTTGGCAGTGCCGCCTATACCGAAGGGCTGCCGATCATCGACGATCTGGGCAACAGCGCCACCGCCCAGCGGCGCATCGCCACGGCAGAGAAATCGCACACGCTGGAGCTTGGGGCGGCCTATACGGGTACGCATGTCTTCGCGCCGGACGACAGCTTGACGATCCGGGGTAATTTCTATGCCACGAAACTGCGCGATATCACCAGCTACACAGTGGCCGGCGGCACCGGGGCGGAGCTGGAAAGCGTGGAATCGAAGGGCTTTGAGCTGGAGGCGTCTTATGGAATGGCCAGCGGTTTCTACGCCGATTTTGCCGGGCATCTGGGGAACGGGACGGAATACAATCCTGACAACACTTCAACCGTCTGGCGCAACAGCCCGGCAGACCGTGTCCTTCTGACGCTGGGCAAACGCTGGAACGACGATTTCGACCTGAGCTGGGAAATTGTCCATGCCGCAGACCAACGGGATGCGCTGGGGGCGGGTTTGCCGAACAGCACGGCGCATAACCTGCGTGCGACATGGCGGCCCGATCAGGGCTGGCTTGACGGCACCGAGGTGCGCTTTGGCCTGGAGAATGTCTTTGACAAGGACTACGTCGGGCATCTGTCGTCACCCACCCGCAAGGCACCGGGCCGGACGTTCAAGGTGTCATTGACCAAGTCGTTCTGAACGGCGCGAGGGGGTAAGGGGTTTCAACTGGACGGCGGCACCGCGCTGCCGATCAGATCCCAACGGTTGCCGAAAATGTCGCGAAAGACGGCAACGGTGCCATAGGGCTCATGGCGCGGCGCCTCCTCGAATACGACAGATTTGGCGCGCAAGGCATTGTAATCGCGATCAAAACTGTCGGTGTTCAGAAACAGCCAGACCCGCCCCGCACCCTGGTTGCCGATGGCGGCGCGCTGGGTTTCGTTGCCCGGTTCTGCAAGGATCATGCCCGCGCCGCCGCCGGGCGGCGTGACGCGGACCCAGCGCTTGTGGCCCTGGTCGATGTCTTCGGTCAGATCAAAGCCCATCACATCGCAATAATAGGCGATGGCGGCGTCATAGTCGGGGATGATCAGGGTCAGTGCAGAGAGGTGCATATGCGCAGAATGGCCGCTTCCGGCGCGTCGCGCAACAGATTATCAGGGCAGGCCGCGCAACGGTCTGCCCCTTGCTGCGCCGGGCAGTCAGGCCATGAAGTCCAGCAGCGGGTCCGGCGGCAGCGGCGCGGTCTGATCGGTCGCGCTGTAGGGGTTGTCGTAAACGGTGTCATACCCCATGTCCTCCAGCGCCGCGATGGTCATCAGCGACACGAAGCCACCTGTATCGACGTAGCCGGTCATCAGTTCCGCATTGAACAGAAGCTCGTCCCAATGGCTGCCCGCCGTACCGGAGCCGCCATCCGTTTCAATCGGCACACCCGACAGCGACCCCGGATCATTGGCGGCAATATCGGGAAATTCGGTCTGGTAGACGTCAGTGGCATTCGCGCCGGTAAAGCGGATGTCGCCCCCGCCGACCGAGCCGCTGGTCAGCCCCATCAAGGACCAGAGCGAGCCGAACCCCATCGCATGCATCATTTCATGCAGGATGATGGCCTCCCAGTTGCCAAGGCCAAGCTGGTTCTGCGCATCCGCGCTGTCAAAGGTCATGGCCCCCGTCGCGGGCAGGTAGGTGCCATCGTTGCGGATTTCGCGGGGGCCTGCGCTGCCCAGGATGCCACCGACGCCGTCAATCGTGTCCAGCGTGGCGGTGATTGAGATGTCATCAATGGTCACACTGTCCACCAGCGCATCCGGCAGATCGCCCAGGATGATTGTGCTCAGGTAATCCGCCGCTTCGATAAAGGCGTTTTGCAATTCGGCGGTCCAGGTGCCGACAAATTCGATGGTGACATTATAGGCCGTGCTGGCCGGACCGCCGCTGGTATAGCCGGTCAGGGGGATCGTACCGGGATCTGGCGCCGCGTCGGGGTCGCGGCCATATTCGGCATTGTCACTGCCCGGCGGCGGGCTGGGCGGTGTCACCTGCGGCGTGCCCGGTGTGTCACCGCCGGGGCGGCCTGCGTTGACAGGCTCCTCCGGTTCGGTGGGCGGATCAAGGGGGGCAGGCGCCGGATCGGGGTCTGTATCTTCAGCCGGTGTCGGCTCTGGGTCCGGGTCCGGTCTGCCGTCGCCGGCTGCGTTGGCTGTGGCGATCCTGTTCTCTTCCGGCGCGGATTCCGCGTCTCGCTGGCCCCGGTCCGTTTGCGCAGATCCGCCACGTTCAAAGGTGAATTCGAAATGATCGCCCCGCGCTTGCGGTTCTGGCTGGGTGGATGCCGCCCCGGTCTCGTCAACCTCTGTATCCTGGCGGTGGTCCTCGACCGTTGGGGCGCGATCCCTGCCACCTTGAGGCGCAGGGCCGGACCGATCATGCCGGTCATCGGCAATGGATCGTTCTGCGACGGGGTCGGTACGTCTGCCGGGAGGGCGGGATGTGGGTGTCTCAGCACCAATTGAATTGCGAAAATACATCTGTCAAACCTTGCTCATTAAAATGTGAAAAAACTCTAACGACTTATGTCGAGAGTCCAAAGAAATTCATCTGAAAAGGGAAATGTGGTCAGATGCGCCGGACCGACCAGGGGGCCGGGCTGGCGCAGCCCCAAGAGCTTCGCGTTAAACCTGAATCACCTGACGCGTTAGGTGGTAAGGGGCGTATCAAGGTAAACGCGAAACGCTGTAATGATCGCGCCGCAGCGCGGTTCAGGTGTCACCCCCCGATCCAGCGGTTGGACCGGGAGGCCGTTTTTCTCTGTTCTGGGCTATTCCAACTCGACCAGCAGATCCTTGGCGTCGATCTGGGCGCCCGGCTGGACATGAACCGCCTTGACCGTGGCGTCGCGTTCGGCGTGGATGCCGGTTTCCATCTTCATCGCCTCGATGGTCAGCAACAGATCGCCCGCCTTGATCTTCTGGCCCGCGGTTGCTGCAACCGAGGCGACGACACCGGGCATCGGTGCGCCGATGTGGCTGTCGTTGCCAGCCTCGGCCTTGGGCCGCTTGGCAGTTGCGGCGGTGACCTTGCGGTTCGGCACCCGGATCACGCGGGGCTGGCCGTTGAGTTCAAAGAACACCTTCACCTCGCCGTCTTCGGATGTCTCGCTGAGCGCCTGCATGCGGACTTCCAGCGTCTTGCCGGGGTCGATCTCGGCCGAGATTTCCTCCGAAGGTTCCATTCCGTAAAAGAATGTGGCGGTGGGCAGGGTGCGCACCGGCCCGTATTGTTGATGGCGCTCCATATAGTCGGCAAAAACCTTTGGATACATCAGGTAGCCGCAGAGGTCCTCGTCGTCGATCTCGATCCCGTCGAACTTTTCGGACAGCTCCTTGCGGGTGGCCTCAAGGTCCACTGGCGCGAGGTGTTTGCCGGGGCGCTCAAGATTGGGCTTCTCGCCCTTGAGCACCTTTTTCACGATCCCGTCGGGGAAGCCGCCGGGAGGCTGGCCAAGATTGCCGCGCATCATGTCGATCACGGAATCGGGGAAGGACACATCGGTTTCAGGGTCTTCGACCTGCGCGCGGGTCAGACCCTGGCTGACCATCATCAGCGCCATGTCACCCACCACTTTCGACGATGGCGTGACCTTCACGATATCGCCGAACATCTGGTTCACGTCGCGGTAGGTGCGCGCGACCTGCGGCCAGCGGTCATCCAGCCCCATCGACGCCGCCTGCGCCTTGAGGTTGGTGAACTGACCGCCCGGCATCTCGTGCAGATAGACCTCGGAGGAGGGGGCCTGCATGCCGGTCTCGAAGGCACCGTAATGGGCGCGGACCTCTTCCCAATAGTCCGAGATTTCGCGGATCGCGGTCATGTCCAGCCCAGTGTCACGGTCGGTATGTTGCAGGGCGGAGACGACCGACCCCAGTGTGGCCTGCGAGGTATTGCCCGACAGCGCATCCATCGCGCAATCGACGGCGTCCACCCCGGCCTCTGACGCGGCAAGGATGGTGGCGCAGGCGATGCCTGCGGTGTCATGGGTGTGGAAATGAATCGGCAGGCCGACCTCGGTTTTCAGCGCCTGGATCAGCACACGCGCCTGCGCGGGCTTCAGCAGACCGGCCATGTCCTTGAGGCCCAGCACATGCGCGCCTGCGGCTTTCAGGTCCTGACCCATCTTGACGTAGTATTTCAGATCGTATTTCGCGCGGTCCGGATCATAGATGTCGCCGGTATAGCAGATCGTGCCTTCGCAGACCTTGTCGGCCTCGATCACCGCATCCATGGCGACGCGCATGTTTTCCACCCAGTTCAGGCTGTCGAAGACGCGGAAGACATCCACGCCGGAACTGGCGGCGGTTTTCACAAAATGCTGCACCACATTGTCGGGATAGTTGGTGTAGCCCACCCCGTTGGAGGCGCGCAGCAGCATCTGGGTCATCAGGTTGGGCATGCGTTCGCGCAGGTCGCGCAGGCGCTGCCAGGGGCATTCCTGCAAAAACCGGTAGGCCACGTCAAAGGTGGCACCCCCCCAGCATTCCACGCTGAACAGCTGCGGCAGGTTGGCGGCATAGGCGGGGGCGACCTTGATCATGTCATGGCTGCGCATCCGGGTGGCCAGCAGCGACTGGTGCCCGTCGCGCATGGTGGTGTCGGTGATCAGCAGTTGCCGCTGCTGGCTCATCCAGTCCGCGACGGCCTGCGGGCCTTTCTGCTCCAGCAGGTTGCGGGTGCCCATCATCGGCTCTGCCCGGCTGGCAGGCGGCCTGGGGTCACGCAGATGCGATCCGGGGCGGGGGTGGCCCTTGGTCTCGGGATGGCCGTTCACGGTGATATCCGCGATATAGGTCAGCACCTTGGTGCCCCGGTCCCGGCGCGAGGAGAACTGGAACAGCTCCGGCGTCTCGTCGATGAACTTGGTGTGGTAGGTGTTGTTCAGGAATGTCGGGTGCTTCAGCAGGTTCTCGACAAAGGCAATGTTGGTGCTGACACCCCGAATGCGGAATTCGCGCAGGGCGCGGTCCATCCGGGCAATGGCCATCTCCGGCGTGGGTGCCTTGGCGGTGATCTTGGTCAGCAGGCTGTCGTAGTAGCGCGTGATCACCCCGCCCGCATAGGCGGTGCCGCCGTCCAGGCGAATGCCCATGCCGGTGGCAGAGCGATAGGCGGTCAACCGGCCATAGTCGGGGATGAAATTGTTCTGCGGGTCCTCGGTGGTGATCCGGGTCTGCAACGCATGGCCGGTCAGATGCACATCACCCTGGCTGGTCTTGCCGGTGGCCTCGGCAATTGTCTTGCCTTCGGCGATCAGGATCTGCGCGCGCACAATGTCGATGCCGGTGACTTCCTCGGTCACGGTATGTTCGACCTGCACGCGGGGGTTCACCTCGATGAAGTAGAACTTGCCGTCGTCCATATCCATCAGGAATTCGACGGTGCCTGCGCATTCATAGCCCACATGGGCGCAGATCTTGCGGCCCAGCTCGCAGATCTCAGTGCGCTGTTCTTCGGTCAGGTAGGGGGCGGGCGCGCGTTCGACGACCTTCTGGTTGCGGCGCTGGACCGAACAGTCACGTTCATACAGGTGGTAGATCTCGCCATGTTTGTCGCCCAGGATCTGCACCTCGACGTGGCGCGCCTTGAGAATCATCTTCTCCAGGTAACCCTCGCCGTTGCCGAATGCCGCTTCAGCTTCGCGGCGGCCTTCGAGGATCTTCTCTTCCAGTTCCTCTTCCTTGTAGATCGGGCGCATGCCGCGCCCGCCGCCGCCCCAGGAGGCCTTGAGCATGAAGGGATAGCCGATTTCGCGGGCCTCGGCACGGATCGCATCCATGTCGTCGCCCAGCACTTCGGATGCGGGGATCACCGGCACACCGGCCTCGACCGCCACCCGCCGCGCGCTGGCCTTGTCGCCCAGGGCGCGCATTGTCTCGGCGCGCGGGCCGATGAAAGTAATGCCGTTCTGCACACAGGCATCCACCAGATCGGGATTTTCCGACAGCAACCCATAGCCTGGATGGATCGCATCCGCGCCCGATGCCTTGGCCACGCGAATGATCTCGTCGATGCTGAGATAGGCAGCCACCGGTCCCAGACCCTCGCCGATGCGATAGGCCTCGTCCGCCTTGAAACGGTGCAGACCCAGCTTGTCCTCCTCGGCAAAGACGGCGACGGTCTTTTTCCCCATCTCGTTGGCAGCGCGCATGATGCGGATGGCGATCTCGCCCCGGTTCGCAATCAGGATTTTCGAAAAGTCAGGCATGAGTTGTCTTCCTCTGGACGAATTTTCCGACATACTAGGGATGCTGCGGTGCGGCGCAACAGCCAGCAGGTCATGATTGTAACATTTTCGCAAGGTTTGCTGCGGCGTCTTGCGGCGGCATTGCGACCTCAGGACAGCAAAATGGGGTCGGGAAGGGGATCGAGGCTTGCCAGACCCAGTTGTCCCATGTTGGCAATCATGTCTTTTGCCAGCAGGTCGATCAGGTGATCGGCCCCGCGCGGGCCAAGGGCGCCCAGGGCAAAGTGGAAGGCCCGGCCCAGCATGACAAAATCCGCCCCGAGTGCGAGGGCGCGCAGGATGTCGAGCCCGCCTTCGATGCCGCTGTCAAAGATCAGGGGCAGGGTGGTGGCGGCGCGGATGTCCGGCAGCGCCTCGATGCTGGCGGGTGCGCCGTCGAACTGGCGGCCCGCGTGGTTCGAGACCCAGACCGCGTCGATGCCCATCTGCTCCAGCCGGACCGCATCGTCGGGGCGCAGGATGCCCTTGACCACAAAGGGGCCATCCCAGGCCTCGCGCAGCCAGGCGACATAGTCCCAGTCCGGCGCGGTGCGCAGCAGGTAGCCGACATGGGCGGTCGGCGGCAGGTTGGCCGTGGCATCGGTCACGTATTTGTCGAGCCCGCGCATATGCGGCATGCCGCGTTTCGCAATCTGCAAGGCCCAGGCGGGCCGGGTCGCGACCTGCGCCAGCAGACGCGGTGTCAGGCGTGGCGGATTGGTCAGGCCAGAGCGGACCTGCCGTTCGCGCCGCGAGGAGGCGGGGACATCGACCGTCAGGACCAGCGTGCCGAATCCCGAGGCGCGCGCGCGCCTGAGCATGTCGGCGCGGGTCTCCGGATCGCGGGGCGGGTACATCTGGAACCAGCCACGGTTGCCCAGATGCGGGGCCATGTCCTCGGGGCTTTGGGTGGCGACGGTGGAGAGGCAGTAAGGGATGTCATGGCGCGCGGCGGCGCGGGCCAGATGGCCCTCCGCGCCGGGCCAGATCAGCCCCGACAACCCGATCGGCGCAATGCCGAAAGGCAGAGGCAGTGATTGCCCCAGGAATTCAGTGCTCAGATCCGGTGTGACCTCACCATGCAGGACCGATGGCATCATGCCGATCCGGTCCAGCGCCCTGCGGTTGCGGGCCTTGGCGGCCTCGGTGCCGGTGCCGCTGTCGAGGTATTCCCAGACAAAGGGCGGAATGCGCCGTTTCGCGCGGGTGCGCAGATCGGCAATGGCGGGGTATCTGCTGTGAATATCCATGCGCCATTTGTGCCGGGTCGCAGGTCAATGTCCAGATGCCCGGTGTCGACGCGCGGAGCATCAGTTATTGGCAGTGGCCTGTTGTGACGGCAGGACCTCATGATCCGGCATTGTACCGATCAGATCCACCAGCGCGGCGATCGCTGCATCCACCTCATCCGCATTATGGTTGTGCGACGTCGGCGTTTCGATCAGATGGACACGGGCAGGCCCGAGGGCGCGGGCCGCACGGTCATTGATGCGCTTTTCCGCAGCAGCGCGGATTTCATTCAGCTTGTAATCAATGGTCCGGCACAGACCCGCCAGCATCCCTGCCGACCCGGCCAGACGTTTGGAATCGAAATGCCCTCGTTCAACGGCCTCAAGCAGGGCGGAAACCTTGCCCAGTTCACACCCCGAGGCGGCAGCAAGATACCGCATGTCCTGGAAGGCATGTTCGTCATGGTCGTCATGTTCGATCCGCTCAAGCACGATTGCGCTGCCGATGATCCGGTCCGGTTGTCCCGCGATTTCTGCATATTGCAGTGTCGTATCCCAGATCATCGACCCGCGCGGCAGATCCAGAACCTCCCGGTAGCGTTGGGGTGCTTTTTCCGTCAGGCATTTTTCATACTTTTCCCCGACAGCGGCGGCCTGTTTCGGGGGCAGCAGGTCGGTCAGGGGCTTGCCCTGGATGGCGTCCATGGACATGCCGCTTTCGACCTCGTAACGACGGTTCAGGGCAAGGATTTCAAAGGTGTGGGTGTCGCGGTATCGCTGGATGATGAACATCGGTACATTGAACCTGTCGATCTGCCGCCGCAGGTCCCGTACATTTGCGGTTGTGAACATCTCTTCTTCCTTGTTCTTGTTGCCCAACTCCGAACAAACTAAGCGCTATTTGGTTAGAGAACGGTAAACAGTTAAAGCCGTTGAAAATTGATCTAAAACAGATAGTTAGAAGGGCGATTTCAGGGCTCGTTAGGCCGGGTTTACAGGCCGTGAACATAATGAGAACGTGGCTTTTCATCAGGCCAGCGACTCGCTATGTTTCCCGGCATGAGCAGCTTTGATGAAATGGACGCCTTCGAAGGCGCGTCGCTGTCCGCCCGCGCGATGGCCGCGCGGCCGCAGCCTTATCTGGATGGATTGAACCCCGCGCAACGCGCCGCGGTGGAGCAGATGGATGGCCCCGTGCTGATGCTTGCGGGCGCCGGGACCGGCAAGACCAAGGCGCTGACCGCCCGGATCGTGCATCTGATGGTGACGGGCCGCGCGCGCCCCAACGAAGTGCTGGCGGTGACCTTTACCAACAAGGCGGCGCGCGAGATGAAGAACCGCGTTGGCCAGATGCTGGGTCAGCAGGTCGAGGGGATGCCCTGGCTGGGCACCTTTCACGCGATCTGTGTGAAACTTCTGCGCCGCCACGCCGAACTGGTGGGGCTGAAGTCGAATTTTACCATTCTGGACACGGATGATCAGCTGCGTCTGCTCAAGCAATTGGTCGCGGCAGAGAACATCGACGACAAGCGCTGGCCCGCCCGGATGCTGGCCGGCATCATCGACGGCTGGAAGAACCGCGCGCTGACGCCCGAAAAGGTGCCTGCCGCCGATGCGGGGCTTTATAACCATCGCGGCACGGAGATTTACGACCAGTATCAGCGGCGGCTGAAGGAGCTGAACGCCTGCGATTTCGGCGACCTGCTGCTGCATATGGTCACGATCTTTCAAAAGCACCCGGATGTGCTGGACCAGTATCAGCGCTGGTTCAAATATATTCTCGTGGACGAATACCAGGACACCAACGTGGCGCAGTATCTGTGGCTGCGGCTGCTGGCGCAGGGGCATCGCAACATCTGCTGCGTGGGCGATGACGACCAGTCGATCTATGGCTGGCGCGGGGCCGAGGTGGGCAACATCCTGCGGTTCGAGACCGATTTTCCCGGCGCGCATGTGGTCAAGCTGGAACAGAACTACCGGTCTACCCCGCATATCCTTGCTGCGGCCTCCGGCGTGATTGCGGGCAATGAGGGGCGGCTGGGCAAGACCCTGTGGACCGAGGCCGAGGAGGGCGAGAAACTGCGCCTGATCGGACATTGGGACGGCGAGGAAGAGGCCCGCTGGATCGGCGAGGAGATCGAGGCGATGCAGCGCGGCACCCGTGGGATGGACGCCTTGGGGCTTGATTCCATGGCGATCCTGGTGCGCGCCTCGCACCAGATGCGCGCCTTTGAGGATCGGTTCCTGACCATCGGCCTGCCGTACCGCGTTATTGGCGGCCCGCGGTTTTACGAACGGTTGGAGATCCGGGACGCGATGGCCTATTTCCGGGTGGTGACCTCGCCCGATGACGATCTGGCGTTCGAGCGGATCGTGAACACGCCCAAGCGGGGGCTGGGCAATGTGGCGCAGCAGAAGATCCAGACAACAGCGCGCCAACACGGGGTGAACCTGGTCGAGGGCGCGCGCATACTGCTGGCCCATGACGGGATCGGCGGCAAGGGCGCGGCGCAGTTGCGGCAGTTGATCGACGGGATCGACCGCTGGGGCCGCATGGCGGGGGAGGATGGCACCGGCCACGTGGAACTGGCAGAGATTATCCTGGACGAATCCGGCTATACCGGCATGTGGCAGAACGACAAGACACCCGAAGCGCCGGGGCGGCTGGACAACCTCAAGGAACTGGTCAAGGCGCTGGAGCAGTTCGAGAACCTGCAAGGGTTCCTCGAACATGTCAGCCTGATCATGGACAATGAAAGCGACGATGGCGGCGAAAAGGTCAGCATCATGACCCTGCATGCGGCCAAGGGGCTGGAATTTCCCGCTGTCTTTCTGCCGGGTTGGGAAGACGGGCTGTTCCCCTCGCAACGCTCCATGGACGAAAGCGGGATCAAGGGGTTGGAAGAAGAGCGTCGTCTGGCCTATGTCGGCATCACTCGGGCGGAGGAACTGTGCACGATATCCTTTGCCGGAAACCGCATGGTCTTTGGCCAGTGGCAAAGTGCCATGCCTTCGCGGTTCATTGATGAATTGCCCGAGGATCACGTGGAAGTGCTGACACCGCCAGGTCTTTATGGCGGCAGTTTCGGGGCGGCGATGCCCAAAAGCACCCTGCACGAGGCGGCGGCGGAGGCGAATGTCTACAACTCGCCCGGCTGGCGACGTTTGCAGGCGCGCGCGGGCGAGCGCGGGGTCAGCCAGCCGCGCGAACAGCGCAATGTGACCATCGACATGGACGCGGTCAGCAGCTTTGTCATGGGGGAGCGGGTGTTCCACCAGAAATTCGGCTATGGGGCGATCATCGGCATCGAAGGTGACAAGCTGGAAGTGGAATTCGAAAAGGCCGGTGTGAAAAAGGTTGTTTCGCGATTCCTGTCCGGCTGCGATGACGTGCCGTTCTGAGGGCAGGCATCTGACGCAGGCCTGATCCAAAGGTGCGGCTGCGCCGCATTACATGAATGATTTGCGCTGCGGGCCCACCATCCCAGAGGGTCTGGCGCCGCCCTTGATCGAGCCCCGTCCTGGCACCCGTCGTTCGGCCCCACAAGCAAAATAGCCGTATCCCCTTCGGGGGCCCTCGGCGATTTGGCTGGTGTGTCCGCCCGCCGCGCGCCCTGCCTGTGCTCAAGCAAGGGCGGCGCCAGACCAGAGATGTTGGGGGGAGGGGATAAAGAAACAGCGGTGCCGTGGGAGGACGGCACCGCTGCTCTTTGTCGGCCCGAAGCGTCAAGGGAGGATCGGCTTCGGGTCTTGTCGGGGCGCTGCTGCATCAGGGAGGAGGAAGGTGCAGCGGCCCCGGTTACCAGTCGTCCTTCAGGGAGGAGGAGGACGACCGATTCTGCTGTCTCAGCCGCGGGCGGATTCCATCGCAATGCGCTTGATGTCGCTGCGGCTCAGGCCGAGGTCGGCCAGGTCGCGGTTGCTCAATGCGCTGAGGCCGTCAAAGGTTTCGCGGTACATGCGGTACTGCTTGTAGCGGGTTGCCATCGCATCAAAGGCGGAGCCGACGCGGCTGAGCAAGGAAGATGTAGGTGCGGTTGTAAGTGTCGAATATGCCATTTTGGCGCCTCTTGTTTTCATATCATCGTCGTTTCGGATGAGAGGCATATACGCCTGAAAAAATCCTGAACAACGTCCATCGCTGCATTGCCGTTATGCGGGGCGCGCATGGGCCGCACAGCGACAAGCCATTGTTCTGAATGCGCAAACGCAGCCCTGTGGATGGCGCATGCTCTGACGTAAGGGGGAGGGGAAAGAAAAAGGGCGGCGACATCAGGGAGGAGGAGGATGTCGCCGCCAATCGCAGACGGTGTCGGGAGGAGGATGACCCCGTCTGGTCTTTCTGTCGAAGGGCGTTGCCGCTCTTCACATACACAATGTCGCCTTAATGCTGCGGTTGCACAATGGTTAGTTTTGCAATGCTGCCATGCAGCAAAAACATGGTTTTGCGGTACGTTTGGAAGGCGGTGTGCTGAAGACTTGTGCATATGCCTTCCTGCCCTTGTGATTTTTGCAGAAACTGCCATGTGAGGGGGAACCACAGGAGGTTACCATGCCGATCAACAAGACCGATGTCGAAACCGCGCTTTCCCGTGTGAGCCTGCCTGATGGCAAGAGCCTGATGGAGCATGATCTGGTTCGGGCCTTGCGGATCGACGAGGATGTTGTGCGCTTTGTCATCGAGGCACCAAATGCCGAGGTGGCGCAGGTCATGGGGCCCTTGCGCGATGCGGCGGAAAAGGTTGTCGGCGAACTGCCCGGTGTGCGCAGCGTTTCGGTGGCCTTGACGGCGCATGGACCGGCCAAGAAACCGCAGGCCGCGCCCAGCCTGAAGATCGGCGGCCATCCCAAACCGCAGGAGGGGCCGGTCAAACCTGCAGGGGTAGACCGGATTCTTGCCATTGCCTCTGGCAAGGGCGGGGTGGGCAAATCAACCGTCAGCTCCAACCTCGCCGTGGCCCTGGCCCGTCAGGGCCGCCGGGTGGGGCTGCTGGATGCGGATATCTACGGACCCAGCCAGCCGCGCATGATGGGGGTGAACAGACGCCCCGCCAGCCCGGACGGCAAGACGATCATCCCGTTGCAGGCGCATGGGGTCACGATGATGTCCATCGGCTTCATGATGGAAGAGGGCAAGGCGGTGGTCTGGCGCGGGCCGATGTTGATGGGTGCCTTGCAGCAGATGCTGGGGCAGGTGCAATGGGGCGAGTTGGACGTGTTACTGGTCGATCTGCCGCCGGGTACGGGGGATGTGCAGTTGACACTCTGTACCAAGTCCGAACTGACCGGGGCGATTGTAGTCAGCACGCCGCAGGACGTGGCGCTGATTGACGCGCGCAAGGCGATCGACATGTTTGCGACGCTCAAGACCCCGGTGTTGGGGCTGATCGAGAACATGTCGATGTTTGTCTGCCCCGATTGCGGGGCCGAGCACGAGATATTCGGGCATGGCGGTGTTGCGGCGGAGGCCGAGAAGATGGGTGTGCCGCTGCTCGGGGCCTTGCCGATTGATCTGGAGACCCGTCTGGCGGGGGATGCAGGCACGCCGGTGGCGGCGGGTGACGGCCCGATCGCGCAGGCCTATGCGCGGATTGCGGAGGGGTTGGTCAAGGGCGGCATGGCCTGAGCCGCGACCAGCTCAGCCGAGGGGGCGCTTTTCCACCAGATGACCGTAAAGCGTTGTCAGGACCGAGACAAAGATGATCCCTTCGACCAGGAAGACGCAGGTCTCCAGCAGCAGGCCAGCGGGGCCGGATCCCGGAAACAGCAACGACATGATCACCGATGTCGCTACGCTGATCAGGGACAGCAGTGCCGCAACCGACAGGATCGCGCCGGACATCGGGGCGGACACCATCCAGCTTTGCAGCAGCCCCATGCGCTGGCCCATCGCGGCGGCAGGCAGTGCGATGCTGAAGCGCAGGGCAACCCAGACAAAGGCGATGCCTGCGAGAATCCCGAAGATCACCGACGGGCCGGTCTGGCCCGGTGTGGTCTGCCAGCCGGTGATCCCGGCCAGCACGGTGATCGCCGTCAGGATCGGCACAGCCGCCAGCATCTGGACAAGGGCAACGGTGAAGGCCCGCCAGATGTAATATGCGATGACGCTCCAGCTCGGGGCCAGGTCGCTGACCCGTTCGGGGCCATTCAGCAGGACGTGGCGGTGCCAGTGGATCGCCATCAGGGCATAGCCCAGCAGCCCTGTCAGCCCCAGTACCAGCATCAGCAAAACGTCGGAGGGGGGGATTTGCAGGATCGCATTGGCGTTGTTGCTGGTGACGGCGGCAATCACATCCGATACCAGCACCGAAGCGGCCACCGTGCTGAACACGACCATGGCCAGACCCGGCAGGATCACCCGCAGGGTGGTGCCCGGTTCGTGGATCAACATGCGTATGGCATGGGCGATGATGGCTAATCCGACGGTCAAAAACCTGCTCCTGAATATACTGTTGACCTTTTGGCCAATGTGCCCCGCAGGTGCAAGCGCGAGCGGCCAGATTGTTGGGCGTCAGGTCGGACAGGTGGCTGGAAATGTCGAAAAGGCGCAGTTTCCTGCACCTTTCTGACCATCAGATAGAATGAGCCAGGCAGGTCAGAAGATGAAATCGGTCCCGTCGAGATCGTTCAGGTTGACGCCGAGCAGAAAGATAGAACTGTTGTCACCTGCGTCGATCAGAACACTGCGGCCGATCTGCTGGACGTGATGCGTGATCAGATCGTTGAAATCGGTGATCGCCTGTGCCCCGCTGAGGTCGATCCGCTCAAACGGGTTGGTGGCATCGAAGTCATTGATGGTGTCGTTTCCGAAACCGCCCGCCATATCCGCAAAGACAAAGGTGTCGGCGTTAAAGAGGCCGACCAGCACGTCATTGCCTGCGCCCCCGATCAGCCGGTCAAAGCCCGCACCACCTCTCATTGCGTCATTGCCGTTGCCACCCTCGATCAGGTCATCGCCCTGGCCGCCAAAGAAGCGGTCATTGCCGTCCTGGCCGCGCAGGGTGTCATTGCCCATCTGCCCGAACAGGGCATCGCTGCCGTCGCCAGCTTCGAGCACGTCATTGCCGGTCCCGCCGAACAGCCGGTCGAAACCGGCCCCGCCCAGCAGCAGGTCGTCACCGCCGTCGCCATATAGGTTATCGGCCTGCGCCCCGCCGTCGATGGTGTCATTGCCATCGCCACCGCGCAGCAGGTCAAAGCCCGCGTCGCCAAAGATGCGGTCATCGCCTTCGTCACCGGCGATGCTGTCTTCTTGTGCGCCGCCGCGCAGCAGGTCGTTTCCGGTGCCGCCCAGAATGGCATCATTGCCGAAATCGCCCAGGATGGTGTCGGCCCCGGCATTGCCGTGCAGATTGTCCGCACCGGTGCCGCCGCGAATGAGGTCCGCGCCGTCGCCCGCGCGGATGCTGTCATTGCCGTCGCCCCCGTCGATGGTGTCGCGACCGCTGCCGGTGCTGATCAGATCATTGCCCGCACCGCCGGTGATATAGTCCTCTCCAAAGGAGGTTTCGATTACGTCGGCGCTGGCATCGCCCATGATCTGTTGGTCCAGGGCACCCTGGGTCGCGCCGAAGTTCTGGGTGACGAGAATGGAATCGTGAAAGGTTCCGGTGCCATAGCTCATCGGGCCAAGGCCAATGCCAATGCCGATATGAGTATAGCCGGCATTCAGGATGTTCGCCCGGTGAGAAGGGGAGTTCATCAACCCCTCATGCAAATCGCGTATGTCATCCCACAGGCCTGCGGGGCCGCGTACCGTCTGCACCGCAAGGTTCTCGCCCGTCCGCCAGGTGCCGGAGATGTCAAAACCTGCCGCGCGGATGCGATCGTGCGAGGTGCTGTCTTCAACGCCGGTATGGCTGAAGGTGTCGGTCTGAATCATCCAGTCGGTGTGATCGTCGGCAGATTGGTTCAAATTCATCTCAAGGGTCAGCGCCCCCAGGCCGTGTTCGGCGCGGACCTCGTTGATCAGCGTCACCATGTAAGCTTCGATATCAGAAGCGATACTCATACATCATTCCTTTGGTCGAGAGCGCCCGGCGGGAGACGCTTTAGTTATCGGGTCGAAAGACTAAAAACTGTTTGACGTCATGAATGCGGTCGTGGTTCGCCCGGTTTCAGGTTTTTTCTGGGCTTTTCTGGTGCTCAAAAAGTCGCAACCCCGGTTTGATGCGGCCATGAAACACCACAATTTCCGTCCCGTCCGGCATGATCCGGGCGGATTTGGCGTCGTTGCTTTGGGCAATCATGGGACTGGCATGCCAATTGGGGCGGGGTTCTGGGAAATCGGGGGAATAGAGGCTGTCCCGGCCCTGTGATTCGGCCAGAACCCGCCGAATTCGAATCAAATTTATGGGAATGGGGTTGAAAAACCTTGAATTCCGCATTCCTTTTATGGAACAGGAGTGGAACATGTCCTGTGGATAAATCTGCGGATGAATTTTTCTGGGAATTCATGGGAAGTTTTTCCACACTGAAAATCCACACCATATATTGTGCTCTTTGCCGACACCTATACTGAATAAGCGGAAAATTGTCGTAATTCTGCTACCAGATTTAGATTTTCTGCTATGTGCAAAACTAAATATCGTGAGTTCACGGTGAAAAAAATGTAGACGCCCACGATTTCCCATGGCATCCCTAGTGCATCGGATGAGAACGGGACACGGGGCACCAAACGACCCCAAATAAAAATAAAACCTAGCAGGTTTCATACAGGCACCTCGCTTTCATCAGACCAAAGAGATCCGGCGCGCGGGCGAGCAGACATCCCCCCAGGTGGCGCGCGCAGTCGGACTTCCCCGCCAAGCTGCGGGACGAGGGCGGCGGGTTGATCAGTGGCAGCAGATCAACCCGCCGTTTCCATGTCCGGAGATCACTTCGGACCAGGGACAGGAATTTCGCGGGGGCGCGACAAGAAGATAAGCGCAAGGCGCGCAGGCAGGAAATCAAGTGGGCCGCAGGTTCAGAGGCGAAAGCCAGCACAAGGTCGATAGCAAGGGGCGGGTTTCCATACCGGCCTCTTTTCGTCGTGTGCTGGAAGCCGGTGACCCGAACTGGAAATCAGGCGAGACCCCCGAGCTTGTGATCGTTTACGGCGATGCCAAGCGGAACTACCTTGAATGCTATACGATGGAGGCCATCGACGAGGTGGACGCAAAGATCGACGCGCTGCCGCGCGGATCGGTCGGGCGCAAGGCGCTGCAACGCCTGTTCCATGGTCAATCCTTTCCCACCACGGTGGACGAAACCGGCCGCCTGGTGCTGCCCGCCAAGCTGCGCAAGAAGATCGACCTCGACGCGGAGGCGTTCTTTTTCGCCACCGGCGATACCTTCCAGATCTGGAAGCCCGAAACCTACGAAGCCGAAGAAGAATCATGGGCCACAGACTTGCCCGATGATTTCGATCCGATGGCCTTCCTGGACGGCGATCGGGAGGCCTGAACCTGATGGCTGCTGCGGCCTCCCCTCACCAGACTGCCCCCCACACTCCCGTTCTGCTGCGCCCCTTGCTGGATGCTGTTGCACCCGTTTCAGGGGTTTGGCTGGACGGCACCTTCGGGGCGGGCGGCTATACCCGCGGCCTGATAGAGGCGGGAGCCGCACGTGTCATCGCGGTGGACCGCGACCCGCTGGCCTTCGAGATGGCGGCAGGCTGGGCCGATGCCTATGGCGACCGGATCACCATCCAGCAGGGTGTGTTTTCCAGGATGGACGAATATGCGCAGGACCTTGACGGGATCGTGCTCGACCTCGGGGTGTCCTCGATGCAGCTGGACCTGGCCGAGCGCGGCTTTTCCTTCATGCGCGACGGGCCGCTGGACATGCGCATGTCGCAGGACGGTCCTTCGGCTGCTGATCTGGTCAACGAGGGCGACGAAGAACTGATCGCCAATATCCTGTTCCAATACGGCGAGGAACGCGCGAGCCGCCGCATCGCCAAGGCGATTGCGCGCGCCCGTGCCGAGGCGCCGATCACTACCACGCTGCAACTTGCGGGGCTGATCGAAGGCTGCCTGCCGCGCGCCAAACCGGGGCAATCGCACCCTGCGACGCGCAGCTTTCAGGCCATCCGCATTGCGGTCAATGATGAATATGGCGAGCTTTTCCAGGGACTTATGGCGGCTGAGCGCGCCTTGCGGCCCGGCGGCCAACTGGCGGTCGTGACCTTTCATTCGGTCGAGGACCGGATGGTCAAACGGTTCCTGACGGCCCGGTCGGGCGGGGGCGGCAATGCCAACCGCTTTGCCCCCGAGGTTGACCGCCCGGACCCTCAGTTCCGGGTGGAAAAGCGCAAGGCGATCGGGCCGGACGCGCAGGAATTGTCGGAAAACCCGCGCAGCCGATCGGCAAAGCTGCGCGTGGCGATCAGAACGGATGCACCCAGCGGTGCGGTTGATGCGAAATCCATCGGGATGCCGATGGTCAAGGGGCAGTAACGATGCGAGCAGTTCTATACGTTCTTACGTCGATGGCGGTGATTGGGCTGGCCTTCTGGGCCTACCGCGAGAATTACGCGACCCAGCAGGCGCTGAGCGAGGCAGACAAGCTGCACGCCAACATCCGCGGGTCTTATGCGCGCCTTGCGGTGCTCAAGGCTGAATGGGCCTATCAGAACCGCCCCGAACGGCTGCGCGACCTTGCCGTGCTCAACTTTGACCGGCTGGGGCTCTTGCCGCTGCAACCCGACCAGTTCGGCGCGGTGGACCAAGTGGCCTATCCACCCGCACCGCTGCTGCCGATCACCGACCCGGTCGATGTCTCGACCATGAATGCGCCCGACAGCCAGGAGGACCCGCTATGATCCGCACACCGCTGCGCCCGCTGGCGCGTATCCTCGATGCCCGCCAAAGGGGCGAGAACCCCGACGCGATCGAACGCGAGAACAAGCGCATCCGCCACGAACAGATGCGCGACCGGTCGCGTCAGCGCGCCGAAGGGCGGCTTTTGGTGCTGGGCGTGTTCTTTTTCTGCGCCTTTTCCGTGGTGGGGGCGCGCATGGGGCTGCTGGCCACCTCCGAAGCGGTGGAGCCGCGTGCCCATGCGCCCGGTGCCGTGATTTCGGCCTCGCGCGCCGATATCGTGGACCGCAACGGCAATATCCTGGCCACCAATTTCGAGACCCACGCGCTTTATGCCCAGCCGCGTCATATGGTGGACCCGGCGGCGGCTGCCAAAAAGCTGGTCAGCGTATTCCCTGACCTGGACGAAGAACGTCTGCTCAAGGATTTCACCGGCAAGCGCAAGTTCTTGTGGATCAAGAAGAAAATCAGCCCCGAGCAGATGCAGGCGGTGCATGACATCGGCGATCCCGGACTGCTGTTCGCACCGCGCGACATGCGTCTTTACCCAAATGGCAGGCTGGCGGCCCATGTGATGGGCGGCGCGAGTTTCGGCAAGGAAGGCGTGCATGCCGCCGAGGTCATCGGCGTCGCCGGGGTCGAGAAATACTTTGACGACTACCTGCGCGACCCCGCCAACGGCAACAAGCCGCTGCAACTGTCGCTGGACCTGACCGTACAGGCGGCAGCCGAACAGGTGCTTTGGGGCGGCATGAAACTGCTGAACGCCAAGGGGGCCACATCGGTTCTGATGGATGTGAAAACCGGCGAAGTGATCAGCGTGGTCTCGCTGCCAAGCTTTGACCCCAACGACCGTCCGCGCCCTGCGACAAAGGGCGATGCCTCGGACAGCCCGCTGTTCAACCGGTCGGTGCAGGGGGTTTACGAACTGGGGTCGGCTTTCAAGATTTTTGCGGCAACGCAGGCGATCGAACTGGGTCTGGTCAATGCGGATACCGTGATCGACACCAGCGGGCCCTTCAAGGTCGGTGGTTTCAAGATCGGTGAGTTCCATGGCAAGAACTATGGCAAGCTGAGCGTGGCGGACATCATCGTCAACTCGTCGAACCGGGGCACCGGGCGGATTGCCTTGCAGATCGGGGCCACAAGACAGCAGGAATTTCTCAAGAAACTCGGTTTCTTCGAGGCGACGCCGTTTGAGATTGTCGAGGCCGCAGGCGGCAAGCCGCTGTTGCCGAAACGCTGGACGGAACTGTCCTCGGTGACGATTTCCTATGGCCATGGCCTGTCCAGCAGTCCGATGCATCTGGCGGCGGGCTATGCGGTGCTGGCCAATGGCGGGTTTCAGGTCAAACCCACGCTGATCAAGCAGGAAGGCCGGCAACTCGGGCCGCGCCTGATCTCGGCCAATGCCTCTGCCGACGCGCGCCGGATGTTGCGCAAGGTGGTCACCGACGGCACGGCAAGCTTTGCCGAAGTGCCGGGCTACCAGATCGCCGGCAAGACCGGCTCGGCGGACAAGCCCAAACCCACGGGCGGGTATTACAAGGACAAGGTCATCGCCACCTTTGCCTCCTTCTTCCCGGCGCATGATCCCAAATATGTGCTGGTGGTCACCCTGGACGAAGCGGTGGAAACCTCCGGCTCGAAACCGCGCCGTACTGCGGGCTGGACCGCCGTGCCGGTTGCCGCAGAGATGATCCGCCGGATCGCGCCGCTGCTGGGTCTGCGACCCACTGTTGAACCGCTGGAGGAGGCTGTGGTAACGCTTGCGGGCAACAACTAAGCGTCACGAACCAAGCCGCAAAGGCGCAGCCATGAGCAGCCCCCGAAAAACACCTCTGAATTCCCTTGGCCTGATGGCGGCCAATGGGGCGAATCCAACAATCGAGGACCTGCAGGTGGACAGCCGCAAGGCTGGGCCGGGGTGCCTCTTTGCGGCGATGCCCGGCACCCAGGTCCATGGCGCGCGGTTCATCGGCAAGGCGCTGGAGGACGGTGCGGTGGCGATCCTGACTGACCCCGAGGGGGCCGCGATTGCAAGGGATGCGATACGCGCCGCCGGGGCCGCGCTGGTGGTGTCTGACGCCCCCCGCGAGGCGCTGGCGCGCACGGCGGCCCTGTGGTTCGGCGGTCAGCCCAAAACCATGACGGCGGTGACCGGGACCAATGGCAAGACCTCCGTGTCGACCTTTGTGCGTCAGATCTGGATCGAGATGGGCTTTGCCGCCGTGAACCTTGGCACCACCGGTGTCGAGGGGGCCTGGACCGCGCCGCTGGCCCATACCACGCCAGAGCCGATCACCCTGCACCGCACCCTGCGCGCAGCGGCGGACAACGGCATCACCCATGCGGCGATGGAGGCCTCAAGCCACGGGCTTGACCAGCGGCGGCTGGACGGCGTGACCCTGCGCGCTGCGGGGTTCACCAACTTCACCCAGGACCATCTGGATTATCACGAGACTTTCGAGGCCTATTTCGACGCCAAGGCGGGGCTGTTCGCCCGCGTGCTGGCAGAGGATGGCACGGCGGTGATCAACACCGATGATCCCAGGGGCGTGGACATGGTCGCCATCGCCCGCGCGCGCGGATGCGAAGTGCTGACCGTGGGCCGCGACGGGGGCGACCTGCACCTGACCACTCAGCGTTATGACGCGACCGGGCAGGACCTGCGCTTTGAATGGCAAGGCAAGCCGGTGCAAAAGCGGCTGGAGCTGATCGGCGGTTTTCAGGCCGACAATGTGCTGCTGGCCGCCGGTCTGGTGATCGCCTGTGGCGGGCAACCACAAGAGGTCTTCGATACATTGCCGCATCTGACCACGGTACGGGGCCGCATGCAGCTGGCCGCGACCCGTGGCAACGGGGCGGCGGTCTTTGTCGACTATGCCCATACGCCCGATGCCGTGGCCACCGCGCTGGCCGCGATGCGCCCGCATGTGATGGGCCGTCTGATTGCCATCGTGGGCGCGGGTGGCGACCGCGACCGCGCCAAACGGCCCCTGATGGGGGCCGCCGCGATGACCCATGCCGACACGGTGATTGTGACCGACGACAATCCGCGCTCAGAAGATCCCGCAAGCATCCGCGCGGCGGT
Source organism: Sulfitobacter sp. EhC04 (assembly GCF_001650875.1). Classification (GTDB taxonomy): domain Bacteria; phylum Pseudomonadota; class Alphaproteobacteria; order Rhodobacterales; family Rhodobacteraceae; genus Sulfitobacter. The sequence continues at coordinate 35,166 of NZ_LXYI01000033.1, forward strand.
GCTGGAGGGCGCGCCGGATGCGATGGAGGTCGGCGACCGCGCCGAGGCGATCCTGCGGGGCATCGACCTGTTGGGGCCGGGCGACGCGCTGCTGATTGCGGGCAAGGGGCATGAGACCGGGCAGATCGTGGGGCAGGATGTGCTGCCCTTTGACGATGTGGAACAGGCAAGCGTGGCCGTGGCGGCGCTGGACGGGAGGCTTGCATGACACTCTGGACAGCAGCAGAGGCCGCAGCGGCCACAGCTGGGCGCGCGGTGGGGGACTGGACCTGTGACGGCGTGTCCATCGACACGCGCACGATTGAAAAGGGCGACCTCTTTGTCGCGCTGAAGGATGTCCGCGACGGCCATGACTTTGTGGCGCAGGCGCTGGCGGGTGGCGCGGGTGCCGCCCTGGTATCGCGTATTCCCGAGGGTGTGGCCGGGGATGCGCCCTTGCTGATCGTCGATGACGTGCTGGCGGGTCTTGAAAAACTGGGGCAGGCGGCGCGTGCGCGCACCCAGGCCAGGGTGGTTGCGGTGACCGGCAGCGTCGGCAAGACATCGACCAAGGAAATGCTGCTGGCGATGTTGGGCGGCCAGGGGCGCACCCATGCCAGCGTGGCCAGCTACAACAACCACTGGGGCGTGCCGCTGACGCTGGCGCGGATGCCCGCCGACACCGAATTCGCCATCATCGAGATCGGCATGAACCACCCCGGAGAGATCGCCCCGCTAGCGCGGATGACGCAGGCGGATGTGGCGCTGGTCACCACGGTTGCCGCCGCACATCTGGAAGCCTTCGATGACCTGGCCGGAATCGCGGTAGAAAAGGCCGCGATCTTTGAAGGGGTCAAGCCCGGCGGATGGGCCGTGATCAACGCCGATGTCGAACATGCGGCAATTCTGATGGCCAAGGCGGTGGACTGCCGGTTGCGCGAACTGGAATTCGGCGCGCACGGCCATCATTTCAAACTGCTGGACGTGCATGTAAAGGCCGATACCACCGTGGTGCAGGCCAGCCATGACGATGTGCCGATCCTGTTCAAGATCGCGACACCGGGGCGCCATTTCGCGATGAACGGCCTCGGCGCGCTGGCGGTGTGCCATGCGCTGGGGGTCGATATGGCGCTGGCGGCGCAGTCGCTGGGCCGCTGGCAGCCCTACAAGGGACGCGGGGTGCGCGAGGTGATCGTGCTCGACCCTGTTGAAACCCATCTGACGCTGGCCCTGATCGACGACAGCTATAATGCCAACCCAACCTCGATGGCCGCCGCACTTGAAGTGCTGGCGGCCTCCGAAGTGACCCATGACATTGGCCGGGTAAGCAAGGGACGGCGGATCGCCTTTCTGGGGGACATGAAGGAACTGGGTCCCGATTCCGTCGCGCTGCATGCCGGGCTTGCGCATCTGCCTGCGACACAGGCGCTGGATGTGGTGCATTGCATCGGCCCGCTGATGGGGTCGCTGCATGAAATCCTGCCCGAGCATCAGCGGGGCATCCGGGCAGAGACCTCTGCCGAGGTCCTGCCGGACCTGCGCGGGTTGCTCGATTCCGGTGATGTGGTGCTGGCCAAGGGATCGCTTTCGATGAAACTGGGGGCGATTGTTGACGCCATCCGCAAAATGGGCCATCCGGTTGAAACCCTGTAAATTGGGCCACTGTGACAAGCTCCAATGTGACAAGATGTTGAGTAAGGACGCGTTTGAATGCTCTATTGGTTGACCCTGCTTTCGGATGGCGGCGACTTCTTTAACCTGTTTCGCTACATCACCTTCCGGGCGGGCGGGGCGTTCCTGACCGCGCTGGTCTTCGGCTTTCTTTTCGGGCGGCCCCTGATCGCGGTGCTGCGCCGCAGGCAGGGCAAGGGCCAGCCCATTCGCGACGATGGCCCCGCCGGGCATTTCGTGAAGGCGGGCACGCCGACCATGGGCGGCCTGCTGATCGTGGGGGCGCTGCTGACCTCGACACTGCTGTGGGCACGGCTGGACAATCCCTTTGTCTGGCTGGTCCTGTTCGTGACGATGAGCTTTGCCGCCATCGGATTTGCCGACGATTATGCCAAGGTTAGCAAGCAAACCACATCAGGTGTGTCTGGCAAGATACGGTTATTGCTTGGGTTTCTGATTTCCGGCATTGCCGGTTTCTGGGCCGCGCAATATCATCCCGAAGCATTGCAATATCAGTTGGCCCTGCCGGTCTTCAAGGATACGCTGATCAACCTAGGGGTTCTCTTTGTGCCGTTCTCGATCATCGTGATCGTGGGGGCGGCCAATGCGGTGAACCTGACCGATGGTCTGGATGGTCTTGCGATCATGCCGGTGATGATCGCGGCCGGCACGCTGGGGGTCATCGCCTATGCGGTGGGGCGGGTCGATTTCACCGACTATCTGGATGTGCATTACGTGCCCGGCACCGGCGAGATCCTGATCTTTACCGCCGGGCTGTTTGGCGGGGGGCTTGGCTTTTTGTGGTACAACGCCCCGCCAGCGGCGGTCTTCATGGGCGATACCGGGTCACTGGCCCTGGGCGGGGCCCTGGGGGCGATTGCGGTGGCGACCAAACACGAGCTGGTGCTGGCGATTGTCGGCGGGCTGTTTGTGGTCGAGGCGCTGTCGGTGATCATTCAGGTGCTCTACTTCAAGCGCACCGGCAAGCGGGTCTTTCTGATGGCCCCGATCCATCACCACTATGAAAAGAAGGGCTGGGCCGAGCCGCAGATCGTGATCCGGTTCTGGATCATCTCGCTGATCCTCGCGATGATCGGTCTGGCGACGCTGAAGGTCAGGTGATTGCGCTGGCGCGCCGCGTGCCGCGGGCGTAGACGGCGCGCCGGGGCGCGCGCCGGTGGCGGCGCTGCCTCCACACCTCCGGTATATTTGTGGAACAATGAAACGGGGGTCAGAAAATCGACCAGCCCATTCTTGTGGTCAGCTCGGCAAGCGCTTCGGTGCCCCTGTGGGAATTGCCGTAGCGGTTGAGACCGGGGCTCCAGACCGCGATGGCGGCCTGGTGAGGCACGATGGCAAGGATGCCGCCGCCGACGCCGCTTTTGCCGGGAATGCCGACACGGTAGGCGAAGTCACCCGACCCATCGTAATGGCCGCAGGTAAGCATCATCGCATTGAGGCGGCGGATGCGGCGGGGCGAGACCAGGCGCGGCATGTTCGGCGCATGGATCAGGAAGCGGCCCGCCATGGCAAGCTGGGTGGTGGTCATCTCGATCGCGCAGTGGTGGAAGTAGGTGCCCAGCACCTTGTCGGGGCTGTTGATCAGGTTGTCGTGGGCGGCCAGGAAATGCGCCAAGGCGAAATTGCGGTGGCCATATGCGGTTTCGGAGGCCGCGACGGTTTCGTTGATGTGAATATCCCCGGACCCGGCGGCGCTGCGCACAAACTGGATGATCTCTGCCAGGGCCTCGCGCGGGGCGCGGTTGCCCAGCACCGCATCGGTAGTGACGATGGCACCTGCGTTGATGAAGGGATTGCGGGGACGGCCGTTTTCCTGCTCAAGCTGGACGATGGAGTTGAAGGCGCGGCCCGAAGGTTCGCGGCCCACCCGTGTCCAGAGCTGGTCGCCCGCCCGGCCAAGGGCGACGGCGAGGGTGAAGACCTTGGTGATCGACTGGACGGAGAACGACACGCCGTGGTCGCCTGCCTGGTGCAACCGGCCATCGGCGGTGACGACAGAGATGGCGAATTGCGCCGGATCGACCTCGGCCAGTTGCGGAATATAGCTGGCCACCTTGCCCCAGTCGGCATCCAGCCGCGCCTTGTGGTCAAGCTGGTGCAGGACGGTATCGAGGTCTGGCATTCTGGGCGCTCCGGCTTGTGAAGGGCGCGTATTGCGACCATTCTGCGGGCCAACGGGTAACAGGGGTGATGCAATGATTCCAGTACGGGGATTGGAAGGCGCGCGGGTGGCGGTGCTGGGTCTGGGCCGGTCGGGTCTGGCGGCAGCGCGTGCGCTGGCGGCGGGCGGTGCGCTGCCGCTGTGCTGGGACGACAACGCGGACGCCCGCGCCAGGGCAGAGGCCGAGGGGCTGGCCTGCGCCGATCTGCGGAAACCCGGTGCCTTCGATGCCATCGCCCGGCTGATCGTCAGCCCCGGTATTCCGCATCTATATCCGACCCCGAATCCGGTGGTGGCGGCGGCGCTGGAGGCGGGCGTGCCGGTGGATAACGACATCGGCCTTTTCTTTCAAAGCTTTGCCACCGCGGATTGGGACGGATTCGACGTGATGCCCCGTGTGGTTGCGGTGACCGGGTCAAACGGGAAATCCACCACCTCGGCGCTGATCCATCACATTCTGGAACACGTCGGTCGGCCCTGCCAGCTGGCCGGCAACATCGGCCGCGGGGTGCTGGACCTGGAGCCTGCGGTGGACGGCGAGGTGGTGGTGCTGGAACTGAGCAGCTACCAGACCGATCTGGCGCGGGCCCTGACGCCGGATGTGGCGGTTTTTACCAATCTCAGCCCCGATCATCTGGACCGGCACCACGGGATGGGCGGCTATTTCGCGGCCAAGCGGCGGCTCTTTGCCGAGGGCGGGCCGGACCGTGCCGTGATCGGCGTGGACGAGATGGAGGGGCGGTATCTGGCAGGCCAGATGACCGAAGGCCGCGCCGATGACCGGGTGATCCGCGTCAGCGTGACCCGCAAGCTGACCGGGCCGGGCTGGCAGGTCTTTGCGCGCAAGGGGTTCCTGTCGGAGTACCGCAAGGGCAAGCAGGTGGCTTCCGTCGATCTGCGCGCGGTGGCGGGGCTGCCGGGGGCGCATAACCATCAGAATGCCTGTGCGGCCTTTGCCGCCTGCCGGTCGCTGGGGCTGGCACCACGGGTGATCGAGGCGGCGTTTCACAGCTTTGGCGGGCTGCCGCACCGGTCCCAGACCATCGCGGAGGTGGGCGGCGTGCGCTATGTCAACGACAGCAAGGCGACGAATGTGGATTCCGCCGCCAAGGCGCTGGCGGCTTTCGACAAGATCCGCTGGATCTGCGGCGGGCTTGAGAAAGACGGTGGGCTGGACGGGCTGGCCGGTGCCACGGGTGGTGTGCGCAAGGCCTATGTGATCGGGCGCGAGGCCGCCGGATTTGCCATGCAGCTGAATGTGGAGGCAGAGGTTTGCGGCACGATGGAGGTTGCCGTGGCGCGGGCGGTGGCAGAGGCGGAACCGGGTGACGTGGTGTTGCTGGCCCCGGCGGCGGCCAGTTTTGACCAATACGACAGTTTCGAGCGCCGGGGCGAGGATTTTGCCGCGCGGGTCGCGGCCGAGACCGCAGGCTGATCAGCCTGCGATGTCGCGGGCGGCGGCCATGGCAGAGGACCAGGCCCACTGGAAATTGTAGCCGCCCAGCCAGCCGGTGACATCGACCGCTTCACCGATGAAATAGAGCCCCGGCACGGCAGGGGTCATCATCGAGCGGGAAGAGAGCGCGTCCGTATCCACGCCGCCAAGGGTGACTTCGGCGGTGCGGTAGCCTTCGGTGCCGCCGGGGGTCAGATGCCAGTTTTGCAAATGCGTCACCAGGCTTTGCAAACCTGTGTCGGACCAATCCGCCAGATTGCCAGTCAGGTCCATCTGCTTGGCCAGATGGTCGACCAGCCGCGCGGGCAGGTGTTGGGCCAGTTCCGTGGTCAGGTTCTTGCGGCCCCGTGCCTGGCGGCGCGTTCTCAAATCCTCGAATATATCCATTTCAGGGCAAAGGTTTACCGTGATTTCCTCACCCTCTTTCCAATAGGAGGAGGCTTGCAGAACGGCAGGGCCAGACAGGCCCCGATGGGTGAAAAGCAGCGCCTCGTCAAAGCTGGTGCCGCCTGCGGTGATACGCGCAGGCGTTGCGACGCCGGATATTTCGGCAAAACGGCCATCTGCAAAGGTAAAGGGGACAAGCCCCGCCCGAGTTTCCGTGACCGGCACATCGAAGCGGCGCGCGATGTCATAGGCGAGGCCGGTTGCGCCCATTTTCGGGATGGATTTGCCGCCGGTTGCGATGACAAGCCGGGTGGCGGACACTTTTCCAGTGTAGTCAGGGCCTTGCAGGTCAAAGCTAAAGCCGTCTGTGGTGTTTGCAAACTGCGATGCGGTACTTTGCAAATGCAGGTCCACTCCGGCAGCCTGCATCATCCGGCGCAGCATCGCGACGATATCCTTGGCCGAGGTGTCACAGAACAACTGGCCCAATGTCTTTTCGTGCCAAGGGATGCCATGGGCCTCGACCAATGCAATGAAATCCCATTGGGTATAGCGGGCCAGCGCGGACTTGGCGAAATGCTGATTCCGGCTGAGAAAGGCGGAAGGGTCGCAATGCAGGTTGGTGAAATTGCAGCGCCCGCCGCCGGAAATGCGGATCTTCTCCCCCGGTGCCTTGGCGTGATCGACCAACAGGACACGCCCCCCGGCATGTGCCGCGGACATCATGCCTGCCGCACCGGCACCAATGATTGCTGTATCCACTTTCATGCCAGCGGCTTGCCCGGTTCGGGGCGCAGGGTCAAGTTGGCGTGACGCCCCTTGTGCGCCTGCGACACCCGGATGCCTGACGCGGGCCGCTGCCATTCCGTCCCGTGCCTGCGGCGCGCGGCGGAAATGGACTGGCGTGATCTGCAAAATGGCGTTATGCTGACACGCAGACCCCAGAAAATGGGGCGTTTGAGGCAGATTAAGGCAGTGTACCCATGACAGAGATGGTCTATGGCGCGGTTCCCGTTCGGGAAGGTGAGCCAATTCTTCCAAAATGGTGGCGCACGGTGGATCGCTGGGCCTTGTCCTGCGTATTGATGCTGTTCGCCGTTGGCATGTTGCTGGGTCTGGCCGCGTCGCCGCCGCTGGCTGCCAAGAACGGATTTGACCCGTTTCACTACGTTCAGCGACAAGCCTTCTTTGGCGGTCTTGCGATTTTTGCGATGGTGCTGACCTCGATGATGTCACCTGTCGTGGTGCGCCGTCTGGCGGTGCTGGGCTTTATCGGGGCCTTTATCGCCCTGGCGCTGCTGCCGTTTTTCGGCACCGACTTTGGCAAGGGGGCGACCCGGTGGTACTCGCTGGGCTTTGCCAGCGTGCAGCCCTCCGAATTCCTTAAACCCGGATTTATCGTGGCAACCGCCTGGCTGATGGCCGCAAGTCTTGAGATCAATGGCCCGCCGGGCAAGGCGTGGTCCTTTGCCCTGTGCATGTCGATTGTGCTGATGCTGGCATTGCAGCCCGACTTTGGCCAGGCCTGTCTGGTGCTGTTCGGCTGGGGCGTGATGTATTTCGTCGCCGGGGCACCGATGCTGCTGCTGGTGGGCATGGCCGCGATGGTGGTGATGGCTGGCAGTTTCGCCTATTCCAACTCGGAACACTTCGCGCGCCGGATTGATGGCTTTCTCAGCCCCGATGTCGATCCGACCACGCAGCTGGGTTATGCCACAAACGCGATCCGCGAGGGCGGGCTTTTTGGGGTCGGCGTGGGGGAGGGCGAAGTGAAATGGTCGCTGCCCGATGCCCATACCGATTTCATCATTGCCGTCGCGGCCGAGGAATACGGGCTGGTGCTGGTCCTGTGCATCATCGCGCTTTACACCGGGATCGTGGTGCGGTCGCTGCTGCGACTGGTGCGCGAACGTGACCCTTTCACGCGGCTGGCGGGCACCGGGCTTGCCTGTATCTTTGGTGTTCAGGCCATGATAAACATGGGCGTCGCCGTGCGGCTGCTGCCGGCCAAGGGGATGACCCTGCCGTTTGTCAGCTACGGCGGGTCTTCGGTGATCGCCTCGGGCATCGCGGTGGGGATGTTGCTGGCCTTTACACGCAGCAGGCCGCAGGGCGAGATTTCTGACATTCTTGGCCGGGGCCGCGCCCGCTGAGGCCGCGCCCGGACGGAGGACACCATGACCGCACCCTTGTTGATCATCGCAGCCGGAGGCACCGGGGGCCATATGTTCCCCGCTCAGGCCCTGGCCGAGGTGATGCTGACGCGTGGCTGGCGGGTGCGCCTGTCTACCGATGCGCGGGGCGCGCGCTATACGGGCGGTTTCCCGGCAGAGGTCGACATCAGCCAAGTCAGTTCCGCCACCTTTGCGCGGGGCGGATTGCTGGCCAAGGCGATGGTCGCCCCCCGGATTGCAGTGGGGATCCTTGGGGCCACCTGGCGCATGCTGCGCGACCGGCCTGCCGCCGTGGTGGGGTTTGGCGGGTATCCGTCGATCCCGGCGCTGGGGGCTGCGACCCTGTTGCGGGTGCCGCGCATGATCCATGAACAGAACGGCGTGTTGGGCCGGGTCAATACGATCTTTTCGAAACGTGTCGACGCCATGGCCTGCGGCACCTGGCCGACGGCATTGCCCGAGGGGGTCAAGGGCGTGCATGTGGGCAACCCGGTGCGAGGAGCGGTGCTGGACCGGGCAGGGGCGGGCTACATCCCGCCGGGCGATTATCCGATGGAAATTCTGGTAATGGGCGGCTCGCAGGGCGCGCGCATCCTTAGTGATGTGGTGCCGGCGGCCTTGGCCGCCTTGCCGTTGGACATGCTGAAAAACATCCGCGTCAGCCATCAAGCGCGCGACGAGGATGGCCAGCGCGTCGCGGATTACTATGCCGAGAACGCCATCGACGCCGATGTCCAGCCGTTCTTTGACGACGTGCCGCGCCGGATGTCCGAAGCGCAGCTTGTCATCAGCCGCGCGGGCGCGTCTTCGGTCGCGGATATTTCCGTGATCGGGCGGCCCGCCATCCTGATCCCCTTTGCCGCCGCCACGGGCGATCACCAGACCGCCAATGCGCGCGGGTTGGTCGAGGCGGGTGCAGCGGTCATGATCCCCGAAAGCCAGCTCAGCACCGATGCGCTGGCCGAACAGATACAAAGCATTCTCGAACAGCCCGACGCGGCATTGCAGATGTCGCGTGCGGCCCATTCGGTGGGCAAACCCGAAGCGGCAGAGGCACTGGCGCAGATGGTCGAGGTGTTGGCGCAGGAAGGAAAATCAGGATGAACGCAGCAGCAGCCACCAAACTGCCCACCGATGTGGGCCCGATCCATTTTGTCGGCATCGGCGGCATTGGCATGTCGGGCATCGCCGAGGTGCTGATCAACCATGGCTACCGGGTGCAGGGATCTGACCTGAAGACGACCAAGATCACCGACCGGCTGGCCGAACTGGGCGCCACGATTTTCGAAGGCCAAAAGGCCGAGAACATCGAGAATGCCGAGGTGGTCGTGATTTCCTCTGCGATCAAGCCGGGCAACCCCGAACTGGACGCGGCGCGGCTGGCGGGTCTGCCCATCGTGCGCCGGGCAGAGATGCTGGCGGAGCTGATGCGGCTGAAATCCAACATCGCGGTGGCAGGCACTCATGGCAAGACGACAACCACCACGATGGTTGCGGAACTGCTGGTCAAGGGCGGCATCGACCCCACGGTGGTCAATGGCGGGATCATCCATGCCTATGGATCGAATGCGCGCATGGGGCAGGGTGAATGGATGGTGGTGGAGGCCGACGAAAGCGACGGCACCTTCAACCGTCTGCCTGCGACCATCGCCATCGTCACCAACATCGACCCCGAGCATATGGAGCACTGGGGCGACTTCGATACGTTGCGGCAGGGGTTTCTCGATTTCGTGTCAAACATCCCGTTCTACGGGCTGGCGGTATGCTGCACCGATCATCCCGAAGTGCAGGCGCTGGTGGGCAAGATCACCGACCGCCGCGTGGTGACCTATGGGTTCAACGCCCAGGCCGATGTGCGCGCGCGCGACCTGACCTACAAGGGCGGCGTGGCGCATTTCGACATTCATCTGCAGGCCGAGGACGCGGTGATAGAGGGCTGCGAATTGCCGATGCCGGGGGATCACAACGTCTCCAACGCGCTGAGCGCGGTTGCGGTGGCGCGCCATCTGGGGATGAAGCGCGACGAGATCCGCGCGGCGCTGAAAAGCTTTGGCGGCGTGAACCGGCGCTTTACCAAGGTGGGCGAAGTGGACGGGGTCACCATCATCGACGATTACGGTCACCACCCGGTGGAGATTGCCGCCGTGCTGAAAGCCGCGCGGCAGGCGACGGAAGGCCGGGTGATCGCGGTGCATCAGCCGCACCGCTACACCCGGCTGCATCATCATTTCGAGGAATTCTGCGCCTGTTTCAACGATGCAGACGTGGTGGGCATTGCCGAAGTCTATGCGGCAGGCGAAGACCCGATAGAGGGCGCGGACCGGGACGGGTTGGTGGCGGGGCTGATCCGCCATGGCCATCGCCACGCCCGCGCGGTCCAGAACGAGGAGGATCTGCTGCGCCTGGTGCGCGAACAGGCCGGACCGGGCGATATGGTGGTCTGTCTGGGTGCCGGCACGATCAGCGCCTGGGCGAATGCGCTGCCGGAAAAATTGAAAGCCCTCAAGGGGGCGGCTGCCTGACGGGCGGGCCGCTTGGCCATAATTCTGCCGCTAACGCGTGTTCCAACACCGCGACCCGGCTGATCAAAGAGCCCCGGAAAGGGGCGGCGACGAGACGAAGAAGGAGCAGCAGGTATGACTTTATTGTGGATTTCCGTTCTATGGGTGCTGGCATCCGCCGCGGTGGCGATGCTGCCGATGCGCCAGCAATATGTGCCGGGGGTGGCCTTGCTGCTGTCGGCGCCGGTGCTGATCATCGCGATCTCTGTGCATGTCGGGTGGTTCATGGGCCTTCTGGCCTGCGCTGCCTTTGTGTCGATGTACCGCAACCCATTGCGCTATCTCGTGGCAAAACTGCGCGGCCAGCCCTTTGAGGTCCCGCAGTGAGCCCATCGCTCATCCTGGCCTGTCTCTGGGCGCTTTCGGCGAATGTCATCGCGATGACGCCCAGCAGGGATTACCACTGGCGCAACGCCTATATCCTGATTGCCATCGGCATCCCCATTCTGGGCTATGTCACGATGCAGCACGGCCCCTGGGTGGGGCTGCTGGTGCTGGCCGGGGGCTGTTCGGTGCTGCGCTGGCCGGTGATTTACCTGACACGCTGGCTGCGCCGGGGCGCGGGCCGGGTGGAAATGAAGGGACCGGCGGAATGACCACAACCATTGCTGCGCTGATCGCGGCACTTGCCGTCTGGATGCTGGCCTGTGGCTATCAGGGATACCGCGCGCGCTTGGCGGGCTTTCTCGGAGTGCTGATCCTGGGGATGGCGCTGAACATGCTGTGGATGGCACTGCACCTGAATGCCACGCCGCTTGAAGGCAATGCACTGATGGCGCAGGCGGCGCTGATGCTTTACGGGCTTTGCGCATTTGGATTTGGCTGGCTGGCTGGCCGCGTCGTGCGGCAATTCCGTGCCAGCCGTGTGGATGACCAGACGGTCTGAGCCGCCCTGCGGTCGCTGCGGTTTGACGGCTCCGGCCATTGCCGCTAATCCAGCGATATGAACAATATTTCCCTTCCACCCGTGCGCGGCAAGCTGACGGCTCGGCGCCCGCTGAATGATCTGACCTGGCTGCGTGTCGGGGGCCCTGCGGACCATCTGTTCCAGCCCGCCGATCTGGACGATCTGAGCGGTTTTCTGCGCGATCTGCCGGAGCAGGTGGCGATTTTCCCCATGGGCGTCGGGTCCAACCTGATCGTGCGCGATGGCGGGTTGCGCGCAGTGGTGATCCGGCTGGGCCGGGGCTTTAACAGCATCGAGATCAGCGGGAACCATGTGATAGCAGGTGCCGCAGCGCTGGATGCCCATGTGGCACGCAAGGCGGCGGATGCCGGGCTGGACCTGACATTCCTGCGCACGATCCCCGGCAGCATCGGCGGTGCCGTGCGCATGAACGCGGGATGCTACGGCAGCTATACGGCCGATCATTTCGTGAGCGCGCAGGCGGTGACCCGCGCGGGAGAGGTCGTGACCCTGACCGCCGAGGATCTGAATTTCCGCTATCGTCAGAGTGACTTGCCCGATGGGGCGGTGATCGTCAGCGCGGTCTTCGCCCCGCCAAGAGGGGAGCCGGACGAGCTGCATGCGCGCATGGCCGCGCAGCTGGCGAAACGCGATGAAACCCAACCGACAAAGGACCGCTCTGCCGGCAGCACCTTTCGCAATCCGGCAGGGTTTTCCAGCACCGGACAGGCCGATGATGTGCATGATCTGAAGGCCTGGAAGGTGATCGACGATGCCGGTATGCGGGGCGCGCGTCTGGGCGGGGCGCAGATGAGCCCGAAACATTCGAACTTTCTGATCAATGCGGACAAGGCAACTGCAGCCGACCTTGAAAACCTTGGCGAGGAAGTGCGAAAAAAGGTTTACGATTCAAGCGGGATCACGCTAGAATGGGAAATCATGCGGATCGGCGAATTTCAAGGCGCGCCGGACGCAGAGGCATAAGCCGAAAACGGCGAAAACAATAATAACAATGGGCCAGAATGGTCCGGGACAAAGGCACTCCAGTGGGTACGTCGAGCAGGACAACCCCGACAGTGGCGGTACTATTGGGCGGACCCTCGGCAGAGCGCGAGGTGTCTCTCTCATCCGGGCGCGCATGCGCCGCTGCACTGCGGGAACATGGCGGATATAACGTGGTCGAGGTCGATGCAGGCCGCGATCTTTGCGCCATTCTGACCGATCTCAAACCCGATGCCATCCTGAACTGCCTGCATGGGCGTTGGGGCGAGGATGGCTGCGTGCAGGGGCTTCTGGAATGGATGGGCGTGCCCTACAGCCATTCTGGCGTGCTGTCTTCGGCATTGGCGATGGACAAGCAGCGCAGCAAGGACGTGTATCGCCGGGCCGGTTTGCCGGTTGTGGAAAGCCTGATTTGCGGCAAGGCCGAGGTGATGGCGCAGCATGTCATGCCGCCGCCCTATGTGGTCAAGCCGAACAACGAAGGCTCCTCTGTCGGTGTCTACCTGGTGAATGAGGAAAACAACGGTCCGCCGCAGCTTGACGATGCGATGCCGGAATTTGTCATGGTCGAAACCTATGCGCCCGGGCGCGAGCTGACGACCACGGTGATGGGCGACCGCGCCCTCACGGTGACCGACATCATCACAACCGGCTGGTACGACTATGATGCCAAGTACAAGGAAGGCGGATCAACCCATGTGGTGCCCGCCGATATCCCGCAAGAGATTTTCGACCTCTGCATGGATTATGCCCTGCGCGCCCATGAGGCGCTGGGATGCCGGGGCGTCAGCCGCACCGATTTCCGCTGGGACGAGGCCCGCGGCGCTGCCGGTTTGATCCTGCTTGAGACAAACACCCAGCCCGGCATGACGGCCACCTCGCTGTCGCCCGAACAGGCGCAGGCCTGCGGCATCTCGTTTCCCGATCTCTGTGCCTGGATGGTGGAGGACGCGTCATGCGGTCGCTGATCCGCCGCAAGGCCCCCACATCGGTCAAGGCCGATCCGGCACCCTCCCGCTGGGCGTGGCGGATGCAGCGGCTGATGCTGACGCCGGGTTTCCGGCTGATGCTGCGGGCGGGCGTGCCGTTCTGCGTGACGCTGCTGGCCGGGACGGTGTATCTGGCCGACGACGCGCGCCGCACGGCAATCACCGATGCCGTGGCCGATGCGCGCCGCGCGGTCGAGGAACGGCCCGAATTCATGGTCAAGCTGATGGCCATCGACGGGGCCGACGGGCCATTGGCCGCTGAAATCCGGACCGCCGTGCCCATCGAATTCCCGCTCAGCTCGTTTGATCTGGACCTGGGCCAGGTCCGCAGCACGATCAAATCCCTCAACAGTGTGAAGAACGCCAATGTCCGGATCAAACCGGGCGGGGTGTTGCAGGTCATCGTGATGCCCCGCGTGCCGGTTGCGATCTGGCGCACCGCCGAGGGGCTGACGCTGGTGGATGACGGCGGCGCGCCCGTGGGCCAGATCGCCAACCGGGCCCTGCGCCCCGACCTGCCGCTGATTGCGGGCGAGGGGGCGGCGCGCCATGTGCCGGAGGCGCTGGAACTGATCAAGACAACCGAACCGATCGCCGGGCGCGTCCGCGGATTGGTCCGGATGGGCGCGCGGCGCTGGGACGTGGTGCTGGACCGCGACCAGCGGATCATGCTGCCCGAATATGACGCGATACCCGCGCTGGAACGGGTGATCGCGCTGGAAGGCGTGCAAGAGGTGCTGAGCCGCGACGTGTCCCGTGTGGACATGCGGCTGGCCCAGCGGCCCACGGTCAGGTTGACACAAGAAGCCACCGAAGCGTGGTGGGACATAAGGCAGAGCACGGGACAATAAGCCCCGGCCATATAACAAGGCAGTGACACGATGATGGACCTTTACGACAGTCAACGCTCGATGCGGAATATGCGCAGGGTTGCGATGCAGCGGGGCGTGGTGGCCATTCTCGATGTGGGCAGTTCCAAGATCGCCTGCCTTGTGCTGCGTTTCGACGGCAGTGGCGAGCTGGGCGAAGAGGGCGAGATCGGGTCGCTGGCCGGGCAGTCGGGGTTCCGCGTCATTGGTGCGGCCACAACCCGGTCGCGCGGTGTTCGTTTTGGCGAAATCTGCGTGATGAGCGAGACCGAGCGCGCCATCCGCACCGCCCTGCAGGCGGCGCAGAAGATGGCCGGCATTCGCGTCGATCACGTCATTGCCTGTTTCTCGGGGGCAGAGCCGCGCAGCTACGGGCTGGATGCGCAGATCGACCTCGACGGTCAGGCCGTGACCGAACAGGACGTGGCCCAGGTGCTGGCCAATTGCGATGTGCCTGAATACGGCGAGGACCGCGAAGTGCTGCATGCGCAGCCGGTGAACTTTGCACTGGACCACCGGTCCGGGCTGATTGACCCGCGTGGCCAGTTGGGCAACAGCCTGTCGGTGGACATGCATATGCTGACGGTCGATGCCGCCGCCATTCAGCACCTCGCGCATTGCATCAAGCGCTGCGATCTGGAACTGGCCGGTATCGCGAACTCGGCCTATGTCTCGGGCATTTCCTCGCTGGTGGAGGACGAGCAGGAGCTGGGTGCGGCCTGTATCGACATGGGCGGCGGATCGACCGGGGTGTCGATCTTTATCAAGAAACACATGATCTATGCCGATTGCGTGCGCATGGGCGGGGATCACGTGACCTCGGATATTTCCATGGGGTTGCAGGTGCCGACCGCAAACGCCGAACGGATCAAGACCTTCTATGGTGGCGTGCATGCCACCGGGATGGACGACCGCGAGATGATCGAGATCGGCGGCGAGACCGGCGATTATGAACATGACCGCCGCACCGCCAGCCGGGCCGAGCTGATCGGCATCATGCGGCCAAGGGTCGAGGAAATTCTGGAAGAGGTCCGGGTGCGGCTGGATGCCGCCGGTTTCGACCACTTGCCCAGCCAACAGATTGTACTCACCGGCGGCGGCAGTCAGATTCCGGGTCTGGATGGGCTGGCCAGCAAGATCCTGGGCCAGCAGGTGCGGCTGGGTCGCCCCCTGCGGGTGCATGGTCTGCCCCAGGCGGCGACGGGCCCCGGCTTTGCCAGCGCGGTGGGGCTGTCGCTCTTTGCGGCGCATCCACAGGACGAATGGTGGGACTTTGACATTCCTGCCGACAGATACCCGGCACGGTCGCTCAAACGGGCGGTCAAATGGTTCCGTGACAACTGGTGATCGCAATATGGAGTGGCGGGACCGACATAAGGGCAAAATCAGCAAGAAATTGCCCATATGTTGCGTGATTATGGTGTTTTATAGGTGACGATACGGCCTCAAACCGTTAAGATCGCCTGAATTTATGACGAAGAAGCGCTCATGGGACGTGGGCTAAAAAACAGGCGGACAGCACATGACACTGAACCTTTCTATGCCCGGACAGGACGATCTGAAACCTCGCATCACCGTTTTCGGTGTTGGCGGCGCTGGTGGTAACGCGGTCAATAATATGATCGAAAAACAACTGGATGGCGTGGATTTCGTCGTGGCCAATACGGACGCCCAGGCGTTGCAGCAGGCCCGCGCAGAGAACAAGGTGCAGCTTGGCATCAAAGTGACCGAGGGTCTGGGCGCGGGCGCACGCGCCTCTGTCGGTGCTGCGGCCGCCGAAGAATCAATTGAACAGATCGTGGATCACCTGGCGGGCGCGCATATGTGCTTTATCACCGCCGGGATGGGCGGCGGCACCGGGACGGGGGCCGCCCCGATCATCGCACAGGCCGCCCGCGAATTGGGCGTGCTGACCGTCGGCGTCGTGACCAAGCCCTTCCAGTTCGAGGGTGCCAAGCGGATGCGCCAGGCCGAGGACGGCGTCGAGGCGCTGCAAAAGGTCGTCGATACGCTGATCATCATTCCGAACCAGAACCTGTTCCGCCTCGCGAATGAGAAGACCACATTCACCGAAGCCTTCTCGATGGCCGATGACGTGTTGTATCAGGGCGTCAAGGGCGTGACCGACCTGATGGTCCGCCCCGGCCTGATCAACCTCGACTTTGCCGACGTGCGCGCCGTGATGGACGAGATGGGCAAGGCGATGATGGGCACCGGCGAGGCCGAAGGCGAAGATCGCGCCATCCAGGCCGCCGAAAAGGCCATCGCAAATCCGCTGCTGGACGAAATCAGCCTGCGCGGTGCCAAGGGCGTGCTGATCAACATCACCGGTGGTGCCGACCTGACCCTGTTCGAACTGGACGAGGCCGCGAACCGCATCCGCGAGGAAGTGGACCCCGAAGCCAATATCATTGTCGGGTCCACCATGGACGAGGGCATGGGCGGTGTGATGCGCGTCAGCGTTGTGGCGACAGGGATCGACGCGACCGATGTGAACACCGAAATGCCGGTGCCGCGCCGCTCCATGAGCCAGCCGCTGAAGCCGCAGGCCGTGACCGAAGAAGCACCGGTTGCCGCTGCCGCCGCCTCTGTGGCGCAGGAAGACCAGCAACCGCTGTTCAATGACATGGACGTGCAGCGTGTCGCCGCCGAGGAACAGGCCGAGGACATCTTTGCCGAAGATGTTGCCGAGGAAGACGACGGACTGCCAGCACCCGCCTATCAGCCGCAGGTTGCCGCTTTCGAGCCGCGCCAGGAGGAAGACAGCATCGAGGCGGAAGCCGAGGCGGAAAGCTATGTCGCGCCCCGCGCGCCCGCACCCGGCACCCCGTCGCCAGAGGCGCTGGCCCGTCTGCGCGCCGCCGCGCAAAAGGCCAACCCGGAGCAGCAGCCCCGCGCCGCAGCACAGCAGCAGCGCCCGCAGCAAGCCGCACCAGCCGGGCAGGGCGGTCAGGACAAGCCACGTTTCGGCATCAACTCCCTGATCAACCGCATGACCGGCCATGGCGAAGGCGAAGCCCAGGCGCAGCCGCAGCAGCGCCCGGTGCGCCAGCAGCCCCCGGTCCAGCAGGCACCGCAGCGCAGCGCATCGGCGGCACCTCAGCCCTCGCAAGAGGCCGATCCGGACCAGGAACGCATCGAAATTCCCGCGTTCCTGCGCCGTCAGGCAAACTGAGACCTCACATCATGTGACGAAGCGGGCCGCCAATTGGCGGCCTTTTTCTTTTGTTATCAGCACATTGCAGACACCCCAGCACGTTTGCGCCCAATTGTGACAGACATGTTTCAGTCGGTTGCAAAGATTGAGTTGAGTGTACCGAACGGCATCCCTAGTTGTGAGTTCAACTTAGACAGTGATCTATGAACCCTGAGGACGAGCCCGTGCAAACAACCATCAAATCTCCGATCTCCTTCGGTGGCCATGGCCTGCACTCCGGTGCGCCCGCGACGGTGACCGTGAATCCCGCCAGCGCGCATCACGGCATCTGGTTCAAGCGGACCGACATCGCCCTGGGTGACCGGATGATCCCGGCGCGCTGGGATGCGGTCAACCGCTCGCCTCTCTGTACAAAGCTGGAAAATGCCGCCGGGCTGCATGTCTCGACCGTTGAACATATCATGGCCGCACTTGCGGGCTGTGGCATTCACAACGCCCTGATCGAGATTGACGGCCCCGAAGTGCCGATCCTCGATGGGTCCGCCGTGCAATTTGTGCGCGGTTTCATGCAGCGTGGCATCCGTGTGCTGGCTGCCCCGGTCATGGCCTTTGAGGTTCTCAAGGAGGTCACCGTGACCGATGGCGAAGCGCGTGCAACACTGGCACCCGCCGATACGCTGCGCATTGATTTCGAGATCGACTTTGCCGATGCGGCAATCGGGCATCAGCAAAAGACACTGGTGATGAACAACGGCTCCTTTGCCCGCGAGCTGTGTGACAGCCGCACCTTCTGCCGTCGTGCGGATGTCGAGGCGATGCACGCCAACGGGCTGGCGCTGGGCGGCACGGCGGAAAATGCCGTGGTGGTCGATGGTGCCGCGATCCTGACGCCGGGCGGGCTGCGCTATGCGGACGAACCTGTGCGTCACAAGATGCTGGATGCCCTAGGCGACCTGGCGCTGGCCGGTGCGCCGCTGCTGGGCCATTACACGGGCTACCGCGCGGGCCATTCGCTCACCAACACGCTGCTGCGCGCGCTGTTTGCCACGCCGGACGCGGTTCGGCTGGTGACATGCGATCCGACCATGGCGGCCCGGCTGCCCGGCTATGGCCTTGTCTGGGACGAGATTCCGCAAGTCGCCTAAGTCGATTTACCCCCATTGAATCATGCTACAAGGCGCTGTATTTCCGATGCAACGCCATCTGGCGCACTTGTTGTGCAACTTTTGAACGCCACCTTGCTACAAAGCGTGGAAACGAAGTTTTGCATCGCAAAATATTGTGATAGTCAGATGCTTAACAGGGGTCGCAGGACCCTCGCCAGGACCGGACGAAGGGGGTAACGCATGTCTCGAACGATGTCGCGCAAGCGCATGATCGGCACCGTGCTTGTCGTTGCCGCCCTGGGGGCCTGTGGCAACCAGGATACGGGCCGCTTTACCAAGAATTTCTTCAATCCGCAGGAGATCCCGCTTGAAACCTACTCGGCGGAGCAGATTTTCGAACGCGGCGAATTCGAACTGAACCGCCGCCAGCCCGAGGAAGCGGCGTTCTATTTTGCCGAGATCGAGCGGCTTTATCCCTATTCCGAATGGGCCAAGCGGGCGCTGATCATGCAGGCGTTTTCCTATCACCAGGATCAGGATTACCCCAACAGCCGGTCCGCCGCGCAGCGGTTCATCGACTTTTACCCCGACGATGACGATGCGGCCTATGCCCAGTACCTGCTGGCGCTCAGCTATTATGACCAGATCGACGAAGTTGGCCGCGACCAGGGCCTGACGTTTCAGGCGTTGCAATCGCTGCGCGACGTGATCGAACGCTATCCCGACAGCGAATATGCCAAGGCGGCGATTCTCAAGTTTGACCTGGCCTTTGACCATCTTGCAGGCAAGGAAATGGAAATCGGCCGCTATTATCTGCGGCGTAACCACTATACGGCGGCGATCAACCGGTTCCGCGTGGTGGTCGAGGATTTCCAGACCACCAGCCACACCGCCGAAGCGCTGCACCGTCTGGTCGAAGCATACCTGTCGCTGGGCCTGACCCGCGAGGCGCAGACCGCCGGTGCGATCCTTGGACATAACTTCCGGGGCAGCGACTGGTACGAGGACAGCTACAAGCTGTTGACCGGGCAGGGGCTGGAGCCGAAGTTTTACAAGAACAACTGGCTGGGCGCGATTTACCGGCAGACCATCAAGGGCGAGTGGTTGTAAGCAAGGTGGGATAACCACCGGCCCATCGGAAAGCTGTCATGCTGCGCGGACTCGATATTTCGGATATGCTGATCATCGACCGGCTGGAGCTTGGGTTTCAGCCGGGTCTTAACGTGCTGACCGGCGAAACCGGGGCGGGCAAGTCCATCCTGCTTGACAGTCTGGGGTTTGTGCTGGGCTGGCGCGGGCGTGCCGATCTGGTCCGGCAGGGGGCAGAACAGGGCGAGGTGACCGCCTGGTTCGATCTGCCGCCGGGACATCCCGCACATGCGGTACTGGAAGAGGCGGGCCTGCCCGCCGGGGATGAGCTGATCCTGAGGCGCATCAACAGCTCTGACGGGCGCAAGACCGCCTGGGTCAATGACCGCCGCTGTTCGGGCGAGGTGCTGCGCGCGCTGTCCGACACGCTGGTGGAACTGCATGGCCAGCACGATGACCGGGGTTTGCTGAACCCGCGCGGCCACCGCAGCATCCTGGACGATTTTGCCGGAAACGGCGATGCGATCACGCGCACGCGCCGGGCCTGGTCGGCCCTGTCGGCGGCACGCAAGGCGGCGCAGAAGGCCGCAGCCGAACGCGATGCCATCGCGGCGGAGGAGGAGTTTCTGCGCCACGCGGTTGCCGAACTGGACAAGCTTGATCCGCAGGAGGGCGAGGAAGCCACGCTGGATACAAAGCGCCGCCTGATGCAGGGGGCAGAGAAAATTCGCGCCGATGTGGTCAACGCCTATGAGATCATGGGCCAGAACGGGGCGGAACAGCAGCTTGGCGATGCGCTGCGCTGGCTGGATGGGGCGGCGGCCCGTGCCGAGGGCGCGCTGGAGGCCCCGATGGCTGCGCTGAACCGCGCCATGGTGGAACTGGACGAGGCGATGTCAGGCGTGGCCGATGCCATCGACCAGATGTCGTTCAACCCGCTGGAACTGGAAGAAACCGAGGAACGGCTGTTCGCAATCCGCGCCTTGGCGCGCAAACATGACGTGGCCCCCGACGATCTGGCCGGTTTCGCAGGCACGCTGCGCGCCAAGCTCGACGCGCTGGATGCGGGCGAGGCGGCACAGGCGGAACTGGAACAGGCGGTGCGTGAAGCACAAGCGGGTTATGACGGTGCAGCCGATGCCCTGAGCGCCGCTAGGGCAAAGGCCGCCCGCAAGCTGGACAAGGCGGTGACCGCTGAACTGGCACCGCTGAAAATGGAACGCGCGGTTTTTGAAACCCGGATCGAGGCCGAGGACCCAGGCCCCGAGGGACGTGATACGGTCTCATTCACCGTGGCCACCAACCCCGGCGCGCCCGCCGGGCCACTGGGCAAAATCGCGTCCGGTGGTGAACTCAGCCGCTTTTTGCTGGCGCTCAAGGTCTGCCTGACCCAGGGGCAATCGGGCCTGACCCTGATTTTCGACGAGATTGACCGCGGCGTGGGCGGGGCGACAGCGGATGCCGTGGGTCGGCGGCTGTCGGCGCTGGCGGCCGAGGGGCAGGTGCTGGTGGTGACCCATTCGCCGCAGGTCGCCGCACTGGGGGCGCATCATTGGCGCGTGGCCAAGGCTGTCAGCAAGGGCATGACCACCTCGACGGTGGTGCCGCTCAGCCCGCCGGAACGGGTGGACGAGGTCGCGCGGATGTTGTCGGGGGATCAGGTCACCGATGCGGCCCGCGCGGCGGCAGAGGCTTTGTTGGCGGGGTAGTGGCTTTGCCCGGTGCCTCTCTCAGGCCCTTGTGGCCCGCCGCCCCTGCCGGGGCCGGGCAGCGCACACCGGGCCTGCGGAGGCTGTCATGAGCGGGCCGGAAGAGTCTTTTGTTTCCGGCCAGATCAGCGGGGCCACAAATGCCTGCCGCCATGGCTGGAAGGTGCTGAAACAACAGGGACCGGGCAAGGTGCAATTCTGGTTCATCGCCCTTGTGATCGGGGTCGCGGCGGGGTTTGCTGCACTTCTTTTTCGAAAAGGTATCAACTGGTTACAGGCCACTCTTTACGGCACCGAAGATGTCAATTCGCTTCACAGTTTCATTACCGGGCTGGACTGGTACTGGGTTGTTCTGATCCCGGCCATCGGCGGGCTGATTGTCGGGCTGATCCTGCATCACTTCACCCCAGACGCGCGGGCCCGGACGGTGGGCGATGTCATCCTTGGGGCCGCGCTGCATGAAGGGCGGGTGGAAACCCGCGCCGGGCTGGCCTCTGCGGTTGCGTCATGGATCACGCTCAGCACGGGTGGGTCGTCCGGGCGCGAGGGGCCGGTGGTTCATTTGGCCGCCGTCATCTCGACCAAGATCTGCCGGTTGATCCATGCCGACGGCGTCAACGGGCGCGACCTGCTGGGCTGTGCCGTGGCAGCGGCGGTGTCGGCCAGTTTCAACGCGCCGATCGCGGGGGCGCTGTTCGCGCTGGAGGTGGTGTTGCGCCACTTTGCCGTCCATGCCTTTGCCCCCATCGTGATCGCATCGGCAGCGGGCACCGTGATCAACCGGCTGGAGTTCGGCGGGGTCACCGAATTTACCCTGCCGACCTATGGCGATTTGCAGTTCTACGTCGAATTGCCCGCGTTCCTGCTGCTGGGCCTGACCTGTGGCCTTGTCGCCGTGGCGCTGATGCGCAGCATCTTCTGGGCCGAGGATTTCGGAAATTACCTGCAGGGGCGCACCCATCTGCCGCGCTGGCTGCGGCCGATGGTGGCCGGGTTGATGCTGGGCGTGATTGCGCTTTGGTTCCCCCATATCATCGGCGTCGGCTACGAGACGACCTCGCTGGCGCTGACCGGATCGCTGGCCCTGAACGAGGTGATCGTATTCGCCGTGCTCAAGGTGGCGGCTGTCGCCATCACCCTTGGGGGGCGGATGGCTGGCGGGGTGTTTTCCCCCTCGCTGATGATCGGGGCGCTGACCGGGCTGGGATTCGGCCTGATCGCCACCGGGGTCTTTCCCGATGTTTCGGGGTCTTCGACACTCTATGCGCTGGCGGGCATGGGGGCGGTGGCCGCCGCCGTGCTGGGCGCGCCGATTTCGACAACGCTGATCGTGTTCGAGATGACCGGGGACTGGCAGACCGGCCTGGCGGTCATGGTTGCGGTCAGCATGTCCACGGCTCTGGGCAGCCGTCTGGTGGACCGCAGTTTTTTCCTGACCCAGATCGAGCGGCGGGGCATCCATCTGGCCGCCGGGCCGCAGGCCTATTTGCTGTCGATGTTCACGGCCGCCCGGATCATGCGACGGCCTGACGATCCGCGCGCGGCAGACAGTGATCAATGCTGGGCATTGATCGACGAAGGCACCTATATCGACGCCACGGCGACCCTCGAATCAGCGATGCCGGTATTCGAGAGTTCCGGCGCACGCTTTATTCCGGTTGTGTCGCTCTCGGTCGATACTACTCCAGAATTGTTGGGGGCCCTGTTCCATGTCGATGCGCTGAAAGCCTATAACCGTGCGCTGGCCGCAACCGCAGCCGAAGAACACAGCTAAGCGTTTCAAATTTCGTGCAAATTCGCCGGGTCGCACGGCATTGTTTCCGCAATCGGACCAATGGGCGGAAAGCATTGAAATTTGGGGCTTCCTTAAAAGGTTAACAAATTCTTATTCTTTGAAATGTGTCAAATTTAAGGAGCGTTTTGCCATGCTGGCCTATATTCTTTTACCTCTTTTGGGGCTGGGCCTGATCGGCTCCATTTTCAACGATGACGATGATGAAACCCCGGTAACAGAAACGCCGGAAACACCGGAAGAACCCGAAACACCGGAAACACCGGACGGTCCGGTGACCGAAGGGACCTCGGGCGATGACGTCTATATCGGCACCGGCGGCGACGATCTGTTCCGTGCAGGCGCGGGGGATGACGTGCTCAACGGTTATGGCGGGGATGACACGCTTGACGGTTCCGCTGGCGACGACAGGATCAACGCAGGAGGCGGCGACGACCTGATCGACGGGCGCCAGGGCGCGGACACCCTGCAGGGCCGCGATGGGGACGACACGATCAACGGCGGCTTTGGTGCGGATGCGATTCTTGGCGACAGTGGCGACGACAGCCTGTCGGGTGGCGCTCAAAGTGACACCATTTATGGCGGGCGCGGTGATGATTTCATTGCCGGTGAACTGGGCAATGACGTGCTGGAAGGTGGCCTGGGTGCGGATACCGTCCTGGGGGGTGCTGGCCAGGATACCATCATCGGCTACCGCACACCGACCAACGGCACGGAGATCCCCGGCCTGAGCGATGAAGCATCCGATGTGCTGAACGGCGGCAACAATGACGATCTGATCCGCGCCAACGACGGTGACACCGTCACCGGCGGGGCAGGTGCCGACATCATCGAGGCGCTGGGGTTCGACCAGACCGGAGAGGCCGCCATCGTGGTGACCGATTTCGACCCGGAAGAGGACGTGCTGATGCTGGCGCAAAGCCAGGGCGACCCGCTGAGCATCGAGGCCGACGACAGCCGCCTGGACATCCGTGCGGCGACCAATGGCACCGATACCGAGGTGGTGTTCGACGGGGTGGTCTGCGCGGTTCTGCAGAACACCAGCGCCACCGCGCTGGCGGCGGACACCAACTGGCTGGCCAATGTGGTCCAGGTCTCGACCCCGCTGCCGCCTCCGACAGTGCCAGAAACGCCGGTCACACCTGCCGCCTGACCCTAAGGCGACCGGCGGAAAAAATGCGGCGCGAGGGGTCCTCGCGCCGTTTTCATGTTCTGGAACGAGGCGCATTTGGCCCCGATAGCGCCTGTTTCGCGCGTCATGCAGCCCTGGCCGATCCGGCTTTCCCGTTCCAGATCGCAGCCGACAATATGACCGCAAGGATCGTCAGACGTCCCTCTGCCACACGCTGCCGGTGGTCAGATCTGTTCGACGGTGATCTCGTCCAGGGGGTAAAAGGCAAGATGATCCTTGATCTCGGCCACCGCA
Organism: Sulfitobacter sp. EhC04; assembly: GCF_001650875.1. Classification (GTDB taxonomy): domain Bacteria; phylum Pseudomonadota; class Alphaproteobacteria; order Rhodobacterales; family Rhodobacteraceae; genus Sulfitobacter. The sequence goes on from NZ_LXYI01000033.1 coordinate 59,622, forward strand.
TCCTTGGGCGCTTCATAGGACCAGACCGCGTTTTCCAGAGTCCGGCTCTTGGTCACCACGGAATAATAGACCGCGTCGCCCTTGTGCGGGCAATGGGTTGTGTGATCCGTCCGGTCGAGAAAGGCCATCGCGATGTCACCACGGGGGAAATAGATCACCGGGGGATAATCCCCCTCCGCCAGTTCCAGCGCATTGCTGCTTTCGCCCAACACGGCACCGCCCGCGCGGACGCTCCAGGTGCCATCTGCCTTGGTGATCTTGATATGGTCTGACATCGCTTTCCCCTCGTTCCGCGCCCCCTCAAAGAGGTGCGGTGGCGGCATCCAACCATAGTTTTGTGACAGGCGATACCCGCGGCCCGATTTTTTCTGCAACCGCGGCGTGATAGGCGTTCAGCCAGGCGATATGCGCAGGTTCCAGCATCTCCGGCACGATCAGGCGGCGGTCGATCGGCGCAAAGCTGAGCGTTTCCCAGTGCAGCATGGCGCGGTGATCGTCGCCGCCGGGCAGGGCGGGGGCCGCGCGCACCACCAGCAGGTTTTCGATGCGGATGCCAAAGGCCCCCTCGCGGTAGTAACCGGGCTCATTGCTCAGGATCATGCCGGGCTGCAGGGGCGTGTTGCTGAGCCTGCTCAGGCGTTGCGGCCCTTCATGGACACTCAGATAGGCCCCCACGCCATGGCCCAGCCCATGGTCGAAATCCTGTCCCGCCAGCCACAGCGGCATGCGGCCTACCGCTTCGATATGACATCCGGCCAGCCCCTCGGGCCAGCGCAGGCGGCTCATCGCGATCATACCGGCGAGCACACGGGTAAAGGCGGCGCGCGCCTCCTCGGGTGGTGCGCCGATGGCGATGGTCCGGGTGATGTCGGTGGTGCCGTCCAGATATTGACCGCCGGAATCCAGCACGATCAGCTGGCCATCCTCCAGCGTGGCATCACTTTCCTCGGTCACGCGGTAATGCATGATCGCCCCGTTCGGGCCGGTCCCGGCGATGGTGTCGAAACTGATTTCCTGCAGGGCATTGTCGCGGCGGCGGCTGGCTTCAAGCTCGGTCACCACCTGGGTCTCTGTCACGCTGCCCGCCGGCTGCGCGTCAAGCCAGGCCAGGAGCTCGCACAGGGCCGCACCATCGCGCAGATGGGCGGCGGCGGAGCCTGCGATCTCTGCCTCGTTCTTGCAGGCCTTGGGCAGTGCGCAGGGGTCATCGCCCCAGACGCCGCGGTCCCCCAAAGCCTCGGCAATGGCGACAGGCACCGATTGCTTGTCCAGCCGCACCGGCCCCTCAAGCTCGGCAAGCCGGTCGCGCAGGGTGCCGGGGCCGTGCAGATGAACCTCAGGCCCCAGATGATCCGCCATGCCGTCCAGTTTTGACGGTGCCATGAACAGATCTACCAGACCGCTATCATGCAGGATGGCAAAACCATGGGCGACAGGGTTATGCGCGATGTCCGCGCCCCGGATGTTCAATAGCCAGTTGTGACTGTCCGGCAGGGTGATGACAGCGGCGCGGTGGCCCGCCTCGCGCAGGGCCTGGGCCAAGCGCGCGCGTTTGGCGTCATGGCTTTCGCCTGCAAATTCGATGGCATGCACCTTTGCCGCGCCCATCGGCGGCGTGGGCTGATCAGCCCAGACCCGGTCCACCAGGTTGTCGCAGGCGCGCAGGGTGACGTCGGTGCCGCCCAACGCCTCTTCGACCTGGGCGATCTGCCCCGGCGTATGCAGCCAGGGATCGAACCCCACGGTGCCACCATCCGGCAATTCCCGGCGCAGCCAGTCCCCCAGCGTGGTTTCCGGCCAGGGCACCGGCGTAAACTCGGCGGCGACCTGCGCCTTGACCTGGGTGCGATACCGCCCGTCGATGAACACACCGGCCACCGACGCCAGCACGGCGCAGAACCCGGCAGAGCCTGTAAACCCCGTCAACCAGGCCAGCCGGTCGTCGCGCGGGGCCACATATTCACCCTGATGGGCATCCGCACGGGGCACGATGAACCCTGCCAGCCCCTCGGCAGCAATCTCTGCCCGTAGCGCCCGCAGCCGGGGCGGTCCCTGTTCCGGCCGCGCGGTGACCTCGAAACTCTGGAACATGCCCGCTCCTTCATTGTTCTTCAAAATACACAAATACCCGGCTTCAACCGGCGCGGCGCATGCCCATGACACGCGCCCGTGCCCTTGGGTCCTTGTCAAACAGCGCGGCCAGCTGCTCGGTCATCGCACCCGCCAGCTGATCCACATCCGTGATCGTCACGGCGCGGTCATAATAGCGCGTCACGTCATGGCCGATGCCGATGGCCAGCAGTTCCACCACCTTGCGCTTTTCGACCATGGCGATCACGTCGCGCAGGTGCTTTTCCAGGTAATTCGCCGGGTTCACGCTCAGGGTGGAATCGTCCACCGGCGCCCCGTCGGAAATCACCATCAGGATCTTGCGCGCCTCGTGGCGGGCCATCATGCGGCGGTGCGCCCATTCCAGCGCTTCGCCGTCGATGTTCTCTTTCAGCAAACCTTCCTTCATCATCAGGCCAAGGTTTGACCGGGTCCGGCGCCAGGGCGCATCGGCGGATTTGTAGATGATGTGGCGCAGGTCGTTCAGGCGGCCGGGTTGCACCGGGCGGCCCTCGTTCAGCCAGGCCTCGCGCGCCTGTCCGCCTTTCCAGGCGCGGGTGGTAAAGCCGAGGATTTCGACCTTGACGTTGCACCGCTCCAGCGTGCGGGCCAGCACATCGGCACAGATCGCAGCGATTGAAATGGGTCGCCCCCGCATGGAGCCGGAGTTGTCGAGCAGAAGCGTCACGCAGGTGTCGCGGAATTCGGTGTCCTTCTCGACCTTGAAGGACAGCGGCGTGGTGGGGTTGGCCACCACACGGGCAAGACGGCCCGCGTCCAGCGTGCCTTCCTCAAGGTCAAATTCCCACGACCGGTTCTGCTGCGCCTGAAGGCGGCGCTGCAGCTTGTTGGCCAGACGGCTGACAGCGCCCTTCAGCGGGTCAAGCTGCTGGTCGAGATAGGCACGCAGGCGTTCAAGTTCTACCGGCTCTGCCAGTTCCTCTGCCCCGATCACCTCGTCATGGGTGTCGAGGTAGACAAGGTAATTGGGGTCGGCGTCTGACACGGGCTGCGGGGCAGGCGGCTCCATCGGGGCGTCGCCCTCGGGCATTTCGGCCTCATCGCCCATTTCCTGATCGGCCATGTCGTCCATGCTGACCTGCGCCTCGGAGGCATCCTGCTGATCCTCCTGCGATTGTTCGGCGCTGCCCTCGGCTTCATCCTCGTCCTGATCGTCCTGGCCGGTGGAATCGGGGTCCTGCTCCTCTTCGGCACCTTCTTCGGCATCGTCCTGCTGATCCTCGTCCATCTGGTCGGGGTCATCGCCCAGCTGGTCGCCATAGCCGAGGTCCGAGATCATCTTGCGCGCGAATTTGGCAAAGGCGGATTGGTCGTGCAGCACGTCGCCCAATGTCTCAAGCGATCCGCCTGCCTGTTCCTCGATAAAGCCGCGCCAGAGTTCCATCGCGTTTTCCGCACCCGCAGGCAGGTCGCGGCCCGTTGCCAGATGCCGCACCAGGTAACCCGCCGCCGTCGCCAGCGGCACGTCGCTGGCCTGTTTGGCCTGATCGTAGCCCTTGCGCAGCGCGTCATGCTTGATCTTGACGTCGATGTTGCCCGCCGTGCCGGGCATGTCGCGCGCGCCCATTGCCTCGCAGCGCGCGGTTTCCATCGCCTCATACAGATCGCGCGCCATTTCGCCCTGCGGCTGGTAGCGCGCATGGGTCTGGCCGTTGTGATAGCGCCGGTTCAGCGCCAGCGCATCCGCCGTGCCGCGCGCCAGCAGCACCTCTTCGCGGGTCATGCGGCGGCTGACCTGCGGCAGGCGCATCATGTCGCCCGACATGCCGGAGGGATCGACCGAATAGCTGACATTCAGGTCCGGATCATTCGCCATGACCTTGGAGGCCTCGGCAAGTGCCTTTTTGAACGCGTCGGCGGGGTTGTCGGATTTGGTCATCGGGCACTCATGCAATGGTCTGTTCTGCCATGCAACCTAGGCCGATTGGGATCGGATGACCAGCGGGCCGCGTGGCTTTCAGTGGATCAGATCGCTGCATTCCGCCAATTCCCGCGCCAGCCGGTCGCGGGCGCGGTTGCGGCGGCCATCGTCGGGCGAGAATTCCGCATCGTTGCGCAGATAGGCATGGTCGCGCCATGCATTGAACTTGGCGTTCTGCGCAACCGCGGGCGGCATGCCATAGTCGATCGCGGCGGGCAGCACGGCTTCGGTCAGCGTGTCGAATGTGTCGCTGTCCCGGTCTGCGGGCGGCTGCTGGCCCCAGAAGGTCTCCTGCGCGGCAAAGCGTCCGGCGCAGGCGGCAAACAGCATCGCCCGTTCAGAGGGGGAGGTTGGCAGCGCCTGTGCCGTGCCGGTCAGGGCCAGGCAGATAACAGCCATCCGAATCGCGCATGAGCAGATCATGTAACAAGTTTATGACGGATTTCCCGAAATGCGCGGCACTGCGGAGATATTTTTTTCCCTTCGACGTTCAGCGGCGCAGGGATGCCACAGGTGTCAGCGCCATGCTTCGAACTCGGGGGCGGTCGCGACGATGCGGTCGCAGGTTTCTGACCGGGTGATGAACAGCCGTCTGGATGCGGGGTCGAGATCGAGGATGAAGCCTTCGATCATCCGCCGCAACAGGGGCCTGTCCCGCCCGATGATGGCGTCGATGTCAGCCTGCGGCATGTTCAGCCGTGTCGCGACCCGCTGAAAGGCGTCGGCCTGTCTGGTCCAGGTCCGGTCGACGTCCCTGGCGTCAAATATGTCGCGTTCCACATCCGCATTCGCAAGATAGAAGGCGGCGCAGCCAGCGGCATCGGCAGGCAGCACGGCCAGCGCGGGGCCGGGCCAAAGGGCCGCCATCACCACAAGACCGATGACGTGCCGTCGCGCACCTGGCCGCTGGATGGGGTGATTTGGATGAGCGGCGGTCCGGGTGCCTTTCGGTGTTCCGGGCAGATACGCCGGGAAATCCTTGATGTAGGCGGTTTTCCGCATCTGTAAACCTTTGACCGCATCCCATTGATTTCAGGTTAGTTTAGCTGATCCTCCTGCGCCACGTCCAATCAGGCATGGGCCAATTCCTGCCGGTTCCCGAAAAAGCGGCCGGAACCGAAACGCCTGTTTGCGGATTGGCTGATCAGAACGACGGGACCGGCGCTGCACGCTGCACAGTCAGCCCGTCAGCAACCAAGTGAGGAGAAAAACCATGACCAATCTCAAGCAACATGCGAGTACGCTGGCGCTGATCGCCACGTTGACTGCGACACCTGCCATTCTGGCGGCCCAGACCGAAACCGCCCCGGCTGACGATGCCGCAACTGCAACCGAACAGCCGCTGACTCAGGACAATGCCGAAGCTCCGGCGGACGAGACATCTGACACTGCCGATGCAGATGTGCCTGCCGAAGGTGCCGATGATGCGGCCTCTGACACTGCCGAAGCGCCTGCCGATGACGCGACGCAGTCCGACGGAACGGATACAGCCCAGGTGCCTGCGGATGACGGCATGGCTGCCGATCCGAACCAGACCGCCGAGGTTGCACCTGAAGAGACAGCAAAACCTGTCGATGGCCAGATCCACATGCAGGGTGAAAACACCATCCTTGCGGACGACCTGATGGGCTCGAATGTCTATTCGGCCAGCGGTGAAAGCATCGGTGAGATCGACGACCTGATCGTGAACCTCGACGGTTCTGTTGAAGGTGCCGTGATCGGTGTCGGTGGCTTCCTGGGGATCGGTGAAAAATGGGTTGCCGTGAAACTGGACAGCCTGTCCACCCAGCAGGACGAGAATGGCAACGTGACGCTGACAAGCTCTGCCACCAAGGCGGACCTTGAAGCGGCGGAACCTTTCGTCACCGCGCGTGACATGGCAGCCGCCCAGCGGTCGGTTGACTCCATGCCTGCCGAAGGCGAGGTCCAGACCCAGCCTGTTGACTGATGCAGACGGGCGATCTCGCGCCCTGCTGCTGAACAAGGCCACCGTCGCATCTGCGGCGGTGGTTTTGTGTTTGTAAGGGGGGGGCGTTGCGGCCTGACCGAACGGCGGGTTTCATCCCTGGGTCATTGCAGCGCTGTCCGCCTTCAGCCCAGACTGACGCTTGCGGCGCTTTCCGGCAGTTCCTCGTCGAACAGGCGCTGATAGAACTCCGCCACGGTCTGGCGCTCCAGCTCATCACATTTGTTGAGGAAGGACAGGCGGAAGGCATAGCCTACGTTGCGGAAGATTGTGGCATTCTGGGCCCAGGCGATCACGGTACGCGGCGACATCACGGTGGAGAGTTCCCCGTTCATGAAGGCGGTGCGGGTCAGATCGGCGACGGTGACCATCTGGCGCACGGTCTTGCGCCCCTCGGCATTGTTGTAATGCGGGTTCTTCGACAGAACGATGGCGGTTTCAGCGTCGATGGACAGATAGTTCAGCGTGGCCACCAGCGACCAGCGGTCCATCTGGCCCTGGTTGATCTGCTGGGTGCCGTGGTAAAGCCCGGTGGTATCGCCGAGACCCACAGTGTTCGCGGTGGCGAAGATGCGGAAATAGGGGTGCGGTTCGATCACCTGGTTCTGGTCCAGCAGCGTCAGCTTGCCGTCCACTTCCAGCACCCGCTGGATCACAAACATCACGTCGGCGCGGCCCGCGTCATATTCGTCAAATACGATGGCGGTGGGGTTGCGCAGTGCCCAGGGCAGAATGCCTTCCTGAAAGTCGGTAACCTGCTTGCCATCGCGCAGCTTGATCGCATCCTTGCCGATCAGGTCGATCCGGCTGATGTGACTGTCGAGGTTCACGCGCACCGCAGGCCAGTTCAGCCGCGCCGCGACCTGTTCGATATGCGTCGATTTGCCGGTGCCGTGATAGCCCTGGATCATCACCCGGCGGTTGTGGCTGAAGCCCGCAAGGATCGCCAGCGTGGTGTCGGGGTCGAATTTGTAGGTGCTGTCGAATTCCGGCACCCGCTCCGACTTCTCGGCGAAGCCTTTGACAACCATATCCGTGTCGATGCCGAAAACGTCGCGGACGCTGATGTCTTCGGTGGGTTTGGTGTTGATGTCCAGCGCGCCGTCAGCCATGTGTCCTCGTCCTTTTCGGTCTTCGCCCCGAATGGGGGAAATATCAGCCCGCCTCTGGTGCAACATATCCAGAGTACGTGCAAGGGTCGGGCAGCGGGTTTGTTGCGTCACCCGGCCCGTTAACTGGCGCTGATCGCGTCGATGGCAACCTGCGCGCAGCCGCAGGCGGCCTTGATGGGCCGGTCCGCGCGCGCCTCTGCGAGGTCGAGGCGCAGTTTTACATGCGGGGCCTCGTCCGTCTTGCCATTGGCAATCAGGCAATCATAAAGCCCGCGCAGCGCCCAGACATTGTCGGGATGCACGCAGGCGCGGGGCAGGCCGGGGACCAGCCCCAGATCCTGGCGAAACACCTGTTCGGCCTCCTCGGTGTGACCCTGTTCGAACAGCAGCGCCCCCAGCGCGTGGCGGGTCGGCTGCATCCAACCCCAGGGTTCGTCATAGGGCAGGGCGTCGTCCAGTGACACGGCCCGCCGCAGATGGGTAAAGGCCACGCCATAGTCGCCCTTGCGGTAGGCCAGTTCCCCTTCCAGCATCGCCGTCGCGACCTCCAGCAGGTCCACGCCGCGCACATTGTGCAGCAGGCGGCTGTCCGGCACCCGCGCCTTGACCGCGAGGAAGGTGTCAAGCTGCGCATCCGCTTCCTCGATATGACCCAGCGCGGAATAGGCCAGCCCCCTGGCATATTCGATGAAGGCGGTGCACATGACGTAGGTGTCGGTGTCGTCGGGCAGGTCGAGCTTGAGGATATCCTCCCACATGCCAAAGCGGATCAGCACATGCGGCTCCATCCCCAGAATGGTCTCAAAGAAATCCGCCATCGGGGGCGATTTGATCTGCAACAATGCATCCGGCGTCGTCTCGCGCATGCCCCGGACCGCCCGCATCGCCGGTTCGAACTGCCCCATATAGAGCGCACCGCTGATGACAAAGTGGTAATTGTGCTGGCGGTAGCCGGTGTAGATGTTGAACGCGCCTTCGGCCTCGTAATATTTCAGATCCGCCTCGATCGCGCGCTGGTTCCAGCGCACCACGTTTTCATAGGCCCCACAGAGCACGTCGATATGCGTGGGCATATGCACCAGATGGCCTGCATCCGGCACCAGGCTGCGCAACACGTCAGAGGCTTTCAGCGCCTTTTCGGGGTAGGGCGACATTTCCATCAGATGGACATAAAGATGCAGGATGCCCGGATGGGTCATGCCGCCGGGCAGGGCCATCTGGGTTTCCAGAACCGCCTGCGCCTCCAGCGTTTCGGCATCCGGGGCCACGTCACCCTCCGCGATGTCCCACATCGCCCAGGGGGTCAGGTTCATCAGCGCATCGACAAAGACGGTTGCGATCTCCGGGTCACTCGGCTGGGCCTGATGCAGGGTCCACATGGCATCGGCAAAGGCGCGGTCCCAGGGGGCCATGTCATCCACCGGGTCGCGTTGTGGATAGCGGGCAGCCAGCGCCCGGATCAGCGCGGCCTCGACCGGACTGGCGTGGTCAATCACCGCCAAGGCGGCTTGCGTGGCGTCATAGGCTTCGGCCAATGCCTCTGCCCGGCCTTTGCTGTCGAACAGGACCCAGGGCAGGTTGTAATTCGGCCCGGCGGCATAGGCATGGCCCCAATGGGCCATGGCGCAGGCCGGATCGGCGGCGGCGGCCCTGCCAAAGCAGGCAATCGCCTCCCTGTGGTTGAAACCATAGGTCCAGTTGAGACCCCGATCAAACCAGCGTTGCGCATCGGCAGAGCCTGTGGTGACGGCCCGTGTATATTGGCCCAGATCGTAGGGATAGCTCATCGCGATGCTCCTTTTCGTACCCGAACATGCCAAGACGGGCCGACCTTGCCCAGAACATTCCGCCGACCTGCACGAAAGTTGCGCAACCGGAGGGCAAAACCTGCACCGGGCGGGGCTATTCCGGTTCGGGCAAAACAGGAGACTGCATTATGACAACATTGACACTACAACAGCGCTTCGCCGTGGCGACCGCAATTGGCGCGGCAGGCGGCGGCGTGGCATTGGCCATGATCGGGCAGGGGCATTTCGGGATCGGGGACGCCCGTTTCCTGCGGGTGGCCACCGCCGGGGCCTTTCTGGCGGGGCTGCTGGTGGC
>NZ_LXYI01000034.1 GCF_001650875.1 Sulfitobacter sp. EhC04
CGCTGCAGCTCCCGCTGACAGCAGCCACAAACCTTGGACTTTGCGGTCTTACACCAAAGCCCGGAACAAGCCGAAGGCGCCGGGCCATCGCCTGCCCGCCCCTCGGGTAGGCGATTTGGTGAGGCTGGGTATGTCTCTGACAGGAATCATTACGGTTGAGAAATCAAGTGGCATGGACAGAGGTCAGGATCGCCCACCCCGGGCAGGCGATGGCCCGGCTTGTGCTCCATGTCGGCGGTCGATGAGGGCTCGAATCCAACCTTCGCTGCGATCTGCGCGAAGGTCCGGTTTTCCATTTTGGGTCAGTTTATGACGCGGAGGCCAAAATCATCCGACGTTCAACACCGAGAGCCACTGGCTTGGTCCCTTGATGTCCAGTTGAGACAGGGCATGATAGCCTGAACCCCTTTGCCACCCATAGGAATCCGGTCGCCTTGCGATGTCATTCCGCTCAGGAGGAAGTGCCGATGTCCGATGTGATACCCTTTCTAGCCGGGGTGACGCCTGAAAGGCGGCACCGGGAGGCGGCGGAACTGGATGCCTTCTTTCAACGGGTCACAGGTTGGCAGCCGGTGCTGTGGCGCGGCGGGATGCTGGGCTATGGGACCTATGATTACACCTATGCCACAGGGCGCAGCGGCAGTTTTCTGGCGACGGGTTTTGCGCCGCGCAAAGCCAGGCTTTCGATCTACGTGATGCCCGGCTACGCGGATTTCGATTCGATTCTGTCGCGCTTGGGCAAACACAGCAAGGGCAAGTCCTGCCTCTACCTGAACAAGCTGGCGGATGTGGACATGGATGTGCTGGAAGAATTGATCCGCGCCGGTCTGGCGGACCTCGCGGCGCGCTGGCCGCTGCATCCGACCTAGACAAACATGCGGCCCTGTGACACTTCATCCGGGCCATAGGAGAATAGAATGTCCGCCGATACCGTCACCCGTTTCGCCCCGTCCCCCACCGGTTACATCCACGTGGGCAACCTGCGCACGGCGCTGATGAATTACCTGATCGCGCGCAAGGCGGGCGGCACCTTCATCCTGCGCATCGACGACACTGACCCGGAGCGGTCGAAAGAGGAATATGTCGATGGCATCAAGCAGGACCTGACCTGGCTGGGGCTGGAATGGGACCGGGTGGAACGCCAGTCGGAACGGCTGGACCGCTATCACGCCGCCGCCGAAGAACTGCGCGGCAAGGGCCGGTTCTATGAGGCTTTCGAGACGCCCACGGAACTCGACCTGAAGCGCAAGAAACAACTGAACATGGGCAAGCCGCCGGTCTATGACCGCGCGGCGCTGGCGCTGTCGGATGCGCAGAAGGACGACTTGCGCGCCGAGCGCGGCAATGGCGTCTGGCGTTTCAAGCTGGACCAAAGCCGGATCGAATGGGCCGACGGCATTCTTGGCGATATTTCCATCGACGCGGCCAGTGTCAGCGATCCGGTGCTGATCCGGGGCGACGGGCAGATCCTCTATACGCTGGCCTCTGTCGTGGATGACACCGAAATGGGCGTGACCCATGTGGTGCGCGGATCGGACCATGTGACCAATACCGCAACCCAGATCCAGATCATGCAGGCGCTGGGGTTCGATCATCCCGCCTTTGCCCACCATTCGCTGCTGACCGGCCCGCAGGGCGAGGCACTGTCCAAACGTCTCGGCACATTGGCCCTGCGCGATCTGCGTGAGCAGGGCGTCGAGCCCTTTGCCCTGCTCAGCCTGATGGCGCGGCTCGGGTCCTCGGACCCGGTGGAACTGCGCACCGATATGGCGGCGCTGATCGAGGGCTTCGACATCGAGCGTTTCGGGTCCGCGCCGACGAAATTCGACGTGCAGGACCTGTTCCCGCTGACGGGCCGCTACCTTCAGACCCGCAGCGTTGACGACGTTGCGGGCACGATTGCCGGTCTTGGCGTTCCGCAGGCGCAGGCGGCGCAATTCTGGGCCGTCACGCGGGAAAACATCGAAACGCTGCATGACCTCAAACCCTGGTGGGAAATGTTCCGCGACGGTGCCGACCCGGTGATCGAGGATGGCGACGAGGCCTTTGTCGCCGAAGCCATGGCCCTGTTGCCCGACATGCCTTTTGACGACACCACATGGTCCAGCTGGACAGGTGCCGTCAAGGAGGCGACGGGCCGCAAGGGGCGCGGGCTGTTCCGGCCCCTGCGGCTGGCGCTGACAGGGCAGGAACACGGGCCGGAAATGGCGGCCATGATGCCCCTGCTGCGGGTCGTGAAGGCACGCGGGTGACCTGTAGCCGACAGGCCCGGCGCGTGACCGCGGCGCGCAACGGGGCCAGTCGTGCCTGACGCGGCGCAGGCCAAGTTCCTGACCGGCAACCTGTTTGTGCATGTTGCGGTCATGGCCTTGACCTCTTCCATCGGGCTGATGGCCGTCTTCCTTGTCGATTTCGTCGATATGATCTTCATCTCGATGCTGGGAAGATCGGAACTGGCGGCGGCGGTGGGCTATGCCGGGGCGATCCTGTTCTTTACCGCTTCTTTCGGCATCGGCATGGGCATTGCCGCCGGCGCGCTGGTGGCCCGGGCGCTGGGTGCGAATGATCCCGTGCTGGCGCGAGAACGCTCGACCCATGCGCTGCTCTATGGCCTGATATTCGGAATCGTCTTTTCCATCGTGGTCTGGTCGGCACTGCCCGGCCTTGTGGCCATGCTGGGTGCCCAGGGCGAAACCGCCGGGCTGGCCATTCATTTCCTGCAGATTGTCGTGCCTTCGGTGCCCTTCCTGATGGTCGGCATGATGGGGTCCGCCATCCTGCGCGCGCATGGTGATGCACGACGTGCCATGATGGCGACAATCATCGGCGGCATTGTCAACGCGGTGCTGGACCCGATCCTGATCTTCGGGCTCGAACTCGAACTGACCGGGGCCGCAATCGCATCCTTTGCCGCGCGGGTGGTAATAGCGGGCATGGCGATCTGGCCCCTGATCAAGGTCTATGACGCACTGGTCCGCCCCCACTTCAAGGGCATGCTGCGTGACCTTGCCCCCGTTGTCGCCATCGCCTTTCCGACCATCCTCGCGCAGGTCGCAACGCCCGTCGGGCAGGCCTATGTCACCCGTGTCATGGCCGATTACGGCGAGGACGCGGTGGCGGGCATGGCTGTTGTGGCGCGGCTGATGCCGGTCGCCTTTGCCGTGGTCTTTGCCCTTTCGGGGGCGGTGGGGCCGATCATCGGCCAGAATTACGGCGCGGGCGACATGGCGCGGGTCCGGCGCGGCTTTACCGCAGCGGTCTTTTTTGTCGCATTGGTGATCCTGAGCATTTCGGCGGTGCTTTTTGTGCTGCGCGCGCCGATTGCCGATCTGTTCAATGCGACCGGCATCACGCGCGACCTGATCTATCTGTTCTGCGGCCCGCTGTCGCTGGCCTTCTTCTTTCCCGGTGTGCTGTTCGTGGCAAATGCCGTGTTCAACAACCTGGGCCAGCCGTTCCTGTCCACGGTGACGAACTGGGGCCGCAACGCTGTGGCCCTGATCCCGCTGGTCTGGATCTGCGCGGCCATCGGGGATGCCCCCGGCGTGCTGGTGGGCCAGTCGATGGCCGGTGTCGTTTTTGGCGTGGTGGCCTGGATCATGGCGCTGCGCTGCATCGCGCGTGGCGGCAAGCCAGAGGGCCGGGGCAAGGAGATTTTCGGGCGGGAGGGCCGCCTGATGACCCTATTCCACGCGCGCCGATAACCGCGCGAGGTGATCGTCCACCAGCGCGGTTTCCGCCGCCGACAACACCTTGTGCCGGGGATAGCGGGGGGCGGCGCGGTCGTTCAGCACCGGCGTCTCCCAACCATCGGTGGTGTCAAAGAACGCCGCGACTCCGGCCTCGCCGAATTCATGCAGAAAGCCCTGAACCACCACGTCGAGATAGCTCAGCAGAATGGCGTGATCGCCCGGCACCCCGGTCTGGGCGGGCGGCACCGCGTAATGGGCGATGTCCGGCGCGGGGCTGATCGGGTGGGTTACCGCACCACCCGATGACAGGCGCGCGTATCCTGCCTCGCGCGCATCCAGTGCGGCCCAGTCCGCCCCAGGCACGGCAGCAATGAGCCCGTCGATGGTGGTGCCGGGGTCTTCGATCACGCTGAGAAACACAAGATCGCGCACCGCTGTGCGCACCCAGGCCCGCCGCCAGCCGCGCAACCGGGCGGGATGGGCATCGGGGTAATCATGGGTCTGGCGGTTCACAAGGCTGCCATAGCCGAAGAAGTAGGGGGTCATGCTGTCCAGGGTCCGTATTTTGTGCAGGCAACAGATCATTGATGTCAGGGGCGTACAAGCCCGCTTGACGCCCCATGTGCCCCCGGCATACCAAAGGGCATCCGCCACGGGAGAATCGGACCATCCGATGCCGAAGGAGCAACCGCCCCGGAAACTCTCAGGCTCAGGGACCGTGCCGGATATCGACACTCTGGAGAGTGGTGCGAGACGCACCCGCCGAAGGGATAACGATCTCAGGCGAAAGGACAGAGGGGGCATCTTGGACCGCGATCTGCGGGGGAAAGGTGCCGGATTGATCCTTGGGGACAGGCGGCAGGAATATGGGACGCTGCGCCGATGGATGATCTGAAACACACTGCCCTTTTTGACCTGCATGTGGAACTGGGCGCCCGAATGGTGCCCTTTGCGGGCTATGCAATGCCGGTGCAATACCCCTTGGGCGTGATGAAGGAACACCAGCACACCCGCGACGCGGCCGGGCTCTTTGATGTCAGCCACATGGGGCAGGTGATCCTGTCGGGCGCGTCCTGGGACGCGGTCGCACGCGCCTTCGAGGCACTGGTGCCGATGGATGTGCTGGGGCTGGAGGACGGGCGGCAGCGCTATGGCTTCTTCACCAATGACGCAGGCGGGATCGAGGATGACCTGATGTTCGCCCGGCGCGGCGCGGACCTGTTTGTCGTGGTGAACGCCGCCTGCAAGGACGCCGATATCGCACGGATGAAAGCCGCCCTTGAACCGGATGTGACCGTGACACCCTTGACGGACCGCGCGCTGATCGCCGTGCAGGGACCGGCGGCGGCGGGCGTGATCGCCGCAATGGACAGCCGGGCAGGCAACATGGCTTTCATGGATGTGCGTGACCTCAATCTGGACGGCGTGCCGGTCTGGGCCTCGCGGTCCGGCTATACCGGCGAGGATGGTTTCGAGATTTCCCTGCCCGAAGATCAGGCAGAGGCGCTGACCCGCACCCTGCTGGCGCAGGACGGTGTTGCGGCGATCGGCCTTGGCGCGCGGGATTCGCTGCGGCTTGAGGCGGGGCTGTGCCTTTACGGCCATGACATTGATGCAGGTACAACCCCGGTCGAGGGCGCGCTGACCTGGGCGATCCAGAAGCTGCGCCGCGCAGGCGGCGACCGCGCGGGTGGTTTTCCGGGCGCGGATATCGTGCTGGGCCAGATGACAGACGGGGCCACCCGCAAACGCGTCGGCCTGCTGCCCGAAGGCCGCGCACCGATGCGCGAAGGCACCGAGGTTTTCGATGCCGCCGAAGGTGGCACCCTGGTCGGGCAGGTGACATCGGGCGGCTTTGGCCCCACCGTTGGGACCCCCGTGGCGATGGGCTATGTAGATGCGGGGTCTGCCAAAATCGGCACATCCCTCTGGGGAGAGGTCAGAGGCAAGAGACTGCCCCTCACCGTGGCGAAGCTGCCCTTCGTGGCGGCGAATTTCAAACGATGAAGTCAACAGGGAAGAAGACATGAAATTTACCGAAGAACATGAATGGCTGCGCGAGGAAGACGGCGAAATGGTGGTCGGCATCACCATCCACGCGGCAGAGCAACTGGGCGACGTGGTGTTCGTCGAACTGCCCGAGGAAGGCACCGTTGTCAGCAAGGATGACGAAGTTGTCGTGATCGAAAGCGTCAAGGCGGCCTCTGACATCCTGGCCCCCGTGGATGGCGAGATCACGGAAGTGAACAGCGCGCTGGCCGACAACCCCAGTCTGGTGAACGAAGACCCGCAGGGCGATGCCTGGTTCTTCAAGATGAAGATCAGCGATCCGTCGCAGCTGGATGAATTCATGGACGAAGCCGGATACCAGAAATTCATCGGCTGATCCGGCCGCACCCGCCGGAGCCTCCGGCGGGGATATATCAAAGCCAAAAAGAATGAGGGTGTCGCGATGAGCTTCAAGCCGACCGATTATCTGCCGTATGATTTTGCCAACCGCCGCCACATCGGCCCGTCACCGGCTGAAATGTCGGACATGCTCAAGGTCGTGGGGGCGAAGTCGCTGGCCGATCTGATAGATGACACCCTGCCAAAGGGCATCCGCATGAAAGGGTCACTGGACTTTGGCAGGGCGATGTCGGAACGCGAGGTGCTGGAGCACATGCGCGTGGTGGCGGGCAAGAACAAGGTCCTGACCAGCCTGATCGGCCAGGGCTATCACGGCACGGTCACGCCCCCTGCTATCCAGCGGAACATCCTGGAGAACCCCGCGTGGTACACCGCCTATACCCCCTATCAGCCCGAAATCAGCCAGGGACGGCTTGAGGCATTGCTGAATTTCCAGACCATGGTCAGCGACCTGACCGGTCTGGAGGTTGCCAATGCCTCGCTGCTGGACGAGGCGACCGCCTGCGCGGAGGCGATGACCATGGCGCAGCGGGTGTCGAAGTCGAAGGCGACCAAGTTCTTTGTCGACCGCGACTGCCACCCGCAGAACATCGCGGTGATGAAAACCCGTGCCGCCCCGCTTGGGATCGAGGTTGTCGTTGGTGACCCGGCCAAGATGAAGGCGTCGGAAGTCTTCGGTGCGATCTTCCAGTATCCCGGCACCTATGGCCATGTGCGCGACTTCACCGACAGCATCGCGGCCCTGCATGAACACAAGGGCATCGGTATCGTCTCTGCCGATCCGCTGTCGCTGACCCTGCTCAAGGAGCCGGGCGCGATGGGGGCAGATATCGCGGTGGGCAGCACCCAGCGGTTCGGGGTGCCCGAAGGCTACGGCGGCCCGCATGCGGCCTATATGTCCTGCAAGGATGCCTACAAACGCGCCATGCCGGGGCGGATCGTCGGCGTGTCCATCGACGCCCATGGCAACCGCGCCTACCGCCTGTCCCTGCAAACCCGCGAACAACACATCCGCCGCGAAAAGGCGACCAGCAATGTCTGCACGGCACAGGCCCTGCTGGCGGTCATGGCGTCAATGTATGCGGTGTTCCACGGCCCCGAGGGGCTGAAAGCCATCGCGCAGCGCATCCACCGCAAGACGGTGCGGCTGGCCAAGGGGCTGGAGGCCGCAGGCTTCAAGGTGGACCCGCAGGCGTTTTTCGACACGATCACGGTTGATGTCGGCCCCTTGCAGGCGGCCGTCATGAAATCGGCGGTGGACGAAGGGGTCAACCTGCGCAAGGTGGGCGAATTCCGCGTCGGCATCTCGCTGGACGAACGCACGCAGCCCAGGATCATCGAAGCGATCTGGCGCGCCTTTGGCATCGTCAAGGAGGATTGCGATTTCACCCCCGAATACCGCGTCCCCGAAGAGATGCTGCGCAGTTCTGGCTACCTGACCCACCCGATATTCCACATGAACCGGGCCGAGACCGAGATGATGCGCTATATGCGGCGTCTGGCAGACCGGGATCTGGCGCTGGACCGCGCGATGATCCCGCTGGGCTCCTGCACGATGAAGCTGAATTCGGCGGCGGAGATGATGCCGGTCAGTTGGCGGGAATTTTCGCTGATCCACCCCTATGCCCCCGCCGATCAGGCGCTGGGCTACAAGGAGATGATCGACGATCTGTCCGCCAAACTCTGCGACATCACCGGCTATGACGCGATCTCGATGCAGCCCAATTCGGGCGCGCAGGGTGAATATGCGGGTCTGCTGACCATCGCGGCCTATCACCGGGCCGAAGGCCAGGGGCACCGCAACATCTGCCTGATCCCGGTCAGCGCCCATGGCACCAACCCGGCCAGCGCGCAGATGGTGGGCTGGAAGGTGGTTGTGGTAAAATCGGCGGCCAATGGCGACATTGATCTGGATGATTTCCGCGCCAAGGCAGCGGCGGCGGGCGACAACCTTGCCGCCTGCATGATCACCTATCCCAGCACCCATGGCGTGTTCGAGGAAACCGTGACCGAGGTGACAAAGATCACCCATGAATACGGCGGCCAGGTCTATATCGACGGGGCCAACATGAATGCCATGGTGGGTCTGTCGCGCCCCGGTGATCTGGGCGGCGACGTGAGCCACCTGAACCTGCACAAGACCTTTTGCATCCCGCATGGCGGCGGTGGCCCCGGCATGGGGCCGATTGGCGTCAAATCGCATCTGACCCCGCATCTGCCCGGTCATCCGAACGCAGGCGGCGCGGCGGTATCGGCGGCCCCCTATGGCTCGCCCTCGCTGCTGCCGATTTCGTGGTCCTATTGCCTGATGATGGGGGGCGAGGGCCTGACACAGGCGACGCGGGTCGCGATCCTGAATGCGAACTACATCGCCAAGCGGCTGGAGGGCGCGTTTGACGTGCTTTACAAAGGGCCGACAGGCCGGGTGGCGCATGAATGCATCATCGACGTGCGCCCCTATGACGAAAGCGCGGGCGTCACGGTGGATGACATTGCCAAGCGCCTGATCGACTGCGGGTTCCACGCGCCAACCATGTCCTGGCCGGTGGCAGGGACGCTGATGGTCGAACCGACCGAGTCCGAGACCAAGGCGGAGCTTGACCGTTTCTGCGATGCGATGCTGGCGATCCGCGATGAGATTGCCGCGATCGAGGCAGGCGAGATGCCGCGCGAGAACAATCCGCTGAAAAACGCGCCGCATACGGTTGAGGATCTGGTGGTCGAATGGGGAGACCGGCCCTACACCCGCGAACAGGGGTGTTTTCCGCCGGGGGCCTTCCGGGTGGACAAATACTGGCCGCCGGTCAACCGGGTGGACAATGTTCACGGCGACCGCAACCTGATCTGCACTTGCCCGCCGCTGGAAGACTACGCAGAAGCGGCGGAATGAACTCAGACTGAGAAAACGGCCACCGGAACAGGTGGCCGTTTATACCTTGGTCCGGTCAGCCCAGGAGCAGGACCGCACCCAGGGGAACAACCACGTCACAGCTGCCGATGGCTGGCTGTGCTGACGCGGTACGGTCGGGATACCACAGGCGACAAGAGCCAGCGGGCGGATAATAGCCCTTTGGCACGACGATATTGCCAGTATTGAACACGTCGTTGCGAACGACCATCCTGGTTTGCTGGGCATTGGCGGCGTGCAGGGGCATGCTGATGGCAGTCAGCGCGGCGAGAACGATGCAGGACTTACTCAAAGATTTTAGCACGTTAAATCTCCTTTCGAAAGGGGCCAGCGCCGGAAATGGTCGATGGCCATGGACCCAACGCGCGGAGCCACGATAAAGTTCCGGATCGTGATTGGGTTGGCTATTGACCGACGTCGTTCAGAAATTTGAAGGCCTTGGCCAGACGTTGCCAGGTTGCCTTGTCCGGCGCGGCCAGGATGTGGCCGCTGCGCAGGGTGGCGTCGTAGTCATCGCCCGACAGCATCTGCACATAGCCGCCCGCCTGCTGGCAGATCAGCACGCCAGCGGCATGGTCCCAGGGATTCAGGCTTTCGGTCAGCAGAAAGTCCACATGCCCCTGCGCCAGCATCCGGTATTCATGCGCCGAACAGCGCAGGCAGTTGACCCATCCGAAACCGCCAAGGGTCTTTGCAAGCTTCTCCCGCCGCGCGTGATCGAACAGATAGAGCGGGATATAACCCGAAAGCCCCGCCAGTTCGCCCCCCTTGCTGACCCGCAGATCGCGCGTCACGCCGGACGGCTGTTGCATCCGGGCGGGGCTTTGATCGTCAGCGATGGCCCAGTCATCCATCACCGGATCATAAATCAGCCCGAAGGCCGGTTTGCCATATCGTGTGACCGCAAGGATAATGCCGAACACCGACATGCCCCGTGCGAAATTCCAGGTGCCGTCCACCGGGTCGATGATGAAGCACAGCGGCGCATCGGCAATCTTGTCCAGCAGGGTGGGATCGGCGGAAACTGCTTCCTCGCCAATCACCAGCGCGCCGGGAAAGGCCATGCCCAGGGCGCGGGTGATCATTGCCTCTGCCGCCGTGTCCGCGATGGTCACCAGGTCATCCGGCCCCGACTTGGTGGCGATGTCGGCGGCATTCAGCGCGCGGAAACGCGGCATGATCTCGGCCTTGGCAGCGCGGCGCAGGATGTTGATCACATTGTTGCGCTGGGCAGGGCTCAGCGCGGGGGCGCGTTTGGCGGGCAGATTGTCAGGCATTGTCGCTCCTTTGTAGTCTGGCGCAGACTTGCCTGATCCGTCGGGGGATGTGCAAGCCGTGGTGTGGCAAGGTGCTTGCGTCATTCTCGCGCACGCAGGACCTGCGCGGGCCGGGCATTGAGCGCCCGCAGGGCAAAGCCCAGCCCGGCCAGGACAGAGGCCAGCGCCCCGCCCGCCACGATCAACAGGGCAGAGGGCCAGATCACGCTGAAGTCTGTTTCCATCACGAAGTGGCTGACGGCCCAGCCGCCAAGTATTCCGGCCAGCAGCGCGACGCTGCCCGCGAAAAGCCCCAGCAAGGCCGCGCGCAGCACAAAGCTGGTGGCGATGGCACGCCGCGACGCGCCCAAGGTCTTGAGCAGCGCGGATTCGTAACGCCGCGCCTCCGCCCCGGCTGCCGCCGCGCCGATCAGCACCACAAACCCCGTCAGCAGTGTGGCCAGCGCCCCGTAAGAGGTCGCGGCGGCAAGGCTTGCCAACACGGCGGACACCCGGTCGATGGCGTCGCGCACCCGGATTGCGGTGATATTGGGGTATTGCGTGGCCAGATCGCGCAGAATGGCGGCTTCGGCCTCTTCCTCGGCATAGACCGTCGAGATGAAACTATGCGGCGCACCCGCCAGCGCGGCGGGGTTCATCGTCAGGACAAAGCCGATCCCGGCGGTGGAGAAATCCACCTCCTGAAACGAGGCGATGGTGCCCGTGATGTCGCGCCCCAGCACATTGATGGTCAGCGTGTCGCCCAGGTTCAGACCCATCTCTTCGGCCTCTTCGGCGGCAAAGCTGATCAGGGGCGGCCCGTCGTAATCCTTTGGCCACCATTCACCTGCGGTGATCCTGGCCTCGGCACCGGGCTGGGCGGCATAGGTCACGCCACGGTCGCCGCGCACCACCCAGTGATCGCCCGCGACCTCCCGTGCCGGCTTGCCGTTGATCTGGGTCACGACACCGCGCAGCATCGGTGCGCTGTCGATGCGGCTGACGGCGGGGTCGTCCTCCAGCCGCCTGGTATAGCCGGGCATCTGGTCCTTCTGGATGTCGACAAAGAAATAGGAGGGCGCCACATCGGGCAGGTTGCCCGCGATGGCCTGCCGCAGGTTGCCGTCGATCTGCCCCACGGCGGCCAGCACCGACAGGCCCAGACCCAGCGACAGCACCACGGCACCGGCCCCTTCGCCCGGTCCGGCAAGGGCCGCCAGCGCCCAGCGCAGCCGGGGGCGGCCCCGCGCCAGCCGTGCACCGCCCCGCGCCACGACACGCAGCAGCATCGCCGCCAGCACAAGGATCAGCAGCGCCCCCGCGATGCCGCCCAACGTCCAGAGCGTCAGCCACCATGAGCCGTTGAACCAGCCCGCCAGCGCCACCAGCGTCACGGTCAGGGCCGCAATCGCCACGAGGTACTTCGCCGCCGGAAGACGGCGCGCGCCCGCCCAGGCATCGCGGAACAGGGTTGCGGCGCGCACGTCCTCGCTGCGGGCCAGCGGCCAGAGGGTAAAGGCAAGTGCGGTCAGCAAGCCATAAAGCGCCGCCTCGATCAGTGGCGCGGGATAAAGCGCGAAACTGGTCGGCAAGGGCAGCCTCGCGGCAATGATCGGTGACAGCAGCAGCGGCACCAGCCCGCCCAGCACCACGCCGATGGCGACGCCCAGCAGCGACAGCGTACCGATCTGTATGAAATAGGTCTGGAAGATGGTGGCCCGCTCGGCCCCCAGGGCGCGCAGGGTAGCGATGACGCCGGTCTTGCCCTGAAGATAGGACCGCACGGCGGCTGAGACTCCAACACCGCCGACAGCCAGGCCGGACAGGCCCACCAGCACCAGAAACGCGCTTAACCTTTTGACGAAACGCGCCACACCGGGCGCACCATTGCGCGCATCGGTCCAGCGCATCCCGGCGTTCTCGAACCGCGCCTTGGCCTCGGCCTCAAGCGCGGCAAGGTCGATGCCTTGCGGCAGGTCCAGCCGGTATTTGCTGTTGTAAAGCGTGCCAGCGGCCAACAGGCCCGACCCCTCCAGCGCGTCGCGACGCAGCAGGGTGCGCGGCCCCAGGGCAAAACCGCTGGCAGCACTGTCAGGCTCGCGCAGGATCAGCGCGGACAGACGATAATCGCGGGTGCCAAGGCGGAAGATGTCGCCGGCTGCCAGCCCCAGCCGGTCCGACAGGGCCCGCTCCATCACCGCGCCGGGCAGGTTGTCCCGTGTTGCCAATGCCTGCTCCAGCGGCATCGCGGGATCGAGAACCATCTCTCCGACAAGCGGGTAAAGGTCATCCACCCCCTTGATCTGGGTCAGGGCGCGGTCATCGCCGACCACGGCCATGGATCGGAATTCAACGATTTCGGACACAGCAGTGGCGCGGTCTGCCATCCATGCCTGTTCTTCCGGGTTGGCGAAACGGTAGGTAAAATCAAGCTCGGCCTCGCCGCCCAACAGGGCCGCCCCCTCGCGCGCAAGCCCGGCCTCGATCGCGGCGCGGACGGACCCGACAGCGGCAATTGCGGCCACCCCCAGCGCAAGGCAGGCCAGAAACAGGCGGAACCCGCGCAACCCCCCGCGCATTTCGCGGCGTGCAAAGCGTGCAGCGAGCGCAAGGCTCATGCGATTTTCCCGTCGGCCAGCGCGATGGAACGGTCGCAGCGTTCCGCCAGCACCGGGTCATGGGTGACCAGCACCAGCGTGGCACCATATTGGTCGCGCAGGGAAAACAGCAGGTCCATGATGGCCGCACCATTGGCGCTGTCCAGATTGCCCGTCGGCTCATCCGCCAGCAGGATCGCGGGACGCGGCGCACAGGCGCGTGCCAGCGCCACCCGCTGCTGTTCGCCACCCGACATCTGCGCCGGGTAATGGCCGGTGCGATGCCCCAGCCCCACGATATCCAGCGCCTCCCGCGCGCGCTCAAAAGCGTCCTGGACCCCGGCCAGTTCCAGCGGCGTCGCGACATTTTCAAGGGCGGTCATGGTGGGGATCAGGTGAAAGGACTGGAACACGATTCCCATGCGCCCCTGCCGGAACCGCGCCAGCGCATCCTCGTTCATCGCGGTCAGGTCCTGACCCAGCGCATGCACGGTCCCGCCCGTGGCCTGTTCCAGCCCGCCCATGACCATCAGCAGCGAGGATTTGCCCGATCCCGAAGGCCCGGTCAGCGCGACGCTTTCGCCGCTCTCGACGTTCAGGGAAATTCCGCGCAGGATATCGACGGGTCCGGCATTGCCCTTGAGCGATAAAAGCACATCTTGAAGGTGGAAAACGGTGTCACTCACGCGGGGGCCTTTCAACGGGGTCCCTACGGATATGGAGTTGTTACGATGATGCGCAAGGCGATTTTGGCGATTGTTCTGGTTTGGGGGCAGGCGGTTGCGGCGCAGGACGTTGTCATTGCGGCGCTGGGTGACAGCCTGACCCAGGGCTACGGCTTGCCGGCAGAAGAAGGTTTCGTGCCGCAACTGGAAGGCTGGCTTGCAGCGCAGGGCAGCGACGTTCGGCTGATCAACGCGGGCGTTTCCGGCGACACGACTGCCGGAGGGCTTGCCCGCGTGGGCTGGACCCTGACGCCCGAGGTCGATGGTCTGATCGTGGCGCTGGGCGGCAACGACCTGCTGCGCGGGCTGGCCCCGGATCAGGCGCGCGCCAACATCGACGGGATCTTGCAGGCGGCGCAGGAGGCGGGTGTAGAAGTATTGCTGATCGGCATGCAAGCGCCCGGCAACTACGGCCCCGAATACAAGACCGAGTTCGACGCCATTTACCCCGACCTCGCCGGTGAATACGGCACCCAGCTTCTGGGCAGTTTCTTTGCCGGATTGACGGAAGGGGACGCGCCCGCCGACCCGTCACAATTGCGCGCATTCCTTCAGGCCGACGGCATCCACCCCAATGCCGAGGGTGTGACCCGGATTGTCGGACGTATCGGGCCGGAGGTTCTGGACCTGATTGCCCGGATCAAGGCGGACTGACCCCTGCCGGGGCGGCTTTGGCAGACGGGTTGGAGCGCCACCGGCCGGGCTGACGGCACCGCGCCTTGAGAACTGGAGCCTGGCAAAAGAAAACGGGCGCCTGACAGCGCCCGCATTCCCTCATGAAACTGATTTTGCTCAGGCCAGCGCGATGTTCGCAGCGCTTTCGCGGCCGTCACGGCCTGCTTCGACATCGAATGTCACTTTCTGGTTGTCGGCCAGACCGGTCAGGCCTGCCCGCTCAACAGCGGAAATGTGAACAAAGATATCCTTGCCGCCCCCGTCAGGGGCAATAAAGCCGTAGCCTTTGGTCGTGTTGAACCATTTTACGGTGCCAGATGCCATGGACCGGTTCTCCTGTCTTAATTCTGCCCGCGGAATGCGGCAGCGTGGCTCGGACGAAGTCGTGATCGTTCCAGCGCCAAAAGGCAGGGAGTGTCGAAAGTCATTCGTGCAGCGTTTTCGATAATGAAAGGAATCATGCGAAAATCAAGTCCCTTTACCGGGTCTGGCCCAATCGGCGGACCCCTGCGCATGAAATTTCACCGGAATGAAATAATTTGACCGCTTGATAAAAAAATAACTCTGGGGCAGAGTTTTTCAAAACCCAGCCAATGCAAGGTGAGCCAGATGACTTCAGATGTGTTTGAACCGGGAATTCAATCGGGGCGGTTGAGCCCGGCGGAGTATCAGGCGCAGTTTTCGGACCTGCACCCGCCGCTGGATGCGCATGAGGCCCTGGTGGCGGCGGATCGGTGTTATTTCTGCCATGACGCGCCCTGTATCACGGCCTGTCCCACGGATATCGACATCCCGCTGTTCATTCGCCAGATCGCAACGGGCACGCCGGATGCGGCGGCCAAGACGATCCTGAGCCAGAACATCATGGGCGGCATGTGCGCGCGGGTCTGTCCGACGGAAACCCTGTGCGAACAGGCCTGCGTGCGGGAAAAGGCCGAGGGCAAGCCGGTGCTGATCGGCCAGTTGCAGCGGTATGCGACGGACCATTTGCAGGCGCAGGGCGTGCATCCCTTTGTCCGCGCGGCCCCCACCGGAAAGACCGTGGCGGTGGTGGGCGCGGGCCCTGCGGGCCTGTCCTGCGCGCACCGGCTGGCGATGCTGGGGCATGACGTGGTGATCCATGATGCGCGGCCCAAGCCCGGCGGCCTGAACGAATATGGCATCGC
Organism: Sulfitobacter sp. EhC04; assembly: GCF_001650875.1. Taxonomy (GTDB): domain Bacteria; phylum Pseudomonadota; class Alphaproteobacteria; order Rhodobacterales; family Rhodobacteraceae; genus Sulfitobacter. Next base: position 15,429 of record NZ_LXYI01000034.1, read on the forward strand.
AGCCTACAAGACACCCGGCGGCTTTGCCCAGGCCGAGGTGGACTGGCTGATGCAGATCGGCGGCATTACCTTCAAGCACGACAGCGCTCTGGGCCGGGACCTGAACCTGGAGAAGCTGAAAGCGGAATATGACGCCGTGTTCCTTGGCGTCGGCCTTGGCGGGGTGAACGCCCTGGGGGCCGAAGGAGAGGACAAGCAGGGGGTCAGCGACGCGGTCGATTTTATTGCCGAGTTGCGGCAGGCCGGTGATCTGGCCGCCCTGCCGATTGGCCGCGACGTGGTGGTGATCGGTGGCGGCATGACGGCGGTGGACGCGGCGGTGCAGGCCAAGCTGCTGGGCGCGCTCAACGTCACTCTGGTCTACCGGCGGGGGCGCGACCGGATGAACGCCTCCGTCTTCGAGCAGGACCTCGCGGCCTCCAAGGGGGTGCGGATCGTGACCCATGCGGTGCCACTGGCGGTGCATGGCAATGGGACGGTGCGCGAGATCGAATTCGAATATGTCGATGACGCGATGAAAGGCACGGGGCAGACCCTGAAACTGCCTGCCGACCAGGTGTTCAAGGCGATTGGCCAGACGCTGGAGGGGGAGGGGATGCCCGACCTCGAAGGCCGCAAGATCAAGGTGGACGGCAGCGGCCGCACCAGCGTGGCAGGCATCTGGGCCGGGGGCGACTGCGCGTCGGGGGGCGACGACCTGACCGTGACGGCGGTGGCCGAGGGCCGCGATGCGGCGATGGATATTCACATGGCGCTGACCAAATGAGGTTTCGCGGCGAAACCTTGTTTATTAACAATGAGTTAATTCTTGAGGCGCGCGCCGCGCGGTAACCGCGGGGAACAAGCGCATCGGGAATGGACGCATCTTTTGAGGATAGTGATATGGCTGATCTGACAACCGACTTCATCGGGATCAAATCCCCGAACCCGTTCTGGCTGGCCTCCGCGCCGCCGACGGACAAGGAATACAACGTCCGCCGCGCCTTTGAGGCCGGGTGGGGCGGTGTGGTGTGGAAGACACTGGGCTCCGAAGGGCCGCCGGTGGTCAACGTGAACGGGCCGCGCTATGGCGCGATCTATGGGGCGGACCGGCGGTTGCTGGGGCTGAACAACATTGAACTGATCACCGACCGCGACCTTTTCACCAACCTTGAAGAGATCAAGCGGGTAAAGGCCGATTATCCCGACCGGGCCATCATCGTGTCGATCATGGTGCCCTGCGAGGAGCAAGCCTGGAAGGCGATCCTGCCGCTGGTGGAGGACACCGGCGCGGACGGGATCGAGCTGAACTTTGGCTGCCCGCACGGGATGAGCGAGCGCGGCATGGGGGCTGCGGTGGGCCAGGTGCCGGAATACATCGAGATGGTGACCCGCTGGTGCAAGTTGTACTACTCAAAGCCGGTGATCGTGAAGCTGACGCCGAACATCACTGACATCCGCAAGCCTGCGGCGGCGGCGCGGGCCGGGGGCGCGGATGCGGTCAGCCTGATCAACACGATCAATTCGATCACTTCGGTCAACCTTGATACCATGTCGCCGGAGCCATCCATTGACGGCAAAGGATCGCATGGCGGCTATTGCGGCCCGGCGGTCAAGCCCATCGCCATGTCGATGGTGTCAGAGATTGCGCGGGGCGAGGACACCCACGGGATGCCCATTTCCGGGATCGGCGGGATCACCACCTGGCGCGATGCGGCGGAGTTCATCACGCTGGGCTGCGGCAACGTGCAGGTTTGCACCGCTGCGATGACCTATGGTTTCAAGATCGTGCAGGAGATGATCAGCGGGTTGTCGGAGTGGATGGACAGCAAAGGTCATACCAGCATCGAGGATTTTCGTGGCGCGGCGGTGCCCAATGTCACGGACTGGAACCAGTTGAACCTGAACTACATTGCCAAGGCCAAGATCAACCAGGACCTGTGCATTTCCTGCGGTCGCTGCTTTGCCGCCTGCGAAGATACCAGCCATCAGGCCATCGCCATGTCTGACGACCGGACGTTCAGCGTGATCGACGCGGAATGTGTTGCCTGCAACCTTTGCGTCAATGTCTGCCCGGTGGAAGACTGCATCACGATGGAAACGATGGCACCGGGTGCCACTGATCCGCGCACCGGCAAGGTGGTGCAGCCGGATTATGCGAACTGGACAACGCATCCGAACAACCCGTCAGCCACTGCCGCCGAATAACAGCGGCGGCAGTCACGGCTCAGGCCTGGTCGGCCCCTTTCAGAAAGGGGGAGGTCGGCAAGGGGTCTGGCATGGTTCTGGAAATCTCTGCCAGGGTGGGCAGCAGGTTTTCGATCTGCGCGGCCAGAATGGAGTTTGGCGTGGCGTCCGCCGGGCGTCTTGCCAGCGCCGGGCGTTGCGCCGCCTCACCACCCGCACCGGCACCCGAGCCGGAATGAGAGGTCGAGGACCCATGCCGGGGTGTATCGGCAGGGCGATTTGTCGGCGCGATCTTGACCGCGCTTGATGTCGCGCCGACGCTGCCGGCGGTATCTTGTGCAGCACTTTGCCCGGCCGTGGCCGTGCTGTGCACCGCGAATGGATTGGTCAAAAGTAGAACACTCATCTCTGCTCCGATCATCTGGAATTGGGTTTGCCGCCCATGGGTCAGTCTGCACCGCATTTGTGAAGGAAGGGTAAAGACGTCTTTTCAAGCGACCGGGTTGCCGCGCCTGCGGCTTTGGGGGGCGGGAAATGGCAGAACGATCTTGGTCGCTCAGACCCTGAGCATCGTTTCGAACATCAAGCGCAGATGGGCAGAGGCGCGGGCGTGCGGGTCTTCTGTTGGCCCCAGCAGCACCCTGACCTGGCTTTCGAAATCGGCGTAATGCTGGGTGGTGGACCAGATCGAAAAAATCAGGTGTTGCGGATCGAGGGGCGGCAGCCTGCCCTGGGTGATCCATTCGGCGATCAGCGCGCATTTTTCGTCGAACAGCGGCTTGAGGTGCCCGGTCAGTTCCGGGGCGATGCGCGGCGCGCCTTGCAGAATCTCATTTGCGAAAAGCCGGCTTTCGCGGGGCAGATCGCGGGCCATGTCGAGCTTGCGCTGCACATAGGACAGGATTTCGGACACAGGCTCGCCCGCGGGGCTCATTGCCACAAGCGGGTCGAGCCAGGTGTCCATCAACTGGCTGAGCAGGGTGACATGGATGTCTTCCTTGCCATCGAAGTAATAAAGGATATTCGGCTTGCTCAACCCGGCCTCTGCCGCGATCTGGTCGAGCGTGGCCCCGCGGTAGCCATGGCGCGAAAACACGTCGAGTGCGGCCTCCAGGATCAGCCTGCGGTTGCGCTTTTGGATGCGACTTGTTTTCTTGGGCGCGCCGTCTGGCAAGGGCGTCTCCGGCAGGGTGCTGAGAAATGAGGCAGTCGCCCCGATGGGTCCGTGTGATGCTAAAAGCAGTTCTTGACAGATGCCAGTCTAATCGCAATCGTGCCTTTACCAAATGGTAAAATTTATTCCGCCAGCCAATCGAGGAGCCAGCAGATGCCTGCACCCGGTGAGAACCTGAAGATCAACCCGGACCGCCTGTGGGACAGCCTGATGGAGATGGCAAAGATCGGGCCTGGGGTCGCGGGGGGAAACAACCGTCAGACCCTGACCGACGAGGATGCCGAGGGCCGCGCGCTGTTTCAGACATGGTGCGAGGATGCGGGCTGTACCATGGGGCTGGACCAGATGGGCAATATGTTCGCCCGCCGCGAGGGGACGGACCCCGATGCGCTGCCGGTCTATGTCGGCTCGCACCTCGACACGCAGCCGACGGGTGGCAAATATGACGGTGTGCTGGGGGTTCTGGCCGGGCTGGAGATTTTGCGCACGCTGAACGATCTGGGGATCAAGACGAAGCATCCGATTGTTGTGACCAATTTCACCAATGAGGAAGGCACGCGCTATGCCCCTGCGATGCTGTCGTCGGGGGTGTTCGCGGGCATTCACACGCAGGACTGGGCCTATGCGCGCGTCGATGCGGCGGGCAAGGCCTTTGGCGACGAGCTGAAGCGGATCGGCTGGCGTGGAGAGGAAGAGGTCGGGGCGCGGAAGATGCATGCTTTCTTTGAACTGCACATCGAGCAGGGCCCGATCCTGGAAATCGAGGGCAAGGATATCGGTGTGGTCACCCATGGTCAGGGGCTGAGCTGGACCCAGGTGACGGTCACGGGCAAGGACAGCCATACAGGCTCCACCCCGATGCCGATGCGCCGCAATGCGGGGCTGGGCATGGCGCGGATCCTGGAGAAGGTGGACGAGATCGCCTGGTCGCACAAGCCGCATGCGGTCGGGGCGGCGGGGCATATCGACGTCTATCCGAATTCGCGCAACGTGATACCGGGCAAGGTGGTCTTTACGGTTGATTTCCGGTCGCCCGAGTTGAGCGTGATCGAGGACATGGAGGCGCGGTTGCGGGTCGAGGGGCAGAAGATTGCCGATGACATGGAATTGGAGATCGCCTTTGAGAAGGTCGGCGGGTTTGATCCGGTGGCCTTTGACGAGGGCTGCGTGGCGGCGGTGCGGTCAGCGGCGGAGCGTCTGGGGTACAGCCACATGAACCTGATTTCCGGCGCGGGGCATGATGCCTGCTGGATCAACCGGGTCGCCCCCACGGCGATGGTGATGTGCCCCTGCGTGGATGGGCTGAGCCATAACGAGGCGGAAGAGATATCGAAGGATTGGGCGATGGCCGGCGCCGATGTGCTGTTGCATGCGGTGGTGGAGACAGCGGAGGTCGTCGGGTGAGGCAGGTGCCGATTTTTTCGAAAAAATCGGGCCGGAATTTTCGAAAATTCCGGTGTTGCGCATGATTGCAAAGGGGCTTTCAATACCTCGGAGGATCGACAGATTGCTGGACACCGAAGTGGCAGAGGCGCTGACCAGTACCGACCGTGTGACACGGCGCACGGCACGGGATTTTGAACGGACTAGGCGCGCACCGCGTGAAGTAACGGTAAACTTTTCGGGCGGGATCACTCAGCGGTGCTGGTCGGTCAGCCGCGGCGATGGCACCTACCGGGTCGTTTATCTGCCCAGGGCGGGATATTTCTCGCTCTGTGTGGAAAGCGATTTCGGGCCGCTGGATATCGGCGTTCACGGGCCAGCGCTGGGGTGTTTCGGATCGGTCTGAGCCGGGGGGCGCTGCCCCCCGGACCCCCCGGGAATATTGAAGGCCAAAAAGAGTAAAAGACGGGAGAGATGTGATGAGCAAGGTGATCAAAGGCGGCACGGTCTGCACGGCGGATCGGACCTGGAAGGCGGATGTGCTGATCGAGGGCGAGAAGATCGTCCGCATTGGCGAGGATCTGACGGGCGACGAATATATCGACGCCGAGGGGGCCTATGTCATCCCTGGCGGGATTGACCCGCATACCCATCTTGAGATGCCGTTCATGGGCACCACTGCCGCCGAGACTTTTGAAAGCGGCACCTGGGCTGCGGCCTGTGGCGGGACCACGATGATTGTCGATTTCTGCCTGCCGGGCGCGAATGGCAGCATCAGGAATGCAATCAACGAATGGCACCGCAAGTCGGCGCCGCAGATCTGTTCCGACGTTGGCTATCACATGGCGATCACCGGCTGGGACGAGAACGTATTCAACGAGATGAAGGACGCCGTGGAGATGGGCGTCAATTCCTTCAAGCACTTCATGGCCTACAAGGGCGCGCTGATGATCGAGGACGACGAAATGTTCGCCTCCTTCAAACGCTGTGCTGAGCTGGGCGCGCTGCCGATGGTCCATGCGGAGAATGGCGATCTGGTGGCGGAGCTGCAGCAGAAGTATTTCGATCTGGGGATCACCGGGCCGGAGGGGCACGCCTATTCCCGCCCGCCGGAGCTGGAGGGGGAGGCCGCGAACCGGGCGATCACCATTGCGGATACCGCCGGGGTGCCGCTTTATATCGTGCATGTGTCCTGCGAACAGACCCATGAGGCGATCCGCCGGGCGCGGCAAAAGGGGATGCGGGTCTATGGCGAGCCGTTGATCCAGTTCCTGACGCTGGACGAGAGCGAGTATTTCAACAAGGATTGGGACCATGCCGCGCGGCGGGTCATGTCGCCGCCGTTCCGCAGCAAGGATCATCAGGACAGTCTTTGGGCGGGGTTGCAGGCCGGGTCGCTGCAGGTGGTGGCGACGGACCATGCCGCCTTTTCCACCGCGCAGAAGCGCGCGGGCAAGGATGATTTCAGGATCATTCCCAACGGGTCGAACGGGCTGGAGGAACGTCTGAGCGTGCTCTGGACCGAAGGGGTGGAGACCGGGCGTCTGACGCCGAACGAATTTGTCGCCGCGACCTCGACCAATGTGGCCAAGATCCTCAACATCTACCCGCGCAAGGGGGCGATTGTGGAAGGGGCGGATGCGGATATCGTGGTGTGGGATCCGAAGATCACCAAGACGATTTCACCTGCGAACCATCACTCGGTGCTCGACTACAACGTCTTTGAGGGGTTCGAGGTGACGGCGAACAGCCGCTATACGCTGAGCCGGGGCGAGGTGATCTGGGCCTGGGGACAGAACAGCCAGCCGCAGCCGGGACGCGGCAAGTTCATTCCGCGCCCTGCCTTCCCCAGCGCCAATGTGGCGCTGTCGAAGTGGAAGGCGCTGACCAGCCCGAAGATGATCAAGCGCGATCCGCTGAACATTCCGGCGGGGATTTGACAACGTGGGTTCAGCGATGCCTCTCGAAAATCCAGGTTCCGCTCCAGCGGAGCCTGTCATTTCCGCACAGAACCTCGATTTGACGTTCCAGACCAATGACGGGCCAATCCATGCCCTGAAAGGGGTCAGCCTGGACATCGCTAAAGGCGATTTTGTCTCCTTCATTGGCCCCTCGGGCTGTGGCAAGACGACGTTTCTGCGGGTCATGGCCGACCTGGAACAGCCCACGGGTGGCACGGTCACCGTGAACGGCATGACACCGGAGGAGGCGCGGCAGGCGCGGGCCTATGGCTATGTTTTCCAGGCGGCGGGGCTTTATCCCTGGCGGACGATTGGCGGCAACATCCGCCTGCCGCTGGAGATCATGGGCATTCCCAAGGCCGAGCAGGATGAGCGCGTGGCGCGTGTGTTGGACCTGGTGGAATTGAGCGGGTTTGAAAAGAAATTCCCCTGGCAATTGTCGGGTGGCATGCAGCAGCGGGCCAGCATTGCGCGGGCGCTGGGGTTCGACGCGGATATCCTGCTGATGGACGAGCCCTTTGGCGCGCTGGACGAGATCGTGCGCGACCATCTGAACGAACAATTGCTGAAGCTCTGGGATCGGACCGGCAAGACGATTGCCTTTGTCACCCATTCGATTCCCGAAGCGGTCTATCTGAGCACCAAGATCGTGGTGATGTCACCGCGCCCTGGCCGGATCACCGATGTGATCGACAGCCCGCTGCCACGCGAGCGGCCGCTGGACATTCGGGAGTCGCCGGAATTTCTGGAAGTGGCGCACCGGGTGCGGGAAGGGTTGCGGGCGGGGCATGGCGATGTGTGAGCGCGGTCAAGCGGCCCGGTCCGCCGCGAATTGGTGCGACGTTCCGGGTCCGCTCCGCCGTTTGGGTGGGGAGGCGAGGTCCCCCTTCATCGTTCACGGCCATCGGCTCACCAGCCTGTACCGCCGATGCAGAACACGACAAAATCCTTTCATTGTTCTTAAAATACACAAAAGACATCATCTGCGGCTGGCCGGGGCGCTGGTGTATTTGAGGAACAATGAAGCGGGGGGTGTCGCATGAGGCGTTCTGTCGTGCCTGTGTTGACCGTTGTCGGGTTCCTGCTGGTTTTCTGGTATGCGGCGGCGGTCTGGCTGAATGCGCCCTGGGCCTATAACAAGGCGCAGCGGGCGGGCGAGACATTGTCATTCTCGCAGGTGGTCGCCGATACCTGGTCACAGAAAAAGCCGAAACTGCCGGCACCGCACCAGGTGGTGAAGGAGGTCTGGGAGACAACGGCACAGAAGGCCGTGACTTCGAAACGGTCGCTGATCTATCATTCCGGCGTCACGCTGAGTGCCACCTTGCTGGGCTTCGTGCTGGGCACCGGGCTGGGCATTTTGCTGGCGGTCGGGATCGTCTACAACAGGACCATGGACATGTCGGTCATGCCCTGGGTGATCGCAAGCCAGACGATCCCCATTCTTGCGATTGCGCCGATGATCATCGTGGTGCTGAATGCTGTTGGCATTTCCGGCTTGCTGCCCAAGGCGATGATCAGCATGTATCTGTCGTTCTTCCCGGTTGTTGTCGGCATGGTGAAGGGGCTGCGCAGCCCTGAGGCGATGCAGTTGGACCAGATGAGGACCTGGCATGCCAGCAAGGGGCAGACCTTCTGGAAGCTGCGCTTGCCATCCTCGATGCCCTATCTCTTTACCTCGTTGAAGATCGCGATGGCGGCCTCCCTTGTGGGGGCGATTGTGGGTGAATTGCCGACCGGGGCCGTGGCCGGTCTTGGCGCGCGGTTGCTGGCGGGCAGCTATTACGGGCAGACGGTGCAGATCTGGTCGGCCTTGGTGATGGCGGCGGTGCTGGCGGCCTGCCTTGTGGGCATCATCGGGGTGTTGCAACGCGTCATGTTGCGCCGGATGGGGATGGGCTGATGGGTTGGATTTTCTTTGCCGCTGCCGCCTGGGCGCTGGGATGGCTGTTGAATGTCTGGCTGGCCCGGCAGCCGGTGACCTGGTGGTCGTCGCTGGCCGCGCCGGTCATCTTTGGCGTCACGCTGCTGGCGGTCTGGGAAGGCATGGTGCGCGGGTTCGAGATCAACCAGGTTCTGCTGCCCGCCCCCACAGCCATTGCCGCGCGGATCGGGACATCGGCGGATCTGCTTTGGGCGGATTTTGCCCAGACCGTGCTGAAAGGGGCGCTGTCGGGCTATGTGATCGGCTGCGGTGCGGCCTTTGTGATTGCGGTGGCGGTCGACAGGTTCCCGTTCCTGCAGCGGGGCCTGTTGCCCGTGGGGAACTTCGTCGCGGCGCTGCCGGTGATCGGCATGGCACCGATCCTGGTGATGTGGTTCGGCTTTGACTGGCAGTCCAAGGCGGCGGTGGTTGTGGTCATGGTGTTCTTTCCGATGCTGGTGAACACGGTGCAGGGGTTGCAGGCGGCGGATGCCATGCAGAAGGACCTGATGCGCACCTATGCGGCAGGCTATTGGCGCACCTTGCTGAAGCTGCGGTTGCCCTCGGCCATGCCATTCATTTTCAACGGTCTCAAGATCGGGACCACACTGGCACTGATCGGCGCGATCGTTGCTGAATTTTTCGGCTCGCCCATTGTCGGGATGGGCTTTCGCATCTCCACATCCGTGGGGCAGTTGACGCTGGACCTCGTATGGGCAGAGATATTTGTCGCGGCGCTGGCCGGATCGGCCTTTTACGGGCTGATGGCGCTTGCCGAACAACGCGTGACCTTCTGGCATCCGAGCCAGCGTAATTAACCAAGAAGACCAACCAACGGGAGTAAAAAAGATGAAAAACATGACCAAGATTGCAGCCGGTGCGGCGCTGGGCCTCTGGGGCACGCTGGCGCAGGCGGCGGATGATGTGACCCTGCAACTGAAATGGGTCACGCAGGCGCAGTTTGCGGGCTACTACGTGGCCAAGGACAAAGGGTTCTACGAGGAAGAGGGGCTGAACGTCACGATCAAGCCCGGTGGCCCGGATATCGCGCCCGAGCAGGTGATCGTCGGCGGTGGTGCCGATGTGATCGTGACCTGGATGGCGGCGGGTCTGGCCGCGCGGGAACGGGGCGTGCCGCTGGTCAACATCGCGCAACCTTTCAAGACCGGCGGGCTGCAGGTCAACTGTCTGAAATCCACCGGCGTGGAAAGCACCGATGATTTCGCCGGGCGCACGATGGGTGTCTGGTTCTTTGGCAACGAATATCCATTCTATGCCTGGATGGCGTCGCTGGGTCTGGAAACCGACGGGGCGGACGACAACGGGGTAACGGTGCTGAAGCAGGCGTTCTCTGCCGATCCTCTGATCCAGGGGCAGGCGGATTGCATTTCCACCATGACCTACAACGAGTACCGCCAGATCCTGCAGGCCGGGATCACACCGGAAGAACTGGTCACCTTCAACTACCTCGACATGGGGTTCGGCATGTTGGAAGACGGGCTTTATGTGCTGGAGGACGAGCTGGAGGACCCGGCGTTCAAGGACAAGATGGTCCGCTTTGTCCGTGCCTCGATGAAGGGGTGGAAATACGCCGAAGAGAACCAGGAAGAAGCCGCCGAGATCGTTGTTGAAAACGATGCCTCAGGCGCGCAGGAGCTGGATCACCAGCTTTACATGGTTGGCGAAGTGGCCAAGCTGACAGCCGGCAGCAACGGCACCCTGGACGAGGCGGATTATGCGCAGACGGTCAAGACGCTGCTGTCCGCAGTGAGCGAGGAAAACCCCGCGATCACCAAGGAGCCAGAGGGCGCCTGGACCCACGCAATCACGGACGAAGCGCTGAACTGATCCGACGGCGATATCAAGACGAAGGGCCGGTACGGGCGCGTGCCGGCCTTTTTGTTGAATGTGGCAGGTGCAGCTTGCGCCGGGCGAGGCGCATTCTTCGAAAGCCGTGCACTTTGAGCAATGGCATAAAAAAGGCCGGTACATCGTACCGGCCCCTTTCCATTCTGGATGTACTCTCTGTCAGAGCACGGTCACCACTGTGCCGAGTGGCACGCGTTGGTAGAGATCCTTGACGTGTTCGTTCAGCATCCGGATGCAGCCGTTGGACACGGAGCGCCCGATGGAGTTCGGCTGGGTTGTGCCGTGGATGCGGAAGTATGTGTCCCTGCCGTTCTGGAACAGGTAGAGCGCGCGTGCGCCCAGCGGATTGCTGGGGCCACCGGGCTGCGCGTCGGTGTTGCCTTTGAAGCGGCCATAGGCCTGTGGGTCACGTTCGATCATCTCGTCGGTGGGGCGCCATGTGGGCCATTCTTTCTTGACGTCGATGGTCGCGGTGCCGGTGAATTCCAGACCGGCCTTCCCGACGCCGACACCGTAACGGATCGCGCGACCGGGGGATGTGACGAAATACAGGTAATGGCTGCGCGGCAGGATCAGCAGTTGACCGGGCTGGTACTGTCGCTTGATCGACACCTCCTGCGGGGTCGGGTCATATGCACCGGCCTGGGCGCTCAGGGCGTGTGGCAGGGCGGCGGCAACCAAGGAACTGGCGATAAAGGTACGGCGGCGCATATAATGCTCCATGTAAATGAGGTTGGCAGATGAGCTATTTTCCAGAGCGTTTGTCTTGATGACAAGTAGACAGCCGGAAAAAATCTGACCGTTGTTGCACAAAGGCCGGAAAAGCTGCTGAGCCTTTTCGGTCCGGGGAGGAAACGCAGCAATTTGCGTGGAGTTCCCATGAGCGGGCATGGGACGCTGTGCCAGCCTGGAAAATCAATAGCGCATGATTCACAACCAGTCGGTTCGATTGGGATGGGCATTCGGCCCTCCGGCATGTTTTCGACTTAAATAGATGATTTAAAGGTGATTTTTGGCATAAAGGTGGAATGAAGGCTCGTTTGAGCCGCGAGAGAGTCACACTGTTGCCCAGATTGGCACAAAGCAGTCGCTAATCTTAAAATTGTCTTAATCCTGTCGCAAAAACGCCCGCGATCCACCGGCACTTTTTGCTGGGGCCATGGAATGAACAATCCGGTGCCGCTCGCAACCGACGAACCTTGAGGATGATGCATGCGTATTTTGGCCGTTGACGATGATCCGGTGATTCTCGACCTGCTTGAACGGGCATTGGCCGATAGCCGGGGATATGAGCTGACCACATGCAAGACGGGCGAAGACGCTCTGAAATTGCTGAAAGGTCCGATTGCCCCTTTTGAGTGTTTTCTGCTGGACGTGATGTTGCCGGGGATCGACGGGATCGAACTCTGCGATACCATCCGCCAGACGGCGGCCTATCGCACTGCGCCGATCATCATGATCACCGCCAGCCGAGAGGCGGACCTGATGGAACGCGCTTTCTATGCCGGGGCCACTGACTTTATCTCCAAGCCGCTGGACGGCGTGGAACTGAGCGCACGTATCGTTTCGGCGGGGATGCTGAATGACAGCCTTCACCGCGAACGTGACGCGCGGCATACGCTGGCCGATCTGACCGCCAAGATGAAGCTGAGGTTCGATGAAGCCGTCAAGCTGAGCATCCCGGAGGTGACAAACCTGCTGGAGTTGGAAAACACCATGCTGCGGATGCCCGAAGGGTGCTATGCGATGACCTTGTTTTCCATAGATGTGATGGGGTTGCGGGGGATTCACCGTGCGGTCAGTCCGGCGGCGTTCCGTTACCACCTTGAGGCCGTCGCGGGGGCGACTGTCGAGGCGCTCAAGCATCGTACATCGCGGCTGGCCTACACCGGGTCGGGGCGTTTCATGGGGGTTCTGATGGGACGCGAGAGGTTTGATCGTGACGCTGTCCTGACCCAGATCAATGCGGCGCTGTCGTCGGACTGGGACGTGCAGACCAGTGGCACGCCGATGCCGCCGGCGATCCGGCTGACGACACTTTCGGATCAGCGGCTGTGGTCGGGGGTGTCGGCCAGCGACATGCTGCGCTCGAAGAGGGCGAATGTCGATCTGCTGCGCGGTGTCCAGGAAGAGCAGGAAGACAACCTGTTCAACAAGCTGGAAGCCAAGGTTTCCCGCGCCTCGTAAGGGGGGCGGAAGGGCCGTTGATCAAAACGGCCCTTTCCAGTGGCACCCGTTGAATTTGCTACGCAAAATTCAACGTACGAACTTCTTGTGCTTCAACCGCTTGGGTTCCAGCGCATCCGCGCCCAGGCGGCGTTTCTTGTCTTCTTCGTAGTCTTCGAAGTTGCCCTCGAACCATTCCACATGCGCCTCGCCTTCGAAGGCCAGAATATGCGTGCAGATCCGGTCAAGGAAGAAACGGTCGTGGGAAATGACCACGGCGCAGCCCGCGAAATCGACCAGCGCGTCTTCGAGCGCGCGCAGGGTTTCGACGTCAAGGTCGTTGGTCGGTTCGTCAAGCAGCAGCACGTTGCCGCCTTCTTTCAGCAGGCGTGCCATGTGGACGCGGTTGCGCTCACCGCCCGACAGGAGGCCGACCTTTTTCTGCTGGTCGCCGCCCTTGAAGTTGAACGACGAGCAATAGGCGCGGGAGTTGACCTCGGCATCGCCCAGCTTGATCAGCTCGGCCCCGCCGGTGATCGCCTGCCAGACGGTATCGTCGGGTTTCAGGTCGTCGCGTGACTGGTCCACATAGGACAGATCCACGGTTTCACCGTATTCAATTGAGCCCGCATCGGGCTTTTCCTGACCCGTAAGCATCTTGAACAGCGTGGATTTACCCGCGCCGTTGGGGCCGATGACCCCGACAATGCCACCAGGGGGCAGGGAGAAATCCAGCCCTTCGACCAGCAGCTTGTCCCCCATGTGCTTTTTCAGCCCCGCAACCTCGATCACCTTGGAGCCAAGGCGCGGGCCGTTGGGAATGACGATCTGCGCGCGGGAGAGTTTTTCGCGCTCGGATGTTTCGGCCATCTCGTTATAGGCGTTGATCCGGGCCTTCGATTTGGCCTGCCGTGCCTTGGCACCCTGGCGCATCCATTCCAACTCGCGCTCCAGCGTCTTCTGCTTGGACTTGTCCTCGCGGGCTTCCTGGCTCAGCCGCTTTGCCTTCTGCTCCAGCCAGTCGGAGTAGTTGCCCTCGTAGGGCACGCCGCGGCCGCGATCCAGTTCGAGAATCCAGCCGGTGATGTCATCCAGGAAATAGCGGTCGTGGGTGACAATCAGGATCGTGCCCTTGTAGTCGATCAGGTGCTGTTGCAGCCAGGCGATGGTTTCCGCGTCGAGGTGGTTGGTCGGTTCGTCGAGCAGCAGCATGTCGGGCGCTTCGAGCAGCAGCTTGCACAGGGCGACACGGCGCGCCTCACCGCCAGAAAGGGATGCCACATCGGCGTCGTCGGGGGGGCAGCGCAGGGCTTCCATGCTGACGTCGATCTGGCTGTCGAGGTCCCACAGGTCCTGCGCGTCGATGTCGTCCTGCAGTTTGGCCATCTCGTCGGCGGTCTCGTCCGAATAGTTCATCGCCAGCTCGTTATAACGATCAAGGATGGCCTTTTTCGCGGCGACACCTTCCATCACGTTTTCACGCACGGTCTTGGTCGGGTCCAGCTTGGGCTCCTGCGGGAGATAGCCGACACGCGCGCCTTCGGCGGACCAGGCCTCTCCGGTGAAATCCTTGTCCATGCCCGCCATGATCTTGAGCAGGGTGGATTTACCCGCGCCGTTCACGCCGACGACGCCGATCTTGACGCCCGGCAGGAAGTTCAGGTGGATGTTTTCAAAAAGCTTTTTCCCGCCCGGATAGGCCTTGGAGACGCCGGACATGTGATAGACAAACTGATAGGCGGCCATTGCGGATTCCTGTCTGGTCAATGAGGTTTCGCCCCGCAATATCGCGGCCATGGGCCAAGATCAACGCAGTCCTGAAAGGTGGGCGGCTGCGCGGGAAATGCCGGTGACTGCGGCCGGTACGGGGGCGGGAGGCGATGCGCCGGTTCGGCGGCACCGTTTTTTCCTGCGCAGGCGCTGCCCCGGAAACGAATTATTCAGAATTGCGGCGGTAGCTTGCAGGTGAAAGGAACTGCTGATGCTCGATTCGCGGAATGACGATGCGCAGGCCAGCCAGCCGGGCGACACGCATGAAAATGCGATCGACGCGGTCGTTATGATTGATGGCAGCAATAATATCTCTGCGTTCAATGGCGCGGCGGAGCGGCTGTGGGGGTATCGCAGGGCCGAGGTGATTGGCAAGAACGTCAAGATGCTGCTGCCCCCTGACATGCGGACAAACCATGACAGTTTTGTCGACCGTCACCGCAAGACCGGGCAGGACCGCATCGTCGGCACCAGCCGAGAAGTGCCTATCCATTGCAAGGACAACACCACCGCCTATGCGCGGCTGTCGCTGCGCCAGACCGTGACCGCCGAAGGCGCGAAGCAATATACCGCGTTCCTGACCGATGTGACCGAACAGCATCGCAAGACGACCGCGGCCGTCGAAGTGATGCGCGACTTGCTGGACCAGATTGACAGGTTGACCACCGGTATCAATACGATCGCACAGCAGACCAATCTATTGTCGGTCAATGCCTCTATCGAAGCGGCCAGGGCCGGCGACATGGGGCGGGGGTTCGGCGTTGTTGCGATGGAGATCAGGGCCCTTTCAAACCAGGCCAAGGAAATCACGCTGGAAATCGAGAACGTGGTGGAATCCGGCAGGCAATCAGTCGGCAACCTGGCGAAGGACGCCATTCCCACCGGGCAAATCGACTGATGTCGGTTTGATGACCCAGGTCTGCCTGCCGGGGCGTTGCTGCCTTCTTTGAAAGTCAGGTGGTTTTGAACTTTTGAATAGGACAGCCGCGACGCGATAAACGGCAGTTTCGACCCGGACGACCGACCTTGTCACAAATCAGGCTCAGGCACTTCACGTTATACCTGACTCATCTGGCGCTACCTAAATCAATATATTTCAAAGGGTTAGTCGGAAATCGGTGGCTCAAGGCAAACGCGACACGCTGAAACGGTCCCATTTGGGTCAACACCTGCGACTTTCAGCCAAGATTGCGAGACGCCGCACCTGAGAGACTGGCAAGTTACCCTGTGTATCGGATCAAGCCAATGCGCCATGCCATAGCTGGGCAACTTGGCTGATGACATGGGGCGATTCTACTGATGCGAGAATATCTGCGCGGTCGCTTCGACCAGTCAATACGGCATTTCCCAAGCAAAATTGGCGTTTTCGGCTGTGAATTCGGGCGAATTCGGGCATTTTTACTGGAAACTGATCTTTTTAAGTCGATGTGAATTTTAATTCTCTGTTACGCTTTTGTTAACCTGCGAGGGTCGGTCGATGTCCGCCTTACGTAGGGAATTGAAGTGGTGCCGATGTCTGGACGGGTCTTTCCGTCGATGCAAAGGCACAGGGACAACAGGGAACATCTCATGTCAAAAACCGCAATCGTTGTGGGTCTGGACGGGTCGGAGGCTGGCCAACGCGCGCTGGCTTTCGCCAAAAGCAGAGCCGAAATGATCGGGGATTGCTCAATCACGATCTGCTACGTGATCGAATGGTCGCCTTTTTCATTTCAGACACCCGAGGAAAACGAGCAGCGCCACAAGCGCCGCGAGGAAGAATTGAAGCTGGCACATGAACGGGTCATCGACCCCGCAGTCGCACAGGCCAAGGCCGACGGATTTGACGTGACGGGTGTCGTCAAGCACGGCGATGCGGCTGACATCCTGGAAGATATCGCCAAATCCGAGGGTGCAAGCCAGATTGTCGTGGGCCGCGTCGGTGCGCGCGGTCTGAAAGAGCGGCTGTTTGGTGGCGTCACGGGGCGGTTGGTCGCCTCGGCGAGCGTCCCGGTCACAATCATTCCCTGAAGCAGAGGTATTCCAAATGCACAGACTATATGCAGTACTACTGACCATGATTGCCTCTGTCCTGCCCGGCCTTGCCGCCGCACAGGAAGCCGTGGGGCTTGATCAGAAGATCAACCAGATTTTCGCGGATTATACCGGCTGGTATGTTTCCTTTATCTTTGCCCCCCTGCCGGGCACAACCTTTTCCTGGATCGCCCTCTGGCTGGTTGTCGGTGCCGTGGTGTTCACGGTCTATTTCGGGGCCATCCAGTTCAAGGGCTTTGCCCATTCCATCAGGCTGGTGAAGGGTGACTATTCCGACCCCAACGACGCGGGCGAGGTCAGCCATTTCCAGGCGTTGGCAACGGCGCTTTCGGGCACCGTGGGCCTGGGCAACATCGCGGGTGTCGCGGTTGCGGTCAGCATCGGGGGGCCGGGTGCGACCTTCTGGATGGTGGTTGCGGGCCTGTTCGGCATGGCGACCAAGTTCACCGAATGTACGCTGGGTGTGAAATACCGCAACGAATACCCGGACGGCAGCGTTTCAGGCGGCCCGATGTATTATATCGTCAAGGGTTTCAAGGAACGTGGACTGCCGCTGGGTGGTTTCATGGCGGTGGTGTTCAGCATCTTCACCATTCTGGGCGCGCTGGGCGGGGGCAATATGTTCCAGGCCAATCAGGCGCATGCGCAGATTGCCGGTGTGTTTGGTGACTTTCCGGGCTGGATCACCGGTGTGATCCTGGCGGGCGTCACCTTTGCGGTGATTGCGGGCGGTCTGAAATCCATCGCGCGGGTCACGGAAAAGGTCGTGCCGTTCATGGGTGTCTTCTATGTGCTGGTGTCGATCCTGATCCTGCTGATCAACTTCGATCAGATCGGCTGGGCCTTTGGCCAGATCTTCATGGGTGCCTTTACCGGCCTGGGTGTTGTCGGCGGGTTTACCGGCGCGCTGATCCAGGGTTTCCGTCGTGCCGCGTTCTCCAACGAGGCGGGTATCGGGTCAGCGCCCATCGCCCACTCTGCGGTGCGGACAAAGGAGCCGGTGACCGAAGGATATGTTGCCCTGCTGGAACCCTTCATCGACACGGTTGTGATCTGTACGATGACAGCTTTGGTGATCGTGATCAGCGGCGTGATGAACGTCGATCCCGAGACCGGTCTCTACATCTGGAATGCAGAGGCAGGCCGGATCGCAACCGAAGGTGATGTCAGCGGTGTTGCCCTGACCTCGGCTGCCTATGCCAAGGCGTTCTCGTGGTTCCCGGTCCTGTTGATGGTGGCGGTGGTGCTCTTTGCCTTCTCTACCATGATCAGCTGGTCCTACTACGGGCTGAAAGCCTGGACCTACCTGTTCGGTGAAGGGGAGACCAAGGAACTGATCTTCAAGATCATCTTCTGCCTGTTCATCGTGATCGGTGCGGCCGCAAGCCTGGGTCCGGTGATCGACTTCTCGGATGCGATGCTGTTCTCCATGGCGATCGTGAACATCATTGCGCTGTATTTCCTGATGCCGATCGTGAAGCGCGAGCTGAACAGCTATGTTGCGCGCCTGCGCGCGGGCGAGTTCGTCAAGCACAAGTAAGCTGATGGATTGACAATGGGGCGCAAAGCCCTTCCTTTCGGCCCCTGAAGAAATTCGGGGGCCGATTTTGTTGCGCCATACCATGCCATATGCCGCAGCCGGTCAGGTGATCGGCCTGCTTGGCGGGTCGTTCGACCCGGCGCATGCGGGTCATGCGCATATCACCACCGAGGCGCTCAAGCGGTTTGGTCTGGATCGGGTGTGGTGGTTGGTCAGCCCCGGCAACCCGCTCAAGAGCCGAGGGCCAGAGCCGCTGGACAAGCGGATGGCACATGCCCGCGCGGTCATGCAGCACCCCCGCGTCGAGGTTACCGACATCGAGAGCCAGCTGGGCACGCGCTATACGGCGCAGACGCTGGCCAGGTTGCGACGGCTTTATCCGAATGTGCGCTTTGTCTGGCTGATGGGGGCGGACAACATGGCGCAGTTGCATCAGTGGCAGGACTGGCGCGAGATCATGGAGACCGTGCCGATTGGCGTACTGGCCCGCCCCGGACAGCGCATTTCGGCGCGGATGAGCCGGGCGGCAGGTCTCTATGCGCCATACAGGATTCCGGGGCGGTTCAGCCATCTTCTGGCGCTGGCCGATCCCCCGGCCTGGTGTTTCATCAACGTGCCGATGAACGATGCGTCATCCACCGCAATCCGGGCGCGCGGTGGCTGGTCAGCGCAGTCGGGTTGAGGCGAGCCCCGCGCCGGTGATCAGCGCCAGCCCGGCCCAGGTATAGCTGTCTGGCAGGTCGCCAAAAATGATCCAGCCCAGAAGGACAGCCGCGATCAACTGGAAATAGACCAGCGGTGCCAGCCGGGTGGCGGGTGCAATGCGATAGGCAAAAAGCAGCAGCAGGTTGCCCAGCATGGAGCAGATGGCCGAGGCCAGGGTCAGCCCTGCGATGGGCAGGGTCATGGTCGGCATGTTGAGCAGCCCGAGCGGCAGCAGCATAAGTCCGGCAATCACCATCTGGGTAAAGGTCAGCGCCATCGGGGTGCCCAATCCGGACAACCAGCGCGACATGGTCAGGAAGGTGCCGTAGCAGGTTCCGGCGGCCACGGCCCAGAGCACGCCCAATTCTCCGCCCGGACCGGGACGGACCACCAGCAGCACGCCGACAAAACCCAGCACCGTCAGGACACTGCGCAGCGGTGTGACGGTTTCACGCAGGAAGATCACTGCCAGAACGTAGCTGACAAGCGGTCCGATAAAGAAGGCGGCAAAGACGGTGGCGATGTCGACGGTTTGCAGCGCCATCTGGATGCAGGAGATGCCCGTGGCCAGAACGGCTGCCCGCACCCAGATACGCCAGTTGCGCAGCAGCGCATCGCTGCCGTTTGGCAGAAAGGGCAGCAAAATCAGGATGCCGAGGGCAAAGCGGGACCATGCGACAAAGAGCGGGGAAACGCCGAGGTTGCTGCTGAGCATCTTTCCGGCGCTGTCCCCGCCGGGGATCAGGGACATGGCGACAAACATGATCAGAACGGCGCGTTGCATCAGCCCTGCTAGCACGCAATCGCGGCAGGTAAAATGTGAAACGAGACTGCTTGTGGAAGATCGCGAGGTGCGGTTTAACCGGGCCCATGGGCAAGCTTTTTTCACGTCGTTTTTTTCTGGGTTCGATTGCGGCCTTTGGGTCCATGCCCAGGGGCGCTATGGCCGAGCCGCCGACGTCTTCCCTCCGCCCCGTGTTGCGGGGGGAGGATTTCCACAAACGCGCGGTGGCCGATGTGGAAGCCATCATTCGCGAAGCGAACCTGACCGGCGATGTGGCCTTTGCCGTGGCGCGGGCCGATACTGGGGCCTGGCTGGAATGTCGCAACGAACAGGAAGGGACGCCGCCTGCCAGCGTCGCCAAGGCTGTCACGGCGCTATATGCGCTGGACGCCTTGGGGCCGGAGCATCGGTTTCAGACCCGGCTCTGCGCCACCGGCGGTATCAAGGATGGCGAAGTGCAGGGCGATCTGTGGCTGGTTGGCGGCGGCGATCCGACGCTGGATACCAACGGGCTTGCCGATATGGCCGCTGACCTGAAGGCTGCGGGGGTGCGGGCGGTCAAGGGCGGCTTCAAGATCTATGAAGCCGCGCTGCCGGTGATGCGCCAGATCGACCCCGAGCAACCCGATCATGTGGGCTATAACCCGGCGGTGTCTGGGATTGCGCTGAATTACAACCGGGTGCATTTCGAATGGAAACGGGCGAGCGGCAGCTATTCGGTGACCATGGATGCGCGGTCCGACAAATATCGTCCGGCGGTGGTCATGGCGGCAATGCAGGTTCGGGACCGCAGCATGCCGGTTTATACCTACGAGGATCGCGGCGGTACAGATAGCTGGACCGTGGCGCGCGGGGCGCTGGGGGGCGGTGGGTCGCGCTGGCTGCCGGTGCGCAGGCCGGGGCTTTATGCGGGCGATGTGTTTTCCACGATGGCGCGGTCCCATGGCATCAGGCTGGACCCCCCCGAGGTGGTTGGCACATTGCCGACGCAGGCCGAAACGCTGGTGACCCGGCGCAGCGCGCCATTGCGTGGCATTCTGCGCGACATGTTGAAATATTCCACCAATCTGACGGCGGAAATGGTCGGCATGTCCGCGACGCTGGCCCGCAACGAACCGGCGGAAAACCTGCGCGCCTCGGCCGCCGCCATGAACCGTTGGGCGGTGGCGGAACTGGGCATGACGGCACCCAAGCTGGTGGATCATTCGGGCCTGGGCGACGACAGCACGATTACGGCGCTGGATATGGCGCGGGCCTTGGTCAAGGTGCAGGGCAGCGACCTGCGCCCGATCCTGAAACGCTTTGGCATGCGCGATGCGGAGGGACGCCCGATGAAGGATCATCCGATCGTGGTGGATGCCAAGACCGGAACGCTGAATTTCGTGTCCGGGCTGGCGGGATATCTGACGGCCACGGATGGCACCGTGATGGCCTTTGCCATTTTCGCGGCCAATCGTGAAGAGCGTGCCAAGATCAGCCGCGAAGAGCGGGAAAGGCCACCGGGCGCGCGGGGCTGGAACACCCGTGCAAAACGCGTGCAGCAGGGATTGATTGAACGCTGGGGCGTGCTCTACGCAAGCTGACCCATGGGGTCTGAAGGAGATTTCCATGGCAAGCTGGGCCGATCTGGACCAAGAATTACGCCTTTGGCACGCGGTGGGCGAAGTGCCCAGCTTCTGGTGGCGGGATGACGATACCGAAGCGCCGACCACCGATCTGGACCAGCTGATCGCGCTGGCCGAGCGGTTTTCGGCCCCGCTGCATCTTGCGGTGGTGCCCCATGCGATTGATCCCGGCCTCGCGCCGCGCCTGCGCGCGTCGCCTTCGGTTTATGCCTTGCAGCACGGTTTTGCGCACAAGAACCACGAGCCGAAGGGCGCGCGCGCGTCTGAGGTCGGGGTGAATCGCGACATCGCCTTGCAGGAGACGGATCTGAGGAACGGATGGCAGCGGATGGTGGCGGCGGAATTGCCAAACCTTCTGCCTGTTTTTGTCCCGCCCTGGAACCGGATTGCGGACAAGACGCTGATGGCTCTGCCGCGCCTGGGGTATCGCGCGGTGTCGGTCTTTGACCGGCGGCCAGAACAACCGGTGGGGCTGCCGCATTTCAACGGCCATATCGACCCGATCCGCTGGAAAGAGGGCGCGCGTTTTGCCGGAACGGAAAAGACGCTGGAGCAGGCGGTGCAGCACCTGCGCCAGCGCCGTCTGGGCGCGGCCGAAAAGGACGAGCCGACAGGCTTTGTCACCCATCATCTGCAAACCGATGAACCAACCTGGGATTTCAGCGCCGCGCTGTTGGAGCGGCTGACATTCGATGGTGCGACCAACTGGATCGCGCTGCCTCAGGTCGTAAAAGGAGCCGAACTTGGTTGAGATTGCCTATGCCGCGCCGGCGGAGCGCGAGGAAGTTGCGCAGTTCATGAACGCGGTTTTTGTGAAGGCCAAGTGGGACATCGACGGGTGGCGCCGGTTGGTGGCCGGGCGCTGGTGCGGGCCGGAGGGGCGATATGCCATCACGGTGCGCGACAAGGGGCGGCTGATGGGCGTTCTGGGGCTGGTCTATGCGGAGCGGATCACAGCCGAAGGCATCCGGACCACAGCGGACATGACATCGTGGTATGTGCTGAAAGACCTGCGGGGACAGGGGGTTGGCGGCAAGATGATGGCGCTAGCCACCTCTGACCCGGAGGTGACGGTCACCAACTTTTCCAGCGCCAAGGCGGCGGTCAGCGTGCTGGAGCGCGCGGGGCTGGAGGTGCTGGACCGGGAGCGGCTGGTCTGGCATCCGTCGCAGATGCCAAAGTTCAAGGTACATGAGGACCCGCTGGCGCTGGGCGACAGGCTGACGGCGAAGGACCGGCGGATCATCGGGGATCATCAGGGGCTGCGCCTGCGGCATCTGGCGGTGGAAACGCCGGACGGCTTGTGTGTGATGGTGGTTTATCCGCAGAAAAAGCACGATGAATATGTCACGCATGAGATCATGTATCTGGCCGACCAGCCGCTGTTTGCGCGGCACGCGGCGCAGATTGCGGCGTCGGTCCTGCCCGCGCGGGAGGCGATCCTGTCACTGGACCGCAGGTTTGCGGCGGAGGGGATCGCCTGCGACGATGTGCGCGCCTTTGCGACGCCCCGGTTCTGTCAGAAGGGGCTGCTGCACCCGTCCGAGATCGACATGCTCTATTCGGAATGCGTGCTGCTGAACATCAAGATTCACTAAGTTCCGCTAGTGCCGTCAACTGAGGTGACGCGCGCGCGCGCCGCGTTCGATGGCAGCGGCATGCAGGCGGTCAATGTTCAACTCGTAACGGATTTCTTCGAGCAGGCGCAGTTCGGCTTCCTCAAGCTTGCCGTCGGCGGCGGCGACGTCGCAGGCCAACGCATAGGCGGTCTCGTACAGGCGTTCGGGCAGGGCCTCGCGGATCAGGCCGAACAGCGCATCAAGCCCGTCTTCCTGTTCGAAGAGGTCGAAGACGGTCTTGCTGATGGTGCTGAGCCGGTCGTTGTCGTAATCCGCGAAGATCGGCAGCATGTTGACCGACGATTGAATCTTGATCAGTTCGGTGGTTCGGATGTGTTCGTCGGAGGCGGAAACGGCGACCATCATCGCGACAAGACAGTCCTGCGCGCTGAGCGACAGGGAGGGATCGTCAGGCATGGAACTTCCTTTGATACTGTGTTGGGCACAGATTATTGACCCGGTCCGCCCGGCGCAATAGGTAGCGGTCTGATCTGCGTGCAATGGGCGCGCGGGTGCCAATGATGGAAAATGTAATGTCTGAAATGCGTGACGCCGCGATGAACAGCAAGGCCTGGCCCTTTGAAGAAGCGCGTCGGGTGCTCAAACGCTATCAGAACAAGCCGCCGGAAAAGGGTTTCGTGCTGTTCGAGACGGGCTATGGCCCCTCTGGCCTGCCGCATATCGGGACCTTCGGCGAGGTGCTGCGGACCACGATGATCAAACGCGCGTTCGAGGAGATTTCGGACATTCCGACCAAACTGGTCTGCTTTTCCGACGATCTGGACGGGATGCGCAAGGTGCCGGGCAATGTGCCGCAGCAGGAGATGCTGGCCGAGCACATGCACAAGCCGCTGACCTCGGTGCCGGACCCTTTCGGCACCCATGAGAGCTTTGGCCATCATAACAACGCAATGCTGCGGCGGTTCCTGGATACCTTCGGGTTCGAGTATGAATTCTATTCCGCGCGGGAGTACTACCGGTCGGGCCGGTTCGACGAGATTTTGCTGCGCGCGGCGGAGCGGTATGACGAGATCATGGCCGTGATGCTGAAATCGCTGCGCGAGGAGCGGCGTCAGACCTATTCGATCTTTCTGCCGATCCACCCGGAGACGGGGCGGGTGTTGTACGTGCCGATCCGCGAGGTGAATGCCAAGGAGGGCACAATCACCTTTGACACCGAAGAGGGCGAGGAAATGACCCTGCCGGTCACAGGCGGCAACGTGAAATTGCAGTGGAAGCCCGATTTCGGCGCACGCTGGGCGGCGCTGGACGTGGATTTTGAGATGTACGGCAAGGAACATGCCACCAACACCGCGATCTATGACAGGATTTGTGAGATCCTTGGTGGCAGGAAGCCGGAGCATTTCAGCTATGAGTTGTTCCTGGACGAGAATGGGCAGAAGATTTCCAAATCCTCCGGCAATGGTATCTCGATTGACCAATGGCTGACCTATGCGAGCACGGAATCGCTGGCGTATTTCATGTTTCTCAAGCCGAAGACCGCCAAGCGGATGCATTTCGATGTGATCCCGAAGGCGGTGGATGAATATCACCAGCAGTTGCGGGCCTATGAGACGCAGGATGCCAAGGGGCGGGCGAATAACCCGGTCTGGCACATCCACGGGGGCGATGTGCCCCAGTCGGACATGGTTGTGCCGTTCTCGATGCTGTTGAACCTCGCATCGGTGTCTTCAGCCGAGGACAAGGGGCAGTTGTGGGGCTTTATCCAGCGGTATGCGCCTGATGCCTCGCCCGAGAAGAACCCCGGCATGGATGCGGCTGCGGGCCATGCGGTGCGGTATTTCAACGATTTCGTAAAGCCGCACAAGGTGTTCCGCGCCCCGACCGACCTGGAGCGCGAGGCCCTGGAAGAGCTGCGCGACAACCTGCGGTCCTGGGATGGCGGGCTGGATGCCGAAGCGCTTCAGAGCATGGTCTTTGCCGTCGGGAAAGAGCGGTTCGAGCCGCTGCGCGACTGGTTCACGGCGCTTTATGAGGTGCTGTTGGGGGCCTCGCAGGGGCCGCGTTTTGGCGGGTTCATCGCGCTTTATGGAGTGACGGAAACCGCCGATCTGATCGACGAGGCGCTGGCGGGCAAACTGACGGCGGGCTGAAACTCTTGTCCTGTTGATGCCGTGACTTACCATTGATGCGTTTCGGGATATACCTGGATCACTTGTTCGCGGCCTCTTCCTTCGGTCGAACGCGAAAAAGCGATGTTTCAGGTTTTTCCCGAAACGCTGTAGTCACACAGCCAACAGGAGAGTGATCATGCGGACAGGGTTTTTGAGGATATTCGGGGCGCTGATGCTGGCGGTGATGTCCGTCACCGGGGCTGCCGCGCAATCCACCGAGATCGAGGGCACGATCGACAGCCAGTTCGAAGCCTTCAAGGCGGATGATTTCGCGACGGCATTTACCTATGCCACGCCGAGTTTGCAGCAATTGTTCCAGTCGCCGCAGAATTTCCAGCGCATGGTGACACAGGGCTATCCGATGGTCTGGCGCCCTGCCGAAGTGCGCTATCTGGAACTGCGCGAGAGGGGCGGTGCGATGTGGCAGAAGGTGCAGATCACCGATGCCAAGGGCTTTACCCATATTCTGGATTACAAGATGGAACAGACGGATATGGGCTGGCGCATCGGCGCCGTGCAGATCCTGGATGCGCCGGGGGCGACGGCCTGACAGCAGGCGTTGCGCCATTGACCGTGCGCTGGTCTCAGCGCTGCTTAAGACTTCATTGATATTTCCTTTCTCGCAGACCGGCAATCGCCGGGTCTGAGATCAACCAGACGGCGTTCTGGCGGCGTGGGTGCCGTGGTGCTGCCGGAGAAAGGGATATTTGATGAACAAGGCGATTACCGATGGCGTGGTGCTGATGCCGACCCCGTTTGCGCAAGGTCTGGATGTCTGGTCGAGCGGCGATGGGACGCCGGGTTCGGACACCTATGAAGGCTCGGCCAACGGGGCCTTTGTGCCTGCGGATCAGGATTTCGGGGGTGCGCTGGAACTGCTGAAGACGGCAAACACGCAAAAACTGCGATTTATGGGCGAGACGCCCCTGTTGCCGGGGTGCTATCTGCAGATCAGGGCAAGGGTGAAAGCGATCAGTGGCAATCTGCCGTCGGTGCGCATTGCCGGTTATGCGGCGCGGGCGAACGGGTCTCTTGTGAACAATGTCGCGGGGTTTGTGCCCTACGTCACGCTGACGACCTATGGCGAGGTGGTCGAGGTGTCGGCCATCGTTGGGGCGGGTGATCGTGGCGGGGTCGATCTGGTCTGGGGGACAGAGCCGATCTACGGGCATTTCGGGATTGACCTGATTGGACCGAACGGCGGGATCATCCGGGTCGATGACATCGAGATCGTGGACGTGACGTCGGTTTTCCTGCGCGACATGCTGAGCCAGGTGGACGTGGTGGATTTCGGCGCTGTTGGTGACGGGACAACCGATGACAGCGCCGCTTTCGATGCGGCCAATGCGGCGGCGGACGGGCGAACCGTATTTGTGCCGGCTGGCACGTATAGGCTGAATTCCAGCGTGACGATCGACAGCAATGTGAAATTCGAAGGCAAGGTGAGCATGCCGACCAGCGCCATTCTGGTGCTGCGCCGCAACTTTGACCTGCCGAATTATATCGAAGCATTCGAGGATGAGGAACTGGCCTTTCGCAAGGCCTTTCAGGCCCTGCTGAACAATGCGGATCACGACACGCTGGATCTGGGCGGGCGCAAGGTGAACATCACAGGCCCGATTGACATGCAGGCGACGGTGCCGGGCCAGAACTCCTATGCGACGCGCCGGGTGATCCGGAATGGCCAGTTGGAGGCGGCAAGCAGCAATGCCTGGGACACAGAAGTTGTGACCTCGCAAGCCACCTATAACACCAACAACAACAAGCGACTGACCAATGTCACGAACATCGCCAACATCCCAGTTGGTGCCCTGGTGGAGGGAAACGGGGTGGGCCGCGAGATCTATGTGCGGTCCAAGAACGTGGCGACCGGGCAGATCGAATTGAACGCGCCACTTTACGATGCCTCCGGCACGCAGAATTTCACCTTTCGCAAGTTTCAGTACATGCTGGATTTCAGCGGTTTCAGCCTGCTGAGCAAGTTCGTGCTGGCTGACATCGAATTCCAGTGCAACAATCGGTCATCCGCGATCATGCTGGCCCTGTCGGGCACGGCGTTTCACGTGCGCGACTGCTTTATCACGCGCCCGGCGGACCGCGGGATCACGTCCATTGGCGGGGGCTGTCAGGGCATGTTGATCGACCGTTGCCAGTTCCTGTCGTCGGAAGATGCGATTCCGGTGTCGCAGCGCACGACCATCGGGTTCAACGCCAATGCCAATGATGTGAAGCTGCGGGACAACCGTGCCACCCGGTTGCGCCATTTCGGATTGCTGGGCGGGGCCAACAGCATCATCACGGGAAACCATTTTTTTCAGGGTGACGAGGTGAACAACGGGGTGCGGTCGGCAGGTATCATTCTGGCCAATACCCATGTCAGTTCAATTTTTTCGGGCAATTATGTGGACAATTGCTTTGTTGAATGGACCAACGAACAGGACCCGGCACCGGGGTTCAGCTCTGAATTCTCGTTCAGCGCGCTCAGCATCACCGACAATATCTTTCTGTCCGGCGAGGTGGCACCCTGGTTCAGCTATATTGTGGTCAAGCCGCATGGGGCGGGGCATTTCCTGAGCGGCGTGTCGATCACCGGGAACCGGTTTCGCAGCCTGAACGGCACCATCGACCGGGCGGAGCGGGTTGATACCACCTTTGCCGATCTCGATCTTTCAAGGTGCAAGAACGTGGTCTTTACCGAGAATTCGTTTCATGCGGTGACCCATCAGGTCGAAAGCCCGGCCAAGGTGGAGTTCTTTCAAAATACGGCATCTGACATTTGGACCATTGATATGTCCGACTATCTGCCGTTTGGCGGCGAGGCGTTGAAGGTCGAAAGCGTGTTGCCGCAAGGGGCCCTGCGCAATGGCAACAACGTGCGCCAGTGGGAGACGCCCTATGCCGATGTCGCCATTGGCGGGAACCGCGACCAGATACGATTGAATTGGTCGACCGCGCTGCGCGGGCGGGTCCAGGTGACGGTCCGCATGGACAGTCGCTGATTGGAGCGGCTGGCCCGGTCCGTTCATTCGGACCGGGCCAGCCATCAGAATTCGCGCCAAAGCCCCAGCTTGATCGACGTGTCGGAAACCCCGTCGAACGGGGTTTCAGTTCCGATTTGAATACGGAATTTTCGGTTCTTCGGCCTTATGAGGATGGAGGGGGCGAAGGTGCCATAGGTCTGCTGATCAATTTGGGCGAGGTAGACCTGCAACATCCCTGACGTCACTTCCGAGAAATTGTATCCCAGGGTGCCATCCAGCTTGGCCGCGCGTCTGCCGGTGGTGATATCCCAGTAAAGCGCGCCATCCACGCCCATCCATCCGTTGTTTTGCCCGATCTGAAAGCCCCGGCCCCATGACAGCCCCAACTTGACATGCGGCAGCATCAGGTCCTGGACCCAGGCTGTACCTGCGCCGATTTCATAGGCCCATTTGTTCGCGGCCTCGGGTCGGCCAAGCGGGCGGCGCAGGAAAAACGTGACCGCGCCTGATTGAAGACCGAGATGGCTGTTGGCAAAACTGAGGTCGGCACCGATTGTCAGGTCGTCGCGCCATCCGTACTCGATGTAGGTTCCGCTGCTTTGATCGAGCGATTTGTTTAACGTAAAGGTGGATGAAACGAAGCTGGTGCCGGTCTCCCTCATCCAGGCGCCTGCCTGCGCAGGGCCGGACAGGCAGAGAAAGATCAGGACAAGAACCAAGACAGGCATCGCATACTCCTGCGACGATCTTGGTTAATGCAGATTAAGAAAGAATTACCGGGACTGCGGGAACGAAAAAGCCCGGAACAATGTTCCGGGCTGATCCGCAAATCATTTTGTGCTTAGACCGTTGCGCGGTTCCCGCGGGGGCCGAAGATCAGCCAAGCGATAAAGCCAAGCACCGGCAGCAGCAGGATGACGATGGTCCACACGATTTTCGCGAGGGTCGATACACCCGATGTCAGCACCTGGTAGATGGCGTAGATATCGGCGATCAGGACGATTAGTCCGAATAGGCCATATTCCATTGTTTGTCTCCTTGGATCACATATTCTGTATTGCTGGATAAACTCCGCGTGATCGGAAAAAGTTCCGCAGCTTGCGGCAGCGCATTGTTATCGCTATGGAATGCGGATGATCTCTGACCCCGAACTGGCGCTTGACCGGCGCGATGGCCTGCCGGATGCCCTGCGGGTTCTGGCTGAGGCCTATCCGCGTGCGAATTGGGAAGCGCATGCAAATTTCGGTGAAATGATCCGCTTTTGGATGGATCGGCACGCGATGTTCCGGCAGTTGACCGATGTGTTGCAGAAGGATGCGCAGGCGCTGGCCGACAGCGGCGTTGATTTTGCCGACTACGCGCCGCGGCTGTCACACTATGGCGGAATGCTGCTGAACCAGCTTCACGGGCATCACCAGATCGAGGATCAGCACTATTTTCCGCAATTGATCACGCTGGATGGACGTCTGGAGCGCGGCTTTGAACTGTTGGAGACTGATCACGAGGCGATGGACGGATTGCTGCATGGGATGGCCGAGGGGGCCAATGCCGTGTTGCAGGGCGGAGAGATCGGGCCGTTTCTGGACCGGTTGAACGGATTTACAACCCTGCTGAACCGCCATCTGACAGACGAGGAAGAGATCGTTGTGCCGGTGGTGCTGGAAACAGGTTTTCGCGGATAGGGCGGCCACCCCGGAACATCTGATGGTGACCTGAGTTGAGCGGTCATAAGGACCTCAACTGAAAGGAACAGCCATGCCTGCGCAATCCAAAGCCCAGCAGCGCGCCGCCGGTGCCGCCCTGTCTGCCAAACGTGGTGAGACCAAGGTGTCCGACCTGCAAGGCGCATCGAAAGAGATGTACGATACCATGACCGAGGACGAACTGGAGGATTACGCCAGTACCGACCATGATGGCCTGCCTGAAAAGGTGGATGACGACTGACTTGGCAAGGGTCCGCCTGCGGCTTGCGGACTGCGGAACCGGAGTGTCATTACAGACGTTTTCCCACCAGACACGCACTCAAGAAAGGAACACGTTATGAATGACATGTCTTCGACTGCATCTATGGTTTCTTCCAACGATGTGAACGGTACTGCGGTTTTCGGCACAAAGGGTGACGAGATTGGCCATATTGACCATCTGATGATCGACAAGAAGTCAGGCAATGTGGCCTATGCAGTCATGGGCTTTGGCGGATTTCTGGGGATGGGTGAAGACCACCATCCAATCCCTTGGAACGCCCTGCGCTATGACCCCACCCGCGAAGGGTATGTGACCGACATTGACGCCGATACGCTGAAAGGCGCGCCTGAGCGCCCCGAAGGTTGGCAACGCGACCGCGCCTGGGAGCAGCGGACGTTCGATCACTACGGCGTGCCGTATTACTGGATGTGATCGCCTGACGGGCGGTTGAATGCGGAAGGCGGGTCAACTGGCCCGCCTTTTGTGCTGATTTTGTTCAGAAAAGTGGGACCGGGTGGTTGCCACCTGGAACCTCTGATCCTTTTCTCGATTCCTGTCTAAGTCCAAGTCATGACAACGATATTTCGGTAATCGCGTCTGCCCAACAGGGACTGTTGGGCCGCGCCGTTCCGCCCCCACGGGGCGGCGCGATTGCGCCACCCCTCGGAACGGCGCTACGTTGGCTTTTTGTTGCCTGTCTCAGGTCAATGGTCAGGTACTAAAACGAACCCATCGAATTTATCTTCGAAGTTTGAAGCCGTGTTTCTCTGCGCAGGCGACCTCAACGCTTCCCCCCGTACCGGCTTTTCCCACCGCGCATCCCGCCACGACCGCCGGTGCTGCGCCCGCCGGCCTTTTGCGCGTCGCCAACGGCCTTTTCCACCGCGTATTGCCGCGCCATCGGATCGTCGGCAATGGCCAGATCCACCGCTTCCAGCCGTTTGACCTCGTCGCGCAGGCGGGCGGCCTCTTCGAACTCCAGGTTCTCGGCGGCCTTGCGCATGTCGGTGCGCAAGCCTTCCAGCACGGTTTGAAGGTTGCCGCCATGGGCCTTGTCGACCTTGGCGGTGACGCGGTTCATGTCCACATCGCCCTTGTAGAGACCGGCCAGAATATCCTCGACGTTCTTTTTCACCGTCTGCGGGGTGATGCCGTGTTCTTCGTTATAGGCCAGTTGTTTGGCGCGGCGGCGGTCGGTTTCGCCCATGGCGCGTTCCATCGACCCGGTGACGCGGTCGGCGTACATGATCACGCGGCCTTCCGCATTTCGCGCGGCGCGGCCGATGGTCTGGATCAGCGAGGTTTCGGAGCGCAGGAAACCTTCCTTGTCCGCGTCCAGAATGGCGACCAGTCCGCATTCGGGAATGTCCAGCCCCTCGCGCAGCAGGTTGATGCCGATCAGCACGTCGAAAGCCCCGAGGCGCAGGTCGCGCAGGATCTCGATCCGCTCGATCGTGTCGATGTCAGAATGCATGTAGCGCACGCGAATGCCCTGTTCGTGCATGTATTCTGTCAGGTCTTCCGCCATCCGCTTGGTCAGCGTCGTGCAAAGCGTGCGGTAGCCGTCGGCGGCCACGCGGCGCACCTCGTCCAGCAGGTCATCCACCTGCATTTCGACGGGTCGGATTTCGATCTGCGGGTCGATCAGGCCGGTGGGGCGGATGATCTGCTCGGTGAAGACGCCGCCGGCCTGTTCGATCTCCCAGGCTGCGGGGGTGGCGGAGACAAAGACCGACTGCGGGCGCATTGCATCCCATTCCTCGAACTTCAGGGGGCGGTTGTCCATGCAGGAGGGCAGGCGGAAGCCGTGTTCGGCCAGGGTGAACTTGCGCCGGTAGTCGCCTTTGTACATGCCGCCGATCTGGGGCACGCTGACATGGCTTTCGTCCGCGAAGACAATGGCATGATCTGGGATGAATTCGAACAGGGTCGGGGGCGGCTCACCGGGGGCGCGGCCCGTCAGGTAGCGTGAATAGTTTTCGATCCCGTTGCAGACGCCGGTGGCTTCCAGCATTTCAAGGTCAAAATTCGTGCGCTGCTCCAGCCGCTGCGCCTCCAGCAGTTTGCCATCGGCGACCAGTTGGTCCAGCCGGGTGCGCAGCTCTTTCTTGATGCCGATGATCGCCTGGGACATCGTTGGTTTCGGGGTCACGTAGTGGCTGTTGGCATAGACCCTGATCTGGTCGAACGTATCGGTCTTTTCCCCGGTCAGCGGATCGAATTCCGTGATGCTCTCCAGTTCCTCACCGAAAAAGGACAGCCGCCAGGCGCGGTCGTCCAGGTGCGCGGGGAAAATCTCAAGGCTGTCGCCGCGCACCCGGAACGATCCGCGCTGAAAGGCGGCGTCGTTGCGCTTGTATTGCTGCGCCACGAGATCAGCGATCACTTGGCGCTGGTCATAGCTGGAGCCTGTTTTCAGGTCCTGTGTCATCGCGCCATAGGTTTCGACCGACCCGATCCCGTAGATGCAGGAAACCGAGGCCACGATGATCACATCGTCACGTTCCAGCAGCGCGCGGGTGGCGGAGTGGCGCATCCGGTCGATCTGTTCGTTGATCTGGGATTCCTTCTCGATATAGGTATCCGACCGGGCGACATAGGCCTCTGGCTGATAATAGTCGTAGTAGGAAACGAAGTATTCGACGGCATTGTCCGGGAAGAACCCTTTGAATTCACCGTAGAGCTGGGCCGCCAGCGTCTTGTTCGGGGCCAGGATGATGGCGGGGCGCTGGGTTTCTTCGATCACTTTCGCCATGGTAAAGGTCTTGCCGGTGCCGGTGGCCCCCAGCAGGACCTGATCCCGTTCGCCGTCCTTCACCCCCTGCGACAGTTCGGCGATGGCGGTGGGCTGGTCGCCCGCTGCCTCGAATTCCGTTTGCAGGCGAAACCGCTTTCCGCCCTCCAGCTTGGGACGGCTGCGCACATCGGGTGCGGGGTTGGACAGAATTGGCGCAATTTCAGAACTGTCAGTCTGGGCGTAAGGCATCTGTGGCGTCCTTGGGTGGGGAACCCCATAGGTGTCGTTTTTGGCGGCAGGATCAAGGGGGCATGGCGGGCAACTGCCAGTTCCTGTCAGCAGTTTCCGAATGGCACCGCCGTCACTTCATCAGGCGCTTCCGATTCGCCCTGACCTTGCGGCTGATCGGAGCCATCGCGGCGGATATCACCTGATCGGGGCGCTTGCCTGCCATGATGGCCTTGCTTGCGGCGACATTTGCCTTGCTCAGGGCGGGCAGCTTCTCGGCGACCATGCGGTTGTTCTCGCCAGCCTTTTGGGGGATCAGCCCGCTGATGGCCATCAGTCGCAGGGCCATGACCGTTTGTGCCTCGAACGCCAGCAGGATGGCTTTGGTCGACAGGGAAACAAGATTTACGGGGTACATCGAAAGCTCCTTTCGAAAACTGATACCAAGATAATGCTGCGCCGCAGCATTTGTAAGGGTCAATCTGCAATATACCGATGAAGGACTTGCCCCAGGCCCGCGAATGCCCGATACAGGAGTGCAGCACAGACCAAGGAGCATCCCATGCGCGCACGCATCTATCAGCCCGCCCGCACGGCCATGTCGTCAGGTACGGCAAGGACACGGGTGTGGTTTCTGGAATTTGCACCGTCAGAGGCACGCGAAGTCGATCCGCTGATGGGCTGGACATCTTCATCCGACACGCAGGCGCAGGTCAAACTGCGCTTTGACACGCGCGAAGAGGCGGTTGAATATGCCCGCGAGAACGGCATCGACGCACAGGTGCAAGAGCCGCACAAGCGCAAGCCGAATGTCCGCTCCGGCGGTTATGGGGAAAATTTTGCAACCGGTCGTCGCGGCGCCTGGACTCATTGACGCTGTAAAAGTCGGCGCAACGCTGTTGCGGAGTCGGGGTAAGGATTCCGCGAAGGCAAATGTGACTAAAGCGCCCCGCCTTAAACTTGAATCGCCGATACCCTGCCGCGCTTCGCGCTCTCGGGACATCGGCGATACGGAGTGTATCAGGTTAAAGGCGGGACGCTGTAATATTAAATTCTTCCACTGATAACGGGTGCTAAATTTCGAATGTGGTGGCTGCTCAAACACCATCCGAACCGCTCCAGCGCGAACCTGCGGGCTGTGCCGGACGTGGGGTATCAGCAGGTGCCACGCGACTCGGGGACGCTTGGGTCCTGGGCCATCCCGTCGATCTTCTGCCTGATAAGGCGCATCACGCGCTTCACCGCGGGCGTAGCCTCAGCCGAGCGCAGCTGGATCAGCGAAAACGGGACCACTGCAAGGCCTGACGCGGTGTCGAGCCGTCGGATACGGCCGCCAAACGCCTGTTCCCCGGCGTAGAAATCGGCTGCGGCCCGCGCCAAAGGGGCAATTGCGTTGGTCTCGCAGATGATGGCGAGGGTCAGCAGCATCGACGAGGTGCTGAGAATCCGCTCTGGCGGGTTCAATCCGTTCCTGAGCAGATAGGCCTCTGCAGTCCGGCGCAGCAGCCCGTTCTCGGGCTGCATGACCCAGTCGTAGGACAGACAGTCCGCCACCTTCAGATCGGTCTTGCGCGACAGCGGGTGTTCCAGGCGCGCGACCAGCGACACCGGCTCGGGACCGACTTCGGTGAGGGTGATTGCGCGCGTGTCCATGCCGTCGGGCACCCGGCCGATGTAAAAATCCAATTCGCCGGCGGTCAGGGAATCGGCCAGCTTGTCGCTTGTATCGACGTCGACCGACAGCTCGATCTCCGGATAGGTGACCCGCAACTCGCGGATTACGGGAAGGACCAGCTCGACAGCAGGTCCCGTCACGCTACCGATCCGAACGGTGCCGCGCTCGCCCTTGCTGAGCGCAGTGATCTGGTGCTGCACATCGTCCAAGCCGTGTAGAAAATCGCGCGCCCGCAGGGCCAAGGCCTCGCCGGCCTCCGTCAGGGTTACGCCGCGTGCGTGCCGGTCGTACAAGCGGGCATCCACCGTCTTCTCCAGATCCGCAAGAAGCCGCGAGGCGGCGGACTGCGTCATGGCGACCTGTGCCGCAGCGCCCGAAACCTGCCCGGTTTCTTTCACCGCAACCAGCAGGCGCAATTGTGACAGCCGCAGTCCGCGTCGGATCAACTCGTCCCGGACAGGGACGACGGGCGGGGCTGTCACTGGGATAGAGGTGGACATCATTTTTTCCTTATAACATTTTGGATATATCATTTACCTTATTTTGAATTTGATTGCTATAGCGTTCCGAACGCATTCTCCGGCCATCGCTCACGACTTATGAGTCGTGAAACGCAGACAAAAAGGTCCGCCATACCGCGGAGGAGCGGTGAACGGACAATTGGGAGGAATTCAGATGGTTTTCACTAGACGCGCCTTTGGCGCGACCGCGCTTGCGCTTGTTATTGCCGCTCCTGGCTATGCTCAGGACAAGGGCTATGTCGGCATCGCCATGCCCACCAAGTCGTCCGCACGCTGGATCGACGACGGCAACAACATGGTCAAGCAGTTCGAAGAGGCGGGCTACAAGACAGACCTGCAATACGCCGAGGACGATATCCCCAATCAGCTGGCGCAGATCGAGAACATGATCACCAAGGGCGTCGACGCGCTGGTCATCGCCGCGATTGATGGCACCACGCTGACCAGTGCACTGGCCAATGCTGCCGCCTCCGATATTCCGGTCGTGGCCTACGACCGCCTGATCCGCGACAGCGGCGATGTCAGCTATTATGCGACTTTCGACAACTTCAAGGTCGGCGTGCAACAGGCCGAGACAGTGGTCGCGGGCCTCAAGGAACGCTTTCCCGATGAGAAGCCCTGGAACGTTGAACTCTTTGGCGGCAGTCCGGACGACAACAACGCATATTTCTTCTATGACGGTGCCATGTCGGTGTTGCAGCCGATGATCGACTCCGGCGACATCGCGGTCCCATCGGGCCAGATGGGCATGGATACCGTCGGCACGCTTCGCTGGGACGGATCTGTTGCGCAGTCGCGGATGGATAACCTTTTGTCGGCGAACTACACCGACAACCATGTCCATGGCGTTCTGTCGCCCTATGACGGCCTGTCGATCGGGATCATCTCGTCGCTTCAGGGCGTCGGCTATGGTTCGGGCGACATGAAGATGCCCATTGTATCGGGGCAGGATGCCGAAGTGCCTTCGGTCAAGGCGATCCTGCGCGGTGATCAGTATTCGACGATTTTCAAGGACACCCGCGAACTGGCCCGCGTTACCGTCGGCATGGTCAATGCGCTGCTGCAGGGCGGTGAGCCCGAGATCAACGACACCAAGACCTACGACAATGGCGTCAAGATCGTTCCCTCCTACCTGCTCGAACCGCTGCCCGTGACCGCGGACAACTGGGAGGAGCGGCTGGTGGACAGCGGCTATTACGAAAAAAGCGAGATCGAAT
Source organism: Sulfitobacter sp. EhC04 (assembly GCF_001650875.1). Taxonomy (GTDB): domain Bacteria; phylum Pseudomonadota; class Alphaproteobacteria; order Rhodobacterales; family Rhodobacteraceae; genus Sulfitobacter. Next base: position 51,608 of record NZ_LXYI01000034.1, read on the forward strand.
GATATCTCCTCCCTGACCGGTTGTTCCTGATCGGTCCGACTTGCCTGCCGGACAAGTCCGGCAGGCGCTTTCCAGAATCGCGAGGCCCCAGATGAGCGTCATTCTTGAAATGCGTGGGATCACCAAGGAATTTCCCGGTGTGAAAGCGCTTGACGACGTTACGCTGTCCGTCGCTGAGGGCGAGATCCATGCGCTGGTCGGCGAAAACGGCGCAGGAAAATCGACGCTGATGAAGGTCCTTTCGGGGGTCTATCCGGACGGCTCTTTCGATGGCGAGATTGTCTATGACGGCACGCCGCGCGCCTTTCGGTCGATCCGCGACAGCGAAGACATCGGCATCATCATCATTCATCAAGAGCTCGCGCTGATCCCGCTTCTTTCGGTGGCCGAGAACATCTTCTTGGGCAACGAACGCGCCACGAGAGGGATCATCGACTGGCGCGAGACGCACGACAGGGCCGCCGATCTGCTGGCCCGCGTCGGGCTGGCAGAGAACCCCGCGACGATCCTCGATGACCTGGGCCTCGGCAAGCAGCAACTGGTCGAGATTGCCAAGGCGCTGTCCAAGAACGTGCGCCTGCTGATCCTGGACGAGCCGACCTCCTCACTGAACGAGGCAGACAGTGCCAAGCTGTTGCAACTTCTCATAGATTTCCGCGAAAAAGGGCTGACCTCGATCCTCATATCGCACAAGCTGAACGAGGTATCGAAGGTCGCCGACACAATCACCGTTCTGCGCGACGGGGCCACTGTGGCCCGGATGAACTGCGCCGACGGCGTGGACGAGAACGACATCGTCCGAAACATGGTTGGCCGCGCGCTGGAGGACCGCTATCCGCCCAAGGGCGACACAGCGCCCGGCGAGATCGCGATGGAGGTCCGCAATTGGACCGTTCATCATCCGCTGCATGCCGAGCGCCGGGTTGTGAACAACGTGAGCTTCCACGTCCGCAAGGGCGAGGTGCTGGGCATCGCGGGTCTGATGGGGGCAGGGCGCACGGAATTGGCGATGAGCCTCTTCGGCCGCTCCTATGGCCGCGACATCAGTGGCGAAGTCTCGATCAACGGCGCACCTGCCGACCTGTCCACCGTGCGGCACGCGATCAAGGCGGGTCTGGCCTATGCCACCGAGGACCGAAAGACCTACGGGCTGGTTCTGGACGACACGATCCGCCGCAACGTGCCCCTGGCCGATCTGCCCGCCATTTCGCGCAATGGCATCGTCGATCGCGAACACGAAGCCAGGGTCGCCGCACGCTACCGCGACAAGCTGGCCATAAAGTCGTCGTCGATCGAACAGGCGACCGTGAACCTTTCGGGCGGCAACCAACAGAAGGTGGTTCTGTCCAAGTGGCTTTTCGCAGATCCGGAGATCCTCATCCTGGACGAGCCGACGCGCGGCATCGACGTCGGTGCCAAGTTCGAAATCTACACCGTGATCCGCGAGCTTGCGGCGCAGGGCAAGGCGATCATCGTGATCTCTTCGGAACTGCCTGAGCTGCTGGGCGTGACGGATCGCCTTTACGTCATGAATGAAGGCCGCTTCGTGGACGAAATGCCAACCGCAGAGGCCAGTCAGGAAAAGATCATGTCAAAAATCGTCAAGTCGGGAGAAGTTGCATGACCGACATAAAAGCCCAGACCTCCGCCGCGCCGGATCAATCGTCGAAATCCGGCTGGCAGTTCCTGAAGGGACACCTGCGGGAATACGGCATCCTGATTGCACTGGTGGTCATCATGGCCTTCTTCCAGGTCGCCACCGGGGGCATCCTGCTGAAACCTGTGAACCTGACAAACCTTATCCTGCAGAACTCCTACATCGTGATCATGGCCGTGGGGATGCTGCTGGTGATCGTCTGCGGGCATATCGACCTCTCCGTCGGTTCCGTTCTCGGCTTCATCGGCGCGTTGGCCGCCGTGATGATCGTGAATTGGGAGTTGCCCTGGCTGATCGCCGCAGTGCTTTGCCTGGTTGCGGGGGCGGCCATCGGGGCCGCGCAGGGCTTTTGGGTGGCCTATTTCCGGATACCGTCCTTCATCGTGACACTGGCCGGCATGCTGGTCTTCAAGGGTCTGACGCTCTGGCTGCTCGCAGGGCAGTCCGTGGGGCCATTTCCGCCGGAGTTCCGCCTGATCTCGTCGGGCTTTGTGCCCGACCTCTTCGGCGGCGAAAATCTGAATCTGTTCTCGCTCTTCGCCGGGATCGCCGTGGCCGCTCTGCTGCTGTGGTTGGCGGTCCGCACACGTGCCCGCCAGACAGCGGCAGGGGCCGAGACAGAACCTTTCCCCTTCTTCGCCGGTCGTAACGCGCTGATCTTCTGCGCTCTGGTCTACATGTCCTGGCTGATGGCTGATTTCCGGGGCCTGCCAAACGTCTTCATCGTCATGGCGCTTCTGATCGCGGTCTATTCTTTCCTGACGTCGCGCACCACCTTCGGCCGTCGCATCTATGCAATCGGCGGCAACGAAAAAGCGGCGGCGCTGTCGGGCATCAACTCAAAGCGGCTGACCTTCCTTACATTCGCCAACATGGGGATGCTGGCGGCGCTGGCCGGTCTGGTCTTTGCTGCCCGCCTGAACACCGCCACCCCCAAGGCCGGCGTCGCCTTCGAACTGGATGTGATTGCCGCGGTCTTCATTGGCGGCGCTTCGATGTCGGGCGGCGTGGGCACCGTGGTGGGGGCGGTCATCGGCGCCTTCATCATGGGGGTCATGAACAACGGTATGTCCATCCTCGGCATCGGCATCGACTGGCAGCAGGTCATCAAGGGACTGGTCCTGCTGGCTGCCGTGATCTTTGACGTCCTGAACAAGCAGAAAGGCTAACGACATGCTGCTTTCCCAATTCGCCCGCGGGGACGGAACACCGCAGATCGTCGCCCGCGACGGAACAGAGGCCTACGAGGTCAATACGGACCTCTCGCTTTACGCACTTGCCATGGAATGCGTCGAAGATGGGCAGGGCCTGCGTGACCGCATCGCCACGCTTGGAATGGGCGGCGCGGTGGATCTGGCCGCGCTTTACGCGAAGTGCCGCCTGCTGCCGCCGGTCACCCATCCCGACCCGGCGCATTTGCACCTGACCGGCACCGGGCTGACCCACCTGGGATCGGCCGCGACCCGTGCGGACATGCACAAGAAGGCGACCGGCGACGAGACCGACAGCATGAAGATGTTTCGAATGGGCCTGGACGGCGGCAAACCTGCCAATGGCGTCGCCGGGGTCCAGCCCGAATGGTTCTATAAAGGGAATGGCACGGTTCTTGCCGTTCCCGGTGCGCCGCTCATGTCGCCCGACTTTGCCGAAGACGGAGGGGAGGAGCCAGAGATTGCTGGCATCTATCTTATCGCCCCCGATGGCACGCCGGTCAGGTTGGGTTGGGCGCTGGCCAATGAATTCTCGGACCATGTGATGGAGCGGCGCAACTACCTCTATCTTGCTCATTCCAAGCTGCGCCCGACCGCCTTCGGGCCGGAGCTGCTGATCGGTGACTTGCCGGACCATATCGAGGGGACCTCTCGCGTCTATCGAGACGGCAAGGTGCTATTCGAAAAGCCCTTTTTATCGGGCGAGGCGAATATGAGCCACTCCTTTGCCAACCTTGAACACCACCACTTCAAGTATCAGCTGTTTCGCCAGCCCGGTGATCTGCATGTCCACATGTTCGGCACTGCGACGCTGTCTTTTGCCGATGGCGTGCAGACCCGCGATGGCGACACCTTCGAGATCGAAGCCGCGCCCTTTGGCCTGCCGCTGCGCAACACGCTGGCCTTCACGCCGCTCGGCCAGCCCGAGCCGCGCACCGAAATCCGTTCGCTCTGAGGACAGTCATGACTTTCAAACCGGCACAGTGGCCCAGAAAACTCAGATCGCAGGAATGGTACGGCGGCACGTCGCGGGACAATATCTATCACCGTGGCTGGCTCAAGAATCAGGGCTACCCCCATGACCTTTTCGACGGTCGCCCGGTCATCGGCATCCTGAACACATGGTCCGACCTGACCCCCTGCAACGGCCACCTGCGTGAGCTTGCTGAAAAGGTCAAGGCCGGCGTGTGGGAGGCAGGAGGATTCCCGGTCGAGGTGCCCGTCTTCTCGGCGTCGGAAAATACCTTCCGGCCCACGGCGATGATGTACCGCAATCTAGCTGCCATGGCGGTCGAAGAGCAGATGCGCGCTCAGCCGATCGACGGTGCAGTCCTTCTGGTCGGTTGCGACAAGACCACGCCCTCCCTGATGATGGGCGCGGCCTCCACGGATATTCCGTCGATCGTCGTCACTGGCGGGCCGATGCTGAACGGCTGGTTCCGGGGCGAACGTGTCGGGTCCGGAACCGCGCTCTGGCAGATGTCCGAGGACATCAAGGCCGGCAAGATGAGCCAGGAGGATTTCCTGGATGCCGAACAGGCGATGAGCCGGTCGTCGGGCACCTGCAACACCATGGGGACGGCCTCCACCATGGCCTCGATGGCCGAGGCGCTTGGCATGGCCTTGTCGGGTAATGCTGCGATCCCTGGCGTGGATGCGCGACGTCGCGTCATGGCGCAGATCACGGGACGCCGTATCGTGCAGATGGTAAAGGACGATCTGAAGCCCTCGGACATCATGACGAAACAGGCCTTCGAGAATGCGATCCGCGTAAACGGCGCCATCGGCGGGTCGACCAACGCGGTGGTTCATCTGCTTGCGATGGCGGGCCGGGCTGGCGTTGACCTGACGCTGGATGACTGGGACCGGCTGGGCCGCGACGTGCCGACCATCGTGAACCTCATGCCTTCCGGCAAGTACCTGATGGAAGAGTTCTTCTATGCCGGTGGCCTGCCTGTCGTTCTGAAACGCCTGGGCGAGGCGGGGATGCTGCACAAGGATGCGCTGACCGTGTCTGGCGAGGGGGTCTGGGAGGAGGTCAAGGACGCCGTGAACTGGAACGAGGACGTGATCCTGCCTGTCGACAAGGCCCTGACCCAGTCGGGGGGCATTGCCGTGCTGAAGGGTAATCTCGCGCCTTGCGGCGCCGTGCTGAAACCCTCTGCCGCGACGCCCGAACTGATGCAGCACAGGGGCCGCGCGGTCGTGTTCGAGGATATCGACGATTACAAGGCGCGGATCAACGACGACGCGCTGGATATCGACGAGACCTGCGTGATGGTGCTGAAGAACTGCGGCCCCAGGGGCTATCCCGGCATGTCCGAGGTCGGCAACATGGGCCTGCCGCCCAAGGTGCTGAAAAAGGGTATCACCGACATGGTCCGCATCTCGGATGCGCGCATGTCCGGCACCGCCTATGGTACGGTCATCCTGCACACCGCCCCCGAAGCCGCCGCCGGGGGGCCGCTGGCCATCGTGCAGACCGGCGACATGATCGAGGTCGACGTGCAGAACAGGCGCATCCACCTTGATCTGACCGACGAGGAGATCGCGGCGCGCCTCGCCAATTGGACCCCGCCGGAGGTTCCTGCCGTGAATGGCGGTTACACCCGGCTTTATCACGATGCCGTCGAGGGCGCGGACACCGGGGCCGATTTCAGCTTCCTGAAGGGATGCAGAGGAAACGAGGTGCCCCGTGACAGCCACTAAGGTCGCGTTGGTCGGCATCGGCAAGATCGCCCGCGACCAGCATATCCCTGCACTCGCCGCATCAGACGCGTATCAACTGGCCGCCACGGTCAGCCGCTCCGGCGGCACGGAAGGCGTCGAGAATTACGACACCGTCGAGGCGCTGCTCGCGGCACGCCCCGACATTTCTGCCATCAGCTTCTGCACCCCGCCTCAGGTCCGCTATGCCGGGGCGCGCGCCGCGCTGGACGCTGGTCGACACGTGATGTTGGAAAAACCGCCAGGCGCGTCGCTGTCCGAGGTCCACGCGCTGGAGGCGCTGGCGCAGGACAAGGGCCTGACCCTCTTTGCCACCTGGCATTCGCGGCACGCGGCGTCGGTGCCCGCCGCGAAGGCCTGGCTCTCTGACAAAACGGTCAAATCGGTCAGGATCGACTGGAAGGAAGACGTGCGCGTCTGGCATCCCGGTCAACAGTGGATATGGGAGGCCGGGGGGCTGGGCATCTTCGATCCTACGATCAACGCCTTCTCGATCCTGACCGAAATCCTGCCGGTCGAAGTTCACGTGACCGGGGCCGAACTGCATTTCCCCAGCAATTGCGAGACGCCGATTGCGGGCGAAATACGGATGGACGGCCCCGACGGTCCCCTCGTCACCGCCGACGTCGATTTCCTTTGGGAAGGCGATGCCTTGTGGCGGCTGATCGTCGAAACGGACGGCGGCACCCTTACCCTCAATCACGGCGGTGCGATCATGGAGATCGACAGCGGCGCTGAGCACAGCACGGGTCGCGAAGAGCCGGGTATTCACGGCGAATATGACGGCCTCTACGCCCGCTTTGCAGATTTGCTCGATACGAACACCTCCGAAGTCGACCTGCGCCCCATGGTGCTGGTGGCCGACGCCTTCACCCTCGGCAAGCGCCTCGATGCGCCCGAGTTCTTTGACACAACACTGACGGAAGACTGATATGCTTGATAGCGCACGCCTCACCGGAAAACACCTGATCGCTGGCGAATGGGTCGATGGCGGTCCGACTTTCACCTCAGACCCGGTGACCGGCGATCCCGTATCCGTTTATTGCGGCGGGGCAGGTGACATCGACGCCGCCGTTCTCGCGGCGGAGGAGGCTTTCGTCACATACGGCTGGACCGATCGCGAAACCCGCGCGACCTTCCTCGAAGCCATCGCCGATGAGATCGAAGCGCGGGGTTCTGAGCTTACAGCCTGTGGCTCTGCCGAAACTGGCCTGCCCAAAGCGAGACTTGAAGGAGAGCGGGGCCGCACGACCGGCCAGCTTCGCATGTTCGCGGACCATATCCGCAAGGGCGATTACCTCGACATTCGTCACGACACGGCGCTGCCCGACCGTGAACCGCTGCCGCGTCCCGACCTGCGGATGGTCCAGCGCCCGCTTGGTCCTGTCGCGGTTTTTGGCGCGTCGAACTTCCCGCTGGCATTCTCCACCGCCGGGGGCGATACCGCCGCAGCGCTGGCTGCCGGCTGTCCGGTGGTCTACAAGGGACACCCCGGCCACCCCGCCACTGGCGAATTGGTCGCCCAGGCCATCGCGGCCGCCATCGAGAAAACCGGAATGCCCAAGGGCACCTTCGGGTTCGTCCAGTCAAACACCAACGAGGCGGGCGAGGCGCTGGTCAAGCACCCCCTGATCCGCGCCATCGGCTTTACCGGGTCCTTCCGGGGCGGCAAGGCGCTGTTCGATCTGGCCATGGCCCGACCCGAGCCGATCCCGTTTTATGGTGAGCTTGGTTCGATCAACCCGGTCTTCGTGATGCCCGCCGCCCTCAAGGCCCGCGCGGCCGATACCGGCGCTGCCTGGGCCGGGTCGCTGACAATGGGCGTCGGCCAGTTCTGTACCAACCCCGGCGTCGTCGTGCTGCCGCAAGGCGCGGGAGGTGACGCGTTCCGCGATGCGGCGATCAAGGCTCTGGCCGAGGTTGGCCCGCAGCCCATGCTCACGACCGGCACCGCCAAGGGCTATGCTGCCGCCGTGCAGGAGACCGCGAAATCGGCGAACCGCCTGACAGAAGCGGCCACAGCGCCGGACCGCTGCGGCCTGCCTGCGGTTTTCGAGGTCACCGGCGCTGACTGGCTGGCCAATCCGGCGCTTGCGGAAGAGATGTTCGGCCCCGCCGCCATTCTGATCCGCACCGCATCGCCTGCCGAAACGCTGGACATCGCAAGATCGTTCAACGGTCAGCTGACCGTCACGCTTCAGATCGAGGAAGGGGACACCGACGCCGCCCGCGCGCTGATGCCGGTGCTGGAACGTATGGCGGGCCGGGTGCTGGCGAACGGCTTCCCCACGGGGGTCGAGGTGGCCGATGCGATGGTCCACGGCGGGCCGTTCCCCGCCTCCACGAATTTCGGAGCAACGTCGGTCGGCAGTCTGGGCATCCGCCGGTTCCTGCGTCCGGTGTCGTTCCAGAATATCCCAGCCGCGCTTTTGCCCTCCGATCTTCGGATCGGTTGACCGCGCGCCGGGAAAGACGAAGATCGGCGGCGGATGGTCCGTCGCCGATGGTCAGGACCCAGGGAGGAATTGGGTCCCTCATTCCTAGGGAGGGAATTATGAGACATCTACTTGCCACAACGGCATTTCTGGCTTTCGGCGCGTCCGCCGCAATGGCGCAGACGGTCGGCTTTTCACAGATCGGCTCGGAATCCGGCTGGCGTGCTGCCGAAACGACCCTGACCAAGCAGCAGGCCGAGGAGCGCGGAATCGACCTGAAATTCTCGGACGCGCAGCAGAAGCAGGAAAACCAGATCGCCGCGATCCGGTCTTTTATCGCCCAAGGCGTTGACGCGATCCTGCTGGCCCCGGTCGTGGCCACCGGTTGGGACTCGGTGCTGAAAGAAGCCAAGGAAGCCGAGATCCCCGTCGTGCTGCTGGACCGTCTGGTCGACAGCGACAAGTCGCTCTACCTGACTGCGGTCGGTTCCGACCTCGTGCATGAAGGCGAAGTGGCGGGCAAATGGCTGGTCGAACAGGCCTCGGGTGAAGAGTGCCGCGTCGTCGAACTTCAGGGCACCACCGGGTCTTCCCCGGCAATCGACCGAAAAACCGGATTCGAACAGGGTATCGCCGGGGCCGACAACATTGAAATCGTCCGGTCCCAGACCGGCGACTTTACCCGCGCCCAAGGCAAGGAAGTCATGGAGAGCTTCTTGCAGGCGGAAAACGGCGGCAAGGACATCTGTGCGCTTTACGCTCATAACGACGATATGGCCGTTGGTGCGATCCAGGCCATCAAGGAAGCGGGCCTGAAGCCCGGCGAGGATATCCTGATCGTGTCGATCGACGCCGTGCCGGATATCTTCCAGGCCATGGCGGCAGGCGAAGCAAACGCCACGGTGGAATTGACACCGAACATGGCAGGCCCCGCATTCGATGCTCTCGAAGCCTACCTTGCAGACGGAACGGAGCCGGAGAAGTTCATCCAGACCGAATCCAAGCTCTATACCCAGGCGGACGACCCGGCGGGCGAGTACGAACGCCGCAAGGGTCTGGGCTACTGATTCCGGCCTGTTGAACGGCGGCGGGCCGACCGCCGCCGTTTCCCCTGCGCCGAACTTCCTGGCTTGCGCAGCCAGATTTGAAATTCCGGGTGCTGAATGCTTCTGACGATACGATCCCTGACCAAGACCTTCCCCGGCACCAAGGCGCTGGATGGGGTCGACTTTGACCTCGCTGCTGGCGAGGTTCACGCCCTGTTGGGCGAGAACGGCGCAGGCAAGTCGACGCTGATCAAATGTCTGACCGGGGCATATGAACGCGACGAGGGTCTGATCACACTGGAGGGTGAAACGATTTCTCCGCGCTCGACCTCAGAGGCGCAGGAGCTGGGGATCGGCACGGTTTATCAGGAGGTCAACCTGTTGCCCAACCTCACGGTGGCGCAGAACCTGACATTCGGCAATGAACCCCTGCGGTTCGGCATGGTCGACCGGCGCGCACAGCTGCGCCAGGCCGAGGCGATGCTGGAGGGCTACAGGCTGGATATCGACGTTTCCCGCGACCTTTCGGCCTATTCCGTGGCCATCCGCCAGATCATCGCCATCGCCCGCGCGGTCGCGCTGTCCGGCAAGGTTCTGATTCTGGACGAACCGACCGCCAGCCTTGATGCGCGCGAGGTCGAGACCTTGTTCGCAGTTGTCCGGGGCCTGCGCGATAAAGGGCTGGGGATTGTCTTTGTCTCACATTTTCTCGATCAGGTCTTTGATCTGACCGACCGCGTCACTGTGCTGCGCAACGGACAGAAAGTCATCACCGAACGCACTGCCGATCTCGACCGGGTACAGCTGATCGAACATATGCTGGGCCGCGCGCTGAAGGACGATGTGGTCGGCCATGCCAAGGCGCATCAGGCGGGCCGGGAATGGCCCGAGCTTTTGAAATTCGAAGGCTTTGGCCGTCGTGGCCATATCGCCCCCTTTGATCTGAGCGTCGGAGAAGGCGAGGTTCTCGGCCTCGCCGGTCTGCTCGGCTCCGGCCGTACCGAAAGCGCGGAGCTGATGTTCGGCCTTGCGGCGGCCCATAGCGGCGCGGCGCGCGACGCCAAAGGGACGCTTGATCTGTCCTCGCCCCGCAAGGCCATCGCTGCGGGCTTCGGCTTTGCCCCTGAGGAACGCAAGGAGGACGGCATCATCGCCGATCTCTCCGTTCGCGAGAATATTGCGCTCGCCATGCAGGCCCGCCGGGGCTGGATGCGTCCAATCCCCCGCGCCGAGCAGCAGCGACTCGCCGAGGACTATATCGAAAAGCTCGACATCCGCACCTCCGGCCCGGAACAGCCGATCGGAGATTTGTCGGGCGGCAATCAGCAGAAGGTCGTCCTGGCCCGCTGGCTGGCCATGAACCCGCGTTTTCTGATCCTGGATGAGCCAACACGCGGCATCGACGTCGGTGCCCATGCGGAGATTCTGCGGCTGATCCGGCAAGTCACCGCTGAGGGCATGTCGATCCTCGTCATCTCGTCGGAACTGGACGAGTTGATCGCCGTGGCCGACCGGGTCATCGTGGTCCGTGACCGGCGTCATGTGGCCGAGCTTACCGGTTCCGAGATCACCACAGACACCATTGTCCACGCCATCGCCGCGCCTGACCGCGACACAACGGAGGTGCTTGCATGACCGCTCTGCGCCGCGTGACACCGCAATTGCTGACGCTGGCCGCGCTGGTGGCGCTGGTCACGTTGTTCTTTCCTGACTTCCTGCGGATCGAGGTGGTAAACGGCCGCTTTGTCGGGACGATCATGGACATCCTGAAACGCGGCGCGCCGATTGGCTTGCTCGCTGTCGGCATGACGCTGGTCATCGCCACGCGCGGCATCGACCTGAGCGTGGGAACCACGATGGCCATCACGGGCGCGGTCGCCGCCTGGTCGATCACGCAAGGCTACGGGCTTGGCGGCGCGCTGGTGCTGGCGCTGCTGGCCGGGGTCGCGGCCGGGCTGTGGAACGGCATGCTGGTGGCCATTTTTGGCATCCAGCCGATTGTGGCCACATTGATCCTGATGACCTCGGGCAGGGGGATCGCACAACTTGTGACCGAGGGGCGCATCCTGACCTTCTCGCATGAGGGCATGGCCTTCTTCGGCTCCGGCGATCTGCTGGGCATTCCTTCCCCTGCGCTCCTGTGGCTGTTGACTGCTGCTGGCGTGGCGCTTTTGATGCGTCGTTCGGCCCTCGGCATGCTGATCGAGGCCGTGGGGGTGAACCGCGCCGCCTCCGCCCTTGCGGGGGTCAATGCAACGGTGCTGCTGATTGCGGTCTACGTGGCCTCGGGCCTCTGCGCCGCGCTGGCCGGGATCGTGGCCACCGCCGACATTCGCGGGGCAGATGCCAACAACTCGGGCCTCTGGCTGGAGCTCGACGCGATCCTCGCCGTGGTGATCGGCGGCAACTCCCTGATGGGCGGACGCTTCTCCATCGCGGCCTCGCTGCTGGGGGCACTGATCATTCAGACCATAGATACCGGCATCCTGCTGGCGGGCTTTCCGTCGGAATATAATCTCGTCATCAAGGCGGGCCTCGTGCTGGTCATCCTGGTGCTGCAAAGCCCGAACCTGAGCCATCACTGGTATGCCCTGCGCCGTGCCGCCCGGACCCGCCGCGAAACCGCCATGGACAGGGCCAAGGAGACAGGACGATGAACCCACGCCTCTATCCGCTGGCCGCGACCATCGCGATCTTCCTGCTGGCCTGGGTGATCTGCGTCATGCAGTTCCCCTACATGCTGTCCACCCGTGTGGTCGGGAACCTGCTGACCGACAATGCGTATCTCGGGATCGTGGCGGTTGGCATGACCGTGGTGATCCTGTCGGGCGGTATTGACCTGTCGGTTGGGTCGGTCATCGCATTTTCGGGCGTCTTCATTGCCGTGATGCTGCGCGATACTGGCCTGCACCCCATCCTCGTTTTCGCCCTGCTGCTGGTGATTGCCACGGGTTTCGGCGCAGCCATGGGGTGGCTGATCCATGCGCTGGCCATGCCGCCCTTTATCGTGACGTTGGCGGGGATGTTCCTGGCGCGCGGGGCAGCCTACATGCTCACGATCGACTCCGTGCCCATCGACCATGCCTTCTACGACCTGCTGGACGATGCCTATTACCTGATGCCCGGCAAGGGGCGGCTGACCCTGATCGGGCTGGTCATGCTGCTTACTGTTTCGGTTGGCATGATCGTCGCGCACCGCACCCGTTTCGGCGCATCGGTCTTTGCCCTGGGCGGTGGAGAAGCCACGGCACGCCTAATGGGCGTCAAGGTCGGGCGCACCACTGTGATGATCTACGCTTTCTCGGGGCTGATGGCGGGGCTGTCGGGCATCGTCTTTTCGGTCTACACCAGCTCGGGCTATCCGCTGGCCACCGTGGGCACCGAATTGACCGCGATTGCGGCGGTCGTGATCGGAGGCACGCTACTGACCGGCGGGGCGGGCTTTGTCTTTGGCACGCTGATCGGGGTGCTGACCATGGGGCTGATCCAGACCTACATTGTCTTTGACGGCTCGCTCTCCAGCTGGTGGACCAAGATCATCATCGGTTTGCTGCTGCTGGCCTTTATCCTGCTGCAAAAGGGGCTGCTGCGCGTCACCATGGCAAGGGTCGGTGCATGACCGGCTGGATCGCGGCGGACTGGGGCACCTCCCGCCTGCGCATCTGGGCGCTGGGCGCTGGCGGAGACGTCACTGGGTCCGCGACCTCTGACGAGGGGATGAGCCGCCTGACACCCGATGCCTTTGAGCCTGCCTTCCTGCGCGCTGCCGCAGGCCTGTTGCCCGAGGCAGGGACGGTCGAAGTCCTGATCTGCGGCATGGCCGGGGCAAGGACCGGCTGGCAGGAGGTATCCTACGCCGCCGTGCCCTGTGATCCCATCGCCTGTCCTGAAAGGATCACAACCAGCGACCCGCGCCTGAATGTCCGTATCATCCCCGGCCTCAGCCAATCCGCGCCACTCGACGTGATGCGGGGCGAAGAGACGCAGATTGCGGGCTTCTTGACCGTACATCCCGGCTATGACGGCGTGATCTGCCTACCCGGCACCCACACCAAGTGGGTACGTGTGGCACAGGGCCGCGTGCTGACCTTCCGCACCGCCATGACAGGAGAACTGTTCGACCTGCTCGCCACCCGCTCGACCCTCGCCGGATTGACAGATGACGGTTGGGACGAAGCCGCTTTCGATCAGGCTGTGAGCGTGGCCGTGCGCTCAACGGGCGCGCTGGCTGCCGACCTGTTCGGTTTGCGCGCCGCCGGTCTTCTGGAGCACGTCGCCCCCGGTGCGGCGCGCGCGCGGTTGTCGGCGCTGCTGATCGGACAGGAGGTCGCCTCAATGCGGCCCATTTGGCAGGACAGGCCCGTTGCCCTGATCGGGGATGCCACGCTAGAGGACCTCTATCGCCGGGCGCTGGACGCTGCCGGGCAGCGGGCCGAGAGTTTCGACGCGGGCGAACTGACCCTCACCGGTCTGTGCGCCGCCTTCGAGACATTCAGGGAGGACTGCCAATGAGAGAAATCATCGCCATCCTGCGCGGCGTAACCCCGTCCGAGGTAGTGAAGATCGGCGAGGTCATGATCGCCGCCGGGATCACCCGGATCGAGGTGCCGCTGAATTCGCCCGATCCGCTGGACAGCATTAACCGGCTTGCTTTGGCCTTTGGCGCAGAGGCCGAGATTGGGGCGGGAACAGTGCTTGACCCCGCGCAGGTGCTTGCGGTGAAACAAGCGGGCGGGCGGCTGATCGTTTCACCCGACACCAACGCCGCCGTGATTGTCGAGACCAAACGGCAGGGGATGGCTTCGTACCCCGGCGCGATGACGCCAAGCGAGTGTTTCGCCGCCCTCCGGGCTGGCGCCGATGCAATCAAGCTGTTTCCGGGGGGGCTGATCGGCCCATCTGGATTGGCGGCGGTACGGGCCGTTCTGCCTTCCGGAACAAAGGTGCTGGCTGTGGGCGGCGTGGGCCCCGAGAACTTTTCCGACTGGGCGAAGGCGGGCGTTTCGGGCTTTGGCATAGGAACGGCGCTTTTCCGTCCGGGGAACACGGTTGCGGAGGTCGCGGAACATGCAGCGCGAATCGTCGCGGCCTACGATAAGGCCATGGCATGACCGATATTTTCGACGACCGTGCCTGTGAACTGGGCGAAGGCCCGTTGTGGCATCCCGAACGGCAACAGCTGTTCTGGTTCGACATCCATGGCCACCGCCTGCTGTCGCGCGGACCGGAGGGACCGCAGGAGTGGGGCATGGTCGAAAGTGCCTCGGCCGCCGGATGGATCGACCGCGACCGCCTGCTGATTGCGACCGAGACGGGGCTGTTCCGGTTCGATCTGGAGACCGGTTCGCGTGACCTGTTGGTCGAAATGGAAGCTGACCAGGCCGACACCCGGTCCAACGATGGCCGCGCCGATCCCATGGGCGGCTTCTGGATCGGCACCATGGGCAAGGAGGCCCAGCCGCGTGCTGGCGCAATCTATCGCTATTTCGGCGGCAAGCTCGAACGCCTGTTCCCGGAGATCACCATTCCGAACGCCATTTGTTTCGCGCCCGACGGACGCCGCGCCTTTTACGCCGATACACCCCGCCAGCGCATCTGGACGGTCCCGCTGGATGCACAGGGCTGGCCCGACGGCCCGTCCGAGATTTTCGCTGATCTGCGCAGCGACGGAACATTCCCGGATGGCGCTGTCGTCGATTCCCAGGGCGCGCTCTGGGTTGCGCAGTGGGGGGCGGGCAGGGTCGTGCGGTATCGGTCGGATGGTCGCGCGGACCGGGTGATCGACCTTCCCGCCCGGCTGGTCACCAGTCCCTGTTTCGGGGGCGAGACATTGGACCGGATGTTCGTCACCAGCGCCTGGGAGGGTCTGACGGATCGCGGAGCGGCGGACGGTCAGACATTCACTGTCGATCCGGGCCACACAGGCCTGCCTTCACCCCGTGTGCTTTTATGACCGGACCCGAGAGTTTCGGCCGCCTTCCCAACGGGCGGGAAGTCACGCGCAACCGCATCACCGCAGGTGATCTGGAGGCCCAGGTCCTAACCTGGGGTGCCACGGTTCAGGACCTGCGCTATCGCGGGCAGCGGGTGGTGATCGGGGCAGATACGATCGAGCCCTATCTGAACGATCTGCGCTACTGCGGGGCCGTGGTCGGCCGGTTTGCCAACCGGATCGGCAATGCCCGGTTCGACCTTGATGGCCAGACCTATACAACCGATCCCAACTACCTGGGACGCCATACGCTGCATGGGGGTGAGCAGGGGGCGGGCGAACGTCTCTGGACGCTGGAAGAAACCCGCGCTGATAGCATCCGCCTGTCGCTGACGCTTCGCGATGGGGACATGGGGTTCCCGGGCGCGTTGACCGTCACGGTCGCCTACACCGTCGCGCCGCCCGCGACCCTGCGCGTGGTGATCGAGGCCCGGACAACCCGCGCCACGCCCTGCAGCTTCGCCCATCATGGATACTTTGTATTGGATGATACCGGGACCATCACGGACCACGACCTGCAGATTGAGGCCAGGCATTACTTGCCGGTAAATCAGGATCTGATCCCGACCAGCGGGCCCGCGCCCGTTGCCGGCACCGCGTTTGACTTTCGCGAGGCGCGAAGGGTCGGACAGGCGGGGTACGATCATAATTTCTGTCTGTCGGACAAGGCCACTCATCTGCGCCCTGTTGCCCGGCTGGCGAGCGCCGCATCGGGTGTGACGATGCAGGTGGCCACGACCGAACCGGGCCTTCAGATCTATGACGGCGCGCATCTTGGAGGCCAGAGCGGACATGATAGCTTGAGCCTGCTGCCCAAGCCCGGCCTTGCGTTGGAAACGCAGGCCTGGCCGGACAGCCCGAACCGCGCGGATTTCCCGAACTGCATCCTGAGGCCGGGAGAGACGTACCGGGCCGAAACGACCTACGCCTTTGCTGGTCCGGCAGCTTGAGGATACGGGTCCCAGGCCGCACGAGATCATCTAAATGAGAAAATTGGCGAACTCGGTGGCTTTACAGTGATCGAGGAAGCAACCGAGGCGACATTGCGCCCGATCGCCTATGCATGTCAGCGCGGGCGGGTCGTTTGCAGGAATTGGAGCGTCCGGCCTTATATATGAATCACTTGTTCGCTGCCTTAGGTTAAAGGCCGGACGCTTTATTTGCGGAAGTTCCAGCACGGTAAATCCCTTGTTCCCGGCAAAATCCGAAATTGCGCAGCGCACAAGGGCGGGTTTTTTTATATTGTCTTGATATTGTTGTTGCGCGCCGTTCGCGGGGTTCTTACATCCATTCCGAATGCCCGAAATATAGTATCTTGTATTTGCTGGGTTTTTTGGGAATCTTTCGGGATGACTTCATCTCGATATTCAGGCCTGATCTGCAACCGTCAGCCGGATCATCCATGATATGCGTCATTGGCTGGAAATGATCGCTTTTGCAGACGGTTTTCCCAAGGTACGATGCCGGGTGAACCGCATCCGGTATTCGTAATAACCACCAACCCGTGATCGGAGCAGATATGAGCCTACCCAAAGCGGCAATCCGGCACCTGGTGACACATTCCGGCGGCTTTCACGCTGATGAGTTGTTGTCCTCGGTCATTCTGACCCGCTTGTATCCGCAGGCCGACCTTGTTCGCAGCCGGGACGCGGCCTGGATCACACCGGCCCCCGACAGGATCATATATGATGTCGGGCGGCAGTTTGACCCCGCTGCGGGAATTTTCGACCATCACCAACTGCCCGGCCCCCTCCGTGCGGATGGCCAGCCTTACAGTTCTTTCGGCCTGATCTGGGCCGCATACGGGCGCGATTATCTGCGTGCCCTTGCCGTACCGGAAAGTGACATCGAAGCGGTATTCGCGGGATTCGACAGGGGTTTCGTGCTGCCCGTCGACCTGATGGACAATGGGGCGCTGGACCCCGGCGTTGCAGGTCCACTTGCCGGATTGACCCTCCCGGTTCTGCTGGAGACGCTGAAACCGGTATTCGATGATCGCAGTCCGAAGGCAGAAGACGAAGCCTTTGCCGCCGCTCTGCCGATCGCCCGCGCCTTTGTCGAGGCGGCGATTGCCGGAAAGGCGGCCAAGCGGCGCGCGGCCACGATTGTTCATGATGCCATCAGCCAGGCGGGCCAGTCGCGGGTTCTGGAACTGCCGATGGGCATGCCGTTCCGTGCGGCCATTCTTGATGCGGGGGCGGATCACCTTTGGTTTGTGGTACATCCACGCGACACCGACTGGGCGATCACGGGGATCAGGAAAAGCGACGACAGTTTTGCGCTGCGTGCGGATCTGCCGGCGCATTGGGCCGGTTTGAGCGATGAAGAACTGCAACAGGCCAGCGGCGTGCCCGGTGCCAGGTTCTGTCACGCGGGGCGGTTCATTGCGGTTGCAGCCGACCGGGAAAGCGCGCTGCGCATGGCCGCCCTTGCGATTGATGCGGCAGACCAATTGGCTGCCGAAGCGATTTAGGTTGCCGGACACCGTGGCGGAATAGATCACGCAGAGGGGTTCCAGAAGGCTTGCCAAGCCAGCCCCGATGATGGAAAACCCCGCGCAGCGGTCCCTTAGCTCAACTGGATAGAGCAGCTGACTTCTAATCAGCAGGTTGAGGGTTCGAGTCCTTCAGGGATCGCCAGACTGTCTAATTAACTACTTGATAAGAATTGATTGTTCTCAAGGCGCGCTTTCTGCGTCGTCAATATTTCGACGCGTCCCTCGATTGCAGCACGCATCTCTTCCGTGCACAGAAACACAACACAGCCGGGTTCAAACCGTCAAGACCAAGGACTTTTCAACAAAATCAGTCCGAAGCGGGCAATTGCGGCGCGTGCTGAGTGGTCTGTGGATGATTTTGGCAGCCGACATCCAGGTAGCCTGTGGAGGCTGTGTCCAGCCCGCCAGTCGCGAGGGGGCAACCTGCGTCAACGCCGGTGCGCGAAACGCACCGGTCGTCAAGCCTTTCAAGGGCATTGTGGCGTGACGCCGATTGGCCGGGCGCGCCTTAGGCTCTGGACCCATTAATTCTATATTCACAGTTTGCCAGATTTTTTCGCAGACAAGAAGCATCTGCGCAGGAATTCCCTCTCGTGCATTGCTTCGCAATACCCTGCCGGGCAGTGGTGGTTCTATTTCAAGCAGATGTGACGCCTCCTCTCGGGACATTGCTGCGCAATGCCCTGCCGGGCAATGGGCTGCGGGAAAATCCGTCAAACCCGTCACGCCGAAGGCGTGCCAGCATAACGCGGCGCTCCTTCGGAGCGACGGGCGGTGATTTCACTTCATTTCAACGTCTTGGGTCGCTTGCAAATAGAACCACTATTGGCTGCTCGCCCCAAACCACTGAAATTTCGTGAAATCGCCGCTGAGCATATAGAATTAATGGGTCCGGAGCCTTAGTCACCGGAGGCAAGCGCCAGACCTTCGACGCTGCGCCGCCTGTTCGGAGTAATATCGAGGGACGCCTGGTAGGCTTGTCTGGCACCTGTCTTGTCGCCGACTGCCAGCAACATGTCTCCCAGCAGTTCCCGAGCAGGCAAAACGTGGCCCGGCGTGACCGGGGCCTTGCCTGCCTTGTCCTCCACATCCGCAGCTGCGCGCATGCGCTCTACAGCCGCCTCGGTATCGCCCTGCGAAAGCGCAACCCAGGCTTCGATGGTCTTGCTCTGGGCGTCCAGAAGCGCCAGCCAGTAGCCAAGGCCCCGCTCCTTCATCACCTGGCCCAATTCCGCGAGATGATTGAGCGCGTCCTCGGCGGCTGGCAGATCGCCGGCGCGCGCGGCCCCGATGCCCTTCGCATACCAGCGGATCGCCACGGCCTGCGGGAATCTGTCCCAGCTGATCGCCGGGTTCAGATCAGCGGGAAGGGCTGCCGCACGGGCCCAGTCATCCTGTTCCAGTGGCAACCGAGCGGCGGTGGCCGCTTCGGGGTAGGCTGAACCGAAATTGTTCTCCAGGTTGGGATGCGCATGCAGTTCGGCCAGAAGGGCCTCCGCCGCCCCGACGTCGCCTGCTTGCAGATGGGCGTAGACGGCATAGTCAATGGCATGGGGGTAATGATCGGCAATCACATCACCCTCCGACTGGGCCAGTACGGCGGCAGCGCTGCGCGCGTTCCAGGCCGCCGATTCTTCCCAAAAACCGAGGCGGGTAAAGATATGCGATGGCATATGCAGCGCATGCGGCACTTCGGGGGCGATCTTGTCATAGCCCCGAGCCGTTTCCAGTGCTAGGTCGGCAAGGGCGGGGTGATCGTAGGCGTGAATGGCATAGTGGTAGCCTGCGGGGTGCAGCGGAGCCTGCGTGCGCAGGGAGTCCATGCGGGCACCGGCATCGCGTAGTTCCGGCACCGCCTCGGGCCCGCGGGGGGCAACGGTCAGTTGGGCCAGCGCGTCGAAAGCTGCCGCGTCGATATCATCTGGAAAGGCCTCGTCAAGCTGGCGCTGTTTCGCGGCCCAGACGGACAGCCGTTCACGAAAGGTCTTGTCTTCACCGGAATAGAACGCCTGCACCGCCTCGATATAGGCCGCTTCCCGTGGCGTGCCGGCGTCCAGCTCTGCCAGGCGCGCGACGGCTGCGCGACCGGCTTCTGTTTCTTCGGGTGAGGGGCCACCGGGCCACAGTGGATGAAATTTTGTCATGGCGATGCCCCATTGGGCCATTGCGCAGTCAGGGTCGGCCTCCGTCGCCGCTTCGAATGCCTGGGCGGATTGCCGGTACATCATGTGATGGAGCAGCAGTAACCCTGTCTCGAATACCGGCTGTGCATCGTCATTGCAGGACGTGGCGAAGGCAACTTGTCCCAGATCGGCCGGGTTCAGGCCTTTCAATATTGTATCGAGGGAATGTGCCATGGAAGGTGCTGCCAACAGGATCAGCGCTGCTGTCGAGACGGATAGTTTCAGGCTCCGGGTGGATGGCATTGAATGGTCCTCCTTGCAGGGTAAATGCGGCCGCATCGCAACCGTTTGCGGTAAATGTCTTGGCAGCAATGGTCGGCATGTTATCCTTCAATCGGGGGCAAGAACGTGCTGAATGGCAAACGAAATGACTTGAAATCTTTTGAAATCGACCTCGGTGCTGCGCGGTTCGACAGTTCGTCTGGCTATCTGTTCGACGGGGAAGGACGGGAGCTGGAGCTGCGGCATCAGTCGCGCGAAGTGCTCATGGTGCTGGCGCAACACCCTGCCAGAACAGTGTCGCAGGCCACGCTGATCGAAAAGGTCTGGGCGGGCCGCGAAGTTTCACAGGACAGTGTCGCGCAATGCATCGCAGAGATTCGCCGCGTGCTGGGCGACAGCGAAAAGCGCCTGATCGAGACCGTGCCGCGAAAGGGCTATCGGCTGGTGCCACCGGCGTCTGCGCGCTCCCTGCCGCGTGGCAGGATATTTGTCGCGGTGGGTGCGGTTTTGATCGCTTGTCTGGCGCTGGTGTGGACCTTGTTTTCCCAGCCGCCTGCATCGCAGGGGCCGCCGGTTATCGCTGTACTGCCATTAGACGATTTCAGCGCGGCTCCGCATCAGGGCTATCTGAGCGATGCGGTCGCCGAGAGCATCATCACCATGTTGGCACGCTATCCCCAACTGACCGTGATTTCGCGCAGCTCCAGCTTTCAGTTTCGCGAGTCAGATCTGGGTACGTCAGAAATTGCAGAAAGGCTCGGAGCCGACTTCTTGCTTGAGGGCAGTCAGCAATTCGACGGATCGCGCTTGCGGATCACGGCGCAACTGATTGAGGGCACGTCCGAGGCCCATATCTGGACGGACGAGATTGACGTGCCTCTGGACGCGCTGCTGGAAGTGAATAGCCAGATCAGCGGCAAGATCGCCAATGCTGTGGGGCACAGCGTGATCGACACTTCCGAGGCGCGGATGACAGCAGGCGACGTCAGTGCGCTGATGATTGCGAACGCCGCGCAAAGCCGGCTCATGCGGGGCTTCACACGCGAAAACCTGATGAAGAACCTCGAAGAACAGGAAAAGGCGATCAGGGATTACCCCGATTCCGCCTGGGGCTATCTTGGCCAGGCATTGGCCTTGCGAAACGGATTACGCCAAGGTTGGATCGAAGGCGATGAAGCGGCGACGCGCAAGCGCATGCACGATCTCGCTCGGCGGGGCGTGGCGCTCGACCCGAACAATTTCATGGCCCACCACGCAATGGGGCGGGTTCTGATGTACAACCGTGACGTCGAGGCGGCAATCGGCGCGTTCCGGCGGGGGGTGGAGTTGAACCCGTCTTCTTCGTTCGTGACGCAGGGGTTGGCAGAATCGCTCCTGTTTGTCGGCAACACGGACCAGGCCCTTGAATTGATCGCCAGGCTGGAGCGCATCGACCCGCTTTACAGGTTCGGCGTGCAGTGGACGAAGGCCTGGGCCCTATGGCAAGCTGGAGATTGCGAGCAGGCCCTCGTTGCCTTTCAATCGACGCCGTCCATGCCGATCGCTGCGAACAAGGTACTTGCGGCGATCCAGTATTGCCTTGGAAACCAGGAAAAGGCGGCCAGTGCGATCCAGGAATACCTTGTGGAAAATCCAGCCTGGACTGTTTCTCGGGAACGGGAAAATAATACCGGCATGTGGACTGCTCAGGCTGCTCTTGAACGGTGGCTGACTGCACTCGAAGCCGCGGGCATGCCCTTGTGACAGGTTGGTGGCAAGTTTGACGGTTTGGCTTGCCGTTGAAAAAACATGAAAATCGTCTTCAGGGCAGAGATTGCACGTTCCCGCCCGCCCGCTGATCGGGGGCTAACCTTGCAAGAAAACTGCGCGATCCACGAATGGCGGCAATTCGAAGGTGGCAAGGCGATACATAGCCATTCTGTGCCGCAGGCGCAGATCGCGCGTGCGGATTCTTTTGGGTAGGTTCCGGCGGAACCTTAATCGTCATGATGCGTTCAACTGCATGAAGCTGAAATACATTTCTCCTGCCGCCGCCATGCTGCTGTCGCTTGGTCTGACCGGGCCCTTGTCGGCAGAGGTGGTGGGAAACGTGGATGTTGACTGGCTTGGCAATGACATCGTGGTCGAAGCGGTCGCGGACCCCAAGGTGAAGGGCGTGACCTGCCATCTTGCCTATTTTGAGCGGGGGCTGATCGACCGTCTGCAAAAGGGCAACTGGTTCGAGGACCCCTCCAATTCCTCCATCTCCTGCCGTCAGACCGGGCCAATCGAGGTCGGTGACATCGACCGGGGCGACGAGGGGGAGGACGTGTTCAGCGAACGGCGTTCCATCATCTTCAAGACACTGCGGGTCAAGCGTATCTTTGACGAGGCGAACCAGACGCTGGTCTATATCAGCCACGCCCGAGATGTGCAGAACGGGTCAGCCAAGATGTCGATGTCCACCGTGCCCCTGTTCGGGGCCGGGGTCGATTGATCGACAGAACAGCGTAAAGCCGCACATGCGATAGAACCTCGCTTTGCGCGGGGTTTTTCTTGGGTTACCATCGGCAAAAATCCGAGAAACGGGGCAGTAAAATGGTATCGACACGCAGAACATTCACCTTTGGGCTGGGGGCCTTGGGCCTGACAGCCTGTACGACAGGCGGTGGCGCGCTGGGCCCTGTGGCCAGCAGCGGCGCGGGCGGTCTGCCCGACGACCTGCGCCCGGTGTCCAATGGCGCATATGACGCCTGGGTCACGGCATTTCGCAGCAGGGCCGCCGGGCAGGGCATTTCACCCGCAACCCTGAGCGCTGGCTTTCGCGGCGCGGGCTATCTCCCCGGCGTGGTCACGCGCGACCGCAACCAGACAGAATTTTCCCGCACACTGGAGGATTACCTCGCCATTGCCGCCTCGGACGAGCGGGTCAGCAAGGGGCGCGCGGCCTTTTCCCGGCACCGCAGCACCCTTGCCGCCATCGAAAGCCGTTATGGCGTGGCACCCGAGATTGTCACGGCCGTCTGGGGGCTGGAGAGCTTTTACGGCGAGCGGCGCGGCAATGTGCCGGTGATCTCCTCCACCTCGACACTGGCATTCGACGGGCGGCGCGGCGCGTTCTTTGAAAAGCAGCTTCTGGCGGCGCTGAAGATCATCCAGAATGGCGACACCTCGGCCCAGAACATGACTGGCTCCTGGGCGGGGGCGATGGGGCATACCCAGTTCATCCCGACCTCATACGAGGCCTTTGCC
The DNA here is from genome assembly GCF_001650875.1 of Sulfitobacter sp. EhC04. GTDB lineage: Bacteria > Pseudomonadota > Alphaproteobacteria > Rhodobacterales > Rhodobacteraceae > Sulfitobacter. The sequence goes on from NZ_LXYI01000034.1 coordinate 74,809, forward strand.
GTCGATTTCACCGGCGACGGGCGGCGCGATATCTGGTCTGACGATCCGACGGATTCGCTGGCCTCTACCGCGGCCTACCTGCAGCGAAATGGCTGGACACGCGGCACCCGATGGGGCGGCGAGGTTGGCAATGGCGCACCGGCGGGCCGCGCGCTTCAGCCCCAGCCGGGCGGGCCGACCTTCAACGTCACGTCCAATTTCAACGTGATCAAGCGCTACAACAACTCTGACAGCTATGCGATCGGCGTTGGCCATCTGGCGGACCGCATCGCGGGTGGCGGGCCGATCCGGGGGAGTTTCCCCCCTGACAAGTTCGGCCTGACCAAGGACCAGCGCATCCAGTTGCAGCAACGACTGACCGCCAAGGGGTTTGACACCGACGGCGCGGATGGCGTGATCGGCCCCAACAGCCGCAAGGCGATTGCGGCCTATCAATCCAGCATCGGCCGCGCGGCGACTGGCGATCCATCGGTGGACCTGTTGCAGACGCTCTGACACCGGACGGTCCGGGCACTTCCGATGACCCAATTGCGGGGCAGGTGACAAAGTTGCCTGCCCCGTTTCTCATGGTGCCTGCGCGTAATGGCGGGAGAACTTTGGCAGCAATTTCAGCAGCCTTGCCCCGAATCGCCCATGGGCGCTACCATGGGTAGAATATTGTCATGTTTTTCTTTTCTTATTTTACGCAGCCGGGGTTCTATTATGCCACATTGGGCACTCAAATTTGTTCTGATGCTTGTCCTGTCGATCGGCGCGCTGCCCGCGCAGGCGCAGGTTGATCGCAAGCTCATCGTCATTCCGGGTATCGTCGGGTCCGAATTGTCGAACCAATCGGATGAGGTGATCTGGGGGCGCGTGAGTTCGCTCAAGTCTTCCAACTTTCGCCAGCTTGATCTGCTGCCGGAGAACGGCGATCCGGTGGCGTTGAAGCCGACCGATGCCTTGCGGGAGGTGCCGCTGGTGTTTGGCACGGTGAACATTGGTCTTTATGCCGGGCTGATCGACTTTCTGGTTGGCAAGCGGTCGATCTTTGACAGCGCGGCGCAGCGGCAGATCCTGGGCAATTATACCGAGGGTACGGATCTGTTTGTCTTTGCCTATGACTGGCGGCGGTCGAATTTCGCCAATGCGGTCCTGCTGAACGAATTCGTAAAGGCCCATGTCCCGGCGGGAGAGCAGTTTGATATTGTTGCCCATTCGATGGGGGGCTTGCTGTCGCGGGCGTTTCTATCCGATCTGCGCCCGCAGGATTTCTGCACCGACCCGGTGATGGAGACCGACCTGCCCGCAGCGGCGCGGGCGGCCACCTGCCACGCCGCCTATGGCACGCTGGGCGACGGCGGATGGCGCGGCATCGGGGCAGACAACCGCTTTTCCGAGGCATCGCGCCTGCACACATTTGTCGAGATCGCGACGCCGCATCAGGGCTCTGTCAACGTGGCCAGCACGCTGGTCGATGGCTGGGGGCGGCTGAGCCAGATCCTGATCGGTGGCAAGCGGGACATTCAGAACATCCTTCTGTCCATGGTCGGCCCCTACGAGTTGATCCCGTCCTACGAAAACTGCTGCGCCATGGGCGAGGCGGGCAGGCCCCAGAACTCTGTTGTGGCAGCGCTGGACGAAACCTATTGGTCCAAACTGGTGCTGGGGTTCGAGGTCGATCCCTGTCCCTATGCCCATTGCGCCTCCCGGCGCGCATTGCTGCTGATCGGATTGCAGAACAGGGCGCTGCTGGACCAGGTCTTTGCGCAAGGGTTGCCCGATACGGTGACCGCCAATCACGTCATGGTGGGCAGGCTGGTCGATGGCACCCGCGAAACGATGTATGTCGCGCGCGGGGCCGAAGGAGACGGGGTGGGTATCACCTATCGGACCAGCGCGCGCGGCGACGGCACGGTATACGAAGGCAGCGCCCTGGCGGATGGCAATCAGTCTTTTGTCCTGCGGTCGAAACATCCTTTCATCGTCGGCAGCGACGAGGTGCACCGATACGTTTACAACATTCTGATCGACCCGGTTCAGACCGTCCCGCAGATGGTGAATTCGGAACGGATTTTCGTTGGCGGGGGCGATGTGGAATCGCTGGTTCTGAGGGCACTGCCGCAGATCGCAGGCGTGGGGCAGACGGTTGACCTCAGGCTGGACCTGACCGCCGATTCCTCTCAGAACTTTGATGGCGATGATCTGGCAACCGCTCGGATCGAATTGATCCTGACGTCTTACAGTACAGACGCGCCGGTCTGGCAGCAGTCGGTTGGGTTGAACGAGGGTCTTTCCTTTGCCGCCGGAGGGTTGGCTGTCTTTACCGCCAGCCTGCCCGCGCCGGGCGAAGGGGTCTATCTGGTGACTGCGCGGATTGCCGACCGAAGCATCGCGCAGGAACTGTTGCATGTGCTGGAGGATGAATCATGAAGCGGCGATTGTCACGGGTCCTGCAATCTGCGGCACTGCTGGTTGCGCTGTGGGGCGGACCTGCTGCGGCGCAGGACTGGCCGGAATTCCTGCAAACCAAGCAGCTTTTCCGCGTGGTGGTGACCGGGCTGGGTGCTGACGGCACCGCGCTGCAACCGGTCAAGGGCACCGCCTGGGCCGTGGCACCGGGCATTTTGATCACCGCTGATCACGTCACCGGCAAGGCGCTGAATTACAAGAACATGTCCTCTTCCGACAAGGTTTTCATCCCGCGCCGGGATGTGACGGTAGAGGTCGGAGCGACCAGGACATTCCAGGGCATGCCCGCAGAGAAGTATCCGCAAGGCATCGTGACGACCTCACCTTTCGAGAGCATCGACGCGGCGCGCATCGGTTTTCCCGACCTGATGGCAACCCCGTTTGACCTGAGCGCCTGCGACATCACGGCGAGTGCCAGCTATCGGGTGTTGAAATTCAACGACGGCAACGTGTTCCAGCCGAAACAGGTGCCGATCACGCTGAAGGCTTATGGCCGGTCCAATCTGGGCGACGCGGGCAGCGTGGTCGTGATGACGGGGCCAAAAGGCACGATCATCGAGGGCGACAGCGGGTCGCCGGTGCTTGGCCCTGACAACCGGGTGATCGGGTTGGTCTCTGCGATCAACCCCGACAGCGGCAGCGACGTGCGCGACGAGGTCCATGTGACCCTGGTGAAATCGTTTCTCGACCTGATCCCGTTGCAGATTGGCGCGCAGGAATACCTGGATATCCCATGCAGCGATCGCATTCGCCTGCGCCGCATCGACGATCTGCAAACGGACCTGACCGCCGCGCAGGACGCGATGACAGAACTGCGCGCGCAAAAGGACGCGCTGGCGGAAGAATTCGCATCGCTGCGCAAGCGCAACGAGTTGTTGATGACCCAGGTCAATACGCTGATGCGCAACCAGATCCGGCTGGCAAGCGAGGCTGAGCGTGCAGGCACCAGTGAACTCGGGCTGCCCGAAACCGTTGGCCTTGAGATGCTGGCAGCCAATGAGTTGCTGCATGAAACCGGTAAGAACCTGTTCGAAACGCTGACCATCCTGCCGCCGCTGCGCCCTACCGTCACCCGCATCTCCAGTGAATTGGGGAACCCGGAATGGACCCTGTCAGGTTCGGTCAGTTCGAAAAATGACGTCGCGATCAGCCTGTCCTATGACCGCGCGCTTTCGGGCCCGCCCTATGCCGAGGAACTGGTGTTCTGCTTCACCCCGATCGCATTTGACGTCCCCCCCGGCACGCCAAACGATCAGGACCCGACAAACCGCAACTTCTATGTCCCATTCGAAGGGCCGTTCGAACCAAGCCAGAACCTGCTCAACTGGCCGTTCGAGGCGGGCAGCAACGCGCCCGATAATTGCTATCCCGCGATACATTCGGGCCAGAACGCGGGCAACCCCGCGTCAGATTCCGTGACGACAGGCAGCTTCCAGTGGAGCCGTAATCAGGGTGCCTTGCTGGATTTGATCAGGGATGCTCAGCGCCGCTATCCGGGCAGTGACTGGGACGGTCTCTATTATTTTCAGGTGTTCGAACTTGTCCCCGGCAGTGCAGAGGGGGCAGCAAGGTACAAGATTCACACCCGTGCCCTGATTGATCTGCTGCGCGACGCCGAGAGTGCGAATGAAGGCTCGGCAATGCCCTGCAAAATCTTTAAGGATGGTCCCAGCCTGACCCAGGCTGTCGCGGATGGTGTGGAAAACCTGCCGAAGGAAACCGAATGTTCCAACGATATCTGATCGCCCTGTGCCTTGCGCTGCTGACGACGCTGGCTGGTGCCGCACATGCCCAGTCAGAGGCGCGGCTGCGGTTCGATACGATCTTTGATCTGCCCTTTGTCCAAAGCCTTGAGTTTGCGCCCGGCGGGCGCGAATTGTTCGTTGCGGTAGAAGGGCATCTGTTGCAATGGGAGCTTGATCCGCTCAACCTTGTCCACCACCAGAATACGCAGATTCTGGCGAATGAGATGGTGCTGGGGCCAGATCGCAAACTGTATTCAGTTGGCCTGGGCAGCGCGCGCGGCTCTTTCAATCAGGCGGGCAGCAAGGCGGTGGCATTTGGCCGGGACGGGGCCAGCGGCACGGCGTTCGAAGCGGTCGAGGCCAATTCGAACCTGGGGATTTCGCAATATTCCTCCATCGCCTTCGACAGCGGCGGCAATGCGATCCTGGCCAGTGCCAGCAGCTTTACCGCCAGCCCCTTTCCGCGCCGCGAAGACCTGCAGAGCGGCGGCGCGCGCAATTATCCGCAGCTCAAGTTCCGTTGCGGCGGCGTTTCACAGCTCTCGATCTTTGCCATAGATGGCGTTGACCACTACCTCGCATCGACAGCCGGGCAGGCCACGCTGGAGTTCGGCAAGCTCGACCTGGGGGGCGAGCGCGGCGCATCTGGCGAATGTTTCATGGTGGAACAGATGGAAAAGGGTCAAAAGCGCCAGCCGACCTTTGACGCGGTGCGCCATGCGGTGATTGATCTGGGCGATACGCCGTTTTCCATCGAAGGTGCCAGCAAGGCGATCATGGTGCTGAACCCGAACAGCAACAGGTTGTCGCTGTTTCGCATCGAACCCTTCGGCGAAACACATTTCCTGTCCCGCCTTGGCGCGCTTGAGCTTGAATTGAGCAAATTCATGCCCTCGGACGCCCAGGAAGCCGTGCTGACCGACCTTGCCACCGACGCAGAGGGCCGTGAGGTACATGTCAGCAGCACCTCTGCCAGCGTCGTGCTGCGGTTCGAGTTCGACGGCACCGGATTGAACTATCGTGGCCGCATTGCCACCGGCGCACCTGTCCAGCGGCTTGAGATGAGCAGTGACGGTGCCGCCGCTGCCATCGTCACGGGCCGCGCGCCCTTTGGCGGGGATTGGCGTATTACCGTGATCGAAAATCCGGCTGCCCTGTCGGATTGGTTGCAGGTGCCCGCCAGTTTTCCATCCATCAAGGCCCTGCAGGAACAATTGAACACACAGGATTTGTCGGCAGGTTTTCCGGATGGTATCCTGGGGCCGCAGACAACGGCGGCTGTCGGGGATTTCCTGTCGGGAAAGGGCCGGACATCGCCGGGTTCGAACGAAGCTGACGGGCAAGCGCAGATGCTTTATCAGAGCATTGTCAGCTCGTTCCCGAAATACCTGCTGAAGGAAAAACCCGCTCGGTTGGTCAACGACTGAACAAAGGAAAACACAATGTCCAAAGTCCTTTCCCTGCTTGCCGTTCTGTCCACGCCCCAGGCGGATGCCCTGCCGAAATGCGACACGGCCCAGACGGTGCAGGGCAGTACGGTCTATTGCTGTTCGCTAACCAATGGCCAGCAATGCTGCTCAGGGTCGCTTGATTCCGGCAGCAAACCGGCGGGCTGCGGCTGCTGAGTTCAGCAGTACCTTTCAGGCCCTTCCCACTGGGCCGCGTTATAGCGGTCCCCATGCGCCCAGCCGACCGGCAGCACGGTCTCGATGCGCGCCAGATCCTCGGCTGAGAGGTCGATTTCAGTGCCCCGGATCAGCTCTTCCAGGTGGGACAGGTCCTTTGTTCCCGGAATCGGCAAGATCCGGTCGCCCTGTGCGATCAGCCATGCAATCGCAAGGGCGGCGGCGGGTTCCCCCATATCTGCCGCAAGCGCACGAAAGTGATCTGTGGCGGCGATATTCGCGTCGTAGTTAGGCTGCATGAAGCGCGGATTGCCCTTGGTGAAGGCCAGCGATTGTGCCTTGGCATAGCTGAAGGGCGTGTCGGTCAGAATGGCGCGCCCGACCGGCGAAAACGCGACCAGCGTGGTGCCAAGTGCGCGACAGGTCTGCACCAGCCCCAGTTCCGGCGCACGGGTGGACAGGGAATATTCCGATTGGACCGCCGCAATGGGGCATTCGGAAAAGGCCCGGCGCAGGGTGGACGGTGCGATCTCGGAAAAGCCGACGGCGCGCGTTTTGCCCTTGTCCATCAGGTGTTTCAGCGTGCCGGCCACCTCTTCGGGGCTGTGACTGCGGTCGTAGCGGTGGACATAGAACAGATCGACATGATCGACCCCCAGCCGTTGCAGGCTTTCGTCCAGTGATGCCTCCAGGTGGTCGGGATCGTTGTTGAACCGCCGGTCCGGATCACGGGTGATGCCTGCCTTGGTCGCCAGAACCATGTCCTGCCGCGCGCCGGGTGTCCTGGCAAACCACTCTCCGACGATCTGCTCTGACCGTCCGTTGCCATAGACATTCGATGTGTCGATGTGGCTGACACCTGCCGCGCGGCAGGCATTCAGGACCGCGTGGCTGTCTTCGACGCTTGCATCGCCATAAATACCGGCAAAGGACATCGCACCAATGCCGAATTGTGAAACATTTGGGCCATCGGGGCCAAGGCGGACGGTTTTCATATGCTGTTCCTTTGAGTGTCTGATCTGCCGGGGCAGGCCAGAGCATCAGTTGCTGGATGTTTCTGTCGCTTTCAGAAAAACGGCCAATCCGGATGTCCGCAAGCAGATAGGTCGAAAATCTGCCAAGTGTCGCCGAAGGACCCCTTGACCCTCCAGTGACTGGAGGCCCTACATCGCAGTTACCACTTCAGAGCGAGGAAAGTTTCAGCCATGGCCGACATGCGGGCAAACCAAGACGGGCAATCTGCCAAAGACATCATCCGCGATCCCGTTTGCGGGATGACGGTTGATCCGGATACGGGCAAACCGACGGCAGAGCATGATGGCCGGACCTATCATTTCTGCGCTGCCGGTTGCATGAAGAAGTTCGAGGCCGACCCAGAGGCCTATCGCACCGCAACCGACCCGGTCTGCGGCATGACGGTGGACCGCGCCAGCGCCGCACATATGGCCAAGCACGCGGGCGAGCGGTTCTATTTCTGCTCTGCCGGGTGCCAGACAAAGTTCGAGGGCGCACCGGAACACTACCTTGGAGACCGGCCAGACCCGGAACCCGCCCCGGAAGGCACGATGTACACATGCCCGATGGACCCCGAAATCGTACAGGACCATCCCGGCGACTGCCCGATCTGCGGCATGGCACTGGAGCCGATGACACCCAGCCTCGACAGTGGGCCACACCCGGAATACGTCGATTTCAAACGGCGGCTCTGGATCACCGCGCCGCTGGCGCTGGCGGTCTTCCTGCTGGAAATGGGCTCGCATGTCGGCATTCCCTTTGCCGACTGGATCGGACATCGGGCCTTTGGCTGGCTTCAGTTTGCCCTAGCGACGCCTGTGGTGTGGTTTTGCCGCATTTTCTTTAGACGCGCGTGGAATTCCGCCCTGAACCGCAGCCCCAACATGTGGACGCTGATCGGGCTAGGCACCGGGGCGGCCTATCTGTTTTCCATCGTGTCGCTGCTTGTCCCCGGTATCCTGCCTGCGCAGATGCAGGACGGCATGGGCATGACGCCCGTCTATTTCGAGGCAACGGCGGTGATCCTTGTGCTTGTGCTGGTCGGGCAGGTGATGGAGCTGGCGGCTCGCGAACGCACAGGTGACGCGATCCGCGCGCTGATGGACCTCGCGCCCAAGACGGCGCGGCGTGTATCGGGTGACGCGGAAGAGGACGTGCCGCTGGACGCCTTGCACAGCGGCGATATCCTTCGGGTGCGGCCGGGCGAAAGCGTGCCCGTCGATGGCGTCGTGACAGAGGGGCGGTCGTCGGTGGATGAAAGCATGATCACCGGGGAACCTGTGCCGGTCGAGAAAGTCGCGGGTGAAGCGGTCACCGGAGGGACGCTGAACAAGACGGGATCGTTCCTGATGGAAGCGCAGAATGTCGGCGATGACACCACCCTGAACCGGATCGTGCAGATGGTGGCCAGTGCGCAACGCTCCCGCGCGCCGATTCAGGCCGTGGCGGACAGGGTAGCGGGCTATTTCGTGCCCGCGGTGGTCGCCTGTGCCTTGCTGGCCTTTGCACTATGGTGGGTCTTCGGGCCTGCGCCCGCGCTGTCCTATGCCTTTGTGGCGGCGGTCTCTGTCCTGATTATTGCCTGCCCCTGTGCGCTTGGACTTGCGACGCCGATGTCGATCATGGTCGCTTCGGGGCGCGGTGCGCATGCCGGGGTTCTGATCCGCGACGCAGAGGCGTTGGAACGCTTTGCCAAGGTTGACGTGCTGATTGTCGACAAGACCGGCACGCTGACGGAAGGCAGGCCGAGCCTGACAGACGTGGTGCCGCAGGGGATCGAAGAGGCTGAGCTGATGACCCTGGTCGCGGCGCTCGAGCGGGGATCCGAACACCCGCTGGCCGAGGCGCTTGTCGCCGGTGCGAAAGAGCACGGTGCTTCCCGAAAGGACTGCCATGATTTCGAGGCGGTAACGGGCAAGGGCGTCACCGGGACCGTGGAGGGCCGCAAAGTCGCGCTTGGCAATGCGGCGCTGATGGCGGACCTGTCGGTGCAGACCGGTGATCTTGCCGACCGTGCAAAGGCGCTTCAGTCCGAGGGCAAGACCGCCATGTTTGTCGCCGTGGACGGGCAGGTGGCGGGGCTTGTTGCCGTCGCCGACCGGATCAAGGAGACGACGCCCAAGGCGATCCGTGCGCTGCACGACCTGGGCCTGCGCATCGTGATGGCCACGGGGGACGCCGAAGCCACCGCGCAGGCTGTTGCAAGGGAACTGGGCATCGACGAGGTTCATGCCGGCGTCAGCCCGGAAGAGAAGGGTGCGCTGGTCAGGAGCCTGAAGGGCGAGGGCCTGTCGGTTGCCATGGCCGGGGACGGGGTGAACGACGCCCCCGCATTGGCAGAGGCGGATGTGGGCATCGCCATGGGCACCGGTGCCGATGTCGCGGTGGAAAGTGCTGGCATCACGTTGGTGAAGGGCGACCTGACCGGCATCATCCGCGCGCGGAAACTGGCCGAGGCAACGATGCGCAACATCCGCCAGAATCTGTTCTTTGCCTTTGTCTACAACACTGCGGGGGTGCCGATTGCCGCAGGCATATTATATCCCTTCCTGGGGGTGCTGTTGTCGCCCATGGTTGCGGCGGCCGCGATGAGCCTGTCATCCGTGTCGGTGATCGGCAACGCGCTGCGGCTCAGGGCGCAGAAGTTGTGAAAGGCGGAAGGGGTCTTATGTTGCTGGCAGAAGATGCCTCCGGAATGAGGCCAACGCAGATGGACCCTGTATCAGGGGGAAAGGAGCCTGCCCATGAACATCGGACATGCCGCGACCGAGACGGGCCTGACCGTCAAGACGATCCGCTACTACGAGGAGATTGGCCTTGTGGACCCGGAACGGGCCGAAAACGGCTATCGGGATTTTGGCGACCAGCAGATCACGCAGTTGCGGATGCTGGCCCAGGCCCGGCATCTGGGATTCGGGCTGGAGGAATGCCGCAGGCTTCTGGACCTCAACGCCGACCCCGAGCGGGCCAGCCGTGATGTAAAAGCGCTGGCGCTGCGCAACCTTGATACCGTGCGGTCGAAGATCGACCAGTTGAAGGCGCTGGAAGGGCAGTTGGAAACACTGATTGGCCAGTGCCACGGCGATGACGACCCGCAGTGCGCGATCCTGAATGGATTGAACGGAAGAACGGGCCTTGTGCCCCGCACGTCGGGTTGAGCCGGCAATCGGGCCATTCGACCAGCCAGGCGACAGTTCGCAGAGGCCGGGAGGGAAATCGACGCATTGCTCACGCGTAACATGCAGGCAGGCAATGATGCGATCCTTGGAGCCCCTGAAAAGAAGCTCACTGAACTGGAGAAAACGAAGATGCCAATGGTCGCAACCCTTGCAGAATAGGCGTCGAGACCAAGTGGTATGAGGAATTTCTGAGACTCTCCCTCAGGTTTCTCTCAAGTCCTTGTAAAATTTGGGAAAGCGGTGATGCAAACGTACACGGAATCGTCCTGAGATTGGGTTCTCGGGCGGATCCACGTACCCTCGAAACAGGGCGCCGAGAACACTTGAAAAGCATGTCTCTTCAGGGTCTTGGCCGTTCTTTTTGGGCGTATTTTATGGTGCTGCTGGAGAGAATTGAACTCTCGACCTCTCCCTTACCAAGGGAGTGCTCTACCTCTGAGCTACAGCAGCGCCGATGAGCGGGGTGATTAGACGCAAACCGACAATCGTGCAACCCTAATCTGGACGGCTCCGGGTCGCTGCGATAGACACGCTGCATGGCAGAGCGGCAGGACCCCAAAACACCCGGCAAGAAAGCATCTCCGCGCGAGGATCGGCTCAAGGCTGCGCTGAAGGCGAACATGGCGCGTCGCAAGGCGCAGATGCGCGCGCGGGCGGCACAGGACACAACAGAAAGCCGCAAAGGCGCTAACGAGGAAAGCAGTTAAGATGGATTCTATTCTGGTCAAGGGCGGCGGCGCGCTGCAGGGGCAAATTCCGATCGCGGGGGCCAAGAATGCCTGCCTTGCCCTGATGCCCGCAACGCTGTTGTCCGAGGAGCCGCTGACGCTGACCAATGCGCCGCGCCTCAGCGATATCCGCACGATGACACAGTTGCTGGGGTCATTGGGGGCAGAGGCGACATCGCTGCAGGATGGTCTGGTGCTTGCACTGTCCTCGCATGGCGCGATCAACACCCGTGCGGATTACGATATCGTGCGCAAGATGCGGGCGTCCAACCTTGTGCTGGGACCGCTGCTGGCGCGCGAAGGACATGCGGAAGTGTCCCTGCCCGGCGGTTGTGCCATCGGTGCGCGCCCGATGGATATCCATACCGATGGGTTGGCAAAGATGGGTGCGGACATCGAGCTGCGGGACGGCTATCTGCATGCCAAGGCGCAGGGCGGGCATCTGAAGGGGGCGGTGATCGACTTTCCCTTTGCATCCGTCGGCGCGACCGAGAACATCATGATGGCGGCGACGCTGGCCAAGGGGACCACCGTCATCAACAATGCCGCGCGCGAGCCCGAAATTGTCGATCTGGCCACCTGCCTGCGGGCGATGGGGGCGCAGATCGACGGCGATGGCACGTCGCGGATCGAGATTCAGGGTGTGGACCGTTTGCATGGGGCAACGCACCGCGTGGTCACCGACCGGATCGAACTGGGCACCTATATGCTGGCACCGGCGCTTTGCGGGGGTGAGGTGGAGTGCCTGGGCGGGCGGATCGACCTGCTGGAGGCCTTTTGCGAGAAGCTGGACGCGGCAGGTATTGCCGTGACTGAAACGGACAAGGGTCTGAAAGTTGCACGCAAGAACGGTCGCATCCGCGCGGTCGATGTCACGACCGCACCGTTCCCCGGTTTTCCGACCGATCTGCAGGCCCAGATGATGGCGCTGCTCTGCACCGCAGAAGGCACTTCGGTGCTGGAAGAGAAGATTTTCGAGAACCGTTTCATGCATGCGCCGGAACTGATCCGCATGGGCGCCGATATCGAGGTGCATGGGGGCCATGCGACGGTCAAGGGCGTGCAGAAACTCAAGGGCGCGCCGGTGATGGCGACGGACCTGCGCGCGTCGATCTCGCTGATCCTGGCTGGGATGGCCGCCGAGGGCGAAACCAAGGTGGCGCGGGTCTATCATCTGGATCGGGGCTATGAACATGTGGTGGCCAAGCTGTCGGGCGTGGGGGCCAACATTGAACGGATCAAGGAATCATGATTGAGGACGCAAGGTTTGAAGATGGCCGCGAGGCACCGCTGAATATTGGCGCGCTGGACGCGGATGATCTCAAAGTCATTGCGTCGCTGACGCAGGATGCGGTCTTTCCGGCGTCCGAAATGCGCTGGGACCGCAAGGGGGGCCGTTTTGCGCTGCTTCTCAACCGGGTCCGGTGGGAGGACGCGGGCAACGAACGCCATGCGCCCGAGCGTGTGCAATCGCTGCTGGTATTCGACAACGTGCAAAAGGTCGCCTCGCAAGGTGTGACAAAGGGCGATGCCGATACGATCCTGTCGCTGCTCAGCATCGCGTTCGATGAGACTGACGCGCCTTCGGGTCATGTGGATCTGACATTGGCAGGGGACGGGGCGATCCGGCTGACGGTCGAGGCGCTGGAAGTATCGCTGAAGGATGTGACGCGGCCCTATGCGGCACCCTCCGGCAAGTTGCCCCGGCATGACGGCTGAGGTTCGCGTCGCGGCACACGCTGACGCCGATATATGACCTGAACCAATCCGCCGACGTCATATGCGCAGACCTTACTGCCATCACGTTGGTGCAGAGCCTGACCCCTAAGCGTACCCGCCCGGCAGACGCCTCACGTCGCGCGCGCTCTTGAGGGTTGGCGATGTGGCAGCTATGCACGGGCCAGCAAAAGGATGCGCCCATGCCCGTGTTTCTAGATCAACGCCAGCCCGACTTTGAAACCCGCTTCACCGCCCTGCTGAACGCCAAGCGCGAGGACAGCCCCGACGTGGACGCCACCGTGGCCGGTATCATTGCCGATGTGCGCGCGCGGGGCGATGCTGGCGTAATCGAACTGACGGAGAAATTCGACCGGATCATCCTGAGTGCCGATCAAATGGCCATCAGCGCGGACGAGGTTGCGCAAGCGGTCGAAAACGTCCCCGCCGCCGAACGCGCGGCCCTTGAAACCGCAGCCGCACGCATCCGTGCCTATCACGCGCGGCAACTGCCGGAAGATGCGGAATGGACGGACGAGGCCGGTGCAACATTGGGCTGGCGCTGGACTCCGGTATCGGCGGCGGGCCTTTATGTGCCGGGCGGGCTGGCAAGCTACCCCAGTTCCGTCTTGATGAACGCCATCCCGGCTGCGGTCGCCGGGGTCAACCGCCTTGCCATGGTGGTGCCAACACCCGATGGCGTGCTGAACCCACTGGTGTTGCTGGCCGCGCAGCTCTCCGGCGTAACGGAGATTTACCGCATCGGCGGCGCGCAGGCTGTGGCGGCGCTAGCCTATGGCACCGAAACCATCGCGCCGGTGGACAAGATCACCGGCCCCGGCAACGCATTTGTCGCCGCGGCCAAACGCCGGGTCTTTGGCAAGGTTGGTATCGACATGATCGCGGGCCCTTCCGAGATCCTGGTGATCGCGGATGCGGACAACGACCCGGATTTCATCGCTCTCGATCTGCTCAGCCAGGCCGAACACGACGAAAGCGCACAAAGCATCCTGATCACCACCGATGCGGATTTTGGGCAGGCGGTTGCGGCCTCGGTGGATAAATACCTTGAAACGCTGGAACGGCGTGCGATTGCAGGGGTGTCCTGGCGCGACAACGGGGCGATCATCACGGTGCCCAACCTTGCCACGGCGGCGGAACTGTCGAACCGCATCGCGCCCGAGCACCTTGAGCTTTGCGTGGCAGACCCAGATGGCTTGAGCGCGCAGATCACCCATGCCGGTGCGATCTTCCTCGGCCAGTGGACCCCGGAGGCGATTGGCGATTATGTCGGCGGCCCGAACCACGTCCTGCCGACGGCGCGGTCTGCCCGATTCTCATCCGGCCTGTCGGTGCTGGACTTCATGAAACGCACAACGCTGGCACGGATGACGCCAGAGGCCCTGCGCGCCATCGGCCCTGCTGCCGAAACACTCGCAGCCTCGGAAAGCCTTCAGGCACATGGGCTGAGCGTCACGGCACGTCTGAACAAGCTGAACCAGTAACCGCGCGCTGCGGCGCGGCACCGTTGCGATTGCCCCGCGCTGCGCGCTGCGCTATGCCTATGCGACTTTCCTGCCTGAGGTCCATCCATGTCCCGCATCTCCCATATCGTCCTTGACGATGCCAACCTGCCGCCCCCGACGCCCGAAATAGAGCAGGAGCGCAAGGTTGCGATGTTCGACCTGCTGGAAGACAACCACTTTATCATTCCGGCCCGTGACGACCGCCCCGTTCCGGAAGGGCCCTATCACCTTGGCCTGTCGATCCGCGATAAGCGCCTGGTGTTCGACGTGGCGACCGAAAAGGACGAGAAGGCGGCGGAGTTTCATCTGTCGCTGGGACCGTTTCGGCAAGTGGTCAAAGACTACTTTCAAATCTGCGAAAGCTATTTCGACGCGGTCAAGAAACTGCCGCCCAGCCAGATCGAGACCATCGACATGGCCCGTCGCGGCATCCACAACGAAGGCTCCCGCGTGTTGCAGGAACGCCTGGAGGGCAAGGCCGAGATCGACATCGACACCGCCCGTCGCCTGTTCACCCTGATCTGCGTCCTGCATTTCGGCGGCTGAACGATGGCGGCGCTTCCTCAGTCCGTGCTGTTCTGCTGCGACCACAACGCGGTGCGTTCGCCGATGGCGGAAGGGATCATGAAGAAGTTCTATGGCACCGACACCTATGTGCAATCCGTGGGCGTCAAGAACGACCTGGAGATTGACGGCTTTTCCATCGCAGTCTGCGCGGAAATCGGTGTTGAACTGTCGCGCCACCGCTCGCGCAGTTTCGACGAGATGGAGCAATGGGGCGACGATCTGTCTTCCTTCGATCTGGTGATAGCCCTGTCCCCGGCAAGCCAGCGCCGCGCGCTGGAACTGACGCGATTCTTCCATCTTGAGGTTGAATATTGGCCCATTCTGGACCCGACGGGTCTGGGCGAGGGACGCGAGGCCAAACTGGTGCAATTCCGCGCTGCCCGTGACCAGATCAAGACCCGCCTGATCGACCGTTTCGGCGATCCGGTTTGCCCCGACAATTAGGATTTTCACATGGCTGACATCATCAATACCTACTTTGACGCCTTCAACGCGGGCGACACCGACGGGATGCTGGCCTGCCTGACCGATGACGTGGCCCATCACGTCAACGAGGGCAACCAGCGCGAAGGCAAAGCGAAATTCGCGGCGTTCTGCGCCCATATGAGCCGCTGCTACAAGGAGAACCTGACCGACATGGTGATTTTCTCTGACCCCGAAGGCACGCGCGGGGCGGCGGAATACACGGTCAACGGCACCTACCTTGAAACGGACGCGGGGCTGCCGGAGGCTCGGGGGCAGACCTACCGGCTGCCGGCGGGCTCGTTCTTTGACTTGACGGACGGCAAGATCAGCCGCATCACCACCTATTACAATCTGTCGGACTGGACCGCGCAGGTCAGCTGAGATGGCCTTGCGGATCACGCCCCTCACCGGTGCGGCGCTGGCCCAGGCGCTGCCGGATGTCGCAGGGCTGCGCATCGCGGTCTTTGCTGAATGGCCCTACCTCTATGACGGCGACCTGGCCTATGAGGAACGCTATCTGCACAGTTACCGGGACAGCGACCGGGCCATTGTTGTGGGGGCCTTCGACGGGAAAACTCTGGTGGGGGCCAGCACCGGGACGCCACTGACGGATCACGCGGATGATTTCGCCGCCGCCTTTGCCCCGACCGGGATTGACCTGTCAGAGGTGTTCTATTGCGCTGAAAGCGTGCTCTTGCCCCACTACCGGGGGCAGGGGATCGGGCATCGGTTCTTTGATGCAAGAGAGAGCCATGCCCGCGCCCAGGGCTTCGCCAAGAGTTGCTTTTGCGCGGTGATCCGGCCCGATGATCACCCGGCACGCCCCGCCGGTTACCGCCCGCTTGATGCCTTCTGGCGCGCGCGGGGATACCGGCCGCTCGACGGGGTGATCGCCGAATTTCACTGGAAGGACCATGCCGAGGCCGAACAGTCGCCGAAACGCCTGCAATTCTGGATCCGCGATCTGTGAGGGTGCCGGAGTTTTGGAAAACTCCGGACAAATTTTTCCGAAAAAATTTCGCCCGTTGTCAGGTTTGCGCGCAGACCGCCGCCGCGTTCTGGCCGAACTCTTTCCAGGCCTTCCAGAAGCGTTCATTGTTGGCATTGTCAGATTGGCGGATTTCCTGCAACTGATGCGGATCGCGGAACATCTTGGCCCCCCGGCGCTGGTCTGCTGATGAAAGTGACTGGTCCGCCACCGCCTGCACGCAGCCACAGCGGGTTCTGGACGCTGCCTTGCGTCCGTCCGACTGGCAGGCCTGCTGAATTGGCCCGCTTGCAAAGGGAACAACCACTGGTGCGGCTGAATACCCGCCGCCATAGCCCGTTGCATTGCTGCTGGAATACCTGCTGCCGCCACCACAGGCGGCCAGCCCCAAAACGGCGACAAGCGCCACACCGATACGCATCATCATAACTGCCCTCTGCCCGGACCGTGGGGTTTGCCCCTTGGTGGTCCCTGATTTGCTCTGCCGCAGAGTATGCCTGAATCGGGATGGCGGGGCAATTCACGTTTGATTGCGGGCGTTGACTCCTGTGCGGTTCAGGTGTCGGTTTCGGGTTTGCTTGGCAAATTCGATAAAATTGCGGTCGGCAAGGGCTATGGCGCGGAAGCGCGACAGTTGCAGCCGCATATGAACAGACAGGATGAACCCGCACCGCTGCGTTTTGACCAATTGACGCTTGCCCCGCGCTGCGCCATATCCCCATACATGACACCGCTTTCACACATCCGCAATTTCTCCATCGTCGCGCATATCGACCATGGGAAATCCACGCTTGCCGACCGGCTCATCCAGGAGACGAACACCGTCTCCCTGCGCGACATGAAGGCGCAGATGCTCGACAGCATGGACATCGAACGCGAACGGGGCATCACCATCAAGGCCCAGACGGTGCGGATCAACTATACCGCCGATAATGGCGAGGATTACATCCTCAACCTGATCGACACGCCCGGCCATGTCGACTTTGCCTATGAGGTGTCACGCTCCATGCGCGCAGTCGAAGGATCGCTGCTGGTGGTGGATTCGACGCAAGGTGTCGAGGCGCAGACGCTCGCCAACGTCTATCACGCCATCGACGCGGACCATGAGATCGTGCCGATCCTCAACAAGATCGACCTGCCCGCCAGCGAATGCGACCGCGTGGCCGAACAGATCGAGGATGTGATCGGCATCGACGCCTCGGGCGCGATCCGCGTCTCGGCCAAGACCGGGCAGGGCATCCATGAGACACTGGAAGCGATCGTGCACCACCTGCCCGCGCCCAAGGGCACGTTGGATGCGCCCTTGAAGGCGATGCTGGTGGATTCGTGGTACGACAGCTATCTCGGCGTCATCGTGCTGGTGCGCATCATGGACGGCCAGCTGAAAAAGGGCGACCGCATCAAGATGATGCAGAACGGATCTGTCCACCACGTCGACCGGATCGGGGTTTTCCGGCCCGTCATGACGGAAATCGACGTTCTGGGCCCCGGCGAGATCGGCTTCCTGACCGCTTCCATCAAACAGGTCCGCGACACCCGCGTCGGCGATACGATCACGCATGAGAAAAAGGGCACGGACAAGGCGCTGCCGGGCTTCAAGCCCGCGCAACCGGTCGTCTTCTGTGGCCTCTTCCCCGTCGACGCCAATGATTTCGAGGACCTGCGCGACAGTATCGAGAAGCTGGCCCTGAACGATGCCTCCTTCAGCTTCGAAATGGAAACCTCCGCCGCGCTCGGTTTTGGCTTTCGCTGCGGGTTCCTGGGGCTGTTGCACCTCGAGGTGATCCGCGACCGGATCGAACGTGAATATGACATCGACCTGATCACCACCGCGCCATCGGTGATCTATGACATCCACATGAAGGACGGCACCGTCAGCCAGTTGCACAACCCCGCCGACATGCCCGACCTGACCTATGTCGACCACATCGAGGAACCGCGGATCAAGGCGACGATTCTTGTGCCTGACGAATACCTTGGCGACGTGCTGAAGCTTTGCCAGGACCGCCGCGGCATCCAGATGGACCTGACCTATGCCGGGTCCCGCGCCATGGTCGTCTATGACCTGCCGCTCAACGAAGTGGTGTTCGACTTCTACGACCGGTTGAAATCGGTCACCAAGGGCTATGCCAGCTTTGATTACGCGATGATCGGCTATCGCACCGACGCGCTGGTGAAAATGTCGATCCTGGTCAACGACGAACCCGTCGACGCGCTGTCAACCATGGTCCACCGCGACCGGGCAGAGACGCGGGGCCGCGCGATGGTCGAAAAGCTCAAAGACCTGATCCCCCGCCACATGTTCAAGATCCCGATCCAGGCGGCGATTGGCGGCAAGGTCATCGCGCGCGAGACGCTGAGTGCCATGCGCAAGGACGTGACGGCCAAGTGTTACGGTGGGGACGCCACGCGGAAGAAGAAGCTGCTGGAGAAGCAGAAGGCGGGCAAGAAGAAGATGCGCCAGTTTGGCAAGGTGGACATTCCGCAGGAAGCTTTCATATCAGCCCTCAAAATGGACAGCTGAAAGCTGTCCATTTCGGGCTGATATGAAAGACGGTGGGAGGCAGCGTATTGCGTAGCAATGCGCGTTCCCGCTTGGTTGTGTTTTGGGTGTTGGGTTAGTCAAGATGGATGGGTGAAGCTTGGCTATCTTGGGGGTGTTAGTTCTCGGACTCGCCAAGGCTTTGCTCGCGGCTTCAATAAAGTAAGATAAATTGCGTTTTGGGATAATGTCGTTATTCTGATTAGTGCATCCTGCTAGAGGTTGGCGTGGAATCCAACTCTAGCAGGGCTGCGGTGCGCAGACGGAGCCTGCAAGGGAGTCTTCGTTTGGACCGAAGCTCCTATTCCGGTTCAGAGGACATTGCGATAATTACATTCGCAATTTTTTTCGCCTCCTGGTTTTTGAGATCAAAGGGGAGTCCACAGACCGTCACCACGACGTCGGATCTGATCGGAATTGGGATAGACAGTCCGCCCAAAGCCCCCCCCATTAACCCGTTATCCTTTGACCTTTCGTTGGGCAAAGTAGGGGGATGATCAGCAGTTGTGTCTTGTCTATCTTTTGCGGTTTCGGTCGTTTGGGTGCGTCTAGTGCGTGCCCCATTTATTTTAAATCCGGCGGGATCGTCTGTGTATGTAATGAAGTCCTTAATTGCCTTAAAGACACGAGATTTATATGTCTTCAAGCTGTCTGGCGTATAGCTGCGACCCTCCAGATTGCTGAAGCGAGTGAACACACTATCAAGGTCTAACTTTCGTACGTCGCTCCTTTCATCTACCTCGAGAATTCCCAGCATCTTGTTACACGCTGCCCGCCTTGCCACTACAGTTTGTTTGGGCATTAACCCTTTGTCTTCAAGGTACCTCAGAAATCTCTCGAGATTCTCGACTGAATAGCTATCTGTTGATGCGGGCATTTTCTGTCTCCTCCATTAATGTCTACGATAGACATTCAGACGTGTCAATATCTATGTTTACGATAATATGACGTCATTAGACGCGTCAATGGCCGCGACCCACCAAATGCCAAATCTGCGATTTGGCAGCGCCCGAACCGCCCCCACGGGGCGGGCGCAGCGGTCCCAATCAACCCCAGCACCTAGCCTCAAAGCGCCCTGAACCCAGGCCCAATTCCCGCGAAATCCGCGTCAGGCACACCACACCTGCTTCACCCAAAGCGCCCCGCCTTGAACTTGAATCGCCGATACCCTGCCGCGCTTCGCGCTCTCGGGGCATCGGCGATACGGAATGTATCAGGTTAAAGGCGGGACACTGTAAACCATTGCGACACACCGCAAATGGGGATAGCGCATCCCCATGACATGCCCCCTCTGCCTCACCGAAAACACCCCGCTTATCGAAACGCCCGTCCCCGGCGGCCCCGATGGCGCTTCCGTCGAGATTTGCGCCACCTGTGCGGACCCGGATACGCCATCCGATCACTTCCGCCCGATGGCCTCCACCATGTGGTCCGAGGACCCCGCGCTGCAGGTTCTCGCGGCCCGCATCCTCACGCGGCTCGATACCGATTGGGCGCGCGACCTGTCGGAGCAACTCTACCTTGATGACGACAACCGTGCCTGGGCCGACAATGTCCCGCAGGGGTCGGAGCATAAGGACAGCAACGGCGTCCCGCTGGCCACCGGCGACACCGTGGTGCTGATCAAGGACCTGAACGTCAAGGGCGCGGGCTTTACCGCCAAGCGCGGCACGGCGGTCCATAAAATCTCGCTGGTGCTCGACAACCCCGCCCATATCGAAGGCCGGGTCGAAGGGCAGCGCATCGTGATCCTGACGGAATTCGTGAAAAAGCGTTAGGCCCGGTAGAACAGATACCGCTCGCCTTCCACCGTGTCCGGCCCTGCGACAGGTTCGAACCCCTCCAGCGGATCCTGCGAGATGACCAGCCCGCCCGGCACCATCAGCGGCGCGATCAGCGGGCTCATGGCCCGGCTTTTCGCCGCGTCTTTCTCCGCCACGCCGATGCCCAATTCGTAATGCACCAGCGCCAGCCTTGTCCCCGTCTGCGCCATCTGCATCAGCATCCGGTCGGCGTCGCCTTGCAGGAAATTCTCCGCTGGCGGCACGCAGGAGGGATGCGCGTTCATCTCGCGGTCAATGACCCAGATGCGGCGTTTGGGCAGGACCTCGCGCAGGTGGTCATATGTGCGCCCGTTGCCCAGACCCAGTTCAAGCACGTCACCGGCCATCCCCTCGATCTGGCGCGCGGCCCAGTTGAGCCCGTCGATCTGGGCGGTCAGGCGGCGGCGCATGGATTCAAGACGGCTCATGGCAGGGGTCCTTTCAGGGAGATCAGGTTCACAGGTGTGGCACCGCCCGCAAGCAGTGTGGACAGGCAGGCGCGGGTAAAATCCCAGATCGCGGCGTCATGTACCAGATGGTGCGTCAGAAAGCCCAGCGGCTCGGCCGCATCTGCACGGCCCGCGCGGCGGTCCTGCAGGTGCCGGACAAGGGCGGCAATCTGGCTGTCCGGGTTAGCCAGCCCGCCACCGCCGCGCCAGTGGATCGGGTCCATGTGAGTGTTGATCTGCACCAGTCCCGGTGCCGCCTCGCGCGCGGGGCGTGGGGTATAGGTCGACAGGGCGCGGTAGCCCAGATCGGGCAGGCGGGGGATAAAGGCAGGCTCGATGCGGTTCCAGGGTGGCACGAACATCTCGAACAGGTTTGCGCCAAAGAGGTCACGCAGACGGTTCAGCCCCGCTTGCGCCTGTTCGGCCGCATCCGGGCGGGCATGGCCAAACTCGGCCTTCTTTTGCCCTTCGGGTGCGTGGTTCAGATGGGCCCATCCATGCACCAGTGCCGTCGCATGGGGGCTGTCGCCGATCACCTTTGCCAGAGCGGTTGTGGCAGGTTTCGGGATGACGGCAAGGTGCACCGGGATCTCCAAATCCTCAGCCAGGCGCAAAAGCGCGTCCAGCGCCGCCGTCGGCTCCGTCGCGTCGTCGTCCCGCCACCAGAGCGGCAAATCCCGGCCCTCGGCGCGCCAGATGGCCAGCTCGTTGGTCAGCGGGGACCAATCGGGGCTCATGACCGCGCGCCTTGCATCTCTGACACGATCTGAACTGTGCGCGCAGCCCCGTCCAGCCCCTGGTGCAGCGGGGCGGGGCGCGGGCCTGCGGTGACCTCAAGCAGCGCGCGCAGCAAGGTCTCAGCCGTCAGATCGGCGCTGCGCACCAACGCAATGCCGGGGCGTTTGGCAAGGGCCTCGGCGCGGATGCCCTGCTCCACCTCGCTGCCCGCATCGAAGGGGATGAACACCGCCCGGCACCCGGTCTGCAACACATCAAGCGCGGTGTTGTAGCCACACATGGAGACGGAGGCCGCCGCATGGTGCAACATCTGGCGAAAATCCGGGCGCGCGGGCTCGATCACTACATTGGGCGGCGCGGCCATCTGGGCACTCCGTTCTGCCGCATTGGTTCCCCCCAGCAACAGCCGCCATTGCCTGCCGGGGTCCTGCGTGGCGGCCTCCAGCGCAGATGCGAAAATGTCCGCGCCCACGTCGCCACCACCCGCGCTGACGATCACTTCCTCCGCTCCGGCGTTCCGGGGGTGTGCCGGGGCGGGGGAAGGGGCAACGAAACCGGTGTACCTGAGCTTGGCCTGCAGCGCCTTGGATACCGGCCAACTGAGGGTCAGGGGCGTGATGGCCACATCCGAATGCACAAGCACCGCGTCATAATAGGTGGCGATCATGTCATCGGCAAAGGTGGCTTTCCTGGGTTTTGACGGCGGCGCAAGAATGTCCCGGACAGACGCGCAGATCAGCGGATTGGTCGCGCCTGCGCGTGCCGCGTTCAACAAGGCGCGGAATTCATCACGCAGGATGCGGCGGCCAAAGGGAAACAGTTCGGTGATCAGGACATCGGGTGCCTCGGCGTGGAAATGATCCAGCAAGGCGGCCTGACGCCGGGCCAGCGCCGTATCGGCCACCACGTCGCCTTGCGCGTCCAGCAAACGGGTGAAATCGACGCCATCAGACCGGACCGGCGGTAGTTGGTGCAAGGGAATATCTGCGTCCTTCAGGTGCGGGGCAGGCATCCCGCCCGACACCAGGCTGACGCTATGGCCCGCCTGCCGGAACGCCCGCGCAAGGGTCATCGCACGGGACAGGTGCCCGGTGCCGAGCAAGTGGGTTACGACGATCATCACCTTCATGGTGCATTCTCCGTCAGGCGCGGCGGTTCGGCGCAGGGGTGCCAGCCAGAAGGGCCGATGTCGATGATGTAAAGCCTGTTGCGCTTGACGGCAAAGGGGGCAGGGCCGTCAAAGTCCCAGCCATGGGCATGGGCCAACAGCACCCGCATGACGCCGATATGGCAGACCGCCACGGCGTCGCCGGTCAGTTTACCGGCCCAGGGCAGCACGCGTGCCCGAACCTCGGCTGGGCTTTCGCCGCCGGGCGGGGCAAAGTGCCAGCCCCATTCTTCAATCGGGCGATAGTCGCAGTCCGGGTCGGCATGCAGGTCGGGGCGTTTTTGCCCCTCCCAACTGCCCCAGTCCATTTCAGTGAGGGCCGCATCGGTCATCGGGTCCCGGCCGCTGACCAGCCGTGCGGTTTCTGCCGCGCGGCACAGGGGGCTGGACCAGATCGCGGCGCGGTCCCAGGGGGGCGGCAAGGACAGCAACGCCAGGTGCGCCCGTGCTTCGGGATCAAGCGGGATGTCGGTGCGGCCCTGAATGCGGCCCGCGCGGTTCCATTCCGTATGGCCGTGGCGCAAGAGGGCAAGGCGGCTCATGTCAGCCCCGCAGCGGAAAGACCCGCGCGCAGGCATTGCGTCGCAGCGGGCAGCAGGTGGTGATCCGCGATGTGGTCCCGAGCGCTGGTCCTGGCGGCCTGGCGGAGGTCAGGGTTGGCCAGCAGTTCTCTCACCCGTCGGGCCAGGGCGGCTGCCCCTGCTTCAGGGGCGGGGTATGTGCCGGGTGCCAGCACATCGCGGACGCCGGGGCGGTCCTGCGCCACGACCGGCAGCCCTGCCGCCTGCGCTTCGAGATAGGTCAGGCCGAATGCCTCGTTCACGCCGGGCCAGAACAGCAGCGACGCGCGGGCGTAGGCGTCATTCAACGCATCGTCGGTCAGCGCACCGAGAAAACGCACTTTGTCACCAAAAGGTGCCATCAGCGCCGCCACCTCCGCGCGCGCCGGACCATCGCCTGCGATCTCCAGCGCCCAGTCGCCCTCCAGCAGGGCCAGGGTCTCCGCAATTATGCGGTAGGAGGCCAGCTTGTCCCCCACGCGCATCATGCCGACACTTAGCATGGGACCGCTCAAAGTCGCGGCTTCCGGCAGTGTGTCGCGGCACAGAAACGGGCGCAGGTGGATCAGATGCTGCCCCGACGGCGCGTCGCGGCGCAGGGTTTCGGCGTCACGGGTTGTCACGTAGAATATCACCGCTGCCGCATCCGCCGCTGCTTCTGCCGCAGTGGCGAAACCGGCCCAGGGACCCACCAGCCGCTTGCGCGCGCGGGTGGATTCGACTTGCAGATAAGGAATGCCTAATGCCCGCGCGACGGCGGGGCCAATCAGGTCTGGGGCCTTGTAGTAGTTGTGATAGCTCACCCATGCGTGCCAACCCTCCCGGCGGCCCTGCGGGATCAGGCGGGCGATCTGCTCCTCTGCCTGCGCAAACAAACTGGCTTGCAGTGCGGTGTCTCCGCTGCCGTCCCGGCTGCGCAGGGTGCTGGCAAGGGTCACCTCCGCGCCGGTCCTTTCCAGCGCCATCATCAGCCCCCGTGCCATTGCCCGGTCACCGGAGGGCGTGGGGTGGTCAGGCGGTTTCAGTGGAGCATAGAACGCCAGCCGTATCATCACTTCGGCGCAAGCATCGCGACAAGGCGCTTTTTCAGATGGGCAATCCCTGGTTGCATCAGGAAGTCCGAGGTCAGCCGGGCATGGGCCGCATCGGCCATGTCCGCAGCCCGAACCGGATCTGCGGCAAGATCGGCCATCGCCCGGGCCAATGTCGCCGGTGTGTCATCGCTCAGCACGCCATGCACGCCGGTGTCGATGAATTCGGGGATGGCAGAGACCGGCGTGCTGAGGATCGGCAGCTTCTGACTGGCCGCCTCCATCAACACATTGGGCAGGCCGTCGCGGTCGCCATCCGCCGCGATGCGCGAGGGCAGGACAAAGAGATCAGCGGCGCGCATCGCCGCGATGACTTCGGGCTGGTCACAGGCACCGCGCCAGGTGATGCGGTCGCTGATGCCATGGGCATCGGCGCGCGTGCGCATCTGCGCGTCCAGCGCGCCACCGCCGATATGGGTCCAGTGCCAGTCGAGGGTGGCGGGCAAAAGGGCCAGCGCGTCAATCAGGTTGTCGAAGCCCTTCTTCTCAACCAGCCGCCCGACGGACATCATCTGGAACGGGTCACCCGGTTGGCGCAGTTTCCGCTCTGGTGGTGCAGGGAACCGTGCGAGGTCCAACCCGTGATACACCAGATCGACCCGCGCGGGCGTGTCGGCCAGCCCCTGAAGATGCGCCGCCCCGAAGGCGGTGCAGGTCGCGCCAAAGGCAGCGCCGTGGTGCAGACCAGACAGCTTTTCGCGCAGCTCCCAGTCAGGCGAGGTCCAGATGTCCTTTGCATGGGCAGAGAACGACCAGGGCAGCCCCCTCAGAATCGCCGCATAGCGCGCGACAGAGGAGGGCGTATGCAGGAAATGTGCATAGAGGCCAGCGACGTCCTGCGGCAGTTCATGCGCCATCACGCAGGCCTGCCCCCAGCGGCGGCGGCGGTTGGGCGTGTCGTCGCGGCCCAGATCGGCAGCATAGGCGGCAGCGGCGGCGTCAAAGCCGGGCATGTCGGCAGCGGCACCCATGGCACGGGCCACGCGAGTGGGCTCATCGCGCAGGTATTCCGGCAGATAGTGCACCTGCGCTTGCAGGCGGTCATGCAGCGGATGCGTCTTGTGATCGGTCGGATGCCGCAGCGACCAGATGTCGAAGTGCAGACCGGCCTCTTCAAGCGCGACCAGCTCCTGCGCGATAAATGTCTCTGACAGGCGCGGCCAGCCCTTGACCACGACTGCCAGCTTATCGTGGCTCATTTGCGGTCCTCCCCTGCCATCAGGGCGCGGGCCCGCTTCACCACGATATCCAGACCATCCAGCAGCCCGTCCGCCCCGGATTCCGATGGCTTGCCTTGCTGCGGCAGGTTGCGGATGGCCTCAATCATCGACGCGGCGGTCATCCCGTCGCGGGTTTCGTCCAGCATCCGCACCAGCCCGCGCTGTTCCGCGCGGCTTGCCCTGATCCATTGCTCCAGCCGGGGTTTGGTGCGCGGCACGATCACCGCCGGCTTGTCAAAGGAAAGCACCTCGCAAAAGGTATTGTAGCCGCCCATGCAGATGACCCCTTCGGCCCGCGCAAAAAGCGCCTCGATCCGGCTGTCGAACCCCGTCGCGATGACCCGCCCACCCAGTTTGGCCACACGCGCGTCGAATGCCGCGCGCACTTCGCCCGACAGGAACGGGCCATAGACCAGCACAGCGTCCGGCCCCAGAGAGGGGTCGTTTTCATAGGCTTCAAGAACCAGCGACACCATGGTGGCCCCGTCGCCGCCGCCACCGGGGGTGATCAGGATATAGGGCCTGTCCGGCACTTCGGAGGCATCGGTGACGGTGCGGCGCAGATAGCCGGTCCAATGCAACCGCGCGCGGGCGGCATCCGACAGGTTCAGCCCCTCGGTCGGGTCATAGACATCGCGCGCGCCATAGACCCAGATCTCGTCATAAAAACGCTCTGTGGCCTCGATCGCGCCCTTGCGCGCCCATTCGGCCCCGATGACGTCCGGTTCGTCCAGCACGTCCCTTAATCCAAGGACGCAGGGTATCGTGCCCTTGGCATCCAGCCATTCCAGCGTTGGCAGCAATTCGCCGCGAAAGCCGGTTGGCTCCTTGTCCACGATCAGCAGGTCCGGCTGGTATTGCTCGACCGAGGTCTGGATCAGCCCGGCCCGCAATGAGGTTGTCTGGTCGATGTCCATGCCGAGCGTCTGGCTGACATAGGACCCGTCCGGCAGTTTGGTGACGCCGGGCAGGCGGATGTGATCGACCCGTTCGGGAAAGGTAAAACGCCCCGCGACGGGCGATCCGGTCAGGATGATCGCGGATGCCTTGTCATCGCCCTTTGTCAGGGCGGTGGCCAGCGCGCGGGACCGTCGCAAATGGCCCAGCCCGAAGGTGTCATGACTGTAGAACATGATCCTGCGCGACGTTGCCTTGCGGGCCATCGTGACGGTTTGCTTCATGCGTTCCATGTGCAGCGGTTCCGGCCCCGATCGCATCAGGACAGGGTCCGATTTCCCGCTTGTTTTAGGATTGTACTTTCCCGATTTACCAAATGGGCAATCGGGATGAGGCGCTGCTGGTTCTGGCTTTGCGTTGAGCGGCGAAGGCAGGCACGATGCATCATGGGCAGTCTTTCCGGTTTGAAGGTGGCAGCCCGTGGCGCCTGCATTCCGATATGGCACAAGTTGCATGGGCTTGTAAAACATCTGCGCTCATAATTGAACAGATGCCCTGCAGCACTGGGGGCAGCGATTGCAATGGCGTGTCGCCTGACATAGCGTAGCAAGATTAAATTTGGGGGCCGTCATGCGCTATCTTACGTTTCTCATCGTGGCGTTGATGCTCTGCCTGCCCGCGTCGGAAATGAGGGCACAGGGGCTGGGGCCGCTGCTGACCCAGGAAAAGTCCGCCCCGTCCGACGCCGAGGAAAACATCGACCGGATCATCCGGCAGGCCGCCGAAAATGGCGTCGGGGTTGTCGTGATCGACCGCGAGGGCAACTTGCTGACCCAGGCAACCACAGACGCGGCGGAACCCACGGCAGAGCAGGAAGAGGCGAAATCACCGCTGATGGCCGCACAGGACCGGGCAACCCGGTTCCGGGCCGCCCTTGTCGAACGGCTGTTGCTGCTGCCCAATGCTTTCAACGAAGTGGCCTATATCCTGCGCGCAGCCAGCCCGGATGGGACCATTTGGGCCTTTGGCAAGGCACTGCTGCTGTGCCTCGCGCTGTTTGCAGTCGGCGCCCTGTTCGAGCGGTACGTATTCGGGATGCGCATTGCGCGGGGTTTCGTCACCGCCCGTGTGCAGGAAAACCCGCGTGGCTATGTGGAGAAGATGCCCTTCCTGGTGATGCGATTTGCGATTGGCGTCATCGGTATTCTGGTGTCGATGCTGATTGCCTATGTGTTGGGCTTCCTCGTTTTCGGGACACTGGAAGACACGGCGATGCAATTCACCGTCAGTCTGATCAACATCGGGTATTTTGCGTGCCGGTTTGTTGCGGGACTTTGGCGGATGATCCTCTCGCCCTTCCTGAGCCAGTACCGCATCCCGCATTTCAGCGACCGGGACGCAAAAAGGTTGCACAGATGGCTATGGATATTGGCAGTCTTTGACGTCTGCGCGATCCTTTTCGGCATCTGGATTGGTGAACTGGGCCTGAACTACGAGGTATATGCCTTTCTTTCCGCGATGATGTCGGCGGGCATCGTCCTGATGAATATTCTGATGTTCCTGATCAACCGCCGCGCGATCGGCCTCGCTTTGCGAAACGGGAAGTCTCCGGAGGAATGTAGTTTCCTCGTGCGGTTCCTGTCGCGTGCATGGGCACCGGGGATGATTGTTTACGTCATCTTCGCCTGGCTCGAACTGACCGCTGACCTGGTGCTTGGAAACCCGTCTTCCATTCCCCTGATCGCCGGGGCCTATGGCATCATCATGTCGATCATCGTGGTTTACGGTGTGATCAACTATCTGATCGAACGCAGTTTCGCCCGTGCACGGGCGATGCGCCGCATGAACGAAAAGCTGGCCGAGGAAGAAACCCAGGAGGCCGAACTGGCCGCCGCACTGGAAACGCAGTCCGAAACGTCCGAAGGTGAAGCTGCGCGGTTAAGCGAGGAACTGGCCGACACCCGTGCCGCCGTCGCCGAGGAAGAGGCGCGGATGAGCCTGATGCCGCGCCACCGGTTGAACACTTTCGAAGGGCTTGCGGGGCGGGTGGCCGGCATTCTTGCCTTTGTCGCCGGGGCCTATGCGTTTTTCTACATCTGGGACAACGACGGCGCGCAGATGGTCGAAAGCTATGCCGACCGGTTTCTCGACATCATGGTGATCATCTTTGTCGGTTACGTGGTCTATCACGCCTTCCGGATCTGGATCGACAACAAGATCGCCGAGGAAACCGGCGATGAAAAGGAGGTCGAACTGGGCGATGAAGGTGGCGGCTCTTCGGCAAGTCGCCTTGCGACCCTGCTGCCGCTGTTTCGCAATTTCATCCTGATCCTTGTGGTGGTCACGCTGCTGTTGATCATCCTGATGGAAATGGGCATCAACGTCGGTCCCCTCTTTGCCGGCGCCGGGATTGTTGGCGTGGCGATCGGCTTCGGTTCCCAGGCGTTGGTGCGCGACATCTTTGCCGGGGCGTTCTTTCTGTTCGACGATGCCTTTCGCAAAGGCGAATATCTGGACGTGGGCGACGTCAAAGGCACGGTCGAGAAGATATCTGTCCGGTCCTTTCAACTGCGCCATC
Source organism: Sulfitobacter sp. EhC04 (assembly GCF_001650875.1). Taxonomy (GTDB): domain Bacteria; phylum Pseudomonadota; class Alphaproteobacteria; order Rhodobacterales; family Rhodobacteraceae; genus Sulfitobacter. The sequence goes on from NZ_LXYI01000034.1 coordinate 103,879, forward strand.
ACCTTGGCGCACTGCACACGATCCCCTTTGGCGAATTGCAGGTCATCACCAACTATTCCCGCGATTGGGTGATGATGAAACTGCCGCTGCGCGTGACCTATGACACCGATGTCGAAAAGGTCCGCAAGCTGATCAAGAAACTGGGGCAGGAATTGCTGGACGACCCGGTGATCGGCGAGAACTTTATCCAGCCCCTGAAATCCCAGGGCGTGATCGAGATGCAGGACAGTGCCATGATCATCCGGGTCAAGTTCATGACCAAACCGGGGGATCAATGGCTGGTGCGCAAGAAGGTCTACGAGGACATTCGCGAACTTTTTGAGCGTGAAGGGATAAAATTTGCCCACCGCGAAGTGACCGTGCGTCTGGCCGACGGCAAGGTCGCGGACCTGAATGAAGAAGACCGCAAGGCGGTGACCGCCGCCGCCCAGGCCCATATCGAGGAAGAGGACATGGGAGATGCCGCTGAATCGGGTGATGACCGTTAATCCGCCTGTGGCGTCGAAATTGTGATCGGGGCGTTTTGACAAAGGGGGCCATCCGCCTATGTCATTCCTTAATCCAAAAGGAGGATCACAATGTCACAGACACGTCGCCATTTCCTTGTCACCTCTGCTGCGGCAGCCGGGGTTGTCACGCTTCTGCCCTATGCCGCACGGGCTGCGGCCCACGCCGGAGACACGTTTGACACCGATGCAGGCCCCATCACGGTGCACCCGGTGTCCCATGCGTCCTTTGTCATGGAGACGCCGAAAGGCACGATCTACGTCGACCCGGTGGGCGACGCGGCACAATACGGGGACTTCCCCGCTGCGGACCTGGTGCTGGTCACCCACGAACATGGGGACCACTACAACGCCGAAACCCTGGCCGCAGTGGTGGGTGAGACCACCCAGCTGATCACCAACCCGGCCGTCTTTGATATGTTGCCCGAAGATCTGAAGGGCAAGGCAAGTGCCGTGGCCAACGGTGAGATGGCGCAGTTTGCCGAGATGAACATCGAGGCGATCCCGGCCTACAACACGACCGAAGAGCGCAAGAATTTTCACCCCGAGGGTCGCGACAACGGCTATGTCCTGAACTTCGACAAATTCAGGGTCTATATTTCGGGCGATACCGAGGACATTCCAGAAATGCGGCAGCTGTCGGACATCGACCTGGCCTTTGTCTGTATGAACCTGCCCTTTACCATGGACGTGAATGCGGCGGCGTCCGCCGTGTCGGAATTCGCCCCCACTTATGTCTATCCCTACCACTACCGGGGCCGCGACGGCGGCACACAGGACCCGGAGGAATTCGCCAAACGCGTCGGCACGGACGTGGAAGTGAAAATGGGCGACTGGTACGCCTAGCATACTTGAACCGAAGCAGAACCGGGACCCTCCAACTCTGCGCCACTCACGGTGGTTCGGTGGGTCTTGGCCTTTGGTTTGTCAAAGCCGACCAGGATAAATGCCGGGGGCGGCTAATGACGGCCCGTGCCACCAAAGCAGATTGAGCGCTACTGCGCCGTAAGCGACAAAGGCATTTTTCGGTTGTGATCTGGTTCGAATGGAGGCTCTCGCGTGGCGCGGCTCTCAACTTGAGCGGGACAACATCCGTAAGCGCGCGGCCATTGTTTCCATCATAACGTCCAGCTGTTCCCTGCTTAGGCAGATTTGCTTGTCTTGCGGGCCTTCGACATAAGGTTCGATGTCCTCCTCATAATAGAGTTCGCGGCCAAAGTACGCGTTGCCTTTTTTGATGCGCTCGCCAATTTCCTCGCTGTAGGTTTCCAAAGCCTCTCGCGATGCCTTGGGTTTGGAATTTGCGGCTGGAGGAAGGCGCGCCGACATGGTCTGAGCCAGGAACGCACCATCCACAGGCAGGTACTTGTTCATCGCGCGCTGTATTTCCAGCTCGGCACTATCCAGTGAGCGGTTGACGACGCGGACCGGCGGCAAAACAAAAGTGGATTCCGGTTGGCATAACCAGTCCGACAAGTGTGTCAGCAATCTGTTTCGCTCATACGAGTAATTGCGAACTGTAAGTTTGAAGTTTGCCCTTTTACACGCTTCCGCGAACTTTATGGCTCTTGAGATATTGTCGTTATGGGGATTGTTCAGGGCATACTCGAACGCGAGGGCCAGATTGCCGCTTTTCACAGCTTGGCTATAGCTCGCAGCGACATTTTCCAAGGGGTTGCGCACGAAAAGCAACACGGAAACCGGGACGCCGGGATGCCGCGTGGAAATATCCTCGGCAATGGTGTCGAAGAGGCGTTGAAACAGGTTCTCGTTCGAGACGAGCAAGCTCATGCCAGCAATATCATCTGCCTGCATCAACATTTTGTCCCAAGAATTTTCACCGTTTGACAGGTTTCCTGACGTCGTCAGGCCTTTTGCGGCGCGCTCCCGATCGGTGTTGCTTATCGGGTAGCATATTTGTCGGAAATGCAATGCGTCACTGGAAGCTGCCAGAACCGACTGCAAGAAGCTGGTGCCGGTTTTGCCATGGCCAACGTGCAGCAGAATTTCTTTTGGTTGTGACATGCTTTCCTCGAAAACTCGATGAATTTCATTTCAATGTGGCAATACAAGGTAACCCGGATGGTCCGGTCGATGCTTCATTTTGGCCATGGGAAACTGACCCTGCAAGGAAATTTCCGTATCAGTGAATCCCTCTTGCGGCAATGTTCCAAGGTCCGGGAAGGGTGAAAATTGGTCTTGGCAGATTATTGGTTCAGTCATCTTCATGCGCCTTTCAGCTCTTGTAGGGGTCGAGAGATGCCCGCAGCCCGTCGCCGAGGAAATTGAACGCCAGCACGACGATGATGATGGGCAGCATGGGGATCGCGGTCCACCAGTAGATTTCGATGCTGGCCAGGTTTTGCGCGTCGTTCAGCATGACACCCCAGCTAACGGCAGGCGCGCGCAACCCCAGACCAAGGAAGCTGAGCGCGGTTTCGCCCAGGATCATGGCGGGGATCGACAGGGTTGCACTGGCGATCAGATGCGACATGAAATTCGGCAGCAGGTGGCGGCTGATGACCCGCGCCGGTCTGGCCCCCATCATTTCCGCCGCTTTCACGAATTCCTCTTCGCGCAGCGACAGGAATTTTGACCGGACTGCGCGTGCGAGGCCGGGCCAGTCCAGAATCCCCAGGATAATCGAGATGATGAAAAAGACGGCCACTGGCCCCCAGTTGGAGGGCACCGCCGCCGAAAGGGCAAGCCAGAGTGGCAATTCCGGCAGGGAGCGCAGGATTTCGATGGCGCGGTTGACGATCCAGTCGGTGCGCCCGCCAAAGTAGCCTGCAAGTGCGCCGAAAGTGATGCCGAGCAGGAAGGACACGGTTATGCCGATCAGCCCGACGGTCAGCGACAGTTGGGCGCCATAGAGGATGCGGCTGAACACGTCGCGGCCCAGCCTGTCGGACCCCCAGAGGAATATCGTGGCCCCCTGCGGCGCGCAGAACAGATGGGTGTCGGACGGGATCAGGCCAAAGAGGTTGTATTCCGCACCTTCACAGAAGAATTCCAGCGGCATCGGCGTGGATGTATCGGTGGTATAGGTCCAGCGGAAATTGATGAGGTCAGCCTCTGCCGTGATCGGATAGACGTAAGGCCCGACAAACGACCCCTCGTGCCAGAGGTTGACGCTTTGCGGTGGCGCATAGAGGTAGTCGGCGCTGCGCTCATTGGGGGTGTAGGGTGAAATGAAACCCGCGACCGGCAGCATCAGGTAACACAGCAGCAGGAAAATGCCCGAGACCAGCCCGATCCGGTGGCGTTTGAACTTGCGCCAGGTCAGCAGCCAAGCCGGTGCATCCATGTCTGCACGTTCAGGCGCGCTGATATCGGTATCGTCGGACCAGGGTTCTGTGTCGACGTAACGGTTGTCGGGCTGGATGCTCATGCGTCACGGCTCCCGTAGCGGATGCGCGGATCGAGCAGCACCAGCAGCAAGTCGGAGATCATCGTGCCGACCAGCGTCAGCAGGGCCACGAACATCAGCACAAAGGCGGCAAGGAACTGATCCTGGCTTTTCAGCGCGGCCAGCAGGGCCGGGCCGATGGTGGGCAGGGCCAGAACGACCGACACCAGCACCGAGCCCGAAACCATGGCGGGCAGCAGGTTGCCGATGTCCGCGACAAAGGGGTTGAAGGCCATCCGCAGGGGATATTTGGCCAACAGGCGCGCCGGTGCCAGCCCCTTGGCGCGGGCGGTCTCCACATAGGGTTTGCTAAGCTCGTCCAGCATGTTCGCGCGCAGGCGCTGCATCATCGCCGCCGCTCCCGAGGTGCCGATGACGAAGGTGGGCACGATCAGGTGGATGGCGATGGATTTGACCTTGGCCCAGCTCAGCGGTTCACCCTCGAAATTGGCATCCATCAGGCCGCCGATGGGAATGTCGAAATACTTGTGACCATAGTAGAACAGGATCAGCGCCAGCAGGAAGTTGGGCGTGGCAAGGCCGAGATACCCCGCGAATCCGGCGGTGTAATCTGTCCAGGTCTCTGCCTTGGCAGCGGCCAGCACGCCGAGCGGCAGGGCGACGACATAGACAAACAGAACGGCTGCGAGATTGACCAGCACGGTCAACCACAGCGCATCGCCCACAATTTCCCCGACCGGCTGGTCGAATTCGAAGGACCAGCCGAAATCGCCCTGTATCAGCCCGGAAAACCCGTTCGGGCCGGGGGCAAAGCCGACCCAGATCAGGTATTGTTCCCAGATCGGTCGGTCCAGCGCATATTCTGTGCGCAGGAATTCGGCCTTGGCCACCCCTTCGGCCTGACCCGTGGCGCGCAGTTCGGCAATCTGGTTGGACAGATAATCGCCGGGTGGCAGGTTGATGATGGTGAAGACCAGGATCGACACGACCCAGAGCGTCAGCAACATGGTGAAAAAGCGATAGACTGCGTATTTGAGAAAGGTCATTGCGTCACCTGCTGCAACGCATCTTCAAAGTAGAATTCGTCAATCCGGTGAACGCCGAAATGGGCGCCGGGCTCGAAGGCCCAGATGCCTGTCTCGGGGACGTTGCGCAGCCTTTTGTTCACGACGACGGGCTGGGGGGCTTCGGACAGGATGCCAATCGCGAATTGCTGCTCTGCGTGGATGTCGAGCATCTGGGCCCAGATCGCGCGGCGTTCGTCGCGATTGAAGGTGTGGTTCCATTGGTCCGACAGCTCCAGCAGGCGTTTCGCCTCCGGCATATCCGGGGCTTCGCCAACCTCGCCGCCCGACTGGTAGTACTGGCCCCACTTTGGCCAGGCAAAGAATTCCTGATTGGTGGGGGCAAGATACATCGGGGACGTCGAGGCGGAAGGCAGCCCATTGTCCCAGCCGAACCAGACCGCTGACATGGACACGCCGGCATAGACGCGGTTGCGCAGGATGTCGCGGTCAAGCGGGCGCATCACCAATTTGATCCCCAGATCGCGCCAGGTGTCCGTGACGATGGCCAGGGCGTTCTCGACTTCCTGCCGTTCGCCTGCGGTTTCCACGATGAACTCCATCGGTCGCCCGTCCGGCAGCCTGCGCAGCCCGTCCGAGGTGCGTTCGGTCAGTCCCATCTCGTCCAGCAGCTCATTGGCCGCGTCGATGTCCATTGCGGCCCACATCGACAGGTCGTCGCGGTTGAACAGGGGGCTGGACGACAGGGCGGTCATGCCGCCTTCCAGCGCCAGACCGAAATAGAGGGCGCGGTTGATCATGTGCCGGTCGATGCCCATGCTGAGCGCCCGGCGGAACCGCACATCGCGCATCACGTCGCGCCAGACCGGATCGTTGAAGTTGAGGTTGGGGTAGATCGCGATCTGGCTGGCCGCCCCGTTGCCCCAGAGCAGCGTGCGGTAGTTGCCGCCGTCTGCTTCGCCTTTCTTGAGGATCGAGATGTCCGGAAAATCGAGGCCGCGTGCCTGAAGGTCCGCCTCGCCCGCGTTGGCCTTGGCCGCGACCAACCCGCCGCCGACGATGCTCATCTCGACGATGTCGATATAGGGCAGTTGGACGCCTTGGGCGTCGATCCGGTGATAATAGGGATTGCGCACAAAAACCTGCCTTGAGGTCGTGCCGCTTGCGTTGATCCAGGGCTGCAGGGTTGGCTGTTGCGGGTTGTCGAATTTGTACATGCTGTCGCGACGGTTGTGCAACGCGGCCCAGCTTTTGACCCGCGCCTTCCGGGTTTCCAGTTTCAATGCGTCGGGATCGGCGAGATCGCCGTGAAACTGGCTGAGGTAATGCGCAGGCCGGTAGATGAACGGCGGGGCCGCCTGAGCGAGCAGCGGCAGGAAGTTCGCATTGGGCGTGGGCCATTCGAACACGACGGTATGGGCGTCGGGAAAGGTCACGCTGCCCAGAACGCCATCGACATACATGAACTCCGGCGGCCCGGTTGGCGTGATCTTTTCATTGTTCACGACATATTCCCACCAGTAGCGGAAATCTTCCGACGTGAAGGGTGCGCCGTCGGACCAGCGGTGGCCGGGGCGCAGATGCATGGTGAACTTGCGGTCTTCCTCGATCTCGATGTCGCGCAGGATGTCGGGATAAAGTTCGTAATTCGTGTCATAGCCGACCAGCCGGGCATAGCCATAGATCACCATTTGGCGCACGTCCTTGGCGCGCGAGACCATGGTGCGCAGGGTGCCGCCCTGCCTGCCAAAACTGCGCCCCTTGGCCGGCAGGTCAACGATCAGCGGGGTTTCGGGCAGACGGTCCGCGATCCGGGGCAGATGGCCCTGGTTTATCTCCATCTGCCAGAAAGAGCTTTCCTGGAGCGCTGGCCTTTGTTGGGCGGGGGCGGGAGAGGCCAGCATCAGGGCCAGGCAAAGTGCAATGAACCTAAACATGGCATCTCACCAGATGTCCGGGGTCCAACTCGCGCAGCATGGGCGCGTCGGCCCCTTCAAAGCGGAACTGGTCCGGCCAGCTTGCCGGTGATCCGGCCCCTTTGGCGACAAGGGCAAGGTCGATGGGGCGGGCGAGGTCCGGTTCCGGCTGCGCGGCGATCAATGCGCATGTGTAGGGATGGCGCGGGTTGTAGAACAGCGTTTCGGGCGGGGCCTGTTCCACGATCACCCCGGCACGCATCACCGCCACCTCATCGGCGATCCGCGCGACCACAGCCAGGTCGTGGCTGATGAAAAGGTAGCTCAGCGCGGCGCGGTCGCGGATGTCTTCGAGCAGGGTCAGGATCTGATCCTGCACCGACACATCCAGCGCCGATGTCGGCTCATCACAGATCAGCAGCCTGGGATCGAGGGTCAGCGCCCGCGCAATGGACAGCCGCTGCCGCTGGCCACCGGAAAAGGCATGTGGGTAGCGGCGCAGCATGTCCGGGTCCAGCCCGACCCAGCGCAGCATTTCGGCGGCCTTTTCAAGCTGTTCCGCGCGGTTGCCGATGTTGTGGATCTGCATCGGCTCAATCATCGCGCTTTGGACCCGCATGCGCGGTGAAAGCGATGAATAGGGGTCCTGGAAGACCATCTGCGCCTGCCGCTGAAAGGCGGTGCGCTGGACGCGCGTCATGTCATGGACCGGCAGGGGCGCATCGTCCTTGTCCGGGGCAAAAAGCACCTGCCCCCCGGGATCGGGGCGTTCCGCCCCTAGGGCGATGCGTGCGCAGGTCGTCTTGCCCGAGCCGCTTTCGCCCACCACTGCCAGCGTCTTGCCGCGCACCACCTGAAGGTTCACGTCCCGGCAGGCCGCGATCTGCACCGGCTTGCGCCAGCCGCCTGCCCGCATGGTATAGGTCTTGGACACGCTTCTGAGGTCCAGGATGATATCCCTGTGGTCCAGTGCCCGCGCGGGTTGCGCGACCTCCGGGATCATCGGTGCGGCGGCAAAGAGCTTTTTCGTGTAGCCATGTGCTGGCGCGCCCAGAACGTCACTTGCACAGCCGCTCTCCATCACACGGCCCTTGTTCATGACCACAACTTGCTGCGCCATATTGGCCACCACGCCCAGATCGTGGGTCACCAGAATGACGGCCATGCCGGTATCCTTTTGCAACCTGCGGATCAGGCCCAGGACCTGCGCCTGTGTCGTGACATCCAACGCGGTGGTGGGTTCGTCCGCGATCAAAAGCTCCGGTTCGGCAACCATGGCCATGGCGATCATGGCGCGCTGACGCATCCCGCCCGACATCTCGAAAGGATAGCTGCGCCACGCCCGTTCAGGATCGGCAAAGCCGACCTTCTCGAATTGTGCCAGCACCCGTCGCTTTGTCTCGGCGCGGCCGAGGTTGCGGTGAATGCGCAGCACCTCGCCGACCTGATTGCCCAGCCGGTGCAGCGGCGACAGCGAGCGCATCGGCTCCTGAAAGATCATCGCGATCCGGTTGCCCCGGATGCGCCGCATGTGCCTGCTGGAACAGGTCAGCAGGTTGGTCGCGCCGTCAGGCTGATGAAAGGTGATCCCGCCCCCCCGAACCTGTGCAGTCTCCGGCAGGATGCGCAGCACCGCGCGGCAGGTCAGTGTCTTGCCCGATCCGCTCTCGCCCACCAGCGCCAGCGTCTCGCCCGCGCGGACCGAAAAGCTCACGTTGTTGACCACCGGCAGGGCAGTGCCAAAGCCGATTGTAAGTCCGTCAACATCGAGCAGTGAGGTCATCAGCTTCCTGTCAGGGGTAAAAGTGCAGAATTTGAAGTGAAGCCTATTCCGCGCCATAGGTCCAGAGGCGCGTTGCGCTGGTTGTCAAAGCTTCACTTTGCGGTGCGCCTGCGCCATGTAGGACCGGAAACGTAACAGGAGAACAGCATGAGCCGCCTAGATGTCTTTATCAACCGGATGGTGTCGCAGCGTGCTTGTCTGGATCATGCAGCCGCGCGGACAGCCGATTTCGCCGGGCCGGTTTTCGAACTGGGGCTGGGCAACGGCCGTACCTATCACCACATGCGCGAGACGATGACGGGCCGGGACATCTATGTCTTTGAACGGGCCGTTGCCGCGCACCCTGACAGCACCCCGTCTGACGAAATGCTGATTCTCGGCGACGTGCGGGAAACGCTGGTCGAGGCACTTGCGCGGTTCGGGCCGACGGTGGCGCTGATCCATGCCGATCTGGGCGGTCACAACCTGGCCAAGAACGATGCCTTTGCGCGGCTGGTGTCGCCCCTGATAGAGCCGCTTCTGGCCCCCGGTGGCCTGATGGTGTCATCGGACAGGATGTATTTCGAGCGTTTGCAGGAACAGGACCTGCCGCCGGACGCGGTGCCGGGGCGGTGTTTCATCTACGGTTAGGCTCTGGACCCATTAATCTTATATGCTCAGTTTGACAGATTTTTTCGCAGACTAGGAAAATCTGCGCAAGAATAGTGGTTCTATTTCAAGCAGATGTGACGCAGGCTGCGGGAAAATCCGTCAAACCCGAAGGGCGGAGATTTCACTTCATTTCAACGTCTTGAGTCGTTTGCAAATAGAACCACTATTGGCGGCACGCCCCAAACCCTTGAAATTTCGTGAAATCGCCGCTGAGCATATAAGATTAATGGGTCCAGAGCCTAGGGGCGCTGGTAGGTCGCCCGCCCGGCAAATGGCTGTTGATGGGTGACAGGGCCGGTTCGGGTGCCGCCAGCCCCACCAGGTGGATACATGCAGCGGTTGCGGCCCCCAGGGTCATGCCGTGCAAACACAAGACCCTCCCGTGATGACATGTCAAAAATGACATGTCATCACGGGAGGGTTGCAAATTTGGTGCAGCCGAAGGTCGGGTTCCGAAGGCTCACCCGCGCGCAACAGGCATCGCGCATTTTCCGGTCCCTGCCCAGGCGCAGTCGAAACGCCTTGATCCCTGCGGGGCAATCAACAGGCAGAGGCAAAACCGGGTCGCCCGTTTTAGGACTTGTGCCTTTCAAACCATGAACCTATGTTCCGATGAATTTTGCGAAACAGTGTTTTGCAATGCGAAACAGAAATTGGGGGGTTGCTTTGCCGGGATTGCCCGCATCGCTGAGACTGCACAGGGCAACAGCGATCCGATCGGTCGCCGTTGCCGGGCCGTGTGAGCGGCCATGTAGCGTCGGTAGGGGAGCGTCTGTGTGCCAGTGACATCCGGTCAGACAGATGCTGGCACAACCGACCGCAAGTTTGCCAACACGCTTGCCCGCGGCCTCGGCGTGCTGCGTGCTTTTCGTGCCAGCGACAACGGGCTGACCCACGCCGAAATTGCCAAGCGGACCGGGCTGCCCAAGCCGACGATCTCGCGGCTGACCTATACGCTCTGCGAACTGGGCTACCTGGCCCATGGCGGGCGCAACGAGCGGTTTCACCTGGGCCCGGCGGCAGTGGCCCTTGGGTCTGTTGCCGGGCTTGCCGTCAGTTTTGTCGATCATGCTTCGGAGCAGATGCAGGCGCTTGCGGACCAGACGGGCACGCTGGCGCTGATTGCCGTGCGCGACAGCGCGCGGATGCTGCTGGCCAAGACCTGGCGACCGGAAGGGAAATCGACCATCTGGCTGGAGCCCGGTCATCGCATTCCGATGTTCGGATCCTCCTCTGGAATGGCCGTGCTTGCCTCGATGGATGATGATAGGTTCGCGGCGCTTGAAAATGCGGATGCATTGGCGTCCTTTCGCAGACAGGGCTACGACCAATTGCTGGGACAGGGCTTTGTCATAACCCCGCGTGACATACGCTATACAAGTACTGTCAACGCAGTGAGCGTGCCCTATTTTGCAAATGAATTTGGTGAATCCGTTGCCTTTACCTGCGGCGCATCACCGTGCGACTTGCCGACCCACCGTATGTTGGCGCAGGTCGGTCCTGCCCTGCGGGATACCGTGCGCGCGCTTGAGCAGAACACCGGACATGCCTCCGCGCTGGTACGGCGCGGTTGAGAATTCAAGGAGACCCGAAATGACCGACAAGATCGACTATTCCCGACAGGACGACATCGCCGTGCTGCGCATCCGGAATCCGCCCGTCAACGCGCTGTCGCAGGCGGTGCGCCAGGGGTTGTCCGACGCCATGGACAGGGCCGAGGCCGAGGATGGCGTGAAGGCGGTCCTGATCGTCGGAGAGGGACGTGCGTTTATCGCGGGTGCGGACATCACTGAATTCGGCAAACCCCCGCAGGAACCCTTTCTGCCGGACCTCTGCACAAGGATCGAAGGATCGCCGCTGCTGGTTGTGGCGTCCATGCACGGCGTGTCGCTGGGCGGCGGGCTTGAGGTGGCGCTGGGCGCGCATTACCGGATCGCACAGCCCGACGCGCGGGTGGGCCTGCCCGAGGTGCACCTGGGCCTGATCCCCGGCGCGGGCGGGACGCAGCGAGTGCCACGGCTGACCGGCGCGGAAAAGGCGATCGAGATGATCACCTCCGGTCGTCAGATCATGGCGGCAGAGGCGCAGGAGATGGGCCTGATCGACCGCGTGGTCGAAGGCGACCCCGAGGCCGTCGGCCTTGCCTATGCCCGCGAGTTGCTCAGCACCGATGCGCCGCGCCGCCCGGTCAGCGAACTGCCCGGACCGGACCCCATCGACTGGGATGCCACCTATGACGCGGTGCTGAAGAAGGGCCGCGGCCAGATCAGCCCGGCCACCGCCGTGCGGGCGGTTCAGGACAGTGCCGAGCAACCCTTCGCCGAAGGGATGAAGCGCGAGCGGGCGCATTTCATGGACCTGATGCAGACGGATCAGCGCAAGGGCATGATCCACGCTTTTTTCAACGAGCGCGCCGTGGGCAACCTGCCCGAGCTCAAGGGGGTCGAGCCGCGCGCCCTGCAATCCGTCGGCGTCATCGGCGGCGGGACGATGGGGGCGGGCATCGCAACAGCCGCCCTGTTGGCCGGCATGAATGTCATCCTGATCGAGATGAAGCAGGACGCGGCGGATGCCGCGCGGGAACGCATTGCCGGCAACCTTCAGGGCGCGCTGAAACGCGGCAAGATTTCCCAGAGCAAATACGACGCGATGATGACCACCGGGCTGGAAGTGTCGATCAACTACGACAGCCTGCGCGACGTCGATTTGGTGGTCGAGGCGGTGTTCGAGGATATGGGCGTGAAACGCGAGGTTTTTGGCAAGCTCGACGCGGTTTGCAAACCGGGCTGCGTGCTGGCGTCCAACACCTCTTATCTGGACGTGGACGAAATCGCCGCCGCCACCTCGCGTCCCGCAGACGTGATCGGCCTGCACTTCTTCTCGCCCGCGCATGTGATGAAACTGCTTGAGGTCGTGGTGGCGGACAAGACCGCGCCGGATGTCGTCGCGACGGGCTTTGCGCTGGGCCGCGCGCTGGGCAAGGTCAGCGTGCGCGCGGGCGTCTGTGACGGCTTTATCGGCAACCGAATCCTCGCAGTCTATCGCACGGCGGCCGATCACATGGTACTGGACGGCGCATCACCCTATCAGATCGACAAGGCCCTCACCGACTTCGGTTTTGCCATGGGCCCCTTTGCCGTCGCGGACCTTGCCGGCCTCGACATTGGTTGGGCCACACGCAAGCGCAAGGCCCCCGACCGCCACCCGGCAGAACGTGTGCCGACCTATATCGACCGGCTCTGCGAGGAAGGTCATTTCGGCCAGAAGACCGGCGAAGGTTACTACATCTACGAAAAGGGCAAGCGCGGCGGCACGCCGAACCCCAAGATCGCCAGGCTGGTCGCCGATGAACAGGCAGAGCGCGGAATTACGCCACGTGATTTCACAGACGAAGAGATTGTGCGGCGCTACATGTGTGCCATGGTGAACGAAGCGGCCAAGGTTGTTGGCGAAGGCATCGCGCGCCGTCCTCTGGACGTCGATATGGTTCTGCTCTTCGGCTACGGCTTTCCACGCTATTGGGGGGGACCGATGAAATGGGCGGATATTCAGGGCCTGGACAAGGTGCTGGCCGACATCGAACGCTATGCGGCGGAGGATGCGTGGTTCTGGAAACCCGCCCCGCTGCTGCAAGAACTCGTGGCCGAAGGCCGTACATTCGATGACTTGAACAAGGCCACCTGACCCCATGGACCACCCGATTCAACGATAGGAGCATCGACATGGATCTGAGCTATTCCGACGAAGAAAAAGCCTTCCGCGAGGAAGTCCGCACGTTTCTGAAAAACAAACTGCCCAAGGAGCTGAGCGACAAGGTGCGCGGCGGCGATGAACTGGGCAAGGCCGACATCGAACGCTGGCATGCCATCCTGAACGAACAGGGCTGGCTGGCACCAAACTGGCCCAAGAAATTTGGCGGCGCCGAGTGGAACGCCGTACAGCGCCACATCTTCGAAGAAGAGGCCGCCGCCCATCACGCGCCGCGCATCATACCCTTCGGCCTGTCGATGCTGGCCCCCGTGTTGCAGAAGTTCGGTTCCAAGGAACAGCAGGACTACTGGCTGCCCCGCATCCTGTCGGGCGAAGACTGGTGGTGTCAGGGCTACTCCGAGCCCGGTGCCGGGTCCGACCTTGCCTCGCTCAAGACGACGGCGGTGCGCCATGGGGACCACTATGTCGTCAACGGTCAGAAGACCTGGACCACGCTGGGCCAGCACGCCAACATGATCTTCTGCCTTGTGCGCACCGACAAGGAGGTCAAACAGCAGGAGGGCATCTCGTTCCTGTTGATCGACATGGACACGCCCGGCATCGAAGTGCGCCCGATTGTCCTGCTGGACGGCGGGGCCGAGGTGAACGAGGTCTGGTTCACGGACGTCAAAGTGCCCGTGGAAAACCTCGTGGGCGAGGAAAACAAGGGCTGGACCTATGCCAAGTACCTGCTGACCCATGAGCGTACCAACATTGCGGGCACCGGGTTCTCTCAGGCCGGGCTGACAGCGGTCAAGCGTCTTGCCAAGGCCGAGATCGCGGGCGGCAAGCCCTTGATCCAGAACCCGCATTTCGCGGCGCGTCTGGCGCAGGTCGAGATTGACCTGAAAGCCATGTCCACAACCAACCTGCGCATCATTTCCAAGGCGGCGGCGGGCACGGCCCCCGGCGTGGAAAGCTCCATGCTCAAGGTCAAGGGCACCATCATCCGTCAGGAAATCAACGATCTGGCACGCCGGGCGGCGGGGATCTATGCAATGCCCTTTGCGTCCGAAGCCATCGAAGGCTCCAACGCGGGCCTGCCAGACCCGCTGGCCGCCGGCCCTGTGGCCGCGCAGTACTTCAACAACCGCAAGCTGTCGATCTTCGGCGGCTCCAACGAAATCCAGCGTGGCATCATCGCCAAAGTCACGATGGGAGGATAACAGATGAACTTTGATCTGACTGAAGAACGCCAGATGCTGCAGGACACCCTGCGCCGCTACCTGCGTGAGAAATACGACACCGCAACCCGCAACAAGATCATCGAGAGTGAGGCGGGCTACAGCACCAAGATCTGGGCTGAACTGGCCGAGCTTGGCGTGATCGGCGCGCTTTTTACCGAAGAGCAGGGCGGTTTCGGCGGCAAGGGCTTTGACATCACCACAGTGTTTGAGGAGTTGGGCCGCGCAGGCGTGGTCGAACCTTTCCTGGATACCGGCGTGCTGGCCGGTGGGCTGATCGCGGATCTGGGCAACGATGACCAGCAGGCCCATGTGGAAGAGATCATCGCAGGCAGCCTGCAATTAGCCTTTGCCCATGGCGAGCCAACCAGCCGTTATGACCTGAACCGGGTGCAAGCCACGGCCAAGGCGGATGGCGACGATATCGTGCTGAACGGCCACAAGGCTGTTGTGGTCAACGCAGAAGCTGCCGACCTGCTGGTGGTTTCGGCCCGCGAAAGTGGCGAGCCGGGCGACAACGAGGGCATCTCGCTGTTTCTTGTCCCCGCCGATACCAAGGGCGTGACAATTCAGGGCTATGGGCTGCTGGCGGGTGGCCGCGCGGCCGAAGTGATGCTGGACGATGTGAAACTCCCCGCCTCTGCCCGTCTTGGTGAGGCCGGCAAGGCGTTTGACGCAATCGAAGCACGGGTTGCAGCGGCCTCTGTGGCTCAGGTTGCCGAAACGCTGGGGGCGATGGAAACCGCGACCCGGCTGACCAAGGACTATCTGGGGACCCGCAAGCAATTCGGCCGACCCATTGGCACGTTCCAGGCACTGGCGCACCGCATGTCCGACCTGCTGATCGAGCTGGAGCAGGCACGCTCTGCCGTGATCAACGCGGCGGGCCACCTGGATTCCGACCGCGCCGCACGCGAAAGCCATGTCTCGGCAGCCAAGAACCTGCTGGGCCGTGCGGGCCGTCTGGTGGCGGAGGATTCGATCCAGATGCATGGCGGCATTGCCATGACGCAGGAATATGAGCTCGCGCATATCGCCAAACGGATCGTGATGGCCGATCACCGCTTTGGCGACACCGATCACCATCTGGAGCGTTTCATTGCCCTCTCCGCAGCCTGAGACCTCTCACCTGATCGAGAACGAGACCGGGACGCAGACATTGATCGGTTATGTCGTCGATGTCAGCGACCCGGATGGCGGCGCGCGCTGTTGGCTGGACATCGGCCCGCAGCACACGAACCGGCACAATGTCCTGCATGGCGGCATCGCAACGGCGGTGATCGACAATGCCTGCGGCACCACCGGGTCGCTGACGGTGGATGCGACCGGCAAGGCGCCCTTCCTGACCATTTCGATGAATGTGCAGTTCGTGGCACCTGCGCAGGCAGGCAGCAGGGTCACCGCCACAGGCCGCATCGTCGGCGGCGGTCGCAGCACGATGTTTATTGCCGCCGATCTGGTGGATGACAGCGGGCGGTTGATCGCATCGGGGACCGGTGTGTTCAAACGCGTGCCACAGGAGAAACTGAAATGAATGCACGGCTGGAGGACAAGGGCGACCGCCTGATTGTCTGGAATGGCAATACCGCCAAACGCGGGGCGCTCAGCCCCGAGCTTTACAGCTGCATCCTGCAGGCGATGGAACAGGCGCAGGACCGGCGCATTCGCGCGGTTATCCTCACCTCCGAAGGGCCGTTTTTCTGTGCGGGGGGCGATCTGAACGTCTTGATCGAACGGCGCGGGCTGAGCGAGCCGGAACGCCGCGAGAAGATCGACGGCCTTCACGATCTTATCCGCGCGATACGGTCCTGCCCGGTGCCTGTCATCGCCGCTGTTGAGGGCGGTGCCGCAGGTGCAGGCCTGTCCATCGCACTGGCCTGCGACATGATTGTCGCCTCGGAAGAGGCGCGGTTTACCGCCGCCTATGTCAAGGCGGGGCTGGTGCCGGATGGCGGGCTGACCTCTGCCATGGCACGGATGCTGCCGCGTCCCCTGGCGATGGAAATGTGCCTGATGGGCCGTCCGGTGAACGCGCACCGCTTTGCCGATCTGGGGGCGGTCAACCGCATCTGCAAACCCGGCAAGGCGATGGAGGAAGCACTGACGCTGGCAGACACGCTGGCCGAAGGCCCGCGCGATGCCCTGAGCCTAATCCGGGGGTTGGTCGCCGAAGCCTATGAGGCCACAGAGGCGGCACAACTGGATGCCGAGCGCAACGCAATGGCCGCTGCGTCAGGCAAGGATGAAGCCGCCGAAGGGATTGCGGCCTTTTTGGAAAAACGCAAACCCTCATATCGCTAGCCGGTTTCGAGGGGAGGAGTGACAATGGCACGGGTGGAGAAATTTCTCGCCGATCAGGTGGCACGCGCCCCCCTGTCCACGGCGCTTAGCGACAGCACGGGTGTGCGATGGACCTTTGCCGACCTGGACGCGGCCAGCGACGCGCTCGCGGCGGAATTGCAGGATGCCGGTGTCCAAACCAATGACCGCGTCCTGCTGTTGGCCGAAAATTGCGCCGCCGCCGTCTCGGCCTTGCACGCGGCATGGAAACTGGGGGCGGTGATCATCCCCTTCAACGCCCGCCAGACCGAGGCCGAAATCGCGCGGATCGTCAACCACGCCACCCCCGCTGCCGTGCTGATGACAAGCGCGGTGTCCGGCGACGCTGCCAAACATGCCGAACAGATGCAGGCGCGCGAGATCACCGGCAAGTTCGGCGCAATGCACATTGCCACACCCGGTCCCAGCAACCCTGACGCCACGCTGAGCGACGTTGCGGTGCTGCTTTATACCACAGGGACCACGGGCGACCCCAAGGGCGTGATGCTGACCCATTCGGGGATGCGCTTTGGCGGTCAGGCCTCTGCCGCGCTGCGGCGCATGACCCATGACGATGTGATCTATGGCGCACTGCCGATGAGCCATGTCTTCGGCCTTGTCTCTGTCATCACAGGGGCCTGTTATGCGGGCACCCATGTGCGGCTGGAGGCGCGGTTTTCTGCGCAAAAGCTGTTCGAGGCGGCCCATGACGGCGTCACGATCATCCCGGCGGTGCCGCAGATGCACGCGCTGGTGATGCAATACACCAAGGAAAAAGGGCTGGATACGCTGGGCTCACCGACCCTGCGCTATGTTTCATCCGGCGGCGCGCCGCTGGACCCGGCCTGGAAACGCAAGGCGGAGGCTTTTTACGAACTGCCCCTGCAGAACGGTTTTGGCATGACCGAAACGACCTCCGGAGCGTCGGCCACGGTCAATGCGATCGGCTCGCCCGATACATCTGTGGGGCCCGTGACCCCCGGCACCGAGGCGATGATCGACGAAACCGTGCCCGGCGGCGGCGACGGGCAGGGCGAGGTGCTGATCCGCGGCCCCCATGTGATGAAAGGCTATTACCGCAACCCCGAGGAAACCGCCAAGGCGGTGGATGCCGATGGCTGGCTGCATACCGGCGATCTGGGCAAGATCGACGCCGAAGGGCGTCTGCACATCCTGGGACGATCAAAGGAGCTGATCATCCACGGCGGCTTCAACGTCTATCCGCCCGAGGTGGAGGCGGCGCTGAACGACCATCCGCAGGTGATCCAGTCTGCCGTGATCGGCCGGATGAGGGACGGCGACGAGGAGGTTCTGGCCTTCGTGCAGGTGGCCGAAGGCGACCTCCCCGATGCCGGGGAATTGCGGGATTTTGTCAAGGAAAGGCTGGCGGGCTACAAACGGCCCAGCCAGATCATCATCGGCACCAGCCTGCCTGCGGCACCCACGGGAAAGATTCTCAAGCACAGGCTGCTCGACGCCTTTGCCGATCAGATCAAGGACTGATCGGCAGACTTCAGACGTAGGTGCCCAATGCCGCCTGCCGGATGGCGCGGATATTGTCGCCATAAGGCGCGGGATTGTCGACCGAGCCACCCTTGAACACCGCCGACCCCGCGACCAGCACATCCGCACCGGCGGCGACGCAGCCGGGGGCGGTGTCGACGGTGACGCCGCCGTCAATCTCGATATGTACGGGACGGTCGCCGATCATGTCGCGCAGGGTCGCGATCTTGCGGGCAAGGGGGATGAACTTTTGTCCGCCAAAGCCGGGGTTCACCGTCATCACGCAGACCAGGTCGGCATCATCCAGCAGGGTCTCTACCGCGCTGGCCGGGGTGCCGGGGTTCAGCGCCACACCGGCCTTGCACCCGGCACCCCGGATCGCCTGGAGGGTTCGGTGAATATGCGGCCCCGCCTCAACATGGGCGGTGATGATGTCGGCACCGGCCTTGGCAAAGGCGTCGATGTAGGGATCGACCGGCGCGATCATCAGATGCACGTCCATCACACCCTTGATATGGGGCCGGATCGCGGCGCATGTGGTCGGGCCAAAGCTGATGTTCGGCACGAAATGCCCGTCCATCACGTCAACATGAATCCAGTCCGCACCCTGCGCTTCCACCGCAGCGCATTCCGCGCCGAAATTGGCGAAATCGGCGGCAAGGATCGAGGGGGCGATTTTCACGGAACGGTCAAAAGTCATGGCAGTCTTTCCGGCAGCTGAGACATGCTCCGCGTCATAGCCTGCAGGCGCGCCGGAGGATAGGGCGTTTCAAGGAATTTTTGAGACGTGGAAGCGGTGGCCGCCCGTTGATGGTGTCTTTTGGCGTCAGCGCAGGAACCGGCGGACTACGCCCGATGCTCCGGCGGGGCCTTCAGCAGGTCAAGCAAGCCAGAAAAGCGGGCACCAGCCGCAGGCAGCGCCATGCAGGCCGACATGATCGCCTCTGCCCTTTCACTGCCAATCACGGGTGCAGCAAAACGCATGAACTTCTCCGTGATATCCTGTGGTGCAAATGGGCGCTCCGGCCCGCCGCGCGCGTGGACCTCGCCGGAGGCGAGCACGCGCCCGTCCTTGAGCGTGAGGGTGACATCGGCCCATCGGCCGGCGGGATAGCGTGCCTCATGCTCTGACCCCACGTGCATCATCGTCTTGGCCACCAGGCCCGCCGCCACCGGGTCTTGCAGCCCTGCGCCAGCGATATGGTCCAACTTGATGTCGCCCTGGGCAATCATGACCGCCACGGCAAAGGGCAGCGAATATTGCGCCTGCGACGTGGTTTCCGGCACGCCGGGAAAAAGCTGTACCGCATTGTGAAAACTGCGGATGTCGATGGCTGCGACCTGCTCTGCCGCGACATCATGCGCGATGCAGATTTCGCGCGCCGCATCAATGCTGGCATGGGCCCAACGACAGATCGGGTAGGGTTTGATATATTGGTGCAGCACCTGCCAGAACTGGCCCAGGTCCGCCCAATGGTCCTGCGCGTCCGCCGCCTCGACGGTGATTGCGGGCGCGCCGGTAAATCCCATCTCGGCCATGATCAGCGCCGACACCCCCACCAGCGCCCCCATCCCCGAACCATCGTGCAGCATCGTGGGGGTCGCAATCTCGCGCATCATCTGGCTGCGCGGCCCGTGATATTCCGCGATTCCCAGCGCCTCGCGCAATTGTGCCGCCGAACTGCCCCGCAACCGCGCGCCCAGTGCCGCGACCCCAAGGGCATTCCAGGCCCCCGATGTGTGGTAATCGCTGACCGAGGCATGCAGCGCGATGGCCGCCCGCCCGGCCACTTCGTAGCCTGTGACCAATGCCGCAAGCGCTGCGCGCCCGGACAGGTCCGGCAGGTGCTGCGCAAAGGAAACCAGCGCCGGGACCACCGCCACCCCGGTATGCCCTTTGGTCGGGTTGTATCCATCGTGCCCGTCCAGATTGTCGATCTGGGTTGCCGTCGCAAAGGCCGCCCCGGCCAGGCTGGCCTCGCGTCCGTCGAACATCATCCAGGCCGTATCGTCCCGGCTGCCCGCCCCGTAAAGCCGCCGCGCAGTTTCGCGGGCGATCTGCCCCGCCTGCATCGGGGCCGCGGCAATTGCGATGCCCAATGTGTCCAGCAACAGCAGCGCCACATGGTCCAGAACGGCCTGCGGGAACTCTTCGGTCCGCTGGCTGCGGATGAAGCGGTCGATATGGCGTGGCAAGGCCTGAGGCATGGCAACTCCCTGTCGCTGTTGCGTCCAGAATAAGCAGACCCGAGGGGGATGATGCGCCAATTGCGACATCTTTCCGGCGTGTCTGGCGCAGGGGCGCAAACCTGTTAACACTGCATCTGGACAACAAAGGAACAGGCAATGGCCCAGACCACTCATGAGGCGGACGAAGACAGCCGCAACCGGGATATCCGCATCTATGTGAACGGCGATATCGTGCACCGGGACGCGGCGAAGGTATCGGTCTACGACGCGGGTTTCATGCTGGGTGATGGCATCTGGGAGGGGATGCGGCTCTATCAGGGCACTTGGGCGTTCTTCGACGAACACATGGACCGCTTCTTCAACTCCTGCAAAGCCATCGACCTGGACGTCGGCATGGACAAGGCCGGGATCGCCGATGCCCTCCGCCGCACGGCAGAGGCCAACGGCATGACCGATGACGTGCATTGCCGGCTGATGCTGACCCGCGGGATCAAGGACAAACCGTTCCAGCATCCGGGCCTCAGCACCTCCGGCCCGACGCTGGTGATCATCATGGAGCATTCCAAACCGGTGGACCGCCTGCAATCGGCGGGCATCCGGCTGGCATCTGTCCCGCAGGTGCGCGGGCTGCCCCATGCGCAGGACCCAAAGCTGAACAGCCATTCCAAGCTGAACTGCATCATCGCCTGCCTTCAGGCCGAAGCCGCCGGTGCCGACGAGGCCCTGATGCTGGACCCGCATGGTTTTGTGAACACGACCAACGCCTGCAACTTCTTCATCGTGCGCCGGGGCGAGGTTTGGACCTCGACCGGGGACTACTGCATGAACGGCGTGACACGGGCCAAGGTCATCGACCTGTGCCGCGAGAACCGCATCCCCGTGCGCGAAAAGAACTTCTCCCTTTACGAGGCCTACGGCGCGGATGAGGCATTTCTGACCGGCACCTTCGGTGCGCAGACCCCTGTTGCCACGATCGACGGCAAGACCATCGGCAACGGGGACCGGCCCGTGACCCGGACGATACAGGGCATGTACAAAGACTTGATCAAGCAACATGTAAGCGGAGCCGCGTGACATGGCAGACAGCAGCGCATCGGGACCACGATCCTACCTTGAGCCGCTCAACCTGCGCGGTCGCATATCCAAACCCCAGCCCAAGGGTCTGCCGCTGATCAACCTGGGGTTCAATGAATTGCCCTATGGCCCCAGCCCAAAGGTCGCGGCAGCCGTGGCCGAGGCGTCTGGGCAGATTGCCTCCTACGGCACGCCTCTTTGCGATGGGCTGCGCGCGGCGCTGGCGCAGGCCAACGGGCTGGAACCGGATCGGATCATCTGCGGAAACGGGTCCGAGGAACTGCTGGACGTGATCGCGCGCAACTTCGTGCGGCAGGGGGATGAGGTGCTGATTTCGGCCTATGGCTATATCCAGTTCGAAATGGTTGCGGCACGGCAAGGGGCAACGCTGGTCAAGGCCCCGGAAACCGATTTCACATCCGACGTGGATGCGCTGCTGGGGGCGGTGACGCCGCGTACCCGGCTGCTGTTTCTGGCCAACCCCAACAATCCTACCGGCACGGTGCTGCCCGTAGCAGAGCTGGAGCGGCTCTTGCAGGGCATGCCGCGCGACGTGGTTGTCGTGCTTGACCTGGCCTATGGCGAATTCACCGGCTTCGATCATTGTGCGGCAGTGCATGCATTGGTCGAGGGGCGCGAGAATGTCATTGTGACCCGGACCTTTTCCAAGGCCTACGGGCTGGCGGGCCTGCGCTGCGGCTGGGCCCATGCGCCAGCGGCCATGATGCCCAGTCTCTATGCCGCGCGGGGCATGGGCAGCGTCAACCGCCTTGCCCAGGCCGCCGCGACAGCCGCTTTGGCCGATCTGGATGTGGTCAAGGCGCGTGTGACCGAAATCGTGGCTGAGCGCCGCCGCGTCGCCGCCGCGCTGGCCGACATGGGCATTACGGCCCTGCCATCGGGAACGAATTTCCTGCTGGTGCGCGTCGATGGCAAAGGCCCCGAGGCGGCAGAGGCGTTGGTTGTGCATTTCTTTGACGACGCCGGGATCATTGTCAGCCGCACCCGTGAGGCAGGGCTTGAGGACTGGTTGCGGTTTTCAATCGGCACACCCCCTCAGAACGATCTGCTGCTGCAAAGCGCCGCCGCCTTTGCGGCAACCCTGACCTGACAGGGGGCCGCCGCCCCCCGCTTCTTTATGCCAGAAATACTCAACCTGTGGCCCGCAACAGCCACGAACCGCAGCGTTCAACGGATAAGGGGCATGTGACCCGATGGGCCAATCACCCCTTGGGTGGCATCTTGTCCATATGCCGCAACATCGCGACAAAGGCATTCAGCCTGTCGTTCTGATAGGCGGGCACATCCAGCCCCTCGTAATCCAGAAATCCCTGCCCATCGCGCAGGCCCCGGCGGTTTTGCGCCATGTTGTCCTTGACGATCTTCGGCGCGGCAAAGCGGTCTTCGCCCGTGGCACCGGCCATGTAGTTGCTCGCATGGTACAGGATATCCCCGCCACCCCAGTCGATGAATTCCAATAGCCCCAGGACCGCAAAGCGGAAGCCGAAACCGTATTTCGTGGCCTTGTCGATATCCTCGGCAGAGGCCACACCTTCCTCGACCAGACGGGCGGCCTCGTTCATCGCCAGCGCCTGAATACGCGGCACGATATACCCTGGGCTTGCCGCGCAGACCACCGGCACCTTGCCGATGCGCTCCAGCAGCGCCTTCAACGCCTCGGTTACCGCTGGATCGGTCTGGTCGCCGGGCGACAGTTCAACCAGCGGCACAAGGAAGGCGGGGTTCAGCCAATGCGCGTTCAGAAACCGACCGGGCGAGGTGACGAACCCCTGCAAATCGTTGGAAAGGATCGTCGACGTGGTCGAGGCGACAATCGCCTCCGCCGAGGCATGTTCAGAGATCATCGCAAAAGCATCGCGCTTTGCGTCCATGACCTCGGGCACCCCTTCAAAGATCACGTCTGCCCCGGCCAGGGCCGAGGCGCAATCTGTCAGCGAAACCGTGCGGATGCGCGACAGGACGCCGTCAATCTCCGTGTCGCTCAACATCCCGAAGCCTGAAAGCATCCCGAGCGTGCCGCGCAATTCCGTGTCGATCTGGCCGCACAGCGCTTCGAACCCGGCGCTGTCGCGGTGCTTTGCGTCGATCAGGACCACGTCATGCCCGGCATAGGCAAAGGCAATGGCCATGCCACGGCCCATCCGGCCCGCCCCGACAGCAGCGATCACCTCGCGGTTTGCCATTACAGGCCCTCCTGCAACAAGGCCTTCATCTGGTCGCGGCTCAGGTCTGCAAGGCCCATGGAACCCAACGTCCTTCCGGTCTGTTCGAAATCTGTGTCGCAGATGGCCGATGCCACCGCCAGCAGGCCCCGCGCGGTCGGCACAGGCACCCCGGCCCAATCCCCGACCGAAACGAGGAACGCGAGACCACAGGCCACGTCCTCGCGCATGTATCGGTGTTCGGTCAGCACCAGATTCTCGCGCCAGTCCCCTGAATCCGTCAGCTTTTCATGCGCCGCATTGCCATACATCCATTCCTCGCCATCGGGGTCATAGTGATCCGCCAGCGGAAAATGCGGCGCGCCGTATCCCAGTGCCTCGCGCAGCGCCATCCGCTCGCCGTCCAACCGTGTGGTGACGCGGCGGATTGCTGGCTGCGTGCCTTCGTTGTGGATGTCCCAATGGTCGAAATGTTCGATGGGTCCTGCGTTCATCAGGATCAGCGGTGGGTGGATGATCGGGCCTGCATTCATCAGCGCGCCGGACAGACCATCGCCGCAGTCCTCGACCGACGGATAGGCCTGGGCGATGACCTTGAGGGCATGCGCCGCATTGCGGCGCGGAAAGATGCCCGATGGCAGGCGGGTTGCGCGGGTGGTCACGGCCACAGTGTCCGCCCCGTGCTTGCGCGTCAGATAGGGCAGGGTGCCTGCCTCCGCCAGGGTGATATCGGCGGAGTTGCCCGCCGCCCGGATGATCTGAGCCATCAGAACGCTGCCAAAGGTGCCGGGCGGCAGGTAGATGACCTGCCCGTCCTTCAGAAACGGGGCCATGGCCCTTGCGATATCGGGCTGGGCGGTGGCCGGTGTGGGGCAGACGATCAGCGCGGCACCGGAAACGGCCTCTTCGATATCTGCCGTGACCACAGCGATCTGCACCTCTTTCTCACCGGAGTAATCCTTGAGCGTCAGTGTGTTGCCGCGCTTGTTCAGGTCGGCCACACCGTCGGCGTTGCGCCGCCAGTACCGGACCCGGTGTCCTTCGGCAGAAAAGTCCAAAGCTGCCGCTGCGGACCCATTGCCGCCCCCGAGAACTGCGATTTCCATATTTTGCTCCCTTCCTGTTCACACGGTTTGTGCTAGGCTCTAATTTATGTGCAAACTCATGCTCTGCCGTTGAAAGCAGATATGCTTATGCAATTTCCGTTGCCTTGGTTGCATGAAAATGCATATATTGGAAGAATAAAAAACGAGACCAACTGGGAGTACTGACATGACAAAGTTCAACAGGATGGCCTTCAGGGCCACTACAGGTTTGGCGGCGCTTGCGCTGACGGCAACCGCTGCCATGGCAGAGGATCGGGTGTCGGCAACACATGCCTTCCCGACATTCCTTGTCTATACAAAGACTTTCCTCGCCATGGTGGATGACATCAACGAGCGCGGGAAGGGGATCGTCCAGATCGACGTGCGGGGCGGCCCCGAGGCGATCGGCATGTTCCAGCAACCTGCCGCCGTGCGTGATGGCGTTGTGGACATGGTCCATATCCCCGGCTCGTTCTACGGCGCCTCCGTGCCGGAGATCGACGCCATGGTTGCCGCGACCGTGACCCCGCTGGAGGCCCGCGCGAATGGCGGGGCGGCAGCGATGGACATGGCGCATCAGGAACGCTTTGGCGTCCGGCACCTTGGCTGGATCGACGGCGGGGTAAAATTCCACATCTATACCTCCACGGAGCCCAAGTTCGACGAGAACGGCGTGCTGGACCTGACCGGCGTCAAGCTGCGCGACAACCCGATCTACCACGCCTTCTTCGAAGCATTGAATGCCACCACCTCCTCCATGCCTTCGACCGAAGTGTATGCGGCGCTGGAAAAGGGCGTCGTTGACGCGGCGGCCTGGACCGAGATCGGCTTGATGGACCTCAAGTGGGACGAGTTCATGAAATACGCGGTCGAGCCTGCCTTCTACAACACCGACATCGGTGTGATCTTCAACAAGGAAAGCTGGGATGCGCTGAACCCGGAAAGCCAGGAGTTGATCGAGCAGGTCGTGATCGAGTGGGAGGAGAAATCCTACAACGACCGGCAAGAGACGGTGAAGTCCGACCGTGTGGAGCTTGAAAAGCGCGGAGTGGAATTTGTCGCCATGTCCGACGAGGGCTCTGCCGCCTATCTGAAGTTGGCCAACGATGCCGCATGGGGCCGGATGGAAACCCGCCTGAAAGAAATGGGCGACGACGGCAGCAGCTACGAGACCATGCTCAAGCTCTACCACCCTGAATAAGATCAACGAAGCGGCGCGGAGCGTAGTCTTCGCGCCCCTCTTCGTGACGGAGGCCGCTTGTGCTGAAACTGCTGGACGCCATCTGTAATCTTCTCGCGATCCTTGCCGGGTCCTATCTGGTGGCGATCATGTTCGGCATCGTGTTCCAGGCGACGGCACGGTCGTTCAACTATTCCGGCTCGTCGCACATCTTCACTTTCTCGGAATACGGTCTGCTGTACATCGTCATGGCGGCGTCCCCCTGGCTTGTCCGGCTGAAGGGGCATGTGTTCATCGAATTGCTCACCGCCGCGCTGCCAACGACAGTGGGCAAACCGTTTTCCCGCTTCGTTGCGGTTCTGTGCGTGCTGATCTGTCTCGTGCTGGTCTGGTATTCGGGCGCGACCACGCTGCGAGCCTATAGCTTTGGCGATGCGGACATGCGGTCACTCGACATGCCGAAATGGATGCTGCTGGTGTCCATGCCGATCTGTTTTGGTCTGATGGCACTGAATTTCCTGCGCTTTGTCTTTGGTGCGGAGACTTTGCATTCCGGGCAGGCGGGCGTTCATGAATAATTCGAAAGGCCCGTTCTGATGGAATGGTATTACGCGCTGTCGTTCCTGCTGGGGATGATCCTTTTCCTGATGTTCATGGGCATCCCCGTGGCCCTCGCCTTTATCGCCGCCAACATGATCGGCGCGACCTATTTCATGGGCGGTAGCGGTGACCTGCTGCGGCAGATGTCGCGGGGGATCGGGCAATTGGTCAATAACGCGCTGCCGACCGTGACAACCTTTAACCTGATGCCGGTGCCGATGTTCCTGCTGATGGGCGAGATTTTCTTTCACACCGGCCTTGGCAACAAGATGTTCGCGGCGGTGGAGAAACTGATGGGCCGCATCCCCGGTCGGTTGTCTTTTGTGACCGTGGCGGGCGGGACGGCCTTTGCCACTCTGTCGGGTTCCTCGCTGGGGTCCACCGCGCTGCTCGGCTCGCTCATGGTGCCCGAGATGGAAGCGAAGGGGTACAAGAAGCACATGGCCATTGGTCCGATCCTGGGCACCGGGGGGCTGGCGATGCTGATCCCGCCTTCGGCGCTGGCGGTCCTGCTGGCCACGCTGGCCACGTTGGACGTGGGTGACCTGCTGCTTGCGGGCGTGGTGCCGGGCCTGATGCTTGCATGCTTCTATGTCATCCTGATCCTGGGCCTTTGCCTGTGGGACCCGACGGCCGCACCGGCCTACGAGGTCGAGCAGATTGCGTTCTCCGAAAAGATGCGGCTGCTGTTCTTTGACATCATGCCCATGATGTCCATCGTGGTCGGGGTGATCCTGCTGATCATGAACGGCTGGGCGACCCCGTCGGAATCCGCGGCCTTTGGCTGTGTCGGGGTGCTGCTGCTGGCGATCGGCTATCGCAAACTGACCTGGACCAGCTTTGTCGCCTCGGTCACCGGCGCGCTGCGGGTGACCACCATGGCGCTGCTGATCATCTTCGGCTCTGCCACCTTCTCGGCCCTGCTGGCGTTTTCGGGGGCGTCATCGGGGCTGATCCGCTGGGCCACGCAGTTCGACTTTGACCCCATTGTGATGCTGGTCATCATGTTCTGTATCCTGCTGGTGCTGGGCATGTTCATGGATCAGCTTTCCATGATGCTGCTGACGGTGCCGATCTTTTTCCCGCTGGCGCAGACCCTGGGGTTTGACCTGATCTGGTTCGGGGTGATCATCCTGATGGCGCTTGAAATCAGCTTTACCACGCCACCTTTCGGATTGCTGCTGTTCGTGATGAAGGGGGTCGCCCCACCCGATACCACGATGCGCGACATCTACATGGCGGCGCTGCCCTATATGGGCTGCGCGATCCTGCTGGTGGTGCTGCTGATCATATTCCCCCAGATCGCGCTCTGGCTGCCGAACATGGGCGAATAGCGCACGACGGGGGGCGGAATTTTCGAAAATTCCGGCGAAAACCTTTCGAAAGGTTTTCCTCCGCCTGCCCGTGGGGTCAAAGCCCCTTGGGGTGGGTCAGGAATTCCTCGATCACGTGGTCGGGTGCCTTGACGTAATCGCCGGTGCGGCTGACTGACTGTCCTGTCTGGCGCTTCAGGCTGACCGCCATTTCTGCCATCTTCACCGCGATGGGGATGCCGTTGATGACAGGGGCCAGATCCACGTTGTGATTGTGGAAGCTGGCGAACAGCAACATCGGGATGCCACCGCCGGGGATCAGCACGTCAATGCCCTGGGCGACCAGCGGGCGGGCCTGTTCTTCGAACAGGACACGCACTTCCTCCGACTTGTCGGCGTCGCCATAGGCCGCCAGGATTTGCCCCGGTTCGAATGTCATCGCATGCACGCCGGTGACACGTTCGCGCAGGCCATATTTACCGATCTGGTGGTGAAACCACGGGATGAAGCGGGGGTTGATCGTGACGATGCCGATGCGCTGGCCCAACTGGCAGGAATACAGCATCGACGCCTCGCCCAGGGCAATCACCGGAATATCCACCGCCGCCCGCGCCTCGTACAGGCCCGCATCCTGGAAATGGCCGACGATGAAGGCGTCATAGCCTTCGCGCTCCGCCTGAATGGCATTGCAGATCATCTCGCGCGCGCAGCGGAACTCGACCAGCGGATGCGCATAGCTGTCGAAGGGGGTGATGCCCCTGATGTCAATCTGCGTGCCGGGCTGTGCGCTGTCGCGCAGGTGTGGGGCCAGAACGTCCCAGTATCCGGCCCCGTTTTCCTGATCGACATACGATTGATACCAAATTTTCATGGGGCGGTCCGTTACATTTGCGAGGGCAGGAAAAGCACCAGCGCGGGAAACGCCAGCAGCAGGATCAGCCGAATGATATCAACCATCCAGAACGGCGTCACACCGCGAAAGATGGTGCCGGTGGACACATCGCCCACCACGCCCTTGAGGACAAAGACATTGAGGCCGACAGGCGGGGTGATCAGGCTGATTTCGGTGACCACCACGACGATGATGCCAAACCACACCGGGTCAAATCCCAGGCCGGTCACCAGGGGAAAGAAGATCGGAACCGTCAGCAGCAACATCGACATCGATTCAAAGATGCAGCCCAGGACGATATAAATTGCGATGATCATCGCCATGACGACCCAGGGCGACACGTCGTAGGCGCTGACAGCCGCGCGCAGGGCTTCGGGCAGGCCCGCGAGGTTGACGAAGTTGGAGAATATCCAGGCCCCGATCAGCACGGCAAAGAGGCTGGCGGTGGTCAGCGTGGTTTCCTGCAATACTTCGCGCAGGCCGCTCCAGTTCAGCCCGCCGCGCGCCAGAGCTATCAGAAACGCACCGGCAGCCCCCATGCCCGCTGCCTCTGTCGGGGAAAAGGCCAGGTGGATCGGCCAGAAATCAAGCGCCCCGTAAAGCCCGCCGATGACAAGACCGAAGAGCAGCAGAACCGCCCAGACGCCTTTCACCGCCCCCATGCGCGCGCCCCAGTCCGACCGTGGGCCCGCAGGCCCGGCCTCCGGGTTGCGCGCCACGGTAAAGCGGACCGCCACAAGATAAAGCAGGATACCAAGCGCGCCGGGAATGATCCCTGCGATGAAAAGCTGTCCGATGGAGGTTTCCGTCAGCAAGCCATAGATCACCAGGATCACCGAGGGCGGAATCAGGATGCCCAGCGTCCCGCCCGCCGCGATGGAGGCGGTCGAAAGGCTGTCGGCATAGCCGAACTTGCGCATCTCGGGCATGGCGACCTTGGACATGGTTGCGGCGGTGGCCAGCGACGATCCGCAAATCGCCGCGAACCCGCCACAGGCCACGATGGTCGCCATCGCCAGCCCGCCGCGGAAATGCCCGAGAAAGGCGTTGGACACGGCATAAAGCTCGCGGCTGATCCCGCCCTTGTTCACGAACAGGCCCATCAGGATGAACAGCGGCACCACGGACAACCCGTAATCCTGCGATGTGTCGATCAACAGCCGTGACACCATCGAGATCGAGGCGGTGAAATTGGTCTGGTAGGCAAAGCCGATCATGCCCACCAGGCCCATGGCAAAGGCGATGGGAATACGGCACAGGACCAGTACAAAAACGGCGGCAAAGCCGATACAGGATTCAATCATGCGGGGTCTCCAGCGCGCGGGGCGCGAACCAATGCAGCAACCCTTTGATGATCAGCACCAGCGCCGTCAGAAAGGTCATGATGGCGATGAAATACTCTACGTAGAATGTCGGGATCGAAAGGTATTCTGTCACATCGCCATAGCTGCGGCCCCGTTCGGCCAGCACCACAACCCGCTGCGCGGGCCAGTACAGCATCACGCCACAGATCAGATTGACCAAACCATCCCGCAGCCGCGCGATGTTCAGCCGGTCAAAAATGCCATCGGCAAGATCGACGGCAATATGCTCTTCGCGGGCCGACAGGATCGGCAAGGCAGAGAACACCACTATCGCAATGGCGATGCGGGTCAATTCGGTCGCGGCCTCGATCGGCGCATTCAGCGCCGAGCGCAGCACCACGTCGCAGAACGTCAGCACCATCAGCGCAAAAAGCGCAAGCGACGCCACCACCATCGGCAGTGTGGCACCAAGGCGGGCGAGTTTGATCACCTGTTGCATAGAACCTCAAGAGATGCGGAAAGGGCAGGGATCAACCCTGCCCGAACCGGTCATTCGGTTTCTTTGGCCATCTCTGCCACGACCATCTCATAGGCGGCCTGCGCATCGACACCGGCGGCTTCAAGCTCCGCCAGAACCTTTTCGCGCACGCGTTGCCCCATTTCGGCAAAGGCGGCCTGGTCTTCCGCGCTGGCGGTCACGATGGTATTGTCTGCCGCCGCTTCGGTTTCCGCCCGCGCTTGTGCGTCGCTTTCGTCCCAGACCTTGCCCATCATCCGGCTTGCGGTCTCACCGAACACCTGTTCGTCCAGCGCGGTCTGCAGGTTCTCGGGCAGGCTGTCGAATTTGTCCTGGCTCATGATCACCGCAAAAGACCCGCGATAAAAGCCGCCGGGCATTTCATAGACGTTCTTGGCAACCTCGTTCAGTTTGAAGCTGATCCGCTCGCCCATGTTCATGGCCACGGCATCAGCGGCCCCTGAATCCAGCGTCTCATAGACTTTCGGCGCGGGCACCTGAATGCCGACAAGGCCCAGCTCGGCCCCGACATCAGCCGATACACCGCCGCCCAGGCGGGTCTTCAGACCTTGCAGATCGGCCAGTGTCTTGACCTCCTTGTTGGAGTGGACCTGTCCGGGACCATGGGTGGTCAGCGCCACCAGCTTGGTGCCCCGGTGTTCGTCCAGCGCATCGAGGTATTCTGTCTGTACCCGCCAATAGGCCACCGATGCAGCTTCGGCGCTGCCTTCGTATCCCGGCACTTCGATCAGTTTCGACCCGACGAAACGGCCCGGCTGATAGCCGTGAAAGATGATCGTCATATCGGCTGCGCCGTCCATCACCAGGTCCATCTGTGCCGGTGGCGGGGCAAGGCCCATCTTGATTTCGCCGGTGACTTCGCCCCCCGTGGCGGCTTCCATCATGTCGATCAGGCCCTCCAGCATCCCTGTGTTGACCGGGTGGCTTGGAGGCAGCCAGCTGGAAATCGTGATTGTTTCAGCGGCCTGTGCGGCTGATGCCATGCTCAACACCAGCGCCGTGCCGGTCAAGAATTTTGTAAACTTTCCCATTTTTCACTCCCTTTTTTCTCACAGGGGCGGCCACTGTCAAAGCCGGACTCACCCGCCGCGAATTTATATGCATTTTCATTAATCCATATTTTCTATGACTTGTGAACCCGTTTTCTGGTGCATTTCGCGCGGTGCTGTTTCGGGCATGCTAGGTTCGAGCACTTCCAGCAGGGACCGCAGGGCGGGTTTCAACCGCGCCCCGTCGCCCCCGGACAGCCTGCGGATCAGTACCGCCTCATGAACCTTTGCCTGGGTGACCAGATCGGTCGCCAGAGCCCGGCCTTGGGGGGTCAGATGAACACGGACCCGGCGCTTGTCAGCAGCGTCGCCGCGCCGCACGACAAGGCCGCGCTTTTCCATTTGCAGGATGATGCGGGTCAGCCGAGACTGTTCGGCCAGTGCAACCGTCGCCAGTTGCGTGATCATCGCACCGTCTTCGTCCAGAAGGCAGGCCAGCACCCGCCATTCGGGGACCCGCAGACCCGCCGCGCGGACGGTCTGGTGGAATTGTGCGCTGGCCGCGTCGCTGGCGGCGGCCAGCAGGTACAGCAGATAATCCGATACAAAGCCGGGTGAAGCGTCTGAATCGGTGTTTTCGCGCGGTGCCTGCATCAATTGGAATCCTTCCTGTCTGCCGTTCTGGTTCAGCAGTAACGTGCCAAGGGCAATGTAGCGAAGCGAAGGGGGCACATAAAGAGCTTGACGATTAATATATGAGTTTTCATATTAAATGACATGGAGGACCAACCGATGGAGACCATTTCCGGCAAGATCATGCAAATCAATGTCAGCCGGGCTTTTTCCACCCGTCTGATACTGGACATCCGAAGGAGCATCCAATGAGCAAGTATTCCGGTAATCCTGCCGCTGCCGCTGCATTGTTCGAGGGCCATCAGGTCCATCGCGATGTCTACATCGACCCGGAGGTGTTCCGGCTGGAGATGAAACACGTTTTTGCCAATGCCTGGGTCTTTGTAGGCCACGAAAGCCAGACCCCGCAAAAGGGCGACTACTTCGCAACCTCCATCGGCGACCAGCCGGTGATCCAGGTGCGCCATTCGACGGGCGACATCCACGTTCTGTACAACCGCTGCCCCCACAAGGGCACCAAGATCGTCATCGACCGGCAGGGCAATACCGGCAAGTTCTTTCGCTGCCCCTATCACGCATGGTCCTTCAAGACAGACGGTTGCCTGCTCGCCATCCCGCTGAAGAAGGGGTACTCCGACACCGGCCTTGACCAGACAGAGGGGGCCAAGGGCATGAAGGCTGTGGGTGCCGTGCACAACTACCGCGGTTTCATCTTTGCCCGCCTGGCTCAAGACGGCATTTCATTCGAAGATTTCTTTGGCGACAGCCTGTCATCGCTCGACAACATGGTCGACCGTTCCCCCGCCGGACGGCTGGAAGTCGCAGGGCCGCCGCTGCGTTACATGCATCATTGCAACTGGAAGATGCTGGTCGAGAACCAGACCGATACCTGTCATCCGATGGTGGCCCATGAATCCTCCGCCGGGACCGCCGTGAAGCTCTACGAGGAGCTGAACCTGCCCGAAGACGCGCCCAAGCCTCCGGCGATGGAGATCATCGCGCCTTTCATGAGCCCTTATGAGTTTTTTGAAAACATGGGGATACGCACCTGGCCCAATGGGCACGGGCATACGGGCGTGAACCACTCGATCCACTCCAACTATTCCCAGATCCCCGGCTATTTCGAGGCCATGGTCGAAAGCCATGGCGAAGAAAAGGCCAAGGCGATCCTGGACGAGAACCGGCACAACACGGTCTATTTCCCCAACATCATGATCAAGGGCCCGATCCAGCAGCTGCGCATTTTCATCCCGCTGGCGGCGAACAAGACGCTGGTGGAAAGCTATATCTACCACCTTGTCGATGCACCGGAGGAGTTGACCGCGCGCACGGCGATGTACAATCGCATGATCAACGCGCCGACCTCGATCGTCGGCCATGACGACCTTGAGATGTACGAACGCGCGCAGGAAGGGCTGGAGGCCGACGGCCTTGAATGGGTGAACATCCAGCGCCTGCGCACGGGCGAGGAGGACTTTTCCGAAGAGGTCGTGGAGAACGGCACGACAGAGCGCCAGATGCGCAACCAGTTCGACGCATGGGCAAGGTTCATGACCTGGGATGCCCCCGCGCAGGAGGCGGCAGAATGAATGTGTCGAAAGAACAGTTGATCGACTTCATCTATGATGAGGCACGGATGCTGGACGAGGGACGTTACACCGAATGGCTGGACCTGTGGCTGCCTGACGGCCACTACTGGATGCCGCTGGATTATCAGCAGACCGACCCGCTGAACGTCACCTCGTTGATGTATGAGGATCTCTTCATGCTGAAACTCCGGGTCGAGCGGCTGAACGGCGCGCGCACCTTCAGCCAGAAACCAAAAAGCCGCTGCCACCATGTGATCCAGCGCCCGTTTGTGGACGAAATGAAGGGCGATAGCTTCGTGACGACCACCTTCATGCACTACGTCGAGACGCGGCTGGACGAACAGCAATTGCTGGCCCTGACCGCGAAACACGACCTTGCGTTGGTCGACGGGTCGCTGAGGATCGCGAACAAGCGGGTCGATATCGTCAATTGCGACGCGGCCTTCCGCAATATTCAACTCTTGCCATAAGGAGCGGCTGCGCCGCATTCGATCTAAAGAATCTTGGGGCTTTGCCCCAAACCCCAGTATATTTCTGGAACAATGAAAGCGAAAAGAGTCCGGAAATCCTGTTTCATTGTTCCTCAAATATACCGGGGGAGGCGCCGCTTGCGGCGGCGGGGGCAGGGCCCCCAGCCTGGCCTGTCAGCGATGTCAGCCTTCATAGGCTTTGCCGCGCGCCAGCATTTCGGAGGTGCCGATCAACTTGTTCAAGCTGTCAAAGTCATGCATCCGTCCGGCGAAGGGCGCGTTTGACCCATGGGTGACGAGGCTTGCGTAATAGTCCTGCGCCGTCCGGGCCAATGTGCGCACGATGCCGCCGGGAAAGATCACTACAGAGAAACCCAGTTTCTCCAGGTCAGAGGCGTTGTGCATCGGGGTTGCGCCCCCTTCGACCATATTGGCCAGCAGGGGCACGCGGCCTTTGAACTGCGCGGTGATGGCCTGCAATTGCGCGCGGCTCTGGGGGGCCTCAATGAACAGCACGTCGGCACCCGCTTCCAGATAGCTTTCTGCCCGGTCGGTGGCGGCGTCGAACCCTTCCACGGCGATGGCGTCGGTCCGGGCCACAATCAGCGTGTCTTCGGACCGGCGGGCATCGGCCATGGCGCGGATTTTCCCGGCCATCTCCGGAGCATTGATCAGGGTCTTGTCCTTCAGGTGGCCGCACCGCTTGGGATAGCTCTGGTCTTCGATCTGCAGTGCCGCCGCGCCGGCACGCTCGTATTGCCGCAAGGTGCGCTCGGCGTTCAGCGCGTTGCCGAAACCGGTGTCGGCGTCGATGATCACCGGCACCTCCACACGGTCCGCAATCAGCGCCATCGTATCAGCCATTTCCGTGACCGAGGTCAGCCCGATGTCGGGCCGCCCCAGCCTTGTATAGGCCACGGCGGCACCTGACAGATACAGCGCCTCGAACCCCGCCGCCTGCGCGATGGAGGCTGTGAGCCCGTCATAGACGCCGGGGGCGACGAGGATATTGCCAGTGCCAAGCCGGGATTTCAGGGTCATGTGTCCTCCAGCAGTTTCAGCGCCTCGGCGCAGGTCATCTGATGCGTCACCGTGCCCAGTGACAGGATCGTGGCGTCATGCACATCATCGCGAAAGGCGGCGCAGCCGTCGGTCAGCATGCAGGTTGCGATGTCGCGCAGATGCGCATCGCGCAGGGTTGAAGCGACGCCGCCGTTGGTCACGATGCCGCCGACTATGAGATTGTCGATGCCGGTTGCGCGCATGATATATTCCAGCCGCGTCTGGTAGAAAGCGGAATAGGCAACCTTTTCCACCACGTAATCCGCCGGGTGCAGGGCATCGACAAGGGTATGGCCAAAGCTGCCGGGGGCAAAGTCCCCGCTGGTCAGGAAGGGGCGCAGTTGTTTCAGATGTGGTGCGATCAGCGGCGCGCCTTGCGGGCCGGGCACCAGGGTGAACTGGGCCGAGATATAGGTGCCGCCCCGCGCCCGGAGCGCCCGCACCAGCGGTGCGATGCGGTCGGGCAGGGCGGCGATGCTGGCGGCCCCCTGACCGGCGCGGCCATATGCGCCGTCGGGATGGATGAAGTCGTTTTGCAGGTCAATTGTCAGCAGACCGGTTTTGGTCAGGTCCCATGTTGCGGGATGGCTCATGTTGCCTCCGATCGCGTGATGATGGTGTTGCCGAAGCGGTCCACGTGACCGCTCAGACCCGGTTCGATCAGCACCGTGGTGTCGGGCTGTTCCAGGATCGCGGGGCCGGTGATTTTGGTGCCGACAGGCAGGGCGAGCCGGTTGTAGATCGCCGTGTCGCGCCAGGTATTGCCGAAATGCACGCGTCGGGTGGCCTTGGGGGCCGGGGTCCCGTTGGTCTGCGGGGCGAGGGTCTCAAGGTCGAACTTTGGCCGGGTGCCTGTCACGGCTGAGCGCAGGTTGAGGATGCGCCGCACGCCGTTTTTCAAGAGCCGCCCGAATGTGGCGGCATAGGCGGCGTCGAATGCCGCCTCGATCTGGGCCTTGGTGGGGGGCTGTACGATGCCATCCTCGACCCTGACGTCCAGCGGGACCGCAACCGTATGGGTCTGCCCGATATAGGCCATGTCCAGCTCGAACCCGGCCTTGCGCGCCTCGAAGGTGGTCTGCGCCGCCTGCAGCATCGCCATGCCCTGATCGACGTGATCCTGCATGAAACCGGTGAGCGCGGAAGTATCCAGCTGATCCACCAGCGCGTTGATCGTCTGGACAAAGTCCTGTCGCATGTCCGCGATCACGCAGCCCATGGCGGATGTCACCCCCGGATACCGGGGCACAATGGCGCGGGCGATGCCGACCTCGGCCAGCATGGCACCCGCGTGCAACGCACCGCCGCCGCCAAAGGGCATGAAGGCAAAGCGTTTGGGGTCAAACCCGCGTTCGATGCTGACCAGACGGATTGCCCCCGCCATGCGGCTGTTGGCGACGCGCAGGATCGCTTCTGCCGCCTGATGGGTGTCAAGGTTCAGCGGCGCGCCCACATGGGCGTCGATGGCTTTCGCGGCGGCTTCCACGTCCAGCCGGGTCAGCTTGCCGCCGATCGGATTGTCCGGGTCGATCCGGCCCAGCACCACATTGGCGTCGGTCACCGTGGGGCGGTCATTGCCCAGCCCATAGGCCACCGGTCCGGGGTTTGAGCCCGCGCTTTCGGGGCCGATGTTCAGCAGCCCGCCCTTGTCCACCCAGGCGATGGACCCGCCGCCCGCGCCGATGGTCGTGATCTCGATCATCGGGGTACGTACCACCATGCCGAAGTCGATGGAGGTCTGCGGGCTGAGCATGGATTGCCCGCCCGCAATCAGCGAGACGTCAAAGCTGGTGCCGCCCATGTCGCCGGTGATCACATCGGGGAAACCGGCGATGGAGGCGATATAGCCCGCCGCAATCACACCCGCAGCGGGGCCGGAAAGTGCTGTGCGCACCGGCACCTTGCAGGCGGTATCGACGGCCATCACCCCGCCATTGGACTGCACAATCATGAATTCGCCGCCGAACCCATCCTGCTTCAGCGCCGATTCCAGCCGGTCGAGATAGCCCGAGACTTCCGGTTGCAGATAGGCGTTCAGCGCGGTGGTGGAAAAGCGCTCGAATTCGCGGATTTCCGGCAGGATTTCCGAGGAGCAGGAAACATGTTCATTGTGCCAGATGGCACGGACGGCCTGAACCGCCAGTGTTTCGTTCTGGGGGTTGGCGTAGGAATTGGCGAACAGGATGGCGATGGCGGCGCAGCCCTGATCGGCAAGCGCGGTTGCCGCCGTGCGCACGGCGTCCAGATCGACCGGCGTGCGGATCGTGCCATCCGCCAGGGTGCGTTCCGGCACTTCCAGGCGATATCGCCGGTCCACGACAGGTTCGAAATCACCGCGCAGACCCCAGGTGCGGGGGCGGTCGCGGCGGCGCATTTCCAGAACGTCCCGCAGGCCCATCGTGGTGATCACGCCGATTTTCGCGCCCTTGCGTTCCAACAGGGCATTGGTGCCTGCTGTTGTGCCATGTACCACGACAGAGATCTTTGAAAGGTCGTCCACCTGCTGGCCGATCCCGTTCAGAAAGCCGCCCGATTGATCCGGGCGCGTGGTGGGGACCTTGGCGACCGCTGCCGTGCCGTCCGCTTCATTCAGGACAAAGACATCCGTGAAGGTGCCGCCCACATCGACGCCGACGATCTTCATATTGTGACCTCAGACCTGGGCTTGCACCGGGCGGAGGGCCTGATTTGCGCGCTCATGTCGTGATCTCCCGCCAGGCTTGGCCATAGGCTTCATCCGCATGTTCGGCAGACACCAATCCGCGCGCGACGTCCCGCGCCACGGCATCGGCGGCGCGGTCGGCGGCCGGGCCATAGCCGCCGCCGCCGGGTGTTTCCAGCCGCACGGTTTGCCCTTGCCGCAGCTTGATGCCCCGCATCTTGGAGACCAGCGGCGGATGCGCGAAACCATCATCGGTGGCATAGGAAAACAGGTTCAACGCCGCATTTGCCCCGCCCGCGATCCCCTTGGGCGCGAACCGTCCGCGTTCACCAAACAGGAAGGCCTCCGCGCCGTTTTCTTCCAGCACCTCAATTTCATAGATGGCCCCCATCCCGCCGCGATGCATGCCATCGCCCGCACTGTCCGGGCGCAGCGCCCATTGACGGAACATCACCGGATAGACGCTTTCGAGAATCTCCATCGGCGGAATGGTGGCGGTGGAAATCGGCGCATTGCCGTGGTTCAGCCCGTCGCCCTCCAGCGATCCGCCATGCCCGCCGCCGTAAAAGCTGAACATGACCCAGGGCCGCCCGTCGCTGCGCTTGCCCGCAATCGAAAGCGCATTGATCGTGCCATAGGCATTGGCAACGATCCGTTCCGGGGCGGCCTGTGCGGCGGCGGAAAATATGACGTCGATCATCCGCAGGATCGTCTCCGTATAGCCGCCGGTGGGCGCGGGGAACTGTGCGGCCAGCATCGACCCTTCCGGCACGCGCACCTCGATGGGGCGCATCACGCCGGCATTGGCGGGCAGCATCGGGAAGATGTGCTTGATCGCCACATAGGCGGCGGCAACAGTGGTGGGCAGGGCGATGTTCACCGGCCCTGCGCATTGCGGGGCGGAGCCTGCAAAATCCAGCACCATTTGATCGCCCCTGATCTCCAGCGCGACCTTGATGACCAGAGGTTCATCCGTGATCCCGTCATTGTCGAGGTAGTCGGTAGCCTCCCAGCGGCCATCGGGCAACCCCTCCAGCTCGGCGCGCATCAGGGCCTCCGCCCGGTCGCCCAGAGCATCCAGCGCAGCGCGCACCGTGTCGGCGCCATAGGCGTCCAGCAGTTCATCCATCCGCTTTATGCCAAGGTCCAGCGCCCCCAACTGGCCGTTCAGATCGCCCATTGCCGATTGCGGAAGCCGGGTGTTGCGCAGCAGGATGTCGATGATGTCCTGGTTGATCTCGCCCGCGCGGGCCAGCTTGACCGGAGGCAGGTTGAACGCCTCCTGAAAGACGTCCGTGGCGGCGGGGTTGTAGTTGCCAGGCACCGCACCCCCCACATCGTGCCAATGCCCGACCGAGGCGAGGTAGCAGAACAGCTTGCCCTCGCGGTAATAGGGCCGCACCAGGCGCATGTCCGACAGATGTGTGCCGCCGATATGCGCGTCGTTGAAAATATAGATGTCTCCATCCGCCAGATCACCGTCGGCGGCGGCCTTGTCGATCACCGCCTTGACCGCGAATGCCATGACGCCGACAAAGATCGGCAGCCCGGATTTGCCCTGCACCAGCGTGTCGCCCGTGGAAGCGTGATAGAGACCATGGCTGGCGTCATGTGCCTCTGCGATGATCGGGTTGAAGGCCGCGCGGAACAGGGTTGCGTCCATTTCATCGGCGATCTGCTCCATCCGTCCGGCAAGGACAGCCAGCGTGATCGGGTCAATGTCTGCCATCTTGCTCCCCTTGTGTTGCGCCGACCTCTGCAATCTCATCGAGCCCGTCAACGCGCCGGATGCCGGTGGAGGCGGGACATGTTGTTGCATTTGAGCCTTTGGACATTTATGTGCATTTTCATGGAAAAGCCAAGCACCCTGCTGGACAAACTCTGGGGCGCGCATGAAATTCTGCGCCGCGAAGATGGCACTTCGCTGCTTTGGGTGGACCGGCATCTGGTGCATGAAGGGTCGCATCACGCATTTGCCAAGCTGGCCGCGCGCGGACAGAAAGTGGCAGAGCCGCGCCTGACCTTTGCCGTCACCGACCATTATGCCCCGACCCGCCAGCGCGACAGGATCACGGACCCCGACATCGCCCGCATGATCGAGACGCTGGAGGGCAACGCGCGAACCCATGGTCTTGAGACATTCGGGCTGAGCGACCCGCGACAGGGCATTGTGCATGTGATCGGTCCGGAACAGGGGCTGACCCTCCCGGGGCTTCAGATCAACTGCGGCGACAGCCACACATCGACCCATGGCGCGTTCGGCGCTCTGGCCTTTGGCATCGGGGCGACAGAAGTGGCCCATGTGCTGGCGACCCAGACCGTCTGGCAGCGCAAACCGGCGGCGATGCGGATCACTTTTGAGGGGGCCTTGGCACCGGGCGTCACGGCCAAGGATATGGCGCTGGGGTGGATCGCGCGGCTGGGCGCGGGCGGGGCGCAGGGACATGCGGTGGAATACGCAGGCCCGGCGGTCGAGGCGCTGAGCATGGAGGGGCGCATGACCCTGTGCAACCTGTCGATCGAGGGCGGCGCCCGCTTTGGCATGGTGGCCCCCGATGAGGTGACTTTCGATTATATCAAGGGCCGCCCCTTTGCGCCCAAGGCCAGCGACTGGGAGAGGGCAGTGGACGGGTGGCGCACCCTGCGCACGGACGCGGGGGCAGATTTTGCCCGCGAAGTGATCATTGACGCCGCCGACATCGCGCCGACCCTGACCTGGGGAACCAGCCCGGAGCAGGCAATCGGCATCGACGCGGTCCTGCCCGCGCCCGGAAGCCTTGGTGCAGGCAAGGCGGCTGCGGCAGAGGCGGCCTATGACTACATGGGGCTGACACCGGGACAGCCGATCAAGGGCACGCCGGTTGATCAGGTCTTCCTCGGCTCCTGCACCAACGGGCGGATCGAGGACCTGCGCGCGGCGGCGGCAGTGCTGCGGGGCCGCAGGGCGCAGGTGCCGGGGCTGGTGTCGCCCGGATCGGCGCTGGTCAAGCAACAAGCGGAGGCCGAGGGTCTGGACCTCGTGTTTCGGGACGCCGGGCTGGAATGGGCCGCATCGGGCTGTTCGATGTGCGTCGGCATGAATGGCGACCTTGTGGCACCGGGCAAGCGCTGCGCCTCATCGACCAACCGGAACTTCAGGGGGCGGCAGGGGCGCGGCGCACGCACGCATCTGATGTCGCCCGCCATGGTCGCGGCGGCGGCGGTGACCGGCGCGCTGTCGGATCTGCGCGAAGTCATGCAGGAGAGGGTCTGATGGCGGGATGGACCACACATGAGGGCAGGGCGGTCCACCTGCCGCAGGACAATGTGGACACCGACCAGTTGATTCCGGCCCGGTTCATGTCGACGCCCCGTGTGCAGGGCTATGGCGATTTCCTGTTGCATGATATGCGCCGCGACGATGCAGGCGTATTGCGCCCCGATTTCCCGTTGAACGGGCCGGAGCCTGCCAGCATCCTGATCGCGGGCCGGAACTTTGGCAGCGGTTCCTCGCGCGAGGCGGCGGTTTATGCCCTGGTCGATGCCGGGTTTCGGGCCGTGATCGCGCCCGGCTTTGGCGATATCTTTGCCGCGAATGCGATCAACAACGGCCTGTTGCCTGCCCGTTTGGGCGAGCGCGAGGTTGCGGCACTGGTCGCCGAATTGGGGGATGGTGGCGCGCCGCTCTGCATAGATCTGGGCAACAGGGAAATCCAAGTGGCGGGGCAGGTATTTGGCTTTGACCTGGATGAGGTGTGGCGGACGAAGTTGATCAAGGGTTGGGATGACATTGACCTGACGCTTCAGCATGCGGCGCGAATCGCGTCTTTTCGGGACCGTCGGGTCGCGGACACGGTCTGGGTCTTGCCGGACGATTGAGATTGGCGGTGCCTGTTCGGTTTCTTGAGCGGTATCATTCAGACCAGACGGTGCATCACATCCATCCGGCCTGTCCATGGGTGAACGGAAACACCTGATATGCCCCAATACGCCACCCCCAATGAAGACATGTCATTTTTGACATGTCTTCATTGGGGGTGGCACAAGGGAACAGCGGTATGCCGCCGCGCATCCAAGGGCTTGCACCGTCCGACAATCAGCCTTTGGGTGCGCCGATCAGAATGGCCCGAAAGTCATTGACGTTGGTCCCGGTCGGCCCCGTCATGAACAGCCCATTCACTGCTTTGAGCGCCGAATAGGAATCGTCATGCTGCAACGCCTGCAAGGGATCGAGGCCCGCCGCACGGATCCGCGCCGCCGTTGTCCCGTCCACCCAGGCCCCCGCATTGTCCTCGGAGCCGTCAATCCCATCGGTGTCCGCCGCGAGCGCGTGAAACCACGACTCCCCCTCCAACGCCAGCGCCAGGGCAAGTTGAAACGCGCTGTTGCGTCCGCCCTTGCCCTTGTGGCGCAGCGTGACCGTTGTCTCTCCGCCTGACAGCAGGACAACCGGCGCGGGATAGGGTGTGCCTGCGATGGCCGCTTGCCGCGCGAGGGCTGCGTGAACCAATGCCACCTCCCGCGCTTCCCCTTCGATCCGGTCCGAAAGTATCCACGGCGTCACGCCCTCGGCGCTGGCCCGGCAGGCGGCGGCCTCAAGCGACTGTGCGGCAGACGCGATGATCCGGGTCGTGACATTGGTGCGCGGTGCAGCCTCGTCCGACGGCTGCTGGCGCAGATGGTCCATGCAGGTCTGCGGCAGCGCCAACCCCCGCGCTCCGATCAGGGCCAGGACCTCTGCCGCGCCTGGCCGTCCCGGCACCGTGGGTCCGGAAGCGACAGCGCCGGGGTCGTCACCCGGCACATCGGACACGATCAGGTTGCAGATGCGCGCGCCCCCGGCCAGTTCCGCCAGCCGTCCGCCGTTGATGCCGCTGAACCGCTTGCGGATCGCATTCATCACCGAAATCGGCGCACCCGATTCCAGCAGGGCGGCGTTCAGCTCCTGAAGATCGGTCAGGCTCAGCCCCTCGGGCGGATCAGGCAACAGCGACGATCCCCCGCCACAGATCAGCGCGATGACCAGATCATCCGGCCCCAGCCCGCTGACTGCCGATTTCAGCGCCTGCGCCGCCTCCAGTCCGGCGGCGTCCGGCACCGGATGCGCCGCCTCCAGTACCCGGATCGTCTGGCACGGCGCGCCATAGCCATAGCGGGTGACCACAACCCCTTCGAACGGCGCATCCCACAGCGCTTCAAAGGCCTGCGCCAGTTGGGCCGCGCCCTTGCCCGCGCCAATAACCACGGTGCGGCCGCGCGGCGCGTCGGGCAGGTTGCTACCCAGGGCATTCAACGGGTCGGCGGCGGCAACCGCCGCATCGAACAGCCCGGACAGGAAGGCGCGGTGATGTTCTGCCATGGTCCCTCGTTGTCTTGCGTGGTGATGCGCACCTGTGCCGGTGCCGCAACGCCGTTTGCCTGTCAGCTCAGGCCAAAGATGTCCCTGGTAAAGACCTTGTCTGCCACATCCGACAGGTCATCGGACGCGCGGTTCGCCACGATGACATCGCTTTGTCGTTTGAAGTTTTCCAGGTCGCGCACAACTGCACAGCTGAGAAAGCTCTCCTGCTCATAGGCTGGTTCATAGATGACGACCTTGATCCCTTCGGCCAGAATGCGACGGATCACGCCCTGCACGGAACTTTGCCGGAAATTGTCCGACCCGGCCTTCATCACCAGCCGGTGAATCCCCACCACCTGGGGTTTGCGCGCCAGCACCCGTTCGGCAATGAAATCCTTTCGGGTCCGGTTTGCATCCACCACCGCGCGCATCAGGTTCTGCGGCACCGCCGAGAAATTGGCGAGCAGCTGCTTGGTGTCCTTGGGCAGGCAATAGCCGCCATAGCCGAAGGACGGATTGTTGTAATGGGTGCCGATGCGCGGATCGAGGCCGACCCCTTCGATGATTTCACGCGCGTTCATGTCTTCGGCCAGGGCATAGCTGTCAAGCTCGTTGAAGAAAGCCACCCTCAGCGCCAGGTAGGTATTGGCAAAAAGCTTGATCGATTCCGCCTCTGACGGCCCGGTGTAAAGCACCGGCACATCCGTGGCCAATGCCCCCTGCACCAGCAGATCGGCAAAGACCTTTGCCTCCTCGCGGCGCGACCCGACCACGATCCGCGAGGGATAAAGGTTGTCGTGCAGGGCCTGCCCCTCGCGCAGGAACTCGGGGCAAAAGATGATGTCCTCGGACCCGAACAGTTTGCGCACCCGGTCGGTAAAGCCGACGGGCACGGTCGATTTGACCACGATGGTGGCAGTGGGATTGACGTCGAGCGCCAGCTTGATCACCGCCTCGACCGAGGAGGTGTTGAAGAAGTTGGTCTCGGGGTCGTAATCCGTCGGGGTGGCGATCACGATGAATCGCGCCTCCCGGCAGGCGGCCGCGCC
Source organism: Sulfitobacter sp. EhC04 (assembly GCF_001650875.1). Classification (GTDB taxonomy): domain Bacteria; phylum Pseudomonadota; class Alphaproteobacteria; order Rhodobacterales; family Rhodobacteraceae; genus Sulfitobacter. Next base: position 148,019 of record NZ_LXYI01000034.1, read on the forward strand.
GTCGATGGTGGCCGTCAGGTCCAGTTCCTTGTCGGCCAGCCATTGTTCCAGTTCCACGTCTTCGATCGGCGACGTCCGGGCATTCAATTGCGCCACGCGGTCTGCCGACAAATCCACCGCCGTGACACTGTTGTGCTGGGCCAGCAGGACCGCGTTTGACAAGCCCACATACCCAATTCCAAAAACAGCAATTTTCATTAATTTTCTTTCAATTAATACCGGGCGAACTACTCCCATATTCGGCCCGCGCTGGCAATATCCGGCGATCCGATCCGGGCCTGACGGTGGCTTTTTTCGCAAATCCGGATGTGAAAGGTCAAGGTGTGAACAGGTCGGTGGCGGTTAACGCCTGAAACGGGCTCAAATTCCCGGTGCGAATCCCAGGATAAGCTGACGCAATCCAATTGCGGCACCGGCCATGATGCAGGCAAGGGTCAGCGGTGCGCTATAGGCCAGCACCGAAAATGCGGAAAGCCCCTGGCCGACGCTGCAACCGACGGTAATCACCGCGCCAAACCCCATCAGGCCCGCCCCCAGGATCTGGCGGCCCAGCTCGCGCGGATCGTCACAGGCCTCCCAGCGGAAATGCCCCTTGAACAGACTGCCGGCGAAGGCACCCAACAGGACCCCCAGGACCGACCCCGTGCCAAAGCTGATGGAGTTCCCCGAAGAGGTCATCGCATAAAGCATGGTTTCACCCAGCGGTGCGGAGAACGTGTGGCTCAGAACCGGCGTGGCATCAAAGCCGACGTTGGCAACCCATTGCGTACCCGCCCAGCCCGAGACGATGGCGATCCCGACAACCGCACCCCAGAAGACATGCCCATAGGCCTGGCGCATCGGCTGGTGGGACAGCGTCAGCAGCACGATCAGCGCCCCGATCAGGATGCCGCTGGCATGAACCGTCAGCCCCGTCAGGGCCGACAACGCGTCAGCAAACCCCGGCATCGGGCCGGGCCTGTCGGCGGCGTCGAACAGCCACAACCGCAACCCGGAAAGCGGACCGCCCAGGGTCATATAGGCCGCCAGCCCCATCACCAGCACAATGACGAAAGACCGCAGATCGCCGCCGCCCAGACGTGCCAGCGCGCCATAGCCGCAGTTGCCCGCCAGCGCCATGCCATAGCCAAAGGTCAGGCCGCCGACCACGCAGGCCAGCGGGTTCCAGCCGCGCCCCAGATACAGGGTCTGCCCCAGGTCAAGCCAGCCCAACCCGGCCAGCCCGAAGGTGCCCATCACCGCCACCCCGATTGCAACGCCCCACATGCGCAGCCGCAGGCTGGAGTTGCCGTAATAGACGTCTTCGATGGCACCCAGCGTGCAGAACCGCCCGATCCGCGCAGCGAGACCCAGCAAAAGACCGCCAAGCGCACCGATCAGGGCTACGGTCTGCGGCTCTGTCAGATAATTCAGCACGTGACCCCTCCCTTCACGCATTGGATATCAAAAGGTCCTGCTAGGGCCTGCGGACGTTCATCTTCCACCACCCGTTTCAGTCCAAAATTGCTCAGTTCCAGGCAAGAGAGCGCCGGAATAGCCAGCTATTTCAAGCTCTCTTAACGCAGAAGTGGGCAATTTTGGCGAAACCCTTGCAGGGCGCGGCGGATTTTGCCTCTGCCATCCCGGATGTTCGCTTCCAATGATCACATTGCTGCGCTCACATCAGGGCGCCAGCGGCAAAATCCGACCCGCGCGGGTGGCGGAAGATGAACGTCCACAGGCCCTAATCCTCCTGGCAGAACAGGTCGTACACCACTTCCATGATCTTTCTCGGGCGGTCGTCGGCAAGGCTGTAATATATTGTCTTGCCATCGCGTCGCGGGGTGACCAGCCCTTCCAGCCGCAGCCGCGACAATTGCTGCGACACCGCCGCTTGCCGGGCCGACAGCAATTCTTCCAGCTCCGTCACCGATTTCTCTCCGGTGGTGAGGTGGCACAGGATCATCAGCCGCCCCTCGTGGCTGATCGCCTTGAGAAAGTTGGACGCCTGCACCGCGCTGGCGGCCATCCTGTCCATATCCTCCTCACACATGTCGTCGTGAAACACCGGCAACCCCATCAAACCTGCATCCTTCGTTGTTTTGGGCCGGACAGCGACCATATCGGCGCTGCCAGTCGGACCGTCAGTTCATCATGATGTCGGGATCGGCGCGGGTGATCATCGCACCCAGCAAACCCCAAAAGAAATCCTCGCCCGGATATCCTTCGATCCGGGACAGTTCACGGCCATCCTCAACGAGCACAAATGTCGGTGTGAAACTCAGGCGGCCTGCGAATTCAAGGTCGCCGGGAACCGGCGTATGAATGTCGTACCGCCGCAACGGGGCTGCCTGACCCTCGGGGGTCTTTGGGTATTTCTGCGCGATTTCCCGGTCCCACCTGGCGCACCAGATGCAGCCCTTTTCCTCGACCATCACAAGCGCAAGCTCTGCAGATGCGACCTGCACCCACCCGATGGCCACAAAAACAGGCAATATCAGCGCACGCAGCAACATGTCGGTTTGACCTTTCCGTTAAATAATACCTAATATGAATATGTGAATTACTCAAGCACGGACCCCGGAACATGATGGATATCACCCTCGCAGGCGCGCTGATTGCCGGATTATTGTCCTTTCTGTCGCCCTGTATCCTTCCGATTGTGCCGTTTTACCTCAGCTATCTGGCCGGCGTGGGCATGAACCAGATATCGGCGGACGCCCCCATCGACAGCGCGGTGCGGCGGCGCGCGGTGCTGGCGGCCTGCATGTTCGCGGCAGGGGTGATCACGATTTTCATGGGGCTGGGTGCGGCGGCCACGGTATTCGGCCAGATCGTGCGGGAATATTTCGACATCCTGCGCTGGATCGCGGCGGCGATCATCATCGCGATGGGGCTGCACTTTCTCGGGGTGATCCGGATCGGCCTGCTCTACAGGCAGTTCCGCGCCGATGCGGGCGATACCTCCAACGTCAGCCTGCTGGGGGCCTATGTCATCGGTCTGGCCTTCGCCTTTGGCTGGACGCCCTGCGTGGGGCCGGTGCTGGCGGCGATCCTGTTCACCGCCGCCGGGGCAGATACGGCGGGCAGCGGTGCGCTCTTGCTGTTCGTCTATGGGCTGGGGATGACCGCGCCCTTTGTCCTTGCGGCACTGTTCATCGGCCCCTTCATGCGATGGATGGCCCGTTTCCGCCGCCACCTGGGCCTGATAGAAAAGCTTATGGGTGTGATGCTGATCCTGTTCGGGATATTGATTGCCACCAACACCATCAACTACATCGCGCAGTGGATGCTTGAAATCGCGCCCGACATCGGCACCCTGCGCTAACCGGAGGAACGACATGCGACCAATCGCACTGGCCCTTGCGGCCCTGATCACAGTGACACAAGCGGCCTTTGCGGAAGTGGGCGATGACGGGCTGCACAAGACCCCCTGGATGCGCGACACCTTCAAGGACCTGTCGGACGACCTGGCAGAGGCCAACAGCGAAGGCAAGCGCATGGCGATCATGGTCGAGCAGCGCGGCTGTATCTATTGCACCAAAATGCACGAAGAGGTCTATCCGATCCCCGAGATCGCCGCCTACATCGAAGAGAATTTCTTTGTCGTGCAGATCAACATGTTCGGTGACACCGAAGTGACCGATTTCGATGGCGAGGCCCTGCCGGAAAAGGACATGGTGCGCAAATGGGGTGTCCTGTTCACGCCCACAGTGATGTTCATGCCCGAAACGGTGGGCAGTGACGCCACCGCAGCCCAGGCCGCAGTGACCGTGATGCCGGGTGCTTTTGGTCGTCATACGACCTTCAACATGTTCAACTGGGTGGTCGAAAAAGGCTATGACGGGGAAGAGAGCTTTCAGAAATACCACGCCCGCAAATTCGCCGAGCAAAGCCAATAAGGGGATTCGCGTTTTCCTCGAAGCACCTCTTGTCGCCTAACGCGTTGAAATCTAGGATTTCAGGCAGCGTCCGGCGATTCAGGTTTGACGCGAAGGAAAAAAGGCTGGGAACAAAGGGGTTCTGGTGATCAAAACTTATATTCATTCGATTTTTTGAATTTGTAGTTGCGTGTTCACGAACCTGTGCGCTACGCTATGACAAAAGCCGAAGGGCAAGGGAGGAACCATGAAAATTCTAGGGACAGTTGCGGGTGCCGCAGCCTTGCTGGCAACCGTGGCGGTGGCAGAAATCATCGCGCCGACCAATGTCAGCTTTGATGACGGGGCCATTGCCGCGTCATTGACAGGCGCGCCTGGCGACCCTGCCGAGGGGCGCGATATCGTCGGCAACAAGAAAAAGGGCAATTGCGTTGCCTGCCATCAGGTCAGCGATCTGGCGGAAGTTCCCTTTCAGGGCGAGATCGGGCCGATGCTGGATGGTGCCGGCGAACGCTGGACCGAAGCAGAGCTGCGCGGCATCGTCGCCAATGCCAAGGTGATGTTCGAGGACAGCATGATGCCCTCCTTCTACAAGACCGAAGGATTTATCCGTCCGGGCAATGCCTATACGGGTGAGGCGGCGGATGACACCTTTGGTCCCATCCTGACTGCCCAGCAGATCGAAGATGTCGTCGCCTACCTCGCGACGCTCAAGGAATGATCCGCGCGTCGCGCGGCATACTCACGGACCGAACCGCGCCCGGCGCGGCCTGAACGATAGGAGATCGGAATGGAATTCACACGACGCAATGCGCTGGCGGTCGGGGCAGGGGCCCTAGTCCTCGCCGGGTTGCCCATCAAGGGTTTCGCCAAGGGCGAAGAGGAAATCGCGGCCTTTACCGGTGGTGCCGAGATGACCGAGGGCGGCATCGAGCTAACGGCCCCCGAAATCGCGGAGAACGGCAATACCGTGCCCATCGAAGTCTCTGCCGAAGGCGCGAGTGAGATTCTGGTGCTGGCAATGGGCAACCCGACCCCGCCCGTCGCCACCTTCAAATTCGGCAAGCTGGCCGCGTCCCAGCGGGCGTCGACCCGTATTCGTCTGGCCGGGACGCAGGACATTGTCGCCATCGCAAAGATGGCCGATGGTTCCTTCGCCAAGACGTCGAAAACGGTCAAGGTCACAATTGGCGGCTGCGGCGGCTAAGGCATTCAAGGAGAATTATCATGGCATCAGGTGTAAAACCCCGCGTCAAAGTCCCCAAAACGGCGGCCGCCGGAGAGGCGGTCACGATCAAGACCTTGATCAGCCACCAGATGGAAAGCGGCCAGCGCAAGGACGATGACGGCAACGCCATTCCGCGTTCGATCATCAACCGCTTTGTCTGCGACTTCAACGGCGAGAACGTCATCGACGTCAAGATGGAGCCTGCGATTTCCACGAACCCCTACTTCGAATTCGAGGCCATTGTGCCCGAGGAAGGTGAGTTCAAGTTCACCTGGTATGACGATGACGGTTCGGTCTACGAGGAAACCAAGGCCATCGCGATCGGCTGAACGGTACGTTTCAGGGAGGGACAGACAATGAAAAGACTGGCAAGAATGGCCGGCGTGGGTGCGCTGATCGCAATGGGGATGACGGCGCAGGCCGACCCGGTTGACGATACGCTGATCCTCAACGAAGAGACGGATATGGTGACGCGCACGGCGGCACCCGCACACCTCTCGGACAGGTTTGACGAGGTGATGTCGGGGTGGCTGTTCCGGGGCGATGAAACCCGGATCATGCAGGCTGACGATTTCGACAATCCCGGCATGATCTTTGTCGAACAGGCGATGGAAGCCTGGGAAACAGCCGAGGGCACCGAGGGCAAATCCTGTGCGTCCTGCCACAATGACATCGACAGCATGGCGGGCGTCAAGGCGACCTATCCCAAATGGAACGAGGCCGCGGGCGAAGTCCGCACCTTGCAGATGCAGGTCAATGACTGCCGCACCAACCGGATGGGGGCCGAAGCCTGGAAATACGACAAGGGCGACGCGATCAACATGGAAGCCGCACTTGCATCGGTGTCGCGCGGCCTGCCGGTCAACGTGGCCATCGACGGCCCGGCCCAATCGACCTGGGAACAGGGCAAGGAGTTGTACTACACCCGCATGGGCCAGTTGGAACTGTCCTGTTCGAATTGTCACGAAGACAACTATGGCCGGATGATCCGCGCCGATCACCTCAGCCAGGGCCAGATCAATGGCTTTCCGGTCTACCGCCTCAAGAATACCAAGCTGAACGGGTCACATTCACGCTTCAAGGGCTGTATCCGCGACACCCGCGCCGAAACCTTTGCGCCCGGCAGCCCGGAGTTCGTGGCGCTTGAGCTTTACGTGGCCTCGCGGGGCAATGGCCTTTCGGTCGAAGGCCCCTCTGTCCGCAACTGAACACTGAAGACCCCGTGCGCTGCGTCGCACGGGGTTTTTTGCCCGAATCAAATTCATAGATGCGCATATATATCTGCGTGAAGGAGCCCCCATGTTCTCTCGCCGCGACTTCCTGCAAACTTCCATGGCTGCGGCGTCGATCTATGGCGCGTCCGGCTTTGGCAACTGGTCGCGGCTGGCGGCACAGCAACTGCTGACGCAGGACAAGCTGCTGGAGTTCGACACCTTTGGCAACGTGTCGCTGATCCACGTCACGGACATCCACGCGCAGCTCAAGCCGGTCTATTTCCGCGAGCCGGAGGTCAACATCGGCGTCGGTGGCAACAAGGGGGCCGTGCCCCATGTCACCGGAGCCGATTTCCGCAGGCTCTACGGGATCGACGACGGCAGCCCCTCTGCCTATGCGCTGACCTACAATGACTTTGCCGCCCTGGCGCGGGAATATGGACGGGTCGGCGGGCTGGACCGCGTGGCGACCGTGGTCAAGGCCATCCGCGCCGAGCGCCCCGATGCGCTGCTGCTGGATGGCGGCGACACCTGGCATGGCAGCTATACCTGCTATCAGACCAAAGGGCAGGACATGGTCAACGTCATGAACGCGCTGCAACCGGATGCGATGACCTTCCACTGGGAATTCACCCTTGGCTCTGACCGGGTGACCGAGATTGTCGAGGGCCTGCCCTTTGCCGCGCTGGGCCAGAACATCTTTGACGCCGAATGGGACGAGCCGACCGACCTGTTCCCGCCCTACAAGTTCTTTGAACGCGGCGGCGTGAAGATCGCCGTGATCGGGCAGGCCTTTCCCTATATGCCCATCGCCAACCCCGGCTGGATGTTCCCGGAATATTCCTTTGGCATCCGCGATGAACGCATGCAGGAAATGGTGGATGAGGTCCGCGCCGAGGGGGCTGAACTGGTGGTCTGCCTTTCGCACAACGGGTTCGACGTGGACAAGCAGATGGCGGGCAAGGTCACCGGCATCGACGTGATTCTGTCCGGCCACACCCATGACGCCCTGCCCGAACCGGTGCTGGTGGCGGATACGATCATCATCGCCTCCGGCTCCAACGGCAAATTCGTTTCCCGTGTCGATCTGGATGTGCGCGACGGGCGCATGATGGGTTTCCGCCACAAGCTGATCCCGGTCTTTTCCGACGTGATCACCCCGGATGCGCCGATGACCGCATTGATTGATGAACAGCGCGCGCCCTATCTGAATGCGATGTCAGAGGTGATCGGCAAGACGGCAGAGGATCAGACCCTCTACCGGCGCGGCAATTTCAACGGCACCTGGGACGATCTGATCTGCGATGCCCTGCTGTCCGAACGCGACGCTGAAATCGCGCTCAGCCCCGGTGTGCGCTGGGGGCCGTCGATCCTGCCCGGTCAGGACATCACCCGCGAAGACATCTGGAGCGTGACGTCGATGACCTACCCGGAGGCGTACCGGACCGGGATGACCGGCGAGTTCCTGCATGTGGTGCTGGAGGATGTGGCCGACAACCTGTTCAATCCCGACCCCTATTACCAGCAGGGCGGCGACATGGTCCGCACCGGCGGGCTTGGCTATCGCATCGACGTGACCAAACCGCAGGGCGAGCGGATCACCGACATGACCCTGCTCAGGACCGGCGAACAGATCGACCCGGCCAGAACCTATCAGGTCGCGGGCTGGGCATCGGTCAACGAAGGCACCGAAGGCCCCCCGATCTGGAATGTGGTCGAGGCGCATATCGCAAAGCAGGGCACGGTGCGCCTTGATCCCAACACATCCGTCGACGTGACAGGCATTTGAGGGCGAAGAGCAAGGGAGACAACGCCATGACCGATGACACCAAGGCATCATCGACACGCCGCAGCTTTCTGCGCAATGCAGCGGCTGCCGGTGCCGGTGCGTTTGCCGCTGGCACGGCGCGGGCCCAAACGCCTGACCCGCTGATCACCGAAATCCAGCCCTGGGCACAGGAATTCGGTGACGGTGTGGATGCGACCCCCTATGGCCTGCCGATCCGGTTCGAAGATGACGTGATCCGCCGCAATGTGGATTGGCTGACCGCCGATACCGTCAGTTCCATCAACTTCACCCCGATTCACGCGCTGGACGGCACGATCACCCCGCAGGGCTGCGCTTTTGAACGGCACCACTCGGGCGCGATTGAGCTGCGCAAGGAAGATTACCGGCTGATGATCAACGGGCTGGTCGATCAACCGCTGGTCTTCACCTACGCCGATCTGGAACGCTTCCCGCGCGAGAACCACGTCTATTTCTGCGAATGCGCGGCCAATACCGGGATGGAATGGGCCGGCGCACAACTGAACGGCGCACAGTTCACCCACGGCATGATCCACAACATGGAATACACCGGCGTGCCACTGCGCAGCATGCTGGAGGAAGCGGGGCTGGATGCCGCTGGTGACCTCAAGGACAAATGGGTCTTTGTGGAAGGGGCCGATGCGTCTTCCAACGGGCGGTCCATCCCGATGGAAAAGGCCCTGGACGATGTGCTCATCGCGTTCAAGGCCAACGGCGAGGCATTGCGTAAAGAGCACGGGTATCCAGTGCGCCTCGTCGTGCCAGGGTGGGAAGGCAACATGTGGGTCAAATGGATCCGCCGGATCGAGGTCACCGATGGCCCGGTGGAAAGCCGCGAGGAAACATCGAAATACACCGATACGCTGGCCGATGGCACCAGCCGCAAATGGACATGGGCGATGGATGCAAAATCCGTTGTCACGTCGCCCAGCCCGCAGGCCCCGATTGCCCACGGCTCCGGCCCGCTGGTGATTACCGGCCTGGCCTGGTCCGGGCGCGGTGCGATTACCCGCGTCGATGTTTCCAGGGACGGCGGCATGACATGGGAAACCGCGCGCCTGGCCAGGCCGGGGGAAAAGATGGCGCTGACGCGCTTCTACCTGGACACCACCTGGGACGGACAAGAGATGATGCTGCAATCACGCGCCATGGACGACACCGGCTATGTCCAGCCGACCAAGGCGCAACTGCGCGCGGTGCGCGGGCTGAATTCGATCTATCACAACAATTGCATCCAGACATGGCTGGTGCGCGCCAACGGGGAGGCGGAGAATGTCGAGGTTTCTTAAGTCCGCAGCCCTCATCACACTGCTCGCAGCCAGCGCCAGCCCCGGTCTTGCACAGGGTTTCGGCCTTGGCCGTCCCGCCCTTCCCGAAGAGATCGCGGCCTGGAACCACGACATCGGCCCCTCCGGCGCGGATCTGCCGACAGGCGCTGGCACTGTCCTTGGCGGTGAGGAAATCTTTGCCGAGAAATGCGCCTCCTGTCATGGCGACTTTGCCGAAGGCATCGGGAACTGGCCAAAACTGGCCGGGGGCAGGGGCACGCTGGACCGTGACGATCCGCTCAAGACCGTTGGGTCCTACTGGCCACATCTGACCACGGCTTTCGACTATATCCGCCGGTCCATGCCCTATGGCAACGCAGGCACGCTGACCGATGACGAGGTCTATGCGATCACCGCCTACATTTTGTATTCCAACGATCTGGTCGATGATGAATTTGAACTGTCAGATCAGAACCTGCTGGATGTGAAAATGCCCAACGCCGACGGGTTCATCGTGGATGACCGGGCCAAAGCCGAATACGCCCAATGGCAGGGGGCGCCCTGTATGGAAAACTGCAAGGACGCCCCCGCCAAGGTCACCATGCGCGCCATGGTGCTGGACGTGACCCCGCAAGAGGAAGCAGCCGAACCCGAAGCCGCCGCTGAGCCTGTCGCCGCATCCGACAGTACCGAAACTGAGCCATCGGCCGCCGCCGCCTTTGATCCGGAACTGGCCAAAGCGGGCGAGAAGGTCTTTCGCAAATGCAAATCCTGCCACCAGATCGGCGAGGGAGCCAAGAACCGATCCGGCCCGATCCTGACCAATGTTGTGGGCGCTCCCGCCGCTGCCGTGGCCGGTTTTAAGTACTCCGGCGCGATGAAATCGGCCGCAAAGGACGGTCTGGTCTGGAACGAGGCGGAACTGTCCAGCTTTCTCGCGGCACCGAAAAGCTACATGAAAGGCACCCGGATGTCGTTTCGTGGGCTGAACAAGCAAGAAGACCTGACCGCGGTGATTGAATACCTCAAGTCGGTCGGGAACTGACCCGGTGCCGCGGTCCGCTCTCCCGGCACTGCTGTATCTTGCCTTGCTGGGCCCGGTCGCGGCCCAGGCCGAAGGGGATGCCGAAGCGGGGGAAAAGGTATTTCGCAAATGTGCGGCCTGCCATCAGCTCGGGCCGGATGCCGAAAACCGCGTCGGCCCACATCTGAACGGTATCCATGGCCGTGTGGCGGGCACGGTCGGCGGTTTCACATATTCCGACGCCATGGTCCGGGCTGGCAAGGACGGGCTGACCTGGAGCGATCGGACCCTGGACGCCTTTATCAAGAACCCGAAGGCAATGATCCTGAAGACACGGATGAATTTCACGGGCCTGGACGACGCGCAGGACCGCGCCGATCTGCTGGCTTTTCTGCGGCGCGCCTCGGGCGACACGGCGGATGCGCCAGAAACACAGGCCCTGGACCCCGCGATCCTCGCGCTTGTGGGGGATGTGGAATACGGCGCATACTTGGCCGGTGATTGCACGACCTGCCACCAACCCGATGGGGCGGAAGATGGCATCCCATCAATTACCGGCTGGCCGGTCAAGGATTTTGTGGTGGCCATGCACGCCTACAAGAACAAGCTCAGACCGCACCCTGTCATGCAGATGATGGCGGGCCGTCTGACGAACGAGGAGATTGCCGCGCTTGCGGCATATTTCAAGGACCTCGACTAGGGGTCGTTTCAGGGAGGAAGACCATGACACTGAACAGACGTGCTTTTATCGGTACCGGGGCTGCGGCCACGGCTGCCTTGTCGGCGCCCGATGTCTTTGCGGCGGGGCATGGCAAACCCCGCGTTGTCGTCGTGGGGGGCGGCGCAGGCGGTGCCACCGCCGCGCGCTATATCGCCAAGGACAGCAAGGGCGAAATCGACGTGATGCTGATCGAACCCACGCGCATGTACTATACCTGCTTTTTCTCGAACCTCTATCTGGGCGGGTTCAAGGAAATGGGCGATCTTGGTCACAGCTACGGTGGGCTGGCGGCTGGTGGCGTGAATGTCGTGCATGACTGGGCCGTGGGCGTGGACCGCGATGCACGCACCGTGGCGCTCGCGGGGGGAGGTTCGGTCCCTTATGACAAGCTGATCCTCAGCCCCGGCATTGATTTCGTTGATGGCGCGGTCGAAGGCTGGGACGTAGCGGCCCAGAACGCCATGCCGCACGCCTACAAGGGCGGTTCGCAGACTGAACTGCTCAAGGCGCAGATCATGGCGATGCCCGAGGGCGGCACATTCGCGATGGTGGCACCACCGAACCCCTATCGCTGCCCCCCCGGCCCCTATGAACGGGTGTCGATGGTGGCGCACTACCTCAAGGCGAACAATCCGACTGCCAAGATCATCGTGGCCGACCCCAAGGGGAAATTCTCCAAGCAGGCATTGTTTCAGGAAGGGTGGGGGGACCATTACTCGGGCATGATCGACTGGATCGGCGAGGAATTCGGTGGCGGCAACGTATCGGTTGACCCGGCCGCCATGACCCTGACCATTGATGGCGAAGAAACCAAGGTCGATGTCTGCAACGTGATCCCGGCGATGAAGGCAGGCCGCATCGCGGAAATGGCAGGCGTCACCGACGGGAACTGGGCCCCGGTCAATGCCATCGACATGTCCAGCAAGGCTGATCCCGACATCTATGTGCTGGGCGATTCCGCTGAACAGGGCGACATGCCGAAATCAGGGTTCTCCGCCAATTCGCAGGCCAAGGTCTGCGCCAACGCGGTGCGCGGCGCACTGACCGGGTCCAGTGTGTTCCCGGCCCGGTACTCCAACACCTGCTGGTCGCTGATCGATACCGATGACGGCGTCAAGGTTGGCGCAACCTATGAGGCGACGGATGAAAAGATCGCCCAGGTGGACGGCTTTATCTCCGAAACCGGGGAAAGCGCGGAACTGCGCAAGGCGACTTACGAGGAATCCGAAGGCTGGTACGCCGGGATCACCGCGGACATGTTCGGCTGAAACACGCGACCGGGGGCTTTGGCCTTGCCCATCGCCCCCGGTTCTCTGCTACACTTTGCAGAACGCGCGTAATGGAGACACGTCATGAAACCACTTGTCCTTTCTGCATTGATCTGCTGCGCCGCCCCGGTGCTTGCACAGGAGGCGATCACTTATCCCTTCAACGGCAGCTTTGAGGACGCCACCTTCAGCGTGGAAAATGCGATTGTCGGTCAGGGTCTGGTCATTGACTATGTGAGCCATACCGGCGAAATGCTGAACCGCACCGCCGGTGATGTCGGCAGCGAAACCAAACTCTTCGATGCGGCGGATGTGTTCCTGTTCTGCTCTGCCGTATTGTCCCGCAAAGTGATGGAGGCGGACCCGATGAACATCGCCCATTGCCCCTATGGCATCTTCGTCGCTGACCGCGAGGGTCAGGTCGTCGTGGGATATCGCAGCTACCCGCAAGGCCCGATGCAGGAGGTGCAGGCGTTGCTGGATGAGATCGTGCAAGAGGCCGTGGCCGACTGATGCGTGCATTTCCAGACCTGCCGCCAATCTGGTGGCTTGGCAGCATTGCCGCCATCTACCTTTTCAAATTCATCGCGCCGGGCCTGCACCCGGATATCTGGTGGCTGGATGCCCTGTCGTGGCTCGTGCTTCTTGGTGCGCTTGGCCTTGTCGTCTGGTCCGCCTGGTACTTCTTTGCCCGAAAAACCACGATAGAGCCGCATAACACCCCGAAAACCCTGATCGTGGAGGGGCCATTTCAATGGTCCCGCAACCCGATCTACCTCGCGCTGGTGATGCTCACAGTGTCCTTTGCCATGGGAACAGGCTCGCTGCTGGGCCTTGTGCTGGCAGGCGCGCTCTGGCTTGTCCTCGACCGTCGCTTTGCCGCACCGGAAGAGGCACTGTTGCGCCAGACCTTCGGACCGGCTGCCGACGCCTATTGCGCGCGGGTCAGACGCTGGATCTGACGGTCGCTGACCCCGGTCAACCGACCCCCGGCACAAAGCGATAGGCATCTGCGGTCTTTTCCACATGCCCGAACCCCTGCGGCAGGTGAAAGCCGATGACGCGGGTCTGTTCATGCGCCAGCTGATCCAGCAGGGCCGCCCGCGTTGTGGCGGCAAGCTGTTGGTCCTGATCCGATCCTGACAGCCACTCCGGCCTGGCAAAGGCAACATGGTGGTTGCCGATGCAATCGCCCAGGACCATGACGGATTGCGTGCCGTCCCGCACCTCCAGCGCCATGTGACCTGGGGTATGACCGTATGTGGCGCGGGCCAGGACACCCGGCAAGACCTCGTCGCCGTCATCGAACAAGGTCACGTCCTCTTCGATCATCCGCAAACGCCGCTCCGCCCCCACCGCAAAGGCAACCCGCGCCTCGCCGATCTGATCGACCGTTTCGGGATCAAGCCAATAGTCCCATTCCGCCCGGCCCATCATATAGCGCGCGCCGGTAAACAGCGGGTCGCCGAAATCATCCAGCAGACCCCACAGGTGGTCAGGGTGGCCATGGGTAAAAACCACATCCGTCACCTCTTCTGGCGCGACTCCCAATGCGTCAAGCGATGCGCCCAGGGTTCCGGCGGTCGCCGCAAAATCCGAGCCTGCGCCGACATCGAACAACACCGTCCGGTCACCGCTGCGCATCAGGGTCACATTGCAGGGTGGTGTCAGTACGTCAGGCGAAATGCCCTGCGCATCCAGCACGGCCTGCAATTCATCCTTGGGCATCGGATCAAAGACAAAGCTGCCCGGCAGGGCAAGCGCGCCGTCGCTGACCACATCAAGCCGGACCTTGCCCAGATCAATCTGCGCATGTCCGGCCCGTGGCCCAAGGCCAAATCCGGTCATGCCCGCCGCACCGATGCTGCCTGCGACAAAACTCCGCCTGGTGATAGACATCGCCTGCTCCCCTCTCAAGAAATTCGTAACTTTGAATATGAAGGGGCGGGAGGCAAAGCGCAAGCCTGCCGGGGCGCGCTCAGGCGATATGCTGGATCGTCGAAAACCCTTCGAACACCGGAGCACCCTCATGCAGCTTTGCCGTGGTGCCCGCGCTCTTGTGCGAGGCCCGGAAGGCGTCGCTGCGGGTCCAGTTGCGAAAGGCCTCCTCCGACGCCCAGACCGTATGCGAGGCAAACAGCACCTTGCCGTCATTTTCGGGGCCACGCAGCATGTGAAATTCCACAAAGCCCTCCATCTCCTTGAGATGGCTGTCGCGGCCCAGCCAGAGCGCCTCAAAGGCTTCGGCGTTTTCCGACGGCACGGTAAAACGGTTCATCGCGATATACATGACAGGTCCTTACTTGTTGAATGCGGCGCAGGGGTCTGGCCTGTCCGCCGGGGCGGTGACGATGGTGGTATCATAACGCGGATCACCGCCCTCTGCGGGGGCCTCGACAAAGCCCACCACATGCACTGTGGTATCGGGGGCGGCGCGGGCGATCAGCGCGGGCATGGCCCAGTCCTTGCGCGCATGCCCGTTGCCGGTGATCACCACCACAGGCGCGCCATAGGTGGCAAGCGCCTCTAACGTCGTTGCGGAAAAGGCGGCGTCGCGCAGGCGCTGCGCCTCGACCATGCCGCCCATCATCTCCATCGGCATCGCCTCGCAATGCGCGGCGAACTGCAATGCCGCGCGCGCCTCCTGCTCCGCCTGCGGCAAGGGGGCGTCCAGACCGAAACGGCCCGCCTCGGCCCCAAGCACCTCGGCTGCACCGCTCTCGAATGCGGCCCGCACGCGGTCGCGGGGCAAGGCTGCGCCGAACACCGGCGTCTGCCCTGCCGCCTCGAACACCGGACGGTACAGCGCAAAGTCCGGCCAGCCCGATTCGGCCCAGCCAATCTGTTGTGCCAGCGCATCCAGATCGCTGCGACTGTCGGCATTGACCTGCGCGGCCTGATCCGGTGTCAGCATTTCGAAAACAACGGCCCTCGGCGCGATCTCTGCCATCAGCTTTGCCTGTCCAAGGTGATGTGCGGCGTTGTCGTGGACCTCGCCCAGGAGGACGATATCGGCGGCCCGCATCCGCGCAATGTCATCGGCGTCAACCTCTGCGATGGCGGCATTGGCCGCAACGGCGGCCAGACAGGCTGTCAGCATGTGACGAAAGTGGCGCATATCAGCCCCCCTGCAAGATCGGACACGGCTGTCCATGCAAAAGGGCCGCAGCTGCGCGGCCCCCCCCCTGTGACGTCGCATCCGGGCGCGGGTTTGCCCGCCCGGATGCGACCCTTGGCTTACTTCCAGCCGACTGCGTTAAAGATCTTCTGCGCTTCGGGCAGGTTCTGGGCCACGGCAGACAGGTTCACCTCATCCGCCTTGAACTCGCCCAGCTTCGCCACGCTCTCGCTCAGCGGGACGCCCGCGACCGTCGGGAATTCGTCGTTCCCGGCAGAGAAATATTCCTGCGCCTGTTCCGACGCGAGGTACTCAAGGAACTTCACCGCATTCTCGCGGTTCGGTGCATGGGCTGCCACGCCGCCGCCCGACAGGTTCATATGCGCCCCTTCGGCATCCTGCGCCGGAAAGATCCAGCCGATGCGATCGACTTCTGCGGTCACGCCGTCCACGTCGGTGCGCAGCGCGCGGGCAAAGTAATAGCTGTTGGCGATGGAAATTTCGCATTGCCCGGAAACAAGCCCGCGCAGCTGGTCGGTGTCCCCGCCTTCGGGGTCGCGGGCAAAGTTGGCCACCACACCGGCGGCCCAGTCACGCGCCGCTTCCGCGCCGTGGTTCTCGATCACCGAGGCAAGCAGCGTCTGGCTGTAGACGTTGGTGGAGGAGCGGTGGCACACCATGCCCTTGTACTTGGGGTCTGCCAGCGACAGATAGTCCATCGGCGGCTCGGTCACATCGTTCTTGTCGTAAAAGATGATCCGCGCACGCTGGGAAAATCCGAACCACTGGTTGTCGCTGTCCTGCAGGTTGGCGGGAATGCGGTCTTCCAGAATGTCGCTGTCGACGGTTTGCAGAACGCCGGCATCCTTGGCCCGTTGCAGGCGCGAGGTATCGACCGTCAGCAGCACGTCGGCAGGAGAATTGGCCCCTTCCGCCTGCATCCGCGCGATCAGCTCGTCCGCGTTGCCTTCGATCCGGTTGACGGTGATGCCGGTCTGTTCGGTAAAGTCGGAATACAACCGTTCGTCGGTGTCATAGTGGCGCGAGGAATACAGGTTCACATCCCCCTCGGCGGCAGCACTGCCAGCGACCAGAACGGCGGTCAGGGCAAGGGGGGTAAAACGTACGTTGAATGGCATGGGGCTCTCCAGTTTTTAATCCTTACTTTTTTGATCAGATACCAGACTGAACAAAGGATGCAACAATACTTATCGAAATACTCGGAAATACCCCGGCAGTGGGAAATGTGGCTGGCGGACAAGGATAAGCCGCTGCGGCATTTGATAGGCCGTCGTCCTGTGGGCTGTGTGGCACTCCTCCCGGATCGCGTAGTTTGGCCGGGCGGAAGGACGGGACAGGCCGTCGGTGGCGGGTGTGGATTTCAAGGCAGCAAGGCAGCAAGGCAGCAAGGCAGCAAGGCAGCAGTCTAGCGGATCACTGTCTGACCAATCACCGCAACCCCCCGGTTCCGGCGGCACCTTACATCACGACACCCGCGCGCCCTGCACCCAGACCGCCTTGACCACCGGATGATGCCCCAATGTCGCGAAACGCACCAGATCGGCGCGCCTGCCGACCTCCAGCGCCCCGCGATCCTCCAGCCCGACATGACGCGCGGGATTGGCGGTGACCGTGGCCAGCGCGCGGGGCAGATCACCCCATATCTCGTTCAGCATCAGCGCGCCCTGCATCAGCGCGGCGGGCACATAGTCGGACGACAGGATGTCCAGCCGGTCCCCTTCCGCCAGCTCCCGCGCCGCCACATTGCCCGAATGGGACCCGCCCCTGACCAGGTTCGGCGCGCCCATGATCGTGGCAATCCCCTGCCTGTGGCAGGCTTCGGCGGCCTCTACCGTGGTGGGAAATTCCGCGATGCTCACGCCCTGCGCATGGCTCTTGTCTACCTGCGCCGCAGTGGTGTCGTCATGGCTGGCCAGCGTGGCCCCGTACCGCTTTGCGGCGGCCACAGCGGCGCTCTCATGGGCCGCCCCCAGCCGGGCCTGAAGCCCGTAAAGAAAATCGCGGTATTCGTCGAACCCTTCGGCGGACATGCCGTGTTTGCCGCAAACATAGTCCCTGAACTTGCCCAGGTCGCGAAACTGCCGCTGCCCCGGCGTGTGATCCATCAGCGAGACAATCCCGATCTTGTCCGCCGGTCCGAATTCCGCCATCTCCTCCACCAGTGTTTCCGAACAGATCTCGGCCCGCAGGTGAATGTGGTGGCTGATCTTCAGCACCCCCGCCCCCCGCATTTCCAGGATTTCATCCGCCATCTGGCGCGCATATTTGCCGTACCGCCTGCTGCTGGACGACACGATGGAGCCCACGCGGATCGCGTCAAACACCGTGGTGATCCCGGTGCCCGCCAGCTCGCGGTCATGCGCCAGAATGGCGGCGCGATGCGGCCAGTCCACCTTGGGCCGGGGCGTCATGTGGCGCTCAAGGTTGTCGGTATGCAATTCGATCAATCCGGGGCAAAGGTAATCTCCACCACAGTCCTGCGCGCCGGTCGCCGCGCTGCCCCCGTGAGAGATATCGGCGATCAGCCCCTCCTTCACCAGAAGCGATCCCTCGATCACCTCTGTCGGCAGGACGATCCTGGCATTTGTCAAAACGGTCTCTTGTGTCATAGCAACGTCACATCTGAATGGCACGGCTTGCGCGTGCCAGTTGAAAGGAAGGGTTCATGTTCAAACGGTTTGCGGTCTATTTCACACCCCAGGGTGCCTTGGCGGACAAAGGGGCCGCATGGCTGGGGTGGGATATCGCATCGGGCTGCGCCGCTGACCACCCGCAAGTCGCCGGGCTGGATCTTGCCAGCCTGACGGCGACACCGCGCAAATATGGGTTCCACGCCACGATCAAACCGCCCTTTGTCCTTGCGGCAGGCACCGATGTCGCAGGTCTGTCGCAGGCTCTGGCGCGGTTCTGCACCCATTTTGCTCCGGTCAGACTGGATGGGCTCAAGGCAGCACAGATGGGCGGTTTCCTCGCCCTGACTCCGGTTGGGGATCAGGCGCAGTTGAACAACCTGGCGGGTGAGGCGGTGATGCAGCTCGACCGGTTTCGCGCGCCGCCCGGTGCAGATGAACTGGCGCGCCGCCGGGCGCGCCACCTGACACCGCAGCAGGAGCGGAACCTGCGCGAATGGGGTTACCCCCATGTGCTGGACGCCTTCCGGTTCCACATGACCCTGAGCGGACGGGTGGAGCAGCCGAAACAAACTCTCCCGCTGGTCGCCGCGCATTTCGCAGACTGCCTGCCGCAGCCGTTTCTGCTGGACAGCCTGACCCTGGCGGGAGAGCGTCATGACGGGATGTTCGAGGCCCTGCAACGCTATGCCCTCACCGGATAAAGTGCCGCCAGCGCGCGAGCAACAGTGTCCGGCAGCGCGCCGGAGTTGTCGATCCGCGTGGCGCTGATTCCCGCAGGCAGGGCGAAATCCGCCCGTGCCAGCCGGGTCTCTATCTGGGCCGCATTCTCGCGCTGACGGGCGCGCAGACGCGCCTCCAGCACTTCCGGCGTTGCGGTCAGCGACAGAACCTCAAAGCGCTCGAAAAGCGCTTGCGCCATTGGCAGGACAGACCGCGACAGGTTGGCCAGCACATCCTGCCCGCGCGCCATCTCATCCACGACCCCGGCGGGGATGCCATAGCGCAACCCGTGGGCCTGCCACTGCAACACAAAAGCCTCCTGCGCCACGCGCCGCGCAAATTCGGCATCGCTCACGGCGTCGAAATCCTCGCCCCCCGCATCCGCCGACCGGGTGATGACCCGGCGGACGGCGACAAGGGACGGCGCCTGCGCCACCATCCCGGCCATGACGGAATCCTTGCCGACCCCCGAAGGGCCGACAACAGCGATGAAGCGTCCGATGCTCATGCCAGTCCGGGGGTAAAGCGGGCCACGTCCACCTCACGGTCACAGACCCTGCGCCGCGCCGCCTCATCGTGGAAGATCCCGACAATGGCTGCCCCGCGCGCCTTGGCCTCTTCGATCAGCGCCAGCACAACCTCCCGGTTGCCCGCATCAAGGCTTGCCGTCGGCTCGTCCAGCAGCAGCGCCGGATAGGCATAGGCAAAGCCGCGCGCGATGTTCACCCGCTGTTGTTCACCCCCCGAGAACGTCGTCGGGCTGAGCGTCCAAAGATGCCGGGGTATGTTCAACCGCTCCAGAAGGTCCCGCGCCCGCGCCCCGGCGCTCTCCGGGGCGCAGCCCGTGCGCAGCAATGGTTCTGCGACCACGTCCAGCGTGGACACCCGCGGCACCACCCGCAGGAACTGGCTGACATAGCCCAGCCTGTCCCGGCGCAGCGCCAGGATCTCGCGCGGTTCGGCGCGGGCCACATCGACCCCGCCAATCCGGATATGGCCCGAGGCCGCCAGGTAATTCCCGTAAAGCATGCGCATCAGGGTCGACTTCCCGGCACCGGAGGCCCCGATCAGCCCGACGCATTCGCCCGGTGCGACGTCAAACTGCGCATCCTGCATCACCGGGATGACCGCGCCACCCTGGTTGTGCAGGGTGAAGGACTTGCAGAGTTTCTCAACTTGGATCATCATATTAACCTGTTGTTAACAAACAGAAAGGTTTCGCGGCGAAACCTGTCTCATACCTGGAGGACCGAAGAGACCAGCAGTTGCGTATAGCCATGCTGGGGATCATCCAGCACCTGGTCCGTCAGGCCGGTCTCGACCACATGACCGTCTTTCATTACCATCAGCCGGTCGGCCAACAGCCGCACCACGGCAAGGTCATGGGTCACGATGATGGCACTCAATCCCATCTCGCGGACCAGACCCCGCATCAGATCAAGCAACCGGGCCTGCACCGAAACATCAAGCCCCCCCGTCGGCTCGTCCATGAACACCAGCCGTGGCCCGGTGACCAGGTTGCGCGCAATCTGCAACCGCTGCTGCATGCCCCCCGAAAAGGCGCTGGGGCGGTCGTCGATCCGATCGGCGGCAATCTCCACCCGGCCCAGCCAGTCCGTCGCGGTGTTGCGGATATCGCCATAATGGCGTGCGCCCACCGCCATCAATCGCTCACCCACATTGCCGCCGGCACTCACGTTCATGCGCAGCCCGTCGCGGGCATGCTGATGGACAAAGGCCCAGTCGGTGCGCCCCAGCATGCGCCGCTCCGGTTCGTTCATCGTCACGGTATCGCGCAATCCATCGGCGCGGGTATCAAACCGGACCGCACCGGCGTCGGGCGGCAAATGCCCTGCCAGACAATTGAGCAGTGTCGACTTGCCCGATCCGCTTTCACCGACGATGCCCATGACCTCGCCCGGATAGAGGTCGAACGACACATCCGTGCAGCCGATCCGCGCACCATAGAATTTCGAAACGGCTTCAACCTGCAACAACGGGGTCATGCCACATCCTCCTTCACCGGAACACCCTGGGCGCCCACATGGCCTGCCGCGCGGCGGGTACTGCAATAATCGGTGTCCGAACACATGAACAATCGCCCCCCCGCGTCATCGACAATCAGCTCATCGAGATAGCTGTCCACGGCCCCACAAAGATCGCAGGCATGATCCGCCTTGCTGGCCTCAAAGGGGAAATCCTCGAAATCAAGGCTGACGACCTGCGTATGGGGTGGCAATGCATAGATACGCTGCTCGCGCCCCGCGCCGAACAGCTGGATGGCATCCATGGTCAGTTTCGGATTGTCGAATTTCGGGATCGGCGAAGGGTCCATGACATAGCGCCCTTCGACCTTGACCGGATAGGCATAAGCGGTGGCAATCGCCCCGTGCTGGCTGATGTCCTCGTAAAGCTTGACATGCATCAGCCCGTATTCTTCCAGACTGTGCATCTTGCGGGTCTCGACCTCCGAAGGCTCCAGGAACCGCAGAGGCTCGGGGATCGGGACCTGATAGACAAGGATCTGGTCCGCGCGCAGTGGCATTTCGGGAATGCGGTGACGGGTCTGAATCACGCTGGCCTTTGCGGTGTCGTCGGTCACGGCCACCCCTGCGGTCTTTTCGAAAAAGCGGCGGATGGACACGGCATTGGTGGTGTCATCCGCGCCCTGGTCAATGACCTTGAAGGTGTCGTCGGGCACCAAAACCGCCGCTGAAACCTGCACGCCGCCGGTGCCCCAACCATAGGGCATCGGCATCTCGCGGCTTGCAAAAGGCACCTGATATCCGGGAATCGCCAGTCCCTTGAGGATCGCTCGGCGGATCATCCGCTTGGTCTGCTCATCGAGATAGGCAAAGTTATAGGCTGAAACAGTCATGCGAAACGCCGCTCCTGTCTGACTTGAAAACTGAAAGGTGCAGGTCGAAGCGCGCATCGGCGTGGCTGCGTCAATATCTGCGATGCGCGATCCCGGCGATCTCTGTCAGCACATTGCCCAAGTCGTTCTCGACCTGCGCGCGGGTAAGGCGGACCACACCATAGCCCAGTGCCTGCAACGCCATGTCCCGCTGGACCAGCAAACTTCGATGTTGGGCCAGCCCGGTGACCTCCACCACCAGCCGCGCCGCAGGACACAGGAAGTCCACGACGTAAGGTCCCAAGGGCGCTTTGCGGCGAAACTTCAAACCAGCCACCTGCCGGTTGCGCAACGCCTGCCAGACCTTGTCTTCGGGCGCTGTCATCCAACGACGCTGCGCACGTGCCTTGCTGATCTGCGGCTTGGTTCTGCCCATCCGGGCAGCGTGGCATCGAAATCGTGAACCATCGGTTAAGAACACAAGAATCTTGCCGCAATTTCTTGCCAGACCAAAACCCCCTCACCCCCGGCCCCTCTCCCCTCGGGGAGAGGGGAGCCACGCTATCGCCGATGGCACATCCTGTTGTTTCACGAGGTGTGCTGCCTGGGGTACGGTGTCCCCTCTCCCCAAGGGGAGAGGGGGCACCGTACCCC
>NZ_LXYI01000035.1 GCF_001650875.1 Sulfitobacter sp. EhC04
CTACCATGGCAACGCTCCCTTGCAAGCAAGGAAGCTTGGTGGGTCGAGGAGGACTTGAACCTCCGACCTCACGCTTATCAGGCGTGCGCTCTAACCACCTGAGCTACCGACCCAGCGAGTTTTGCAAAGCAAAACCGCGTCGCCGCGGCAAGGGCTTGCAAAGCAAGCTCCTGAGAGCGGCCAG
Source organism: Sulfitobacter sp. EhC04 (assembly GCF_001650875.1). Lineage (GTDB taxonomy): Bacteria > Pseudomonadota > Alphaproteobacteria > Rhodobacterales > Rhodobacteraceae > Sulfitobacter. Next base: position 185 of record NZ_LXYI01000035.1, read on the forward strand.
GGTTGCAGCAAAACTGGCTATTCATACGAGCCGGCGGGCTCGCGTTGTTTCTGAAGAGATATGAGGACGGCTCGGTCCGAAGGACATCTTGCGATGTCCCGAATATGGACAGTTTTGTTTACTGTCCTGCTAAGTTTTCCACGATCAAGAGCAAGCTCAATATGCCAGGAAAATCCTTAGAAAGGAGGTGATCCAGCCGCAGGTTCCCCTACGGCTACCTTGTTACGACTTCACCCCAGTCGCTGATCCTACCGTGGCCGCCTGCCCCCCGAAGGTTAGCGCAGCGTCGTCGGGTAGAACCAACTCCCATGGTGTGACGGGCGGTGTGTACAAGGCCCGGGAACGTATTCACCGCGTCATGCTGTTACGCGATTACTAGCGATTCCGACTTCATGGGGTCGAGTTGCAGACCCCAATCCGAACTGAGATAGCTTTTTGGGATTAACCCATTGTCACTACCATTGTAGCACGTGTGTAGCCCAACCCGTAAGGGCCATGAGGACTTGACGTCATCCACACCTTCCTCCCGCTTATCACGGGCAGTTTCTTTAGAGTGCCCAGCCGAACTGCTGGCAACTAAAGATGTGGGTTGCGCTCGTTGCCGGACTTAACCGAACATCTCACGACACGAGCTGACGACAGCCATGCAGCACCTGTCACTGCGTCACCGAAGTGAACACCCGATCTCTCGGGTTAGCACAGGATGTCAAGGGTTGGTAAGGTTCTGCGCGTTGCTTCGAATTAAACCACATGCTCCACCGCTTGTGCGGGCCCCCGTCAATTCCTTTGAGTTTTAATCTTGCGACCGTACTCCCCAGGCGGAATGCTTAATCCGTTAGGTGTGTCACCGAACAGTATACTGCCCGACGACTGGCATTCATCGTTTACGGTGTGGACTACCAGGGTATCTAATCCTGTTTGCTCCCCACACTTTCGTACCTCAGCGTCAGTATCGAGCCAGTGAGCCGCCTTCGCCACTGGTGTTCCTCCAAATATCTACGAATTTCACCTCTACACTTGGAATTCCACTCACCTCTCTCGAACTCAAGACCAGGAGTTTAGGAGGCAGTTCCGAGGTTGAGCCTCGGGATTTCACCCCCTACTTTCTGATCCGCCTACGTACGCTTTACGCCCAGTAATTCCGAACAACGCTAACCCCCTCCGTATTACCGCGGCTGCTGGCACGGAGTTAGCCGGGGTTTCTTTACCAGGTACTGTCATTATCATCCCTGGCGAAAGTGCTTTACGACCCTAAGGCCTTCATCACACACGCGGCATGGCTAGATCAGGCTTGCGCCCATTGTCTAAGATTCCCCACTGCTGCCTCCCGTAGGAGTCTGGGCCGTGTCTCAGTCCCAGTGTTGCTGATCATCCTCTAAAACCAGCTATAGATCGTAGACTTGGTAGGCCATTACCCCACCAACTATCTAATCTAACGCGGGCCGATCCTTTCCCGATAAATCTTTCCCCCGAAGGGCTTATACGGTATTACTCTCAGTTTCCCGAGGCTATTCCGTAGAAAAGGGTACGTTCCCACGCGTTACTAACCCGTCCGCCGCTCGCCCCGAAGGGTGCGCTCGACTTGCATGTGTTAGGCCTGCCGCCAGCGTTCGTTCTGAGCCAGGATCAAACTCTCAAGTTGAAAAGCAATTGCTTGCTTATCCTTGACGTCGAACCTCTGCACATCGACCTGCAGTACTTACTGAATACCACAGGCGTCTTTTCTGTTTGTTGTGCTTTCAGTTACCAAAGTAACCAGAAGCCGTCCAAACAGTGAAGCTGACACTACATCATCGGACCGAAGCCCTAGTAGCGCGATATGAAGAGGTTGATCCATCGAATGAACCAAACCGCCCACATATCTCTTCAGATACTATCAATTTCAAAGAGCGTAGAGACAAAAGAGACTGAGATGCGCCCTAACTTCTTGGCGCGCCCCGCCCAAATACCTCTGATATTTCTTATCCGCCTCGTAACCTTCCCTCCGCGTCTCCGCTTCCGTCCGGCCCGTCTGGCGCCCCGTCAGTGCATCGCTGCGCCGCCGGTGAGGGGGGTTCTACGGTTACTGACTGATACCCGCAAGCC
>NZ_LXYI01000036.1 GCF_001650875.1 Sulfitobacter sp. EhC04
AGTGCTTCCTGGTGCGGGGCCCCGAAACGGGGTCATACCGATCACATCATCCTGTCCTTTCCAAAGGGAACCGAGGCGGAGTTGGCGGAAGCCATCTCGCGCGAATGGGCGCAGGAGGTGTTTGGCGGGGATTACAGGGATCGATATCGGTATGTGGCGGCCCTCCATTGCAACACAGATCATGTGCATGCCCATGTCCTTGTCGACAAGGTCGGGATGGAGGACGGCAAGTTCCTCTCGATCAGTCGCCATTCCGAGATCAGCTATGACATGATGCGCGAGCTGCATGCGCAGATCGCGGGCGAGCACGGTCTGGTGCTGAACGCCTCTTCCCGTCTGTCGCGCGGCATCATGGAAAACGCCCCGCGGGACACTGATTTGCAGGCGGCCCGCAAGGAGGGACGGGAGCCAGTGGTTGCCCCGCTGGATCCTGAAAGCCGCGCTCTGCGAGAGGCCGAGATACGCAGACACGCCGCGGGGTATCGGCAGCTGGCGCAACTTGCGGGGATGGGCCTGGAGGCCGACACCCCTCCGGATGGATGGATGGGGCGCATCGCGGAGGGCGCAGAGCTTGCCGCCACCAACTTGATGAAAGGAATGCCGGTGAAAGAAGGGTTTGCCGAAGGGGTTGATATCCCCGCTGCCGGAGCGGATGTGATCGGTCGTCTGATCGCCGCCCGCGAGACATTGCAAGCGGAAGCCGACACCGCGTGGAGCGCCATTCAGGACATGGCTCCCGGTGCCGAAAAGGTCGAACTGGAACAGCTCTTTGCGGGGAAGGCCCGCGAAATGGGCACGCTTCTGGGCCGCGACTTTCTTGCGGATCATTCTTCATCGGTGTCGCCCGAGCGCGATCCCTACAGAGTTCAGGGGATTGCGGGGCTGGCTGCACGGGCAGCAGAGGAGGGCAATCCGCTCGTCGCCGAGGCCGATGCTGCATTGGGTCATTTCAGAGCGGAGTTGGCGCGCGTTCTGGCACCGATGGAGGCACGATTCGAGGAGGCGGGCAGCAGCATCGAAGAAGTCGCTGCCCGTTTCACCGCACCCCATCGCAGCGAGGCGCAACTCGAAGCCTCACGCCCAGTGGACGCCCAGGAGCGCTCGGACTGGCTTGGGCTCGAACGCGACCTGCAGGCGCGCGCGCGTGATGTTTTTGCGGAGTTGCACATGGATCGTGATCTTTTGGAGGATCTGGCGCGTCAGGACATTCTCGACGCGGGGCAGGGCAGCCGCCTTGCCGACATCGCCACGCTGAACAAGCTGATCTCCGACGTGCGGCAAGACCTGCGCGACAGGGATTTGGATCAGCTGGCAGCGGGCCGGATTGATCCGCTCATGGAACGCATCGAAGATCCTGGTCTGCGACAAGCCGTGTTCTCGGAGCTAAAGGCCATCGCCGCAGTGGATGCGGATGATGACATTGCGGGCCGCGACAGCGAACCCGCTGCCACCTACCGGACCCGGATCGAAGCTTTCGAGCGCGCCGAGGAGCGGGCGCGCGACCGGGACGATACCAGTGGCGAATACGGCCTTTAGAGGATTCAAAACATGCTGCATGCAATGGAAAGCCGTTGGCGGTATCCGATCGCCATCCTGCTCGGTCTCGGTGTTGGCGCCTGGATAGGTGCCTCGATCGCCACGCTTTATCTGATGGCGCGATTTGGCGAAGACCTGGGTGGGTTCGATATTTTCGAACCTTGGTTGCTCGATCTGTCCGATCCTCGGATCAAGGCAAACCCTGCGGTGGAACAAACTGCGTGGCTCATCACGGCACTTCCTGCCCTTTTGCTGGCGGCGACAGGAGCGACATCCGTTCATCGCGGGTCGCTCACCGATTATGATGATGCGCATTTCCAGTCGCGTCCCGAGCTCCGCCGCAACCGTATGTCGGCATCTCTTTCCCAGAACGGCTTTCTGTTCGGCAAGCTCGGGTCACCTGCGTCCCGCGCGCCTTTCGTGTCGGCCACGCCAGATCGCTTCCCACACGCAATGATGATCGCGCCAACGGGCCGGGGCAAAGGGGTAGGCTTCGTTTTACCGAACCTTTTGCACTTCCAGGGCAGTGCCGTGATCCTCGACGTCAAGGGCGAGAATTTCGAGAAGACATCCATCCACCGCCAAAAGGCGCTGAACAATCAGGTCTGGTACTTTTCGCCCTATGACTACGTTCAGCCCGAAGGCAAGAACGGGCCTGTCCTGACCCGCACGCACCGATTTAATCCTCTCCAGCGCATTGCCGATCTGCCCAGCCCCGAGCAGCAATACACCGCCGTCAACACCATGGCGGACTTGTTCCTCATCGTCGAAAGCGTGAACGCGCAGAGCTTTTTCCAGGCCGGACGCAGCCTGTTCGTGGCGTCTTGCCTCTACGCCATCGAGACCGGCAAGCCGACGATCGGTGAGGCGCTGCGGATCATGACCGGGGGCGGCAATAAAAAGGAATTCTACAAACGGGCTGCGATGCAGACCGCAAACCCGGTGGTGGCAGAGATTTTCCTGAGCATGGCCGACGAAGTGGATAAGATTCTCGATTCCTATGTCAGTGTGATCCGCGGGGCTGGATTGGAGCTTTGGCTCGATCCGGCGGTGGACCGAGCGACACAGGCAAGCGATTTCGACTTCGGGACGTTCCGACGAGAGTCACAGTCGCTCTATATCGTCGTGCAGCCGGAGCACCTGAAAACACTGGCCCCCCTGATCCGGCTCCTGTTCGCCGATGCCATCGCATGTCTGCAGCGCGCGCATCCCGGACCGGACGAGCCACATCCCGTCATGTTCCTGATGGATGAATTCGACCAACTGGGCAAACAGCCTCTGGTCTTGCAGAGCATCAAGACGATCCGGTCCTATGGCGGGCGGCTTTTTATCATCTCGCAGTCGATCCCCGGTCTTGAGGGCATCTACGGCGAAACCGACCGCCGTGCGCTACAGGCCGGTGCGGGTGTACAGATTTACATGACCCCGCAGGATGATCGCACCGCCGACGTGCTGTCCGCAGCCCTCGGCAAGCGCACGATCGTGGGCAAGACCAGATCACAGGCAACCGTGCGCAAGCTCTCGGAAAGCGCAAATATCAGCCGTCGCTCGGAAGAACGGGCGCTGGTATCCCCCGCTGAATTGCTGCGTTTCCCGCTCGACAAGGTCCTTGTCCTGCCTGAGGGGCAATATCCCATCAAGGCGGATCACATCCGCTACTATGCGGACCGGCATTTTGAGGAGATCGACAAAGCACGGCAGGGGCATGCCTTGCCCTATCCTCCTGCTGCAGCGCCAGTCTCGAACAGGCCGAAAAAAATCACCCTCGAGCAACCAGAACCCGCAGCACCCGCGGCGATCTCCATGGGCGACAAGGAATTCGAGACTGCGGTCCAGACCTATGCAAGAGCGCTACAGGGATACGCAGAAGCCGCTAGGGCACAGCCAAAGAAAACACGATCTGGTCGTAGGCAACGGAGCTCAGGCTTGGCCGGAACTAGTACAGCCTGACCACTTCTAAATCATTAAACAAATAAAAACCAAGGCTTTAGAAGCGCTTACGATCCTAGTCTGGGCTTAGGTAGTGGATTAAGGTGATGGGGCGGTCGATGGCCGAATGCTTGGGGAAGGGCTTACGCTTGGCTTCGCCCAAAGCTCCGAGTTATTCTTTTTGGCAGTGTAAACAGCTTTGCGCATTTATTTTCAAAGCGTTGCACATTCTGCCGCGAGAGTTAGTGTGACATCATTTCCGAACATATGACCTATGGGGGAACTTTTGCGGATTGTCGACAACACAACCACGCTGCTGGGAGATGATCTGAAAAGCGAGCTGCCCGGCGCGTCGAAATTTCGGGTCGCCGCCGCGTGCTTCTCTATTTACGCATTCGATGCCCTGAAAACGGAATTGCGTGAACTAAAAGGGTTTGAGTTCATCTTTACCACACCGACGTTTACCCCAAACGGTGCGATCGACCGCATCAAGAAGGAGAAGCGTGAGTTTTTCATTCCCAAGGGGCGAGCGGCAGAAACGCTGTCAGGCAGCGAGTTTGAAATTCAGCTTCGGAACAAGATGACTCAACGGGCGGTCGCGCGGGAATGTGCCAACTGGATCCGCAAGAAGGCGCGATTCAAATCGAACGTCACATCAGCGCCGATGCAGCAGTTCGGACATGTGCAGCGGTCCGAGACCGGTGCGGCCTATATGCCTCTATCAGGGTTTACCGCTGTTGACCTCGGGTATCAGCGCGGGGATGCGGTCTCAAGTTACACACAGGTCATGGATGAGCCCCAGTTTGCGCAGACCTACCTGAACCTCTTTGACCAGATCTGGAATGATGAGGAAAAGCTGCGGGATGTCACGGCCGAGGTACTTGAGCACATCGAGTCCGTGTACCAGGAGAACCCTGCCGAGCGGGTCTACTTCATGATCCTGTTCAACCTGTTCAGCGACTTCCTGAGCGAGATCGATGAGGACGTCCTGCCCAAGGATCGAACTGGCTATCTTGATAGTCTTGTTTGGCAGAAGCTGTTCAACTTCCAGCGAGATGCCGCCGTCGGCGTTATCAACAAGCTTGAAACCTACAACGGGTGCATTCTGGCAGACAGTGTGGGTTTGGGTAAGACCTTCACTGCCTTGGCTGTGGTGAAGTATTACGAGCTGCGCAATAAGGACGTTCTGGTCCTGTGCCCGAAAAAGCTGGCCGACAACTGGCGCAACTATAACGCAAACCTGACCACGAACATCTTCGCCAAGGACCGATTTCGATACGACGTGTTGTGCCATACGGACCTCTCGCGCACCTCTGGCGAGTCATTCGGGATGCGGCTCGACCGAGTGAACTGGGGCAATTACGATCTGGTCGTCATCGATGAATCCCACAACTTCCGGAACAACGATGTCTACAAGGACCGCGAGACCCGTTACCAACGACTGATGAACCAGGTGATCAAAGCCGGGGTCAAGACCAAGGTCCTAATGTTGTCGGCCACGCCGGTTAACAATCGTTTCACAGATCTCAGAAACCAGCTGGCGCTTGCCTATGAAGGACATTCAGATGCGCTGAGCAAGAACCTGAAAACCAAGTCCAGCGTGGAAGAGATATTCCGCCGCGCACAGACTGCATTCAACGTCTGGTCCAACCTCCCGCCGGATCAGAGGACACCAGCCTCCATCCTGAGGGCTCTGGATTTTGATTTCTTTGAGCTGCTCGATGCGGTGACGATCGCGCGATCCCGCAAGCATATCGAAACCTTCTACGACACTGCGGACATCGGGAAGTTTCCAACGCGACTCAAGCCGTTGTCACACCATCTGCCGATTACGCAACGTGACGATGTCATCGGGTTCAACGAGATCTTCGCCCAGTTGAGCGACCTGAAGATGGCCGTCTATGCACCGGTCAACTATATCCAGCCCAGTCGCCTGAAGAAATATGAGGACCGCTACGACACCAAGACTGAAGGCGGCAAAGGCACGCTTAAACAGGCCGACCGCGAAAAGAGCCTGCAAGCCCTGATGACAACCAACCTTCTCAAGCGGTTGGAAAGCTCGGTCCATGCGTTCCGCAAGACGCTTGGCGCGCTGTCCGGCAATATCGGCAGGACGCTGGATGCCATCGCGCAGTTCGAGGCCGCAGGAGGTGCGGCGACGGTCGAGGATCTGGATATCGACCTGGAGGCAGTTGCGGACGAGGACGACGAGTTCGCCGATTTCTCGGTCGGCAAGAAGATCAAGATCGACCTGGCCGATATGGACATCACGGCCTGGAAGCAGGAGCTGTCGGTCGACAAGATCATCATCGACGGCCTGATCGCCGAGATGGAGAAGGTCGCGCCCGAGGGTGATGCGAAGCTTCAGCACCTGATCACAGAAATCGCGGGCAAGATGGCCAACCCTCTGAATGCTGGCAACCGCAAGGTGGTCGTATTCACCGCCTACGCGGATACAGCGAACTATCTGTTCGACAATCTTGCGCCGCATTTTGCCGAGGCACAGAACATTCACAGCGGAATTGTCACTGGATCAAGCAATCCGCGCACGACGCTCAAGAAATTCTACGACTTCCAGTCCGTCCTGACGCTCTTCGCCCCCCGCGCCAAGGAGAAGGACAAGATCATGCCTGATGATCCGGCTGAGCTGGACATCCTGATCGGCACCGACTGCATATCCGAAGGGCAGAACCTTCAGGATTGCGACTACCTGATCAACTACGACATCCACTGGAACCCTGTCCGCATCGTCCAGCGCTTCGGCCGGATCGACCGGATCGGCTCGCCCAACACGCAGATCCAGCTTTCCAACTACTGGCCTGACATCAGCCTGGATGAATACATCAACCTCAAGGAGCGCGTCGAAAACCGGATGCACATCGTCGACATGGCGGGCACCGGCGAGGACAACGTGCTGACCTCCAAAAGCTCGGATGTGGCCTACCGCAAGGATCAGCTTCAGCGCCTTCAGAAAGAGGTGATCGAGCTGGAGGACGTGAAGACCGGCATTTCCATCACCGACCTTGGCCTCAACGACTTCCGCATGGACCTGCTCAACTACCTCAAGACCCATGACGACCTGCCGCGCATGCCGCATGGGCTGCATACCGTCATCCCGTCCGACCCCAAGCGCGGCCTGCACCCCGGCGTGATCTTCACGCTGCGCAACATCCATGACAGCGTGAACGTGGGCCAGCAGAACCGCCTGCATCCCTATTACCTGATCTACATCGGTCAGGAGGGGCAGATCATTGCTGACCAGACACAGGTCAAACGCCTGCTCGATCTGATCCGGTCGGGATGCAAGGGAAACACCATTCCATTTCGCGACCTTTGCACCGCCTTCAACGCGGAAACGCAGGATGGGCGCAGGATGGGGACCTACTCAAACCTGCTCAACGACGCGATCCGCTCGATGATCGAGGTTAAGGAAGAGCGCGACATCGACAGCCTGTTCTCGGGCGGGCATACCACGGCCCTGACCCAGACCATCGCGGGGCTGGAGGATTTCGAACTCATCGCCTTTATCGTGGTGCGCGACCCATGACGCTGTATCAATACCCGCCCCAGACCGCGCTGAAACGCGTGATCCCCAAGACCCGCATCTATGATGGGGCCAATGCCAGCACCGCCTTGCGGGACCGCTTCGTGCGTGAGGTGGATCAGATCATATGGGCGCACAAGCTGGCGCCCGAGACGCTGAACCTGCCCGCCACAGCCGCCGTGCCGGAAATTCAGGTGTTCCGCGTCACGCTCAAGGGCGACGTGCTGCATGATGACATCCTGCGCGCCGTTGACCGCGCCATTCCGTTCCCGCTGATGTTCGAGGTGGTAGAGGGGGACCGCGTCCAACCCGCCGCTGCCTACAAACGCCCGTCCGAGGCGGAGCGCGGCAAATGGGTGCTGTCCGATCTCCTGCGTGGCGACTGGGTCGCGCAGGACAGCCCGCGCCAGCCCTTGCCGGTGGCGGTCAACATGGGCGCGCTGTATGACAGGATGCTGTCCGCGCTTTTGCCGGTCGCACCCGTGCCGGGCGAGGATGTGGAGACCCGCCTTGCGCGACTGGCGGCAATCAGGGCAAAAGAGCGTGAGATCGCACAGCTTCAATCCAGGCTGAAACGCGAAAGCCAGTTCAACATCAAGGTGACGCTGCACGGCCAGTTGGCCGAGGCACAGGCGGCCTTTGACCATATGAAAGACCCGGATAAAGCGGGCGGGGGAAAACCATGACGGACGAAATCGAAAAGCTGAAACTGCACAGCCCCGACCTGACCGCGCAGAATATCGACAAGATCGCGGCGCTGTTTCCGGGGTGCGTGACCGAGGGCACGGGGCCGGATGGCACGCTGCGGCGGATGGTGGATTTTGACCTGCTGCGGCAGGAATTGTCGGACAGCATCGTGGACGGCCCGCAAGAGCGGTATCATCTGGACTGGCCGGGCAAGCGGCAGGCGCTGATCACGGCCAATGCGCCGATTGCGAAAACCCTGCGGCCCGTGCGGGCGGAGTCGGTGGATTTCGACACCACCCGCAACCTGTTTATCGAAGGCGATAATCTGGAGGCGCTGAAACTGCTGCAAGAGACGTATCTGGGCAAGGTCAGAATGATCTATATCGATCCGCCCTATAATACCGGCAATGATTTTGTCTATGACGATGACTTTGCCGAAAGCACGGCAGAGTTTCTGGCCAAGTCTAATCAGGTGGATGAGGCGGGCAACCGGCTGGTGGCAAATACGCAATCGAATGGGCGGTTCCATTCGGATTGGCTGTCGATGATGTATTCTCGGCTTAGAGTATCCAAGAACTTGTTGGTTGAAGGTGGGATTGCCCTAATAAGTTGCGATGACATAGAGATCCATAATCTGCGAACAGTTTCTGATGAGATTTTTGGCGCGTCAAGCTTCATCGCGCAATTTGTGTGGAAGGCGAGACAATTCACCGACACTCGTTCAAAGTCAAATGTATCTACGGATCATGAATATATAATAGCTTATTCCAAATCCGGTGAAACATCTCTTCGTGGAGTGAAGCGCGACGAATCTAAGTTCAAAAACCCAGATAACGACCCGCGCGGCCCTTGGATGAGTAGAAGTATTCTTGGGTTGGCGACGGAGGCACAACGACCAAATCTTCATTACGATCTGATCGAACCAGACACTGGTAGAATTTTTCCAGCCAGCCCGGCTTCAGGATGGCGTTATTCCAGAGACAAAATGAAGCAGTTGATAGAAGAAGGCTGCATAATTTTTCCATCCAAGGATGACGGACGCCCGCGAGAGAAAAAATTTCGACGCGACATGGTATCGGAGCTCATTTCATTTAGATCAGTTATAGATGATGTTTTTACGGCGGATGGCACAAAAGATGTCCGTGACCTTTTTGATGCTGATGTATTTCCATTTCCAAAACCAGTTGCGCTCATTGAGAGACTTATTGAGCAGGTGGCCGATGAAGATGATGATTTAGTTCTAGATTATTTTGCAGGTTCTGGCACAACATCACATGCTTTGATGCGCCTCAGTGCTTTGGACGGTGTGAACCGGAAGTTCATTTCTGTTCAGCTGCCAGAAAGCATCAAGGCGGACTCATCTGCGGGAAAGCTTGGTTTCAGTGACATCTGTGACGTTACGAAAGAACGCATCCGCCGCGCGGGGGCAAAAATCCTCGAAGGGGAGTGTCACCCCGACTGGAACCGCGATGTGGGCTTTCGCGTGCTGAAAATCGACAGCTCGAACATGGCCGATGTCTATTATACCCCCGATGCCACCTCTCAAGCCGACTTGCTGACCCGTGTGGAGAATATCAAACCGGATCGCACCCCCGAGGACCTGCTGTTTCAGGTGCTGCTGGACTGGGGCGTTGACCTGACCCTGCCCATCATCCGCGAGGTGCTGGACGGCAAGACCGTCTTCACCGTCGCCGGCAGCGCCCTGATCGCCTGTTTCGATAACAGCGTGGATGAAACACTGGTCAAAACCCTCGCCGCCCGCAAACCCCTGCGCGTGGTGTTCAAGGACACAGGCTTCAAGGACGACGCGACCAAGATCAATGTGAAACAGATCTTCAAATCCCTGTCGCCCGACACTGAGGTCAAAGCCATCTGATGAGCCCCGCCGCGCACGACTCTATTCTGGGCCAGAAACTGACCGACCTGATCGCGACCTGGGAAAACGAGGTGGTCGAGTTCAAGGAAGCGTCCAATTCATATTCCACAGGGGATATCGGGAAATACTTCTCGGCTTTGTCGAATGAGGCAAACCTGAAGGACGTGGACGCGGGCTGGCTTGTGTTCGGGGTGAATAACAAGAGCAGGACTGTCGTGGGGACGGATTACCGGCCGACCCCCGAGCATCTGCAAAGCCTCAAGCAGCAGATTGCCGATGGTGCAGACCCGACAACCACGTTCCGGCAAATTCATGAGGTGGATGTGGACGGCAAGCGGGTTGTCATGTTGGAGATCCCGCCCGCCCCAAGGGGTATTCCGATTGCGTGGCAGGGTCAGACCTATGCGCGGGCAGGTGAAAGCCTGAGCGCACTTGGCTTTGCGAAACAGGATGAAATCCGCAACCAGACCCTGCACGGCGATTGGAGCGCGCAGGTGGTGGACGGTGCCACGCTGGACGATCTGGACCCGCAAGCGGTGGAACGCGCGCGCAGTGACTTTGCCCTGAAGCATCAAAATCGGATTGACGCGGATGAGGTGCGCAGCTGGCCGGTGGCGACCCTGCTGGACCGCGCGAAGGTGACCCAACGCGGGCAGGTGACCCGCACGGCGCTGTTGCTGTTGGGGCGTGCAGAAAGCGCCTATCTGCTGTCCCCACATCCCGCCCAGATGACGTGGAAGCTGGTCGGACCGGAAACGGCCTATGAACATTTCGGCCCGCCATTCCTGCTGGCGACCTCGCAGCTGTATCAACGTATCCGCAATATCCAGTTGCGCCTGTTGCCCGATGACGAGCTGCTGCCGCATGAGGTGTCGAAATACGATCAGAAGGTCGTGCTGGAGGCGCTGCACAACTGCATCGCCCATCAGGATTACCGCCAGAACCAGCGGATCATCGTGACCGAGCGGCCGGATCGCTTGGTGTTGGAGAACGCAGGCCGGTTCTTTGAGGGCGCGCCAGAGGATTATGTGCGCGGTGACAAGACGCCAAGGGGATATCGCAACCCCTATCTGGTGCAGGCCATGGTCGAGCTGAACATGATCGACCAGATGGGTTACGGCATTCAGCGGATGTATGAAACGCAGCGGCGGCGTTACCTGCCGATGCCAGATTACGAGGTGGCCGGGGACGCTGTGGTGATGACGGTCTATGGTGGGGTTGTTGATACGGCCTATACGCGGGTGCTGATGGAAAACGGCGGCTTGAAGCTGACCGACGTGCTGGCGCTCGACCGAGTGCAGAAAGGGTTGGAGGTGCCGGATGCGGCGATCCAGGCGCTGAAGCGCAAGGGGCTGGTCGAGGGGCGCAAACCTCGGTTCCGCGTCTCGGCTGCTGTTGCGGCTGCATCGTCCAGGAAGGCCGAATACATCAAGACCCGTGCATTTGACGATCAGCATTACGCGGACATGGTGGTTGAGTTTTTACGAAAGTTCGGCAGCGCTTCACGAAAGGACGTTGATGACCTGCTCTGGGACAAGTTAAGCGACGCCTTGGATGACACGCAGAAGAGAAACAAAATCGGAAACCTTCTCAGTGGCTTACGGCGTAACGATGTGATTTTTAACGCTGGCTCCAAACCTGCCCCGCAATGGAAGCTGTGCGAATGAAACAAGAACATCCTACGAAAGAAATTACGAAAGAAGCGCTGAATTTAAGAAAGCGACAGTCATGAAAATCAAGTTCAAGTCGCAACCCTATCAGACCGATGCAGTTGACGCCGTGGTCGATTGCTTTGAGGGCCAGCCCCGGCAGGATGTTCTGAAATACACCATCGACCCCGGTGCAGACCGGCAGGCCAAGATGGAGGTGGAAGGCTTTGGCAACGCCCCCGTCAGGCTGCCCGAGGATGTCTTGTTGGAGAACATCCGCAAGGTGCAGCGCGGCGCGATGCTGCCCCCGTCGGACAGCCTTACGCATCACACCGATGACAAGGGCAAGACCAAGCCCGCCAGCTACAAGCCGGGGGCGCAGATCAACCTCGACGTCGAGATGGAGACGGGCACGGGCAAGACCTATGTCTACATCAAGACCATGTTCGAAATGCACAAACGCTATGGCTGGTCCAAGTTCATCATCATGGTGCCCAGCGTGGCGATCCGCGAAGGCGTGGCCAAGTCGATCCAGATGACGGCCGAGCATTTCCAGCAGGAATACGGCAAGAAGGTGCGGGCGTTCGTCTATAATTCCAAGCGGCTGCACGAGCTGGAGAGCTTTTCGTCGGACGCCGGAATCAACGTGATGGTGATCAACGTTCAGGCTTTCAACGCGTCAGGGGCGGATAACCGGCGGATCTATGACGAGCTGGACGATTTCCAGTCGCGCAAACCCATCGACGTGATCGCCAAGAACCGGCCCATCCTGATCCTGGACGAGCCGCAGAAAATGGAAGGGCCGGCGACGCAAAAAAGCTTACCGCTGTTCAACCCGCTGTTCATCATGCGCTATTCGGCGACGCACAGAACCGTCCACAACAAGGTGCATCGTCTGGATGCGGTGGATGCCTTCAACAGGAAGCTGGTCAAGAAGATCAAGGTGCGCGGTGTGGAAACCAAAGGCCTGAGCGGGACGAACCCTTATCTGTTCTTGCACCGGATCGAGACCTCAAGCGCCGCGCCGGTAGCCTGGGTGGATATCGAGGTCAAGATGCAGAGCGGGATCAAACGTGTCGCCCGCAAGCTGGAACAGGGGCGCAACCTGTTCGATCTGTCCAAGGGGCTGGAGGTCTACAAGGATTTCGTTGTCAGCAATATCGACGCCCGCGACGACACGGTGCATTTCACCAATGGTGATGTGCTGCACGCGGGCGAAGCCTCAGGCGATGTGACGGAACGTGATATCCGGCGCATTCAGATCCGCGAGACGATCTCGGCCCATCTGGAACGTGAACAGGTTCTGTTCGCGCGTGGGATCAAGGTGCTGTCGCTGTTTTTCATCGACGAGGTGGTGAAGTATCGTGACTACGACCAACCTGACGAGCAGGGCGAATATGCCAGGGTGTTCGAGGAAGAATACGCGCAGGCAGTTGACGAGCTTCTTGCTGAGTTGCCGCTGGAGAATGTGGAGTATCGCAACTATCTGGCCGGGATCGAGGTGGGCAAGACCCATCGCGGTTACTTTTCGATCGACAAGAAGGGGCGGATGACAGACCCCAAGGCCGCCGCGCGTGGCGAGTTGGCGGGCCAATCGACCGAACCCAGCGATTACGATTTGATCCTGAAGGACAAGGAGCGTTTGCTGTCCTTCGAGGAACCCACGCGGTTCATCTTTTCCCACTCGGCCCTGCGTGAAGGTTGGGACAACCCCAATGTCTTCGTGATGTGCATGCTCAAGCACAATGAAAGCCAGAACACCATCTCACGGCGTCAGGAGGTCGGGCGCGGCCTGCGGATCGCGGTCAATCGCAATGGCGAGCGGATGGATCATCCGGTGACCGTGCATGATATCAATGTGCTGACCGTGGTCGCTTCGGAAAGCTACAAGGGGTTTGTGACGGCGCTGCAGAAGGAGATCGTCGAGAATCTGTCGGCACGGCCGAAGCAGGCGGATGCCGAGTACTTTGACGGCAAGACGTTGAAAACCGGCGATCTGGAACTGGTCTTGGATAAATCGCTTGCCAAAAAGCTGGAGCGCTTCCTGATCAAGAGCGACTATGTGGATGAAGATGGCCACATTACTGCCGCCTATCACGAGGCCCGCAAGTCAGAGCAGCTGGAAGAGCTTCCCGAGGAGCTGGAAGCCCATCGCGATGCCGTCTTCGCGCTGATCGACAGCGTCTTCAACGGTAGGGCGATCGACGACATGTTCAGTGATGGGCGCACTCCGAAAAGAAACCGGCTGAATCAAAATTTCCAGCGCAAGGAATTTCAAGAGCTATGGCGCAGGATAAACCGAAAGGCCGTCTATCAGGTTGAGTTCGACAGCGTCGCGCTGGTCAAAAGCTGTATTAACCGGTTGGAAAGCGAACTGCAGGTTGCGCCGCTGCAATATCTGGTGACAGAGGGTGCCTTGTCCGATGACGTGACCGATGAAAACCTTCGGGATGGCAGTGCCTTCGTGCAGGGGAAAATTCGGTCTGAGAGCGGCAAGAGTGCACATTCACGCGTGTCATACGATGTCATCGGATCAATTGCTCAGAATACTGATTTGACACGCAAGACCGTGGGCGAAATCCTGGCCGGGATCCAGCCGGTAAAATTTGGTGAATTCGCCAAGAACCCCGAACAGTTCATTGCCGATGCCTCACACTTGATCCAAGAGCAAAAAGCAACCGCGATCATTGAAAAGCTGACCTACGATGCGGTCGAAGAGCGCTATGATTCCGAGCTGTTCACGGCGGGCGAAACGGGCAACGACTTCAAGAAGGCGACCGAGAAGCTGAAGAACCACGTCTATGATTATGCGATCGTGGATTCCAAGGTAGAGCGCGACTTTGTCAGGGATCTCGATACAAGCGCAGAGGTTGTCGTTTACTCCAAACTGCCACTCGGCTTCCTGATCCCGACACCCGTTGGTGACTACAACCCCGATTGGGCGATCGCTTTCAAAGAAGGCGGTATCAAGCATCTCTACTTCGTCGCAGAGACCAAGTCTGACCTCCCCTCGATGAAGATGCGTGAACTGGAACAGACCAAGATCAAATGTGCGCGAAAGTTCTTTGACGAAATCGGTCGACGGATCAATGACAACAGCGTCAAATACGATGTGGTCACCAGCTACTCTGAGCTGATGACGCTGGTGAAAAATGTGGGGTGAAGAAACCACGGTATCCCCCTCAAGTTTCCTGTTGTCGCCAAACCGACTATTTTCCGCTTCCCGATCAGGGTGCCCTGTTATGCATCATCGCTGTGTGCAGGTCCCATCTGCGGCGGACTAGCAGATCCCCTCAGGGACATGAGCTGCCCGGCACCCACACCTGTTCGACCCCGCGCCGTCCGTCCTTCCGCCCAAGCTGCACCACGACATCGATGCTGGACGCGGCATAGCGCCTTACCTCCTCAAAACTCATATTGATGCCCACTGACATGACCATGAGGGCAAGGCGGTCGAGCGCCTTCTGCGCGGTATCGGCGTGAATTGTGGTGAAAGAGCCGGAATGACCGGTGTTGATCGCGTCGAGGAAGGTCTTGCACTCATCGCCGCGCAATTCGCCAAGAATGATCCGGTCAGGACGCATGCGTAAAGAGGTCTCCAGCAATTTGGCCGCTGTGCGTTCACTTGAGGGGATACGGTCCGCCTTGAGCATCGCGCGATTGGGCTGCGGAGGAAAGAGCTCGAATGCGTCCTCGATGGTCACGATACGCTCCGTCTTGGTCACCAGCGCGAAAAGCGCCCGGGCAAAAGTCGTTTTGCCTGTGGACGTCCCGCCGCTGATCATGATGTTCAACCGCTCGTCGATGCAGAGTTTCATGGCGGCTCGAATATCCCCCGCCTGCGTCAGTGCGATGACCCGTTCGGCTTTTGCCTGTCGTTCGGCATCTAAATCCACCAGTCCACCGTGCAACAGTCCGATGTCGCCCAAGGTGAGTTGGTCTTCACTATAGCGTCGCAAAGTGATCGAGGGCCCGCCATCCACGACGGGCGGATAGACGACCTGTGCCCGGATCGGCTTGCCATTCATCTCAATCTTGCCGGAGACGAGCGGCTTTTTCTCGCTGATCTGTCCGTGGGTCGCGCTGGCAATGGATGTTGCAAGGTCCCGAGCTTGGGAAGGGGAGTAGAACACGCCCTCGAGGCCGACCATATGCTCAGCCCCCCGGGTTTCCACCCAGACCTTTCCATCGGGATTGACCGCTATTTCGACCACGCAGGGATCGGCGAGCGGTGCAGCCAGAGGTCTTAGATAGGTCGAAAGAAAACTGGCTTTTTCTGCCGCCGGGTTCATCAATAGAACTCGAGATCACGGTCGACGATCACACTGATCGCAGCACCTGGCTGGACCGAGATAACCGGAGGCAGGGTGGCATATTCTCCGATCACCGCATTGGTGGCCTGCGAAAAACTGCCCGCGACATCCTCGGCAATTTCTGATCCGGTCTCGGAGCTGGCCTCGGATGCGGCGATTGCCGGTCCTGCGCCGATGATTGAGAGCAATGCAGCTGTGCCAAAGCGCAGCCCAAAGCGGGAGTTCACGGAGCCCGTCACGCCCGAGCGGCCCTGATCGTCCGCGCCAAATGCGGCGAGCTGAACCGATTGCCCCTCGGGTGTGACGATGCGTGACCAGCCAACCAGAATGCGGGCCTGGCCCAAAGAAACATTCGAATTGTAGGTCCCGAAGAGGCGGGAGCCTTCGGGAATGAGAACGCGGGACTG
>NZ_LXYI01000037.1 GCF_001650875.1 Sulfitobacter sp. EhC04
CGATCTCCGTCAGGCTGGCACGATAACCCACCGTCAGGGCGTGTTCGCACCAGATCCAATCGAACCCTTCTTTCGCCATACCCAGGGCGATGATGATGTCGACATGATCGCGGTTGTTCTTCTGCGTGGAGTCTTTCAGCGCGGCGGAAACCTTGTCACGCTTGGATGGCTCGTCGTCCACCAGATCGGCGATGCGTAAGACTCGCTCGTCGGGCGTCTTGACCAGCTGAAAGCCTGTGATGGGATCCGCTCCCTGCCAATCGCCCAGGGCGTCAATGATATGCTCGACCTCGCGATGCTTGTCCTTGGTGCTTTCGCGCGAGTTCACGTTCGGGATGTGAAGGATTGTCTTCTCGGTCGGATCCAGAACCTTGAGGATGTCGTCCGCATAGGACCCGGAATAGAAGAAATACCCGATGTCGAGCGTCTTGAGGTATTTGTAACCATTCAACTGCTGATAGTAGGTATAGGTGAAGGTATCGAACTTTGCCTCATCTTCGGGCGACAGAACGGCTTCGGCATCGCCGCGGAAATAGGACCCGGTCATCGCAACCAGATGCACCTTGTCGCGCGCGACCAGTGCGCCCAGATGCGTGCCCAGCTTGTTATCAGGGTTGGCAGAGACGTGGTGAAACTCGTCTACCGCGATGAGCCGATCATCAAACGCTTCAATCCCGAACTTGTCCACGGCGAACCGAAAGGTCGCGTGGGTGCAGACCAGAATCTTGTCGTCGCTCGCCAGAAACTTGCCGACAGCGCCGACCTTGCCGTCATCCCCGCTTGGAGCGTTGCATAGGTTCCATCGCGGTTGCACGGTCCAGTCTGCCCAGAAGCCGTACTTGCTCAGCGGCTCGTCGTTGAAGCTGGACCCGATGGATTTTTCCGGCACCACGACGATGGCCTGGCGCAGGCCCTGATTGTGCAGCTTGTCGAGCGCGATGAACATCAGCGCGCGGCTCTTGCCCGAGGCCGGGGGCGACTTGATCAGCAGGTATTGCTCGCCCCGCTTCTCATAGGCACCCTCTTGCATTTCGCGCATGCCAAGCTCGTTCGATTTGGTCGAGCTTCCATTGGCCGCGTAATTGACAGAGACGGAAGGAACCTGCTGTGTCATGATGTTTTCCTTCTGAGGGGCGCGGAATCATTCGCTTTGGGGCAGGCAATCAAAACCCGATCAAGTAGCGATACCGCACCCTGCCTATCGTAACAGTATGATTTATATGTATCTTCCAATTTACGCCCTCTAGCCCACATACGCACAATCAAAACCCGATCAAATGTTGTCCCTGTCACGCCCATGAGGGGACATATCCGGCCCGAGGGCGTTCAGCATCCGCAGGACGGATCAGATCAGCATCCAGCGTTGCGCGAATAACCCGCGATGCCTGCGCAGCGTTCTGGTCGTCGATGCCAAGCCGCTCCCGAAGTGTCGCGTTCGTCATCTTTTGACCGCCTACGTATTTGAGCGCGGCATGTTGGTAACACGCTCGCACGGCTTCTTCCGGTGTCATGTCCGCAAATCGGCGTGGTGCAAACAGAACCACGCGCACGGCGTCTCCCTCCATGCGGAAATCCGGTGGGGGCAACTGGTGTAGCTCAACCGCCGAGATCACCTTGTCGATGCCGGTGCCTTGTTCTTCGCAAAGTTTCATGCGCCGCATCAAGGAAGCAAGAGCTTCATTTCGGGAACGCGGGGGCGAGTCCAAAAACCGGTCGGGGCTAACCAAGGGGGCGCCCGGGTTCGTGATCTCCATGCGATCGCTGAATAACTCGATGAGTGGACCGGCACCGGTGATCGTCATGTCCTGGTGGATCAATGCGTTGGCGATCAATTCGCGGATCGCTATCGACGGGTAGAGCGGACGCTCCTCGCGGAATGCTTTACCAATCAATTCGTTGCGAGGCAGAAGGCCGTCGATGTAATCCACCAGCCCCTGAAATCCCGCTGCATAGCCGCGCTGGCCATCCTGGCGGTGACTCACGTCATCTGCACGTCCGGTGCCGGCATAGGCCACGAAACGGACGCCTTTGCGCTCTACAGAGGGGCCGAAATCGGCAAGTTTCTTAGCATACAGGATTGCACCCAGATTGGTGATGTTCCAACGGTCGCTTACATCTTTCTGGATCAGGCGATCTGCCATTAGCCTGTCGAAGATCCCCTGCCTGTTATCCGGCAAGGGCTGGCCCGTAAGATCGAAATAGTTGGCGTAATTCAGCCGCGCAAGAACGTCGTCGCCGGTTAGGAACTGCGCCGCGACCCCTGTCTCCCAAGCGTATGGCTGCAACTTGGCCCAGAGGGCACGCAGGCGTTCCGGATGGTCGGACAAGCGCGGCGTGGCGCTGCCGATGCGCAAATAGGCTGTGCGGTCAAATTCTACCGGGGCGGTTGCGGCGGCGGGGATGGTCAGCAGGATCAGACGCCCCCCACGATGATCAACTTCTTCGAAGCGAAACTCGATGCTAGGCGACAGGTGGTTCGCAATCCACAGTTCGAGCGGCTGCCCCTTCTCCTTCTTCACCGTCGGCTCAAAAACCGTGCCGACAGCCGCGTGATCACCGTCTCGCACCCCCCAAACCACATAGGCAAAGTGCTGATCGGCCAGACGTGCGGCATTGGACAAGGCCGAAATCAGCTTACCGATCAACGGTCCGTCAGCATTGTTTTCCTTGAACTCGATCCAGGTGGTTTCCGCTGGTTTGGCGCGCAGATCGTCCACCAGCCTGCGGGTGCGTTCCGCGCTCATGACAGGGTCAAGGGTCATCGTGTGTTCACTTTCTGACCCATCACGACCAACCGGCGCTTCGCGTAGGCGCGTTCCTGCTTCACGCGCATGCCCAGCTCGTTCGACGTGGTCGAGCTGCCGTTGACGGCGTATTTGACGGAGACGGAGGGGACTGGCTGCATGACGTCTCCTAAATTTCGTATTTCTCAAGATACGGTCGAATGGTTTTTGGAACATAGTTCCATGTGCGATTCCAGTTCTCGCGCCATTGGACCGGACTATCCGGGGTAACAAAGCCAGCCTCATGCAGCTCGTGACGCAAAGTGTCATGTGGATAAAGGTAATATCGCTCCCCATCTCGAAACCCTATGTGAAGGTCGAGACCACGATATTTGCCCTGAAAAGTCAGCCGGGCTTTGAGTTGGACCTTGAGCATGATCTCCTTGCTGAAATGATAAGCAAGAAAGTCAGCGCCCTTCCAGTCGTCTGATAGCAAAATGCAGGTGAAGCCATAATCAGCCAAGCGCCCTGACATCTTTTGGAAATTATAGGTCTCCTTCTGCCGGGCGTTCAGTTTTTCATAGTCCACCTTTTGCAACTTCAGCGGCTCACTGGTCTGAGTCATGCGCTCACCTTCGTCGTCATCCGCGTGTACATCTCGAACAGTTTTTCCAGCCGTTCGGTGTCGTTGCGGAAGCGGCGGCCGATGTAGATGCGTTCCAGCACCTCGTCGTTGTGGTCATGGGCGGCGCGGAGGTTGGCGGGCATTTTTTCGGGGTCGTAGAGGTCGGCGATGGTGGCGGGGAAATGCGCCTCGCGGGCCAGAAGGATGCCTTCCGCCGCCGCTGTCAGGTCGGCGCGGTTCTTTTCGGTCAGTTTGGGTACGGGGAAGGTGTTCCAGCCGAGGGTGTTCGAGAACCTATAGTCTGTCTTGATTTTCCCACAAACAGTAGCAATCCAAACCAAGCACAACCGCGATGCCATTGTCGCGATGTTCCACAACGGCGGATCGAAAAAAGCAAATCCACCGTCTCCAACGATGGCACCGCGCGGCAAGGTAGCCACTGGATAGAAATCGCGCTCTTCGGAGGAGTGCCGAGGAATCTGAAAAACTATCTCGTCACCAGTTTGTCGAACCTGCTGGAAAAGATGTGGAGAACTTGCACCCGCCTTTGTGAGTTCCTTTTCGCTCTTTCGCCTCATTTCCGCAACAATATCGAAACGTTCCTTAAATTCAGGTATTTCTCGAAGTGCTGAGTAGTCTTGCTCATTCATCCATATGCAGTATCGGCCAACACCATGTGTAGCATCGTGCGCCCCAAAAAATGGTCGAATGACGTCCGTGCGATGTCCCGCCTTTGAGCGAAGGCTGGCAGCAATCTCTGAGTTGAAAATCAGCCCTCCACCATCAGCAGGTTTGCTTCCGTTCACAACTGGACTTAGGCCTTGCAATGGTCGCGTTGCGTTTTGAACATACACATCGCGATATGGGACCAAATAAGCATTGATATTCTCAACTTCTCGTACGTTTCCTTCCATCCCATCAAAGAGCTTTGCCTGCCCAAGCTTCCTCGAGAACCCAACTATACATACAGTGACACCAGCATTACGAGCGGCCAAATTTTGCCATTTGAAGGAGGTAACCGCAAAATTTATTCGAACTGATTGATTGATTATACTTGGCCAAAATCGGAAAACTTGTTCCCCTTGGCAAACGGAGTTTGTTGTAACAAAAGCCGCGGATGCCTCTGTAAAATCCAAATAGCGTCGCGCCTTGAGAAAGAACCCCAGTATATAGTCAAGTGACTTCCAAGTGGGAAACTCGCCGTCAAACAAGGATCGCATATCGTCCTTTTGGCTCGGCTCTTGTTCGGTTCCACCTTTGTATGGTGGGTTCCCGCAGATATAGGTCTCACCCCCCTCATTCGCGAAGTCGATCTGCGCCTGATCCAGCGGCGACATGAACAGGTCATCGGCCTGAAACTTCACCCCTGTCCCCGTGGGCGGGCAGACCGACAGCCAGTCCAACCGCAGGGCGTTGCCGCAGGTGATCCAGTTCTGCGCGTCCAGTGGCAGAAATTCTGCGAGGGCTTCTTTCTGGCCGCGATAGGTCACGTCGCATTGGTATTCCGCGATGATCAGCGCCAGCCGCGCGATCTCGGCCGAGAAGTCGCGCAGTTCGATCCCGCGATAGTTGGTCAGGGGAATGTCGGTGCGGCGCAGCGGTTCGCCCCGGCGCTTGTTGATCTCATATTCAAGGCTGCGCATTTCCTTGTAGGCGATGACAAGGAAGTTGCCCGACCCGCAGGCGGGATCGAACACGCGGATCTTGGCCATGCGCGCGCGCAGATTGGCCAGCTTGCGCGCGTTGTCGCCCGCCGCCTCCAGCTCCGCGCGCAGATCATCGAGGAAGAGCGGGTTCAGAACCTTCAGGATGTTCGGCACGGATGTGTAGTGCATGCCGAGGACCGAGCGTTCCTCCTCATCCGCCACCGCCTGGATCATCGAGCCGAAGATGTCGGGGTTGATCTGCGTCCAGTCGAGGCTGCCGATATGGGACAGGTAACGCTGCGCGATCTTGGAAAAGCGCGGCACATCGGTGCTGCCCGAGAAGAGCCCGCCGTTCACATAGGGAAAAGCATCGGCCCAGCGGGGCAGCTTGGCCTCGGCGCGTTTGGGGATGGGCGTGTTCATCGCGCGGAAGATTTCGCCAATGACTTCGTGCGTGTTCGAGCCGTCGC
The DNA here is from genome assembly GCF_001650875.1 of Sulfitobacter sp. EhC04. Classification (GTDB taxonomy): domain Bacteria; phylum Pseudomonadota; class Alphaproteobacteria; order Rhodobacterales; family Rhodobacteraceae; genus Sulfitobacter. The sequence goes on from NZ_LXYI01000037.1 coordinate 5,465, forward strand.
GGTTCGCCATCTGGTCGATCGTGGCGGTGAACAGGTTGTCGCTGACAAAGATGTCGGTGTCTTCGGCAAAGAAGCAGAAGATCAGCCGCGCCATGAAATGATTCATGTCGTGGCGCTTCTCAGCGCTGCCCCAGTCGGGGTTGTCCTTGATCAGCTCGACATAGAGCCGGTTGAGGCGGCTGGTCGCGCGGATGTCAAAGGCGCTTTCGCGGATTTGTTTGACGGTGGAGATACCGGCGAGCGGCAGGAAGAAGCCGAAGTGATCGGGGAAATCGGTATAGCGGCAGGCGATGGTTTCGCCGGTGGTGATATCCTCGGCCTCGAGGTCGATGCCATCGGTGGCGAGGATGAACTTCGCCTTGGCGCGGAAGGTGGTAGGGCTGTCGCGAAGGGCGGTCAGGGTCGCCGCGATGTCGCCCGGTGCGCAGGTCGCAAGATGGATGTTGTTGGTCTGCAGGACGCCGCCGATATCGGACTTGTTCGACGCGCCGGTGCGCAGCCGCTTGATGGTCGTGTCCTTGTTGCCGAAGGCCATGAGGAGGGCATAGGGGAACTCGGCCGCGTCAAAGGGCTGCTCGGCAAGTTCGGAAACGGCTTGTTCGATTTCAACGGCGTTCATGCGGCGGTCCAGGGGTTGATCAGGTCAATCTCGCAACCCTCGAAGTCAGACGTGTTGCGCGTGGCGACGGAGGCACCACGGAAGTGGGCAATGGAGGCGATCTGGCAATCGGCCTGGGCGATCGGCCGCCCGGCGGACCGTCGTGCGGCAGCGATGGTGGCATAGGACTGCGCGGCGTCGCTGTCGAAGGGCAGAATGCGCCCGGCAAGGTCCTCGCGCAGGATGCGGTCCACGGCGTCAACCAACGCGGCGCGGCGCTTGCCGTTCCCCATGATTGCGAGGCCATAGCGTAGCTCCGCCTCCGATATCGAGGTCAGATAAACGTTGAGCCCGTCCTGAGCGGACAGCCAGTGTTCGACCTTGGGCTCCGGGGCCGGGCGCAACAGCTCGGAGATGACATTCGTGTCGAGGATGATCATGCGTCAGGCCTGGTCGAACGCGGGCGGTTCACGCATGGCTTCACGCTGCGGAAGGTCGAGATCAACGCCGCCCAGAGGCGCGACCCGCGCACGGATCGCCGCGGCAAGATCGTGGGAGGGCTTCGCTTCGCCGACGGCATGGCGCAAGATCTCGCGCGCCTCCTCTTCCATCGAACGGCCGTGCTCAGCCGCACGGATGCGAAGGCGGCGCTTCACGTCATCGTCAAGGTTCCGGATGGTAATGCTTGCCATGATCTCCTCCTGATAGGAGTGTAATCATCGCAATCAATGCGATCAAGGCTAATCGCTGGAACGCATGGTTTCCTCAGGGTGGGCAAGCCGACGCTGTCGGCTCGCGATCTTGCCGACCACCGCAACCGCAATACACATCACCAATGTTGCAATAGTATATTTTCGTATGTATGCTGGGTGAAGATCGTCAAGGGTCCTTGCCATGCGTTTCGAATTCAAAAATCTCCCTCTGGTGGCCTTTTTAGCTCTCGCCTTGATCGGCCCAACAGTTCCGACGCAAGCACGCGCCCAAACCTATCAGATCGATTGCGCCATCCTGCTGTGTTTGTCCGGTGGGTGGCCGGCTTCCGTGCCATGCGCACGCGCGCGGGCCGAGTTCATCCGGCGCATCACACCATGGCCGGTGGAGCCGCCGCTGCAGATTTGGCGCTGCCCCATGGGTGCGTCTTACGATGGGCCTGCCAGGTCGCGCCCCACGGACCGGATCTTCGATGCCCTATATGGTGGTTCAGGAACCCCACCAAACTCTTCAGCCCCGCTCTTCGATCAGGCAGCCGAGGCTGGCGGAATGCTCGGGCTGAAAGGCTCCGACGCTGTCTGGGGGAACCTCGTGCGGGCTGATTACGCCCTCCAGCTCGTAGAAGACCGCGCCGATATCGATATCAGCGGGCCGGAATTCAATTTCGTGCGCTCCATCCGCGTCTTTGACGTTCGTTATGCCCGCCAGTACGAATCCGGGCGAGATGGCGACTGCAACCGCAGCGCCGTCGTTGTCCTCGGCACCTACGGGATCCAGGGCGATTTTTCTTGGAGGGCGTCGTCACCCGCAGCGCTTCCTGCTGCGCATGCCGGTCTCGAGCGGTGGGGCGAGCACTGCCCGAACATTTATCACAGATCCGTCTTCGTAGAGTGGCGTGACTATAGCGGGAATTACGGCTTTGAGCAGGTCAATTACTGACTGTTGAGGCGCAGCGACGTCGCGCAGAGCCTTGTACAAAATCAAACCTGGAATGCAGAAAAAACCACACAATCGAGGGCCATAAAGGCCATATTCTTCCATATCAGTCGTAGCGACAATTAAGCTGCGTGAGAGACGCGAAGTCGATTTCAGCTTTATCGGCATCGCTAAGATCCGGGTAAATCCTTGAGACGCGCTGTGGGCCATGCATGTCCCACCGGATTGCCAGAGCACCTGTGTTCCAGCGATATACCCAGCCGACAATGGTTTCTTCATCGGCTGCAATCAAAATGGCGATCGCGACGCCTTCGACCTCAGTTTCGTTCACTGTTTACTGACTTCCTGCAATTTGGCGTTGCGGATAGCAGCTCAGATCCAAATCGTTTGCCGCAACCGTATGCCGGGCCTCGTTAAAATCGGTTACTGTTCGTCCTCGCGGTAGCGAATTCACACCGGGAGATGTCACCTCCCGTGTTCTCGATTGATGAAATCGCTTAAATCCTGTGGTCGGGCTCCGTGGCGGCTTCGACGATCGCCAAGACATCGAACGGGTCAAAGCCGATGGCGCGCGCCAGAACGACCAGTTCGACGACGTCGATCCGGCGTTCGCCGCTCTCAATGCGCGCCACGAGAGATTGATGGCACTTGAGCCTGTCCGCCAAGTCGTCCTGGCCCAAGCATGCGCTTTTGCGCGCGTCGACCAACGCCTGGCAGAGTGCCACCTGCCCTTTGCTTCTGATTGTTTTTGCCACGCGTCACATACCTTTTGTGACGTCGCTAGCGGATGAAATCTGTTATCTAAAAAGTAGATATATGAGGGTGTTATCGGCGTCTGGTTTCCACGGGCTGCTAGTCTGATGCTCCCAAGGCTGCCCATCAATCCCCTACCAATTGCAGAAATCGGCCATAGTCCTCGCTGACTTCCCGCGCTTCTTCGAAAGCGCGGGCGCGTTCGCTGTCGAGGCAACGGAAATAGCTCTGGATATCCTGGATGTAATTTTCGAAGTCGCCGCGGATGATAGCCGCATAGTCCCGCGCGGCCTGCGAATCACTTGGCAGGAAGGGGCGGGGCGGGGCGAAGCAGGATTCCGCCAAAACCGGCCCGGGAACGCAGATCAGAAGGGCCAGAGCTTGCAATGGGAGCAGGCATATCAACCTCGGGTTTCTCAAACCTGTTATCTCCTTGATCGCGGACACTGGCCGAGACTAGTGTTTGCGTGACCAAACTACAGCCAAAGCATGATATTACATCTTGCGGTTGATAATATACTATCGTAACTCTGGGCTTCAAGTGGGAATGCCTAGGGTCGCGCCATTGGAGAAAGCGTGAGCCGGGCCATGAACTGGGACATCGAAGCACCAAATGTGGTTACGGAAGCACGTTTCCGCGAACTCGTGGAAAGCGGCTATAGCGCAGAAATCCTGTGCCAGGAGTCGGCACATAAGAAAGGCCCCAGCTATTACGGGGTCTGGATCATGCGCGTTGTCTCTGATGACGGGGTGGAAAAGCTCCTCGTCACCGCCCGCACGCGGACGACCTACAACGATATCAAGATCCGCGAATTCAAGACGATCTCCGGCGTGGTGTCTTTCTTCATTGGCCTTGGTTTTGCGCATGTCGACCTGCCGCTTGAAGCGGGAACAAGCCGGACCCACAAACTCGCGCCGTCAGACAAAGCCCCATCAGACAAGGGCGCTGGCAGCTAACCTCGTCTGTCTCTGGCTGGTCGCAGCACCTGCCTCAGCGCAAATGGTCCTGGTCATGGAGAGCGACGGCTCTCTGACCCCATCCCGGTCTCAGAGCAGTTTTGCCCGGAACTACAATGACGGCATCGGTCAGGGATCGGCAGCCGACGAACTTGCGATTTTCGGCAGCGATGAAACTTTGCCAGAGCGAGAAGCGATGCGCTTTGCAGCCCGTGTCGGTCCAGCACCCCTGCCCCGTGCCGATGTCCTAAACGCCATAGAGACCACGGCCCTGCGTTATGCCAGCCACCCCGGCCTAAGGCGCGCGGAGCTTTCCGTCACGGACTGGTTGAGCCTCTACCGCGCCAACATCGAGGTTGAGAGCGCCTACCGGCAGGATGCGATTTCAAGTGCGGGTGCCATTGGCCTTGGTCAATTGATGCCAGCAACTGCGCGTGATCTGGGCGTCGACCCGCGTGATCCGCTGCAGAACCTCGACGGGTCCGCCCGCTACCTCGCGATGATGCTGGAGACGTTCGGCGATCCGCATCTGGCGCTGGCGGCCTACAACGCGGGGCCCGATGCGGTTCGCCAGTATGGCGGCGTTCCCCCCTACCGAGAAACCCAGAACCACGTGGCCCGCGTCATGGCTGTCGTAGCCCGATTGGAAGGATCAAATTCATGAAACAGATTTCAAACTCCTTTGTCGCCTCGCTGGCGCTCTTCCTGCTCATTGCCGAACCCGCCCTTGCTCAAAGCATCGATCTCTCCCCGATCCAGAGCCTGCTACAAGGCATCGTCGATGCGCTGACCGGCCCGCTCGGCGTCGTGATCGCCACACTCGCGGTCCTCGGCGTTTTCTTGAGCTGGTTCTTCAACATCATCGATCTGCGCCAAGCACTTTGGGTGCTTGTCGGCATCGCTGGTGTTGCGGCCGCCCCGACGATCGTTGCTGCGGTCTTTGCCGGTGGTTGAGCGCGCGCCTCTCTTTCTCGGCCTCGTGCGCCCGCCGAAGCTTCTGGGCCTGCCCATCATGTACGCGATGGTCTGGCTCTTCGGCTCGGTGCTCCTCTTCGTCTGGGTCCAGCACATCGCGGTGCTGGGCGTGGCCGCCCTACTCTATCCGGTGCTTTGGAAGGCCGCAGATTGGGACCCGCGTTTCATCGACGTGATGATGACGGCCCTGCAGGAGACACCGCCCACGCGCAACAGGTCCATCCATGGCGGGGACAGCTATGCCCCGTGATGACGCCCGTGATCCTGCACTCGATGCCCGCACAATGACGCCAGACTGGTATGCGCGCGAGACCCGCCTCGCGCATATGCTGCCCTATGTGAGCCTAGTCGACGACCAGACCGTGCGGACCCGGGTGAACGAACTCTTCCGCTGCATCCGGCTCGAGGGGATCAACAGCTACACGACCGACGATGCCTATCTCGACAAGGTGACGGCACTTTTTGCCCGCATTGTCGCGCAGCTCGGGCCGGAATTCAGCTATTACGTCCACAAGGTCTCCAAGGCCATCAAACCTGATCTCGACCCCATCCGTGAGGACAGCTTCGCGGGCGAGGTGGACCGGCGCTGGCGCGCGAAACTCGAGACCAGCGGGCTGCGCGACAAGACGCTGACGCTCACCGTCATTCACCGCCCACCTCCGAAAAGTCTCCTGCCGTTCCTCAGCCGCAGCGCGCCGGACCGGCTGAGAGAGGAGACCCGCAAACGCCTGCAGCGCCTGGGCGAGGCCGTGAACGTCTTCCTGTCCGGCCTCGCAGAGCTCAAACCGCGCCTGCTGTCGGCTGCATCGGGGGAATTGGTGGGGTTTCTGGGCGCGCTGAACACGGGCACCGAGCTGCCGCTCTACCCTGCAAACACCTACGGCTTTTTGTCCGTCAACGTCGCCAACACGCGAGTGACGTTTCATGGCGATCATTTCGAGCTCTCGGAAGGCGTCGTGGGGCATCGCTACGGCAAGAGTTTCACCATCGGGGAATACTCGGAAGGCACCTCCTGCACCATGTTCGACATGCTGAACCTGCCGGTCGACATGATCGTCACCCATTCCTTCACGCCGATCAATTCGAACCTCATGGCGGGCCGCATCAAGCGGCAAAAGCGGCAGATGCAAGCCAGCCAGGATGCGGCCCTGTCGCTCTTGGAAGCGCTCGACATCGCGGCCGACGATCTCGAGGCCAAACGCCAGAGCTTTGGCGAGCACCACATGGTCGTGACGATCTTCTGTGACACGCTGGACGAGCTGCAGACGCTCAGCGCCGAGGTCGTCAACGCGGCCGCCGCAGAAGGCGTGAAGATGATTGGCGAGCGGGTCGCGGCCAAGGCGCATTACCTCAGCCAGCACCCCGGCAACCAGCCAAAGCGCGTCCGCGCCAGCGCCGTCACCAACCGCAACTTCGCGGATTTTGCGGCCTTCCACCGGACACAGCTCGGCAAACCTGCAGCACTTATCCCCTGGGGCCGGGTCGTCACATATTTGCCCACGCCGGAGCAGAGCGCCTATCGGTTTTCCTATCACGAGCAGGGATCGCCCGACAAAGAACCGACCAGCGGCCATACCCTGATCATGGGGCGGCCCGGGTCCGGCAAATCGGTGCTGTCAGCCTTTCTGATGACCCAGGCCCGTCGCGCGGGCGCCCGGATCTTCGTCTTCGATTACCGTCTAGGCATGGAGATGGCGGTGCGCGCCAATGGCGGGCGCTACGCCTCCCTGAACGCCGGCCAGCCCACGGGTCTCAACCCGCTCTGGACAGAGACCGATGCGCGCGGCACCGCCTGGCTCTCGGACTGGCTCACAACCCTGCTCTACCGCGCCGACAAGCCCCTGACCCCGGCGCAGACCAACCGCATCCAGGAGGTCGTGCGCCAGAATGCCCAGGCCACCAATCCGGCCCTGCGGAACTGGCGGGATTTCGCATCGCTGTTCGTATCGACCGATGATGGTGGCGATCTGCACCAGCGCCTGCTCGAGTGGACCGAAGACGGTCGCTACGGCTGGATCTTCGGACAGACCCTGGAAGACACGTTCTCGCTGAAAGGCGATGTGGTGGGCTTCGATCTGACCGGCATTCTCGACAGCGAGGCCGACAAGGAGCGGATGGCCGTCCTCTCTTATCTTTTCCGCCGGGTAGAGCGCGAGATCGAGGATCGTCGCCCCACAATCATCGTGATCGACGAGGCCTGGAAGGCGCTCGACAACGCGTATTTCGCCGAGCGGCTGTCGAACTGGCTGGTGACCGCGCGCAAGCAGAACACCGTCGCGGTGATGATGACGCAATACGCCAGTCAGCTCGAGCGCACGCGGACCGGCAAGACTATCGTCGAGGCGGTGCCGACGCAGATCCTGCTTCCGAACATCCGCGCCCATGCGGCCGACTACGCGATGCTGAACCTCTATGAGAAGGAACTCGATGTGCTTCTCAACACCGGCAGCGACAGCCGCCTTGCTCTCATCCGCGACGACCAGGGATCCATCGTCGTCGATGCCGATCTGAGCGCCCTCGGGCCCAATCTCACCATCCTCGGCGGCATGGAAAAAGGCGAGGCGCTGGTCGGCGCCGATTACCGCGACCGCCCAGACTTTTGGAGGCTTTCATGATTCGTACTCTGTTTCTTCTCACCGCGCTCGGCGCTTTGGCCTCCTGCGCCCAGTACCAGGAACCGCAGGCGAACTGCTTCACATTCCTCGCGTCCACGGCACCTGTCGCGCCTGATTGCACCTTTACGCCTCTAGATGCGCCGGAGGGCGACATTGAAGTCTAAACTGCCCCATATCCTCGTGCTTTGCCTGCTGCCCGGCATCGCCCTTTCCCAAGGCGTGCCGACCAATGACAGCGGGCTGACCGCGCGTGACATCGTCGAGACTGGCGATCGCGAGGCTGACTTGGCCGTTCAGGCGGACAAGCTTGCCGTGCGCGAACTCATTGCCGAGATCGAACGGGAGCAGCTGGAAACCCTGCAACGCATCCTCGATGCCCAGACCAGCTTCGGCGGTCAGGGCCTGACCGCGATGATTTCAGGGCTGGAAAACGGAAGCGGCGATCCAGCCCGTTCCGTCGAAACGGTCTACGGCAATGCCGAGATCGACCCCAATCCCGGCGGCGCACAGATGTTCGGGGATGCCGCCGAAAACATTGAGCAACTCATCATCCGCGTCGCCCAGGAAACCAGCGGCTTTGCCGGCGTTGGCCGCGCGGGCCTCTCCCCGGTTCAATGGCGCGCACTCCTACAGGCGCTCATCTGGCAGGAAAGCCGGTTTACCATCGGCGCGCGCTCGCCGGTCGGCGCCTTTGGCCTTACCCAGATTATGCCCGGTACGGCCAGCGATCTCGGCATCAACCCGGATTACTATGACAGCCCCTACCTGCAGGTGCATGGCGGCGCGCGCTATCTCGCCACCCAACTCAACACCTTCGATGGCAACATCATCAACGCCCTCGCGGCCTACAACGCCGGACCCGGTCGCGTGTTCGAATATGGCGGTGTCCCGCCCTTTGCCGAGACCCAGCACTACGTCCAGGTCATCCCCGAACGCTACAATCTCTATCTGAGCCGCATCGGTGGGATCGAAGCGCTCGGCACGATCGATCCGGCGCTTCTAGCCAATGCGAACCTCTCAATCACCGGGCACGGCGCGGCTTTCTATGGCAACAATTCCCCTGCGGCGATTAGGCAGGCCGCCTTGCGTATTGCGGACATCGTCGAGCGGATTTCCGAGACGGAAGACATGCAGGAAAGCGTCGCGCTCAACACCTATGCCCGCGCCGAACTCGTGCGTCTCATCGCCGCGCGTATTCGTCTTCAAGCGGCGCGGACCCGCGTGCTTTCGGCCGAGGAATTGGCACAGGCCAGCGCCCGCATGGCCGAGGGCGCCTTCATGGAATTCACGATCAGGGAGATAGACTGATGAGAGACTTACTCGTGAGGACGGCCTTGGCCACGACGCTTGGGATCGGTTTGTATGTCGGCACCCTGTCCCCTGCCCTGTCACAGGGCGTACCCGTCGTCGACACCCAGAATATCGCGCAAAACATCCAGCAGCTCCGGCAGATGATCGAAGACGAGATCCTGCAAAACGAGCAGCTGACGCAGCTCCGCGAACAGCTTGCCACACTCACGGACCAACTCGCGGAGCTGCAAAGAACCTACGAAGCCCTGACCCGCCTTGCTGAACTGCCGGAAATCATCCGCACGGAAATGGAAGACGAGTTGAACGGCCTGCTCGACCAAGAGTTCGGAGACATCCTCGCCACGATTGAGGCCATCAAGACGGGGGATTTCTCCGGTCTGTCCGGTTCCGGTGCGGGCGAGATTGAAACCCAGATGGACCGGGTGCTGGCCGATCTCGGCTTTGACGACGACACCCTCTCGGAAATGGCCACCAGCGGAAATCCCGGGGCCAATCGTGTGGCGACGCAAGCGACGACCGGCGCGCTCGTCTCGGCCGCTGCCCAGAACAGTTATGAAGACGCAGGCCAATCGCTGGAACGCGTCGACAGGCTGGTCGGTCTCATCGACGACATGGACGAACTCAAGGAAAGCATCGACCTCAACACGCGGGTGACGGCGGAACTGGCGATCGCGCTCGTGGCCATGTGGCAGCTTGAGGCCGTGCAAACCGTGGGGGACGGCACAGGCGGCGTGATCGATGCCGCCACCATCGCCGAGGAGCAGCGGTTTATGGACTTCACGCTGCCCGAGTTGCGGGCAGACTGATCAAGGGTTGTGACAGGTGGCGAGTGAACAAGAAATCATCGAAGAAGAGCTGGTCTATGGTGCGCTGCGCCGCGAACGGCTCTGGCAGCGCCTTGGGCTCATCGGGCTCATCTTCGGCATTCTCGGATGCCTGAGCGCGGCGACTGTCGCAATTCTCGATGTCGATCCGCCGCCTGTGGTCGTACCCTATGATCCCGCCACCGGCTTTGCACTCCCCGAAGCCTCGGTCGGCGCCTCCTCGGTGACCGCCAACCAGGCGATCATCGAGGCGGAGGTGTTCCGCTATGTGACCGACCGGGAGGTCTATAACCAGCTCGACAACGATCTGCGCATCCGCAACGTCCTGCGCCGCTCGGACGGAGCTGCCGAGAGCGGGCTGCGCCAGATCTGGAACAGCGCCAATGAGAACTACCCGCCGACGGTCTATGGCCCCAATGCGCGGCTCGACGTGGAGATCCTCAGCATCAACCGGATCGGAACCAACCGCGCGACGGTCCGCCTGCGCAAGCGCCTGACCTCCATCAATGGCGTCCAAACCGGGCTTTTCACCGCCACGCTTCTCTTCGAGTTCCGCCCCGAGACCCGCCGCTCCATCGATGAGGTCTGGACCAACCCCTTCGGCTTCACGGTCCTCGAATATTCCATCCGCTCCGACAGATTGGAGAATTGAATTTGTTCCCTGTTCGACTTTTCATATTGCTGATTGCCCTGTTGCCCGGCCTTGCTTTCGCCGAAGCCATCCCGCGTGGCGGGCCCAATGACAATCGGGTGCGGCTGGCGACATATCAAGAAGGTCAGGTCTACCGGCTCAGCGTGTCGCTCACCCATGTGACCACGGTCGAGTTCGGGGAAGGCGAGAGCATCCGCTCGATCATTGCGGGCGACACGGAAGGCTTCGAGATCGACGGCGTACCCGGGGGTCAGGCCTTCGCGATCAAGCCGGTGGCGCGCGGGGTGCATACCAATGTGACCGTCTACACGAACAGGCGCAGTTATTACTTCAACGTCGAGGAGACCCGCAGTCCGACCTTTTACGTGGTCCAGTTCCGCTACCCCGAAGACAATACGCGGCCCACACGTGCCATCGCGGCCCAAGCGCCGAACTATAATTACGGTGCCAGCGCGCGGACCGAGTTCACCCCCACCCGTGTCTGGGATGACGGGACGTTTACGTATTTCGAATTTCCGCGGAACGCGCCGGTGCCTGCGATCTTCCGCTACGCCAATGGCCGTGAGCGCACGGTCAACACGCAAGCCACCGAGGACAGCGTGATCCGGGTTTCAGGTGTGAACCGACAATGGGTGCTGCGGATCGGGGAGGAGGTGGTCTGCATCGAGGCCACCCCACCTGCGGGGGTAGGCTCATGAGCGATACTGGAAACGCAGACCTCGAGAAACGCCTCGCTGCTCTAGAACAAGGCAAGGGCGCTGGTTCGCCCCCTGCCCCACGGCGCTCACCGCTGCTCGCTTTGGTCGTCGTCCTCGTGATCGGCGCGGGCGGTGCGTTGCTCTATCTCATGTCCCAACCCGAGGAAGAGGAAGTCCTTCCCACGGCCACGCCGGACGTGTTCCAGAACGAAGGCGACGGGTTCGGCGCCATCGAGACCTTGCCCCCGCCCGAGCCCGAGGTTGTGTTCGTCGCACCCGATCCGGTCGAGCCCAATGCTGAGCTTCTGGCACAGCTCGCAGCCCTTCAGGCCCAGATCGAGGAATTGCGCAACGCCCCTGAACCGGTCGTCGAGGAAGACACCGCCGCCGCAGAGGCGATCGACGCGCTGACCGCTCAGATCGCTGCGCTCCAAGCCGCCTCGGAAGCCGCACAGCAACGATTCCAGGACGAACTGACGGCGCGGGATCGCAGCCTTGAGCAACTCCGCATGGATCTGGAACTGGCCCAACTCGAGGCCAACCGCCCCCTCCCCGCACCCACCGGGCCCACCGAGGACGAGTTGCGCGCGCGGGAAGAAGAACGGCTGCGCCGCGAGGAAGAAGCACGACGGCTCGCGGAACTTGAACGCCGCGCTGCTGAGGAGCGCGCGTTTCAGGAGCGCCGCATCACCTCCCCCACCATCGCCTTTGGCGGCACCTCAGGCGCAAATGAAACTGCTTTGGCCGAACGGACTTTTGGGCAAGTGACGGATTTTGTGCTGAATGGTGCGCTGCCCACTTCGGTGACGCAAGCTGAGGTCATCGCCAACCCCTCCAACACGATCATCCAGGGCACGATGATCCAGGCCGTCATGGAAACCGCCCTCGACAGCTCTCTGCCCGGCCAGACCCGGGCCGTTGTTTCCGAAGACGTGTTCAGTTTCGACGGTTCTCGGCTCTTGATCCCGCGTGGATCCCGCCTCATCGGGCGCTATCGTTCGGGCGTTGATATCGCGCAGCGCCGGGTCACGATCGCTTGGGACCGGATCATTCTGCCCGACAACCAGACCATCCAGATCAGTTCTTTTGGGGGCGATGAATTGGGTCGCTCCGGCGTCACCGGCTTTGTCGACACGCGATTTGACGAGCGCTTCGGCTCGGCCGCGCTGATTTCACTGATCTCCGCCGCGCCTAGTGCAGCCGCTGCAAATGTGCAGGACGAAACCGCCGCGGATGTGCTCGAAGACGTGGGCGATGATCTTGCCGATGCCACGGACAGTGTGATTGGCGATTACCTCTCGATCGGCCCGGTCATCTATGTCGACCAGGGCGCCCGCGTCACGGTCATGGTCGACCGCGATCTGGAGATATTCTGAGCCCATGTCGCTGAGCTATCTTCAAACCTCGCTCGACCGGATCGACGCCGCCGCCCGCGACGATGTCATCGAGATTTGCATCAACCCAGACGGAACCTGCTGGGGCGAGTTCCAGGGCGATCACTTCATGAGAAAGCTGGACCAGAAGCTGACAGCAACCGAAGTGAAGGACCTCGGCAACCAGATCGCCTCCTCTGCCAACACCACGATGAGCAAGGACCGCCCCATCGTCTCGGTCTCGATCACTTACAAGGGCCGTCCGATCCGCGCACAGGTCATCACCCCGCCTGCCGTGCTCTCGGCCATGTCGATCAGCCTTCGGTTCTTCTCAAGCCTGCCGCTCGAGGGAATTGCGCTTGATTTCCTTTTTGGCAAGGAACGCAAGCTTGAAGAACTCCGCCTCGAGAAAACCCACGAACTGCGCGAAGTGGTGGCCGCGGGCGTGATCGACGATGCGCTGGCCTTTTGCGTCGACAACAAGCTTAACATGATCGTCTCTGGCGGCACCTCCACCGGCAAGACCGTGGCTGCACGCAAGATCCTCTCGCACGTGCCATCCGAGGAACGCATCGTCACCATCGAGGAAGCCGCCGAGCTTCTGCCGACCCAGCCCAATGCCGTGACCCTCATCGCCAATCGCGATGCGGAGTTCCAGACCGCCGATGTGCTGCTCACCGCAACGTTGCGCATGCGCCCCGACCGGATCATCCTGGGCGAGGTGCGAGGCAAGGAAGCCATGACCTTCCTCGAGGCGATCAACACTGGCCATGGCGGCTCAATGACCACGCTGCACGCAGAAACCCCGCAACTTGCCGTGCAGCGTCTGGCCATCGCCGCACTCAAGACCGAGATCCCGATGACCTATGCCGACATGATCCAGTACATCGAGAACTCCATCGACGTAATCATCCAGGCCGGTCGCCATGATGGCAAACGCGGCATCACCGAATTCTACCTCCCCGGCACCAATGAGATCGGAGCTTCCCAATGAAAACCTTTGAATACGATATCCTGTCCTTTCCCATGACCCGCAAAACCAGTCTTGCCGACATGCAGGCCAGCCTAAATGTGAAGGGGGCCGAAGGCTGGGAGGTCGTGTCGATCAGCTCCTCGGAATTCGCCAACGTGGGACACACTGTCTTCCTGAAGCGCGAGACCACACCCGCCAGAGCCACGGCATGAGGCAGGCGGGCTGTACCCTCGTACTGACTGCGCTGGTCTTGGTCCTGACGTCGGCACCCGGCTTCGCTGAGCGCAATCTCGTGCCGACCCTCGAGCGCAGTTTCGACGTCTGTCCAGACCGGCCCGCTGAACCCATGTGGATGCAGGAGATCCCCCTGCGCCAAGCCTATCAGCGCGTGTTGGTTCAAGACATCTACCGCGCCCAGAATCTCGAGCGCATCGTCGAGACCGAAAGCTGCGACTGTGAAACCCGGTTCCCCTCTTGGGACGCTGCCGAGGCGGTGTTTCGGGAAAGGTACGCGAGTGATGAACGATGGGAGATGCTGCAAGCCTCGGACGCCTACAGCCGCCGCGCCAACGACGTTCGCCTTGAGGCCAAAGCCATCTGCGAAGCAGCGGGCAATTGGTAAGGCTGATCCCCGATGAGCGTCGTCACCTATTTCGTTGAAACCTCCCAAGGCTATCTCGACACCGCGGCGGAAACCCAATTCGGGTCGGTCGCAGCAACAGTCGGCACGCTTCTGGTTTTGGGAACAACACTCGTGGTGATCCTCGTCTTCCTGAACATGATCTACCAGTACAAGGCGATGGACGGCCGCACGGCCTTCTGGCTCGCGGTCAAGATCGGCCTTATCGGGATATTCGCGACAAACTGGGTGCAGTTCAACGCCCTCTCCTCCGCCATCCTGGCCGGGATCGACAGCATTGCGGGGGCGCTTGTCGCCTCGGTCGGTGGCGGTACCCCGGGGCCCTCTGGCACGTTCGCGGAAGAATTCGACCGGTTGATCGCCGAGTTGGGGGACTATTTGAACGCCGCTGGTTCCGAGTTGAACTGGATGGCCGGCGCCATGCTCGACATCGTCGGTGTGCTTCTACTCTCGATCCTCGGCGGGCTGGCCGCCTTCATCCTCGTGGCTTCTCGACTGATGATCGCTCTTCTGATCGGGATTGCCCCGGTCATGATCTTCCTAACCCTCTTCGAGGTGACCAAGGACTATTTTGCACGCTGGCTGTCCGCCCTGGTCTCCTTCGCGCTTTACCCTATCGTCGTGGCCGGCGTGTTCGCAACGATCACTGGCGTCTCTTCCGCTCTGATCGGTGAGCTTGGCGACCCGGAAGGGGCTTCAAACATAGGCGCGCTCATCCCCTTCTTCATGATGGTGCTCATGGCCAAGGGCTTCATCATCGCTACGCCCTTCATCGTCCGCGCGATCTCCGGCAACATCATGATGCCTGCCCTCTCCGGTGGCCTAGGCGGCGGTTACAGCTTCGCCCGCGCCGCAATGGGCAGCCAGCAGGCCTACAATCGCTACCTGATCGGCGGTGCCAGTGGTGCGGAATACGCAGCCCTCAGGACGCGACAGTTCTTTGGCGTGCAGCAGATGCCTGTGCGGCAAGGCATGGGACAGACGGGTCAGGCAAGCGGCACTCGGTCACCGGGGGCAGGGTCTCAAATGCTGGCTCAACTGGCCCGACTGGGAAGGTTGGGGCGGAGATGATGAAGCTTTGTTTTGCAAGGCTACCGAGCCATGGATGAACGGCGGTCCCATAAACATTCACCAGTAAAAACGGTACCACTAGAGCTGGTTCAAGCAGTCCTGCGCTCAGCAGTGAATGGAAGATCTGTCGGGCTTGAAGAGGCAATACGTGTCCTGGATTGCGATGCACATCACGCCAACCGCGTCTTGCGCCATATGGCCGAGGCTGGGTACTTGGAGCCTGCCGATATCCTTGACGGTCTGTATTATTGGCAACTAACGCCGAACGGAACTCGCCTGGCAATGGAACCCAAGCGAAAGCGTATCGGACACGATAAGGTTCAGACCATCATTTCTGAACTTCTTGCTCGAGCCAAGGTCATCAACAGCGATCCGAACCGCCTGCAACGTATCACATTGAAGCTGTTCGGCAGCGCGCTCGAGGAGCATGACGACTACGGGGACGTGGATGTTTCGATTGCGTATGTGCGACGCCAGCTAAGTGATATCGAACGTGAGCGCCTCGAAAACAGACTGAAAGCCCGTCAAAGCAAGTCAGACCGCCAATCCTTTCACGGACGCCTCATGGGGGCGGAACGTCAGGATACGCGCGAGATCATGGCGTTCCTGAAAAAGGGTCTGCCACATCTTTCGCTCATGAATGATGATCCTATGGACCTCGGGACACCGTACCGCTGGCTGGTCGACCACGACGTGAAAACGGACAGACCAGATGATGTTTCTGACGATATCGTTCGACCCAACGGGCCTTCGATCCTCGACCAATACCCGAGGAAACCGCTACCGCCCATCACACTGCTTGAAGCACGACACAGAACCATTTCCGCGGATACCAAAGTTGCGATTCATGACTTACACATAGGTTTGGAGGACGCAGCCACGCTCGAGGAACAAATGTGGTCTCCGAAGGTCACGCGCGAAGGCGCTTTCATTGCCAATGACATCAGAAGTCAGAAGCGGGTCAAATTCGCCGGGTTTCAGCACCTATGTCCGATCTGGAAGAAAGACCTCGGCGGCGTAGCGATGCTGAAGGAAGCCCTCGACTGGTGCGATGAACATAAGGTTTGGGTCAGAGACCTATATCCGGGAGTTTCAATCCAACGGTCCGACCGGACACATATCATACGCCTCGGGTGGGGCCATGACCTGATCTATTTCAATGTCGGCGGTAAATCGACAACTGGGAGCCTGCTGCCCAGAAATAGAACACGCGTTTCCAAAATTGACTTGGCCGGAGCCTATGCGGTCGGAAGGGCACTTTCGAAGATGTATGATGAAAGCAGGTCCGCGAAAATGCCATGGTTCAGCGCTGACATTTTGCTTCCGTTAGTCGAGCTAGACAGGCTTCCAGATTTCCCTCGGCTGCATAAAACGGGCGCGTTTAGAGAAGGTGCATTTCAAGGTCTGCGGGAGATCACCTTCTTCTGAGCCGGGATCATACCCCCGTGTGCACCAACGGGCCACTAAGCCGTGGATTGAAACTAAACTTGCTATTCATCTCCAACCGCAAGGTGCAGGAGCCCGTCGACCCGCTCCAGACCGGCCGGCAGCAACATGTTTTCAAGCCATCCGATCGCTTGTCCGCGCTCACTGCAATAAGCGAAGAAGGCCCTTTGCATGGCACGCGTGAAGGCGACAAAGAAGGAATTCAGCTCTTCATCCCGTCCGGGTGAAAGGCTCCACCAAGTCTGTGCATCGAGACCGAAGAAGATCATTGTGTGAAACTCAAGACCCTTGCTTTTGTGGATCGTCATAAGTGGCACCTGGCCTATGCCTTCGAAGCGATCGAGAGCGTCTGACCAAGCGTCCACAGCTTCGGCGCATTCGCAAAACAGCGTGATGAACCCTGTCCGTACCCGTTCGAAGTCCGCGTCCCGTCTATAGGCGGGAAAAGCCTGGCGCAGCCGATCGGCACCGACAAATTCAAGGGCGATCTGAAACACATTTGCCGCGCTCTCGCCATTCTGTTCGTTATCGCGCATAGCCGCACGCAAAGTGGAGGAGAATTCTTCAATACTTCGCTGCAGCCGCTCCTGGGCTCGTTCATCGCCAGTATCGATGGCGAATAGCGCTTGCAGCTGTTCTTGAGTGGCGTTCCAGGCACCCGGGCTACGTTCACCAGTACCGAGCCTCAAGAGCGGTATAAAGATACCTGTCAGTTCTTCGGCAAGTAGTTCCTGAATCGCAATTCCACCAACACTACGCGCCAAGTTTCTGATCTTCAGGCCTTGCGCTGCAAATACGTCCGTCAGTTCGGCTTCAACATCGTCGGCGCGCATACGCACGAGAATGGCGCAATCATGCGGCTCCAGAATGCCGTGCTCAATTTCTCTATCGATCCAAGCCGCGATTTGCTGTGCTTCCTGCTCGCGTGTATCGAAACGCCAAAGCGCAGCGACCTGACCGTCGACGGCGCGCTGCCCCCTGGCTTCAACGTCTTCTACGTTTGGATCGATGCGCTCCGCAATCACCTGTTGAATGGCGACCAGATCCGCATGAGACCGCCAGTTAAAGCGTAGCGCTCCGTTCACTGCATTGAAGTCAGAAGCAAATTCCTGAAAGGCGTTGTCCATCGCCCCGGCCCAGCCCATAATGCGTTGCTTGTCGTCGCCGACGGCTGTGAAAACGGCATCACTGCCATGAAAAGCACTCTTCACCAGATCATATTGTGCATATGTCGTATCTTGGAATTCATCGAGGAAAACGAAGGGATAGGTGAGCTGCAGGGCACGCCGTATCGCGGGGTTCTCGCGCAGCAAATAATCGACAAGTCTGTTAATCATGGCAAACGAGAGCAACGTACCGGTTGGACGCTCCAATTGCTCCTGCCAATAAGTATGAAGTAGCTCGCGCCAAGCCGGTGGTATTCCCTCCGCATCGAACGGAAGCGGCGCGCGTGCGATCGCCTTTTCGAATTTTTGCCAGCCGATGTCACGCCGACCGCTCCTGGTGAGGAAGTCCTCCAAATCATCGCGCCGCGGAAACCCAATTTCATAGTTGCGGGGCGGCCCAAAGGGTTGAGGGATCGCGGCCCGAAAGCGGTCTAACATATTTTTGGTGAACGCATCGAAGGTAAGCGAGTGAAAACGGCGCGCCTGATCGGGCGGACAACGCTTGCCTACGCGCGCCTTGAGCGTCTGTGCAGCATCCCTTTTAAAGCTGATGGCCAGGATGCATTTGGGCGGCAGACAGATGCCAGTTTGCAGGAGGTATGCTGCTTTTTGCGCTAGGAATTCTGTCTTGCCCGCGCCTGCGCCGGCGGTAACGCATACGCTTCGGTCCGTTTCGCGCAGCGCTTGCCACGCGCCCGGCTCGAGATCGTCGACGCCCTGAGGCCTCCAATCATCGGGAAGCACCAACATCAATCTGCGCCGTTCTCGAGACCGAGCTTCATTTTGACATGTTGAACCAGCGCGCACAGTTCAGGCGGAGCGTTTGCGGCAAGATCTGCCTTCGGAATGCGATTAATCGCGGCCAGATGCGTTTCAGGCTTGCTTCGGCTCAAGAACAGGTATGGATACCAGATAAAGCAATCATCCCACTCAGGATCGTAGAGACCAGCGTTCCCGCCCTTTTTGAGAGTGGCGGCTTTCTTGCGCTCCAAGGCCTCTTCACTGTCGTCAGGACCGTGCGCGCCCGGATCGAGCTCCTTATAGGCGTCTGGAAATGCCGCGAGCATCGCGAAGTCCAGATCGAGTGGATCGGAGAAAAAAACACCTTCGTCTTTCAGCGCCTGCATCCAGTTGTTTTCAGCAAATCCATCAGTCATCTCTTCGTCGGACAGGGCAGGAAGGTTGGCGAGCTCGACCACTTCCATCATCACATCCAAGTTGTTGCTGAGATCGTTTCCAATTTCGGCGAGCGATCCGACGGTCGCCCTTATCGTGTTCGCACCGCCATGTGAGCGCCCCAGGTCGAGATCAATCAGCGTTGCATGCGGTATCTTCAGCGCGTCAAGAAGCCGCCAAAAGTGATCGACATGGCGACCGCCGAGCGGCACAACAGGCACGAAAGAAGGATCAAGAGGGACGCCCATCGCCTCCGCGAGCAGAGGCAACACAATTCGTTCGGAGTCCCCCTCGCCGAGGATGACGAACCGCGCGAAGTAGAGCTCCGGATACGCCCGCACGGCGAGCCGGACATACTTACCCGCCTCGGTCGCATCGTCAGGTAGCGTCAAAGATTTCACCGATGAGGCCCTGCTGGTCGTATCGAGCCGGAAGTAGCGCACCTCGTCCGGCTCGATACGGCTCAAAATGCTAGCGCTGTGGCTAGAGATCAGTACTTGCGCCGAGCTGAGCGCTCCGATGTCGCGCGCTTGGTTCATAATGCGAGAGAGGAAGAACGGCGACAGGCTGTTTTCCGGTTCTTCGATGGCCAGAATCGTAAGATGAGCACGCCGCAGCTTTTCCTGATCGAACGGGCTATCGGCAGCGGCCAGTCGCAGAGCATCTTTTTCGGTTTCAAGCGTCGCCGCAGTTAGAGCTATATGAAACAGAGAGCGTTGACCGTCGCTTAGGTCGACAAGCGCCCGCTCGCGACCGGCCTCATCGGGATGGAATGCAAATTCGACGCGCCTGACCAGTTCCTCGAGCCGACTTTCCACAAGTCTGAGCACTGGCGTCGTATCTGTGTCGGCTTCGTGGACCTGCCGCCAGCGCTTCGTAAGCCGCTCGACGATGAATTCTGCGGGTGCTTCGCGCTCAAAACGCTTCTGGATGAGCTTGGCTCCGCGCTCGGTCGTCTTGGACAGGCGATCCGACCATTTCGCAGCCCGCCACAAACGCCCCTTAAGCAAATCAGTGACACGATCCGCCGGATTACGGGTCGCCGGCACATAAACAAGTTGGATGGTGCCACGATCAACGGCGGCGACCCTTTGGCACTCATCCCAATCGTAATCATCACCGAGCGTACCAATCCATCGAATGTCCTCTTCCACCGTACCATCGGGCGTTCCGTCATCCGTCCAGACTGCCTGCAGGCGCATGCGCGCTTTAAGCGGTTCTCCAGGGCCGGTTGCTGCCATATGGTTGAAAAAATCCGGCACGGCGTCGGCCGCCGCCGCCTCGTCAAGACCGTCTAATTCTGGGAAGGACAGGATACACTCGATCGACAGCGTCGCTCCAGGATCGAGCTCGGTTTGGTCAGGCCTAAGATGAAAATCGCGTGTCTGGATCTGTCTTTCTGCACTTGAGACACCAAAAAGCCGTGCTAACGCCTGAAGCGCCGCCGTTTTTCCGGCTCCGTTTCCGCCAACCAATGCCGTAACCCCGTTCTCAAACCTGAGAGTTTCAGCCTCTGCGCCGAAGCATCGGAAGTTCCGTATAAAAAGTGTGTCAATCTTCATCCGAATTCCCTAGCGTTCTATTTTCTCAAATCGGTTTTCTGCAAATTCCCGAAGGCCCAAGAGGCTCTAAATGTACTTCCGATAGTCACTGCTGACCTTTTGCCCCGAGGGAACGTATTTCAATACGTCACCAACCTTACGGGCTGCTCGGATCGGAATCGGCAAGCGTTGGTTCATCTGGGTCGAGTTCCAGTTCACCTTCGTGAGGCTGAAAACTTCCTTCGCAATCTGTTCGATTGTGCTCTCGCTTTGCGGGTGTGGACAGAGCAACAGGGGGTTCGGGACATAGAGGCCAGGATAGGTCCCATAGTAGGGAATGCTGCCGTTGGTATAGAGCAGCCCATTGCCGTCCAGTTCAACGAAGGTGCCGCGGAGGACAGGGAAGTCGCCGTCGCGCAGCACCTTGACTGAATAGCTCTCATGAATCCAAACGAGATCGCGCAGTTCCACACCTGCCTCGTCGAGCGCCTTGCCAACACCCTCGGCCTCGTCCTCGCGAAAGCGCGACGTCTTCATGACGATCACGCGTGCCGGCATCGTTCTATGGACCGACTTGTAGGCGGCCAAGGCGCTCTCGGTAAGCTTGTGAGCCTCATCGATAGTGAGGAACGGGTGGCGACCCCGCGACTCTGACTGTGCAGGACCGCCTCTAAGAATAAACCCTCTGCCCCGCTCGTCGAACATTTGCGCAGCACTGGTCCATATCTCGTCGGTTTCGGCATCCTTGAAAAAGCTGATGCCAATGTAACAGGCGGTGAACTCGCCTTCTTCCGGCAATCTGCGCCAGGGCACCTTGCCGCTGCCCTTATAGTAGAGCGTCGTCATAAGGTTCCATGCGAGGTCAGCTCGGTCTTGGGTTTGGCGGTCAGAGTTCTCCTTGATTTTGCGAGGGATCTTGGCATCGGGGTTGATGACATCCTCCCAAACAATCTGAATTGAGAATCTGAGGTCCATCGCTCTGGCCTTGAGCAAGCCACGGAAGTTCGGAGAGGTTTCTCTGCCAGCTTTCGCGTCGGCCGCTTCGTCCTCTATAACTTCGTCATCGCGCGCCCGCTCGTTTCTCCAGACCCGTTCGATCAACTTGACAGGGAGAGAAACCATGACCACGTCCGGCCGTTCATGATGCGCCTCCAGCTTTTCCAGTTGCGCCATAACTGCGTCGACGGCCATCTCCACAGCACGCGCATCGCTCGGTTCCTTGGCAATCTTCTCGATCTGACCTTTGGTCAGTACTCCATCTTCGGCAGCCACCATTTCAAACCGGCACCGATAGGGGTTCTGGTTTCTCAACCCGGGGAAATCCGGGTGCAGGTTCGGGTGCTTTTCGGTCTTACCCTCGAACCCATCTTCGATCGCATTCAGAAACTCGCCTGATTTTTCGACGGTCAGAGCGCTGCCAACAACGCCGACTTTGATCGTGTCCCCCAGGTTCGTTTGCAACGGGCCCGCCTGTAGCAACCCCAATCGTGGATCAGGATGATGGTGTTGGTCACCAAATTCCAGTTCAGGCTCCGGGAAGATCTTTGTCTTGAAGTCGCTCATAGGTCGAAGCTGCCTTGTTCATTCGAGCCGGACGGCTTCCTCGACTTTTGCGCCTTCGCGCCCCACACGTCCTCGGGCACACTCTTCGGCAGTTCGATGGAAGGCGGGTCACCAAACTTGATGATACGATCCGTCTTGGTGTCGGGTGCCAGCAGTTCGCCGGCATCTTCAAATTCCAGACCTGACAGCAATCGATGCCACATGATCACCTGGCCTCGAACGGTGCTGTTTGTGTCGAGGCGCTTCTTCCCGGACAACAAGGCATCCGGATAGTTGAGCGCGCGCGCTCCATCCGAAGTGAAGTAGTAGGATGGGTTGATGATCAGGTACCATTGGTCCGCCAAGCGCTCGAACCGGGGATGGAATGAATGGTGCCGCACATAGTCGATGGGCCCCTCCCCCTTCGACTTCTGATAGACGCTGACAACGTCGGCCTGTGTCTTCTGCTTCGCACCAAGATAGCGAAACTTGCGCCCGACGCCTCCAGGTGTCGGCAAGAAGTAGAACTGCTTTTTCTTTCGGTCCCATCCAAGCAAATCCCGAAAGTCATGCGCCAGAGTATGTCGCAACAGGCCCGCAAATTTGTGCTGGTGATCTACGGCGTCGTGTTGTGCCAGAAAGTCGGTTTCGATCCGTTCGACCTGATCCCGCTCAACTAGGTCGCGAACGGGTGTGGTTAGCGGGTCGCAGAATGTCCAAAGCGAGGTTTCATCGATCATCCAATCGTACCGTTGGCCTTCCCAGACCTTATTCATCCGGGCGAGCGCCTTCTGGGTGGAGAGCTGTGTCTGTGCGACGAAGATTTCCTCAGGAAGCTGCAATGGCACCATGTTGATGATCGCGTCCTCCCCTCCCCCAAGTGGCGGGACGTAGTAACCGTGTCCTTGCTTGGCGACGGTCAGGGCAGCGAGGCGATCCTTCGCACGTCCGTCCAAGACGTCGCGCTCCTTGTCGAACTGCAATGTGCGTTCGGCCTCGCCAACGAGGTTTTCGAGCGACTTCCAGAAGAATGTGTCATCTAATTGCCTGTAGAGAACTAGGATGACGGGTAGGTTGGAGCCACGCCAATAGTCGAAATCTGAAGCGCGGACACGATAGGTGAAACCGGCGTTCGTCTCGCCGACATAGCTGCCACGCTCAGTAGCCTTGACCTGAACGGCAATCATCTTCGCAGTCGGCTGATCATCGTCCATCACCTCAGCGATGCCGTCTATCCCTGCTTCCAACCGCGAACGCCCATCGAATTGGAACCCAATTCGCAAGAATTGAAGATTAGCCGCCTTCTCCCCGATTTCGCCAATTCGCTGGCTGGTTGTAACTTTCTTATTCACATCTCGATTCCCGAAAACAGGCTTTTCGAGATGTAACACTTTATCTGGAGCAACATAAGGGAGGAGCAACAAGATATGGAGGTTACCCTTGCAAAGGGTCAAACCTGATAGAGAGCGAAATCTCAGACTTCTAGAACGCGGCTGGTGACCACCTCTTACTGCATCAACTTCTGGATGCGACAACCCATCAAGTTAGAGCCCCTGTGTTAGGGCTGTCTCCAACTCGCCCAAATCATGTACGGCCGTTCGTACCTGCTCGACATCCGCATCTTTCACCGAACCAAGAGCAGCCACTTCCCCCCCAAAATCCATTTCAATCTGTCGCTGTTCCTCGGCGATAACGGCTTGAACGACCGGCGAAGTTTTCTTTGGAGCGACATCAGTTTTCCCTGACGATTGGCCATCAGCAGCCTGGCGTTCGGCCTCAACGTCGGCCTCGGATCCGCCAGACCCGTCCAGTGGCGGTGTCATCGGCATGGCGCGCATGCTCAGCGGCAGCGTGCCTTGCGGCCCCCCTCCCCCCGGCTCTGGAAACGGCAACTCGCCTGTCTGCGCCGCATGGATGGACTTAAACAGCCGGTCGTCAAAATACTGGATCCGCTTCGCCCGGACAGGCATCTGGGCATCGATCACCATGACGATCTCGTCGAGCGGCAAGCGGCGCGCCTCATCTTCGGGCAGCAGAGAGCTCTCTTCAGTCCGTGTAGATTGGCTGCGCCCTTCGAAGGGGTTCTTGCCGATAGACTGGGAGCGCGTGATGACGGTCTTCGTGGTCTTGCCGACCGCCTTGCTCAGCTCCTCGACGGTTTTTTCATCGGAGGGCGTCAGGTAGAGCTTCACGCCCGCATTCCCCTGCAAGGCGCGGCGGGTGTTTTCGCCGTAGATTTCATCGAGGGCGGGGATGGTTTGGGTGACAACGGCGAGGTGACCACGATAGGTGCGCAGTGTCTCGATGCTTTCGACCACGATGGGCATTTTGCCGAGGCGATTGAACTCGTCGAGCATGATCATCACTGGCCATGGCTCATCCGGCCCGGGGTCCTTTTCCTGCATGGCCGAGAGCAGGTCAGAGAAAAAGAGCCGGATCAGCGGCGCGAGCGGCTTCACCATCAACGGCTGAACCACGAGGTAAACCGAAAAGGGCTTCTTGCGGATCGTCCGGAAATCAAAGTCCGAGACTGCCGTCGCTTCATCGATCGCCGGGTTCTGCCACTGGTCCAGCCCCGAGGTCATCAGGAGCGAGACGTAAGACGTCAGCGTATCGTTGTTGGTCGACGCGAGCCGCGTGAAGATCAGCTTGGCGGCCCTGTTGTCGACCTCATGGCCCCGCGCGAAATACTCTTTCTGCTTGTTCCCACCCGAGGCCGCGATGCGATAGATTTCGCCCAAGGTCGGACGCTTGCGCTGGAACGCCAACAGGCCTGCCGCCACGAAGAGATCGATCCCGCCCTTGAGGAGACCCTGCACCCGGTCGTTGTCACTCTGCAAGAAGAGCGTCGCGAGGAGCTGCAATTCCATCTGCTGGCGTGCGGGATCTTTCAACTCAAAGATGCGCAAGAGCGGGTTGTAGCGATGCGTGCGCTTGCCCTCCCAATCGGTGGGGGCAAAGCGATAGACCTTGTCGCCTTGGGCTGCGCGGTGCCGGGCCGTTGCCTCGAAACACTCGCCCTTCACATCGAGCGTCACGGCGGAGCCTTGCCAGGTCAGCAGGTTCGGAATGACAAAGCCCGTGGTCTTGCCGCGGCCCGTGGGGGCCACGATCAGCGCATGGGGGAAGACCTTGGAGCAAATGTAATTGGCGCGGGAGCCCGGCGGCCCCAGCTTGCCGAGGATGAACCCGGTGCCCGGCGCCCCGAAGAAGCCATTGGCCTTCATCTCGCGCGCAGACTGCCAATGGGTCTGGCCAAAGCGTGTGAGAGCTGACCCCGAGAGGGCGAGGCTCAGCATCAGGCCGGCGGCGGCGAAGCTGCCGACGATCAGGTGAATAAGTTGGGCGTCCTCGGGGCGGCGATCGAGGATCGCCAGATAGTTCTGCGCGATATAGGCGAAGTCGATCTCTGCCCCGAAGCCGAGATCCTGGTAGGTCAGCACCGCCGAGGCGATGGTATAGCCCATCGCCCCGGTCACCAGCGTCACCAGCAAGACGCCGGTTGCGATCCGCGCTTTTCCCATGGAGGCGCTCAATGGACCTGACCCCGCTCGGTCTCGCCATCCACGTCTGTCGCGCGGTGTTTTTCATATTCGGTGTCGGCAAGATCATCGACCACCTGGCGCAAGGCCTCCGTGTTGGCCGTCGCTGCATCCGATTGCAGGTAAACCTTGGCGACATAGAGCCGGTCGAGACGGTCCTCGAGAACCTTTTCCAGCGCATCGGCATCGCCGGATGTGAGCCGCTCAAGTTGACGGTTATCAAGCACCCGCGCGATCTCGTCGCGGAAGGCGTCCCGCTCCGCCTCGGTCTCGAAGGGCGCAGACAATTCCCCGGCCCGCTCATGGTCCACGACACGCGCAATCTCGTCTGCAAGGCGGTCGGCACGGTCAGACCGCATCGGCGTTCCATCGCGGGTGGCTAGACGTTCGTCACGCGTGCCAACCCCAAGCCCCTCGCGCAACTCGTTGTCGCGGCGAACCTGATTGATGGCCTCCGTGTCCCGGATCTCGACGACAGCCGCATAGGTTGCACCGAGCCCACGGGCGAGATGGGACGGCATGTCCGGATAGCGCGCTCGCAAGTCATCCGTGACTGCATCCGCAACGGGCGTGCGGAGGTCGCGTCCCTCCATGATGCGGTCGACCTCGCTGGTGATCTCGCTGGCGCGGGCCGCATCGGTGATGGTCTCCCTGTAGGGCTCAGACCGGTCGATCACATCGCCAGGGCGTGCGAGCAGATCTGGGTGTGCCTCGAGATACGCGCGCTGCTCCGTCTCGATCCGGCGCTCCGCCTTTGAGACAACCTCCCAATCCCGGTCCTCGATCTGCTGCGCTGTCAGGCCGTCTGCGCGCATCTCCTGACGGATTGTCCCTTCCATCGCCCGCACCGCGTCCTCATGATAATGGAACCGCTCGCTGACCGGTTCCGCTTCCATGACACCATCCCGGCGCAGCACGGTCTCCCGCTCCAAGAGCGTGCCAAGTTCGACGTGCACATCGTTGAGAATGTCGCGCGCCTGTTCCAGATCGGCGCGGCGTTCGAGGTTCAGATCGCGCGCCTCAGCCACTTTGGAGAGATCATTGGCGATCCATTGATGCTCGAGCGCTGCATTTGAGGCGCCCGTCTCGATCCGGGCCACCACTTCCGATGTGCTGATCCCGGTGCCGTGTAGTGCCGCGTCAATGCGCGATCTCAGATCGGGCTCTGCCAGACGCTCGCGCTGGCTGGCGTCAATATTGGCCTCGGAATAGATCCCGCCCTCCGAGGGGGTCTCTGACAGCGTGGATGATCGCAAGCCGAGAGGCTGCATGTGCTGGACCTGCGTCTGGATCTCGATGAGGCGTTTTTCCAGCACGGGACGTTCCGCGTCAGACTTCTCGGCGATCATGCCCTGCACCCGCGCGAGCTTTTCCGCATAGAGGCTTCTCAGATCCTCGAAGCTTTGATCCTCGGCCATATACACATCTCCTGTTCGGTCCACCTGCCCGCCATGCGCGAGCACCTCGCCCGCGCGAAAAAGTGCCGCGGCGATGTCTTCCCGGGCCTCCCGGGAGGCCTCTGCGGCAAGCGAATGATAGACGGTTCTGGTGTTGGCGATCTCTGCCAGCGTCCGGGTCAGGTCCTGCCCCACGCGTTCGCGCTCGCGGGGCGCGCGGCCCTCGTCTTTCGCGGCGTAAACCTCGCTGGTGCGGGCCGGGTAATGCACGACGCCGCGATCCACCCGCCGCGTGGCCTCCAGCCGTACACCATACTTTTCCGCCTCCTCGACCATGGCGAGGCGGAAGTCGTCATAGTTGAAGCGGTGGTTGCGCCCCAGAAAGAAGAACTCGCCTTCCTGCGAGCGGCGGTTCAGCACCAGATGCGCATGCGGGTGATCGCGGTCCTCATGCACCGCGATGATGTATTCGAAATGCCCCTTATCGGTTTGGAAGAACCGCTCGGCCACGTCCGTCGCGATGTCGCGCACATCCTCCCCGCGCGTGCCGATGGGGAAGGACATGAGCATGTGGGTGGTCTGCCCAAGCTTGGGCTTGAAGCCCGCATCCCACCGCTTGGCAAAGCGCTCGGTCAGATCCTTGATGTCACCCGCCTCGAGCTTCGTCTTGCCATCCAGGAACCCGCTACTGTCGACGATATGGGTAGACTTGGTGGTAAGGTAGTCGAGCTGGTTTGCGAGCTGCGATTTGGTATGCGTACCCCCGCCCCGGATCGCCTTGAAGACCGCTGGCCGATGCCCCGCAGCCGCGCGCACAAGCTGGGTCTGCTTGGCCACGTGCAGACCTTGCATCGAGCCCCGGACGCGGCTCCAGCCATCCCGGAAGACCTCGCCTGTGACGGCATGGACGGCATCATTCAGCCGCATGGGCAAACTCCCTCAGCGCGGCCGTGGCCTGCAGCTGCATCGCGTCACGACGGCGGCGCAGAAGCAGATCGATCTCGTCAGCGGAATCCAGGATGAACCGCGCCAGCCCGCGCATCTGCGCAAGGCGCAATTCGGTAAACTCCGGGCCAGCCCCCTGCCCCTGCCGGTTGGCCTGCGCCATCTGCTTGGCGATCTGCGCGACCCCATTACCGACCTCGTGCAGAGAGGCGCGGTAGCGCGCCATCTCTGCTGCCATCTGCGCGTCCGGAACGAACACCCCACCCGCCGCCTGAATGAGCCGCCGCAGCCCCTCGGCCCGGCTCTCGATCCCCGCCTTCGCCAACACCGCGTCGAGCGCCGCAAGCTCCGCAGCCGTGACCTTCACACTGACCGCTGAGACCGGAATTGCGGCATCCGTCTGGCGCTCGGCATCGGCTTTGAGCGTGTACTGGATCGCCCGCACCGACACGCCAAACCGTTCCGCCAGCACTGAAGTGGAAACGCCTTCCGCAGCTTCGCGAACGATCTCCATGCGGTCCGCATCTGTGAGACGTTTTGAGCGAGACATGCGAAGAAAGACCCCCTATTTCCTGCCACCTTCCACCAAGGCTGCCCCTACCTTACGATAATATACCAATCTGTCAATTATATACTTACGTCGCCTTCAGTCTCAGGCAGCCTTGGTGTCCGCTTCACGCCGCGGCCCGCAGGGACGCGGCTCTGCCGCCCTCACCACCGGGCGACCCACCTGTCCTTGGGGTCCCGTCCGCCAGCCCCGCCCGAGGGTCTGGCCGAACACGCATGTGTTCGGACCGAACCGCGGGCGGGCGCAAACCCCACCGACAGGGCGGTCAGGCAGGGTCAAGGAGGGCCAGATTTGGCTTGCCAAATCTCTGCCGCAAAAACCGGGAGGCCTTGGCCGATAGATTTTTGTGGATGGCCCCCTTGAGGCTGACTGGCCGGTCTGTCGCGGCCTGATCATTCCGGGGAGAGTGCGTCCGTTGAACGCGCAGGGACCGGCATCCCTGGAACAGGGATCGGGCCGCCCCAAGATCATCCTGGGGCGGCCCATCCTCGTCAGAGGATTTAGTCCTGGGGATCTTTCGCGCTCGGCGGGAACATCACCAGCTCCGAGACCGCGACCAGGAAGTCGAGCTTGAGGCTGAAGAACTCCGAGCCGTCCCCGTTGCGGGTGTTGCGGAACATCGCGCCCACGCGCTGAAAACGGGTGCGCTCCTGGCCATCGGTATCGGTGAACTTGACGGGGACGGTGGCGACGTAGTGGTTGGTCATTTGGGTTACTCCTTGTTGCGATGGGGATCACCCGGCACGGGGCAAGAGGCCCGGTCGCAAGCGCAAATGCGGAGGGTCCGCGGCTAGCCGTGGAAGCCGTATTTGTGCTTGCCGAAGCGTGAGCTGAGGGCACGAACGGGCCGACCCCGTGCGATCCACATCGATGAGCAAAAGGAGAGACCCAAATTTGTGCCGCCACTTTGCAGTTGCGTTCGCACCCGTCGATACCGGTCTGAGGTGGCTTGGTTCGTTCTGATCCAATGCATCTGGATAATGATCCGTCACGCGCATCACGCTGCGGGTCAGCGTTCAGCCGCGCGCGATGATCCGTCGTCTGTGTTGGGTGAGTGCCCCTGCTATCGGCACCAGGATTGAGGGGGTGGGGGACAGCTGGTGCGGCCACATCGGTATGGCACGGCCAAACCTTCAGCAATGAGCGTACTGCCCACGTCCCGACCGTCAACGAACAACGACCCACAAAGCCGCCCGAAATTGCATCGATCGGTGCCTTCAGTCCCGGGCCGGCAGGAACAGGCCACGCGCTCAAATTCAATTGACGCCGCACCCCGCACCAATTGACCAAGACGCGCTGTTGCCTGTTCCCCGACCTGGCGCTCTGCAGTGCAGGATGGTCTCCATGTCTCAGGCGCGTTAAACCCGACGAGACGCACGTTCGCTGTCATGCCTCGAATATCAATCGTATCACCATCAATGATCCGCACATCGCTGGCTCGAAGCGACCGGTCTTGCGAGGCGGGTCGCTCTGCAGGTGGCGCGACCGGCGATAGGAAACTGGAAGACATCCAGCCCACTCCCAAGTTAGACCGAATTTGGGTCCATTGCCCTTCATCGCGAAGCATTTCGACGCGAGTCCCTTCGCTCAAGACGCCCATCACAGCGTTCGCGGTAGACGGCTCAGAACGTTGGTTGACACGTGTCCCTGTCACATAGACGTAAGTGGTGTTTGTCGTTTGCGATGTGGGAATTGCTGACGGACTGTAGGGCGTGGATCGTGAACTCGACGTCTCAAACAATGATCCAACCAACGCGAAGAACCCGACAGCGATCACCAACGGCACCATGATTTGGCGTTGAGCCTTGCGCACGGCACGCCGAGGTGCGGTGATTGCGCGGCTCACGGAGATCGAACGGGGTCTCGCCTGAACGGCTCTGGGGCTGCGCTTTGGTGCTGGTTTCGAAGTGCCGTCGTCGGCAGCTGCCCTTGTCTGGGCCGGTTTTTCCCCTTCCAGTTTCAGGACTTTGTGCAGGCTGGCGTACTGAGCTTTGCTCAGACGCGTCTCCGTCCCGTGACGCTCAAACCGTTCAGCCATGTTTGTGAGAAAAGACACTTCCCAATCGTTTGCCTGCCCGGACCGCAAACGCGCATCAATGCGTGATTGGATCTCTTTGGTGCGTTCCGGAGAAAAAGGCATTGAGGAAAAACCTGTTCGGGTGTTGAGCTGCGCAACAAATGTCTTCTGCCGCACGGCCACATTAAGCTGTGATTGCATCGAGATACCATCCAGCCATTCCCAAAAACAGATTGGCCGGATTGCGATCACCAAGCCTGTCGATGCCCGTTGCTGGAGCTCACTGCGATACCGCCGAGGTTCGCACACAACTGGGAAAACAACGAAAGGGCCGCCCGAAGGCGACCCTCTCTCTTCAATCCTGCGACGCCTTCTTCGCCGGGTCCGCAACCCGCATGACCGTCAGGCCTTTCGCTTCCGCCTTCTGCCCGAGGTTCAGCGCGACCCCGTTGCCTCCGAAGAGAACAACCCCCGTCGCCGCGAACTTGTCGTCCAGCATTTCGTCGTTGCACTTGAACGGTGCCGCCCGCCCGTGCGCGGACCAGCGCGGATCAAAGCGCGCTTGTGCTATCCCGCGTGCCCGGGCCCACCGGGCCGCAATCATCTCGGCCCCGTGCTTGCCACCCTTGTGGCAGAGGAAGATCTCCTGATTGCGGTTCTGCTTGATCCGCTCGCGAACCTTGTCGAGCGTGTTGAAGATCACATCGACATCGGTCCAGTCGGTGGCACCTGAGACGATCAGGGGCACCCCCTCGACTTTTGACTTCGCGGCGGTCTCGCGGTCGTGCTGCTCAAGGAGTTGCCGTGCCTCGAAGACCGCCCCGGTCTCCTGCGCCCGGACACTCGCGCGCGACCCGGCTGCCGGGATGAAGGCGTGGCCCGTCTCGATCTCGTAACATTCCGCCGCCGCCTCGCTCATCACCTCGATGGCGCCGACAATCTCGCGCAACTGCAGGAAGCGCGCCTGCGCCTCTTCGAGCGCGGTCTCGGCGATTTCCGATCCGTCGTGGGATTTTGCCAGCGCGCCGATCTTGTCGGCGGTGCGGTCGACCTCCTTGCCAAGCGCCACCTTGCGGCGCTGCAGGATCGTCGCGAGCCCATGGGCCAGCGGTTCGATTTCTGCTTCGAGCCCGGTCCCGCGCAGCTGCCCGAGCAAAGCCTCGAAGCTCTCGCGGATGATGTGGTCGGTCAGGACGTGATCTTCCGGGATCGGCAGCTGCGCGTCCTTCTCGGTCAGTCCGAAAAGCTCGATGGTCTCGTAGGTGTTTGCGGTGTCGTAAGCCATGTCTGGTCTCCAGTATTCGGTTGTGGAGCCACCACGTGAGTGTGGGGGCATGGCCGAATGCCTGGTTTCCGAATCTGCCCGGGTCAGGGACGGCGCAGCCGCCGGCTTGCCGGGCGCAAAAGTTTTCTGCGCGCAGCACCCGACACATGCGCACCCTCACGCACGGGACCGCCCCGCACCACTGGCGCCGCCCTCGCCGAAAAGTTTTGCGATCCTTGACGCGGGCTGATTTGGGGGCCATCCGGAGGATATGCTTCCGCACTCATGTGTGTGTGTTTTGACGGTAGGTTTGCCCGACACGAGCAGGCAAACGGGCCGACCGGACGCGGGAGACGGATGAAGTGGCGGGATCGTTTTGGCCTCAGGCCAAAACAGACCAGAGCGCAATCCGGCGGAGCGGCCGGGGAGGAACGTGCTCGCGAGGCGGGCAAACCGGGATACTGGGTGCAACGCCGCGGTGAGGCCGCATGGCCGAATGCGCGACGGACCGAAGGGCCGTTCTCGCCTGCGACACGCGAAGCCGAGCAGGGGAGGCCGCAAGGCTTAAGCCAAGGTTGAAGTGCAGGCGACCACGCCGCCAGCTATACGAAGTACTTACCCCCGCTGATCCTTGACGGCGTCCAACAGGTTCTTGGACACGGGCGTTGTGGCTAAGCTGATCACGAACGAAGCCCCTTTCTTCATGAAATGGGGAGTTACCTCCGAGCAAGGCCTGCCGACCTGGTTCCCGCGCAAGAATATAACTTGAACTGGCAACCACCCGAGAATTTATTTTGCTTCGCAACTCTCGGCCGAAATGGGCACACACCTTACCGACCTGCGCTGCGCCCCACGCATGCCATTCTGTTGACAACATCGGCCCGCAAGGACAACCATAGTGTCAGTGTCTCGTAGCTTTGGCTATTTAGGACTTTGCAGGCCGCACTACGAACAGTGTCAGCTAATATGCCTTAGGAGAATGGGACAACGATCAAAAATACACGGGGCACGATAATTGACGCAGGCGACTTTAGATTGTTCTTCACGGGACGCTCAGAATAAACTCAGATCCTTGGATTATATGGTGATGCGGTCCCAGCTTCGAGCCGATGCCTCACCGTTCCTCGGACTTGCACTTGTCGCTGAGAAATTGCCAGAAGCCAAGGATGCGCTTCACGCGCTGTCGGATTGGCGACTTGATGTCTTAATGCAGAAATTTGGATAT
Source organism: Sulfitobacter sp. EhC04 (assembly GCF_001650875.1). Classification (GTDB taxonomy): domain Bacteria; phylum Pseudomonadota; class Alphaproteobacteria; order Rhodobacterales; family Rhodobacteraceae; genus Sulfitobacter. The sequence continues at coordinate 38,381 of NZ_LXYI01000037.1, forward strand.
GCGGTCAGTTGGGCAATTTGCGCGACACTATCCGAACACTATGGCGAAGATGGCAATGCCAAGGTTTGGCCATTGGTTGAGAATGTCTTGGGGAGGACATTGAAACTTCCGGAAGAGCGCAAACTGATCAGTGGAGCTTTTCAGCGGTCATGCCAAAAACTCGGTCTCGCATCCGACGGGTTTGACCGTTCGGTTCAGGCTTTCCAGGTTCACGCTGGCGTATCGCGCTCCCAGTTGCACCATCTCGCGAGAGTTTTCATCGCTCAAGAACGCTCCATCGGATTACCCAATCAAGATGACATCGTTTTGTTAAATCGCTGGGAGGATGATGCTCTTCACTTCTTGGATGCAGGCGTGCACGTGTTGCAACGCCCCATCTTAATGGATCATTCTGCTTGGATGGCGTCGGCCTATGTTGACTGGCGTCGGGATCAGAATGCTCTGCTAGAAAAATCAAGCTATCTGAAACACTTTGGCGAACAGTTGCAGAAGGTATTCGACGGCTCGGGTGGCCCGGCGACCCGGATCGCTCCCGTTCCCCGTCTTGTTTGGGAGGACGGGCGTCCACAATTGTCTATCCCGGGACAAGAGCAGCGTTACAAGATCTTTCTTGATGGCCAGTTGCATAGGGTTCGTGCTGGGCGTCTTTGGCCTCTGCCTTTTCCACTCCCCGCCGAAGTCTCTTGGCAAGGAGACAGACCAGGGCGCATCCGCCTATTTCAAACCACGGATTTTGTCGTATTCGACAGCAACACGGGTCGCCAGGTCGAACTAACGTCCCGCATCGTCGATGACGAAACACGGCTAAGCGGAGTGGTCGCGACCGCTATCGTGGTTGCAAGGGAAAGCTTCTCTGTAAACGGCGAACCGAGCCGGGAAACGGCGCCTGATCTCTACAGCGCCAACGTCGACCTTCGTTCGGGGAAGATAGTGCTGGCGCGAGGCTCAAAACATTGGACGCTTAGCGGTGTGCGTCGGCCGCAAATCTCGATACATGGCCAACCAGTTGCAAAAGGCCTGGGCGGTCCGAACCTTTGGGGGCCCGAAGCCGAAGTGGAGCTCGATTTTGGCTCCAGTGAATTGCTTGCTGGACATACTGACGGTAAACAGCGTCGCGCCTTTGTCCATGTCGAGACGCAAGGCAATGCAATAGATATGGAAGTCGAAGCAGATGGGCGCGGAATCGCGATAGTGAGCGTCGCTGCGATCGTAGAAGCTGCGGGCTTGGCTCCTAATGGTGACCCGGAAGCGTTTTCGCTCACGCTGCTCCGCACAAACGCTGACTCGACCGAACGCGTTCTCACTCGCTTCAAGCGAAAGCTGATTGTCTGGCCAGGTTTCCGAGCGCTGGAAGGCGTGCTCATCCGCTCTGAGGACCCACCGCAAAACTTCATCGACGCCGAGGCAAGGCATGTGGTGCGTGACGACACTGGTTTCCTGTGTCTCGACCGTAGTGGGGGATATGTAGAGGGGCGAATTGCCTTTGATATAGGCGGGCAAGTCAGTCTGTTTACCCTTCGTGCAAAACTCTTGTCGTGCGTTTTGGAACGCGTTGATGGAACGGTGATGCCGTGGAAACTCGGCAGTGTCATCGTCAAAGGCTCGGCGACCAAAAGCGATGCTCTTGTGCTGACGTCTCCCGACGAGCGCGCGGGTCTGAAAATTGGCTCCCGAGTGATTGTCAATCCATTTCGAGAAAGACCCACCTACGCAATACCGATCGCCACGCTGGACGGCGGAGACATCGTGCACGTTTCGGAAGCAGGTGCGCCAACTCTGATCGCAACAGTGGAGAGCGCGTCGATGCCGTCGGATGTTACCATCCGAGCTTGGGCCGGAGGCACTCGGATTTCGTTCGAGATGCCGTTCGATATCGGCGGGATCACGGTAACGCTTCAAACGGAGGATGGTCACAGAGACCAGAGTGAAGTTAGCTTTGACCGTCTGCCGGCTGCCCTTTCACGTCAGTTTTGGCTGCTTGCTCCCAAGGTGGATGGGAAGAAAGTGGAAATTGAACTTAACGGAGCGCCTTTGAATGGCCTGAACTTGATTACCCTCAAGGTGCGTTGCGTCGGAAAGGAAGATTGGACTCAACTCAGCAACGCACGGGATGATTTATTCGCCTTCCCACTTTTGGCCGGCACTGCGGCTGAGCCCACTGCATCTGCCCTTTGCCGGCTCGAGGACTGGCTCTCAAGATGCTACGCGCCTGATGTATGGGACGGAGGCCTTGGGAAGGCTCTGCAACATCGCTGGTCGACTCTTGTCCATCAGGTCTCGCTTTTGCCTGGTGGCACCGAGCGACTGCTTTTGCTGTCCCTACAAGAGGATGAACTTGACTGGTTGCCGATGCTGCACGTCATTCAGGAAATTCCGACACTTTTCGCCGCCGATGCAATCAGATTCCATGGGTTCTCCAGTTCCAATGGCGCGGATCGAATCTTGAGAGTGATCGCCGACGCATCCTCTCGTCGGCTGCGCGATTTGGATCTCAGTCCGATGGCGATGCTCGCGTTTCCGAATGCGAAGCGTGCGGACATGGCTGGAGAAAAGCTTCGCAACTTCCGACCCAGTAGTTTGCCGGTAATCTTCTCAACACTGGCTGAAAAGCCGAGTGAATGGCTGGCCAAGGACGCCCTGGGACCTGACCATGCCTGGACCGGCCTGAACCTCTTGCGCGATCGAATCGAAACCCACGAGTTTCTTGGTTCAGGCGAGGCTGAGGCGCGGATGTCGCTGCGAAGTGCCGATCTGAATCGCGCGTCTGTCGCGTTTCAAGACCCGATTTTGTCGGATCGGTGCTTGAGCACGGAAAATGAAAACGATGCGTCTGTCCATCTGATCGAAAGGGCTCTTGCATCGTTCGCGGTTCGAAGCCGTGAGGGCCCCGAGGCCGTCGAAGCCATGATCGAGAGGGCGTCGACGAAAACGGGAATGAGCAAAGGTAAAGTTCTCGCATCCGTAGGTGAAATGATACGATTGGGCAGAGAAATCTTCATCTTCCATCTGATCGCCGCCGAGATCGAAAAAAGGAGCAGGCCGTGAAAGACCATGTAAGCGGCGAAATCAGCACGCCAGAGTTGGACCCACTCCAATTCCGGAGAACGCTCGAGGCGCGCATTCGAAGCTTTACGACCGCCGCTGCTGCCGTCTCTCCGGTCGTCGCGCCCGCGCTGGGTGAGGCCATCAGCAAGATGATCGAGGGGGAAACTCTCATAAGGGGCCCTTTTGTCGAGAGCTTGCCCGATTTTGAGAAGGGAGACTCGATCGAACAGCTGGTCTCGGAAAAGCTGTTGTCCGAGAAGTGGCAAGGAATGTTCAAAAAAGCGCCTGATCTTTGGAGACGGCCGCTACATCGCCACCAGCAAGCTGCGATTGGCCGTGATGACAATTACATCGTCGCCACGGGAACGGGCTCGGGGAAAACGGAATCCTTTCTATTCCCATTGATCGACGACATTATGCGTCATGGTATCGGCAAGCCTGGAATCAAGGCGATCCTCGTTTACCCTCTGAACGCGCTGGCCACCGACCAGATGTTCCGTATCGCGCGTTTGCTTTTCAACGAACTTGACGATCCGAAGATTACGCTCGGGCGCTTCACGGGGCAGACCACCCCCGGTTCAAGCCGTTCGGAGATCGAGCGCGAAATCCTGTCGTCACCCAGCTTTGAGGACGCGTTCCCCGGCGTGCAAAAAGCGCCCTCTGGATGGCTGCTTTCCCGCTCCGAAATGCTTGAGACACCACCGGACATTCTTATCACGAACTATGCGATGCTTGAGCATGTGTTGCTTTTGCCCCGCAATCGAGCGCTACTGAAAGACGCCGATCTCCGCTGGCTCGTCCTGGACGAATTGCACACCTACGCCGGTGCCCAAGCGATCGAAGTCGCATTTCTAATTCGAAAATTGAAGGCCAATCTCGGCATGTCGACCGGGACCCTCAGATGCGTCGGAACGTCAGCAAGCTTGGACCCGGAGCGAAAGGACGACTTGGCGAAGTTCGCGTCAGATCTCTTCAACGAGCCGTTCGGTGCTGGCGACGCGGCGGTCATCACAGGCGAGCGCGAACTCCATCCGCGCTTGCGCGAAGACCTGACGACTCATTCTCTCGCCCCGGAAGACTGGGTTTCGCTCGGCGAAGGGTTGGCGCGTCTGCGTAAAGACGGCGGCCTTTCCCCGGAAGAAGAGCGCTTTCACCTTGAAAACTGGAACGACGAGCTGGGCTCTTTCTTGCGCCTCGAAGGCGACGATCTCGGCGAAGCGCTGTTAACGGCTCTCTCGACCCTGACCGAAGTCCGTCAGGTCGCCACAGCTCTCCATAACAAGGCGAGCGGCTTGATGCTGCTCGAACGCTTGGCTGGCGTCATATTCGACGGCGTGGAGCAGGAATTGGCCGAACGCGCGCTGATTGCGCTCGTGAATGTCGCCGTTCTTGCGGTGCCAAAACAAGGGGGTGGGTTTCCCCTTCTTCCAGCCCGTTACCATATTGCCGCGACCACGATTGAGGGAGCATTGGTCGAACTTTCGGCGGATGCACCGGAAAAATGGGGCCGGGTGCTGGCGGGAAAAGTGGGGCGAGACGCTACCAGTGATGCCCCAGCTGCTTTTCCGTTGCTCGTGTGCAGGACATGTGGAGAACCTTACATTGAAGCTTGGGACGATGGGCGCCGATTGGCCGCTCTTCCGCCTCGCAACAACAAGGGCGAACGGACCGTGCTCCGTTTGATCGGCACTGCGCCAGCAGCTTTGGACGAAGAAGAAGACGAAGACGAAGAAACGGAATTCGTCCACATTGATCCGCGAACTGGCTCGATCGAAGACGATCCGGGGGAGGGGATCATATCACTCCAAGTCGCCGAGTGCGTTGATGACGACCACGACCGAAAGAAATACGTGAAAGCCTGTTTGGCCTGCGGGGAGAAGAAGGGTGCCTTTGCCGAACCTCTGACGACCATCTATGCAGGTGACGAGTCCACTTCGGCTATGGCCACGCAAACGCTGCTCGAGGCACTGCCCGCCAAACTTGACTCAGACGCGCCGATGCAGGGCCGTTCACTCCTCGCTTTCTCTGACAACCGTCAAGACGCAGCATTCTTTGCTCCATTTCTCGAAAGGATTTCGAGGGTCGAGGCCGTCCGCGGGGCTATCATAGATGCTGTTCGTTCCGAAGAAGACCTGTCGATCACCAACCTCTCGGCGGAAGCGAGTGCACGTCTCAAGAAGCATCGATTCCGCGTTTTCGACAGAGGTGATCAATCGGCCCCGCTCACTGGAACGGAGATGAAGGACCGGATGACGGCCCTTGTGACAGCCGAAATTACACTCGGCGGACGTGGCCGGGGCTCGCTCGAGGCATACGGCCTGCTCTCAGTCGAGCACGATGGGTTGGATAAGATTGAGCGTCGCGTGTCCCGAAGTCTGGAAGACCACGGTAAGCCGCATTTGAGCGGTTACGCCTCCGGTGTGATGCGTCTGATTTTGATGATGATGCGCCAGAGCCGGGCGATCTCTGATTTGGATGGACGCTTGGATCTCGGTGATGAATCGATTTGGGGACGAGGACTGGGGTCGGAGCGTATATCTTGGGAACTTCGAAAGGAAAGCAACGCTTCTCGAATTCGCCGGGTCTTGCCGACGAGGCCGCGCGATAGGACACGATTGCTCTGGGTGTTGTGCGACCGGCTCGGATTGTCGCGGGAAGACGCGGATACCATTGCGGAAGCGTGTTGGGACGAAATGGTTCGACCACGTGTTGGTGTTCTGAAAAAGGGCAGTTTGGCTATGGTCATCGACCTCGACAAGATCAAGCTCGGCGAGACCTCAGAACGATTTCGTTGCAGTTCCTGTGGCCGGATTGCTTCTTTTGACTTGGGTGGCGTCTGTCTTGCAAACAGGTGCGAAGGGTCAGTCTCCAAGCTTCCGGATCCCGGAAAAGACGCGGATGTCGCGCGGAATTTTTACGTGCAACGATGGCTCACCCAACCGGGTGCCGCGATCGCCCGAGAGCATACTGCGGCAATCGGATCAGCGCTTCGCAACGAGATCGAAGGTAAGTTTAGAACTGGCGATGTAAATGTCCTTAGCTGCACGACAACCATGGAAATGGGCGTCGATTTGGGTGACCTCGAAGCGGTTATTTGTCGGAATGTCCCGCCAGGGATCGCAAACTACCAGCAGCGCGCGGGGCGCGCTGGCCGGCGCGCTCAGGTTGCGCCTATTGCGCTCACAATCGCCAGGGGCAGTCGATACGACCAGGCATCTTTTCGTCGATTTGACGACTATCTGAAGGCGTTGCCTAACGTTCCGTATATCAACCTCGAAAACCCGCGGTTCTTCCACCGCCATCAGGTGTCCTGCGTTCTCGCTGGATGGTTTACGCAACGCTTGGCTAACAGTTCGCGTTCGGGCTCTCCGAGACTTCGCGACGTGCTGGGGGAGCGACTGGACAGCGCTGCCCACAAAAGCCTACTGGAAGACTTCGCCATCTGGTTGCAGTCGGACGATGGAGAAAGATCGCTGACAAAGGCGGAAGCCATGGCTGCGGGATTGCCCAACGGTGTTGCTCTCCAAGGCGTGGAGTTGATTAGGCATGTGAAAGATGAGGCCCTGTCGCGTTGGCTGGACGATGTTTGTGGCCGTTGGCAAATGATTGACGACCGCTCTCAAAGAGCTGAGGAGCAGGCTGCGTCTGCGGAAAGCGAGGACGAAAAACAAAAGGCCAATGGGCGGGTGTATCGGGCCGGACGGGAGAAACAGCTCTTCCTCGATCGCCTTTTGACCGAAAGCCTCTCGAGGCTCGGTGTCATACCGACCTATAGTTTCCCGGTGAGCTCATTGAGTCTGGAGGTCGTCCGGGATCGTGGTCATGGGCGCGGGAGCGATGATATCGAACTTGCGCGAGACGCGTCGCTTGCGATCTCTGAGTTCGCGCCTGGGGCGGAGACGATCGCAGCAGGCAGGGTGTGGACCAGCGCCGGTATCTCCCGACGCAGTTCGCATAGCGCGAATGACGTCTGGATGGACGAAGGCCGTCTCCAGATTTGCAGAGATTGCCGAAACGTGGAGCGCCTTCCTAAAGAAGGAGAAACTCTTCAGGCTTGCCCCTCCTGCGACGGAAGTCTGGAACCTCCGCGGCGCTTCGTGGAACCGGTTGGCTTTTTGACGAACTATAAGGATCGTGCTGGTGGCGAGCCGGGCTCGTCCAGATTGCGACCGCGCGCGGTCGATGAAGCCCGTCTGCTTACAAAGGCATCATCCAGTCTAATGGGCGCGACCGATGTCCGCGACGTGAGCACTTTTTTCGCGTCGGCGATTGGGAGTGCGGATCATCCAGAAGGTCAGATGATCGTCGTTAATCGTGGTCCGAACGGGACAGGCTACATGCGCTGCCCCAGATGCGAACACGCTGAACCAGCGGCCAGGAACTATTTCGGGTTTGGGCCGGTCGCATCCAAGCATCACGATCCCCGGACCGGAGACCAATGCCCGGTCGAAGAACTGAAAGGAGCGACGGATCTCGCCCACACTTATTCGACAGATATAAGGCTGATACGGATAGCCGTCCCGATCGACCCTCCATCGTCATCGGTGGATCAACGTGCCTGGCAAGAAGATGTCCTGCGTGGTGCAGCCGAAGCAATCAGGCTTGCAGCAGCGGATATGCTCGGAACCGATCCCAGGGACCTCCGCGCCACATTCGAACTGGCTCCCCTTGGTGGTTTCGACATTGTATTGGCGGACGCCACGCCTGGAGGTGCTGGCTACGCTCGGAGGCTTGTCGAAGAGAGTCGCTTTTCTGCTCGCCTTCTACTTCTCGAAGCAATCAACAAGCTCGATTGTGAAAAGGACTGTCAAACGACCTGCGTCCACTGTCTGAATGACTATTCCAATCAGATTTGGTGGGATCGCATGGATCGGCATCTCTCGCGCAGTTGGCTTGAGCGAGTTGTGGCACGATCGATAGCGCGACCGAAACATGTGCCAGAGAATGCGGTTCCCTGCATGGCACCGCTCGGAATTGCTCTCGGACCTGTTTTGAAGGGCCACAAACAGATGATCGCAGTTGGGTCTTCGATTTGGGGAGCAGAGGAACCCGAAGCGTCCTTAGGCAGTGCCCGAGCCCTGCGCGATTGGCTGGAGGATGATCGCGAACGTCGTGCGTGGCTTGTCATTCCTGAGCACGATCAGGACAGCCCAACCGGAACAGATAAGCAGATCGCTGAGATGCTTAGGCCAGCTGAAGACTCCGGCAACCTTGTCATCGTCCGGATGACTCAAAGCAAGCTTACTGAAGCCCCGCGTTTGACGTTGTTCGGCGGCATCACGAATGAAGAGCTCTTTGACGCTGAACCAAGGCAAGGCTTACTGGCCGGCCTCGGGAACGGCATCTGTTTCCGAAGACACGGTGTGAACGATTTACAGTCGTTGTGGATCGCCAAACATGTTCAAGCCGTCTTGAAGGCTCCGAAATCGGAGCTGTTTGCAAAGCTTCTTGATCGGCTGGTCGTTCACCGTTTTCAGGCCGGAAAGCCAAGAAATATTGCGGCGGTATTTCAGGAGCTAAGTGGGCAGACAGTTTCTCTTGCCATCCAAGACCCTTGGATCGGCGCACAGCATCGCAACCGTGAAAAACTCGGTGAGTTCCTTCGTGCGCTTCGGCAGACGGGCGTCACAATCGCGTCTCTGAAACTGACTTGGAACCCTCGGAACGGAGACGATCACAGCAAAATACAGAGTGACGGATTGCTAAATGTATCTCAGCCGTGCGTTTCCGGGGAGATTGCGCTTCGACCGTGGGAGCCCTCGCGCAGCCAACACTTCCACGATCGGATTGTTCAAATTCAGCAGGAAACCTCAGGGACTTATTGGCGGGTGGATGTCACGTCTGGAATTGACAACCTTATGTCTCACCAAAAGGAGTGTAATTTGTTCATCGAAAAGCTTTAGTTCCGACATGTAGCCGTTTGCCGCGCCAAGAGTTGGCAACTGTGTCTATTCGCTGGGCTGAATCTGCCACGTCTTGCTGATCTCTTCGGGCTTCTCTCGTTTCCAGCCATAGCTGATCCTCCAATTTGAGGGATAACATCAAAGCTCTCGAACCACGGAGCTTTTCCCAGTCTCGCCACCATGCGCCTGTCCTCGCCCGTCCAATACTATATTATCGTATCCTATATTCAGCGGATCGCAAGCGGATGGCGCCCTTCACGTAAACGGACATGAAAAAAGGGAAACCGTGGTCCCACGGCTCCCCTTTGGGTTCAAGTTGTCTCCTCCTCGCGCGCTGACTAGGCGACCAGCGCCAGCCCCGCGCCTGCGTCCTGCGGTTGCTCACCGCTGTCGATGAACGGGATGATTGAGAAGGTCTTGCCGCCGCGCTGCTCTTCGTTCTGCACGGCGTTGACGCGCAGGTCGCCATCGGGCGTGTTGATCAGCAGCGACAGATAGTCATTGCCCGTGCGGCTGCTTTTCGCCATCCAGGCCGAGCCGACGCGGATCGGTGTGCCCCGGGGCGAGCTGACCTCGATCCGGTAATCGGGGTGGGTCTCCTCGGATTTGTAGCTGTTCTCGATCAGCATGAACTCCAGATCGAACATCATGTTGGCGATGTAGCCGGTGAAGGCGTTGTCGGCGTCCATGGCGGTGAGCTCGCCCGAGATCGAGCCGGATTTCATCAGGCCGTTCGAGACCAGTGGGATGATCTCGAACGCGCCACTCTCGGCCGCACGCGCCTCTTTCGTCTGCACCGCGTTGACCCGGAACGGGCCGAGGCCGACATCGATCTGCATCGAGATGTAGGGGTTGCCGCTGGTATTCCCGGTCTCGTTCCAGGCCGTGCCGATACGCACCTTGCGGCCTGATTTGTTGACTGCCGTCACGTCAAAATCCGGGCTGCGAGCGGACATCTTGGCCCGTGCCTCGAGCTGGATGGCGATGTCAAAGCGCGTCGAATGGATCATGCCGGTGTACTCGGCGGCTGCGGTCTCGACATTGCGGGTGAGGGTTCCTGCGAACATGGGATGGTTCCTTTTCAGATTGTTCGGTGCCTGACGTTCTTGCCAGCGCATCCGGGATTGCTTTCTCGACCCCTTGAGGGATCACAAATCAGAAAGCCTGCTTTCCTTTCAGCCCCGCCCACGGGTCAGAGCTGCCGTCCGAGTGGGAAGGCCCCCGCGCCTCCGGGTGCTACGCCCCTCCCCTGCCCGTCTGGTCTTGATTGGCTGCCCGAATTTTCAACGCTGTCCTCCGACCGCGCGATGAAGAACTCCTCCTCTTTGCCGTTCAACCGTTGCCCTTCCTGGTCGGTCAGACCGATGCAGCTGCCGTTCGGCACATAGGTGATCAGGTACTGCCCAAGCCGGTCCTTGTGGACAACGTAGCCGGTATTGGCCCAATGCACGGTCTGGCCGGCATCAAAGGCGGCCTTGATGTCTTCGAGTGTCATGCGAACCTCCTCAAGAAGAATGGTGGGGAAACGACGCAAGAAGCCCGGTCGTCCAACCGGGCTTCCATGCAGTATTCGTTTGGCAAACGGCCAAGAGCTGTCAGGCGCTTTGCGTGGCTTGCGTCGCGCGCGCCGCCATCCAATCCTTCAGGCCAAGAACCGTTCTTCCGGCGGCGACCTCGGAGGCCCAGGCAACCCTTGGGTCGCCGCAGGGCTCATCGCCGGAATGCCGGTCGATGTGGCCATTGGCCATCCATGGCTCAGGCTGTATCCGTCGCAGCCAGTCCGCCATGCTCGGGATGCGGCCCTGGCAGTCTTCACGGATATGCTGCTCGCCGATCCAGCGCACGGGGATGTCGCGGCCCGCACTATTGGTCAGTGTCAGGCCAAAAACCCGTTCGGCCTCGAACAGGCCTTGGGCATGTTATCTGGACAGTCAAACTGTCTCTTTTCGAAAACCTC
>NZ_LXYI01000038.1 GCF_001650875.1 Sulfitobacter sp. EhC04
TTAGCGAAAACTGGGGGGGGGGGGGGGGCAACCCCCACCCTACCGGCTGTCGGGAGGGTGGGGTTCTACCCCACGGATATCATGCGTTGATTTCGGCCTCGAAAGCCCAGGCGAGCCAGGGCAGCATCGCGGCGATGTCGGCGGTTTCGACCGTGCCGCCGCACCAGATGCGCAGACCGGCGGGCGCATCGCGGTAGGCGCCGATGTCCAGCGCCACATCCTCGTCCGCCAGCCGCTTGGCGACGGCCTTGGCAAAGGCGGCACCGTCGGTGATGCGGTCATCGGTGAACTTCAGGCAGACCGACGTGTTGGAACGCGTGGCCGGGTCTTCGGCCAGGTTCGCGATCCAGTCGTTCGCCGCGCAGAAATCAAAGATCGCCTGCGCGTTGGCGTCGGCCCGTGCGATCAGACCTTTGAGGCCGCCCACGGATTTGGCCCAATCAAGCGCCAGCAGGTAATCCTCGACGCAGAGCATGGAGGGCGTGTTGATCGTCTCGCCCTTGAAGATGCCTTCGTTCAGCTTGCCGCCTTTTGTCATGCGGAAGATCTTTGGCAGGGGCCAGGCGGGGGTATAGCTTTCCAGCCGTTCCACCGCGCGGGGGCTGAGGATCAGCATGCCGTGGGCCGCTTCACCGCCCAGCACTTTCTGCCAGGAGAAGGTGGTCACATCCAGCTTGTCCCAGGGCAGGTCCATGGCAAAGGCGGCAGAGGTGGCATCACACAGGGTCAGGCCCGCACGATCTGCCGGGATCGCATCGCCGTTCGGCATGCGCACGCCGGAGGTGGTGCCGTTCCAGGTAAAGCAGACATCGTTGTCGTAGTTGAGCGTCGCCATGTCCACGATCTGGCCATAGTCGGCTTCGTGTACTGTCGCTTCGATCTTGAGCTGTTTGACCACGTCGGTGACCCAGCCCGCGCCGAAGGATTCCCAGGCGACCATTTCGGCAGGGCGTTCGCCCAGCAGGGACCACATGGCCATTTCGAAAGCGCCTGTATCAGAGGCGGGAACGATGCCGATGCGGTAATCGGCCGGTACGCCGAGGACCTCGCGGGTCGTCTCGATTGCTGCAAGCAGTTTGGCCTTGCCCGGTGCCGCGCGGTGGCTGCGGCCAAGGGGCGCGGTGGCCAGCTTGTTCAGATCGAATGTGGGGATTTTGGCACAGGGGCCGGAAGAAAAACGCGGATTAGCCGGCCGCGTTGCCGGTGTCGTCATAGCCATTGATGCTACCCTTTCAGATAAGCGCCCTTCGTTGGGGAAGGGTGTCCCACGGCTGCGTTTAAGGGGTCGCTCAGGCTGGCGCAATCTGAAAAACGTGTCTAGAACGCCGCCTTGTCGCACATTTGCGACTTGAATGACGCGGATCGGAAACTTCGGATGTATACAGTTGTCTTGCTGACCTCACCCCAAGCGCGGAGTCTTGCGCCCGCGCTGGTCGAAAACCTGCGCAATGCCTGGGGCGGCGGCGACGCGGTCTGGCTGGCACCGGATGAGGCGGCGGAATTCGGGATCGCGCGACAGCCCGACAATTTTGACGCGGTCTGGGAGGACTGTCAGGAGATGGGCGTCGATCTGGTTGTGGTGCCGACGGAGAATCGCCGCAAGCGGATGTTGCTGGCCGATATGGACAGCACGATGATCCAGCAGGAATGTATTGACGAACTGGCAGATGAAGCCGGTGTCGGGGCAAGGGTCAAGGACATCACGGCACGCGCGATGAATGGCGAGCTGGATTTCGACGGCGCGCTGCGCGAGCGGGTCGGCCTGTTGAAAGGGCTGCCGGAAGCGGTGATCGGCAAGGTCTTGGCGGAACGGATTACCCTGATGCCGGGCGGCCCGGCGCTGCTGGCGACGATGAAGGCGCAGGGCGGTCATGCGGCGCTGGTCTCAGGCGGTTTCACGGCCTTTACGGCGAAGGTTGCGGGGATGCTGGGTTTTGATGAGCATCGGGCCAACACCCTGCTGGTCGACAAGGGTGTGTTGAGTGGTGAGGTGGGGATGCCGATCTTGGGGAAACAGGCAAAGGTCGACGCGCTGGCGCAGATCACGACGCGGTTGGGCATTGCCGAAACGGATGTGATCGCCGTCGGGGATGGGGCGAACGATCTGGGGATGTTGAAGCGCGCGGGCCTTGGTGTGGCGCTGCACGCAAAGCCCGCCGTTGCCGCGCAGTGCAATGTGCGGGTGAATTTCGGCGATTTGACCGCGTTGCTATACGTGCAGGGCTATGCGCAGGTGGATTTCGCCGCCTGACGGCGGCGATCCGGAGGGGGCGCTGCCCCCGTCCTTCGGACTCCCCCGGGATATATTTCAGCCAAAAAGAATCAGAGGAGTTCGGCAGCGGGTTTCAGTATGCCTGTCTGGATGTCCCGCCTGTTGGTGATCGGGGCGTTCATCCGCTTTAGCGTTGCGGGATGGTTCGGATCGAGGGCACCGAGTCTGACCAGGATCGCGGCGATGGCGCATTCGGCGGCGCGGGTGGTGCCGCAGGCCGCCTTGAGGGCGATGCCCAGCTTCTGTTCCGGCAGGATGGCGATGAAGAAACCTTCGGCGCCGGTTTTCAGGGCGATCTTGCCTTCCATCGCGCGCATCAACTCGGTGCAGGCCCGGCCTTCGCCCGCGACAAGCTCGGGGTGCAGGCGCATCGCTTGATGCAGGCGTGTTTCGGCGGCACCATCGGGCGCGGCGGCAAAACGGGCCATGGCGCGCGCCATGCCGTGCAGCGTGCAGGCATGGTTCGGGGCAGAGCAGCCGTCAATGCCGTAACCCGGCGAGGTTTCTTCGGTGACGTCTTCGAATGCGGTCAGGCAGGCCATCTGAACCGGGTGGGCCGGATCGACATATTCCGCATTGCCGCCAAGGTGCTTGTTCAGTGTCAGAAAGCCCGCGTGTTTGCCCGAGCAGTTGTTGTGGACCTGGCAGGGGGATTCATGGGCCCGGATCAGGCTGTCGCGGGCATCGCGGTCATCGGGTTCCTGGGGGCCGCACCGGAATGCGGTATCCTCCAGTCCAAGGGTGTCGAGCCAGGTGCTGACCCTGTCGGTATGGATCGCCGCGCCATTGTGCGAGGCGCAGGCGAGCGCGAGCTGTTCTGTGGAAAGCCCCATCTTGTCAGCGGCACCGGAGGTGATCAGCGGCAGGGCCTGAATCATCTTGGACGACGAGCGCGGCAGGATCACCTTGGCCGGATCGCCCCAAGCCTGCACGATTTGACCGGTGTCGTCACAGACCACCGCATGGCCCGAATGCACGCTTTCCAGAATGGGACCACGCCAGATTTCGGCAAAGGGGCTGGGTTGGGTCATGAATTCCTCCGATTCGTGCGCGAAATCCTGCCAATCAGGGTTTCGTCTGTCGCCTGTTTCGCGTTATTATGCTTGTTGTCGAAAAGATAACAGGCACTTGCAGGAGAGCGGCCAAACAACGCCGCCATCAAGGCTTGCGATTGAGTTGAGGTCAAGGACAGCTGGAGGCTGGACAGATGCGAATTATTAAGAATTTTGGGATTGTGGCGGGGTTGGCCGCTTTTGCGGCGTCAGGCGTTGCCGCACAGGATCAGAGCACGAACCGCGTTGCGGCCAAGACCGACTGGAGTGTCTTTGTTGAGGACAATCCGACCGAGTGCTGGGGCGTGTCCACGCCAAAGGAAACCGTGAATTCGCGCGATGGCCGGGTTGTCGCGGTGAACCGTGGCCAGACGTTGTTGATGGTGTTCTACCGGCCCTCTGCCGGTGCCAAGGGGCAGGTTGCCTTTACCGGCGGTTATCCTTTCAAGTCTGGCTCGACCGTGAACATGGATATTTCCGGCAATACATTTGAGCTGTTCACCGAGGGTGAATGGGCCTGGCCGGCGACCACTGAAGATGATTCCAAGATCATCACGGCAATGAAACGCGGTGCCGATGCGGTGCTCAGCGGTCAGTCGGGCCGGGGGACGGATACCAAGGACACGTTCTCCTTGCTGGGCTTCACCGCTGCGGTGGAAGATGCGGCCAAGCGCTGCGGCGGGTGAGCGCCATCTATGCCTTGGCCGTCAGGGTGAAGCCGTAAATATCTGTGCTTCGACATAAGTTGGTGCATGACGGCCTGGGATGAAGCCAGGATGGTTTGTGGTTGGGCCAAGACCCTTTTGCAATTCACGGCACATTCTATATAGAGACGCATCCACCCAAGGAGAGTCGCCCCATGACCGCCACCGCGCCAATCACCCAGGACGTCCATACCATTCCGCGCAAGATGCCGGAGGGGCCTGTGAACCTTGTCGGGATGACCCGCGACAAGATGCGGGAGGTCCTGATTGCCAATGGGACGCCGGAAAAGCAGGCAAAGATGCGGGTGGGCCAGATCTGGCAGTGGATCTACCAGTGGGGTGTGCGTGATTTTGACGCGATGACCAATCTGGCCAAGGCGTATCGCGCCGAACTGGCTGAGAAATTCGTGATCGAGGTGCCGGAGGTTGTGACCAAGCAGGTCAGCAGTGACGGCACCCGCAAATATCTTGTCCGCATTGCCGGTGGTCATGAGGTCGAGGTTGTTTACATCCCAGAGGACGGGCGCGGCACACTTTGCGTGTCGTCGCAGGTGGGTTGCACGCTGACCTGTTCGTTCTGCCACACCGGCACGCAAAAGTTGGTGCGCAACCTGACGGCGGCAGAGATCATTGGCCAGGTCATGGTGGCGCGGGACGATCTGGACGAATGGCCCGTACCGGGTGCGGTCAAGGATGAGACGCGGCTTTTGTCGAACATCGTGCTGATGGGCATGGGTGAACCGCTGTATAATTTCGAGAATGTGCGCGACGCGATGAAGATCGCGATGGACGCCGAAGGCATCCAGCTTTCCCGGCGTCGGATCACACTGTCCACATCAGGCGTGGTGCCGGAAATCTGGCGCACCGCGCAGGAGATTGGTTGCCAGCTTGCGGTGTCTTTCCATGCGACCACCGACGACGTGCGTGACAAGCTGGTGCCGATCAACAAGCGCTGGAACATCGAGGAACTGCTGGACGCCCTGCGCAGCTATCCCAAGGTCAGCAATTCCGAGCGGATCACCTTCGAATATGTCATGCTTCACGGCGTCAATGACAGTGACGAAGACGCGCGGCGGCTGGTCAAGCTGATTGACGGCATTCCGGCCAAGATCAACCTGATCCCGTTCAACGAATGGCCCGGTGCGCCCTACAAACGGTCCAGCAACAACCGCATCCGCGCTTTTGCCGACATCATCTACAAGGCCGGTTATGCCTCTCCGATCCGCACCCCGCGGGGCGAGGATATCATGGCCGCCTGCGGGCAGTTGAAATCGGCCACCGAACGCGCGCGCAAGTCGCGCAGGCAGATCGAGGCGGATGCGGGGCTGAACTGAACCGCCGTCGCCCCAGAATGGTTCTGAAGCTGGGCGGGTTTCAATTCCCGATACAGTAGAATCTGGCGGTTTGAGAGCAATTTGGGTGCCGAGATCAATCGGCTATGCCTTCCATGTAGTTGAATTAAGATATAAAATTCAGAATGGCCGCGCTGTCGATCCTCCGGCGCATCCAGAAATGACCTTTGTTCCGACGCATTCCCGAGCGATTGTTGCCACGGGCGAGGTCAAGATTGTTTCCTGTAGAAACCCAATCAGGAGACAGAACATGTCTGTCATGATCAACAAAGACCCTTTTATCACCGCGCAGGTCATGGACCTTGTCTTGCGGGAACGCGCCGTCGCGCTTTCGAACCGCGAATGGAAACATCGGCTGGCGGGATACGGTTACGCCATCAAGGTCACGGATCACGGTGAGATCGTGGAAACGCTGCCACATCATGTCGAAGTTGGTGTACTGCCGGTCCAGCCGCGCGCCTGACAGGGACGACTGCGTTTGATTGGCCAAGCGTCGGCACGCCCGCGACCTGCGCCTGCTGACCAAGACCGACCCGAAATACCGGGGTTCTGACCTTACCGGCCCGGTATCTCCTTGCGAGGCGGCGATACTTTCCAGTTTTCGATCAGGTCCATCGCTTCTGCTGCTGTTTCGACAAAGCGGAACAGATCCAGGTCTTCGGCCGATATGGTGCCCGCATCTGCCAGCGCGTCCCAGTTGACGATCTTTTCCCAGAACGCCCGCCCAAAAAGCAGAAACGGCACCGGTTCCATCCGGCCGGTCTGGATCAGGGTCAGCGCCTCGAACATTTCGTCCATGGTGCCAAAGCCGCCGGGAAAGACGCAGATCGCCTTGGCCCGCATCAGGAAATGCATCTTGCGGATCGCGAAGTAGTGAAAGTTAAAGCATAATTCCGGCGTGACATATTCGTTCGGGGCCTGCTCAAACGGCAGAACGATGTTCAGCCCGACAGACCGCCCACCGGCGTCCATTGCGCCCCGGTTGCCTGCCTCCATCACCCCCGGTCCGCCGCCGGTGACAATCACCCCCTCGCGCCCGTTGCCCTGCATGGATTTCAGGGTCATCAGGCGGGCAAACTCGCGGGTTTCGTCGTAAAAGCGGGACAGTTCCGCCAGCGTCTCGGTCCGGGCGGTATGTTTTTCTGCCGGTTCAGGAATACGGGCCCCACCGAACAGGACGATGGTGCTGTCCACCCCTTCGGCATCCAGCATCAACTGGGGTTTCAGCAGTTCCAGTTGCAGACGTACCGGGCGCAATTCCTCGCGACACATGAAATCGTCGTCGGTAAAGGCCAGACGATACGCCGGGGCACGTGTCTGTGCCGTGTCGGGTGCGGATTCCGCCGCCTTGCGATCGCTGGATGCATGGCGCAGGGGGTGGCGGCGGTCATCGTCTTTCATCGGTCTCTCCGGATTGGCTGGCAGAACAGGGTGGCGTGGTTGGGCCGAACTTGCAATGGGGTATCCATATTGCCGGAACCGGCCCGCCGTTGGTCTTTACTGACGTTGCGTGACCTCGGGTCGGCAGGTATAGCGCATCAAAGTCTTTCTTCAGCAGGAGTGCGCCCGATGTCCAATGCCCAACTTGAAACCGCCATTGAAAATGCATGGGACACCCGTGACCAGATCAATTCGGCGACCACCGGCGAAACCCGTGACGCGATCGAGGACACGCTGAACGCGCTGGATTCGGGCAAGCTGCGGGTTGCGGAAAAGCAGGAAGACGGCAATTGGCATGTGAACCAATGGGCCAAGAAGGCCGTGCTGCTGGGCTTCCGGATCAAGGATATGGAATATCACGACGGCGGGCCGCAGGGTGCCGGGTGGTGGGACAAGGTTGACAGCAAGTTCAAGGGCTGGGGCGACGCGGAATGGAAAGAGGCCGGTTTCCGTGCCGTGCCCAACTGCGTGGTGCGGCGGTCGGCCTATATCGCGCCGGGTGCTGTGCTGATGCCGTCTTTCGTCAACATCGGTGCCTATGTGGACACAGGCGCCATGGTGGACACCTGGGTGACAGTCGGGTCCTGTGCGCAGATCGGCAAGAACGTGCATCTGTCCGGCGGCGTTGGCATCGGGGGCGTGTTGGAGCCGATGCAGGCGGGCCCGACAATCATCGAGGACAACTGCTTTATCGGGGCGCGTTCAGAAGTGGTCGAGGGCTGTATCGTGCGTGAAGGTTCCGTTCTGGGCATGGGTGTTTTCATCGGCCAATCGACCAAGATCGTGGACCGCGAAACCGGCGAGATCATGTATGGTGAAGTGCCTGCGGGCTCGGTCGTGGTGGCGGGCACCATGCCATCCAAGAACAATGTCAGCCTGTATTGCGCTGTCATCGTCAAGCGGGTGGATGAACGGACGCGGTCGAAAACCTCGATCAACGAGCTTCTTCGTTCCTGACCGGGAACCTTTGGTCATCTTGTTGGTTGGGATCTGACACCTCAGAGAAGGACGGATACCATGACAGGTTTGGGCTGGTTCGCGGCAATTATCGTTGGCGGCATCGCCGGATGGCTGGCGGAGAAATTCATGAAGGGGGATCACGGGCTATTGCTCAACATCTTCATGGGTATCGTCGGGGCGATGCTGTTCAATGCAATCCTGTTTTTCGTGTTCGATTCCACCCTTGGCGGATGGATCGGCCAGCTGTTCGTCGGCTTCGTCGGTGCGTGCATACTGATCGCAGCGATCCGCGCTGTACGGGGCCGCAGTTGACCAGGCTCTGATCGCTGGTGTTCCGACCGGCGCGCGGGGTGTCTTGCAATGGCTTGACAAACCCCCTGCCGCGCCGCCAATAGCGCGCATGGCGAAAAAAGGCCCCAGCAGACAGCAAGTGTACACCCTTTTGGTCGAGATTGGCCGCAAGGAGGGTGATGGCCTGCCCGAAAAGGCGACAGGTGCCGCGCTGATGTGCTTTGCCTCCGGCATCGACGAGGCGGAAGCGGTGCGCGAGACTGTGGCGATCCTCAAGCAGGCGGATACCAATCCGCTGGACGTCACGGGATATGGCACATTGGCCGAACGCGAGGCCGAAGGTCACGAGATCGACGACGAGGAACGCGCGCTGATGGCCCGCGCGCTGGAAGAAAACGCGGTCATCGTCGCGCAGATGACGCCCTTCTTTGATTAAAGCGCCCCGCCTTAAACTTGAATCGCCGATACCCTGCCGCGCTTCGCGCTCTCGGGACATCGGCGATACGGAGTGTATCAGGTTAAAGGCGGGACGCTGTAGCAACTGTATTTCTCAGACGGGCTGAGCAGACCATTTCTGGCCTGACCCGTCAGGCCGCGCGCTGTCGGGCCAGATGGATCGCATCGTACCATTGCAATACGTGATGCGCGGGCTTGCCGTGCTCGGGCAAGCTGTTGCGGTCCAATCCGTGCAGCAGGCTGCCGTGCAGTTGTTGCCCGTTCCGGCGAATACGCCCGATGTAGAGGCTTTCGAGCGCGGTGCCCGCCGCCAGGAGCGTTTCGTGGCTGGGCAAGAGCAACTGGGTATAGCTGATGGTCGGGCCGCAGGGCTCTTCCATGGCGGCAAAACCGTTGACCAGATGCCGGGCGGGCACCAGCACCGCCTCCTGGCCAAACAGGTATTCCACTTCGGGGCCGTCGATGATCAGCCGCTGATCGGGTGATACGATGATGTCCTGCTGCAATCCGAAATAGGGCGCGCGCAGGCGGACAGGGCGATAGCTGCCGCGCGCGGGGACTGTCCGGCTGATGGTCTGCAAGACCGGGACCACGCCCGCATCGCGGGTCATCACCGTGTCGCCGCGTTGCAATGTATTGGCGGGTTTGTAGCCCCAGGGGGTGGCCAGCGGTGTGCCCGGCAACAGGCTTGGCATCGGGCCGATCGGTTCGATCTGATCCGACAGCGCGGCAAAGATCATGTCCGGTGCAAAGGTGTGATCGCCGCTGCCCAGCATCAGGTGACGCACGTCTTCCAGCGACAGGGGGCGCGGATTCTCGATATACACGCTGGTCGAGGTTGTGACTTCGGGCTGTTCCAGCGTCATCCGGCCCCATTTGGCGCAGCTGTCCCAGGAATAGGTGATGCGCACCACATCTGTCCGGCCTGCATCCTTGCGCTGGATCGCGGCGTGGTTGATGGATTTGCCCTGCACCTGCACCATGGCGATACCGCCGCCCGGTATCGCCTGAAATGTCAGGCTGCGCTGCCAGGGATATGTCGTCTTGTATCCGAACAGAAGCTGCGGACGCCCATCCGCCGAAAGCCGGGTTTCAAACATGATCGAACCACGCGTCAGCAGCGTGCGCGGATTGTCCTCGACCTTTGGTTGGTCATTCTTGTCACTGCCCAGACCCCGGACAGAGAACCGCCTGCCATCGTGATCGCAAAGCGCCAGCCAGGTCATGTCACGCCGCCTTTGCGGCACGCAGCAGGTCCGCCTCAAATCGTTTCAGGGTCCGGCGTGCGGCGGGGGAATAGCCCGCGCCCGTCTCGGGGTCGAT
Organism: Sulfitobacter sp. EhC04; assembly: GCF_001650875.1. Taxonomy (GTDB): domain Bacteria; phylum Pseudomonadota; class Alphaproteobacteria; order Rhodobacterales; family Rhodobacteraceae; genus Sulfitobacter. The sequence continues at coordinate 9,851 of NZ_LXYI01000038.1, forward strand.
TTCCGGGAACAGGGCGCAGATTTCATTGACGATCTCCTGCTCGAAGCTGCGTTTGGTCTGGGGGCCGGGCAGGAAGCTTTCGGTTTCCAGCCCTTCGGAAAAGACAACCTGATGGCGGTCGAACAGCAGATGAACATAGGTGACTTCGCCGCCCGTGCGGCGGGTGACGGACCTGTCATTCACAAGGTCCCGCGCCGCGATCAGCACTTCGGCCTCTCCGAACAGCAGCTCTGCCAGATTGTCCCGGATCAGCACCCGATGCAGCGGCGACACCAGCAAGTCGCGGTGTTGGCCAAAGGTGTTGGCGCGGATGTGGATCGGGGCAAAATCGCCGGTGGCGGGCACCGTGCGCGTGCCGCGCCAGCGCAGCGGCTGCGGGCCGTCATCCTGTGTCAGCACCATATCGCCGGGTTGCAGGCTTTCGGCTGGCCGTTCCCCGTCGAGGGTCGCGATCAGGGTGCCGGCGACGAAACAGGGCACACCCGTGGCGTTGACGAAGCCCACGTCGGTGTTGATGCCGTTGTCGATTGTATAGGTGAAGTTGAAGTTCTCGACGTCACCATCACCCGTGACCGTAAATGTCCCGTTTGCGTTTAGCCGCACTGTCTGGCCGGTTGGTAGCGTGATCGTGTCGCCCGCATTGACGGCAACGCCGTTGACATGGGTGATGGTCAGCGTGCCGCCGCCTTCATTGATGTCGTTGCCCAGGACGTCGATTTCACGCTCGCCGTCCGGGTACAGATCGACATTGTCCGAAATCGCGATCAGGTCGGTCTGAACCGAGTTGCCCGCGATCAGCAGATTGGAATCGTAATTGCTGTCCGCGACGTCGGCGATGGCAAGGCGCAGCGAATTCACGACGCCGGGATTGACGAACATTGTCAGGGTCAGTGTGATCGTGAACCCGTCCATTTCGGTGTTGAACTGGTCGTTCTGGTTGTTCACGTACATGTTGATGTTGTTGGCGGTGTTGACGTTGCCGGGGTCCACGTCGCCATTGCCCACGTCCATCGGCACAAGCGAACCGTTGACCCAAACGCCGACAAAATCCTGATAGATCGAATTTTCGAACTCGGGATATTCCTCCGAGGAAAAGACGAACTGCATGGTCATCACACTGCTGTCCGGAATGAAATCCACATCCAGCGTTGCCGCATCATATGTCCTGGCCCCCGCCACGTTGTTGTAGGGGCCGTAGTTGTTGGTTCCCGATGTATTGGTGGAGGTATTGGTGTTCTGGTTCGACTGACCGTAGGAATTGGTGAAATCCTGCGCGTTGCCCGTCGACAGGATCACCCCGGTATCGCCGGGCGTCACGCCGGGGGCTGTTGAGTCGCCACCTGAATAAATACCTGCGCTGTCGTTGTCGCCGTAATATGTGGCACCAACCACCGTCACGCCGTCGCCGAATATCGTTTCGGCCATTTCCGTGGCACTGGTGCCTTCGCGGACCGTTTCGATGGGAAGTTCTGATGCTGCTACCACGTCTCTGCCTCATACCCTTGGTTCGAGGCGGCATTGGTCAGCGGCGCAGGGATCAAGCCCGTGCTTTTCGTTTGCCAAAGTGCAAGGGTGGCCCTGTTTTCAGGTGTCCGGTCTTGCGTTTACTGCTGATGCCCTGCCTCGGGTCATATTATTGCCACAACCTTAACACCATCCGGACAAAACTGTTAAGCGTTTCGTGAAATCCACCCCTTGGCACCGCGCTTTTTTGGCCACAAAAGGTCCTTGCCGACGAAAACACATCATCCAAGGAGCCCGATATGCCCGCGATTGACCCTGTAGAGCTGACCGCAAGGCTGGTGCGCTGCGCCTCTGTCACCCCGGCGAATGATGGGGCGCTGGAGATTGTGGAGGAGGTTCTGTCGCAGGCCGGGTTCAACTGTGCCTGGGCAGATCGGGGGGGCATCCGCAACCTTTTCGCTCGCTGGGGGGTCAAGGGGAATGGCAAGGCCTTTGGCTTTAACGGGCACACGGATGTGGTGCCTGTGGGGAATCCCGACGATTGGTCGATGCCGCCCTTTGGGGCAGAGACCAGGGATGGCGTGATGTATGGCCGTGGCACCACGGACATGAAATCGGGTGTTGCGGCATTTGTTGCCGCTGCTGTCGATTTCGTGCGCGACACCCCGCCGGACGGTTCTGTTGTCCTGACCATCACCGGCGACGAGGAGGGCGATGGCGTGGATGGCACCATGGCGCTGCTTGACTATATGGCGGAAAATGGGGAGCGCATGGATGCCTGTCTGGTGGGCGAGCCGACCTGCCCGGAGAAGATGGGGGATATGATCAAGATCGGCAGGCGCGGGTCCATGACCGCTTGGTTCAAGGTGATCGGGCGGCAAGGGCATTCGGCCTATCCGCATCGCGCCAACAACCCGCTGCCCGCCATGGTGCGGCTGATGGACCGCCTTGCCAGCCATGAGCTTGACCAGGGCACGGAGCATTTCGACCCCTCTACACTGGCCGTCGTGACGGTGGACACCGGCAACCCCGCCACCAATGTGATCCCGCGCAGCTGTTCGGCTGCCGTGAATATCCGGTTTAATGACAGGCATTCCGGGGCCAGCCTGACGGAGTGGCTGGAGCAGGAGGTGGCGCAGGTCCGCGATGCCTTTGGCGTAGAGGTAGAGACGACGATCAAGATCTCGGGCGAAAGTTTCATCACCCCGCCCGGCGCATTGTCGGCGCTGGTGGCAACTGCCGTCGCGGCTGAAACCGGGGTGACACCCGAACTGTCCACCACCGGCGGCACCTCCGATGCCCGTTTCGTCAAGGCGCATTGCCCGGTGGTGGAGTTCGGGCTGGTGGGGCAGTCCATGCATCAGGTCGACGAACATGTTGAGGTTGAGCAGATACACCAGCTCAAGGCGATATATGGGCGCATCCTGCGCGATTATTTCGCGTGACCGTGTCGATTGAAGAAACGGATGACCTGACAAGCTGCCTGCACCTGCGGCGCGTTGTCTTTACCCTGGAGCAAGGCGTCAGCGAGGCGGATGAAATCGACGGGCTGGACGACAGATGCCTGCATCTTCTGGCGCGGGACGGGGCCACACCGGTGGGGACCGCCCGCATCCTGTTCGACGGCGAGGTTGCCAAGATTGGCCGGGTTTGCGTGCTGAAATCCCATCGCGGCACCGGGTTGGGCGCGGGTCTGATCCGCGCGGCACTGGCAGCGGCCAAAGGGCGCGCGCGCAAGGCCAGGCTGGGCGCGCAGGTGCATGCCCTGGGGTTCTATGAGGCGCTGGGGTTTACGGTGGTTGGACCCGTCTTTGACGATGCGGGCATTCCGCATCGCGATATGGTGCGGGACCTTTGAACCGAACGCTGATCATCATGTTGAAAGAGCCGCATCCGGGCCGGGTCAAGACCCGCCTTGGCCGCGACATCGGCATGACGTCAGCGGCATGGTGGTTCCGGCATCAGACACGGCACCTGTTGCGGCGATTAGACGATCCACGCTGGCAGATCGTACTGGCGGTTTCACCTGATGCCGAAGGGATGCGCAGCCGGGTCTGGCCCGCTGGTCTGCCCCGGCTGGCGCAGGGGCGCGGTGATCTGGGGCAACGGATGGCGCGGATGCTGGGCCATGTGCCGCAAGGCTCCGCCTGCCTGATCGGCGCGGATATTCCGGGTATGAACCGGGTGCATGTTGCAAAGGCATTCAGCCGGCTGGGCAGTCATGACGCGGTCTTTGGCCCCGCCGCCGACGGGGGGTTTTGGCTGATCGGCCTGAAGCACCCCCGCCGCCAGCCCCCCGGTTTTTTCCAGAACGTGCGCTGGTCCACGCCGGATGCGCTGGCCGACAGCCGGGCGACGCTGCGTGACCACCGGATTGCGACCTGCGATACCCTGAGCGACGTGGACACTGCTGACGATTTGAACATGACGTTGGCAGGGCCGCGTGCTAGCTGAGGGACATGAGCAACATCCCGACCAAAGCAGAGATCCTCGACTGGATCGAACAGAACCCCACCCTGACCGCAAAGCGTGACATCGCCAAGGCGTTCGGGATCAAGGGGGCCGCACGCATCGACCTCAAGCGCCAGCTCAAGGAGCTGGAGGCCGAAGGGCATCTGGAAAAGCGCAAGCGCAGCTATCAGGACCCTGACCGCCTGCCGCCGGTCTCCGTTCTGGTGATCAGCCACGCGGACAAGGACGGCGATCTGTTTGCCAAGCCGATGGAATGGCAGGGCGAGGGGGTGGAACCCGTTGTTCTGGTGATCCCGCGCGCATCCGACCCCGCGCTGGGCGAGGGGGATCGCATTCTGGCGCGTCTGACGGTGGTGAAGGAAGATGGCCACAATTACGAAGCCCGCCTGATCCGGCGGATCGGCACCAATCCAAAGCGGGTCATGGGTATCTTCCGCAAGCGCAGCGAAGGCGGGCGGATCGTGCCGATCGACAAGGGGGCCGACCGCGAATGGGCGGTGGCAGAGGGGGCGACCCACGGTGCCAGGGACGGCGAGTTGGTCGAGGCGGAACAGGCCGGGCCAAAGGGCCGGATGGGCCTGCCCAGGGCGCGCATTGTTGAACGGCTGGGGGATCCTTCGGCGCCCAAGGCGGTGTCGTTGATTGCGATCCATCAGCATGGCATTCCGGATCATTTTCCCGACGACGTGATCGCCGAGGCGGATGGAAAGAAACCTGCCGGGCTGAAAGGCCGCGAAGACCTGCGTGATCTGCCGTTGATCACCATCGACCCATCAGACGCGCGCGACCACGATGATGCCTGCTATGCCCATGCCGACGACGACCCGAAGAACGAAGGCGGTCATGTGCTGTGGGTCGCGATTGCCGATGTTGCCCATTATGTCACGCCCGGCTCTGCCCTGGACCGCGAAGCGCGCAAGCGCGGGAACTCCACCTATTTCCCCGACCGCGTCGTGCCGATGTTGCCTGACCGGCTGTCAGGAGACCTGTGTTCCCTGCACGAAGGGGTGCCGCGCGCCTGTATCGCCGTGCGCATGGTGCTGGATGCCGGGGGCAACAAGCTGAAGCATTCATTTCATCGCGGGCTGATGCGCTCGCCCGCCTCATTGCATTACGAAGAAGTGCAGGACGCCATAGATGGCAACCCGAATGACAAGACAGGGCCACTGCTGGAGCCGGTGCTGAAACCGCTGTACGCGGCCTATGGCGCGCTGAAATTGGCAAGGGCCGAGCGCCAGCCGCTTGATCTGGACCTGCCAGAACGGCGGATCGAACTGGCAGAGGACGGCACGGTCAAGTCGGTGAACTTCAAGGACCGTCTGGACGCCCATCGGTTGATCGAAGAATTCATGGTGCTGGCCAATGTCGCCGCGGCGGAAACGCTGGCGGCCAAGAAGACACCGCTGCTCTACCGCATCCATGAGGAACCCTCGCAAGAGAAACTGGATGCTTTGCGGGAAACCGCACAGGCCGCCGGGTACACGCTGGCCAAGGGGCAGGTGTTGCAGACGGCGCATCTGAACCGGCTGCTGAACGATGCGGCGGGCTCTGACGATGCGGAACTGATCAACCTCAGCACCCTGCGGTCGATGACGCAGGCTTATTACGGGCCGGAGCACATCGGGCATTTTGGCCTGGCTTTACGGTCCTATGCGCATTTCACCTCGCCGATCCGGCGTTATGCCGATCTGATCGTGCACCGCGCGCTGGTCACTGCGCATGGCTGGGGAAAGGATGGGCTGACGCCCGAGGATATGGACGTGCTGGAGCAGACCGGCGCGCATATCTCCGATACGGAACGCAGGTCGATGACGGCGGAGCGGGACACAACCGACCGGTATCTGGCGGCCTACCTGTCTGAGCGTGTGGGCAGTGAATTTACCGGCCGGATCAGCGGCATCGCCCGGTTCGGGGCCTTTGTGAAACTGGATGAAACCGGGGCCGATGGATTGCTGCCAATGCGCGCGCTGGGCCGCGAGTATTTCCATTATGACCGCGAGGCGCAGACCCTGATGGGCTCGGATACCGGTATGCTGATCAGCATCGGCCAACGCGTTACTGTCCGCCTGGCAGAGGCCGTGCCGGTCACCGGCGGCATCGCGCTGGAATTGCTCGAAATCGACGATCAGAAAGTCGCGCAGGGGCGGCAGTCACCGGCAGGTCGCAATCCGCGCCGGAGCTCGGCCAAGGCAAAGCGCAAGAAGGACAAGATCAAGCGCAAAGTGGCTCGGACACGGCGGTCGAAGTGACATCATGCAACTGCCGACCGTCCAGCATGTTCTGACAACGGTTGGTTTGGCTGGCAGGCATCCGGTCCTCGGCAATGCCTGTCTTGGCCAGCCAGTGGCCCGGCTTGCACTTTACGTCGGAGGGCAAAGGTGAAGAGGGTGATCACGGTGCGCCCCTGTTTTCCATGCTCCGTGAGAGAGGGCCGTGCTGTCAATTTTTGTCAGGAAGGTTTAGGCTGCGCCAATGACCCGAACACATCGCCTTTTCCAGATGATGACAACGCTGCATCGGCTGCCCGCGCCGGTCCGGGCGCAGCAGCTTGCGGATGAAATGAATATCTCGCTTCGGACGGTCTATCGCGACATAGATGCGCTTCGGGGGCTGGGCGCGGTGATCGACGGCGAGGCGGGGTTTGGCTATACCCTGATCGGAGATGCCGCCATGCCCCCGCTGGGATTCGAAGATGACGAACTGGAGGCCCTTGTGCTGGGTCTGCGGAATGTCACCGTGATTGGCGACCCGGCCCTTGCTGGTGCTGCCAGAACCGCGCTGGCCAAACTGACCGCCCGCGTCCCCCCGCGACAGGCGCATCGGTTGCAACATGCGATTCTGGATGCGCGCCGGTCCGATCCGCCCGCGCCACCGCGTATCGACGTGGCTGTGTTGCGCGCTGCGACATGGGACGAGGAGGCCGTCGCCTTTTCCTACGTGGATGCCAAAGGGGCCGCTTCTGTCCGTCAGGTCGATCCTTTGGGCATCGTCTACATGCAGCAGACCAGTATGTTGCTGGCCTGGTGCCACCTGCGGCTGGATTTTCGGGCATTCCGGCTTGACCGCATGGATGACCTTGCCCGCACCGGCAAGAGCTTTCGGCCCCGCCGTGTTCCGATGCTGCGCGACTATACAGCGCGCCTAAGGGAAGCAAACCGCACACGGCCTGAAGGCCAGGACTGAACAACCAGTCACAAGCCCTTTTTCGCGGGGCCAAAGACGGGTAGGTTTGCCCAAAGTCCTTTTCAAAGAGACATGCAAATGCACAGGCGACTTTTCCTTTTCTGCCTATTGATGGTTTTCGGCACGGCCAGCGGGGCACAGGCCCCCGATGCTTCCGTCCGCCCGCCGGAGCGTGCTGCCGTGGTTCAGGCGGCGCCGGAGGGCGGTTCCACCGCAGGGTTGCGGGCGTGGGTCGCGGATTTTCGGCCGCGCGCGCTCGAACAGGGCATTGATGGGGCGGTCTATGACCGGGCGCTCAGGGATGTGACTTATGATGCAGAAGTCGTGCGCCGCGACCGCAACCAGGCCGAATTCACCAAGACGATATGGGATTATCTGGACACAGCGGTGTCTGATCTGCGCGTCTCCAACGGCAGGGCGGCCCTGGCGAAGTGGAACAGCACGCTGAGCCAGATCGAAGAAACCTATGATGTGGACAAGGAGATTGTCGTCGCTATCTGGGGATTGGAAAGTGCCTATGGCACGTTCCGGGGCGGTGATTCTGTGCTGAATTCCATGGCCACGCTTGCCTATGATGCCCGGCGGGCCGCGTTTTTTGAAGATCAGTTGCTGGCCGCCCTCAAGATTTTGCAAAGCGGCGATACCACGAAATCCAGGCTCAGCGGGTCGTGGGCCGGTGCGATGGGCCATACGCAGTTCATGCCGACCTCGTTTCAGGACCATGCGGTCGATCATGATGAGGATGGCAAACGTGACATCTGGGGCGATGACCCGGTGGATGCGCTGGCCTCGACGGCGGCTTACCTCAAGCATCACGGATGGAACCGGGGCCAGCCCTGGGGGGTCGAGGTCAAGATACCCGAGGGTTTCGATTATGCATTGGCGCGCCGATCCCTGCGCAAGATGCCAAGCGAATGGGCAACGCTGGGTGTCACCCGGCCCAGTGGGACGGCAGTAAAGGATTATGGTCTGGCCTCTGTCCTGCTGCCCGGCGGGGCGGAAGGTGCGGCTTTCCTGATCTTTGGCAACTTTGCGGCGTTGGAAAATTACAATACCGCGGATGCCTATGTGGTTGCGGTCGGTCACCTTGCTGACCGGATCAGGGGGGGACCGGCGTTTGAGCACGGCTGGCCCAGGCACCTGCGGGTTCTGACCTTTGACGAAAGGGTCGAGCTACAGAAAAGGCTGACCAGCGCGGGCTATGACACGGAAAAGATCGATGCCAAGATGGGGCCGCTGACAGTGGATGCCATCCGCCGTTTTCAGGTGGATCAGGGCATTGCGCCCGATGGCTATCCGTCGCTGAGCGTTCTGGACCGCTTGCGGGCATTGTAAGGATGGCGGGCTGCCTGCGCCCGGGAGGGCGACACCCCACCCGCCATCCCGAAGGGGTCAGGATGCTTTCTTCAGCATGTCCTTGTCCTTGAGATCCTTGTAGGTCGCGTCCAGCGCCAGCTTGGCGCGGGATGCAAAGACGTCGATCTCTTCCGGTGTGATGACCAGCGGCGGCGAAATGATCATCCGGTCGCCCACATGGCGCATGACAAGATTGTTGGCAAAGCAGTGCTCGCGGCACATGTAGCCCACGGTGCCGCCATCGCTTGCGAATTTGGCGCGGCTTTCCTTGTGCGGTGTCAGGGGCAGGGATGCCATCATGCCTGACACGTTCACTGTGCCGACCAGAGGATGCTCGCCCAGTTTTTCAAGCGCCGCGTGCAAGGCCGGCATCGCGGTGTTGCGGATATGGCCAAGCAGATCTTCCTCTTCCATGATGCGCAGGTTTTCCAGCGCGACAGCGGCGCAGACCGGGTGCCCCGAATACGTATAGCCGTGGTTGAATTCGCATGCGTCGATCACGGCCGCGATTTCATCCGACACGATGGACCCGCCGATGGGCGCGTAGCCAGAGCTGAGCCCCTTGGCGATGGTCATGATGTCGGGGTTGATCCCGACGGTTTGCGAGCCGAACCAGTTCCCGGTCCTGCCGAAACCGCAGATCACCTCGTCCGCGATCAGCAGCACGTCGTATTTTCGGCAGATGCGTTCGATCTCAGGCCAATAGGTGCTGGGGGGGATAATCACGCCGCCAGCGCCCTGGATCGGTTCACCGATGAAAGCCGCGACCTTCTCTGCCCCGAGTTCTAGAATCTTTTCTTCAAGCTCCTGCGCGCGGGCAAGGCCGAATTCCTCTGGCGTCTGGTCGCCGCCTTCTGCCCACCAGTCGGGCTGTCCGATGTGGTGAATGCCGGGAATCGGCAAGCCGCCCTGTTCGTGGATATAGGTCATGCCACCCAGGCTGCCGGACCCGACAGAAGAGCCGTGGTAGGCATTCTTGCGGCTGATGATATGGCTTTTTTCCGGCTGGCCCTTTTGCGCCCAGTAAGTCCGCACCATCCGGAGGTTCGTGTCGTTTGCTTCCGATCCGGAGCTGGCAAAGAACACGTGGTTCAGGTTGCCGGGCGCAAGGTCGGCGAGTTTTTTCGCCAGGGCAATGGCAGGCACATGCGAGGTCTGGAAGAACGTGTTGTAAAACGGCAGTTCATTCATCTGCCGCGCGGCGACCTGGCCCATTTCCGGCCGACCGTACCCCAGGTTCACGCACCACAGACCGGCCATGGCATCCAGAATTTCATTGCCGTCACTGTCCGTCAGGTAGACGCCGCTGGCCCGCGTAATGATCCGGGCACCCTTTGCCGCCAGTTCGTCATTGGTTGTGAAGGGGTGCATGTGATGCGCTGCGTCCAACGCCTGGAGTTCGGCGGTTGGCAGATGGTTGGTGATGGTTGACATGGCATGACCCTTTCGGACAGGCGTTTCGGAATGGGTCGCAGAATATGATCAAATTCTGCGGTGTCAATCGAATCACGGGTATGTTCAGGTTTCGGCAAGCACGACCCTGATCTGATGCATGCCCTGATCGACGTCTTCTGCCATGGCTTTTGCAGCTGCATCGGTATTGCCACCCGCCAGCGCCGCGATCAGGTCCGAATGCTTGTCTGGCAAGCTGGAAGTCCCGAATCGCCCGCAGACGACACGAAGGGAGGGGCCGAATCGCAGCCAGAGCCGGTCGACGGTGGCTGTCATGATCGGGGCCGCCGCTGCGGCATAGACCTGCGAATGAAACCGGTAGTTATGGGTGAGGTAACCGCCGACATCGCCCACGTCTATCGCGGTATTCAAATCCGAATCGCAGGCTCTCAGCCGATCCAGACACTCCGGGGTCATGCGCTGCGCTGCCCGGCGGGTCAGTTCCGGCTCCAGCGTTCGGCGCATGAAATGCAGTTGATCAAGGCAATCCGCCGTCAGACCGGGGACCGTAACGCGACGATTTCCCTGGTGAATTAGCGCCCCTTCCGCGATCAGGCGGCGCAGCGCCTCGCGCACCGGCGTCATGCCGGCACCAAGTGTTTCAATCAAACCCTGGATTGTCACGGCCTGCCCCGGAACAAGATCGCCAAACAAAATCATCACGCGCAATTGCTCGTAAACCTGCTGATGCGCAGGTATTTTTGCAGGATCGTCGGCACGAAACGGATTTCCGTGCACGAACATCTCAGTTTTCATTCTCAGCGCCTTTTTTTTGTCCAACACCAGCACCTTGCACCATAATGCAGTGCATGAAAGCATATCTTATATTGCCCGCGGAGGCAAAACTTGATCAAATTCAACAGAAGCCGGGATCAACCTGGTATCAGATGGGAGAGCCAAATGAAGAATTCTATCATGGGCAGCGTTGCCGCTGCCGCCGTCATGGCAACAAGTGCCATTGCCGATGAAGTCAGGGTCTATAACTGGTCCGACTACATTGACGAGAGCCTGTTGGAAAAATTTGAAACCGAGACAGGTATCGACCTGATTTACGATGTGTTCGACAGCAACGAAGTGCTGGAGACAAAGATGCTGGCCGGTGGGTCAGGTTACGATGTGGTTGTGCCGTCAGGTACTTTCCTGCAACGGCAGATCACGGCGGGGGCGTTCCAGAAGCTGGACATGGCCAAACTGCCAAACAGTGGCAACCTTTGGGATGTGATCGAAGACCGGCTGAAGAAATACGATCCCGCGAACGAATATGCGGTCAACTACATGTGGGGCACCACCGGCATCGGCGTGAACGTGAACAAGGTCAAGGAAGTGCTGGGCGAAGATGCGCCCATGGGGTCCCTTGCGTTGATCTTCGATCCCGCGAACATGGAAAAGCTGGCCGCCTGTGGTGTGCATTTCCTGGATGCACCGGCAGAGATGATCCCGGCGGCGCTGGCCTATCTGGGCGAAGACCCGGATGCGCAGGACGTCGAGACAATTGAAAAGGCCGAGCCTGTGCTGTCGGCAGTTGCACCCCATGTGCAAAAATTCCACAGCTCGGAATACATCAATGCGTTGGCCAACGGTGACATCTGTGTCGCTTTCGGGTGGTCCGGTGACATCCTGCAGGCGCGCGACCGTGCCGCAGAGGCCGACAATGGCGTCGAAATCGAATACAACGCACCTTCCGAAGGGGCGCTGATGTGGTTCGACAACATGGCCATCCCGGTAGACGCGCCAAACCCGGACGCCGCGCATCAGTTCATCAACTTCATCATGGATGCACAGAACATGGCGGCGGCATCGAACTACGTCTATTATGCCAATGGCAACAAGGCGTCCCAGGAATTCCTGGAAGAAGACGTGATCGGTGATCCGGCGATTTATCCCAATGAGGCGACGCTGGAAAAACTCTATACCACATCGCCATATGGGCCGAAGGTGCAGCGGACAGTGACCCGCATGTGGACCAAGATCAAGTCAGGCACCTGACCCGATCCTGCGGCGAGGCCTGATGGCCTCGCCCTTTTTTCATGGTCTGCGGCACCCCAAGGATGATTTGAATTGACCCAAACTGTATTCGCCCCATGGGATGATCCCAATGAAAAGCCGCTAATTCGGTTTCAGAATGTGACCAAGCGATTTGGCGAGTTCGTTGCGATTGACGATCTGACGCTGGATATCTTTGAAAAGGAGTTCTTTGCCCTTCTCGGTCCTTCCGGATGTGGCAAGACGACAATGATGCGGATGCTGGCGGGGTTCGAATCCATCAGCGAAGGTCGCATCGAATTGTCCGGCAAGGACATCGGCCATGTGCCGCCTAACAAGCGCGCGGTGAACATGATGTTCCAGTCTTATGCGCTGTTCCCTCATCTGTCGGTCTGGGACAATATCGCCTTTGGCCTGCGCCGCGACCGCAAGAGCAAGTCCGAGATCGACGCGCGGGTCGACGAGATGCTGAAACTGACCCGGCTGGAAAAGTTCGGCCGCCGCAAACCGCATCAGATTTCCGGCGGCCAGCGGCAGCGCGTTGCCCTGGCACGGTCCCTTGCCAAGGCGCCGAAGCTGCTGTTGCTGGATGAACCGCTGGGCGCGCTGGACAAGAAACTGCGTCAGGATACCCAGTTCGAACTGATGGACATTCAGGAAAGTACCGGCACCACCTTTGTGATCGTGACCCACGACCAGGAAGAGGCGATGACCGTTGCCTCCCGCGTCGCGGTCATGGACGAGGGGCGGATCATTCAGGTCTCGACGCCTGCAAACATCTACGAATACCCCAATTCGGTCTATGTGGCGGATTTCATCGGTGATGTGAACATTATCGACGCGACAGCGACCCCGACGGGAGAGAATACCTATGCCTTGAACTGGATCGACGGTCAGCCGCCGATCACCGCAGAGACCAAGACCACATTCAGCACGGGCCAGAAGGCGCATCTGGCCATCCGGCCGGAAAAGATCCGCATTTCGACGGAAAAGCCCGATGATGCGGCCAACGCCCTGCAGGGCAAGGTGCTGGACATCGCCTATCTGGGCAACCTCAGCACCTATCACGTGCAACTGCCCGGTGGTCAGGTGATCAAGGCGCAAACGGCCAACACCCGCCGCATCGCGCGTCGCGACATCACCTGGGAAGACCCGGTATGGATATCATGGAGCGCCACCGCCGGCGTTCTGTTGGAGCATTGAACATGCGCCGCTTTGCCCTGATCGCTGTTCCCTATGCATGGCTGCTGGCGCTCTTCCTCGTTCCGTTCATCATCGTTTTCAAGATTTCGCTGTCGGATCTCGCGCTGGCGATTCCGCCCTATACCCCCACCATGCGGGACGGGATCGGCGACATGTTCGCCGCCTTCGATTTCGAGAATTTCGTCTTTTTGACCGAGGATGACCTGTACTGGAGAGCTTACCTGAGTTCCCTGCGCATCGCGCTGGTTTCGACCTTTGTGACATTGCTGGTGGGTTATCCCATTGCCTATGGCATGGCCAAGGCACCCGATGAATGGCGGGCGACCCTTATGATGTTGGTCATCCTGCCATTCTGGACTTCTTTCCTGATCCGGGTCTACGCTTGGATGGGCATTCTGAGCAACGAAGGCCTGCTCAACCAGTTCCTGCTCTGGCTTGGATTGATCAATGAGCCGCTGGTGATCCTGAACACAAATATCGCTGTCTATATCGGTATTGTTTATACGTACCTGCCGTTCATGATCCTGCCGATCTATGCCGCGCTCGACCGGTTGGATGAATCCCTAAATGAAGCGGCAGAGGATCTGGGGTGCTCTCGGATGCAGGCGTTCTGGCTGGTGACGATCCCGCTGTCGAAAAACGGGATCATTGCGGGATCGTTTCTGGTGTTTATCCCGGCGCTGGGTGAATTCGTGATCCCGTCGCTGTTGGGTGGGTCCGGCACGCTGATGATCGGCAAGATCCTGTGGGAAGAGTTCTTTAACAACCGCGATTGGCCGGTTGCTTCCGCCGTGGCGGTTGTCCTGCTGTTGATCCTTGTCATCCCCATCGTGCTGTTCCAGCGCAACCAGCAGAAACAGGCGGAGGCAGAGCAATGAAACGGATGTCGTGGTTCAATGTCACCTCGCTGACCCTGGGGTTCGCGTTCCTGTACCTGCCGATGATCATCCTCGTGATTTACAGTTTCAACGCCTCCAAACTGGTCACGGTCTGGGCGGGTTTTTCGACCCGCTGGTATGGCGAGTTGATCCAGAACGAGGCGTTTCTGGATGCAGCATGGGTGACGATCAAGGTTGCCGTCATGTCCTCGACATTGGCCACTGTCCTGGGGACGATGGCCGCCTATGTCCTGGTACGGGGTGGGCGATTTCTGGGCCGCACCCTGTTTTCCGGGATGATTTATGCACCGTTGGTCATGCCAGAGGTGATCACCGGCCTCTCGCTGTTGCTGTTGTTCATCGGCATCGGGCTGGATCGCGGGGTTCTGACCATCGTGCTGGCGCATACAACCTTTTCGATGTGCTATGTCTCTGTCGTCGTGTCCTCGCGGCTTGTCACTTTCGACCGGTCGCTGGAGGAGGCGGCGCTTGATCTGGGCTGCTCCGGCTGGGACGCCTTTCGTCTGGTCACCCTGCCGATCATCGCACCTGCCGTGATTTCGGGATGGTTGCTGGCCTTCACCCTGTCGCTTGACGATCTGGTAATTGCGTCGTTCACCTCCGGGCCTTCCGCCACCACTCTGCCGATCAAGATTTTCTCGGCTGTGCGGCTTGGCGTCTCGCCCGAGATCAACGCGTTGTCCACGATCATGATTGCAATCGTCGCGATCGGTGTGATTACGGCGTCGCTTGTCACAAAACGCAATGCCATTCGGGCCGAGGCCGACACCCGTGCAGCGGAACGCGCCCAGGCATGAAACGCATATACGGCGACTTCGCCTATTCCGATGCCCCGAGGCAGGGATGTTGGTGGGATCAGACCTGCGACATCCCTGATCGTCCGGCGCTGTCCGGCGAACACCGCTGCGAGGTTGCGATTGTCGGCGGCGGCTTCACCGGCATTTCGGCGGCCCTGCATCTGGCCGAAGCCGGTGTCAAAGCCACGGTCTTGGAAGGCCGGTATGTCGGTTGGGGGGCCTCGGGCCGGAACGGCGGATTTTGCTGTCTGGGCGGTGGCATGTTGGACAATGCGGCGCTGGACAAACGCTTTGGCCGGGATGGTCGCATGGCCTGGCGCGAAACGGAAATGGCGGCGATCCGCCTGGTCGAAGGCCTGTTGGACCGGCATGCGATAGATGTGGATCGCCATTCCGATGGTGAAACGCAGTTGGCGCATCGACCCAAGGACTTTGACGCGATGCGCGATGACCTTGAATATTATGCAGAGAGTTATGGCGTGGAGGCGCGCCTGACCCGGCCAGAGGATCTGGTGACCGAAGGCATGAATGCGGGGTTTCACGGGGCCATCACCGTGCCCATCGGTTTTGGCCTGAACCCGCGTAAATACATCACCGGGCTGGCTGCCGCTGCCGAAGCGGCGGGGGCCCAAATCCATCATGATACACCGGTCACCGCGATCACGCGGCAGGGGTCCGGTTTCGAACTGCAGACACCGGCGGGCCGGGTGATTGCTGATCGTGTGATCATCGGCACAAACGGCTATTCTTCCGAAGATTTGCCGGATTGGCTGGCGGCCCGCTATATGCCGACCCAGTCCAGCGTGATCGTCACCCGCCGCCTCACGCAAGATGAGCTGGACGCGCAGGGCTGGACCAGCAGGCAGGCCTCTTATGATACCCGCCATCTGCTGCATTATTTCCGCCTGATGCCGGACAATCGAATGCTGTTTGGTGTGCGCGGTGGCCTGCTGGCCAACGCCGGATCGGAGAAGCGGGCGCTGGAACGGGCGCGGGCGGATTTCGACCGCATGTTTCCGGCATGGCGCGAGGTGGAAACACCTTTTAATTGGTCGGGCATGGTCTGTATTGCGCGTGACAGGATGCCCTTTGTGGGGCAGGTCCCCAACCAGCCGGGCATGTTTGCAAGCCTTTGCTACCACGGAAATGGGGTCGCGATGGCAAGCTATTCAGGAGCGGTGCTGGCGGACGTGGTTCAGGACAAGGTGCCGCAACACCCAGATCCGGAAGCCATGCAGCGCCCACTGGCCAGGTTCGAACTGGGCAGGCTGCGCCGCGCCATCATGCCCTTTGCCTACCTTGGTTTCAGCCTCTCCGACCTATAGCGCTGGTGCCGGCTGATGACCCGCCTGCGCTTGAGCCGGTGGCAGGGCTGTTGCCGGCCGGTTCGCGTAGACCGCTGACGGCGCTGGCCAGAACGGCAGCGCCCCCTTCCAGGATCAGAACGGTTTGGCCGTCTTGCACACGCGCCTCCGTGATGCGGCCATATGTTGCGACCGGATCGGTCAGGACCACTTCACCATCTGCCCGGCTTTCGATTTCAAAACTGTAAAGGCCCTGGGCGAATGGCGTGCCATCCTCTGCGACACCGGCCCATTCGACAGGCTCCGCCGAAACCGGGATCGATGTGCGCTGCACCTCGGTTCCGGTCTCATCATAGACAACCAGAAACACCTCGTCAGAGATGGCGGCAGGATTTGGATTGATCGTGACCGGGCTGCCGTCGAAGTAGGTGGGCGCAGTGCTGAGCGCTTCCATGCCGATCCAACCTGCCATTTGTGCCATTCCGCCAGAACCAAGATGTGTTGTCAGCGCGGTCAAAAGGTCATTGGACAGCACCTGCTGTTCCACCATCGAGAATTGCGCCAGCTGGGCGGCATATTCAGAGGAATCAATCGGTTCCAGAGGGTCCTGGAACCTGGCTTGTGCGGTCAGCATTTTCAAAAACGTCTCAAAATCAGAGGATATGACGGCGTTGGACCCGGCCGAGGCGGCAGTGCCGGTGCCGGAGGTAAGGTTTGCAGCAGTTGATGTGGGTGAGATCATTGGTCTTCTCCAGTCATAGCCTGATGTCGATGCCGGTTTCGGGCGCGGAAGAGAGGCTGATTTCCACCGGGTTTTCCGGGCCCGCATCGGCCCCCGATTCAGGTGGTCTTGACGGTGACTCCGTCGTCCGGTCCCCTTGTCCGGTGTCCCCACCCGCAAAGCTGAGGCTGACATTCGAATAGCCGATTTGTCTGAATTCCTGCGTCAGCTCTGCGATATGCCGACGCATCAGTTCAATCGTATCCGGGCGTTCGGCCGTGACATGTATCACCATGCCGGACTCGGTTGCGGAAAGGGCCAGGCGTACGCGGCCCAGCTCCTCGGGATTGAGCGCAATATCAACCGGGCGCTGCCCGGTATTCTGGAATGCCTCAGCCAGTTGCCGCGCGACCTGCACCGGTAAATCAGCGCGATGCGGCGGGGTGGTTTGATGTGCCGTTGACGTGTGCATAACATCCACGCGCGGTCCCCCGTGGCCATCAGCAGCCTGCGGGCGGTTTGGTTCCACTACAGATTGGGCTGTGTCGGTCTTTGCGGCCTCTGGACCGGTTGTGGACGCGGGCGCTGCCAAAGCGGCCCTTGGGGGACTTTCGGCGTTGGGCGTTTGCGGAAGGGTGGCATCGCGACTTGAGACGGCACGTTCTGGTGGGTGGCTAGCCGCCGATGCGCGGCGACCCTCGTGGTGAGAAACGGACAGGAGCAACCCGTGATCGCGGGCCACCGCAGCAGCGTCAGGCGCTGAGCCTGAAACAGGTGCCGCAGGTCGTGGATTGAGGGCGGGACGATCTGCTGCCTGCGGTATCAATTGGGATTGACCCGTCCCGCCCTTGTGATCGAATGCCATCTCACTGCGCCCCGCGCCGGGCATTTTGGCGGTGTCGGATGATCCTTGTGGAAAATTCACGACAGTGGCAGGGTTTGCGACGGGCGCGGGACGCTCTGATTGGCGGCTCTCATTGTTGAAAGACCGATCCATGGCCTTGCTGATCGCCGTCACAGGGTCTGTGACAATTTTCCCTCGACCTGGCTGTGTCGCAGCGTTGAAGGCCTGTTCGGGTTGTCGCGGCATCACCATCGGCGTTTCCCGTGGCTGGACCAACCGCGAGGTCACGTCACCTGTAGATGGCCCCGGTTGCGGCCCCTTTCCGCCAGCCGTCGGAGGCACCTCCCCGTGGATTTTCAGGTGGCCCGCTGTGTCGGGAGCCCAGGTTGGCGCGCCATTGCGGCCCATCGGGATGACCGGCTGATCCAATTGCTGATCGGCGGCGACTGCCGGGCGATTTCCGGCGATGGATTGCTGCCCAGACAAGGGGATCAAGTCAGACTTGGGCCACAGCACCGATGATCTGCGTGTTTCAGGGCCTTGCCGACCCATTTGGCCGGTTACGGCGCGTTCCAGAAACGTCTCGCGCGGCTTGGCGGCGGCGGATGTCGGCGGTTCTGTCGGCGTCGGGCGATTTTGAAAATTATGGTTTTCAGGCTCAGGCGACGGGCCGCTTGAAGCAGGCCCTGGTCTGTCTGCCCGCTTTGCGAGAGGCAAAGCTGTTTGGGTGAAAACCAAGCCCCCATCAGTGGTTTGAGGTGAGGGGTGCGGCAGATTTGTGCCCATCACAGGTTGCCGGATAGTTTCGTGATCCTGCGCGGTCACTTTGGCAGGAAGCGCCAGGCTTTCATGCGCGGGGCTGAGGTGGCTTTCTCTCCTTCGCTCCGGCAGGACAGGACGGTCTTGTTGCAGCGTAAATATCGTTTGCAATTGCGGCTTCGGTTCGGGGCGGGCCGGGGTGTGAATTTCGGAAGTCTCATCACTTCTCGCCCGATCAGTTGCCAATTGACCATCCGTCACTGCCAGTTGGTGATCCGCTTGCGACGTCGGCGTTTTTGGGTCGGTAGCTGCCGGGCGTGATGCGGCTTCAGCTCTCTGTCGATCGCAGCTCTCCTCCCGGTTGTCGCGCGGGTGGTCTACGGAAGCGGTGTCGATGTCCTTTGGTTCCGCGACCCGGACATTCTTTGCGGGCTTTTGCCCTGTGCGCATCTTTCCCGGCTCCGGTTCGGACTCCGGTGTCTGGGCCTTTTCAGTGAAAGGTTCCGCCGAATTGTCATAGGCGAGACCAAAATCAGCCATGCCGGCGCCAATCGCGGTGCCATTAGGCGCAGCGGCGGGCAGTACCAACGTTCCCGGTTTTCGGGCCTCGCTTGCCGACTGGGCAGTGGTTTGAGTCAGGGAAATGTTCAACAGCGCCTCCGGGAGTTCTTCTCCGATAAGGGCTGTATGCGGCAATATCCTTACCGGTTGTTTACCGGTTCCGGCGCATCCTGGCAAAAATAGAGCGCAATTTAGGGATCAGGTCGATGCAAATTACTCAACCACCGGGCCGTATCCCTGCGGCCAGTGCTGCGGACCTGCGGCTCCGACAGGCGGCCGAGCAGCTTGAAGCGACATTTCTTGCAGAAATGCTGAAATCCGCAGGGCTTGGACAATCTCGGGATCAGTTCGGCGGTGGCGCGGGGGAGGATCATTTTTCCTCTTTCTTGGTGCAGGAGCAGGCCGCGGCAATGGTCCGGGCCGGTGGCATCGGATTGAGCGAATCTCTCTATGAAGCACTCAAGGAGAAAGAAGATGACCGATGAGATCATGAAACATCAGATCGATGCCCTCAATGACCTGCTGGAATCGGAACGCGAGGCCCTGCTGGAGGGAGATCTGGAGCGGTTGGCAGAGATGCTTGAGCCGAAAGAGACGTTGATCGGCGCGATCAATATGATGCCTGGAGGAGATCTGAAGGTGCTTCGGGCACTCGACAACAAGGTAAAGCGAAACCAATTGCTGCTAGGTGGGGCGCTGGACGGAATCCGCGCGGTTGCAGAACGGATGGCACAGCTTCGACAGGTCAGAAGCAGCCTGGAGACCTATAACGCCGATGGAAAGAAGCGAACCATCGACATGCCGGACAAAACCACCTTGGAACGGCGGGCGTGAGGGTCAAGTCGATCAATCCCAACTTCGGCAAAATCAGCTAAAAATCGCGATAGTCCCGTGGCTGGCATTCAGCAAACATTAAGCCCCGAGAGGGCATGTAGGCCAAGCACCCGAAATCGGGTGGCGCATCGTTTGCCAAAGAACGCGTGCACAGGTCAGAACGCCGCCAACCTATCCCCATGGGGGGTGACACTCCACGGACGCAAAGCGTCTTTGACTGAAGGAAATAGCTTATAGCGACTTTCCAGGCCCCACCATGGTGCCCGCCGCCGCCGACGACCTTCTTACGTTTGATGATGATTGGCCGCGCATTTGCCTGCGCACTCATCTCCACCACCTCTTTTTCACCCGAGACCATGAATAGGGGATGAGGTTTACTGCCCGCTTAACAGGTCAATTTGTCGGGAAATTAGGGGCCGCAATGGATCGGCAGATTAGGGCAGGCGCCGCCGTGCCGCCAGGCGAAGCTGTTTCTGCCGCTCGCGGAACCGTGCCTTGTCGGCCTCTGTGGTTTGGTCAAAACAATGATGACAGCTTACGCCTTCTTCGTATTCGGGCCGGGTGCGGTCCTGAGGCAGGATCGGTTGCCGACAGCCATGGCACAGCAGATGCGGTCCCTTGCGCAGCCCGTGACCCACGCTGACCCGCGCATCGAAGACAAAGCAGTCGCCCTGCCAGGTACTGTCCTGCGCAGGCACGTCTTCAAGGTATTTCAGGATGCCACCCTTGAGGTGAAAGACCTCTTCAACCCCTTGTCCCAGCAGATAGTTGGTCGATTTCTCGCATCGGATGCCACCGGTACAGAACATCGCGATCTTCTTGTTGTGGAACCGTTCCTTGTTGGCCTCCCACCAGGCGGGAAATTCGCCAAAGCTGGCGGTCTCGGGGTCAATTGCCCCATCGAATGTGCCGATGGCGACCTCGTAGTCGTTCCTAGTGTCGATCACCGCCACCTCCGGATCGCGGATCAGGTCGTTCCAGTCCTTAGGTTCGACGTAATGTCCGACCCGCGCCTGTGGGTCCACATCCGGCTGACCCATGGTCACAATCTCGCGCTTGATGCGCACTTTCATCCGGGGGAAGGGCGGCGTTTCGGATTGCGCCTCCTTCCACTCCAGCCCGTCGCAACCCGGCAGCGCGCGCAGATGGGTGATCACCGCGTCGATGCCCGCGCGCGGTCCCGCAATGGTGCCATTCACGCCCTCAGGTGCCAGCAGCAGCGTGCCCTTGACCCCCTGCGCGACACATAACTCCAGCAGCGCGGGCTTCAGCGCTGCGGGCTCTTCGAACCGGGTAAAGTGGTAAAGGGCGGCGATCGTATGCATGGAGGCGGAAATAGGCCCTTGGGGGGCTGTTGTGCAAGGGGGTGCTGAGGTAAAAGCCCCGGTATCCAACCAGAAAGGGAGTGACCCCGATGCAGGCCCTGATCGTGATCGACGTACAAAAGGATTTTTGCCCAGGCGGCGCGCTAGAGGTGCCCGAAGGGGATCTGATCGTGTCGGGCATTACCGATCTGATGGCAGATTTCGATGCGGTTGTTCTGACCCAGGATTGGCACCCTGCGGGGCATTCGTCCTTTGCCAGCGCGCATGAAGGGCGCGCGCCCTACGACATGATGGAAATGCCCTATGGCCCGCAGGTCCTTTGGCCCGACCACTGCATTCAGGGCAGCCTGGGCGCGCAGTTTCACGAAGGGCTTGCACAGGACCGCGCAGACCTGATCATCCGCAAGGGCTATGACGCGGCAATCGACAGCTATTCCGCATTTTTCGAGAATGACCACAGCACTCCCACGGGATTGGAAGGCTATCTGCGCACACGCGGTATCGACAGGCTGACCATGGTGGGGCTGGCGCTGGATTTCTGCGTCAACTTTTCGGCTGTTGACGCGGCAAAGCTGGGTTTTGCAGTGACAGTGCGGCAGGACCTGTGCCGCGCGATTGATCTGGACGGATCACTGGATGCGGCCCGTGCAGGCATGGCTGCCAGCGGCGTCATGTTGGCCTGATACGGCAGGCGCCCTAGTTCAACGGGCTTTCTGTCTGAGCCAGATCAAGCAGGCCCAGCGCTTCCAATCCACCCAGTGTCGAATCGACCGCCACAGTGGCCAGGACAATGCCCATGACCCGGCTGATCACGCTTGACCCTGTGGTGCCGATCAGGCGGCCGATCCTGGACGCCAGCAGCAAAAGCACCAGCGTCAGCAGCAACACCAACACAAGCAGCCCGCCGGTGACCACCTGATCGACCACCGGATTGGTGTGGTTGTCGGTAAGGATGACAATCGCCAGCATGGCACCGGGCGAGGCGATTGAAGGCATCGCCAGGGGAAAGACCGCACCAGCCAGATGGTCACGTTCGGCGCTGGCGACTTCCTTTTCCGGTTTGCTGTCGCCAAAGATCATGGTCAGGGCGAACAGGAACAGGATGATCCCGCCCGCGACCTGGAATGACCCCAGCCGCAGCCCCAGTGATTCCAGCAGGAATTGGCCGCCAATGAGAAAGGCCAGCAGAACGGCCCCCGCGACAAGCACCGCCCGCAATGCGAAACTGCGGTGCAATTGCTTTGGCACATGGGCCGTCGCGTACAGGAATATCGGAATGCTTCCGATGGGGTCGATGACCACCACCAAAGTAATGAATTCACGGATCAGGTTCTGCCAGTCCATCGGGCGGCTGTCTTTCGGGGCTGAAATATTGGGCGCTAACCTGCTTTACCGGGATTGACCGGCAGGTGAAACGCCAAAGCGGGCCGTTTTGGCTAAAGGCCTTCGAAGATCGGCTTGCCGTTGGCAAAAATGCCCCGGACAAGGCGCAACTTTCCTGCAATCTGAGCCCGATCCCTGAACTGGTCGTTGGACACCACCGGCATGTTGTTCTCCTTGGCGTATTGCAGCAGGAATGCGTCAGCTTCTGTCCCTGCGGGACAGACCATCACCCGGTTCTGCGGCAGGCCAAGTGCCTTGGCAAAATCCTTTTCCGTCAGGCTCTTGTCCTTCAGGTGGTGGCGCGATGAGGCATCCAGAAAGACCACCGGCGCAAATTTCCGTTTCACCAAGGCGTAGACGACCAGCCGCAGGCTGGCCAGTTCCGCGTCCTCGCCATCCCAATACAGGACATTGGTGCCGTCTATGGCGATATCCTGCCGGTCCTTGGCGGCGATTTGTTCCCTGGGCGGCGCAACCGGCGCGGGCGCGCGGCCCAACCGCGACAGGACAATGGCACCCAACACCAGCAGGGCGGCACCGCCCCAGCCAAGGGCATTTGACGCAACAAATGGATAGGAGAGCGACAATAGCCCCGCCAGCGCGGCTGTGCCCAGCAACGTCAGCCAAAGCGCTGCGGCCAGCAAGCGGACATAGCCAAAAGCGGCCAGCGCCAGAACAACGGGGGTCAGGATCTGCAACGGTGTGAGGTTTGCAAGCACATCCATGGTTCAAACCTTACCTTTGTCCTTGCCCCCGTTGTGCAGTCTTTGCCACAAGGGTGCGGTAATTCTGAGGAATAACTGATGGTCGATATCGCAACCCGCGTCTGGAATCACAAGTGGAAGATCGACCCGATCGTTCGCTCCCTGATCGACATGGATTTTTACAAGCTGTTGATGTGTCAGTCCATTTTCCGCAACAAGCCGGACACGCAGGTCACCTTTTCCCTGATCAACCGCTCAGATCATGTGCCTCTGGCCAAGCTGATCGACGAGGGTGAGCTGCGCGAGCAGTTGGACCACATCCGGTCTCTCAGCCTCAGCCGCGGGGAAAGCACCTGGCTGCGCGGCAATACCTTTTACGGCAAGCGCCAGATGTTCCGGCCCGATTTCATGGAGTGGTTCGAGGGGCTGCGCCTGCCGCCCTACCACCTTGAGCGGCGTGGCGACCAATATGAGCTGACTTTCGAAGGCAAATGGCATGAGGTCATGCTGTGGGAAATTCCCGCGCTGGCGGTGCTGATGGAACTGCGGGGCCGCGCGGTGCTGGACACGATGGGCCGATTTGAGCTGCAGGTGCTTTATGCCCGCGCGATGACCCGCGTCTGGGAAAAGATCGCCGACCTGCGCGAGATCCCGGACCTGTCCGTGGCCGACTTTGGCACCCGCAGGCGGCACAGCTACCTGTGGCAGGACTGGTGCGTTCAGGCCATGCAGGAAGGGCTGGGAAAAGCCTTTACCGGGACCTCGAACTGCAAGATCGCGATGAGCCGGGAACTGGAGGCGATCGGGACAAATGCGCATGAATTGCCAATGGTTTACGCCGCATTGGCCGAGGATGACACGGCGCTGGCGCAGGCCCCCTACGAGGTGCTGTCAGACTGGCATGACGAACATGAGGGTAACCTTCGGATCATCCTGCCGGACACCTATGGCAGCAAGGGTTTTCTCGACAATGCGCCGGACTGGCTTGCCGGTTGGACCGGCATCCGCGTGGACAGCGGCGATCCGGTCAAGGCCGCGCAGATTGCCATCGACTGGTGGAAATCGCGGGGCGAGGATCCGACCCAGAAGAGGGTGATCTTCAGCGACGGTCTGGATGTGGACAAGATACGGGAACTGCATGGTAAATTCGCCGGAAAGGTCAATGTCTCCTTCGGCTGGGGCACGTTGTTGACCAATGATTTCAGGGGCTTGGTCGAGGATGATGCCCTGGCCCCGTTCTCACTGGTATGCAAGGCGGTCGCGGCGAACGGCAGGCCCACGGTGAAGCTGTCGGACAATCCGAACAAGGCGATGGGTCCTGCCGACGAGATCGAGCGTTACAAGCGGGTCTTCGGGGTTGGGGCCCAGGACCGCCAGGAGGTTGTTGTCTAGGACCTCGTGCGCGCAACACCTGCGCCTTGCTGGTGGCGGAAATCGGCGAATCATTGGTTAATGGCTCTTTTCCAAGGGTTTCGCCGGTATGATTCCCGTACACGGCCCGTACACAACCTGTGCACCGTTTTACGGGCCGGAGGCCGGTTAACGGGGCGTGCGGCGGGATGTGTTAACAGCCCATGAAAATTTTGCGGGGGATCATCCCCATTTACTTTGGCGTGGTCACGTCCCGACGTGCCGCATTCATCTGCCGTTCCCGCCAGATAATCAGCAGTCCGCCACCTGCCAGCAGCAGCGCGCCGGGGAACAGCTCTGCCCACGGCGCTTCGCCGTAGAACAGCCAGCCCAGGACAAAGGCCAGCGGGATGCCGAAATAGCTGAACGGAGCAAGGTTGCTCTGTTCGGTCATGCGGTAGGCCGTGACCAGCACCAGCACCGCGAATCCGCCCAGCCCGCCCATTGCCACAATCCACAGCAGATCCGTGCTGTCGTGCATGGGCGTGAAGCCGCCCGTGGCCAGCGTCAGCGCCAGCGCGCCCAGGGTCGCAACGCCGGTGGAGTAGAGGTTGATCAGGGCTGTTGGCGGGCCGTCGTCCATCATGCGGGCGGTGACGGCGGTCAGCGCATAGCACAGCGCCGCGCCCAGCGGCAAAAGTGCGGCCAGAGAAAAGCTGTCGCGGCCCGGCCCCACAATCATCACCACCCCGGCAAAGCCGACCAGCACCGCAGCCCAACGGACCAGCCCGACCTTTTCGCCCAGCAGGGGCACGGCAAGGGCGGTGACAAAGACCGCGTTGGAATAGGAAATGGTGGAGGCGGTGGCAAAGGTGAGGATGCCCAGCGACAGGTAAAAGAAATACTGCGCAAAGGTCAGGATCAGCCCGCGGAGCAGGGCCAGTTTCCATTGCCGCATGCGCAGGCTGCGCCCCTTGGCGTGCCAGTCGCGGGAGGTCCACAGGACTAGAAGGGCAGGTATCAGCCCCACCAGGTTGCGGTAAGCCGAAAGTTCGGCGGCCCCGTAGGTGCCAGAGAGATATTTGATGATCAGCCCCATGCCATCGAACAGCAGAAGCGCAAACAGCGAGTAGAGAATCGCGAGGGTGGTTCTGCTCACGCGGGGAAGGCTCCTGTCGGGCGGGGAGGGGTGTCTGTCTGTTATGGGCCGGGCGGCAGAGCAGGACCAGAGGGAATTTGACTGTCCAGGATCGGGCGGCGGTGGGCCAACACCCGAAGCGCCGACCGTTTGATTGAAAGCCTGATACCGATATTTCCGATCTGCGCGCGACTCTGTGGCAGGCATGCGCATATGGCGCACGAGTTGTCGTGAATGAGTCTTGCCTTGGCCTGGGCGAAGTGCAACATTAGGCCTGCTTGGTGTTCCCGCAAGCGCCCCTTGGGGCGTGGAACCGAACAGGGAATTCCGTAAGGGCCGCATGGCCTGAAGCGGAAGCCGCCCCCGCGACTGTAAGCGGAGAGTCTGCGCCCAACATGCCACTCGACCAACCGGTCGGGGAAGGCGGGCAAAGACATCGACCCGTGAGCCAGGAGACCTGCCAGGCATGAGAAACTTGAAACAGGTCGTCGGGTGTGACGGCAAGGAGATGACAATGACTACAATGACTGCCAAGTCGCTGACCGCCAGCCGCTTTGTTCCCGCGATATTTGCCGCCGTGCTGGGCATTGCCCTGATCACGCTGACCGGGCACGTTCAGGCCGCCGCGCTGCATGATGCCGCGCATGATGTGCGCCATGCGACAGGTTTCCCCTGCCACTGACCTGTACGGGCCCTCGGGATCAGGTCTGAGCCGCGTCAAAGCAAGCGGCGACCCGGTTTCTTTGGTGAACAGCGCAGCGCATTCCGGTCCGAGACCTTTATCAGCTTGAGGCGCTGCCGATTTTCGGCGGCGTGTTTGTGTTGATAGGGTATCGGCACCGCCGCGTTGCCATGAAAACAAGAGGATTTTGTCATGACGTCACGGTTTTTGGTTTCT
Source organism: Sulfitobacter sp. EhC04 (assembly GCF_001650875.1). Lineage (GTDB taxonomy): Bacteria > Pseudomonadota > Alphaproteobacteria > Rhodobacterales > Rhodobacteraceae > Sulfitobacter. The sequence continues at coordinate 36,481 of NZ_LXYI01000038.1, forward strand.
GCCCTTTTTGCCGGGGCATTGGCGGGGGTGATCATCGGCCTGCTGCAATTGGTATTTGTGCAACCTGTTCTGCTGCATGCGGAGCTTTATGAAAGCGGGGAACTGGTGCATTTCGGCGCAGAGGCCGTCAGCGCCCATCCCGTCCTGCCCGGATTCGACCTGATGCGCGACGGTTTGAGCGTGATTTTCACCATGCTGACCTATACCGGCTATGCGCTGATCATGGTTGCCGCCATGAGCTTTGGCGAAGATCGCGGTGCGCGGATTGACGGGCGCTGGGGCATCCTGTGGGGTGTGGCCGGTTTTGTGGCCTTTCATCTGGCCCCCGGATTCACCCTTGCGCCGGAAGTGCCCGGTGTTGCTGCCGCCGATGTGGCCCTGCGGCAGGTCTGGTGGTTCGCGACCGTGATCGCGGCCTGTGTGGCGCTCTGGTTGCTGGCATTTGGCCACAACTGGGCGGCCTGGGGCGCGGCGGCGCTTTTGCTGGCTGCACCGCATCTGATCGGCGCACCGGAGCCCGAGAGCTTTACCGGCCCCGTCCCGACCGAGATCGGCGCGCTTTTCGCGGCCCGTGCGCTGGGCGTCGGGCTGGTTGCCTGGGTGCTGCTGGGGTCCTTTGCGGGCTATTTCTGGCAACGCGAAGGGGAGCACGCCGCGCAGGCGGTGTGAGGCTGTGATGAGCAGAACGCTTGCGCTTTTCGTCATTGGCCTGATCTTCGGCGGCGGCCTCGGCTTTGCCTTTGCGGCGGGCAACGGGATCACCTTTGACGGGCATGATCACGGGGATGCGGCCCAACATGGCGGTATGGATCACGGCGGGACGGATCATGCGATGATGCACGACACGCCCATTGACGTGTCGGCGGATGCCGCGCCCGATGTGCAGATCATGGTCAGCCCGGACCCGATGGCGGGCTATAACCTGCATGTCATGGTTGAGAACTTCGCGTTTTCGCCGCAGAACGCCAGCCTGCCCCATCAGCCGGGGCAGGGCCACGCCCATGTCTATGCAAACGGGGTCAAGCTGGCCCGGATCTATGGCCCCTGGATGCATCTGGACGGGTTGCCCAAGGGCGAGGTCGAGATCGAAGTGACCCTGAACAGCAACGATCACCACCCGCTGGAAGTGGATGGCGCGCCGGTAACAGCCAGGGCCGTGGTGGAGGTGGAATGACTGCAACGCTTTATGTCTGCACCACCTGCCGCGCAGGCGAGGTGCTGGAAGAGGATGCAACCCGCCCTGGTGCGTTGCTGCACAGCGCATTGGTCGGGGCGGACGCGCCCGACGGGGTCGAGATCGTCGGGGTGGCCTGTCTGTCGGCCTGTTCGCAGGGGTCTGCGGTGGCGCTGTCGGAGCCGGGCAAATGGACCTATGTCTATGGCCGTCTGACCCCGGCGGATGCCCCCGATATCCTGGCCGGTGCCGCCGCCTATGCCGCAAGTGCCGACGGGCTGGTGCCCTGGCGCGAGCGCCCCGTGATTTTCCGCAAGCAAAGCCTTGCCCGAGTTCCCCCCCTTACCCTGCCTTTGGAGGCCGCCGAATGAATGACCTGAGCAAAATCCCCGTGACCGTGATCACCGGGTTTCTGGGGGCTGGCAAAACGACGCTGATCCGCCATCTGATGACCAATGCCGGAGGGCGGCGGCTGGCCGTGCTGGTGAATGAGTTCGGGACCGTCGGGGTGGATGGCGATATCCTGAAATCCTGCGCGATCCCCGATTGCCCCGAGGAGAACATCGTGGAACTGGCGAACGGCTGCATCTGCTGCACGGTGGCGGATGATTTCATTCCCACCATCGAGGCGCTGATGGCGCTGCCCACGCGGCCCGATCACATCCTGATCGAGACCTCCGGTCTGGCTCTGCCCAAGCCGCTGCTCAAGGCCTTCGATTGGCCCGCGATCCGGTCGAAAATCACGGTAGACGGTGTGATTGCCCTTGCCGATGCCGAAGCCGTGGCGGCAGGGCGTTTCGCCCCCGACGAGGCGGCGGTGGATGCGCAGCGTTTGGCCGATGACAGCCTGGATCACGAGACACCGCTGTCCGAGGTCTTTGAAGACCAGATCTCCTGCGCGGATATCATCCTGATGTCCAAGGCCGATCTGGCCGGTGAGGAAGGCCTTGCGAAGGCGCGCAAGATCATCGAGGCCGAAAGCCCCCGTCCGATCCGCATCCTGCCGATGACCGAAGGGGTGATCGACCCCAAGGTGGTGCTGGGCCTGAACGCGGCCGCCGAGGACGATCTGGCCGCGCGCCCGTCGCATCATGACGGGGCGGACGACCACGAGCATGATGATTTCGAGACCATCGTGGTGCCGATGCCCGAGGTCGAGGATGTGAACGCGCTGGTTGCGGCCATCGAAAAGCTGGCAACAGAGCAGCACATCCTGCGGGTCAAGGGCTATGTCGCGGTGGCGGGCAAGCCGATGCGCCTGCTGGTGCAGGCGGTCGGCGCGCGGGTGCGGCACCAGTTCGACCGGCCCTGGGGCGCGGATGCGCGGCAGGGGCATCTGGTGGTGATCGCGGAACACGACCACATCGACACCGCCGCCATCCGGGGCGTTCTGGGGGCCTGATACCATGCACGTCGTCTTTCGCGAAAGCCACGGGCTGGAGGACAGCGAAACCCCGTTTGATCCGGGCCAGACGCCTGCGGATCTGGTGGTGCTTTCGTTCTCCGACAGTGACCTGGGCGCTTTTGCGGCGGGCTGGCACCGGGGTGGCGGGCCTGAGGGCAAGCTGCCGACTCTGCGGCTGTGCAACCTTGTGGCGCTGCGGCATCCGGCGTCGGTGGACAATTACGTCGAACAGACGCTGAGCGGGGCCAAGGGCATCCTGATCCGCTTGATCGGCGGCGAGAATTATTGGCCCTACGGCATCATGCAGGTGCAGGATTTCGCACGGCGCAACAACATCGCGCTGGCGGTGCTGCCCGCAGACGGGCGCGAGGACCCGGCGCTGGACGCACATTCGACATTGCCGGTGTCGACCCTGCGGCGGCTGTCGCACCTGTGCGACGCGGGCGGTGCGGTGGCGGCCCAGGCGGCATTGGCGCAACTGGCGCTGGCCGCCGGGTTCTACGCAGGCCCGGTGCCGGGCAGCAAGACGGTGCCGGATTGCGGAATCTATGACCCGGAACAGGGCGTCATTCCCTTTGCCGATGTGACCGGCGACGTGGTCGCGGTCACCTTTTACCGCAGCTATCTGACTGCCGCCGATACTGCGCCGGTTGACGCGCTGATCACGGCCTTGCGTGATCGGGGCTTCACGGCTGTGGGCCTCTTTGTGCCATCGCTGAAGTCCGAGGCGGGCCGTGACTTTCTGTATCAGACGCTAGCGCGGCTCAACCCATGTGCGATCGTGAACGCCACCGCCTTTTCCGGGCGGGGCGAGGATGGCACAACGCCGCTGGATGGCTCCGGTTGCCCGGTGTTTCAGGTTGCACTGTCAACGGCGCGTCAAAAGGAGTGGGCCGAGGCCGAGCGCGGCCTGTCGCCCGCAGACCTTGCGATGCATGTGGTGCTGCCAGAGGTGGACGGGCGTCTCTTTGCCGGGGTTGTCAGCTTCAAGGCACCGGAAAAGAAAGACCCGCACCTGCAATTCTCGCGCTTTGCCCACCGGGCAGATGCCGAAAGGATCAATGCGGTGGTGGACCGGGTGGCGGGCTGGCACCGGCTGGCGCGGACCCCGGCACAGGACCGCAAGCTGGCGCTGGTGTTGTCCACCTATCCGGGCCGCCAAGATCAGATTGCCCATGCGGTCGGGCTGGATGCGCTGGCCTCGACCGAGGATATGCTGCTGACGCTGGCCAATGCGGGCTATGGCGTGGAACCGGCAATCGGATTTGGCAAGTCTTTGACTCAATGTACGATTTCCTGGCCCGTCAAAGGTGACATGTCATATTTGACATGTCTTCCTGACACCCTGTTGAAGGACCTGAACACCGCATGGGGGCCGGTGGAGGATGATCCGCTCTACCATGACGGGGCATTTCATTTCCCGGCGCAACGCTGCGGCAACGCGCTGGTCGCGCTGCAACCCGAACGGGGCAGCATCGCGGCCCGCGATACCGATTATCACGATCTGGCCCGCATCCCGCGCCATTCCTATGTGGCCTTCTACCTGTGGCTGCGTGCCCAGGGCATGGATGCGCTGGTGCATATCGGTGCCCATGGCACGCTGGAATGGCTGCCGGGCAAGGCGGTGGCGCTTTCGGGCGACTGCTGGCCCGAGGTGCTGACCGGACCGATGCCGGTGATCTACCCGTTCATTGTCAATGACCCCGGCGAGGCGGCGCAGGCCAAGCGGCGTATCGGGGCCGTGACGCTGGGCCATTTGCCGCCGCCGATGAAGGACAGTGAAACGCCACAGGCGCTGGTTCAACTGGAACGTCTGCTGGATGAATATTCCACCGCCGACGGGCTGGACCCGGCCCGGCGCGACCGCCTGATCGACACCATAAGGTCAGAGGCGCGGGCCGCCGGGGTGGAGGATGATCTGGGCCTGGACGATGCCACCAGCGCGGCCGAGGCGATCACACGGATTGACCGCTTCGTCTGTGACATCAAGGAAAGCCAATACGGCGACGGGTTGCACATCTTTGGCAGTGGTGAGGGCGAAAACGCGGGGTTGCTGACCGCGCTGGATGGGCGGCGCGTCGAGGCCGGCCCGTCCGGCTCACCCTATCGGGGCCGCTCCGACGTGCTGCCCACCGGGCGCAACCTTTACGCCGTGGACCCGCGCAGCGTGCCGACCCGTGCAGCCCATGCTCAGGGCGTGAAGCTGGCCGAAGAGTTGATCCGCCGTCATCTGCAGGATCAGGGCGATTATCCGCGCGGTCTGGTGGTGGACCTATGGGGGTCGGCAACCATGCGCACCGCCGGTGAGGAAGTCGCGATGGCGATGCATCTGGCCGGGCTGTCCCCAACCTGGGACGAAGGGTCTGAGCGGGTGTCGGGTTTCGAGGTGCTGCCGCTGACCCTGCTGGACCGCCCCCGCATTGACGTGACCCTGCGCGTGTCGGGCCTGTTCCGGGATGTGTTTCCGGGCCTGTCGCAACTGTTCGAGGCGGGTGCCGCTGCCCTGGCCGAGCGCGAAGAAGCGCCTGACATGAACCCTTACCTGACCCGCACGCCCCGTGTCTTTGGCCCGAAACCGGGGCTTTATGGCATGAACATGGAAGCCGCGATGCTGGATTATTCCGACGCAGGGCGCGCGGCGGCGGGGGAGGCCTGGATGAAGGCCTCTGAATGGGCAATCGACGCCAAGGGTGTGTCGCACCAGGATCGGGGCGCGTTGGAGGCGCGGTTGCAGGGCGCAGACGGTTTCGCCCATGTGCAGGACCTGACGGAAAGCGACGTGCTTCTGGCGTCGGATTATGCCAGCCACGAGGGCGGGTTTGCCGCCGCGATGGCACATCTGGGGGCGGCCAAGCCCGCCATGTACCATGTGGACAGCACTGTCGTCGGTACCCCGCGTGCCCGCACCATGGCCGAGGAAATTGCCCGCGTGGTGCGTGCCCGTGCCGCAAACCCGGACTGGGCCAGCGGCATGATGCGCCACGGTTTCAGGGGCGCGGCAGAGGTGGCCGCGACGCTGGACAATCTGGCCGCCTTCGCGCATCTCACGCGGGCCGTGCCTGCGCATCTTTTCGACCTATATTTCGATGCGACGTTAGGCCGGGAGGATTTGATGGAGTTTATGGAACGCGAAAACCCCAAGGCATTGGCAGAAATGCGCGCCCGTTTTGCGGCACTGCGCGATGCGGGCCTGTGGGTCACACGGCGCAATTCGATCTCTGCCCGGATGGACGCCGCCGAATGACTGCGCCGTTGATCAAGGGCTATTGCCCCGGTGCATTGCGCCCGATGATGTCGGGCGACGGGCTGGTGGTGCGGGTGCGCCCCTTCAACGGGCGTCTGCGCCGGGCGCAGGCCGATGGCATCGCAACCCTGGCCGCCGCCCATGGCAATGGGCTGATCGACCTGTCCAGCCGGGGCAACGTCCAGATCAGGGGCGTGCGCGAGGACAGTCTTGCGGCGCTGATCAACGGTCTGGGCGCGATGTCGCTGGTCGATGCGGACGCCGACATCGAAAGCCGCCGTAACGTGCTGGTCACCCCGTTCTGGCAGACGGGCGAGGAAACAGAAGGCTTCGCCGCCGCGCTGAGCGATGCGCTGGCCCTGCCGGATGCACCGCGCATTCCGGGCAAGTTCGGCTTTGCCGTGGACACGGGCCGCACGCCGGTGTTGCAGACCGCTTCTGCGGATATCCGGCTGGAACGGGACGCGGGCGGCGGTCTGATCCTTGTCGCTGACGGGTTCGACAAGGGCAAACCTGTAGCCTCCGGGACGGTCGTGGCCGAGGCCATGGCGCTGGCGCAGTGGTTCGTCGACCTAAGGGGTGACCATACTCGCATGGCAGCATTGCTGGCCGGTGGTGCCGCACTGCCCGGTGGGTTCATCGTGCCGCGTCAGCGTCAGGATTACCTGCCGCGGCCCGGTTACACGCCACTGGGGGCGATGGTTGGCCTCGCCTTTGGCCAGTTGGAGGTCAAGACCTTGGCGAGCCTGGCCAAGCAGGGCGGCCTGCGGATGACGCCCTGGCGCATGTTGCTGGTGGAAAGCGCGCGCAAGCTGCCCAAGGTGCGCGGCGTGATCACCGACCCCGATGATCCCCTGCTGCGGGTGGTGGCCTGTACCGGCGCGCCGCGATGTGCGCAGGGATTGGCCAAGACACGCTCTGTCGCGCGCAGCCTTGCGCCGCATGTTCCCCCCGGCAGCCTTCTGCATATGTCGGGCTGCGCCAAGGGCTGCGCCCATGCCCGCCCTGCGCCCCTGACGGTTACGGCCACCAGGGACGGTTTCGACCTGATCCGACAGGGACGCGCCAGCGATGCGCCCGACGCGACCTCCCTTACCCCAGAAGACATCATCAAGGCGATTTGAATGCCCCACAGCTACATCACCGATGGCGCGGAGATTTACCGTCAGTCCTTTGCCACGATCCGGTCGGAGGCGGCGCTGGACCGTTTCACCCCCGAGGAAGAGATCGTCGCGGTGCGCATGATCCACGCCGCCGGGATGGTCGGGTTGGAAGAACATGTGCGCTTTTCCCCCGGCATGGCAATTGCCGCGCGGGCGGCGCTTGAGGCAGGCGCGCCGATCCTCTGCGATGCCTATATGGTCAGCGAGGGCATCACCCGCAAACGCCTGCCGCGCGAGAACGAGGTGATCTGCACCCTGCGCGATGCGTCTGTGCCGGAGATGGCCGCCGAGATGGCCAACACCCGCTCTGCCGCAGCGCTCGAACTCTGGCGGCCGCATCTGGCGGGGGCGCTGGTGGCGATAGGCAACGCGCCGACCGCGCTGTTTCATCTGCTGAACATGCTTGAAGACCCCGATTGCCCGCGCCCCGCCGCGATTATCGGTTGCCCTGTCGGCTTTATCGGCGCGGCAGAGAGCAAGGATGCCTTGATGGCCGATCTGCCGGTGCCGTCGATGATCGTGCAGGGGCGGCTGGGCGGTTCCGCGATCACAGTGGCGGCGGTAAACGCGCTTGCCAGCAGGGTGGAATAGGCATGGGCAGGATCATCTGCGCGGGCCTTGGCCCCGGCGACCCCGAACTGATGAGCGTGAAGTCGGACCGCATGATCCGGGCTGCGCGTCATGTCGCGTATTTCCGCAAGAAGGGCCGCGCCGGACAGGCCCGGACCATCGTGCGCGACATGCTGCGCGACGATGTGGTCGAATACGCGATGGAATATCCCGTCACCACCGAGCTGCGCTTTGACAGCGCGGAATATCGCGACCTCATGGTTGATTTCTACGCTGAGTGGGCCGACCGCCTGGCCGAGCTGGCGCGCGATCATGAGGTTGTCGTGCTTTGTGAAGGCGATCCGTTCTTCTACGGCTCTTTCATGCACCTGCACACGCGCCTGCAGGGCCGGGCGGAGGTCGAAGTGCTGCCGGCGATTCCCGGCATGGTGGGCTGCTGGAACGCGCTGGATACGCCCTTTACCTGGGGTGACGACGTGATGTCCGTCCTGATGGGCACGCTGCCGGATGCCGATCTGGTGGCGCATATGGAACGTGCCGATGCTTTGGTGATCATGAAAACCGGGCGCAACATGCCCCGCGTGCGTGCCGCGCTGACTGCCACCGGACGGCTTGAGGATGCCTGGCTGGTGGAAAAGGGCACGATGCCCGGTCAACGCGTCGCGCGGCTGGCTGATGTGGATGACGACGATTGCCCCTATTTCGCGATCGTGCTGGTGCATGGCCAGGGCCGCAGGCCAGAGGCCGAGGTGGAGGCGTGACAGGCTGGGTTGCCATCGCGGGCCTTGGGCCGGGGCGGGACGATCTGGTTACGCCCGAAGTGACGGCGATGCTGGCCGAGGCAACTGACGTGATCGGCTATATCCCTTACGTGAAACGCGTGGCACCCCGTGACGGGCTGACCCTGCATCCAACCGACAACCGGGTCGAGATCGACCGCGCCACCCATGCATTGACACTTGCCGCCGAGGGCCGCCGCGTGGCGGTGGTGTCGGGCGGCGATCCGGGGGTTTTTGCCATGGCCTCTGCCGTGTTCGAAGCGCTGGAAGGCAAGCCGCAGTTTGCCGAGACAGACATTCGCGTGCTGCCCGGTATCACCGCGATGCTGGCCGCCGCCGCCCGCGCCGGCGCGCCTTTGGGGCATGATTTCTGTGCCATCAACCTCAGCGACAACCTCAAGCCCTGGTCGGTGATCGAACGCCGCTTGCGGCTGGCTGCGCAGGCTGATTTCGCGATGGCCTTTTACAACCCGCGTTCCAGGTCGCGTCCGCACCAGTTCGGCGATGCGCTGGCGATCCTGCGCGAGGAATGCGCGCCCGACCGGCTGATCACCTTTGCCCGCGCGATCAGCCGCCCGGACGAGGCCTTGAACACCGTGACGCTGGCCGAGGCGACAGCAGAGATGGCGGATATGCAGACCGTTGTGCTGCTGGGCAATTCGCAGACGCGGCTTGTCGGGCGCTACGTCTATACGCCGCGTTCAGCCTCGTGAACCAGCCAGGACATCACCTGCGCCACGTCATGCGCGATGCTGTCACCAGGCAGGGTCGGCCTGTTGGCCATGATCACGGGCAGACCCAGGGCACGGGCGGCGTCCAGCTTGGCGCGCGCACCACTGCCGCCTGCGTTCTTGCAGACCACATTGGTGATGCCGTGGTCACGCAAAAGCGCGGTGTCCTCTGCCAGCCCGAAGGGGCCGCGCGCCAGAATCACGGTGGTATCCGGCAGCGGCAGCGGAGCCTCGGGCGCATCGACAAGGCGCAGCAGGTAGTGGTGCTGGGGCTGGGCGGCAAAGAGGCCGATCTGTTGCTTTCCAATGGCGAGAAACACGCGAGACGGGCTGTGCGGCAGAGCGGCGGGCAGGTCTTCGACCGTTGCAATATGCTGCCAGTCATCGCCCGCCCCGGCCTGCCATGGCGGGCGTTCCAGCCGTATCAGCGGGGTCCGGGTCGTGGTACAGGCAGCATGGGCATTCCGGCTCATCCCGGCGGCGAAGGGATGGGTGGCGTCGATCACATGGGTGATGGCCTGATCGCGGAGGTATCGCATCAGCCCCGGCACACCGCCAAAGCCGCCCGTTCGCTGCGGCAACGGTTGCGCGACCGGGGATTGCGTGCGTCCGGCATAGGAGAATGTGGCGATCATCCCGGCCTCGGCCAACTGTCTGGCCATCTGGCTGGCCTCTGTGGTGCCGCCCAGCAAAAGGATGTGCATGATGGGTGACCCGTGGCTCAGCATCGTTGGAATGCCGCACGATACCGCAGCACAGCTGCCCCCTGCAAGCCGGGCTGCGATTGACGCCGCCGAGGTGATCTTTGGCGGGCCGCGGCACCTTGATCTGGTGAACGCCGGGGACAGGGGGCGGCCTTGGCCGGTGCCGTTTACGGTCGATCCGGTGCTGGCGGCAAAGGGGCGGCAGGTTGTGGTACTGGCCTCTGGCGATCCGTTCTGGTTCGGGGCAGGGGGCAGCCTGTCGGCGCAACTGGACCCCGGCGACTGGCGCGTTCTGCCCGCGCCCTCGACGTTTTCATGGGTGGCAGGCGCGCTGGGCTGGCGGCTGGAGGATGTGACCTGCCACGGTCTGCATGCCGCGCCCCTTGCGCAGTTGCGCGCGGTGCTGGCCCCCAAGGCGCGTTTCATCTGCCTGTTGCGTGACGGTGCGGCTCCTGCCGAACTGGCGCATTGGTTGACCGCAGAGGGCGCGGGGCAGGCCCGGCTGTTTGTCTGTGAGCGCATGGGCGGCACGGATCAGCGGGTCCGGGAAACCACGGCGCAGGGGTTTGACCTGAGTGATGTCGCGGCCCCTGCGGCTGTCGCGGTGGCGCTGCCCGCCGGGGTGGGCCTGCCCCGCAGTTCCGGCCTGCCGGATGATCTTTTTGCCCATGACGGCCAGATCACCAAGCGGCCCGTGCGGGCGCTGACCCTTTCCGCGCTTGCCCCGCGTCCGGGAGAGGTCCTGTGGGACATCGGTGCCGGGTCGGGATCAATTTCGGTTGAATGGTGTCTGACGGGTGGCCGGGCGGTCGCGTTCGAGCAACATGCGGCGCGGGCGGACAACATCACCCGCAACGCCGAGCAGTTCGGCCTTGCCCATCGTCTGACGGTGCATCACGGGGACGCGCATGCGCTGATCGCGGACCGCCCGGCACCGGATGCGGTTTTTGTCGGTGGTGGCGGCAGCGACGCTTTGTTTGAGGCCTTGTTTGACACCTTGCCCAAGGGCACGCGGCTGGTCGCAAATGGCGTCACCCTGGAGACCGAGGCGCGGCTGGCCCGCCTGCACGGCGAAAAGGGCGGCAGCCTGCTGCGGGTCGAACTGGCCGAGGCCGCGCCGCTGGGCCGTCTGCGCGGCTGGCACGCTGCCCGTCCCGTGGTGCAATGGAGCGTGGTCCTGTGAGGGTTGTCGGCATCGGGTTTCGCGCGGCGGCCGATCTGGCCAGCCTTCAGGATGCGTTGCAGCAGGTGCTGGATGCGGCGGGTGGCGGTGGCATTGATGCGGTGGTGACAGAAGCCGCAAAGGCCCGCGAAAAAGTATTTCGCGAGTTCGCGCAGGTGCTGGGCCTGCCCGGTCTGGGGGTCACGGCGCAGGATCTGGGCCAGATGATCACACCGACGCAATCGGCGCGGATACAGGACCGGTTCGGCACCGGGTCGCTGGCCGAGGCTGCGGCGCTGGCCGCAGCAGGCCCGGAGGCGCGGCTGGTTGCGCAGCGGGTCGTGTCGGGCGATGGTATGGCCACGGCGGCCCTTGCGGAAAGTTGAGAGGGAAAACATGACAGTTCATTTCATTGGCGCAGGCCCCGGCGCGCCCGACCTGATCACATTGCGGGGGCGCGACCTGATCGCGGCCTGCCCCGTCTGCCTCTATGCGGGGTCTCTGGTGCCCGAGGCCCTGTTGGCGCATTGCCCCGATGGGGCGCGGATCGTGAACACCGCGCGCATGTCGCTGGATGAGATCATCGAGGAAATCACTGCGGCCCATGCGGCGGGACATGACGTTGCGCGGCTGCATTCCGGCGATCTGTCGGTCTGGTCCGCGATGGGCGAGCAGCTGCGCCGGTTGCGGGCGCTGGACATTCCCTATGACGTGACACCGGGCGTGCCGTCCTTTGCCGCCGCAGCCGCGGCGCTGAACGCGGAGCTGACCCTGCCGGGCGTTGTGCAATCGGTGGTGCTGACCCGTACCTCGGGCCGCGCGACCGCGATGCCAGAGGGCGAAACGCTGGAGAATTTTGCGCGCACAGGCGCGACGCTTGCGATCCACCTGTCGGTACATGTGCTGGAAAAGGTCGTGGCTGACCTGACACCCCATTACGGCGCGGAGTGTCCGGTGGCGGTGGTCTGGCGCGCAAGCTGGCCGGATCAGCGGGTGGTAAAGGCGACGCTTGCCACCCTGCGCACGGCCATCGGCGAAGAGATGGAGCGCACGGCGCTGATCCTGGTGGGGCATGCGATCGGGGCAGAGGATTTCGGCGAGAGCAGGCTTTACGCAGGCGATTATGACCGTCGGTTCCGCCCTGTCGGCACTGACCCGCGCTTTCCGGAGACAGAGGAATGATCCCGCCCGGCCTGATGATCTCTGCCCCGTCGTCTGGTACGGGCAAGACCACGCTGATGCTGGGTCTGCTGGCGGCATTCCGGGCGCAGGGGCTGAACGTGCAGCCGTTCAAGAGCGGCCCGGACTACATTGATCCTGCATTCCATACGGCAGCGTCTGGTCTGGCCTCCTATAACCTTGACAGCTGGTCGATGGAGCGCGCCGTGATCGACGGGCTGGTGGGCAACGCCACCGGGGCGGAGCTGATCCTGGCCGAGGGGTCGATGGGGCTCTTCGATGGCGTGGCCATTCCGGGGGCCTGCGGCAACGGGGCCAGCGCCGATATCGCGGCGCATATGGGCTGGCCCGTGGTGCTGGTGCTGGATGTCTCCGGCGCGGCGCAATCCGTCGCGGCCACGGCACGCGGGTTTCGCGACATGCGGCCGGATGTGACCCTGGCAGGCGTGGTGCTGAACCGCGTGGCCTCGCCCCGGCATGATACACTGGTGCGCGCGGGCATGGAGCAGGTCGGCATCCGGGTGCTGGGCTCCTTGCCCCGGCAGAACGGGGTCGAACTGCCCGAAAGGCATCTGGGGCTGGTACAGGCCGGAGAGCAGGAAAACCTGCCGCAGATCCTGGCTGACGCCGCTGCATTCATCTCCGAACATGTTGATCTGGCAGCCCTGCGCGCGGCGGCGGCAGGGACATTGTCGAAGGCGCCGCCACCGGCAAAGATCGTGCCGCCCGGACAGAGAATTGCACTGGCGCAGGACAATGCATTCGCTTTTGTCTATCCGCATCTACTGGCCGGGTGGCGCGCCGCCGGGGCAGAAGTGATGCCGTTTTCGCCGCTGGCGGATGAAGCACCGGACAGCGGTGCTGATGTGTGCTGGTTGCCGGGCGGATACCCCGAACTGCACGCGGGCAAGCTGGCCGCAGCGGAGGCATTTCGCGCGGGCCTGATCGAATTTGCGCAGACAAGGCCGGTCCATGGCGAGTGCGGCGGCTATATGGCGATGGGTGCCGGGCTGGTAGACAAAGAGGGCATTCGCCACCGTATGGTGGGGCTGCTGGGGCTGGAAACGTCCTTTGCCAAGAGAAAGATGCACTTGGGTTACCGCAAGGCGGACCTGAATGCGGCCATTCCCGGCCAGACCATACGGGGGCGTCTGCGCGGGCATGAATTTCACTATGCGACCATCCTGGAAGAGCCCGACGCGCCGCTGGCCCGGATCACCGACAGCAATGATCTGGAGGTGCCGGAAACAGGCTCGGTGCGCCGGTTCGAGAACGGCGGCGTCGCCACAGGCACGTTTTTTCACATGATCGGTAACGGATGATGAGCGGTTTTGTTTCCTTCGTATCCTCGGGGCCCGGCGACCCGGAACTGCTGACCGTCAAGGCAGTGGACCGTTTGCAAAAGGCCGAGGTGGTCTTGTTCGATGATCTCAGTTCGGGCCCGATTCTGGAACATGCCAACGCGGAGGCCGATCTGATCGGCGTGGGCAAACGTGCCGGGCGCGCATCGCCCAAGCAGGATCATGTCAGCCGGGTGCTGGTAGACCACGCAGCGGCAGGCATGCGTGTCGTGCGGTTGAAATCGGGCGACAGCGGCATGTTTGGTCGGCTGGAGGAGGAAATCACCGCCCTGCGCGCAGCCAATATCCCGTTCGAGATCATTCCCGGCGTGACTTCGGCCTCTGCCGGGGCTGCGGTTGCGGGGATACCGCTGACCCGGCGGCTGACCGCGCGGCGGGTGCAGTTCATCACCGGTGCGGATGTGACCGGTGACCTGCCGCCCGATGTGAACATGGCGGCGCTGGCCGATCCGCTGGCCACGACAGTGATCTATATGGGCAAGCGGACCTTTCCAGGCCTTGCAGCGCGGCTGCTGGACCATGGGTTGTCCCCCGATACGCCCGCCCTGCTGGCGGAGGCGGTGTCCACCCCGGCGGAAAAGCTGCAGTGGTTCACCATCGCGACACTTGCCGCCTATCTGGAGACGACCACCAGCACCACACCCGCGCTGATCTACTACGGCGCGCTGGCGGAGCCGGGGTTGTGACGGTGTTTGTCTGTAGCTCCTGCCCCGAAGGCGCTGAATTCGTCGAGGTGATGCGCCAAGGCCTGCCGGAGGAAGAGGTGCGGCAGATCGACTGCATGTCGGGCTGTACGCGGCCGCAGACCGTTGCCTTTCGGGTGACGGGCAAGGTGGCCTATCTGTTTGGCGACATCACGGCGGATGATCTGGGGGACCTGCAACGGTTTGCGGCGCTATATGCGGCATCATCCGATGGCACCTTTGCCGATGCGCGGGTGCTTGGCGGGTTGCGGATGAAAGCCATCGCACGGATACCGGGATGAGCGGCCTGCACCTGACCCTCATCGGTATCGGCACGGGCAACCCCGAGCACCTGACCCTGCAGGCGATCCGGGCGATCAATGCCCAGGACCTGATCCTGATCCCGCGCAAGGGGCCGGGCAAGGGTGACCTGGCTGAATTGCGCCGCGCAATCTGTGACGAGGTGCTGAGCAACGAGACAACGCGCATCGTGGAATTCGACCTGCCGGTGCGCGATGAGGCGACGGCGGACTACCGGCGTCGGGTGGATGACTGGCACGATGCGATTGCCGAGGCCTGGCGCGCGGCGATGTCCGGGCAGCCCGATGCCGCGCGCGCCGCGCTTCTGGTCTGGGGAGATCCGTCGCTTTACGACAGCACCCTGCGGATTGCCGCCCGGCTGGACCCGGCACCAAAGGTCGAGGTGATCCCCGGCATCACGTCATTGCAGGCGCTGACAGCGGCGCATGCGATTCCGGTCAACGACATCGGAGCGCCGTTCCTTGTGACGACGGGACGGCGATTGCGGGAGGAAGGCTGGCCTGCCGGTATCGACACGCTGGCGGTCATGCTGGACGGCGGCTGCGCCTTTGCCGATATCGACCCGGACGGGGTTCATATCTGGTGGGGCGGATATGTGGGCATGCCGGAGCAGATCATCTGCGAAGGCCCGCTGGCCGAGGTCGCGGAGCGGATCGTTCAGATGCGGGCCGAGGCGCGGGCGCGGCATGGGTGGATCATGGATATCTACATCCTGCGCAGGGATTACAGCGTCCGGCCTTAAACATGAAACAGTTGTTCGCTGCCTCCGCCTGCGGCGGGGCGCGAATAGTGATGTGCGATGCCTCAGGTTAAAGGCCGGACGCTTTATTCCGACGGATCGACCTTGCCCCGCATGGCCTTGACCTCTCCCCTGACTTTTTTCGATTTCAGGCGGCGTTTCTTTGAACCGAGCGTGGGGCGCGTGGGAATGCGGCGCTTGGGTGCCGTCAGGGCTTTTTTGATCAGGTCGGCCAGCCGGTCGCGGGCAATATCCCTGTTGCGGGCCTGGCTGCGGGTCTCGTCGCATTGCAGGATCAGCGCGCCCTCGTTTGTCCAGCGGCGACCGGCCAGACGGCGCAGGCGGGTCTTTACCGGGCCGGTCAGGGAGGGCGATGTCGCGGCTTCAAATCGGAGTTCGACGGCGGTTGCCACCTTGTTGACGTTCTGGCCGCCCGGACCGGAAGAACGCACGAAATTCTCCGTGATCTCCCAGTCCTGGATGGTGATGGTATCGGTGATCCTCAGCATTCTTGTATCTTTGCATCTGGCGTGGGCAAATTGAACATGAAAAGGGCCGCCCCGGTCGGAGCGGCCCAATTGTCGGTTTGGCGAATGGTTTCAGGAGGTGGGTCGGTTAGACCGTCTGTCCACTCGGGATTTCAGCTGCCAGGGGCTGCCCTAGCAGGAGGTCCTCCAAGCTGTTCCGACACCTCGCTCCAATACCTTTCTTGACACTGGATCACCTCCTTTACATTTGTTGAACTCACCCTGAGGGTTGCACAGGTTTTTCCAAACGCAAAGAGATTTTTTGCAGCAGGCGTGATCCTGCGGTGCGGCTGTGCCGCGCGCGATTCATTTTTAGGCATGGGGGACATTGCCCCCCAGACCCCCTGCGTATTGCAGGCATAAAGAGGCCTGTTCAGGCCGTTTGTGTCAGCCGGGCAGTGATGATCCGGAAAGGGATCAGCGCGACAAGCGCGATGGACAGTTTCACCGCCCAATCCGCAATGGCGAGCGAGACCCAAAGCGGCGCCGCGGGGCCTGCGCCCAGAAGCGGCAGCGTTTCGGCGGCCCAGGAGACATCCGTGGCCGGATGGATAAAGCTGAGGCTGCCCGCGAAGGCGATGGAAAAGAACAGCGCGGTGTCGATGCTGCTGCCGATCAGCGTGCTGACCAGCGGCGCGCGCCACCATTTGCCGCCGCGCAGGGCGGCAAAGACCGATACGTCGATCAGTTGCGCGGTCAGGAAGGCAACGCCGGAGCCGATGGCGATGCGCAGAGTGACCAGCGGGCCGAATTCGCCCATGATCTGCGTGCCGATCAGCGAGCAGACAAGACCCACCACAAACCCCACCAAGACGACGCGGCGGGCGGCGGCGGACCCATAGACGCGGTTCATGATGTCGGTGACCAGGAAGGCCAGCGGATAGGTGAAAGCGCCCCATGTCAGCCATTGGCCGAACAGGAACTGGACAAGGATGTTGGAGGCCACGACGATGGCGGCCATGGCAATAATGCCGGGAAGATATGTGCGTGTCATGTATGAACCGTTTTTTGCAAGGGTGCGGCGACTTGGCCCGTGGAGCATCCCCGGACAGGGCGGCTTTAGTGGCATCGCGGGCAGCATGCAAGCTATTTGGTCAGGATGAATTCGACGATCTGGGTGCGCTGGATGCGCAGGAAGTTGTCGTCGGCGATCATCGTGATCCGTGTGTTGCCCGCCGGATCGCGCCAGACGCTGAGGGATTCCAGGTTGTCGAACCGGCCCGGTAGCGTGGTGAGCAGCGTGGTTTCACCCAGGTCGGGGGCAGCAAGGTCGAACCGCCGGATACGGCTGCGAAAACCCAGCGGCGTCACGGTACGTTCGGCCAGATAAAGCAGGCCCTCCGCATCGAAATCCGCGCCGACGGGCCGGAAAGGACCGCGCGGGGGGATATGCCGGGTTATGCGCCATTGCCTGCCGTCAAAGCTGTATATGGGAAAGCCCCCGCGCTGCGAGGCGCTGCTTTCCGGGATGGCGACGAGAGTGCCATCGGGGCGTACTGCCAGTGCTTCGAGCCCGCTGTTGCGGGGAAAGCCCGCAAAATCCGGGTGATCCGGCAGGCGGGTCGCAGCCCCGGTTTCCAGGTTCAATCGCCCGACCCGGTGGTCATGTTCAAAGGAGACATATGCGGACCCATCCGCCGCGATTGCCAAAGCTTCGGAATCGGCGGCATTGTTACGGAGGGGCTGACCGCTGTGGTAGGTCAGCGGTTTACGGCTGAGGGTCTGGATCGCGGTAATCTGTCCTGCCTTGCGGATCAGCCTGGCCCGGACAAGGCTGGACCGGTCCGTGATCAGATAGGCGGTGTTGCCATCCGCGCTGATTTCCATGCCCGAGAAGCCACCGAACCAGGGATCTGGTTTGGACCATATGACATTGGACGTCAGGCGCAGCCCCTCGGCCTGCGCGAGAGACGCACAGGCCAGAGCCGCCGCGATGGACAGGATCAGTTTTCGAGGACGGATTTGCATTGTGCCGGCAAGTCGGCCAGCACCAGCTCACGCCGTTTTTTCGGGGGCGGTGCGTTTGGGTCGGCCTTTTTGGGCGGTGGCGGGTTCAGGATGTTCTGTTGCCACTGCACCGCATCAGCGCAGCCGTCGCCCGCAGGGGGCGGGGTCTGGTTCACGCAGCCGCGCGCGCCCTTGGGGCAGGCAAGGCGGACGTGAAAATGATAATGGTGTCCGTACCAGGGACGGATCTTGCGCAGATAGCTCCGGTCTCCCTTTTCATCGGCGCACATCTGCACCTTGGCACCGGGGAATACAAAGATCCGTTCGACGCGGGGGTCCTTGGCGGCGGCCTTGATGATATTGTGGTGGGCCTGTGTCCAGGAACTGTTCACATAGGCCCCTTCGGCACGGCGCAGGGAGATGGAAGAGATGCTTTCGCGCTGTTGTCGGCTAAGGCCCAGGGATTTGGGTGGCAGCATCCAGATGTCGGCATCCAGGCCGATCTGGTGGCTGCGGTGGCCGGTCAGCATCGGGCCGCCGCGTGGCTGGCTCATGTCACCGACATAGAGCCCGGCCCAGCCCGGCTGCGTTGCGGCATAGGCGGACAGTTTGCGCACCATGTCGATGGTCTCGGGATGGGCCCAGTTGCGATTGCGCGACAGGCGCATGGCCTGCCAGGTCGGCCCGGTTTCGGGCAGTTCAGCACCTCCGGCCATGCAGCCCTTGGCATAGCTGCCGTAGGCGGCGGGCGGTTGCGTCGATGCAAAGCTCTTGGCACCGAAAAGCCGCTTCGCCTCGACGTTGGAGAGGGCACCACCGGAAGAGCCGATGGTTGGCAGAACTTCGCGTTCGCCGCTGATGTCGCGCGATCCGCCACCGCATGAGGCGAGGGCAAAGGCAAGGACGGCGGTTCCGAGGATGCGGGTCAGGATCATTTTGAAAAATCTCCGTTTGGCTTGACCCATGCTAACAGGATCAACCCGATGATGAACAGCCCCACCACGGGGGTGATGCCCAAACGCTGGCTGCCGGTCAGATCGCTGGTGACAGCGATCAGTGCGGGTGCCAGAAAAGAGGTGGCCTTGCCCGACAGCGCATAAAGACCGAAGCTTTCGGTCATGCGATCCGGGTTGCCCTGACGGGTCAGCATGTTGCGTGACGACGCCTGCAATGCGCCACCCGCCGCGCCGATCAGCGCACCCGCGACATAGAACGCGATGTCCGGCAGGGCGGACCCGGCACCGACGTCGATGGCCAGCACGGATGATGGGGTGAGCGAGATGATCAGGATCGCGGTCAGGATCAGTGTCACGCAGCAGAAGATGATGACGGGCATTGGTCCGACGCGCCGGTCCACGCGCCCGCCGACCCAGCAGAATATCGCACCCGAGATGGCGGCAAGAATGCCGAAGATGCCGATGTCGATGATGCTCCAGTTCAGGACGCCCAGCGCATAGATGCCGCCGAAGGTGTACATGCCGTTCAGCGCGTCGCGGTAGAACATGGAGGAGCCGAGGTAGGCCATGAGGGACGGATGGCGTGGCAGGTTGCGCAGGGTGCGCGCAAGGTCCGACAGCCCCTTGCCCAGTTCATAGCGCACAGGGTTCGGCTTCGCGATGTCCCGGGTATAAAGGAAGAAGGGGATCATGAAGAGCGCGTACCAGATCGCCGTCAGGGGGCCGACGATACGGGTGTCGGCCTTTGTCGCGGTGTCGAGGCCAAAGAGCGGTGCCATGCCCGCCATCGTCTTGCCGCTGTCGCCAGCCTGGAACAGCGCGATCATCAGCATCAGGGCCACAACCCCACCGGCATATCCAAAGGCCCAGCCAGAGCCCGAAATGCGTCCGCGTTCGCCGGGGTCGGGGTCAAGCTCGGGCAGGTAGGAGTTGGTGAAGATCGTGGCGAACTCCATCCCGATCAGGCCGATCCCGAAAAAGAACAGGGCCCAGAGGATCGAGAAATCCTGCGGTGCCGTCCACCACAGGGCACCCGACCCGATCACATAAAGTGCCGAAAAGAGCCAGATCCATGGCATGCGTTTGCCCGAACTGTCCGCAACCGCCCCAAGGACAGGGGCAAGCAGGGCGATCAGGATGCCTGTCGCGGTCAGCCCGTACCCCCAATAGGCCTGGGCCTGCGCCTTGGCCGCTTCGACCGCCATGCCGTCGGCGACAAGGGCGGCCGTCGCGGTCTGCGCGAAATAGGGACCGAAGATGAAGGTCAGCATCAGCGTGTTGTAGGGTTGGCTGGCCCAGTCGAAGAAATACCAGCCCCAGATACGCTTACGCGCTGTGATCGTCGCCATGTAGCCCCCCGTTTCCGTTGCGGAAGGGTAGAGCAGGAAGGCGCATCTTTCGCAAGAAATGCTTTTGGCCGGGCGGCGATTGCAGGGTTTCGGATGCGCCGCACGGCAGGTCAATCGCGCCCCGAATATCCGCCTATGGGTGATTTGGCATTACATCGGGCATCGGGGGCCATGGGCGCAGTTCCTCGGTCTTGCACCACTCGCTGATCCAATGGGGCATTTCGGGTGAAGCGGCTTCTTGCCCCATCGCCTCCAGCACCCGCTGCGGGGGGATGATGCCGTTCTTGTCCGTCACGGCGGCCCGGTACAGAACATGGCTGGCGCAGTCACCGTTGGTTTTCCACATGCTTTGCTCGAGGTAGATGAACCTGTCATCCCAGCACACAGCCCGGCTGCGCATTTCGAATTTTTCAAACCCGTGGATACGCCGCCGGAAACGGGTCGATGACCCGGCCATCGTCAGGCCCCAGCCTTTGCGGCGCAACACGTCGATCAGCCCGCCCCGCTGCGCCATGGCAATGCGTCCGATGTCATAAAGCGACAGGGCGCGGCCGTTGTTCAGCTCCAGCCAGAAATCCAGATCATGCGGCCAACACATGTGTTGGCTGATGTGGGTTTCGGTCAGCGAGGCAAAGGGCGGCTGACGCCGTGCCTTGAGCACATGCCAGATGACGCGAACAAATGGAAACATGGGCAGACTCCTTTGTCTGACAGGTGCAACAATGCCCGCAAGGGTCAACCATGAACCTCGCGGCACTCTTGTGTATTTCTGCGTCTGTGCTTACCTCTGCGGCAACCGTAAGAAAGGGCCGCCCATGACGTCGTTGTTCCAGATCCTGATGTTGCTGCTGAACATCGTTTATTTCATCGTCATCGCGCATGTGATCATGTCCTGGCTGATCAATTTCCAGGTGTTGAACCTGCGTCAGCCGCTGGTGGCGCAGATATGGGACGGACTGAACCGTTTGCTGGAACCGGTCTATTCCCGTGTGCGGCAGATCATTCCACCAATGGGCGGGCTCGACCTTGCACCGCTGGTCGTGCTGATCGGGGTTGCGGTTCTGCGCATCGTGTTGGTGAACAACGCGGCGGTGTTCTACTGAACCGCATTTTACCTCGCCGCCGGGCCTATAGCGCCCGACCTTAAGCCTGTAATACGAATACCCTGCCACGCCTGCGGCGCTCTCGGGACATTCGTGTCACGATGATTCAGATAAAAGGTCAGGCGCTTTAAACGGGGTTGTCCCCCCTAGGCGGCTGTGGGATTCTGGGTGGCATAACAAATCATCCGACGGGGTTTTTCATGACCGCCACCGCATCGGGCGCGACCGCGCTGCTACGTGACGTATTCGGCTTTGATGCCTTTCGCCCCGGCCAGCAGGAGATCGTCGAGGCGGTGACAGCAGGTGAGAACGTGCTGGCGATCATGCCCACGGGGGGCGGAAAATCCCTGTGTTTCCAGATGCCCGCCCTGATGCGGAACGGGGTCACGGTGGTCATCTCTCCGTTGATCGCACTGATGCGGGATCAGGTCCGCGCCTTGCAAGAGGCGGGTGTGGGCGCAGGCGCATTGACCAGTGGCAACACGCCCGAGGAAACCGATGCCGTCTGGGAAGGGCTGGAGGCAGGCACGCTGCGGCTGCTTTATATGGCACCCGAACGGCTGGCGGCGGGGTCGGTCACCGGCATGTTGCGCCGGGTCGGTGTTAACATGATTGCGGTGGACGAGGCGCATTGCGTCAGCCAGTGGGGCCATGATTTCCGGCCCGACTATCTGCGGATTGGCGAGCTGCGTCGCGCCCTTGATGTGCCACTGGCGGCCTTCACCGCCACGGCGGATGCCGAGACCCAGACAGAGATCGTGCAAAAGCTGTTCGACGGACAATCGCCGCGCGCCTTCCTGCGGGGGTTCGACCGTCCCAACATCCACCTGGCTTTTGCCGCCAAGAACAAGCCGCGCGACCAGATCCTGAACTTTGCCGCCGCCCGGCCCGGTCAATCCGGCATCGTCTATTGCGGGACGCGGGCCAAGACCGAAGGGATCGCCCGCGCCCTGCGCGAAGCGGGGCAGAAAGCGATACACTACCACGGCGGGATGGAGGCCGAGGATCGCCGCATCGCGGAGCGGCAGTTTCAGCAGGAGGACGGTTTGATCGTCTGCGCCACGGTGGCCTTTGGCATGGGCGTGGACAAGCCGGACATACGCTGGGTGGCCCACGCCGACCTGCCCAAGTCGATCGAAGCCTATTATCAGGAGATTGGTCGCGCGGGTCGTGACGGCGCGCCGGCGGAAACGCTGACCCTGTTTGGTCCGGATGACATCCGCCTGCGTCGGTCACAGATTGACGAGGGGCTGGCCCCGCCGGAACGCCGCGCGGCGGATCATGCGCGGCTGAATGCGCTTTTGGGACTGGCCGAGGCGCTGACCTGTCGGCGCAAGCAGTTGCTGGCCTATTTTGATGAACACGATGTGACCTGCGGACGCTGCGACCTCTGCGACACCCCGGCGGAAGTTTTTGACGGCACCACGGCGGTGCGCAAGGCCCTGTCCGCGATCCTGCGGACAGATGAATGGTTCGGCGCGGGTCATCTGATCGACATTCTTCTGGGCGTCGAGACCGACAAGGTAAAGGCGCGGGGCCATAACAGCTTGCCGACATTCGGCGTCGGCGGGGAATACGACCGCCGCCAGTGGCAGGCCGTGTTCCGGCAGATGATGGGTCACGACCTGATCCGACCCGACCCGGAACGCCATGGCGCGCTGCGCATGACCGACGCTGCCCTGCCGATCTTGCGGGGCGAGGCGAAAATCAGCCTGCGCCGCGACACGATCAAGGCTGCTGGCGGGTCACGCCGCCCTGCCGTCAAGGCGATGGTCAGCGAGGAGGACGCACCGCTGCTCTCTGCGCTCAAGGCAAAACGGCGCGCGCTGGCCGAAGCGGCCAAGGTGCCTGCCTATATCATCTTCACCGACCGCACCCTGATCGAGATGGCCGAGGTGCGCCCCCGTGACCTGGACGGAATGGCGCGCATCGGCGGGGTCGGTGCAAAGAAACTGGAGACCTACGGCGCGGATTTCCTGCGCGTCATCAACGGCGAGGCCGAAGCGATGCACCCCACCCGGCGCAAGCTGGCGGGCCGCTCGGCGGGATCGGTCTATGACCGGCTGCTGGAAGTGCAGGCGGATCTGGCGCGCGGCGAAGGTGGCACCGAAAAACCGCTAAGCTGTTCGGCCTCCCTGCTGGCCAAGGTGGCGCAGATGCATAACGCGGATGACGCCGCGCTTGAGCGTCTGCTGGGCGAACGCCGCGCCGAACGGTTCGGCGCGGCATTCCTTGACGTTCTTGCAGGGCGGTAAAACGGTCTCAGGCGGCCGGGGTTTCCGATGCCAGCGCGGTTTCGTACTCTTGTAGGGCCGCCGCCGAAGGTCGTGCCTGGCAGCGGTCAACCCATTGCCGCACGGCCGGGACATCCGGGGCCATCTGCGGAGCAAAGGTGAAGGCCGAGACCATGATAAGATCGGCTGCGGTAAAGCGATCGCCCAGCAGGTAGGGTCTGTCCGCCAGCGCCTCTGCCAGCCGTTGACCCATCTCTGCCATGCCACGGAAGGTGGCGAAATAGGCGGGATGGTCGATTTCGGCGAACTTGCCGACCAGGACCGGTTCGACGACATTGCCGTAATAGGCCAACCAGCTGAGGTATGTCCCTCGCTGAGGGTCGCCGATGGAAATGCCCATCGGACTGTCGAAAAGATCGGTAAGATAGAGCATGATCGCATTGCTTTCGCGGATCGTCGCGCCATCGTGAACCAGAAGGGGAACCTTGCCCTCGGGGTGCGGGTTTGCAGGGTCCGGCGCGCCGATGGTGCCTTGGCGGATCAGCCCGACAACGCGGACTTCGACTTTGTCCAGCGCGTCCATTTCCATCAGCAGCCGGATGATGCGGGATGAGCGGGTGTTGGGGCCGTGGTAGAGGGTCAGCATGGATTTGTCCTTTCACATTGCGGGATGTGGTCATCCTAGCCGAGGATAGCGTCAGTTTCTGTCAGCAGGAGGCGCAGAAGAGCTGCGGAAAATACCCGCGCTTTCTGGACCTTCCGTCCGCTGCGGGCTAGGTCCTGTTCAAACCGAGGGGATGCCGATGCTTGTAGTGATTTCGCCTGCCAAGAGACTGGACTGGGACGCGCGCGATGTGGCGACGACCCAGCCCGATTTTCAGGAAGATGCCGTGCGTTTGGCAAAGACGGCCCGCAACCTGACATTGGGCAAGCTGAAGGGCCTGATGGACCTGTCCGACGACCTGGCGCGGCTGAATCGTGATCGGTTCCAGGCGTTTGAGGATACCCCTGCCGACCAGATCACACGCCCCGCCGCACTGGCCTTTGCAGGTGATACCTATCAGGGGCTTGAGGCTGGCAGCCTCGATGGCGACGAAATGGCTTGGGCTCAGGACCATCTGCGCATCCTGTCGGGGCTTTATGGTGTATTGCGCCCGCTGGATGCAATTCAGCCCTACCGGCTGGAAATGGGCAGCAGGCTGAAGACGCGGCGTGGCACCAACCTTTATGACTATTGGCGCGATACGTTGTCAAAGGCGCTGAACGCCCAGGCACAGGCTATCGGCACCGAGGTGCTGATCAATTGCGCCAGCCAGGAATATTTTGGCGCAGTTGCACCCAAGGCCCTGAAACTGCGGGTGATTACCCCGCAGTTCATGGATGACAAGGGGGATGGCAATGGGCCGAAGATCGTGAGTTTCTTCGCCAAAAAGGCCCGCGGTGCGATGGCCCGTTTCATTGTGCAGAACCGCCTGACCGACGCCGAGTCGATCCGCGATTTCGACACCGGTGGCTATGTCTGGCAACGTGATGCATCGACGCCTGACAAGCCGGTATTCCTGCGGCCTTATCCAGCGGCCTGATCGCTGTCTGCGGGCAGGGGCGGGAGCAGGCCCGGCCCATGTGCCGCCGCGACCCGCTCCAGGATGTCGGGCTTGCGCAGGGGTTTGGTCAGATAGTGATCCAACCCGGCGGCCAGAATGCCATGGTCGTCACCGTCCATGGCATGGGCCGTCAGGGCCACGATCGGGACATGGCCGCCGGTTTCCTTTTCTATCCGCCGGATCGCCTGTGTCGCCTCTTTCCCGTCCATTCCGGGCATGGAAATATCCATGAATATCAGGTCTGGCGCGATCACTTTGAAAAGCTCTACCGCTTCCTCGCCGTTGTTGGCGAACGTCAATTCAACCTCCAGCGTTTTGATCATCTTGCTGAAAACAAGCTGGTTGGTCTTGTTGTCCTCCGCCGCGAGAATGCGCATCGGTCGCATCGGACCCAGGGGCGCGGTGTCCGGGCCGTCCTTCGGGTGGCCAAGCGCTGACAGCCGGGCAAACAAGGTCGCGCGCGGCACCGGTTTTTGCAGCAGGCCCTGAACCAGCGGGCTGTCCGGGTCCTGCTCCGCTTGGCCGGGGGTTGAGCTGAGCACGAGGATCGGCACATCATGGCCGCTGTCACGCAGCGCGCGGGCCAGGTCCATGCCATCCATGCCGGGCATATTCTGATCGGTCAGGATCACGTCAATCTCCGGCGACATGCTCGCCAGCGCCTCAGGGCCGTTCGAGCAGGCGGTGACCGTGATACCAAGCTGACCGAATTGCCGTTCCAGAATGGTGCGATTGGTGGGGATATCGTCCACGATCATCACATGGCCGATGTCGGCAGGCAGGGCCGCGACGTCGGGCATTGCGACCGACCCGGTTGCCATGGTCAGCGCAAAACCGAAACAGGCGCCATTCCCCTCTTCGGAAGTGACCCAGATCCTGCCGCCCATCAGTTCGACCAGGCGCTGGCAGATGGCAAGGCCCAGCCCGGTGCCGTCAAACTGGCGATTGCGTTCGTTTTCGACCTGATTGAATTCACCAAAGATATGCGCGCGCTGATCTTCGGGTATGCCGATACCGGTGTCCTCAATGGTGATGTGGACGCGGTTTTGAAGACCCTGCGCATCGGGGACACCCGTGACCCGGATCATCACATGTCCACTGGCGGTGAATTTCACCGCATTTCCAATCAGGTTGGTCAATACCTGGCGGATGCGCCCAGGATCGCCGACCATCTGGGTCGGCATGAAGATGTCATAGTCCAGCATCAGGTTCAGACCCTTTTCGCGGGCCAGCGGCTGCAACAACATCATGACCTCGTGAACAGCGCGTTCCAGGTCGAAGGGCTCCGGGTGAAGATCAAGCTTCATCGCCTCGATCTTGGAAAAGTCCAGCACATCGTTGATTATGCTCAGCAAGGCCTCGCCCGAGTTCTTGATGGTCTGGACATAAAGCCGCTGTTCCTCTGTCAGGTCGGTATCGGTCAGGACATCGGCCATGCCGACAACGCCGTTCATCGGAGTCCTGATCTCGTGGCTCATGTTGGCAAGGAAGGATGACTTGGCCCGGGTCGCGCTTTCGGCCTTGGCGCGGGCTTCTTCCAGTTGTTGCTCGTAATTCACGGTCGCGGTGATGTTGAGGCCAAGGGTTACCATGTCACCGCCGGACCCGCGTTGATCGACCAGCTTGATGTACTCATCGTTCCACAGCCGGATGACCTTGGGCTCGGGTGCCGGAACCTGCAGGCGGGTCGCCATCATCTGACGCCATTCCCGCGGCGAGAGCCCTTCGGTGTTCACAATCCCCTCATCGGTGAGCAATTGCAGAATCGTGATGTAGTTGATTCCCGGTGCCACAACCTCCAGCCCGTCGAAGATCGACAGGTAGGCCTGGTTCGCCATGATCATCTGATTGTCAGCATCGAACAGGGCAAACCCGTCGCTGATCGTCTCGATGGATTGCCAGAGCCGCCGTTCCGTCAGCGCGATTTTCTGGTTCGCGGCAGAAAGGTCCGATTTGACGCGCAGGTTCTCGCCGCGAATTGTCTCGACCTCGGCCCTTGTCTCGACGATTTCTTCCGACAATTGCTGCGCGTGAAGGCCCAGCTTGCGGTTGGCGGCAAATAGTTCCGCCTGTTTCAGTTCCAGCATGCGTTCCGCCGCAAGGCGGTTTCGTCGTTCTTCCGTCAGTTTGCTGGCAAAATTCATCCACCCTCCGAAAGGTGTCTGTCCGGGTTTCCCGCACTTTCGGCGGACATGGTGAACATCTTGCT
This sequence comes from Sulfitobacter sp. EhC04, assembly GCF_001650875.1. Taxonomy (GTDB): domain Bacteria; phylum Pseudomonadota; class Alphaproteobacteria; order Rhodobacterales; family Rhodobacteraceae; genus Sulfitobacter. The sequence goes on from NZ_LXYI01000038.1 coordinate 63,625, forward strand.
AATGGATGGCGAAGCCTTGCCGGGAATCGGATGCCATGCGACCATGCCTGCATTTACAGCGTCCCGCCTTTGAGCTGAGGCAAATGACATCGCCAATGTCCCGAGTGCGCGCAGCGCGGCAGGGTATTGGCGTATCAAGTTTAAGGCGGGGCGCGTTAGAACCGGAGTTTGTTATGTCGATTTTTCGTGCCCTGCGTCTGCCATTTTTGTTGTTTTTCCTGCTGACCGGGCAGGTCTGGGCGCAAACTGCGGTGCCCGACCATCGTTTCCTGTTTTCGCGTGACGTTGATTTTTACGGCGCGGATCTGACCAGTCTCTTTGATACCACGCAAGATGCCTGCCAGCGTGCCTGTTCGGCGCAGGACGCCTGCGTCGCCTTTACCTTTAACGCCCGGTCGAATGCCTGTTTTCCGAAGTCCGGCGTGTCGGACCGGCAGCCCTATGAGGGGGCCATGTCTGCGCGCAAGGTGGCGACCGATCCGGCTGTTCTGGCTGCGGCATCAGCGCGTGTGGCGGAACTTTCCTTCCTTGACAGCAGGGACCTGGTAAATGCTCGGGCGCTGGTTGCAAGCAATGCGCGGCGGTATTCCTTTGGGCTGGAAACGGCGGATGACCTGATTGCGGCCATGACCGGCGCGCAGCAGGCGGGCAATACGGAGAATGCGCTGGCGTGGGCGGGCAAGGCCGTTGCGGCCACGGACCGGGCCGACCTTTGGGCGCGTATGGCCCGGCTGTCGCTGGATCGGGCCCAGCAGTTGCGCAACAGCGAAAAGGCAGAGCGCAACCGCGTCGCGCTGCGCGCGGCGACCAACGCCTACCTGCGCGCGGATAGCCTTGCGGTGCGGGTCGATGCCCTGTCGACGATGGCTCAGGCGCTTGAGGAAAACCGGCGCGGGCGCGACATGATCCCGGCGCTGCGGCTGGCGCTGTCGCTGTCCCCACGGGAGGAACTGGAAACCGCGCTGGACGACGCCATCGGAAAATACGGTTTTCGCATCACTGAGCATCGGGTCGACAACAACGCCGCCGCCCCGCGCATCTGCGCCGAGTTCTCGGAGAAACTGGTGCAGGTTGGGCAGGATTATGAACCTTTCGTCCGGGTCGAGGGGCGCGGTCTGGTTGTACAGGCCGACGAAAGCCAGCTGTGCATCGACGGCGTCGAACATGGTGCGCGCTATGACCTGACCTTTCGCAAGGGCCTGCCAGCGCAAAGCGGTGAGACGTTGCACAAGGACGTGCGCCTGCAACTTTATATTCGCGACCGTGATCCGCAGGTGCGGTTTCCGGGTCGGGCCTATGTGCTGCCCCGCGCTGCGGATGCCGCCCTGCCGGTAGAGACGGTCAATGTCACCGATCTGGATCTAGTGCTGCTGCGTGTCAGCGACCGCAATCTGGTCCGCACGATCCGGGAAAGCTATTTCGGCCGCCCGCTGAGCCAGTATGAGGCAGAGCAGTTTTCCAGCGATCTCGCGCAGGAAGTCTGGCGCGGCAAGGGCGAGACACAGAACGAATTGAATGTGGACATGACAACGCGGTTGCCGATGGGTGATGTGCTGGCCGATCAGCCCGCAGGTGTCTATGCGCTCAGCGCTTCGGTGCCGGGTCAGGACCCCTATGACAATCCGGCGGCAACGCAGTGGTTTGTGCTGTCTGACCTGGGGCTGTCCACCTGGTCCGGTGTCGACGGGTTGCAGGTGGCTGTGCGGCGTCTGGCCGATGCCACGCCGCGCGCAGGCATCCGGCTGAGCCTGATTTCCCGCGCCAACGCGGTGCTGGGCGAGGCGACGACCGATGCGGATGGGTTCGCCAGCTTTGCCGCCGGTCTGACGCGCGGGTCCGGTGCCGCAGCGCCCGCGCTGCTGGTGGCAGAGGATGGCACAGCTGATATCGCCTTCCTGCCGCTGACCGATCCGGCCTTCGATCTGTCCGACCGGGGGGTGGAGGGCAATCCGCCCGCGCCGCCGATCGACACCTTCCTGACGACCGACCGGGGCGCCTATCGCGTGGGCGAGACGATCTATGCAACCGCGTTGACCCGTGACGGCCAGGCCGCTGCGCTGACGGATCTGCCGGTGACTGCAATCCTCCGGCGGCCCGATGGTGTCGAATATTCCCGCCACCTCAGCCAGAATGCCAGGGCTGGCGGTCATGTCTTTGCCCTGCCGTTGGGCGCGGATGTGCCGCGCGGTGCATGGCGCATCGACGTGCTGTCGGATGTGGATGCCCCGGCATTGGCCAGCCAGACCGTGCTGGTCGAGGATTTCCTGCCCGAGCGTCTGGATTTCGAGATGACCCTGCCAGACGCGCCCCTGACGCTGCGCAGCAGCCCGCCCCTGCGGGTCGATGTGCGCTATCTCTTTGGTGCGCCGGGGGCCGACCTGCCGGTGCGTGGCGACCTGCGCCTGCGCGCAAAACGGTCCCTGCCGGGATGGGAGGGCTACCGCTTTGGTCCGCATGATGTCTCCTTTCGCACGCGCACTTCGGCGCTGGACGATACGGTGACAGATGCGGCAGGCACCGCGACGCTTGCGCTGAAGTTCCCGACACTGGACGAGGACCCCGGCCTGCCGTTGGAAGCCGAGATCATCCTTCAGGTCTCCGAAGGGTCAGGCCGCCCGGTAGAGCGCCGCCTGAGCAGACCGCTCACGCCGCAAGCCACGATGATCGGAATCAAACCGGCCTTCGACGGCACCTTGCCAGAGGGTGGCGATGCCGGATTTGACCTGATCGCGGTGACACCCGAAGGCGGCACCGCCCCGATGCAGGTCCGCTGGACCCTGAACAAGGTCGAGACACGGTATCAATGGTATCAGCAATACGGCAGCTGGGAATGGGAGCCGACCGTGCGCCGCCTCCGTGCAGCAACCGGCGAGGTGACACTGGGGGCCGAATCCGCGCGGATCAGCGCCCCGACCCAATGGGGCGAATACGAGCTGGTCGTGGAGCGCATTGGCGCGCCTTATGCCCTGTCCTCGGTGCAGTTTTACTCCGGCTGGTACGGGGGCGATGGCGAAACCGACACGCCGGACCGGCTGGAAATGTCGCTCAATGCCGATTCCTTTGCGGTGGGCGATCCGGTGCAGGTCCGCCTGATGGCCGATGGCGACGGCGTTGCAATCCTGACGGTGCTGTCCAACCGGGTGATCGAGCGCAAGGTCGTCGCCGTGACCAAGGGCGAAAACACCCTGCCGCTGACCGTGACGGAAGACTGGGGCAGCGGTGCCTATGTGACCGCGTCGGTGCTGCGGGGCATGGATGTGGACGCGGGCCTGAACCCCGCGCGCAGCCTGGGGCTGGTTCATGCCGCCGTGGAACCGGGGCAGAAGCAGTTGCAGGTCAGCTTTGATGCGCCCGAGGTGGTGGACGGTCAGGCAGGCACCATGCGTGCCGCCGTGCTGGTCGAGGGCGTGATGCCGGGAGAGACCGCCTATGTCACCCTTGCCGCCGTGGATCAGGGCATTCTGAACCTCACGCGGTTCGAAGCGCCCGACGTGAACGGCCATTACTTTGGCCAGCGGCGGCTGGGTGTCGAGATGCGCGATGTCTATGGCCGCCTCATCGACGGGATGAACGGCGCGCTGGGCGCGGTCCGCTCTGGCGGGGATGCATCCGGCGGGGCGCAGGTGCAATCGCCGCCACCAACCGAGGAACTGATGGCTTTCTTCGCCGGTCCGGTGGCCGTGGGCCCCGATGGCCGGGCAGAGGTCGAGATCATCAAGCCGTCCTTCAATGGCACGATCAAGCTGATGGCGGTCGCCTGGTCCGGCAGTGCCGTGGGGGACGCCGATACAGATGTGATCGCCCGCGATCCGGTGGTGGTCACCGCCTCCCTGCCGCGCTTCCTGGCCCCCGGTGACGACAGCCGCCTGCTGTTGGAGTTTGTCCATGCCGAGGGCCCCGCCGGTGACATTCCGCTGAGCGTGGTGGCCGATGCTGCCGTGGCCCTGGGCGATGTGCCGCAGACGGTCAGTCTGGGTCAGGAGGGCACAACGCGCGTCGAAATCCCCGTCACCGGGCGCGAGAATGGCGATCCGCTGATTACCGTGAGCTTGCAGACCCCGGCTGGCACGACTTTGCGCAAGGTGCTGACCATGCCGGTGCGCGACAACGATCCCGAAACTGCCATCACCCGCAAATTCGCGCTGGGTGTTGGCGAAACGTTTACCTTTGACAACAACGTCTTTGCCGGGATGCGCCCCGGCACGGGCGAGGCGACCCTGACAGCCGGACCGCTGGCGCGTTTCGACGTGCCGGGGCTGCTGCGGCAGCTGGATCGCTACCCCTATGGCTGTACCGAACAGGTCACATCGGCGGCGATGCCGCTGTTGTATCTGTCTTCCATGGCCGAAGCCGCCGGATTGGGAGAGCCGGAGCGCATTCGCGCCAAGATCGACGCTGCAATTGCGCGCGTGCTGACCCGCCAGTCCAGCAACGGGGCCTTTGGCCTTTGGAATGCGTCTTCGGGCGAGTTCTGGCTGGATGCCTATGTGACCGATTTCCTGTCACGGGCGCGGGCTGAAGGGTACGAGGTGCCCGATATTGCCTTCGGGATTGCCATGGACAATCTGCGCAACCGCATCGCCTATGCCCCCGACTTTGACAATGGGGGCGAGGATGTCGCCTATGCCCTGCTGGTGCTTGCCCGCGAAGGAGCGGCGAACATGGGCGACCTGCGGTACTACGCCGACACAAAGGCCAATGATTTTGGCACACCGCTGGCCGCCGCCCAGATTGGCGCGGCACTGGCCGCTTACGGCGATCCGGTGCGTGCCGATGCGATGTTCCGGCGTGCAGGTGTGCTGTTGCTGCGCGACAGGGACCAGCGGCGCAGTTACCGCGCCGATTTCGGCACCAGCCTGCGCGACACCGCTGCCGTGCTCAAGCTGAGCGCCGAGGCAGGCAGCAATGCGGTTGAACCCGCCACGCTGATCTCCTGGGTGCGGAATGAGGACAAGCGCCTGTCGACGCAGGAGGCCGCGCAGGTGGTAATGGCGGCCCATGCGCTTGCCTCGCCCGATGCGGTGCCGTCGCTGCGCGTGGACGGTGAGGAGGCGCGCGGACCGGTGATCAAACGGCTGAGTGATCGGCAATCTGGCCTGTCGGTGATCGAGAATATCAGCGCCACACCCATCGACATCACGATGACCGCCTATGGCGTGCCGCAGGTGCCCCCGGCGGCGGACGGCTATGGTTATGCCATTGATCGCAGCTATTTCACCCCCGATGGTGCGCCGGTCAGCGGGCCGGTTGCCTCGGGTGACCGGCTGGTGGTGGTGATCACGGTGACACCCTTCGAGAATGTGGGCGCGCGCCTGATCGTGGACGACCCGCTGCCCGCAGGGTACGAGATCGACAATCCGAACCTGTTGCGCGGCGGGGAGGTCAGCAGTCTCGACTGGCTGCAAACGACAGATGCGGAGAACGCCGAATTCCGCAGTGACCGCTTTATCGCGGCGGTGAACCACAGCAGTGCAGAGCCGTTCCGCCTTGCCTATATGGTGCGCGCGGTGACGCCGGGGACCTACCACCATCCCGCGGCCACGGTCGAGGACATGTATCGCCCCGAATACCGCGCCAACACAGACACCGGCGAGGTGATGGTCACGCCATGATCCGGCGCTATGGTCTTTTCGCGCTGGTGATCGCGCTGGGGCTTGCAGCCGGCCTGCGCGACAGCTTTGACCGTTGGGTGTCCGAAACGGTGTTGCCGCCGGTGCTGGTGGAAACCTCGGTCGAGGTGCACGACCGTCACGGGGCGTTGTTGCGGGTGTTCCCGGTGGAAAACGGCCGCCTCCGGCTGGCATTAAGGCTGGATCAGGTCGATGCCGGTTACCTGAACATGCTTGTCCGTTACGAGGACAAGCGGTTCTACCGACATGCCGGTGTCGATACGATCGCTCTGGCCCGTGCGGCTGCGCAGGCGCTTTGGCAGGGGGAAGTCCGATCGGGCGGCTCCACCCTGACGATGCAGGTCGCGCGCTTGCTGGAAAACTCCGGAACCGGGCGCTGGCCGGGCAAGTTGCGTCAGATCCGCGTGGCGCTGGCGCTTGAGCGGCGTTTGACCAAGGCTCAGATACTGGAACTCTACCTGAACCACGCGCCTTATGGCGGCCCGTTGGAGGGGCTGCGGGCCGGAACGCTGGCGTGGTTCGGTAAGGCCCCCGCGCGGCTGACCCAGGCCGAAGCGGCGCTGATGGTGGCACTGCCTCAATCACCTGAAACCCGCCGCCCTGATCGCCACCCTGAAACAGCCCGTGCGGCACGCGACCGTGTTCTGGCGCGCCTCAACGCGCCGGAGCGGGATTTGATGCCGGCGATCCCGAAGGTGATGAAACCCATGGTCCGGCTGGCCCCGCATCTGGCGGATGTGGCCCGGCGGGCAGACCCGCTGGCCCCGCGCCATGACCTGACGCTGGATGCCGGGGTACAGTACCAGGTTGAGGCGCTGGCACGGCGGGCGGTCAAGGGCCAGCAGCGCGGCGTCTCGGCGGCCATTGTTGTTGCGGATCATCGCAGCGGTGACATCCTCGCCTCTGTCGGGTCACCGGCCTATGCGGCAGTGGACGGGGCGCTGGGCTTTGTCGACATGACGCGGGCGGTTCGGTCGCCCGGATCGACGCTGAAACCCTTCATCTATGGTCTGGCCTTTGATCAGGGATTGGCACACCCCGACACGCTGATCGACGATTCCCCGGTGGCCTTTGGCAGCTACGCGCCACAGAATTTCGATGGCCAGTACCGTGGAGAGCTGACGGTGCGCGAGGCGCTGCAACTGTCGCTGAACATCCCGCCTGTCCTGCTGACACAGGAACTGGGCCCGGCGCGGCTGATGGCCAGCCTGCGGCAAGGCGGTGCGCAGCCCCAGCTTTCGGGCAAGCCGGGTCTGGCGGTGGCGTTGGGTGGCGTGGGGCTGACACTGAATGATATGGTGCAGCTTTACGCGGGCCTTGCCTCCGGCGGGACGGCGCAGCCTCTGGTCTGGCTGAAGGATACCGAAAAGCCGCCCGCGCGGCGCATGATGTCACGGGCAGCGGCCTGGCAGGTGGGGCATATCCTTGCCGGTATCACCCCGCCGCCCGGCACGGCAGCCCGACCGGGGCAGATTGCCTACAAGACGGGGACGTCTTATGGCCATCGCGATGCCTGGGCCATCGGATATGACGGCGCGCATGTGGTCGGGGTCTGGCTCGGCAGGCCCGATGGCACCCCGGTGCCCGGTGCATTCGGGGGCAACCTTGCCGCGCCGATCCTGTTCGAGACCTTTGGCCGTCTGGCCGCAACGCGCACCCCGCTGTCGGTGCCACCGCCCGAAACCCTGATTCTCAGCACGGCGTCCCTGCCCAAACCGTTGCAGCGGTTCCGGCCCCGTGACGCGGTTTTCAGCGGCGATGCCCGTGCGCCCATGGTCACATTCCCACCCGACGGCGCGGTCCTGCGGCAAAGCGGCGATGGCATTCCGCTGAAATGGCGGGCCGGTGTCCTGCCGATGACGGTGCTGGTGAACGGCGCGCCGGTGCTGACCGGCCTGCGCCGCCGCGATGCGATGTTGTCGGCGCTGGGGCCGGGGTTCTCACGCATTCAGGTGATTGATGCGGCCGGACGGGGGGCTGAGGTCGAGATCAGGCTTGATTGACCCGTGCCGCTTGGCCGAAACGTGCCACAGCCGCTTGCGCGCCATTGCTGGGCGCAGACGCTTGCGCTAGGACTGGCGACGATGAAACGACTGCTGGTCACCTTGCTTTTCTGCACGTCGGCCCATGGGCTGATGGCACATCCACATGTCTTTGTGGATACTGGCCTGGCTTTTCATTTTGACCCCGATGGGCGGTTGACGAAGGTTGAAGTGACCTGGGCCTACGATGAATTCTATTCCTTGCTGGTCACCGAGGACATGGAGCTGGACGCCGATTTCGATGGCAAGCTGACAGAGGCAGAGCAGGCCGCGCTGACCGGTTTCGACATGCAATGGATAGAAGGGTTCAATGGCGATCTGGAAATCACGCAGGGTGCCGCGCCGCTGCGCCTTTCGGGCCCCGAGAACTATACGGCCACGCTGAAGGAGGGCCGCGTGATCACGACCCATTTCCGCAGTATCGAGGGTGCCTCGGCGGCGGGGCCTGCCTTCGAGGTCAAACCCTATGACCGGACTTATTACACAGCATACGACGTGACCCTGCCGGTCACGATAGAGGGCACCGAGAACTGCCGCAGCCGGGTCAGGATGCCGGATCTGAACAAGGGGCTTATGGCTGTCCGCGAAGAGCTGGCCGCGCTGGACGCGGACAGCGACCCGGATGATGCGGGGCTTCCCAACATCGGGGCCGATCTGGCATCGACGGTGATTGTCACATGCGGCGCGTCCTGACATTTGCCGCGCTTGCGGTTCTGGTGCTGCTTGCGGCGTTCTGGGTGATCGGCGGCTTTGACCAGATCGCGCTTTGGGCGGCGGGATTGCAGCGATCCTTTCAAAACACCATTGCCGCGGCGTTGCGCGCAGCGCGTGCCGGTGATGACGGCGCGGTGCTGGCCTTGCTGGGCGCTTGTTTTGCCTATGGGCTGGCCCATGCGGCGGGGCCGGGCCACGGCAAGGTTCTGATCGGCGGATACGGCATGGGCAGTGACGTCCCGATGCTGCGCCTCTCACTGATCGCGGGCCTGGCGTCGCTGGGGCAGGCCGCGACGGCCATCGTGCTGGTCTATGCCGGTGTGCTGATCCTTGATCTGGGGCGCGAGGCGCTGGTCGGCGTGACCGAAGACATCATGGCCCCGGCCAGTTATGCGGCCATTTCCGCCATCGGTCTGTGGCTTTTGTTCCGCGGCGCACGCAAGGTATCTGCCCGGCCTGCCAACCCCCATCACGCACATGATCACGGCACAGGCCATGACCATGGTGTCTGTCAGGAGTGTGGTCATGCCCATGGTCCGACTCTGGCACAGGTGCAACAGGTGCATTCGTTGCGCGCCGCAATCGGCCTGATCGCCGGGATCGCGATCAGACCCTGCACCGGGGCGCTGTTTGTTCTGGTGATCACCTGGCAGATGGGCATCGGCGGGCTGGGCATCGGCGGGGCCTTTGCCATGGCTTTGGGGACTGCGGTTGTCACCATTGCCGTGGGGCTGGCGGCAGGCGGTTTGCGCGGTGGCCTGCTGGCAGGTATCAGCGGCTCCGCCCGCCTTGCAAAGACGGCTGCCGTGCTTGAGGTGCTGGCAGGGCTGACCGTGATCGTTCTGGCCGGGGGCCTGTTGATCCGGTCGCTGTAGCGCGGCACATCCGGCACGGGCCGGTCAGCGCCGCCCCTCGCGCAGCCATGCCCCCGTGATCAGCAGCACCGACAGCAGCAGCACCAGCCAGCCCGGCAACAGCGGTGTCTGGGTGACATCGCGGGTCTCGAAAGCATCGCGCGGGGTCAGGCCGAGCCAACCACGCCCGGCAGCGGGCCGTCCGGGCCGCACGTCCCGCAGTCGGGGCAGCCCGTCCTCCAGCCGCGCCACGCCGCCACGCATGCTGTCCACCAACGGGCGCATGACCTCATCGCTGGCAATGGTTTCGACAAATTCGCGCGGGGCGGCGGGGCCAAGGCCGATGACAGCGTTCTGATCGCCGTTCGCCAATCGGTAAAGCCCGATCTCCGGTCCCTGAAAAACAGTCTCGAAAATACCGGGGGACACTTCCTTGAGCGTCAGTTCGACGGTGCTGCCGTCCGGCCCGATGACCGTGACCGGTGGCACCGTTTCCTCCAGCGTGCGGCGACGGATGCGCATGGTCTGGCCTTCGGCGGTGGCGGTCAATGCCTCCTCCTCCAGTTCAGGTTCCTTCATCATCCAGTGCGCCAGCCGACGCAGCAGTTCCAGCTGCGGGCCACCGCCCTCGTAGCCCCGGCTCCACAACCAGGCGTGATCCGAGGCGAGCAGGGCCACGCGGCCCTCATCGACCCGGTTCAGCACCAGCAGCGGGCGGTCATCGACACCCTGCATTACCACGTTGCCCTTTGGTTGGGTCAGGTCGATCTGGCGCAACCAGCGGCCCCAGTCGCCGGAAGACGGCAGATCAGCCGTCACCGGGTGCCGTTTGCCGATGTCGGTGACCTTGGGCAGATAGGGTTCCTCGATCACCCGTGCCGTGGTCGGCGTGGCGGGCAGCACGGCCCCCAGGGGCGAGCGGTAGAGACTGTCGGCAGTGGCAAAGTCCGGACCGGCGGCAACCAGCACTGCGCCGCCCTTGCGGATGTAGTTCGCCACGTTCTCCAGATAGAGCGAGGGCAGGATGCCCCGGCGCTTGTAACGGTCGAAAATGATCAGGTCGAAATCCTCGATCTTTTCCATGAACAATTCGCGGGTCGGAAAGGCGATCAGCGACAGTTCGTTGACCGGAACGCCATCCTGCTTTTCAGGGGGTCTGAGAATGGTGAAATGCACCAGATCGACGGAACTGTCCGACTTCAGCAGGTTGCGCCAGGTGCGCCCGCCGGGGTGTGGTTCGCCCGATACCAGCAGCACCCGCAGCCGGTCGCGGACGCCGTTCATCTGGATCAATGCGGTATTGTTGCGGTCGGTCAATTCGCCTTCTGCCTCTGGCAGGGTGAACTGGATCACGTTGCGTCCGCCGTGGGGCAGGGTCACCGGCAGTTCCAGATCCTCGCCCACCGGGACGCGAAAGCTTTGCGGTTCGTCCCCGTCGATGGAGATGTCGAGTTGCACGAGCGGGTTATCGGCAGGGGCGGCCCCCAGATCGTCGATGCGCAATGTCAGGGTGACCGGCTCGCCGATGATGGCAAAGGCGGGGGCGTTTCGGACGGTCAGGCGGCGGTCCCAGTCGGTCTCCTCTCCGCTCATCAGCAGGTGCAGGGGCGCGGGCAGGTCCACGGGAAGATCGGCGTCATGGATGCGCCCGTCAGAGATTGCAAGGACACCCGCGATGCGCGCGCGCGGCTCTTCCGCCATGGCATTTGACAGGGCGGTCATCAGTTCAGTGCCTGCATCGCCTTCCCCGTCGGGGACGGCAATGCGGCGCAGTTCCGTGTTGGGGCGGGCAGTGATCTGCGCGGCAAGGGCGGCAGCCGCCGCGCTGGATTGCGCAGTGCGCGTGCCCAGAGTCTGGCTGGCGCTCTCGTCCTCCACCAGAAAGACGATGTCGGTCAGCGGTGCGCGGTCTTCCTGCTGGTAAGACGGGTTTGCCAGGCCTCCCAACACCACCAGCGCCGCCCCGGCACGCAGGCCCCAGCCGTTCAGACCCCGCAGGATCGCAAGGATGATCGAAAGCGCGGCGACAATGGCCACCACCAGCAGCAGCGCCATCGGAATTAGGGGATCAAAGACGACAGTTGCACTCATTGGCCAAGCCGATCCAGCAGGGCAGGCACATGGACCTGGTCCGATTTATAATTCCCGGTCAATACATGCATGATCAGGTTCACGCCAAACCGGTTGGCAAGCTCCCGCTGCCGTTCACCGGCATATCCCCGGCCGATGGGCAACAGCGGCGCGCCGTCGCTGCGCACGGCCCAGGCCGCAGCCCAGTCATTGCCGCCGATCACCACCGGCGTCACACCGTCGTTGAGATTGCGGAACGGCATTCCCTCGATCTGCTCTGCATCGGGCGGAGAGGCCTCCACCCAGACATCGCGGCTGTTATAGCGGCCCGGAAAATCCTGTAGCAGATAAAAGGTGCGCGTCAGCACGTGATCGGCGGGCAGGGGCTCCAATGGCGGAATGTCCAGCGGCGCGGCAAGGTCCTGCAACTTGCGGCCATTCTGGCTGGACCCGCTCAGGCCCGCGATATCCGCATCGCGCGTGTCGAACAGGATCATGCCGCCGGAGCGCAAGTAGCTGTTCAACTTGGAATAGGCCTCGGACGAGGGGCGCGGCTGATTGGGCGTGATCGGCCAATAGAGGATCGGGAAGAACGCCAGTTCATCGGTTTCCAGGTTGACCGCCGTGGGCGGTGCGGGTTCGACGGAGGTGCGAAAGAACAGCACATCGGAAAGCCCTTTCAGGCCCGCAGCGGCGATGTCGTCCACCTCCGCATCACCGGTGATCACATGGGCCAGCGAAACTTCGACCGTGGCGGCGAGGGCGAATGCATCGGCCTCGGCTGACTGCGCGTCCGCCGGGTTGAGGGGCAGGCCCATGGCAAGCATCAATGCGCCAACGACCGCTGCGCCGCGACGGCCCAGCAACCGGCCTGACAGGGCCAGCGACGCCACCACATCCGCCAGCAGCAACAGGATCGCGAAGCTAAGCAACCAGCCCGCCACGGGCTGCTCCGGCGGGACAGCAAGCCCGCGCAGGGGTACATCTGCAGGCCAACTGGCCGGGGTCAGCGTGCTGTCGGCGGTAAATACGTTGCGGGCCAGCCTGCGGTCCGCATTGGCGTATATGCCCGGTTGCAGCGCAGGCCCGGCAGGGGCGCTGACCAGATCGCCGCCTTCCACGCCCGGCAGCGTGCCCGCATCGGACAGGGTGCCATACCCGTCCATGATCCGCAGCGGGGTCCATGTTGTCCCGCTGAGGTCGCCCGCATCGGGCTGGGCGGCGGCAGAGGACACCGCAAGCCGTTCCATCATCTGGACGAAGAGGCCCGACAACGGCAGGGTGGACCATTCCGCCGTGGCAGTGACGTGGAACAGCACGATCTGCCCCTGACCCACTGTCTTGCGGGTGACCAGCGGCGTGCCGTCGCTGAGCGAGGCAATGACCCGGTCGGCAAGGGTCGGATCGGGTTGCGCGACGACCTGTGCGGTCACTGTCACGTCGTCCGGCACCGGCAGGCCAAAGAAGGGAGAGGTGTCGCGGAACGGGGCCAGCGACTTGGGTTCACCCCAGCTCATCGCGCCGCCCACGCTGCGCCCACCCGCACGCAGGCGCACCGGCATCAGCGGGTCTTCGTCTATTCGGCTGACGTCGCTCGCTGCAATGCGCGGCCCGGCAAATCGGACAAGCATCCCGCCGTTCTCGATCCACTCGGTCAATGGCGTTGCCTCGGCCTCTGACAGGGTGGCGATGTCGGCCAGAACAATCACATCGGGGTTGGCGGGCAGTACATCGGAAATCGACCCGTCGATCAGGTCGGCAGTGGGGGCAAGTGCCTGTTCGATGTAATGCAGCGGAGACAGAAGCTGTAGCGCCTCGCGGTCGCCACGCCCGCCGATCAACGCAACCTCGCGCCGCCGCAGGGCATCATCCACCAGCGTCACCGCCCCGGCTGAACGTTGCCCGGCAATCACGAACCCGGTAATTCGCGCCCGCATCTCGGCAGGCAGGGAGACCTCCGCCGTGCCCAGACTCTCGCCATCCGAAAATGACCCGGTTGCGGTTGCCAGGATGCGCGCATTTCCGGCGGGGTCGCGCCCCTCTGCCTGGATGGTGACATCGCGCGCAGGCCCCGGTGCGGCACGGGCAACCTGAAGTTTGACCACGCTGTCGGCATAGGTAGCCGGGCTGATGGCAAGCACGTTTGCCGCTGTCTGATAGACTTCGACGTCGCCTTGCGCCTGAAGTCTGGCCAGCATTTCCTCCCGGCCTTCATACTCCAGCGCGTCGCTGAACCAAAGCGTATCGAACCCCTCCATCTGGTCGATGATTGCCGTGGCCCGCGCGACATCGGCGGGGGAGGGTTGCCATGGCGCGGGAGTGAAGCCGGCCAGGCGGCCGCGCCAGACATCAGCCGCCTGGAACAGCGGTTCCTCCGGGCGGGTCAGCGCCAGCACCGCCACCGTGCGATTGGCCCGCGCGGCGCGGGAAAGCTGCGCCTCGACGGCCTGCATCTGCTCGGTCCAGCGGGTGGCCCCGGCCCATGTGCCATCCAGCACGATCAGCAGCGGCCCACTGCCCTGCGCCTGATCCTCCTGCGGGTTCAGCACCGGACCGGCCAGGCCGAGAATGATCGCCGCAACTGCCAGCATCCGCAGCAGCAGAAGCCACCAGGGTGTGCGGTCGGACACGCTTTCGTCGTCCTTGAGGCCCAGCAGCAGTGCCACACCGGGAAACCGCCGCCGGATCGGGGCAGGCGGCACGGCGCGCAGGATCAGCCAGAGGATCGGAAGCGCCGCCAGTGCAAGCAGCAGCCAGGGCGCGGTGAAGCCGATGCCGCCCAATACCGTCATGCCGCCACCCCCGCGCGGGCATCCAGCGCTGCATAAAGCCACAGCAGTGCCGATTGCGCAGAGGCATCCGTATGATGCAGCCCATAGCGCCAGCCGGTTACCGCACAGAGCGTTTGCAGCTCTGCCTTGCGGGTGGCGAGCCGCTCAAGATAGCGGTCGCGCAAGTCGTTAGCCTTGAGCGTCTCGTGCCTGAGGGTGCCGCCCACGCTTTCGAAAATCGTGCGCCCCCGGAAGGGAAACGCCTCTTCGGAAGGATCGAGCACATGGTACAGCACGCCACGCACGCCACGGTCCGCCGCCTTGGTCAGCGCCAGTTTCACACCGCTCATCTCGCCCATGAAATCAGAGATAAAGACAGCCCGCGCATGGGGGACCATCGCCCGATGCTCTGGCGGGCTGTAGTCCGTTTCGTCATCCTGGCAGAACACCTCGGCCAGCCGCAGCAATTGCGGGTTGCCACTGCGCGGCGGCAGGCGTGTACCGGTCAGGCCAACGCGTTCGCCGCCCCTCAGCAGCATGATCGCCAGCGCCAGGCCCAGCAGACGAACGCGGTCGGATTTCTGCGGCAACTTGGGATCGCTGGAAAACCGCATCGACGCGCCCTGATCGACCCAGAGCATCACCGACTGAGCGATCTGCCATTCCCGCTCGCGCACGAATTCATGGTCGCCCATGGCGCTGCGGCGATGGTCGATCATGCGGCGGCTGTCGCCAATCTGGGCCGGACGGTACTGCCAGAAATCATCGCCAACGCCCGCACGTCTGCGCCCATGCGCACCCAGCAGCACGGCCCCCGCCAGATGCTCGGCACGCGCCAGCAGGGCGGGCAGGCGGGCTGCCTCCTCCTCCCCGTCGGCGCGAAGACTCTCGGGCGTATATCCACCAGGGGCAAGAGGGCCGGTCACGCTGCCGCCTTGGCCCCGGACAGGCTGGCGGCTGTTTCCTCGATCAGGCCCTGAAGGCTGTCACCCCGTGCGCGTGCGGCAAAGTTCAGCGCCATCCGGTGGCTCAGCACCGGGCGGGCCATATCAATGACATCCTCGGCAGATGGGGCAAGGCGCCCATGCAGCAGGGCGCGCGCCCGCACCGCCAGCATCAGCGATTGCGCCGCGCGAGGGCCGGGGCCCCAGGCGACGGATTCGCGCACACGGGCACTGGCACCTTCCTCTTCCGGGCGGAAGGCACGGACCAGATCGAGGATCATCTCGACCACCGATTCACCGACAGGCATGCGCCGCAACAGGCGTTGCGCGGCCAGAAGCTCAGCCGTGGTAAAGACCTGGCTGGACTGTTCTTCCACCTCGCCGGTGGTGGCCAGCAGGATATCGCGTTCCGTATCGCGGTCCGGATAGGCCACGTCGATCTGAACAAGAAAGCGGTCAAGCTGCGCCTCGGGCAGGGGGTAGGTGCCTTCCTGTTCAATCGGGTTCTGGGTGGCAAGAACGTGAAACGGCACGCCCAGCGCACGGCTTTGCCCTGCGACGGTCACGGTCTTTTCCTGCATCGCCTGCAACAGCGCGGATTGCGTGCGCGGGCTGGCGCGGTTGATCTCGTCTGCCATCAGCAACTGGCAGAAAACCGGCCCCTCGATAAAGCGGAACCTGCGCGATCCGTCTTCAGCGGTGTCCAACACCTCGGAACCCAGGATATCGGCGGGCATCAGGTCGGGCGTGAACTGAACCCGGTTGCCATCCAGGCCCATCACCGTGCTGAGGGTTTCCACCAGACGCGTCTTGCCCAGACCCGGCAGGCCGATCAACAGCCCGTGGCCGCCGCACAACAGGGCAGTCAGGGTCAGTTCGACAACCCGCTCCTGACCGATGAAACGCCGGGTGATCGACTGCTTGGCCTCGGCCAGTTTGACGCCCAGCGTCTCGATCTCGGCGACCATGTCTTCTGCATCACTCATGACAAACGCGTCCCTTGGGTTATATCGGTTCAGTGTAAGTGTATCTCTCATACGGGGAATGGCAAAAGCAATGAGTGGACAAAAAAGCGTTACCCCCTCGGCAGAAAGCCTCGCAGAGGCTGTAAAAGCCGCAAAACCACGCGGATTGCCGCCGCTGGAAAAATGGAACCCGCCGTTCAGCGGGGACATCGACATGCAGATACGGCGGGACGGGACCTGGTTTTACGAGGGCACGCCGATTGCGCGGCCCGGGTTGGTCAGGCTGTTCGCATCGATTCTGTGGCGGGAGGGGGAGGATTACTTCCTGGTCACGCCGGTGGAGAAAGTGGGCATCACGGTCGAGGACGCGCCCTTCATCGCCGTGGATTTCGAGGTGGAGGGGCAGGGGCAGGACCAGCGCCTGCGCTTTGTCACCAATGTGGAGGACAGCGCCGTCGCGGGGGCGGATCATCCGATCCGGGTGGCGCGGGACGATGAAACGGGGGAACCTGCCCCCTATATCCTGATCCGCCGCAACCTGGAGGCGCTGATCGACCGCAAGAGCTTTTACCGCATGGTCGAAATCGGGGAGCATCACGAGGGGTGGTTCGGCCTGTGGTCTGATGGCAGCTTCTTTGGCATGATCCCCTCCGAGGACCTGCCGCAGGAGCCGTGACACCGCCGAGGCGTTGATTTCAAAGGGCTTTTCGACCGGCTTGAGGTGCCCGGATATCAGGGGTATGTCAAGGCGGAACACCACCCCGGTGGTCCCAAGAAGACGCCCTGAACCGGATGAAACGCCCATGATCCCCCCAAGGTACGCCCCGATCCTCTTTGGCCTGATCCTGTCGGGGCTGATGTCCTGCATGGTCTCCGGCATCGCCACCCTGCGCGCGACGGGGCTGGGCGAGGGGGTCCTGACGCTGTGGATGGGAGCGTGGATCGCAAGCTGGGCCATCGCCTTTCCGGCGGTCCTGCTGGTCGCCCCGCTGACCCGCCGCCTGGTGGCGAAACTGGTCCGTCAGGGCTGACTTCGGGCTGAACCTGGGCTGAACACAGCGTCCCGCCTTTAACCTGATACACCCGGTATCGCCGATGTCCCGAGAGCGCGAAGCGCGGCAGGGTATCGGCGATTCAAGTTCAAGGCGGGGCGCTTTAGTTAACAGCGTTATTTTGAAGGACGAATCGGCGCACAACCTGTGCACCGGCCGTACACATGCCGTGCACCAGCGGGTACACGGGCGGGTGTTGCGGGAAGATGTGAACGCAGCGGACGAAGGTGTTGCGTTAAGGAGTGGTTAATGGGGGGAGTGAAAAAGGGTGGGG
>NZ_LXYI01000039.1 GCF_001650875.1 Sulfitobacter sp. EhC04
GGAAAAATTAGCCTCTATTCTCTTTAATTAGGGCACAACGACACTTGGGGCCAGCCGATCTCCATCCTGCCGACCGTCGGCACTGCCGGATATCGGTTCAATTTCCATGAGGCGGGTTCAGAAGACAAGGAACCAACCGTGGGCCACAGCCTCGTGCTCGGGCGTACTGGGACGGGCAAGACCGTCACAACCGCGTTCCTCGCGGCGCAATCTCAACGCGTCGGCGCGCGTCTGTTCTTCTTTGACAAAGACCGCGGGCTTGAGATGGCCGTGCGTGCCTTGGGCGGACGCTATAAAGAAATTCGCGCCGGTGTGCCCACGGGTCTCAACCCTCTTGCGACCGAAGTTGACGAACGGGGCCGAGCATGGCTCTCCGATTGGCTTTCGACACTCTTAACCCGCAACGGATCCCTAACCGGTGAACAATCTCGCGCTGTGCAGAACGCCGTTGGCCAAAACGCGGATGCGGGACCAACATTGCAGGATTTTGCCTCCTTTGAGACCCTGTTTCAAGCCTTAGATGATGAGGGCGAGTTGCAATCGCGCGTCGCTGAGTGGGGCCCCGGCGGGCGCTACGGTTGGGTCTTTGATGAGCCAGAAGGCGGCGAGGCCATCGACATCTCCGGTGAAATCACCGGCTTTGATATGACTGAAATCCTCGACATGACCACCGAACGCATGGCGGTGCTCTCGTACATCTTCCGCCAGATCGAGCGCGTCGTTGAGGACCGCCGCCCCACTATCATCGTGCTTGATGAAGCCTGGAAGCTGCTCGACGATCCCTACTTTGGGGCGCGGCTGGAAAACTGGCTTGTTACATTGCGTAAGATGAACTGCGTTGTGGTCATGATGACGCAATACCCCTCGCAGCTCGAAGGCAGCCGCGTCGGCAAAACCATCGTTGAAACCGTCCCGACCCAGATCCTGTTTCCCAATGATCGCGCCAAACCATCGGATTTTGATTTCTTGCGCGTGAACCCCAAAGAGGCGGCACTCCTCACGGAACCCACCATCGGGCAGCGCATCGCATTGGTCCGCTCGGCGGGAGATTCAGTCTTTGTGGATGCAGACCTGAGCGCTCTCGGGCCTCTGCTCAACATCTTGGGCGGGGGCCGTATTGGCGAAAACCTTGTCGGGCCAGACTGGCGCACCACCCCTGATTTTTGGAGACATCTATGAGACCAACCCTCGCCCTCCTTGCCCTTGCCGCGTCGCTCTCAGCTTGCGAACGCTATACCGAGGCAACCTCCCCTTGCGTGGGTCGCAAAAACGCGGCGCAAGTGACGCGGTCTGCGCAAACCCCGCTATTCTTCGCCGCACCCGCGCAAGACATGGATTGTGAGTTCACAGCCATCGGGGTACCGGCCTCATGAGATTGACGCGGCACATATCTGTACTGGTTCTCAGCACACTTCCCATGCTGGCCCTCGCGCAGGGCGTGCCAACAACCGATCGCACTGCGATCGCCCGCAATGTCTCAATCTTTGACAGCCTGCTCGAGGATCTTGGCGTGCAGAACGACATCGATGGTGTCGGCGCAACCATCGAAGGGTTGGAAGCCGATCAGCTGCGCGTTTTAGACGAAATGGCCGCCGCCATCACCGGACCCGGCTTTAATATCGCAGCCCTTGAGGGCAATGCGGATTTTGGCGCGGATCAGATCTATCCCGTGGTCTCCAATCATCCAATGGATGCGCGCCTATTTGGGGAGGGACGCGAAACCGTCGAGATGATGATCGTACAGGTCGCCTCGGAATATGCTGGTGCGCCGGGTGTGGCGCGCGCAGGGCTGTCGCCCACGCAATGGCGCTGCCTGTTTCAGGCTCTGATCAAGCAAGAAAGCCGGTTTAACATCACCGCGACCAGCCCGGTTGGGGCCTACGGTCTCACCCAGCTTATGCCCGGCACCGCCTCCGACATGGGCGTCAATCCCAACGTCCCGATTGAAAATCTGCGCGGCGGCGCGCGCTACATCACCACCCAGCTCAATGCCTTTGGCACCATCCCCAAAGCGCTGGCCGCGTATAATGCAGGCCCGGGGCGCGTGATTGAGTATGGCGGCGTGCCCCCCTTTGCCGAGACCCAAGGCTACGTGCGCAACATCTCCAAGTTCTACAACGAATATCTCGCGGTCGTGGGCGGGGCAGACGCTTTGGGCACGCTCTCGCCTTCTGATTATGCCCTCGCGGAATACGCCAATATCTCGGATGCTGGCATCTATTACGCCGCCGACAGCTTTGCGACGACCGCACAGGTCATCAACCGACTGAGCGCGATCATCCAGCAGATCGATGCGCAACCCAATGCGAAGGCAGCCTGGGAACTCAACACCTATGCCAAGGCCGAGATCGGCCGGATCCTCAGCCTGCGCGTCAGGTTGATGGCCGCCAATCAGGTCCGCGAAGCGGCATTTGCCCAACATCTGGCCGCAGACCGCCTGTCAGAGCGGCAATTCATGCAAATGGGAGTTTCTGAATGAGACGTTTTTTACTCGCCACAACGGTTTCACTAAGTGCCATCCTGCCAATACCCGGATCGGCGCAAGGCGTTCCAACCTTTGATGGCAGCCAATTGGGCCAGCTTGTTGCGCAACTTGAACATATGGCGACAGACCTCAACGTGCAGCTTCAGCAACTGGCCACGATGCGCCAGGAGTTGGAAACCCAGATATCGCAACTCCTCAACCTCGAAGCCCAGCTGAAATCCCTGATTGATGGCAACGCTCTGGGGGAGCTATTTGCCACCATCGAAGAGTTTGAGCGCCTCAAAGGCAGCTTGATGGCCCCAATTGAGACGGCCCGAAGTCTTGCGGATGGAGATTTCCTCTCTGGGTTCAAACCCGGTCGCGGTCTTGATCGCCAAGTCAGGCGTTTGCTCGAAGGCAGTGGATTTTCCTCTGAGACCCTCGCAAGCCTGTCTTCCTCTGATGAGCCCGCCGACAACCGGATCGCCACACAGGCCGGGGCCAGTGCGATGCTGTCGGTGGCCGCGCAAGAAAGCCACGAAGAGGCGGGTGAAAGTCTTGACCGGTTGGAAACGATGGTTGGCCTGATTGATGACCAAGACGGCCTGAAGGCCGCTGTCGATCTGAACACCCGCGTCACCGCGGAGCTTGGCATCATTCTCACCCAGATTTGGCGGCTCGAGGCCGCGCAAGGCGTCAGTGCGGGACAGTTGGGCGTTGTTGACGCGTCAACACTGGCGGCTGAGCGCAGCTTTAGAACCATGGCCGTAGACGAATGAAACACCTCGTCGCATCCGTCACCCTGTTCACCCTGCCGTTTGCAAGCCTTGCAAACGCAGACTCCAGTAACTTCTCCACAATGGCGGTTGAAGAGGACACGCCCTTGGCCTGCGAAGCGCCGCGTCCCCCGACAAGCCTTGATCCATCGCCTTATATCCGTAACGGCTACCGCGCCATCCTGCGGATCATGGCCGCCGAGCGTTGGATAGAGACCGGCTCATGTGAATGTTACTTCACCCAAATTCCTTGGGACGAGGTCGTCTTGGAGGCTGACGGCTATGTAACGTCGGATAATCCGCTGCTGCCGTTCAAAGTCGCCGAATTGCGTCTGCAAGCGGATGAGATGCTCGCCACCCGCGACGCAGCTTGCCCTAACTGATGGGTGTCATTCGCGACATCCTCGGCCAAGTGGACGCCGCCGTCGATACGGTCGCGCAATCCGGATTTGTCACCAATGCCGCCGTGATAGGTGACGTCTTGTCCACCGGCGCAGCCCTGCTGCTAATCCTTCTTGGCATCAATGTCGTGATGCAACTCAGACCCATGAGTTTTGGCAGCTTCTTTGCTTT
Source organism: Sulfitobacter sp. EhC04 (assembly GCF_001650875.1). Classification (GTDB taxonomy): domain Bacteria; phylum Pseudomonadota; class Alphaproteobacteria; order Rhodobacterales; family Rhodobacteraceae; genus Sulfitobacter. The sequence continues at coordinate 3,814 of NZ_LXYI01000039.1, forward strand.
TGGCATCAAGCTGCTGCTCATTTCCATTTTTGCGCAGACCTGGGCGAATTTTGAGATCATCTACAACGTCGCCACCGACGTGCCCGACAGCATTGGCGCTGCTATCCTCGATCTTACGGCCTCCGGCGATGAGGCGGGTGTCTATGAGAGCCTCGACCGCATGGTCGCGCGCATCACGGCCTATGGCGATGCCATCGGGGATGGCGCTGGTTGGGTCTTTGGCGCGGTTCTGGGCGCGATCTTCTTTGTGCTCTCCGCCCTTTTTGCCGCCATCACGGCAGGTATCATTGCGTTCGCCAAGATCGTCTTCGCACTGATGATAGTGATCGCGCCTTTTATGATCCTCTGCTCGCTGTTCAAACCCACCCATTCGCTCTTTGAGGCGTGGGCGCGTGCCACCATCGGCTATGCCTTGATGCCCGTCGCCGCAGCCGGGGCCGCCGGAATCATCGTGGCCATCGCAGAAGCCATTGGCCATGCCTCGGCAGATCCGAGCGACGTCGCCACCGTCAGCCTGATCCTGCCGTTTCTCGTCATTCTGATCCTGAGTGCGGGGATCATGGCTGCGGTTCCCTACATTGCCTCTAACCTCACAGGGGTCATGGGTATCGCCTCCAACGCCGTCGGCATCACCGGTCTTGCGCGACGCGGCATGGTCAATACCAGCATGTATGGCACGGGCGGGGCCACCCGGCTGGCCACCGGCAAAACGCCCCACGAGATGCGGCGCGGTGTCAGTGACGGGCTCACAACCGTCGGCAGCGCCGTCAGGCAAAGCCCCGGTGCCGCGCTTGGTGTCCTTAAGAGCTTTCGCAAACCCTGATCCTTCCCTCGTAAACTTCCTGAAAGACAACACCGATGAGCAAAGCGCGCGATGAATTTGAAGTGGACATGATCTTTGGTCCGCGCCGCCGCGAGCGCTTTGCTTATTTCATCGCAGGCGCCGGCGTCATTGTTGGGCTTGCAGGGTTTCTCGGAGCCGTCAGCCTGCTGCCGCTCAAGACCACCGAAACCGTTGTTGTCGTGGTGGACAAGGAAACCGGCGAGATGGACCGCGTCGCCCATGTCGAGGCCCTGTCACTCGATGAGAGCGACGCCATCATCCAGGCCAATCTTGTGGCTTACGTCGATGATCGAGAGACCTTTGATGTCACCGACGGTGAGAGCCGGATCAATTCCGTGCTCGGCCGCTCCGATCTCGATGCCGCCCGCACCCTGCGCGATCTTTGGAACTCGGCCAATGAGGATTACCCCATTACCGTCTATGGCCGAGACGCAAAGATCGAAGTGGTCATCAAATCGGTCAATCAGATTGAAGCCGGTGTTGCGCAGGTCCGGTTCTCGCGCACGCTACGCCGCCCGCGCGATGTGCGCACCGTGACCCGCCAATACGTGGCCACCCTTGCCTATGAATTCCGCCCTGAAACCCGCCAGCGTTTGCAAGACGTCTGGGCCAATCCGCTCGGATTTGTCGTGACCTCCTACCGGGTCGACGCAGAGACCCTGGAGAACTGATCCCTTGAACAAATTGACACTCATATCCGCGGCGCTCGCCGCTTGTCTTGCCAGTGCCGCCTACCCAGCAGCAACACCCTCAGGTGGCCCGCTCGATATCCGTATTCGCACCGCCACCTACAACGAGAACCAAGTCTACACGATCGAAACCGATCTGCGTCATGCCACCACAATCCATTTTGGACCGGGCGAGCGGTTCGAAGCGGTCATCGTGGGCGACACCGAGAGTTTTCAGGTCGATCCGATCCCCGAGCTTGGCAACGTTCTGACCATCAAGCCCCATGTGGGCGGTGCTTCAACCAATATGACGGTGATCACCAATCGCCACAGCTATTCGTTTCATCTGCGCGAGGGACAGATCCAAGGCCGTACCGGCATGTTCTTTGAGGTGCGGTTTCAATATCCTGAAGATCGTCGCCCGAACACCTCTGCCCCAAAAGGATATGAGGCTCCGCGCAACTATGCCTATGTGGCATCGGGGACCGGCGATTTTCGGCCCTCCAGCGTCTATGACGATGGCAGGTTTACCTATTTCACCTTCCCGGAAAACGCGCGCCAGCCTGCGCTCTTCAAGGCCGACGCCGATGGCCGCGAGCGCACAGTGAACTGGACCCAGCAAGGCAACACCGTGCGCGTTCTCGGAGTCAATCCGTTCTGGACCCTGCGCATTGGCGACGAGGCCATCTGCATCCAGCGTGATGAAACCGCCCTCACCGTGGGGAATTAAAGATGGCGGATCAAAACCCACCTGAACTGCAGGATCGTTTGGACAATTTTCAGCACCGCAACGCTAAGAAACCACGAAGCCGCATTGGTGTCGGTGCCATTGCCGCCGGGCTTGGCCTGGGCGGGGCCGCGCTCGCCTATGTCTTTGCCTCCAGCCTGCAGGACGCCGCCGACCCGCTGCAAACCTCCGATGTTGAATCCTTTCAGGACCAAAGAACCGGCAACGGCGGACGGCTGGAGTTTCCAGCTGACGAAGAAGACCAGCGCGTGGAAGACGCACTCATCGCCGTCGAGGAGGCGTTGGAGCCGCAAGTCGCAGAACCGGTCCCTGACCCGGTGCCCGATGAAACCGTCCTGCGCGAACTCGCAGCTTTGCGTGAGGCGCTTGCCGCCAGCCAATCAGCCCGCAATTCTGAAATCCAAGCCGCCGTAAGCGATCTGCGCGAGGCATTTGATGCACAGACTGACGCCCTTGAAGCGTCGATCGCTGAGAAAGATGATGAACTGGCTGCGGCGGCGCGGCAGAACGCAGCGCGATTGTCAGGGCTTCAAGCCATGCTTGATGCAGAACGCGCGCAACGAGAATCCCTTGAGAGTGAGCTCACCCAATCAAGCCTGATTGCGGATCAGCGCTTGCTCGAAGAACGCCGCCGCCTTGAAGAGGAAGACCGCGCGCGCGCCGCCGCCCAAGAGGCGGATGAATTGCTACGCGCTCAGATCGTCTCCCCCGCCGTCGTGTTCGCGGGCGGTGCGGGCACAAGCGGGCAAAACGCACCACCGGGTTCTGGCGCGACCCTCGCGAGTGAACCGCGCGGCGGCGTCGGGGAGAACGAAGACTACCTCTTGCGCGCAGCACGCCCGCTGCAAATCGACGAGGCCGCCCGCATGGAATATCCCGACCGGACACTGGCCCAAGGGTCGGTCGTTCAGGCCGCCTTGCAAACTGCGATCAACAGCGACCTGCCCGGCAATGTCGTAGCCGTGGTCTCAGAACCGGTTCTGGCTTTTTCTGGCGAGCGGGTTCTGATCCCGCGCGGCTCGCGCCTTTTTGGCCAGTATCGCTCCGGCATCGACATCAATCAAAAGCGTATCTTAATCCTATGGACCCGCATACTCACACCTGACGGAATCTCGATGGAGATTGCCTCAGCCGGTGGCGATCAATTGGGCCGCTCTGGCCTAACCGGCCTGGTCGATACCAAGTTCATGGAACGCTTCGGGGGTGCGGCCCTAATCTCGGTCATTGGTGCAGCGCCCTCTGTTGCCGCAGAAGCCGCCAGCGACGAGACCACCAGCATTGTTCTGGAAAGCGTTGGCGAGGATCTGCAGGATGCCGTGGGCAGCGTCATTGCCGAGCAGATCGCCATCACACCGACGATCTATGTCGATCAAGGGGCAAATGTGACCGTGCTCGTGGATCGGGACGTTGTGATTTTTGACTGACATGCATCCCACATCCTATCTTGAGCAATATTTTGAACCGTTCCGCGAATGGCTGAGCCGCGACGACATTGTCGAATTGGCAATCAACCCAAATAGTGAGGTCTGGGTGGAAGTGGCCGGAGACGCGGCCATGCGCCGGGCCGGCAACCGTGTTGAGGCAAAGGCCGCGCAAAACCTCGCACAGAGCATTGTTGGCGATGCCAAAGCCCGCGTCTCTGAAAAGAACCCGCTGGTTTCCGGGAAAATCGATTATGCGGGTCGCCCGTTGCGGGTTCAAATCGCCGTGCCGCCCGCGATTGAGCAAGGGGCCTCGATCACCATCCGCCTCTTTGCACCCAAAGCCGCGCGTGAGTTCAAACCCGCGTTTCTGTTTGGGGAAGCTGTGTCTCTGGAAACGCTGCGCCGCGAGAAAATGCGCAAAGTTGCTGACCTGTCCGAAGCTAACCTCGACCAGGCGCTGAAATCCTTGATCGAAGATCGCCTGAACATCTTGGTGAGCGGAGGCACATCAACGGGCAAGACCACCTTTGCGCGCAACCTTCTCTCCCATGTGGATCACGGCGAGCGATTGATCACCATCGAAGATGCGTTTGAGCTTTTCCCCGACCAGCCCAACACCGTATCCCTTCTTTCCGAGAAAACCCCCACGTCGCAACGCAGCGCCAATGCGCTCCTGCAAGCCAGCCTGCGGATGCGGCCGGACCGGATCATCGTGGGCGAGCTACGCGGATCAGAAGCGCTCACATACCTTGAGGCGATCAACACTGGTCATGGTGGCTCGGTCTCAACGATCCACGCGGAAACTGCCGAGTTGGCCATTGACCGGTTGGCCATCATGGTCCTCCAAGCTGGCACCCCCCTGACCTTCGCCGAAGTGCGCGAATACATCCGCAAGTCAATTGATGTGATCGTGCAGCTCGGGCGCTCAGACGGCCGGCGGGGGATTACGGAGTTTTACCTGCCGGTGAACGAATAGAGTGCTTTCCGTTGGGTGCGCGCTAACCACACCAAGACTCGCGTTGTTCGAACCATAGGCGAACAATCTGCCAGCGGAACAAGGGTTACAAGGTGCTCCTTTGCGTTTAACAATCCGAATCCGGGATCACTCCAAAAGTAGCCGCCTTGTCGGTCATCGTCAGTAAAGGTATGGCTAGAAAGCGAAAACCCGCGAGGACCTATTACGGCTGTCGCGGGCATCTAAGAGGTTGAAGACCTAACTTTGTCTTCGATTGACCCCATATATGGTGAAATTCGCGCTGTTGTCAAGAGAAACGGTCTAGACCGATTAGGGACCGAACGGAGCGTTAAGGCATTGGTATCAAATATAATTTCTCAAGATCGGTTAACCAAATATCTCAAAGCGGCAGGTCATGATACGCAACGTGCACTTGATCTGTATGGCTGGAACATCCTGATCAGCGAAGCTTTTTTCCCTGTGTTAAGCGCATCAGAAGTGTGCCTGCGCAACATCATATCCACCCAGTTGATTGTTCTATACGGCTCCACTTGGTGGGACGATCCGGCATTTCTCGCGCAAATCGGGAATGGCAAGCGCATCGTCAAGACAGCTCGCGACAAACTCCGTAAAAAAGGAGCCGTTACATCGGGTGGCATGACCGCAGAGCTCAATTTTGGATTTTGGGTAAACATGTTGCTTGCGCGGCACGAGCCCGTTTTTTGGGCGAACCTTCATGCCTCATTTGCGGATCTGCCACCTGCCGTCACATACAACGCGCTATATGTTCGGTGCGACGCCGTTCGAGAGTTTCGCAACCGCGTATTTCATCATGAACCAATCTTGCATCGCAACATCACAAAAGAATACAGCCAAATCATGGAGTTGATCACATGGCTCAGCCCTGACAAGGCCAAATGGATTAAGCAATATTCACGTGTAATGACTGTAGCGCGACAAAAACCATAAGGACGACGGCGTTGCCATCAGGCTGGATCCTTCTCACCACTGGTTTCTCTCATCCATGTTGCTATCGAGTCATGCAACAACCATGGTGACGGAGCGCTGCAAGAAACCATAGCAGCATCAGTTGCGGTGAAATGGCACCACTCTTCATCATCTGAGGTCCACTCGCCGATGATTTCCCCGTCAACAAGCAATACGTCGCCTTCGAAAGCACCATTATGGTAACCAAGCATGATAATTCCATGACGAACCATGCCTCCAGCGTCGACCAAAACACAGATAATTTTGAATTGGGCGCTCACTGCGCCTAGATCGCGACCCGAGATTTGACCAACTTCAAACTCGCTGTATTTTATAATCCCGTGGTAGACATCTTCAGTCTTGCTTGCTTCAATCTCGCAGGACAAATCATCATGGAATTCGGTTACTACTTTCATGGACTCGGGGCTTTCTTTTGCGTTTCAAAAAATCGTATTGAACACGAGACAAACCAAAGCACTCTGTTAATGAGTTAAGCTAGATAAACCACGCCCGAGTATTGTACTTATTGGGTAGACTGGGTTTTCCAATAATTTGAGTATCATTATGATCGCCGATCCAACCGTTTTCTTTAGCGCTGAACTTGCAGAAGGGAGAAAGCTTTGCCTCCTCCCCATGTCGAGAATGCATGCTGAAGAGCCCGTCTGGCTTGCCAGAGAATTGCTATTTTACCCGGCTAACACGTTATCTTCGGCACCATTGCGTGTAGCTTGGGAACCCAAGCGGGAATTGGAAGAGTTTTTTGCCAAGAACCACGCAGTCCATCCTGAATTTGCCACGGCAGAAGGCACTGAACTTCACTGGATAAAAAGCGCAGCAACAGAAGTTACAGTCGAAGACCTAATCACAGGAGGACTTCTTGCATTTCCAATAGACCTAGACTGGGATTCTTTCTTAGCACCAGCTTCACACGAAGCTCATCTTCATCTTATCTCCTACGCTGCCGCGCATGCCGAAAAATACATGAATCAAATTCGGTTTGACAATTGCCGTATCAACACGCCGGAAATCCTCCCTGAGAGAGCCGGCTTACTCGAGAACAAACAATTTTCAGCGGCTCTATTTTACACCCAGCAAGACAATGAAAGTTACATTATTGCAGGGGATCTTGTCCGGCAAAGATTTGTTACCGGCTTGGGGCTTGAGATTTGCGGAACCGTCGTTCGAACGTTTCCATCCGGGGAAGTTTGGAACATCACCAGCCACGCTCTGCAGATGCACACTGATGCGCTTGAAGCACCAAATGACACAGCAAAATTTATTAACTTGATAAACCTTTTAGACTATCTTGCCGCCCCCTCAGATTATTTACCAATGGCAAAAGCGAAGGCAAAAATTGCCAGACATGTGGCAAAAACACGCTCAGAGTATGATGCAATAATCGAAGACTTCAAATTCTTGACGAGTGCAAAGGACGAAGACAACCAAAACTTTGGCCTTCGGCACAATATTATCCATATTGGCAAAAGATTAGAGGACATGCTTATCGCAACCGAGCGTAAGGAAGTCCTAGCCCGTATGGACGGCTACGCTCGCAAAGTAATTGAAGATTTGTTCAAATTATCAGGCCAAACATGGTCAGACGTTGAAGCCATGAGAAGCTCAAAAGGTAACAATCTCGGATTGTAGGCCTAATGCCAGCGCGCAACCTACAAGCAGCCAAACGCAATGCGGCAATGCAGTATTTGCATGGCCCGCCCATTGTGCACCTGCAGCATAACTCCTATCTTCAGTGGCAGTGATTGGTTCTACCTCCTCCCAGAGCCAATCGACAGTAATAGGCGGCATCCACCTCCTCCCGGATGCCGCCTTTATTTTGTCTGGTGCTTGGTTTGCAAAACCATCAGCCCCCTAAACCCTGCTCTTCCATCAGCGCATCCAGAAAGTCGCTCTGCTCGAGCAAAACATCTTCCCACTCTAGCGGAAGGGGTTCGTCGGGATGTGGCGTAGGGTGCAAGTCTTCGGTGCTGCCAGACGCATCTTGACCCAACATCATGGCACGTGCCTCCCTTAGGGCGTTGCGATCCTCGGGCTGACCAGTGGGCTTTGCCTGCTCTGAGGTTTCACCTGCGGCATCGTTTTTACCCTGCTTAGGCTCGACTTCTTCCCAAGGCCCGACGCCCTCAACGTTTGGCGGATACGGAAACGCCCGCCCCTCCTGCTTTTCGACCAATTCCTTGAACAAAGGATCATCGTAATACTTGATCCGCTGCGCTTTGATCGGATGCTGAGGCGAGGCCAGAATAATCACCTCGTCCGGGTCCATCAGCCGCGCTTCCGTCTCAGAGAGAAGCGGGCGTTCTTCGAGACGTGTTGATGTCGAAGTCGCCCCCAACACCCCTTTGTTGCGCCCATACATACGCGTGACGGCCTCACGTGTTGTACTGCCGACAGCGGCAGAAACCTCGCGCACCGTGCGCTGATCCCTTGGTGTGATATAGAGCTTCAGCCCCGCGCCGTTTTCAAGGCTCTCACGGCCTTCCGGGCCGTAGATCCGATCCAGCGACGCCAGCGATTGCGCGATCATCGCCACGCGGCCGCCATAGCTGGCCAAGGAATGGATCGCCCGTTCCAGATAAGGCATTGCGCCCATCTGCTGGAACTCGTCAATCATGATCATCACCGGCCAGGGCTCATCCTCCGCTGGCTCGTTCAGGCGCAAGCTGGCAATCAAATCGGCAAAGAGCAGACGCAATAGCGGGGCCAGGGTCGCGATATGATCCTCCGAGACGACGATGTAGAGCGACTGCGGTTTCTTGCGGAATATCGAAAAGTCGATATCGCTGCGCCGCGTTGCCGCCCTCACTGCCGGATTGTCCCATTGTTTAAGGCCTGCGGTCATTAGGGCCTGGATGTTGCTGGTCAGCAAACGGCTCGATGCACTGGCCGCATTGGTCCAAAGCTCGCGCACCACAGCCTCTTCCGCTTCTTCGGCGTAGGCCTTGTATTGCGCATTCTTGTAATCCCCTCCGGCCACGATGCGATTGACCTCGCCGAGGGTTGCCCTGCCGCGCTGAATCGCCAACAGGCAGGCCGCAACGAAGATCGATTTGCCCGCCTCCGAGAAGGTGTCGAGTGTCTTGTTGTCCTTATCCAGGAACAGATCCGCGAGAATACTCACTTCGGTGAAGCGCTGCGCAAAGCTCGGGGCCTTGGCGATGCGGGCCAGCGGATTGTAACAATGGGTTGCATTGGACCAGTCAAACGGGCTGAATCGGTACACCTCATCGCCATTCAGAGCGCGAAGGCGAGAGGTCTTGTCAAAGTTCTCGCCTTTGACATCAAGCACCACCACCGATCCCGCAAAGCCCAGAAGGTTCGGGATCACGAAGCCCACCCCCTTACCGGCGCGGGTCGGGGCCACCATCATCACATGCGGGATCACCGTCGACGATATAAATGGGCCTTTGGAATTTGGCTTGCCGATCTTGCCACAAACAAAGCCGCGCCCGGCATCCTGCAGCATATTGTTTTTCTTAAGCTCGGCTTTGCTTTGCCAATGGGCGGTGCCATATTCGCTGCGCTCGCGCTGGAAGGTCCAGGCAAAGGCAAGAACACCAAGCCCGATGATACCAAATCCTATCGCCCCGAAGGCCACTTTGAAGGCCTCGGGATGCGCCAGGCGCGTGGCATCCCCCGCCTTCCAGACGGCCAGCATATCAAAATTGGCAAACCCAACCTTAAGCGCCAGCGTGAGATAGAAGCTGGCGACGATCGTTCCAACTACAGCACCACAGATCGCACCGATGGGGACAGCCGCCCAGAGAGGAAGTGACTTCTGCATATTCTCACCCTCCCCTAGAGACCCATCTCGTCATCAAGATCGTGGCCCTGTTCGCGGGCCTTCGACATGTCTTGCTCTTTTGAGGCTTGGATCATCTTTGCCATCTCGACAGACTTGTCCTGCTGCAGCTCGGCCGCGCGCTCGGTGAATCTCAGGTCACCCGTCTCCTCGCGCATCATCTCAAGGTATTCCTGCGCGACGGTGATTTGGTCGAACTTGCTCGGCAATGCGTCGTCCAGCACTGCATAGTTACCGTTGCGCAACGCCGCCATGCCGCGCTCTCCAAGCGCCGCCGTCAGCTCGACCTTTAACTCGCCGTTGACCACAGCTTCCTGTTCTTCACTGAGACGCCCATGTTTCAAAATGTCAGCCAGACCTTGCAGGGCTTCGGACTTGCCCCCGATGTCGTGATTATCGACCACTGACAACTCGCTGGTCTCTCCCGGATCATCGCGCCGCAGACCCTGCCCGGCTGACAGATCACCCGAGAGCTCGCGCATCCGATCCGCCATGCCATCCATAAAGGTATCCACCACCTCAAGCGCCGCGATTCGCTGCGGTTCTGTCGCAGTGTCAACGTTCAACCCATCTTGGGTCAGGACCGCATTCATGTCCCGCTCAACCCAGTTCTGCGCCAAGCCGTAGTTCTTGGTGCCACCCGCCTCATAGCGCCCAAGGATGTCATCGGAATCAAGACCGTGGTCTTCACCGTAAGAGACCAGCTTCTCCAGCGCCAAGTCATTGCCCGAAGTCAGCTCGGCCACAAAAGCGGCATCCCCCGCCCCCGGCGGATAGGGTTCCAGCAGCACCTTGTTGAACCTGCTTTGCAATTCTGGGTCTGGCACCATCCGCGACAGCTCTTTGAGGACTGGGGCGGTCTTAACCTCAAACGCGGCACGCTCGCTGGCATCCAGTTCTTCGATTTTCAGCCCGATGGCCTCGATCGCGCGTTCCGCATACTCCGTGGCCTCGCCCACGGTTGTGATGTCCTTCATGTCGATCTCTCCTGTCTGTTCATTTTTGCCGGGACCGTGCCAAGGCGCACCGCGTCCCATCGCCTCGGCCATGGAGCGCACAGCGCTGCCGATGGCCCGTTGATCCATGCGGTCTAGAAAGTCGGCGACGGATTTGTAGTCTTTGGCGAACGCCGTCACCTGCGCTTCGGCCATCGCGCGTTCCTGCTCGGTGAGGGCAATTTCTTGCGGTCGGCGCGCTTGGGCTTTGGCGGCGTAAACCTCTTCCATGCCCGCAGGTTTGGCGTAGATGCCACGCTCAAGACGCGTGGTGGCGTCCAGCATGATGCCATGCTTCTCAGCAATCTCGGCCTGTTTCTCGCGCATCAGCTGCGGTGACATCACGCCTTCGGCCCAGCAGGAAAACCAAGTGCCTTGATCAACACCGCGGTTGTTCAAAAGGATATGGGCATGCTTGTGGGCGCGGTCGTCATGGACCGCCAGAACGTAATCCCATTGGTCGCCATACTCACCGCTGTCAAAGAAATGCTCGGCCCATTCCAAAGTGATGTCGCGGACCTGATCGACTGTCACATCCGTCGGAAACGACAGCAGCATATGCGAGGTGAATCCAAGCTTGGTTGTTCCGCGCCAGGTCTCTGCCCAGTCCTCGATGATGTCTGATTTTTGCGCCTCATCCAGCACCGCATCCGAGGTCAGTGCATTGGTCATCGAGGAATAGGTAAACACCGCTTTGTCGTTCACGTAGGAGAGCTGGTTGCCGAGAGATGCGCGCGTCTTGCAGCCACCCGATCGGATACGTTTGAAGATCGCGGCCCGGCTCTGTCCCGACGCCGCCTTGGCCACATTGCGCAGCGAGGCGCGGCCGGTATTGGCGTAGCTGCGCCCCTGCCTGCGGCCCGCCATGCGCGCCTCGATCCGGGCGTTGGCCTTGCCCCTGATCTGCTCATTCTCCCAGAGCTTGCCCATGACGGCTTCATAGAGGGCTGCCGTATTACGCATCGCGCACGGCCTCCTCGATCACATCCCAACCCTTGCCGCCGCGCACGCGTGCGGCATCCTTCATCCTTCCCATTTCACGGCTCAACCCACGGGTCAGATCGGCGAGTTCTATGAGCAAATCTCGGTCCTGATCCGACAAGGTCAACTTGCCCAGCACGGCCGCCTTGGCGAGGCACCGCAGGTCATTCGACAGATCCTTCGCCTGCCGCCAAGATGCTGCAAAGGATGCGAGCTCCCCCTGCCCCAGATCCAGAAATCCGCAACGTCCGCGCAGCACCGCGTTCAGGGCTTGAGAACGATTGGCAAAGCCACGCGCGCGCCACTCTGCGTCAAAGGCAGCAAGCTCGGATTGGGTCGCGCGGAACGCCACCGTCTCTGACGGATCTCGCAGCGACAGCCCTTCGCCCGTCTGCTCTTTGGCCACCCGTACGACATGGCGCCGTGTAACGCCAAACACCGCCGCCAACGCCACCGCTGGCTCACCGGCCTGATAGCGCCGTGCAAGATCAATGCGCTGTTCAAGCTTTAGGTTTTTGCGCTTCGCCTTCACTGTTCAGACCCCTAGACCAAATGTGCAAACAGTTGGCATATCCTGCCAACGTCCATTCTTTCTCACTTAGCTTTGGGTTTGGCTCCACGCAGTATATGCATCATTCGACTTCAGGGCTGGCTTGGTGGAGATAAATCTTCAACAAAACTGGGCGGCCGTTATGGCTGTGGCTTGAGGCGAAATGTGCGCACTATTCTGGTACGAGGAGCCACTGCCTGTTGGCACCGTCTGGGGTGCCTTCTGACATAAAGTGAAGGTGCAGAATGAACAGCAGTGTTGGGGCCCGCATTGCAAAGGCCATGGGGGTCAAACGGCTATCAATGGACTCAATGTGCCGGTCAAGAACCGGCTCGATCTGATCGTAGTAAGCGATCACCGACAGGCGATTCGACGCTTGTTGGTTTGCCTGTTTTGGCACCGCCAACCACTACGGCTGGCGATGCCAGACGGGGTATCTGGCTCAGTGAGCCAGATCCTGATTGCGTAGATCGGCGAAGCGATCCTGGGCGAGCAGAGCCTCGGTCGCGAGGCTGTCTATGACTTCTGGATGGTCGTTCTCTTCAAAGGCGGAGAGGTAGGTTTCAAATGCCATGTCGGCTTGCAGTTCGGCGAGGTCGAGAGATTGCTCAAATGTCATGTTGTGATCCTTTCTGTTGATCTTCGTTGGACGGATCGTGGAAAAGACCGGCGGCTTCAGAGCGGGCTGCACCCGGCACGGGGCGCAATGAAATGGAGCACGCTTGGGGGATGTTTGTTGTGAGGGATGCGCAGCAGCGCTCAAGGCCGAAAGGCGTCTTTGTGTGTCAAACAAAATCAAAGAAGTTCAGGACACGCGTTCGAGCCAGCGGCGAGAGGCAGCGTGTTCGCGAGCTGTGTTACACAAAACGACAGGCCGTCCAGAAACCTCCCCCAAGTGTTGCTGACCGCTCGCCTCCGGGCTAGCGATCTGATGGGCCAACAGGTCAATGGAATGGAGCGCCACATGCGAACATTGATCACCGTTTCTCATGCTGAACTGCACGCCGGATCTCCGAAAGACCAAACCAATCTCGGTGTGAAGTTCCGGCGGTTCGGGGAGCGTAGATTGGCAGCGCGATGCAGATGAATTGGAATTGCTCGCCCCCTTGATCCTGGCAACAGGTCGGCGCTTCCAGAACAGCTGTCCGCGTTCACCTCAAGAGGGTGGAAACATTTATAACTGGACAGGGATCGTCGCATAGCCTCGCCGGGTCTTGGTCGCCTTGAGCTGCCGCAAAGCAACAATCGCGTCCTGTTCTGACGCGAGATATGCCGCCTTCTTCTGCCCGCCTTTCGCGCCGATCCGCCCCCACTCGCGGGTCAGACACCATTCTCCAAACAGCGTTTGAGAAACGCTCAACTCATAAAAACGTCGCTGCCGTTTTGCTGGAATGATCTTTTCGAGGCGATACCGCATGGCTGGGTTCCTTGCCCGCTTGTCATCAGCATAGCGCAAATGGTTCAAGAATGAATCCCCCTTAAGTTGGGTTCGCAAGGGCGCGTCCAAAAGCTTCGCAGGGCGGTGACGGCCCAAGGAGCTGAGAGGCAAAACCAGCGGCGTGACTTAGGGTGGGCACCTTGGTTCGTGCCAGTTCAATCAACACGCAGAAGCCCGTCGCCAAGAAAGTCCAACCCCCAGAACTGGCAATTCCGGCATCGTCCGAACTGACGCCGTTGCGAGACCTTCGCTTTGTTTGGGCCCACACGAGACAAGAGAAAAGCCAGACCGCCGAAGCGGCCTGGCTTGTTTGTTACGCGGCGTCTTTGGGACCCCAGGGGATGATGGCCTGCAGGGACATGTCGTCCTGGCTCGCGGCCTTGCCAAGATTGGCGTTGAAGGCGTGATCGCGGACCGTCAGGGTGAAGTAGTCAGAGCCGGTGTCTTTGTTCTGCTTCTTCCAGATGCCACCGCATTCGACCAGTTTGCCGCGAGGGGAGCGGCCGAGGACGCGGTGCGTCGGGGCCATCGGGTTGGAGCTGGCGACTGGTTCGACCGTGATGTCGAGGTCGAAAGTCAGGGTTGAGATTGAGCCGATGCCTTTTGCGGTTTCGATATCGTCGCTGGTGAATTTGATGCAGTTCGTGGTCATTGCTTTTCTCCTTGTTTGCGTTGCAATGATGGTCACTTTGCAGCTGGCCAAGGCCCGGACACACCGGAGGGAACCGCAGGCGTAGCGCAGCGGAGAGGGGCAGGCGCCGCTCTTTTTGTCCCGCGAGGAATGGACCACCCCTTTTCTTTGGTGGGACAGGGGAAAAAGATCGGGGACAACCTTTGTGGCCGGGGTGACAGCTGCGACCAGCATTATCGAGCAACTCAACACATAGGGAGAAAAGCTGGTGGCCACGTCGCAGATTGGGAAAAGCAAAGCGAATACTGTCGCTTAGGCGCGGTCTCACCTCGCTCACCCGCACGGGATCTGTCCTTCGGCAGTGACCACAAGACGTTCGGGTAGACCCGCAGGTTCCCCGGATCAGTTCTAAGTAAAAATCAACACAATTGGATCAACGCGCTGATATGTAGCCTTTGCCCCTCTGCGTAGACTTGGAGCGGTTACGCCCGGCGCAGCTGAAAGGCAAACTGCACGTCATAGGCCGAATTGTGGAAAAGGCGTTGATGTTACTCAAATTTGAACTTGA
>NZ_LXYI01000040.1:0-60049 GCF_001650875.1 Sulfitobacter sp. EhC04
GGGTGGGAGTGGGGGGTGAGTGGAAGAAGGATATGTGTCCTTGTCAGTCATCCCGCGTCTCCGCCTGTTGCAGAATCAGGTATAAGACAGCGCGGTTAACAGGGAATGAATCAACTAAAGCCGTTTTGGCACAAACTGGCCGTCCGACCGCAAGCCCCGGTACACAATGACATATACGCCCGGCAGGGCGGGATCAGGTGGCAGAGCCGCCGACCGTCAGCCCGCCTATCATCAGCGTCGGCTGGCCCACACCCACCGGCACCCACTGGCCCTGCTTGCCGCAATTGCCCATGCCCGGATCAAGGCTGGGGTCATTGCCGATGGCCCTGATCTGTTTCAATGCAGTGGCCCCGTCGCCGATCAGCGTCGCCCCCTTGACCGGCGCGCCGACCACGCCGTTCTGCACGCGGTAGGCTTCGGTGCAGGAGAACACGAACTTGCCATTGGTGATATCGACCTGCCCACCGCCGAATCCCACCGCATAGATGCCATCCCGCAGGTCCGCCACGATGTCGCCGGGGGCCACATCGCCGCCCAGCATGTAGGTGTTGGTCATGCGGGGCATGGGAATATGCGCAAAGGACTCGCGCCGCCCGTTGCCGGTGCTTTTGACCCCCATCAGACGCGCATTCTGCCGGTCCTGCATATAGCCGACCAGCCGCCCGTCCTCGATCAGCACGTTCCTGGCCGAGGGCGTGCCCTCGTCATCGACGCTGATCGACCCGCGCCGGTCCGGGATCGTCCCGTCATCCAGCACCGTGACACCGGAGGCCGCGATCTGCTGCCCCATCAAACCGGCAAAGGCGGACGAGCCCTTGCGGTTGAAATCGCCCTCCAGCCCATGGCCGATGGCCTCGTGCAGCAGGATGCCGGGCCAGCCGGGGCCCAGCACCACGTCCATCACGCCAGCGGGGGCAGGCACCGCATCAAGGTTGACCACAGCGATGCGCAGGGCTTCGCGCGCCTTTGCCTGCCAGTCTTCGGGGGCCAGCATGCCGTCCAGCCCGATCCGCCCGCCGCCGCCTGCCGTGCCGCTTTCGCGGCGGCCGTTCTGTTCAACGATGACCGACACATTCACCCGCGTCATCGGGCGCACGTCCCTGACGGATGTGCCCTCCGGCCTGAGAATCTCGATCTCTTGCAGGGATGCCGAAATGCTGGCGCTGACCTGCACCACCCGGCTGTCCAGTTCGCGGGCAAAGGCGTCGATCTCGCGCAGGGTCTGGATCTTGACCGGAAAGGCGGCCCCGGCGATCGGATCCTCGTCTGTATAGAGCCTGCGGTTGGTGCCCTCGGGCGCATCGGCCCAGGTGCCGCCGCCATCTGCCACGGCCAGGCGCGCGGTCTCGCAGGCGCGTTTCAGCGCCGCATGGGAGACTTCGGTGGAATGGGCGTAGCCCGCAACCTCGCCACGCACCGCGCGCAACCCGAACCCTTCGGAGGCATCATAGCTTGCCGTCTTGAGCCGCCCGTCATCGAACATCAGCCCCTCTGACCGACGCCGTTCAAAGAACAGTTCGCCATCGTCGGCACCGGCAACGGCCTCTCGCAGTGTTTTCAGGGCCGCATCGCGGTCCAGCAGGTCATTGAAGGGAGAAAAGGGGGTGCTGCTCATGAAATTGTCCTGAATTGGTGCCACAAAATGCGCATCGCGTCTGTTTGCCGCAATCGAAGTGGCTTTATCTTGAGGACAGAATATGATTGTAAGCACCGAGATTACAACGGGGCGGGCAGGGATCATCTGCTTCTTCCGGCGAAACCGTAGCCAAACATGGTCACAAGATCAGGACGACTTATGAAAAAACTTCTCTCTCTTAGCGCGCTCTTGGCAGGCCTCGGGGCCATGCCGGTACTGGCCCAGGACAATCTGCGCATTGATGGGCTTGAGGTCATCGGTACGCCCGTGGACGGCAAAACGGGCTTTCAGCCTGCCGTGACTCGGCTGGCGCAGGATATTCATGATCTCGACTGGCTGATCCTTGTGATCATCACCGTGATCACATTGTTCGTGACCGGCCTGATCCTCTGGGTGATCGTGCGCTACAGCAAGAAGCGGAACCCGAACCCTTCCTCCTTTACCCATAACACACCCGTCGAAATCGCCTGGACCGTCGGTCCGATCGTGATTCTGGTGCTGATCGGTGCCTATTCGCTGCCGATCCTGTTCCGCCAGCAGGAGATTCCCGAGGCCGATATCACCATCAAGGCGACCGGCAACCAATGGTACTGGTCGTATGAGTATGTGGACGAGGGGTTCGGCTTTGACAGCTACATGATCGGTGCGCCCGCAACGCTGACCTCCGAGGACGAAGCAGCCGGTGCCATTGCCAACCGTCTGGACGACGTCATGGTGGCCAAGCTTGAAGCCGCCGGATATTCGCGTGACGAATGGCTGCTGGCGACGGATACCTCTGTTGTCGTGCCGGTGGGCAAGACCATCGTGATGCAGGTCACAGGCTCTGACGTGATCCACGCCTGGACCGTGCCGGCCTTTGGCGTAAAGCAGGACGCGGTGCCGGGACGTCTGGCCGAACTGTGGTTCAGCGCGGAACGTGAAGGCGTCTATTTCGGCCAGTGTTCCGAACTGTGCGGTCAGGCCCACGCCTATATGCCGATCACCGTCAAAGTGGTCTCTGAGGCGGCCTATGCCGACTGGCTGGGCAAGGCCAAGGAGGAATATGCCGGTATTCCCCAGACGCTGAAGGTCGCTTCGGCCGACTGATCGTTGCGGCGCGGTGCCTGCCACCGCGCCCGACCTGCAAGCCGGGGGCGGCATGCATTGTTACTATGGTGGATGCCGTCCACCCTTGTTGCCAGCTAAAGGTGTCTCATGACCGACGTCAGCCAAACGCCAGCCTTGGAAAACGAAGCGGAACTGGGCGATTACTTTGCCCTGTTGAAGCCGCGCGTGATGCAACTGGTGGTCTTTACGGCCCTGGTCGGCATGCTGGCCGCACCCCAATCCGTGCATCCGGTGATCGGTTTTGCTTCCATCCTCTTTGTGGCCATCGGGGCGGGCGCATCGGGCGCGCTGAACATGTGGTGGGATGCGGACATCGACGCGGTGATGCGGCGCACAGCAAAACGGCCCATACCCGCAGGCAAGGTGCAGCCGGGCGAGGCGCTGGCACTGGGCGTTGCCCTGTCGGGCCTGTCAGTGATGATGCTGGGGCTGTCCGCGAACCTGCTCGCGGCGGGGATGCTGCTGTTCACCATCTTCTTCTATGCCGTGGTCTATTCCATGTGGCTGAAGCGCGCGACGCCGCAGAACATCGTGATCGGCGGGGCGGCGGGGGCCTTTCCCCCGGTGATCGGCTGGATCATCGCAACCGGCAGCTTCTCGGTCGAGGCATGGCTGATGTTCGCGCTGATCTTCATGTGGACGCCGCCGCATTTCTGGGCGCTGGCGCTGTTCATGCGGTCCGATTATGACGATGCCAATGTGCCGATGCTGACCGTGACCCACGGTCGCCCGGCCACCCGCCGTCACATCATGGCCTATACGGTTCTGCTGGCAGTGCTGGCTGTCGGCACCGGATTTACCGCCATCGGTGGTTATATCTATCTGGGTGTTTCGGTTGTACTGAACCTGCTGTTCCTGATCGGGGCATGGCGCATCTGGCAGCGCGACGAGGTTGCGGCCGAGGCGGACAATTATCTGGTGGAGCGCAAGTTTTTCCGTCTGTCACTCTTTTACCTGTTCCTGCATTTCGGCGCGATCCTGATCGAGGCGACATTGCGGACCTGGGGCATGGGGGGCTGGTAATGGCTATTCGCGCAGAGCACGAGATTCACAGTCGCCGCAAGGGCCGCAACGTGGGAGTCGGCCTGATGCTGGGCGGCTTTGTGGTGCTTGTGATGGTGCTGACCTTTGTCAAGATTACCCAGACCGATTTCACCCGCGCGCCGGGGACCGCCAATCCGCCCGCAGCCGTGGAAGGGAACAACTGATGGCAATGACCGGTCCGCAGAAGACAGTTCTTCAAACCGTGTCGCTCGTGGTCCTGATGGGCGGGCTGGCCTGGGCCTCGGTGCCGTTCTACGACTGGTTCTGCCGGGTCACCGGCTTTGGCGGCGTGCCGCAGGTCGTGGATGGCGGCGGGGACAACATCCTGGACCAGACGATCAAGGTCCGCTTCGATGGCAACCTCAACAGCGGGATGCCCTGGAGCTTCAAGCCGGTGGAGCGCGAGATCGAGGTGCGCATCGGCGAAACCGCCCTTGCGTTCTACGAGG
Organism: Sulfitobacter sp. EhC04; assembly: GCF_001650875.1. GTDB lineage: Bacteria > Pseudomonadota > Alphaproteobacteria > Rhodobacterales > Rhodobacteraceae > Sulfitobacter. Next base: position 4,237 of record NZ_LXYI01000040.1, read on the forward strand.
CGCATAATCCCACGGATCGGCCCATCGCAGGCCAAGCCAGCTATAACGTGACGCCCTATTCTGCTGGTGCGTTCTTTGACAAGATCGACTGCTTCTGCTTCACCGAACAGGTTCTCGCCCCCGGCGAGACCGTGCAGATGCCTGTCAGCTTCTATGTCGATCCTGAAATCGTCAATGACAGGGATGGCAAGTATGTACACACCATCACCCTGTCATATACATTCTACCAAATTGATCTGCCCGAGGGCTATGCCGCCCTTGACGCAGAGACAGCAACAGACCTGAATTAATCAAGAGGGACCCCGGCACATGGCCCATGCAAAGAACCACGACTACCATATTCTCGCCCCGTCCAGCTGGCCCCTGATCGGCGCGATCGCCGGCTTTGCCATGTTGTTCGGCGCTGTGCTGTGGATGCACAGTGTGACGCCCTTCCTGTTCTGGGGCGGCTTTGTGGGTGTGCTCTACGTGATGTTCGCCTGGTGGAAGGACGTCGTCGCCGAAAGCCACATCGGCGATCACACCCCGGTTGTGCGCCTCGGCCTGCGCTATGGCTTCATTCTGTTCATCATGTCCGAGGTGATGTTCTTTGTCGCCTGGTTCTGGACCTTCTTCAAACAGGCCCTCTACCCGATGAACGAATATGCAGGGTCCGAATATGTGCCGCCCGTGTTTGACCCGGTCAATGCCTTCCACCTGCCGCTGATCAACACGCTGATCCTGCTGCTGTCTGGCTGCGCCGTGACATGGGCGCACCATGCGCTGGTGCACGAAAACAACCGCAAGGACCTGATCAGCGGGCTGGCGATCTCCATCGTTCTGGGTGTCGCCTTTACCGCGCTGCAGGCCTATGAATACGGTGAGCTGATCCTGCACCATGACTGGACCTTTGGCGGCGACGCGTTCTTTTCCGCGTTCTTCATGGCCACCGGCTTCCACGGCGCGCATGTGATCATCGGCACCGTGTTCCTGACGGTCTGCCTGATCCGCGCCATGCGGGGTGATTTCACGCCCGGCCAGCACGTCGGTTTCGAGGCTGCTGCATGGTACTGGCACTTCGTGGACGTGGTCTGGCTGTTCCTGTTCTTTGCCGTCTACATCTGGGGCGTGCCAGCGGGCTGATCCCGCGCACGGGGTTGCATCCGCCGCCCCGTCGCCTAAAACCCCAAAGCGCGCGATCCGCTTCGCGCGCTTTTTCGTTGCAACACGGACCCCTGCATGAGCCGCGCGCTTTTTGTCATTCTCATCGGTCTCGGCGGTGCCGCCATCCTGGTCAGCCTCGGCGTCTGGCAGGTGCAGCGCCTGGCCTGGAAAGAAAACATCCTTGCCGACATCAATGGCAGGATCGAGGCCACAGCCGTGCCGCTGCCGGACCGGCCCGACCCTGACTCGGACTCTTATCTGCCCGTAGAAGTCTCCGGCACGCTGGAGGGTCAGACACTGCGTGTTCTGGTATCGCAGAAAGAACAAGGCGCGGGTTACCGCCTGATCACCGCGATGAATACCGCCGACCGCCGTGTACTGGTGGATCGGGGATATATCCCCAATGAGGCGGTCGCGCCCCCACTGCCGGACGGGCCGGTCACAATCACCGGCAACCTGCAATGGCCGCAGGAGACCGACAGTTTCACCCCGGCCCCTGATCTTGACGGCAACATCTGGTTCGCCCGCGACGTCGCCGCCATGTCACAAACCCTGCAGACCGATCCGGTGCTGGTGGTTGCGCGCGCCGTGTCGTATGACGCGGCACCGGTGTCGCCCTTGCCCGTGGACACGGCGCGGATCCCGAACGATCATCTGCAATATGCCATCACCTGGTTCTCGCTGGCGGCCATCTGGGCCGCCATGTCCCTCTACTTCCTGCGCCGCCGTGCCAAACCCGAAAGCTGAACCCATGCGCTATATCTCCACAAGGGGCCAGGCCCCTGCGTTGACCTTTGAAGAGGCGATGCTGACCGGGTTGGCGCGCGATGGCGGGCTCTACGTGCCGGAGGTGATCCCGACCCTGACGTCTGACCAGATCGCGGCACTTCACGGCAAGAGCTATGAGGAAACGGCCTTTGCCGTCATGCGCCCCTTCATCGGCGAGACCTTTACCGATGACGAATTCCGCCAGATCATCGCTCGAGCCTACGCCGGGTTCAACCACGGCGCCCGCGCGCCGATGGTGCAGCTGGCCCCCGGCCATTTCCTGCTGGAACTGTTCCACGGCCCGACGCTGGCGTTCAAGGATTTCGCCATGCAGCTGATCGGCCAGATGTTCCAGGCCGCCCTTGCCCGCCGGGGCGACCGGGTGACAATCGTCGGGGCAACCTCGGGCGATACCGGATCAGCGGCGATCGAGGCGTTTCGCGGCCTCAGCAACGTCGATGTCTTTATCCTGTACCCGCATGGCCGGGTCAGCGATGTGCAGCGCCGCCAGATGACCACGCCGTCGGAATCCAACGTACACGCGCTGGCAGTCGATGGCGATTTCGACGATTGTCAGGCGCGGCTGAAGGACATGTTCAACGACTTCGAATTCCGCGATGGCGTGAAACTGGCCGGGGTGAATTCGATCAACTGGGGCCGGGTGCTGGCACAGGTGGTCTATTACTTCTCTGCCGCTGTCAGCCTTGGTGCGCCTGCGCGCGAGGTCAGCTTTACCGTGCCTACCGGCAATTTCGGTGACATCTTTGCGGGCTATATCGCCAAGCGGATGGGTCTGCCGATCCGCGACCTGATCGTGGCCACCAACCAGAACGACATTCTGGACCGCTGCCTGAAGGGGCAGGGCTATCACAAGACTTCTGTACATCCCTCGATCAGCCCCTCGATGGACATTCAGGTGTCCTCGAACTTTGAGCGCGCGCTGTTTGACGCCTACGGGCGCGACGGCAATGCGGTGGGCCAACTGATGGCCGAACTGGGGCAGGGTGGTTTCGACGTGAGCCAGGGCGCGATGCAGGCGTTGCAGGCCATCTACCGCTCCGGCCGCGCCTCGGAGGAGGAGACATCCGCCACCATCGCAACTGCGCGTGAAACCATGGGCGAACTGCTTTGTCCGCATTCCGCCGTGGGGGTCAAGGTTGCGCAGGAACAGCGCGACATGGCCGTGCCGATGGTCACGCTGGCCACGGCGCACCCGGCGAAATTCCCCGATGCGGTCGAGGCGGCCACTGGCGTGCGGCCCGATCTGCCGCCCCATATGGCGGACCTTTTCGACCGCCCGGAGCGTTTCACCCGCATCGACAACGATCTCGACGCCCTGAAAAAACATATCAAGGAAAACCTCTCCGCATGAGCCTGAACCAGACCCGCCTGCCCAACGGCTTTCGCATTGTGACCGAACATATGCCGGGGCTTGCCTCGGCCTCTGTCGGGGTCTGGGTGACTGCGGGCGGCCGCCACGAGACGCCGCAGCAAAACGGCATCGCACATTTCCTTGAACACATGGCATTCAAGGGCACGGCCCGGCGCACCTCGCTGCAGATCGCCGAGGCGATCGAGGATGTGGGCGGTTACATCAACGCCTATACCTCGCGCGAGGTGACGGCCTATTATGTGCGGGTGCTGGAAAACGACGTGGCGCTGGGGCTGGACGTGATTGCCGACATCCTGCGCAACCCGGTGCTGGACCCGAATGAGATCGAGGTCGAGCGCGGCGTGATCCTGCAGGAAATCGGGCAGGCGCTGGACACCCCCGATGACGTGATTTTCGACTGGTTGCAGGAAGAAGCCTATCCCGATCAACCGCTGGGACGTACCATTCTGGGGCCGACCGAACGGGTGTCGAATTTCAACCGCCAGGACCTGCAGGGGTTCATTGCCGATCACTACGGACCCGACCAGATGATCCTTGCCGCCGCCGGTGCCGTGAACCACGACGAGATCGTGAAGCTGGCAGAAAGCCTGTTTGGCGACATGCCGGCCAAGCCGATGTTCCAGATGCAGAATGCGACGTTCCGGGGCGGCGAGACCCGGCAGGTCAAAGCGCTGGAGCAGGCCCATTTCGCGCTGGGTTTCGAATCGCCCGGTTACCGTGCCGACGATATTTATGTGGCGCAGATATACGCCTCTGCGCTGGGCGGCGGCATGTCGAGCCGCTTGTTCCAGGAAATTCGCGAGAACCGGGGGCTTTGCTATACGATCTTTGCCCAGGCCGGGGCCTATGCCGACACCGGGATGACCACGATCTATGCCGGCACCTCAGCCGCGCAACTGCCCGAACTGGCCGGGATCACCATTGATGAAATGAAGCGCGCGGCCAGTGACATGTCACCTGCCGAGGTTGCCCGCGCCCGTGCGCAGATGAAGGCGGGGCTGCTGATGGGGCTGGAAAGCCCCTCCAACCGGGCCGAGCGGCTGGCGCGTCTGATCCAGATCTGGGACCGCATCCCGCCCCTGTCCGAGACCATCGAAAAGATCGACGCCGTGACCACCGGTGACGTGCGCGATCTGGCACAACACATGGCAGAGTCCGCACCAGCGGCGCTGGCGCTGTACGGCCCGGTGGAGAAAGCGCCGACGCTGGAAGCGCTACAGGCCCGACGCGCCGCCTGATGCTGCTGGTCAAACGGAAAATACGCATCGAGACAGAGAGGCTGACCCTGCGTCCGCCGCAGCATGCCGATTTCCGCGACTGGACCAGCCTGCGCATCAGAAGCCGCGATTTCCTGACCAAATGGGAACCATCCTGGGCCGAAGATCACCTGACGCGAAAGGCCTTCACCAACCGTGTCTATTGGGCGCAGCGATCCGTTAATTCTTCCACCGCCATGCCGCTGTTTCTGATCCGGCGCGCGGACCAGACCCTTGTGGGCGCGATCACGCTGGACAACGTGCGCCGGGGGCCTGCGCAATCGGCGACGCTGGGTTATTGGACTGGCGAATCCTATGCCCGGCAGGGGTATATGCGCGAAGCGATAGAGGCGATGGTTCATCACGCCTTCACCCGTATGGACCTGAGCCGGATCGAAGCCGCCTGCCTGCCGGAAAACGCGCCCTCGCGGGGGCTGCTGGAAAAGACCGGTTTCAAATATGAGGGCGTCGCGCAAAGCTATCTGCAAATTGACGGGCGCTGGCGGACTCATGTGCTTTATGCCGCGCTGCGCGGAGACCGCCGGGGCAAATCTGAAGCCGGATAGGGCAGAGCGTTTCCCGCCCGCTACATGGGCACTGCCCTTATTACACAGCCGCCATCTGCTCCTGCGTCGCCACAGAGGACAGGGTGTTGATGTGGTCTTCGGTCTGGGTGATTGCGTAGAGGCTGTAGGCAACTTTCCAGCACTCGCCTTCCTTGCGTTCCAGCCTTGAAAAGGCCTGGTAGGGGGGCTGTAGCAGCTCCTCCCCACGATAGACCCGTGCCTCGTGCAGAGACTCGATCCGATTTTCGCTCTTGAATTCGGCCTGCATGCAATACCGGTCCACCCGCGTCACCCCGCGTTCGCGGTAGTTGGCGCGCACGGCGCTGAATATCTGGTACAAAGTTTCCCTGTCCGTCACAAAGCGGCGCCCCTCGATGGTCTCGATATGCTGGGGCAGGATGAAACAGAGCGCAAATGCGTCGAAATCGCCGCCCATCAGCGCAACGCCGGTGCGGCGCAGAAGATATTCGGCTACATCACTTGCCTTTTCGAATTCGGTCGACACGGGGGTAATACCTCCTTAGACAATGGCGAAACTGGTACACAAGCGCGCAACTGCCATCTCCTGAGTCACGCGCGAACAATCGGCTCCGGGTGGTCAGGCAGCGATTCTCCGGAGACGCGGTGCAATTAACCACGCAACAATGGCGATTCTATGATCACAGTTGGGCCGCGCCCGGAATTCTCATTGTGCGCCTTGGGGAGTATTCACACTATCCCCCCACATGTCCGCCCACGAAATGCAGCTTGTCAAAGGTTGTGCGAAAGGCGCGCACCTCCTGCGCCATGGCGGACGGATCGTTTGACCGCAGCGCACGGGCGATCAGGGCGGCGAGTGTCTTGGCATCCTGCACGCCCACGCCCCAGCGCACCAATTCGGGCGTGCCGATGCGCAACCCGTTCATGTCCCCCGGCACCTCCGCGATCGGCAGACCGATGCCGCACGCCAGAAACCCCGCTTTGCGCAGGGTCTTTGACGCGGTCTGGCCGCCACCGAATGCCTCGGCCTCTACCGCAAATTGATGCGACCGGGTGAATCCGCGTGCCTTGCCGAACAACGTCAGCCCTTCCGCGTCCAAAGCTTCGGCCAGCGCCTGCGCGACCGCGATCATTTCGGCGGCATAGGCGGGCCCGTAGTCCACCCAATCCAGCAGGGTCAGGGCCAGGGCCGCCGATTTGGCCGCGTCAAAGTTTGCTGTCATGCCAGGAAAGGCGATGGCGTCCAGCCGTTCCGCGATGGCCGCGTCGTCGGTCACGATCAACCCGCCCGCCGGGCCGCCAAGGCTCTTGTAGGTGCTCATCGTCATCAGATGGGCACCCTCTTTGAGCGGGTTGCGCCAGGCGCGCCCGGCGATGATCCCGCATTGATGCGCCGCATCGAACAGGACCTTCGCGCCAACCTCATCCGCGATGGCGCGCACCTGAGCCACAGGATGTTCGAACAGGTTCAGCGAGGCCCCGACCGTGATCAACTTGGGGCGGACCTGATGCGCCAGCTTGCGCAGCTGGTCGATGTCCAGCGAATAGCCGTCGGCGTCAACCGGTGCGGGCACGGTTTTGAGTCCGTAAAGCCCGGCACAACCCGCCGCATGGTGCGTCACGTGCCCCCCGACAGCGGCAGGTGGCGCAATGATCGTATCCCCCGGCGCGCAGAGCGCCATGAAGCCGTAAAGATTGCCCAAAGCGCCGGACGGCACCCGGATTTCGGCATAGGCCGCGTCAAAAACCTGGGCGGCCAGTTCGGCAGCAATCACTTCGATCTCTTCGATGGCCTCAAGCCCCATTTCGTATTTGTCGCCGGGATAGCCCAGCGAGGGCCGCGTGCCGAGACCACTGGCAAGCGCCGCCTCGGCGCGTGGTGACATGACATTGGTGGCGGGGTTGAGGTTGAAACAGGCGCGCTCGTGGATTTCCCGGTTCTGCGCTGTCAGCGCGTCGATCCGCGTTGCGATCTGGCCGGTATCGGCGGTGGCGGTCCGGGTGGCAATCTGCTGTACAAGGGCTTCGCTGGCGGCAGGCACCCAGTTTCTGTTGGCAAGCATCATAGGTCTTTCTGCTGATTTTTGGGCAGCATGCATTGCCGCGCCGGGATTTGGCAAACCGCATTGTTCTAACCGCTCGAATTTTTGGTAAGCCGTGTTAGCTTGATCGGCAGGGGGTCCTGCCATGTTGCTTCGTTGTCTCACCTTGATTCTCGTCGCGCTGGCGCTGCCCGCCGCCGTCACCGCACAGGACCGCACGCCAAGCCATTGCATCGCGCTGGCGGATGCCACGCCGGGGATTGCGCATGTGATCCCCGCCAGCCTGCCCGACGTCGCGCCCGAAACGGTGCATCTGCATTACATCGCCCATGCGTCCTTTCTGATCCGCAGCCATGGTGGGCTGAACATGGTGACGGATTACACCGGCTTTACCGGCACCCTGCCGATGATCCCCGATGTGGTCACGATGAACCACGCCCACGACAGTCACTGGACCCCCTTTCCCGACCCGGCGATTCCCCATGCGCTGCCGGGGTGGGGGGCGTTTGGCGAAGGTATCGACCACGAGCTTGACCTGGGCGAGGTCCTGATACGCAACGTATCCACCGACATCCGCTCGCAGTTTTCCGAGGTGGAGCCGGAGGGCAATTCGATCTTCGTTTTCGAGATGGCGGGCCTGTGCATCGGCCATCTGGGGCATCTGCACCACGAACCGACCGAGGCGCAATATGCCGCGCTGGGCCGGATCGACGTGCTGATGGCCCCGGTTGATGGCGGATACACCCTGCCGCTGCCGGTGATGATGCAGGTGATCCGGCGGCTCAAGTCCTCCATCGTGATCCCGATGCACTGGTTTTCCGGCTATGCGCTGGATGCCTTCCTGCTGGGCATGTCGGATGAATTCCAGGTGGTGGAGCTGGAAAGCGCCAACCTCAGCGTCTCGATCGACCGGCTGCCGTCGCGGCCCACGATAATGGTGCTGAACCCCTCCTATATCAACGTTGCGCGATAAAGTGTTTCCAGTTTTCCTTGAAACAAGGTATCGCCGATGTCCCGGGAGCGCCGAAGGCGTGGCAGGGTATTGGCGTTTCAACATGAACTGGAAACGCTATTGGGCTTGCATCCGGTGCTGCGAGGGCTGATCAAGTGGCATGCTGAACCCTGCCGACAAAGATTTCGAAGCCCTTCTGCTGGAGCATCTGCCTGCCGAAGTCCTGCGCCCCGTCGAACCGCGCTATTCCGAAGAACCGCGCGGCTATTACAAGGGGTTGATCGGCCTGCTCGCCCTGCCGCGCACGGTCGAGGAAGTCTCAACCCTGATCAGATGCGCAAACAAGGCGCGGGTTGGCGTGATCCCCTATGGCGGTGGCACCGGATTGGTGGCGGCGCAGGTGATCCCGGACGGACCTGCGCCAATGGTTCTGTCGCTGGAACGGATGAACGCGGTGCGCGCGGTCTATGCGGACGAAAATGTGCTGGTGGCTGAGGCGGGCGTGATCCTGGCGGATGTGCAGGCGGCTGCGCAGGCGGCGGACCGGCTGTTCCCGCTGTCACTGGCCGCCGAAGGGTCGGCGCGGATCGGCGGAAACCTGGCCACCAACGCGGGCGGCACCGGTGTGCTGCGTTACGGCAATACCCGCGACCTCTGCCTGGGGCTGGAGGCGGTGCTGCCCGATGGGCAAATCTGGCACGGGTTGACCCGGCTGCGCAAGAACAACACCGGCTATGACCTGCGCAACCTGCTGATCGGGGCAGAGGGGACGCTGGGCGTCATCACCGCCGCCGCATTAAAGCTGTTTGCTCAGCCCGAACAGACCGGCACGGCGCTGCTGGTTGTGCCATCGCCCCGCGCGGCACTTGAACTGCTCTCGCTGGGGCGCAGCCAGTTGGGCGAGGCGATCAGCGCCTTCGAGTTGATGAACAGGCAGGGGTTTGACTTTCTGACCGAGGTACTGCCGGACGTGCGCCAGCCCTTTGCCACCCCGCCGGAATGGTGCGTGCTGATCGAACTGGGCCTGAACGGCGGGCTGGATGCCGCCGAAGCGATGGAAACGCTTGTTGTCGCCGCGATGGAGGCGGGGCTGGTCACGGATGGTCTGATTGCACAGAATGCACAACAGGCGGCGGATTTCTGGAATGTTCGGGAACAATTGCCAGAGGCCAATCGCATCATCGGCTCAATCTCCAGCCATGACATCTCCGTCCCGCTGCGCGCCTTGCCCGATTTCATCGAAGCGGGGGCAAGGCGCGTCGCCGATCTGGGTGATTTCCGGATCAATTGTTTCGGGCACCTGGGTGACGGCAACCTGCATTACAATGTCTTTCCCGCAAAGGGAAAATCCCGCAGCGCCTACATCGACCAACGCGACCTGGTGCAGCGGGCTGTGCACGATCTCGTTCATGAAGTTGGTGGGTCTTTCAGTGCCGAACATGGTGTCGGGCGGCTCAAGGTCGGGGAGCTGGAACGCTACGGCGCCCCCGCAAAACTCTCTGCGATGCGCGCGATCAAGGCAGCACTTGACCCCAATGGCATCATGAACCCCGGTGCAGTCTTGCGGGCCGGGACATAGGGACAACACCTCTATTCACCGTCTGAATCAGATGTCGTCGCGCCCTTGATCTCCGCCGATGGGGCCCTTTCCGTCAGTGACCCTCAAAGGCGCAAAGGGCATGCACCTCCATCCCCATCGCTTCCAGCCGCTTGCGGCCGCCCAGTTCCGGCAGGTCGATGATGAAGGCGGTCGAGACGATCTCGCCCCCCAGTCGCTCGATCAGCTTGATGCCCGCCTCGGCGGTGCCGCCTGTTGCCAACAGGTCGTCCACCACCAGCACTTTCTCCCCCGGCAGGATCGCGTCGTCGTGGATTTCCACGATCGCCTCACCATATTCCAGCTTGTAGTCCTGGCTGATGGTGGTGCCGGGCAGCTTGCCCTTCTTTCGGATCGGCACGAACCCGACGCTGAGCTGATGCGCGATGGCCCCGCCCAGGATGAAGCCCCGCGCCTCCAGCCCCACGACCTTGTCGATGTCGATCCCCGCATAGGGGTGCAGCATCTGGTCGATGGCCATGCGGAACCCGCGTGGGTCGGCGAACAGGGTTGTCACATCGCGGAACATGATCCCCTCGTGTGGGAAATCTACGATGGTGCGGATGTAATCTTCGACACGCTTCATGCGGTGGCCTTTCTCAGCGTTGCGGTCAGAACACCCATGCCGATCAGGGCACTGCCCCCGGCGCGGGTGATCCATGTCAGGATGGCAGGGCGCGCGATGACCCGGCGCAGCCGGTCCGCCAGCAGCGCATAGGCCAGCGCGTTCAACCCGGCCAGCCCCACGAATGTGCCGATCAGGATGGCGAATTGCGGCAGGAGTGCCGCGTCAGCGGTCACGAACTGCGGCACAAAAGCGATGAAGAAGGCGATGCCCTTGGGGTTCAGCGCCGTGACCGCCGCCGCATGGCGAAACACGCCCGCCGCGCCGGTATCGGCACTGCCGGGCAGGTCCAGCCCCTCGGAGGGGGCAGACCGGATCAGCTTGATCCCCAGCCAGATCAGATAGGCGGCCCCCACCCATTTCAGCACCGTGAACAGGGTGGCCGAGGCCAGCACAAGCGCACCCAGCCCGGCAAGCGACGCGCTCATTGCGACAAGATCGCCAAGCGCCACACCGGCGGCGGAGGCCAGTGCCACCGAGCGCCCCTTGCTGAGCGCATAGCTGAGCACCAGCAGAACGGTAGGACCGGGGATCAGCAGCAGGGCAGTGGAGGCCGCCACAAAAGTGAGCCAAAGGTCGAATGTCATGGTGGGCTCCTATACCCTGTTTCCAGCAGCAAAGACAGGATCGAGAAGGGGCTGCAACCCCCCGTTTTCATTGTTCCCAAAATACACAAATGCAACATCTGCCACGCAGGCCGTCATCCGCGTTTGTCGCTCAGGTCACAACACCCGCCCCGCAATCGCATCCAGCTTTGCCACCATTTGCGGGTCGCGCGCGCCCGGCTGGGTGATGATTGCGAACTCCAGCGCCCGGTCGCAGCCATGCGGGCAGGGCGCGCGGTCCGCCCCCAACAAGCCGGGCAGGCGTGCCACCATGTCGCGAGCCTTGTCGGCATTGCCCATCAGGGTGGCGATGATCTGGCTCACATCGACTTCGCCATGGTCGGGGTGCCAGCTGTCGTAATCCGTGATCATCGCCACAGAGGCATAGCAAAGCTCCGCCTCGCGGGCCAGCTTGGCTTCGGGCATGTTGGTCATGCCGATCACATCCGCGCCCCAGCTTTCGCGGTACATCCTCGATTCCGCGAGGGTAGAGAACTGCGGCCCCTCCATTGCCAGATAGGTGCCGCCGCGATGCACTTTAATGCCGCTGTCCCGCGCGGCACTCTCGCAGGCATCGCCAAGGCGCGGGCAGGTGGGATGCGCCACGCTGACATGGGCCACGCAGCCTGGCCCGAAAAAGCTCTTTTCGCGCGCCACCGTGCGGTCGATGAACTGGTCGACGATCACGAAGTCGCCGGGGGCCATTTCCTCGCGGAACGACCCGCAGGCCGAGACGCTGATGACATCCGTACAGCCCAGCCGCTTCAGGGCGTCGATATTGGCGCGGTAAGGCACGGAAGTGGGCGTATGCACATGGCCGCGCCCGTGACGCGGCAGGAACGCCATCGCAACGCCGTTCAGCGTGCCGGTCAGGATCGCGTCTGACGGTTCGCCCCAGGGCGTTTCCACCCGCGTCCATTCGGACCCTTCCAAACCGTCGATGTCGTAAATGCCGGAGCCGCCGATCATGGCTATCCTGGTCGAAATCATGGGTCTGTACCCCGTGCTGGCTAGGTTCAACTGTGCGCAGGACCACACAGAATGTGCCAGGGTTCAAGCCCAAACCGGTGCAACCTTGACAAGAGCAGCGCCAGAACCGTTTATCAACAGAAAGTTAAGCCGTCCCACAATGAGGGCGGACCTGAGGTAGATGCATGTTTTACGCCCCCGCTGACAGCGATGCGCGTTCCGATTGGGGCGTTGTGTGTACCTGTCGTGAACCGACCCAACTGGTCGTCGCCTGGGCCGCGCATTACGTGGCGCTGGGCGCGGCGGAGGTGCGCATCTTCCTCGATCAGCCGCAACCGGAGCTGGAATCTCTGCTGGCAAAAATCCCGCAGGTCATTGTGACAGTCTGCACGCATAAGTATTGGCGTCAAACCCTGAACAAGCCGCGCCCGGACATCGTGGAATACCGACAGCTGGTCAACGCGTTTGAGGCCTACAAAGACACGAAACTGTCTTGGCTGGCGCATTTTGACGCGGATGAATTCCTGCATTCTGACGTCCCGATCGAGGACATCCTGCTGGCCCAGCCGCGCGAGATCGACTTTGTCGTGGTGGAACCGCGCGAGCGCGCTTTTGTCGAGGGTCAGCCGCAGGAGAGCCTTTTTGATGGCGTTTTTCGCCAGCCCACGCCGCAGAACTGGGGCCAGGCCCCGTTCCTGTTTGGCAAGGCCATGCGGTTCCTCCGCCAGGGCGTGCTGGGGTATCCCCATGGCAAAAGCTTCACGCGCACGGGCCAGCCGATGGTGCCCGGCATCCACACACCGCGCCGCCCCGCCAGCCACCGCCGCCTGAAACTGCGCGGCTGGGCCGTGCAGCGCGCGCGCCTGCTGCATTTCGACGGGCTGACCGGGTTGCATTGGTCGTCCAAGCTGCTGCGCGCCGCAGCCACCGGGGGGCACCATCAGTTCACCAAGAAGGCGGCGCGCGACAGCCACCGCGCCAAGCAGATCGTGCATATGCGCAAGCTGGAAAATTCGCTGCAGCAGGCCTGGAACATGCACCAGATGCTGAAGGTGGTGCCGGTGGACCAGCTGGGGCGATTGAAAACACTGGCTCTGATCGAGCACTACAACATTGATCCCGCCCGCGACATCGACGCCCTTGGGCTGGGGGTTGCGATTGACCTCAGCCGGGCCGCCTTTGACGAGGCGCTGACCCGCAACACTGAGGACTTTGCCCGATGGCTGCCCGAATGGGAACGCCTGACCCATGCCGCGGACAGCGCCAGATCGGCACGAGACAAGCGCAGCATACGCAAAACGGCCGCAAAAGCCTCACGGTGACGGGACACATCGGGCGATCCCGCCTTTCCATCCCGGCCATTCTCCATTAGGGGGGGCGGCATCACGGCCTGCCATGCCGGGCCACTTTCCCAACGCCCCTGCAAAGGATGCCTCACCGTGCGCGCCACGCTTCACGCCTTCACCAAAAACCTCGATGTCACCGATCTGCGTTGGATGCCGGGCGAAGGTTTCTCTGCGGGCCGACTGCGGATCGAACTGCTGTCCGGCCTGACCGTCGCCCTGGCCCTGGTGCCGGAGGCCGTGGCCTTTGCCTTTGTCGCTGGGGTGCATCCGCTGGTCGGGCTCTACGCGGCCTTCCTCGTGGGTCTGATCACCGCGCTGATCGGCGGGCGGCCTGGCATGATCTCGGGTGCGACGGGCGCGCTGGCCGTGGTCATGGTGGCCCTGGTGGCCCAGCACGGGGTGGAATACCTTTTTGCCACCGTGGTGCTGATGGGGCTGATCCAGATCTTCGCGGGTGTCATGCAATGGGGCAAGTTCATCCGGCTGGTGCCGCATCCGGTGATGCTGGGCTTTGTCAACGGGCTGGCCATTGTTATTTTCCTGGCCCAGATGAGCCAGTTCAAGGTGCCGGGCACCATGGTGGACACAGGTCACGGCATGGGCGGCGGTGAATGGCTGTCCGGCCAGCCCCTGTATCTGATGCTGGCGCTGGTCGCCGCGACCATGGCGATCATCTGGGTCACGCCGCGCGTGACCAAGCTGATCCCGGCACCGCTGGCGGGGATTGGCATTGTTGCGGTGGTGGTCATCGCGACCGGCATGAATGTGCCGCGCGTGGGCGATCTGGCGTCGATCGAGGGCGGCTTCCCGCCGTTCCACCTGCCCTTTGGCGAGGGGCTTGGCCTTTATGGCACGGCGCTGGCACCCTTTACGCTTGAAACGCTTTACATCATCGCGCCTTACGCGGTGATCCTGGCAGCCATCGGGCTGATCGAATCCCTGCTGACGCTGAACCTTGTGGGTGACCTGACCGGCACGCGGGGCGGTGCGAGCCAGGAATGCATTGCGCAGGGCGTGGCCAATACGGTGACGGGTTTCTTTGGCGGCATGGGCGGCTGTGCGATGATCGGCCAGTCGATGATCAATGTGAAATCTGGCGGGCGCACCCGCGTCGCGGGCATCGCCGCTGCGGTCTTCCTGCTGCTCTTTATCCTTGTCGGCTCCTCTTTGATCGAACAGATTCCGCTGGCGGCACTGGTCGGCGTGATGTTCATGGTGGTGATCGGGACCTTCGCCTGGAACTCCCTGACCATCCTGCGCAAGGTGCCCTTGATGGACGCCTCCGTGATCCTGCTGGTGACAGTGGTGACGGTCTACAAGGACCTTGCGGTTGCGGTGGTTGTCGGCGTGATCGTCTCGGCGCTGGCCTATGCCTGGAACAACGCCCGCCGCATCCACGCCAAGAAATATGACACGCCGGAAGGTGCCAAGGTCTATCAGGTCCAGGGCCCGCTGTTCTTCGGCTCTGCCGAGGGTTTTTCCGAACTTTTCGACGTGGCGAACGACCCCTCGCGGGTGATCGTGGATTTTGCCGACAGCCGTGTGGTCGATCAATCCGCGCTTCAGGCGATCGAGGCGATGGCGGTGAAATACGAGGCTGCGGGCAAGGTGCTTGAACTGCGCCACCTCAGCCGCGACTGTCACCGCCTGCTGACCAAGGCGGGGCACCTTGTTGTGGACAGCGACGATGACCCCGAATACGAGCTTGCGGTCAATTATCAGGTCCGCACGGGTATTCTGGGCGGTCACTGAGCCATCAACGGGTTGGCGCGGACGGAAGGTTCATGTTCCTCCGTCCGCCACCGGTTACTTGCGGTTGTCTTTCACAATGCCGCGCACCATCTTGCCAAATGCGCGGTCCTTGGCCCGCCGCTGTGACAGCGTGGCGGAATTGAACGCCTCTTCCGCCAGCAGCTTGCGCCAGCGCGCCAGTCGGTTGCCGTCGATCTGACCGGCCTCAAGGGCAGCACGCACGCCGCAGCCCGGCTCTGTCTCATGGGCGCAGTCGTTGAACTTGCAGGATGCCGCCAGTGTGGCCAGATCGGCAAAGGTTTCCTCCAGCCCGGCCGAGGCATCAGTCAGTTGCAACTCGCGCATGCCCGGCGTGTCCAGCACGGCACAGCCTGCGCCGGTGATGTGCAATTGCCTGTGCGAGGTGGTATGCCGCCCGCGCGCGTCATCCTCGCGGATGGATTGCGTGGCGGCCTGCGCCGTTTCCGACAGGGCATTGGTAAGCGTGGATTTGCCCACGCCGGAAGACCCCAGAAACGCGACGGTCTGCCCCGGTTTGCACCAGGGGGCCAGCGTATTGCGGGCGTCATCCCCCCGCGCATCCAGTGCCAGAACCGTGATCCGCTCCGAGATGCTGCGCGCCTCGGCCAGGTAGGGGGCCGGATCGTCACTCAGGTCTGCCTTGGTCAGCAGGATCACTGGGGTGATCTGTGTCTCCATCGCCAGGGCCACATAGCGTTCCAGCCGGGCCAGATTGAAATCGGCGTTGCAGGAGGTGACAATGAAGGCGGTGTCGATATTGGCGCCGATAAGTTGCGCTTTGCGGTCATGCCCCGCAGCGCGGCGTTTGATCAGGCTCTTTCGGGCCAGAACACGGCTGCGCTGCGGATGATCCGCGTCGAAAAGCAGCCAGTCGCCCACGGTCGCCTCCGGCCCCGGCGGGATCTCGGTGGCAAAGCCGTCGCCCGCAACCCGAAGACCGGAACGGTGGACTTCCACCACCCGGCAAGGTGGCGTGGCGGCCATTTCGTCGACGTCCGTTTGCTGTGCAAAGAAGGTCTGCCAGCCAAGCCGGATCAGCGCAGAGAGTTCTTGTCGTGGAAGGCCGGACTTCTCCGGGCCAAGAAATTGGGAATAGTCCCGTGTCATCGTTGTGATCTTTCATGTCGCACCGGCCATCGCCGGTTGGTAATTTCCAATGGTCCACGCACACCTGTTGCACCCCGCGACGTTGCGCAGGACATTGCTGTCAGGGTGTGCATCGGGGTGGCGCGCTGCCGCCCCACATTACCGGGACATGAAATCTCCATTCTGGCTGGAAACAGGATAGGGCCGTTCCGCAGAGCGATCAAGCCTGCACGGGGCGCAGGTTGCGGCGTCACTCGTCGCGGCGGGCCAGTTCGAACACGTCGCGGACGGCGGTGTATTCGTGGTATCCCATCCGGCTGAGCGGGATGTAAGTCGCGCTTTCGAACTTGCCGTCCACCACGCAGTCGTCGCGCAAGTGGATGCCGGTAACTTCGCCCAATACGACGAAATTGTTCTTGCCCACCAGAGAAACAACCTGAGTCAGGCGGCATTCAAGTGCTGCGGGCGCATGGGCCACGCGGGAGCAGGCAATCGTCTCACATTCGGCCTTTTCGATACCCACATAGGCAAATTCGTCAATATCGCGCGGCAGCATCTCGGAAGAGGCGTTCATCGCATCACGGTCGGCCAGGCCGACGACATTGACGCAGAACACCCCGGTTTCACGAATATTGGCCACGTTGTCCTTGGTATCGCCCGCGTCCTCTTTGGTTCCGGTCGAGGAAAACATCACCTGCGGCGGTACATAGGCCGAGCCATTGAAGAATGAATAAGGTGCCAGATTGTCGTGGCCATCCTTCCCTCGGGTAGAGATCCAGCCAATGGGACGGGGCGTGATGAGGGCGTTGAACGGGTTGTGTGGCAGGCCGTGGCCGTCTTTGGGGCGGTAGAACATCGTTTGCTCCATGATCGTTTGCCCCATGGCTATCTGCATGTTAGGGCCTTTGCCACCGCAAACCTAGAACGGCCGCCCCCCTTGTACCAGTTCAGACCCGAAAAACCGGACGACCATTGGGAGGTCGAAGCACTTTATGACACCTGTTTCGCGCCGGGGCGCGAGGCGCTGTCCTCGTACCGGCTGCGCGATGGTATCCGTCCGGTGCCGGGCCTCAGCCGGGTAGCGCGGGATGAGGGCGGCATTCTGGCCGGGGCGATCCGCTATTGGCCGGTGCATATCGGCAAGACCGATGCGCTTCTGCTGGGTCCGGTTGCGGTGCATCCAACCCGGCAGGGCGAAGGGCTGGGGCGTGACCTGATCGAGGACAGCCTCGCGCTGGCTGCCCCGCTGGGCTGGGACCGCGTGATGCTGGTGGGCGATGCGCCCTATTACGGGCGGTTCGGCTTTGTACGGCTTGACGGGGTGGTAATGCCGCCGCCGACGAACCCCGACCGCGTGCTGGGCAGGGCGCTTGTTGCCGGTGCCTGGGATGGGGTCAGGGGCGATGTCACGCGCTGGGCGGATTGAAAAGCCCGCCCGCCTGACCCACATTGACGGGATGGAGGACTGCGCATGGACATCAAGACCAACCTGCCTGCCGCGATAGACGTCGAAGTGGAACTTGACCGGCTGGCAAAGCGCTACCGCGCGGCCAACGGGCTGGGGATGAGTGTGCTCAACCTGATCGGCGGCAGTGCGGAGAACCTGCTGGATCGTCTGCCAAAGGCGCTGCGCGCGAACCTTGAACGCGCCACGATCAGTGCCCTGCAACAGGCGATGAAGGCGGCCCATTCCAGCCGCAGCGTTGTACCGGATCAGAAAAGCTGGCTCAATCAGGCGGTCTCTGCCGCGATGGGGGCGGCGGGCGGTGCGGGCGGTTTGCCTACGGCACTGGCCGAATTGCCGGTCACGACAACGCTGCTGCTGCGGGTGATCCAGGGGGTCGCTGTCGAACATGGCTTTGATCCAAACGCGGAGAACGTGCAATTCGATTGCGTGCAGGTCTTTGCCGCCGCCGGACCCTTGTCGGGGGATGACGGGGCCGACCTGGGTTTTCTTGCCGCGCGGATGACCCTGACGGGCAAGGCGATGCAGGCCGTGGTGCATCGTGTTGCGCCAAAGCTTGCGATTGTCATGGGGCAGAAACTGGCCGCCCAGACCGTGCCGGTGCTGGGTGCGGTGGCAGGGGCGGCGACGAATTACGCCTACACCAGCTATTATCAGGAAATCGCCCAGGTTCATTTCGGTCTGCGCAAACTTGCCATTGATGCAGATGTGCCCCATGCGGAGCTGCTCA
This sequence comes from Sulfitobacter sp. EhC04, assembly GCF_001650875.1. Classification (GTDB taxonomy): domain Bacteria; phylum Pseudomonadota; class Alphaproteobacteria; order Rhodobacterales; family Rhodobacteraceae; genus Sulfitobacter. Next base: position 22,532 of record NZ_LXYI01000040.1, read on the forward strand.
AAGGATTGGAAGCGCGCATGACGCGCGCCCCGGTCAAGACCTGATCGAAGCTTTGCGGCAGAGCTTGCCGACCCGTTAACGCCCGATGCTGCCCGGTGCGACAGTGGTGGCTTTGAGGATGGCATAGCAGGACATGCCGGGCACCAGTGCCATTTCACGCACGGCGCGGGCGGTGACGCGCGCCAGCAGCCGGTCGCGGCCTGCGCGCAGCCCGATGGCGGCACCCGGCCCGTCGCCGGGATGCACACTGTCGATCACGACAGGAAGGACATTGACCGATGACAGGCCCTCGGGCCGGTCCCGCGACAGGATGACATCCTGCGCCAGCACCCGCAGCCGCACCCTTGCGCCAACCGCGGCCTGTACACCGGGCAATTCCAGCACGCCCGCGTCGATCCGAAGGGTCGAAAGCCCATCTTCGGCATGGGCAGTGATCTCGGCCTCGATGACCGCACCGGCCTCGCGCACCCCCAGCAGTGGCACCGCGGCAGGGTCGGCCATCACGTCGTAAAGCGGCCCTTGGGCGCGCACCTGTCCATCCTGCAACAGCACCAGCGTGTCGGCCAGCCGCGCGACCTCGTCCACGGCATGGCTGACATAGAGGATTGGCAGCTTCAGCGGGCCGTCGCGCAAGCGTTCCAGATAGGGCAGGATTTCCTGCTTGCGTGGCCCGTCGAGGCTGGCCAGCGGTTCATCCATCAGCAACATGCGCGGGTGGCTCAGCAGCGCCCGCCCCAGCGCCACGCGCTGTTTTTCACCGCCCGACAGGGTTGCGGGGGCGCGGTGCAGCAGGTCGGACAGGCCCAGAAGGGAGACCACATCGTCAAATCCCGCGCCCGTCGCATCCGCCGGGCGGAACCGTGCCCCGAACATCAGGTTGGCGCGCGCATCCATATGCGGAAACAGCCGCGCGTCCTGAAACACCACACCAAGCCGCCGGGCGGCAGGCGGCACAAAAAGGCCGGTCTGCGCATCGAACAGGCGCACGCCGCCGACATCCACATGGCCCGCATCGGGGCGCAACAGGCCAGCGACGGCATTGATGACAGTGCTTTTGCCCGCGCCGGAGCGGCCAAAGAGCGCGGTAATCCCCGGCCCGGCCCTGCAGGCCACGTCCAGCGAGAAACCGGCAAAGCGGTGCCGGATGTGCAGATCAAGGGTCATGTGCCTGCGATCCGTGCTGCCACCCGGCGTGCCAGTGCCTCTGACAGGACCACGGCACCCAGCGCCACCACGCAGGCCATGATCACCATTGCGACCGCCTGGCCCTCACCCCCCGGAATTTGCAGCGCGGACCAGATCGCGCTGGGCAGGGTCTGGGTCTGGCCGGGGATGTTGGCCACAAAGGTGATCGTGGCACCGAACTCGCCCATCGCCTTGGCAAAGCCCATCACCGATCCGGCCAGGATGCCCGGCAGGATCAGCGGCAGGGTGACATGGGCAAAGATCGCGTAGCGCGGTGCGCCCAAGGTGGCGGCGGCCTGCTCCAGCTTCGGGTCCACAGCCTCGATCGCAAGGCGCATGGCGCGCACCATCAACGGAAATCCCATGACGATGGCCGCCAGCACCGCGCCGGTCCAGTGAAAGGCCAGCGTCAGCCCCAGCGATTCCAGCAGCTGTCCTGCCGGGCCGGTGCGGCCAAAGGCGATCAGAAGCAGGTAGCCGGTGACCACCGGTGGCAGCACCAGCGGCAGATGCACAAGCGCGTTCAGCGCCGATTTGCCCCAGAAGTCACGTCGCGCCAGCAGCCATGCCACCCAAAGCGCCAGCGGCATCGCCAGAACCGTGGCCCAGCAGGCTACCCAAAGCGACAGGCGCAGGGCCTCCCATGCGGCGGCATCCACGCTCACGGCGCGCGAAACCCGTGCCGGGCAAAGACCGCGCGAGCCTGCGCGCTGTCCAGCAGGCTGAGAAAAGGTGCGCCGGTCGCGGTCAGCGCCGCCGCCGGATAGGTGATCGGGCCGGAAAGGGGCGCGGGGACCTCGTAAAGCACCGATACGCCCGGTTCTGCCGCCGCATCCGTGGCATAGACGACACCCAGCGGTGTTTCGCCACGCGCCACCAATGCCAGGGCGGCCCGAACATTGTCGGTTTCGGCCAGATGGGTGCTCAGATCGTCCCATAGTCCGGCGGCACGCAGCCAGGTCTGGGCATAGGCACCGGCGGGCACCGCGTCGCGCTGGCCCATGGCCAACCGGTTGCCGTTCAGTCGCGGGGCAAGATCGTCGGGGCCGTCCAGCGGGGTGGCTCCGGCAGGGCCGATCACAACCAATGTGTTGCGGGCCACGTTTCTGGGTGTGCTTGCGCCTGCGACGCCTTGCTCGGCCAGCCAGCCCATCCAGAGCGGGCTGGCCAGAACGATCACATCCGCCGGTGCCCCCGCCGCGACCTGCCGCGCCATAGTGCCGGACCCGCCGAAAGACAGTATGACCTCTTGCGGTGACAGCTTTGCGATATCTTCCAGCACACCACGCAGGGAGGCGGCGGCAAAGACCGTGATCCGCTCTGCCTGCGCGGGGCTGGCGAGCGAGAAAAACAGGCAGAGAAGGGGCATCAGGCGCATCATCAGGCGCACTATCGACGATGGGTCCGGGGCGCACAAGTCCTGCCCATTGGTGGTGGCCTTTGCCGGTTGATCGCCTATACTTGGGATGCAGGCAGGATGTTTTGGCAGGACCCGTTGAAAGAGCTGATGATCAAGCAACTCCCGATTTCGCTGCATGGCGCGCGAAAGGACGAAATGCGGACCCAATTCGCGGCGCTGTGCTATCGCGTCCGGCGCGGCAAGGTGCAGGTATTGCTGGTCACCTCGCGCGGCTCGAAACGCTGGATCGTGCCGAAAGGCTGGCCAATGGATGCAAAGACACCCGCCGCCTCTGCCCTGCAGGAAGCCTGGGAGGAAGCCGGGGTCACGGGGCGGGCCGATAACCGCTGTCTGGGTGTGTTTACCTATGCCAAGGAGATCGGGCAGACCGGCGATGTGCCCTGTCTTGCCATGCTCTATCCGGTTGCTGTCAAATCGCTGTCCAAGCAATTCCCCGAGAGCGACCAGCGCCGCCGCACATGGGTATCGCGCAAGAAGGCCGCGCGGATGGTGTCGGAGCCGGAACTGGCCCGGCTGATTCTGGATTTCGACCCCCGCATTGTGGCGGGGTCCAAAGATGTTTCTTGACGCGTCCAGGGCGCGCACCCATCTCAATAGGGATAAGATAACAGGAGACGGTCTGCGGCCATGATCAGCTACACCCTGAAATGCGAGGCAGGCCACAGCTTTGACAGCTGGTTCCAGTCTGCTGCGGCATTCGAAAAGCTGGTGGCGGCGCGTCAGGTGACCTGCGTGGAATGTGGATCGCATGGTGTGACCAAGGCGGTGATGGCCCCGCGCCTGTCGAAGGGGCCGCAGACATCTGCGCCCGATCAGCAGACGCCGGAGGTGGCAGATACGCCCATGCTGAGCGCCCCTGACACGGAAATGCAGCAGGCGCTGGCAGAGCTGCGCCGCAAGGTCGAGGCAAATTCGGACTACGTCGGGGACCGGTTTGCCCGCGAGGCGCGGGCGATGCATCTGGGCGAAAAACCCGCACGTTCGATTTACGGGGAGGCGCGGCTGGACCAGGCGCGCAGCCTGATCGAGGACGGCGTGCCGCTGATGCCGCTGCCGTTCCGTCCGAAACAGAAACTCAGCTGAGAGGCCGGACCATGACGATCCTGATCACGGGTGCCAACCGGGGCATCGGGGCGGGCCTTGCCGCGCATTTTCGCGCGCAGGGCAAAGAGGTGATCGGCACCGGCCGGTCGGTTACCGCGCAGATCCAGCTGGATGTCACCCGCCCGCAAAGCCACGCGGCCATGGCGCAGGCACTGGGGAACACGGCGATCGACCTGCTGGTCTGCAATGCCGGGGTTTATCTGGACAAGGGGGCCGATCTGGATACCGGCTACGGTGCCGACCTCTGGGCGCAGAGCTTTGCCACCAATGTGACCGGCGTCTTTCTGACGGTGCAGGCGCTGTTGCCGCATCTGCGCCGGGCAGGCGGGGCCAAGGTGGCCATCATCGCCTCGCAGATGGGGTCCACCACCCGCGCGCCGGGGGGCAGCTATATCTATCGCGCCTCCAAGGCGGCGGCGCTGAACCTGGGGCGCAACCTGGCCACGGACCTCGCGGGGGAGGGGATTGCCGTGGGCATCTATCATCCCGGCTGGGTGCAGACCGACATGGGCGGCGCGACTGCCGAGATCACCACGGAGGAGGCGGTGCGCGGGCTGGCACAGCGCTTTGCCGCGCTGGAGCTTGAGACAACGGGGTGTTTCGAGACATGGGATGGCCGCGCGCACGCCTTTTGATGCGAAAAGGAGCGGCTGCGCCGCACATGATGTCTGGATTTGGGTTCCCCAAATCGGTGCGAGGCGCTGCCTCGCGCTCCGGTATATTTTTGGAACAATGAAAGGGGCGCAGGCTTGCAGTGGGCAGCGCTTGCGCGTAAACCCCGCCGGGATTGAAAGGCGGGGGTGATATGCCTGTTTTGGTGATGAAATTCGGCGGCACGTCGGTCGCGACCCTTGACCGGATCAGACGCGCGGCCAAGCGCGTGGGCGTGGAAGTGGCCAAGGGCTATGATGTGATCGTCATCGTGTCGGCGATGTCGGGCAAGACCAATGAACTGGTCGGCTGGGTGAACGAGACATCACCGCTCTATGATGCGCGCGAATATGATGCGGTTGTGTCCAGCGGAGAGAATGTCACTGCCGGGCTGATGGCGCTGACCTTGCAGGAGATGGACGTGCCGGCGCGGTCCTGGCAGGGTTGGCAGGTGCCGGTGCGCACCACCTCGGCGCATTCGGCGGCACGGATCGAGGAGATCCCGCCCGCGAACATCCGCGCCAAGTTCGAAGAGGGCATGCGGGTGGCGGTTGTGGCCGGCTTTCAGGGTGTCAGCCCGGAGGGTCGGATCACCACGCTGGGCCGGGGCGGATCGGACACCACCGCCGTCGCCTTTGCCGCCGCCTTCGAGGCGGAGCGCTGTGATATCTATACGGATGTGGACGGTGTCTATACCACTGATCCGCGGGTGTCGTCCAAGGCGCGCAAGCTGGACCGGATCGCCTTTGAGGAGATGCTGGAGCTGGCCTCGCTTGGGGCCAAGGTGCTGCAGACCCGGTCGGTCGAACTGGCGATGCGCTACAAGGTCAAGCTGCGGGTCCTGTCGAGTTTCGAGGAACAATCCGACGAGGCGGGAACGCTCGTTTGCGATGAGGAGGAAATCATGGAAAGCAATGTGGTCGCAGGGGTCGCGTTTTCGCGCGATGAGGCGAAGATGACGATGGTGTCGGTTGCGGACCGCCCCGGCATCGCCGCGACGATCTTTACCGCGCTCAGCGATGCGGGGGTCAATGTGGACATGATCGTGCAGAACATCGCGGAAGAGGGGCGCACGGATATGACATGGTCCTGCCCGGTGGACCAGGTCAAGCGCGCCGAACGTGCCATTGCCGGCGCCAAGGAAAGCGGCGTGATCAATTTTCAGGAATTGATCGCGGACGAGGATGTGGCGAAGGTGTCGGTCGTGGGCATTGGCATGCGCAGCCACACCGGGGTGGCGGCCAAGATGTTCCAGGTGCTGCGCGACGAGGGCATCAACATCAAGGTCATCACCACCTCCGAGATCAAGATCTCGGTCCTGATTGACCGCAAGTACATGGAGCTGGCTGTCCAGGCACTGCATGATGCCTTTGAACTGGACAAGGCGGCCTGAGCCCTGGACGCGTGCATCACGGCACCCTGAACAGGGTGCCGCGAAATTGGGCAGGCATGACCCCTGTGCGTCGGTAGCCGCGCCGCGGATACACGCTGAGGTGGACAGTCAGGCACTTTCGGTTTTCTGTGGACTATGCTCTAAGCCGGAACAGCAAAGGGGGGCGCGTCAGCATGGCAGAGCGTTTTGAAACCGAAAGCCGCAAGCTGCTGGGCCGTCTGCGTGATGCCATGGCATCCGATGATGCGGGCCAGGCGCGTCTGAACAAGATCACCCATCTGATTGCCACATCCATGGGCTGCGAAGTCTGTTCCATCTATCTGTTCCGGGACGAAGATACGCTTGAGCTTTGCGCGACAGAGGGGCTCAAGGCGGAAGCGGTACATGAGACACGGATGCGCATGGGGGAGGGGCTTGTCGGCCGTGTGGCCAAGCGCAAGCAGGTGATCAACACGCCGGATGCACCCCAGGCGCCAGGTTTCCGTTTCATGCCGGAGACGGGCGAGGAAATCTATTCGAGTTTCCTGGGGGTGCCGATCCAGCGGCTTGGGGAAACCCTGGGCGTTCTGGTGGCGCAGTCCAAGCAGGTGCGGGAATTCTCTGCCGACGAAGTTTACGCGCTGGAAGTGGTCGCCATGGTGCTGGCCGAAATGACCGAACTGGGCGCTTTCGTGGGCGAGGGGGCAGCGATGTCCGCGCGCCATTCACAGCCGGTGCTGTTGCGCGGAACGGTGGGGCAGGAAGGCGTGGCCGAGGGCCATGTCTGGCTGCACGAACCGCGCGTGGTTGTCTCCAATCCCATCGCGGATGACCCGGTGCTGGAGGAACAGCGCCTGAACGATGCGGTGGACCAGCTGCGCGTCGGCGTGGATCAGATGCTGGCCATGGCGGGGGGCGACAAGGACCAGACCCAGGTGCTGGAGGCCTACCGCATGTTTGCCAACTCCAAGGGCTGGATGCGGCGGATGTGCGAAGACATCCAGAGCGGGCTGTCCGCCGAAGCGGCGGTCGAAAAGGAACAATCGCTCGCGCGGTCCCGCATGGGGCAATCCACGGACGCCTATCTGCGTGAGCGGCTCAGCGACCTTGACGACCTGTCGAACCGGCTGCTGCGCATCCTGACCGGGCAGGGTAATGACACCGGGGCGGAATTGCCTGCGGACCCGATACTGGTTGCCCGGAACATCGGCCCGGCGGAACTGTTGGAATATGGCCGCTCGTTGCGCGGGATCGTGCTGGAAAACGGCTCTGTCGGGTCACATGCGGCGATTGTCGCGCGGGCGCTGGCGATCCCGCTGGTGGTCCATGCGGGCCGGATCACCAATGATGCGCTGAACGGCGATCACATTATGGTGGATGGCGAGCAGGGCGTTGTGCACCTGCGGCCGGATGAAAGCGTGGCCTCGGCGTTTCGCGACAAGATTGCGATGCAGGCGGCGGCGCAGGAAAGATATGCATCCATCCTTGACCTGCCTGCGCAGGCGAAATGCGGGGCCGTGGTGTCGCTGCACATGAACGCGGGGCTTATGGCGGATCTGCCCTCGCTCACCTCCTCGGGGGCGGAGGGTGTGGGGCTGTTCCGGACCGAACTTCAGTTTCTGGTGCGCAACCAGATGCCCAAGCGGATGGAACTTGCCGCGCTTTATTCAAGGGTGTTGGACGCCGCCCATGGCAAGCGGGTGGTGTTTCGCACCCTCGATATCGGGTCGGACAAGGTGCTGCCCTATATGAAACCCAATGATGAGCCGAACCCGGCGCTGGGCTGGCGCGCGATCCGGGTGGGTCTGGACAAGCCGGGTGTGATGCGGATGCAACTGCAGGCGCTGATCCGCGCGGCGAACGGGCGGCCCCTGACGGTAATGTTCCCCTTTGTCGCGCAGTTTGAGGAATTCCGTGCCGCGCGTGCCGAGATGGACAAGACACTGGCGCGCGAGGAAAGGCTGGGTCATGTGTTGCCCTCCAAGATCGAAGTGGGCGCGATGCTGGAAACACCCAGCCTTGCCTTTGCACCGAAGAAATTTTTCGAAGAGGTGGAGTTCCTGTCGATTGGCGGCAACGACCTCAAGCAGTTCTTCTTTGCTGCTGACCGCGAGAACGAGCGCGTGCGCCGCCGCTATGACACCCTGAACCTGAGCTTTCTGAATTTCCTCGAAGGTATCGTTCAACGGTGTCGGGAGACCGGAACGGATGTTTCGTTTTGCGGCGAGGATGCGGGCCGGCCCGTCGAGGCGGTCTGTTTCGCGGCCATCGGTCTGCGGTCGCTGTCGATGCGGCCTGCCTCTATCGGGCCGGTCAAGAGCCTGTTGCGGCGGTGCAATCTGGATGAGGTGCGTGCAATCATCGAAAAGGCGCGCGACGACGGGGACATGTCGGTGCGCCCGGCGGTCATGGAATACCTGCGCGCCCAGCATTCGGCGTGATCAGATCTGCAACCTGACAACGTGACCGGGCGCATGGGCAAGCCTGACGCGCGTGATCCGACCCGCCTCGCTGAAGGTCTCGCGGTAGAGGATCAGCAGCGGTGTGCCTTCGGGACAGTCCAGGTGTCGGGCGTCGGAAGCCGTCGCGCCCTCTGACATGTAAGACATGTTGCCGTGGTCGAAAGGGGCGTTCTGGACCAGCCATTCGTTTGCGGACAGGGTGGTAAAGTCAGCACTTGCCGCCGCAGGCATATGGGTCAGATCAATTTCGCGGTCTTCTAGACCGTAGGCGGTGCCATCGGCCTGGTGCAGGGTCTGCAAACTGAGCAGGTCGCCTGTGACTTTCCGGCTCAGCAGCCTGTGGCCATAGGTTTTCCCCAGCGCTTCGACTTCCTTGCGCAGGACCGCGACGGACATCTGCGCGCGCCTCAGCGGTGACAGCGCGACTCTGGTCCCGGCGCGCCTGCGACGCTCCAGCCAGCCGTCATCGGCCAGCGCCTGAAGTGCGCGGTTGACGGTGGCGCGGGCGCAGCCAAATTCACGGGCCAGCGCGACCTCTCCGGGGATCAGCCCGCCGGGCGGCCAGTCGCGGTTCTGGATGCGGCGCAGGACCTCGGCCTGTACAGTTTGCCATCCGGTGCTCACATCACGTCCTCAAGCCGCCGCAGGGTGGCGCGGTAGGCTGTGGTGATCGCATCGCGCGCAACATGTGCGCCGTCCTTGACCACATGACGCCCGGCGGCCCAGACATCGCTGACCGCGGCGTCGGTGCCTGCGAAAATCCATGTGTCCAGCAGTTGATCGCCCTTGCGCCCGATGAAATCCGTGGCATCGCCGCCAAGGGCCACCAGATCGGCCCAATGCCCCGGCGCTATCTGGCCTGCATCTCGCCCGGCGGCCTGCGCCCCGCCGGCACAGGCCATGTCATAAAGCACGCGTCCGGTGGAATGATCCGGCGTGGCCAGAACCGCGCGGTTCTGCGTCACAAGGCGTTGCGAATACTCCAGCGTCCGCAACTCCTCTTTCAATGAAATCAGGATGTTGCTGTCCGAACCAATTCCCCAGGTGCCGCCTGCATCCGCCCATTCAACCGCGTTGAAGATACCGTCCCCCAGCGAACTTTCAGTAAGGGGGCACAGCCCGGCGACAGCGCCCGACTGCGCCAGCCCGCGAGTCTCGGCCCTGGTCATCTGGGTGCAATGGATCAGACACCAACGCGGCCCGAGGTCGAGGTGATCGAGCGCCCAGGTCACCGGGCGCGCGCCATAGGCGGCCTTGATCTCCTCCACCTCGGCCTGTTGTTCGGCCAGATGCATGTGCAGCGGCCCCCTGAACTGCTGGAGGTGGCGCAACGCATCGGGTGTGACGGCGCGCAAGGAATGCGGTGCCACGCCCAACCGCGCATCCTCGGCAAGGCCCGCCACCGCCTGTTCCGCACCACCCATGATCTGCATGTAGCCGTCCATATCGTTGCCGAACCGCACCTGACCGGGGGCCAGCGCCCGGCCATCGACGCCGCCCTGCATGTACATCACCGGCAGCAACGTCAGGCCGATTCCGGTCTGATCGGCGGCGGCGCAGATGCGTTGGGCCATCTCGGCGGGTGCGTCATAGGGGCGGCCACCGGGCCGGTGGTGCAGGTAGTGAAATTCAGCCATGGCGGCAAAACCGGCCTCCAGCATCTCCATTTGCACCTGCGCCGTGATCGCCTGCACGTCGTCCGGGGTCAGCTTGTCAAGGAACCGGAACATCAACTGCCGCCAGGTCCAGAAACTGTCCGTCTTGTCCGCGCCGCGCTGTTCGGTCAGCCCGGCCATGGCCCGTTGGAACGCGTGACTGTGCAGGTTTGTCGGGGCGGGCAACAGGATGTCGACGCTTGTGTCGGCGTCTTGCAGCCCCCCGGTGACAAGGTCGGTGATGCGCCCCTCATCAAGGTAGACGGTTACATCGCTGGCCCAGCCTTCGGGCAAAAGCGCCGTTTTCGCGAGTATGCTCTTCATGGTCTGCCCTCTTGACGACTCGGGGTGGGGTGTGAATATGTCTATACATATTGAGCAACAATTCCGTGAGGTCAACCCATGCAGCAGGTGCTCTGCAACGCGAGAATCGCCACGATGACCGGGGCAGGCTATGGGCTGTTGGAGAATGGCGCTATGGTGCTGGAGGCTGGCCGGATCGCTTGGGTCGGGGAGGCCTTGCCGGCAGAATACGCCGATCTGCCCCGACAGGATCTGCAGGGCAGGCTGGTGACACCCGGTCTGATCGACTGCCACACCCATATCGTACACGGCGGCAACCGTGCCGCGGAATTCGAAATGCGGCTGAAGGGGGCCAGCTATGCCGAAGTGGCACAGGCCGGCGGCGGCATCGTCTCCACCATGGCGGCGACGCGCGCGGCCAGCCAGGATGCGCTGATCGCCGCAGCGCTGCCACGTCTGGACGCATTGATCGCGGAAGGGGCCTGTGTGGTCGAGGTCAAGTCAGGCTATGGGCTGGACGTCGAGACAGAGCTGACCATGCTGCGCGCCGCCCGCGCCCTGGGACGGATGCGCCCGGTGCGGATCGTCACCAGCTTTCTCGGGGCCCATGCGGTGCCAAAGGATTTCGATGCAGGCCCGGATGCCTATATCGACAAGGTCTGTATCCCCGCCCTGCGCGCGGCGCACAGCGAGGGTCTGGTCGATGCCGTTGACGGATTCTGCGAGGGAATTGCTTTTGATCCCAGGCAGATCGCCCGCGTCTTTGATGTGGCACGCGAACTGGGCCTGCCGGTGAAACTGCATGCAGAGCAGCTGTCGCACCTCGGCGGGGCGCAGATGGCCGCCGAATATGGCGCGCTGTCGGCGGATCATCTGGAATATGCGGATGCGGCGGATGCCCAGGCGATGGCGGATGCAGGCACCGTGGCCGTCCTGTTGCCCGGTGCCTTCTACACCCTGCGCGAGCCGCAGGCCCCGCCAGTCAACGCCTTCCGTGCCGCCGGTACGCGGATGGCATTGGCCACCGACTGCAACCCCGGATCCTCGCCGCTGACGTCATTGCTGTTGGCGATGAACATGGGCTGCACGCTGTTTGGCCTCACCCCCGAAGAGGCGCTGGGCGGGGTGACGGCCCATGCCGCCGCAGCACTTGGCCTGACCGATTGCGGACGTATCGCGCCGGGGCTGCGCGCGGATATCTGCGTCTGGGACGTGATGCATCCGGCGGAACTGGCCTATCGCATCGGCTTCAATCCCTTGTATCAACGCTATTTCGGAGGTGTCTCATGATCCTGAACCCCGGTCAGGTCAGCCTGAAAACGCTGGAGCGCATCTGGCGCGGCGATGATCCCGTGACGCTGGATGCAGCCGCGAAACCGCATGTCGCGCGCGCCGCAGCGCTGGTGGCAGAGGCCGCAGCGCAGGCCGCACCGGTCTATGGAGTCAACACGGGCTTTGGCAAACTGGCCAGTCGCAAGATCGCGCCGGAAGACACAGAAACCCTGCAACGCAACCTGATCTTGAGCCATTGCTGCGGTGTCGGTGCGGCGCTGAGCGCACCGCTGACTCGGCTGATGATGGTCCTCAAGCTCAACTCGCTGGGGCGGGGTGCCTCTGGCGTGCGCTGGGAGATCTGCGCGCTGCTTGAGGGCATGCTGAACGCGGGCGTGATGCCGGTGATCCCCTCGCAGGGTTCTGTCGGTGCCTCCGGCGATCTGGCCCCGTTGGCGCATATGGCTGCGGTGCTGATCGGCGCGGGGCGCGCGGCCTATGACGGGCAGGAAATGTCCGGGGCCGCAGCGCTTGAACGGGCAGGTCTGCGCCCCGTGGTGCTGGGACCGAAGGAAGGGCTGGCACTGATCAATGGCACACAGTTTTCGACCGCCTGCGCCTTGGCAGGCCTGTTCGAGGCACAGAATGCCGTGCGCAACGCCATGGTCATCGCGGCCCTCAGTACCGATGCGATCATGGGCTCCACCGCGCCGCTGCTTGCCGAAATACACAGCCTGCGCGGCCATCCCGGCCAGATCGAAGTCGCCGCGGAAATGCGGGCGCTGATGGAAGGGTCGGAGATCCGCGACAGCCACCGCGAAGGGGACACGCGCGTGCAGGACCCCTATTGCATCCGCTGCCAGCCACAGGTTCTGGGCGCCGCGCGGGACGTGATCGCACAGGCTGCCCAGACGCTGGAGATCGAAGCAAACGCCGTCACCGACAACCCGCTGGTACTGGTGGACGAGGGGCTGATCGTCTCGGGCGGGAACTTTCACGCTGAACCTGTTGGATTCGCAGCGGATATGCTGGCGCTTGCACTGGCAGAGATCGGCGCGATCGGGCAGCGCCGCGTGGCGCTGATGGTGGACCCGACCCTGAGCCACGATCTGCCGCCGTTTCTGACGCCCAATCCGGGCCTGAATTCGGGCTTCATGATCGCCGAGGTGACCACCGCCGCGTTGATGAGCGAGAACAAGCACCTTGCCAACCCCTGCGTGACCGACAGCACGCCGACCTCTGCCAATCAGGAAGACCATGTCAGCATGGCCGCGCATGGGGCCTACAGGCTGGCGCGGATGGTGGACAATCTTTATGTGATTCAAGCGGTTGAGGCGATGTGCGCGGCGCAAGGCATCGAGGCGCGCGCGCCCCTTGCAACAGCGCCCCGGTTGCAAAAGGCCATCGCATGTCTGCGCAAGGCGGTGCCGACACTGGTAGAGGACCGCTACCTTGCCCCCGATATCGAAGCGGCGACCGCGCTGGTGCGCAGCGGCGCATTGGTGGAGGCCGCGATATGATCGAAGTGGTTCAGGGCAGCCTGCCCATCGTATTGGGATTGCCGCATACCGGCACCGAAGTGCCGCCGGAGGTCTGGGAGGGGTTGAACGACACCGGCCGCGCGCTGGCCGATACCGACTGGCACATCGACCGGTTGTACAAGGGCCTTGGGCTGGATGTGAGCACAGTGCGCACGCCGATCCATCGCTATGTGATCGACGTGAACCGCAGCCCCGAAGACAGCTCCCTTTATCCCGGTTTGAACACCACGGGCCTGTGTCCGCTGACCGATTTTGACGGCAATCCGATCCACCGCGAGGGTGCAGCACCCGACGCGGCAGAGATCGCGCGCCGGACCGAGCAGTATCACGCGCCCTATCATGCGGCGTTATCCACAGAACTGGCGCGGGTGAAGGCAAAACACGGCGTTGCTCTCTTGTACGATTGCCACTCTATCAGATCTGTTATCCCCTATCTATTCGAAGAAACCTTGCCGGATATGAACATCGGGACAAATTCATCCCAAAGTTGTTCACCGATCATGGAACGCGCCGTCCATACCCGGTGCCGGGCCGCGCAGGACTATACAACGGCGCTGAACGGACGCTTCAAGGGGGGCTGGACCACCCGCCACTATGGGAATCCCGGCAAAAACCTGCATGCCCTCCAGATGGAACTGGCGCAATCCACCTATATGGACGAGTGCCCGCCATGGCGGTGGCGCGCCGACAAGGCAGAGCGCATCAGGCCCGTTCTTTATCGTATTCTCAACGACTTGACAGAGCTTCTTAACGAAAGGCCACAGCGATGACCGACCCTCGCCACAACATCCGCGACGTCTATCCCGCCACCGGAACGCAGATCACCGCCAAGAGCTGGCTGACCGAAGCGCCCCTGCGGATGCTGATGAACAATTTGCACCCGGATGTCGCTGAAAATCCACATGAATTGGTGGTTTACGGCGGTATCGGACGAGCGGCACGCACATGGGCTGATTTCGACCAGATTGTCGCCTCTCTGACCGCGCTGGAGGCGGATGAAACGCTTCTGGTGCAATCAGGCAAGCCTGTGGGCGTGTTCAAAACCCATGAAAATGCCCCCAGAGTGTTGATTGCAAACAGTAATCTGGTGCCGCACTGGGCCAATTGGGATCACTTCAACGAATTGGATAAACGCGGGTTGGCGATGTACGGCCAGATGACCGCCGGGTCGTGGATTTACATTGGAACACAAGGAATTGTGCAAGGAACCTACGAGACTTTTGTAGAGGCGGGGCGCCAGCATTACGACGGGAACCTCACTGGCAAATGGATCCTTACTGCTGGCCTGGGCGGCATGGGCGGCGCGCAGCCCCTTGCCGCCGTGATGGCGGGTGCCTGCTGTCTGGCGGTTGAATGCAACCCCGACAGCATCGCCTTCCGGCTGCGCACCGGCTACCTTGATGAGCGCGCCGAAACGCTGGATGAGGCCCTGGCGATGATCGCGGACTGGACCGCGAAGGGCGAGGCGAAATCGGTGGGCCTGCTGGGCAATGCGGCAGACGTCTTTCCCGAACTGGTCAAACGCGGGGTGCGCCCCGATATCGTGACGGACCAGACCAGCGCGCATGATCCGCTGAACGGCTACCTGCCGCAGGGCTGGGGCATGGCCGAGTGGCGCGCCAAACGTGAGAGCGACCCCAAGGCAGTAGAAAAGGCCGCGCGCGCATCGATGAAGGTCCATGTCGCCGCGATGGTCGATTTCTGGAATGCGGGCGTGCCGACACTGGATTACGGCAACAACATCCGGCAGGTGGCGCTGGAGGAAGGGCTGGAAAACGCCTTTGCCTTTCCGGGGTTCGTCCCGGCCTATATCCGGCCCCTGTTCTGCCGGGGCGTGGGCCCGTTCCGCTGGTGCGCGCTGTCGGGCGACCCCGAGGACATCTACAAGACCGATGCCAAGGTAAAGGAGCTGATCCCCGACGATCCGCACCTGCACAAGTGGCTCGACATGGCGCGGGAGAGGATCAGCTTTCAGGGTCTGCCCGCGCGCATTTGCTGGGTCGGCCTGGGCCTGCGCGACAAGCTGGGCCTCGCGTTTAACGAGATGGTCCGTACCGGAGAGTTGAAGGCCCCGATCGTTATCGGGCGCGATCACCTCGATTCCGGCTCTGTCGCCAGCCCGAACCGGGAGACGGAGGCGATGAAGGATGGCTCCGACGCGGTCAGCGACTGGCCGCTGCTGAATGCGCTGCTGAACACGGCCAGCGGTGCGACCTGGGTGTCCCTGCACCACGGCGGCGGTGTGGGCATGGGGTTTTCGCAGCATTCCGGCATGGTGATCTGCTGCGACGGCACGGCGGAAGCCGACAAGCGTATCGCGCGTGTCTTATGGAACGACCCCGCGACCGGGGTGATGCGCCATGCGGACGCAGGATATGAAACAGCGCTCGATTGCGCCCGCGAACATGGGCTGAACCTGCCGGGCATTCTGCGCTGACGGCAATGCGGCGTGCGTGAGCGAAGCTCACGACACCCCGACTGCCGCCGTGGAAAAACGGCTTTCTTGTGATTTGGGCCAAACCAGCCTGAAAATCTGTCGGCACAAGGATCACGAGGAGGTGTCCGACGAACGTCTGGGCAAACTATACGCGCCCCGTGTCAATGCCCGGAAGGATGGGCACAAGTTCTAGTCGAACCGGGCTTGAAAGCTCGTCGGCGTCAGGGTGACGTGGTGATCCAGCGGGGGGCGGAGTTCAAAAGCTCTCGGCCCCCGCGCGTTGTTGTAGATCCTGAAGAGATGCCAGGTGTCCCTGTGCTCATCCGCCACACGCAGTTCGTTTTGTGAGATATGGAACGGTGTGCGATCCCAGCCATTTGTCGTCTTGACCTCAAGCAGGCGAGGGGTGCCGTCAGGCGTGAAGCTGGAAATGTCGTAGCCCGCGCCGTCACCCATCTCCTCGCTGACCCATTTGACCTGCTGAGCCAGATCGTCCCGGCCTGCATCCCTGAGGGTCACCCGTTCATGGGCCAGCGCGCGTTCTTCGCCCAGCCGTCCGAGCGCGCGATTGCGTTCCTGCTGTGCCGCGACGTCGAAATGTCGCGCGATGCTGCGCAACTGTTCGGCCTCTTCGGGGGGCGGGGTGTTGCGCATCGTGGGCGGTGTATCCAGAAACAGACGGTCGTTGGTGTAGGCCATACCCGGGGTCGCGGCCTTTGGCAGCCGCTCGACCCATTCCGGATGAGCGCGCAGCCAGCGGTCGACGGCTTCGGCCAGCGCCGTCTGAACATTGAACCGGGGGAGGTAGCCGGTGAGGATCGGCTGGCCGAAGGCTGGCATCAGGGCCGAAATATTTGCGTGTTTGAACTCGATCGAGCCTTTGGAGCGGTCGATCCGTTCCTGAAGGGCGCGGTTGTGTTCCGCCTTCACATATCGGCGGCGGCAGAGATCGTCGGCGAGCATGGCGAAATAATCCGCCACGATCAGGTCGTTCTCTTCGTCTGTCCAGGGACCTTCCGCCATTTCAGGACCTTAGCCGCAGTCTGCTGGGCTGTCACGCGGGAGGCGAAAACTGCGGAATCTGTAAACCGGCCTGCAAACCGCACCAATATCTGCGCTGCCAAAGCAGTGAAACAAGCGTCTGCGTTGATGGAGAGATTGGAGGCGAGTAGGAGAATCGAACTCCTGTACACGGATTTGCAATCCGCTGCGTAACCACTCCGCCAACTCGCCAGCCGATAGGGTGCCGCACTGCTATCTGATCACATCTGCGCCTGCAAGTCCCATGAAGCGGTGAAAATGGGGTTCGGGCCGTTGCCGCGCCGTGAGTGATGTGGCACACCTGATCAAAGAGAATCTGAACAGATGAGTTTAGCTGATGATCGATTTCGCCACGCGCCGCAACATGATGGTTGATACGCAGGTCCGACCCTCCGATGTGACAAAGTTTCCGATCATCGAGGCGATGCTGACCGTGCCGAGAGAGGACTTTGTTCCATCCGCCCAACGCGAAGCTGCGTATATGGGTGAAAACCTCGATCTGGGGCAGGGGCGGGTCCTGCTGGAGCCGCGCACCCTGGCCAAGATGCTGGACGCACTGGCGATCACCAATGGGGAGCTGGTGTTGGATGTCGGCGGGGCCATGGGCTATTCAACCGCTGTGATTGCGCATTTGGCCGAAGCTGTGGTTGCCGTCGAAGAGGACGAGGCGATGGCGCATGAGGCGCAGGAAGCGCTGATGGAGGCCGGGGCAGACAATGCGGTGGTACATGTCGGCCCCTTGGTCGAGGGTGCGCAGCAACATGGCCCTTATGACGTGATCATCCTTCAGGGCGGGATCCAGCAGCTGCCTGACCCGCTGGTCGATCAGTTGAAGGAAGACGGGCGGGTTGCCGCGCTGTTCATGACTGGCGAATTGGGCGAGGTGCGCATTGGCCGCAAGCGCGGATCGGACATCAGCTGGCGGATGGCGTTCAACGCGGCTGCGCCGGTCTTGCCGGGTTTCGGGCGCGAGGTTGCCTTCGAATTCTGAGAAAAATGTGCCCGGCGGGGTGCCGGGCCGAGGATACGAGCAGAGAGCGACTCATGATGCAGGTGACTTCCATCCAGAAATTACGGCGCGCGGCGGGCATCCTATGCCTTGCGACGGCGCTGGTGGCCACGGGCCGGCTGGCACAGGCCGAAACATTGGCGGACGCGCTGGTGGGCGCGTACAACCATTCGGGGTTGTTGGAACAGAACCGCGCGGTGCTGCGCGCCGCTGACGAAGACGTCGCCGCAGCCGGAGCCGCGTTGAAGCCGGTTCTGCGGTGGACCGCTGACCTGACCCAGGGCTACCGTGGTTCGGGGCCCCAAAGCCTTTTTGCGACAACGGGCAGTTCGAATTCGCTGACCGCGTCGATCGACCTGATTGCCGAGGTGCTGGTCCATGACTTCGGCGCATCGGCCTTCCGCATCGAGGCGGCCAAGGAAACGGTTCTTGCCACCCGCGATTCGCTTTTGAACGTCGAACAGCAAATCCTGCTGCGCGCGGTCAGCGCCTATATGGGCGTGATCGAAGCGTCGGAATTTGTGGCATTGCGCCAGAATAACGTGCGGCTGCTGACGCAGGAATTGCGTGCGGCACGCGACCGCTTTGAAGTCGGAGAGGTCACCCGCACCGATGTTGCATTGGCAGAGGCGCAGCTGGCGAATGCCCGCAGCGGACTTGCTGGCGCGCAGGGTGACTTGTTGCGCGCGCAGGAAGAATACCGCACCGCCGTGGGCCGCAAACCCGGCCGGTTGAGCGGACCGCCCAAGCTGCCCGCGATCGGCAATGACATCGAAACCGCCAAGGGATTGGCGCTGCGCCGCCATCCGCTGCTGCAGGCAGCCCAGCATCAGGTGGCCGCCGCCGACCTGTTGATCCGTGCGAGCGAAGCGGCAATGTCACCCCAGATCAAGCTTTCCGGCTCGGTTGGTGTGTCCGAAGAATTTGGCAACCAGAATTACAACAACAATGCGTCTATCGGGCTGGGTGTCAGCCAGACCATCTATCAGGGTGGCGCATTGTCATCAGCGGCGCGCAAGAGCATGGCCCAGCGGGATGCGCAGCGGGCCAATCTGCATGTGGTGCGCTTCGATGTGGAGCAGGCGGTTGGCAATGCCTATGCCGGATTTGCCTCTGCCCGCGCGCAGCTTGAAGCCTCTGACCGCCAGATTCGCGCGGCTCGCATCGCTTTCCGCGGCGTGCGCGAGGAAGCGACGCTGGGCGCGCGCACCACATTGGATGTGCTGGATGCGGAACAATCCCTGCTGGATGCCCAATCGACGCAGGTTTCCGCCCGCGCGAACCTATACGTCGCCGCCTATTCGATCCTGTCGGCGACAGGCCAGTTGACGGCGGCGAGCCTGGGGTTGCCGGTGCAGATTTATGACCCTGCGGGCTATTACAATCTGGTCAAGGACGGCCCGGCAAAGGAAACCCGGCAAGGGCGCCAGCTTGACCGTGTTTTGCGGGCCTTGCAAAAAGACTGACAATTTTCAGCGCCCCATTGTGAGAATCTCTGATCCGCGCTAACCTCTGATCGAGGAATGAGTGGTAAAAAATCTATGTCCGACCCCGTCACAAATGCCGAGGTGGAGGATGTCCTGTCTTCGATCCGCCGTCTGGTTTCCGAAGACAAACGTCCTTTGCAGAGCAAAACCCGGCCAGTCGTGTCCGACCGGCTGGTGTTGACCCCCGCCTTGCGTGTTGCCGAACCCGAGGCCGAGGTGCCGGACGAAAGTGCCGATGCGACGGCACAGGACTGGTCCGAAGAGGATGCTGCGTTCGAAGCGGCATATGGCGATGGTTCAGCCGATGACGCGGTGCTCGGGAAGGAACCCGAAGCCGATGCGTCGGAAGATGATGAGATCTATTCCACTGCGCAAACCGATGCGGAAAATCCGGTTTCCGACAAGATCGAAACGGATCTGGATGATCCGGCCCTCGACTATGAAACCGATCCCTATAATTTCGCCGATGATACCGACCAGGATGGCGAGGGGACGCGTGCCAGTCGCTCGTTCGATGACGAATTTCGGGATCTGGAGGAGGATGAAAGCCCAGTACAGGGGCTGGATGCTGATGACAGTGCCGCGCCAGGGCAGCATGACGCCCAGGCCGCCACGCTGAGCGCCAAGATTGAAGCGCTGGAAACCGCGATTGGCAATATCGCAGACACTTGGGAACCTGACTCTCCGGGCGATGGCGAATATTCCGGGACAGAAGCGCCCGCAATGGCATGGGAAGATGACCTGGACCAGACGGCTTCGACCGCGCGCTTGCACAACCTTCCCGAAAACCGTGGCAAGCAGCCAGATGCCGCCAGTTTCTTCAGCGACCGGGGCGGGGACGAACATGTGGGCCCGGATCGTCCCGTTACGGACCGGCCAGGTGCGGCGGGTGATGCCAAGGCGTCAACAGCCGAAGAACGCCCCGTATTTGGCGATGATGACCAGGTGCTGGACGAGGAAGCGCTGCGTGATCTGGTCAGCGAAATCGTGCGGGCCGAATTGCAGGGCGCATTGGGCGAACGGATCACCCGAAACGTGCGCAAGCTGGTGCGGCGCGAAATCCACCGCGCCTTGACCGCGCAGGAACTGGAATAGCCTTCAGACCTCGCCGGCGAGGGACAGCAACAGATCGACGTCCATGAAACGTTCGACGTGCGCCGCCAGAGCATCCAGCGTTTTGTCCACGCCGGTTTCGAACATGTGGGAAGAGGCGACGCCGAAATCCGCCAGATAGGCGCGGCGGAAATCGTCGGATGTAAAGATACCATGCATGTAACATCCCTGAACGCGGCCATCTTCGCTGGTGGCCCCTTCGCGGATGCCGTCAAAAGTCAGCCAGCCCCGCGCGCAGTCAGGGCCAGAGGTCTCGCCAATATGTATCTCATAGCCGGAAAGGGCTGTGCCGCTTGCCGGATGGGTGCCGGTCTTGAGGGACAGGTGTTTTTTCGGGGCCATGACAGTGTCGATGTCCAGATGCCCCAGCCCGGCCACTTCCGATGGTGGCCCTTCGATGCCATGCGGATCGGCAATCCTGCGGCCCAGCATCTGATAGCCCCCGCAAAGCCCCAAAACATGCCCGCCACGCCGGATATGCGCGGCCAGGTCGATGTCCCAGCCTTCGGACCGAAAGGCCTCAAGATCGGAAATCGTCGCCTTGGAGCCGACCAGCAGCACCAGATCGGCCTCGGCGGGCAGGGGGCTGCCGGGCATGATCATGCGCAGATCCACGCCCGGTTCGGCGGCCAGCGGGTCCAGATCGTCAAAATTGGCAATGCGCGGCAGGCGCGGCACGGCGATCACGCAGCCCGCACCGCCAGAGCGCGCGCGTGCGGGCAGGTCCATCACGTCCTCGGCGGGCAGGCGGTGGGCCTGGTCGAACCAGGGTATCACGCCAAGGCTGGGCCAGCCGGTGCGCCGCGCGATGTCATCACGGCCCGCGTCAAACAGGCTGCGGTCGCCGCGAAACTTGTTGACGGCAAAGCCCCGCACCAATGCGTTGTCCTTGGCGGACAGGACTGCCTGTGTGCCCACGATCTGTGCTATCACGCCGCCCCGGTCGATATCGCCCATCAGGATCACCGGCACATTCGCTGCGTTTGCAAAGCCCATGTTGGCGATGTCGCCCGCGCGTAGGTTGGTCTCTGCCGGGCTGCCCGCACCCTCGACAATGATCAGGTCGATGCCTTGCCCAAGCCGGTGAAAGGACTCCAGCACATGGGGCATCAGCGCCCGTTTGTTCGCTCCAAATGCCGCCGCCTCCTGATGGCCTGCCACCTTGCCCTGAACCACCAGCTGCGCCCCCGTGGCCGACTGGGGCTTCAGCAGGATAGGGTTCATGTCCGTATGCGGCGCCACCCCCGCTGCACGGGCCTGCAACGCCTGTGCGCGCCCGATCTCGCCGCCATCTTCGGTCACGGCGGCATTGTTGGACATGTTCTGCGGTTTGAAAGGGCGCACCCGCAGGCCCCTGTTCACACAGGCACGGATCAGCCCAGCCACGATCATG
Organism: Sulfitobacter sp. EhC04; assembly: GCF_001650875.1. Taxonomy (GTDB): domain Bacteria; phylum Pseudomonadota; class Alphaproteobacteria; order Rhodobacterales; family Rhodobacteraceae; genus Sulfitobacter. The sequence goes on from NZ_LXYI01000040.1 coordinate 43,977, forward strand.
GATTTCCCCACGTTCGAGCCGGTGCCCTGGATCATGATGGCTTTGGTCATTTCTGCGCCTTTGCAACTGGAGCGCAAACTGGCGCAATTCGCGCGGGTGGAAAAGGGGGATGTGGTATCGACCTATCCCAGCCTGCCCGAAAAAAAACGCAGCCCTGAGGCTGCGTTTGATGTGGTTCTGATAGCGGGGGAGGATCAGGCCGCTTCGGCCTGCTGAGCAGCATTGCGCCGCTCGGATTCTTCACGGCTCAGGGCGACGGATGTCCGAACACCTTTTCCAACGAAATCCATGAGCCCGGTCACGACGCGTTCGTTCGGGTCGATGCCGGCACAGCTCAGCACTTCGCGCCCGTCACGAGACCGCGCCCAGCGGGCAATCTGCTCTGGTCCGTTACCGTATTTCTTGTCGTCCGCAATCGCGTCATCAAGCGCTGCCAGTACCACGGCAGCGAAGAGTTTCCTGGCCCGATTTCCTTGCTCGTTATTGAAAGCGGTGCCATCAACGAAATCTTTCATCTCGTCGTCCTTTCCATTATTCTTGCTCTTGTCATTTTGGCGTGCGGCCTCTTATGACGGATATCACTCGATTCGGATACCAATATTTCGCATGTCTCCCATGCAGTGAGCGCATGGCCTTCGCGGGTGCAGCATAGGCCGCGCTCGCCTTGCAGGGAGCCGATACGGCAGATATAGGATGCGGTGAACATACATCAACCTTTATGACGGTTTTGCAAAATGCCAAAAATCAATGGAAACGAGATCCGCCCCGGCAACGTTCTGGAGCATAACGGCGGCCTCTGGGCAGCGGTCAAGGTCGACCATGTGAAACCCGGTAAGGGCGGTGCCTTTGCCCAGGTCGAGATGCGCAACCTGCGCAATGGCTCCAAGCTGAACGAACGCTTCCGGTCGGCTGACAAGGTCGAACGTGTGCGGCTGGAACAGAAAGATCAGCAATTCTTGTATGAAGACAGTGGGATGCTGGTCTTGATGGACACCGAAACCTATGAGCAGGTGCAGCTTTCCGCAGAGCTTTTGGGCGACCGCCGCCCCTTCTTGCAGGACGGGATGATGATCGTGGTGGAGTATCACGAAGCAGAGGCGCTGAACGCGTCACTGCCGCAAAAGGTTGTCTGCAAGATCGTGGAGACAGAGCCGGTGGTGAAGGGGCAGACCGCTGCCAACTCCTTCAAGCCCGCAATTCTGGACAACGGTGTGAAGGTTTCCGTGCCCCCGTTTGTCGGCCAGGATGAGGATATCGTGGTCAATACAGAGACGATGGAATACGTCGAACGCGCCTGAAGCATCGGCCCCGTGACGCGACGTTATGCTGCAGCTGCAATGCAAAACGTCGCGGATCGGGGGCCAGACCCCCTTAATTTGACGTATCTGATTCTGACCCGGTCCATGTGACCTGGGCTGAACCTGCGGTCATCGGGCCCGTGGCGCGATCGAACCTGAGGTAGGCAATTGCCTTGCCATCCGCCTGGGTCAGCAAAGAGCCCGCCGGTTTGTCGCCCGACAAGAGCTCTGTGCCCACAGGGGCCGATCCTGTGACATCGACCTGTGCGAGGCCCTTGCGCAGCTTGGTCTTGTGCCGCATCCGCGCGGTCACCTCCTGGCCCACGTAACACCCTTTTCTGAAATCGACGCCATTCAGCCGGTCCAACCCGACCTCAAGCACGAAGGTATCGGGTGTCAGTTCGACACCGGTTTCAGGCACAAGATGCGCCACCCGCAGGCTGTCCCAATCGGTTTGGTCATCGGTTTGCGACTGGTCGCGATAGGCGCGCCAGCCCATCTGCGGATGCCGGGGGTCGGTGTAGCCGTCTGGCGGCGGGGTGCCGATACCGCGATGCAGGTGCAATCCGGTTTCGTCAATCTGCACATCGGCGCGCAGCTTGTACATTGTCAGACGCTGCACCAGCATATCGCCCAAGCTGTCGGCCACGTCGAGCAGCACCGCGCCATCACTTTGCCCGATGACAAAAAAGTCGGCCAGGTACTTGCCCTGTGGTGTCAGCAGGGCGGCATAGATCGGCCCTTGTTCCAGCTTGCCGATGTCATTGGTGATCAATCCTTGCAGGAATTCGCGGGTGTCCTTGCCCGACAGGCGCAGGATGCGGCGGTTTGTCATTGCGGTGTCCTTTCTGCGGTAGCCATGACATATAGCTTCCGTCCAGCGTTCTAAAGGGGGGAACATGCGCGCGCCGATCACGGTCATCATTCCGACGCTGAATGCGGCCGAGGTGCTGCCGGATTGTCTGGTGGCGCTGATGGAGGGGCTTGAGGCCGGGATGATCCGCGAATTGATTGTCAGCGACGGCGGGTCGCAGGATGCAACCGCCGCACTGGCCGATGCCTGGGGCGCGAAGGTTCTGCAAGGCGCGCCGTCGCGGGGGGGGCAACTGCGTCGCGGATGCGCACAGGCCGGGGGCGATTGGTTTTTGATCCTGCACGCCGATACGCGGCTGCAACCCGGCTGGACCGATTGCATGCATCATCACATGCGCAACAGCAGTCACGCGGGCTGGTGCCGCCATAAATTCGACAAGGGCGGGCTGGCGGCGCGGCTTGTCAGCGGCTGGGCCAACCTGCGCAGCCGTTTCGGGCTGCCCTATGGGGATCAGGGGCTTTTGATCTCAAAGGCACTCTACGAAAGGGTCGGCGGTTTTCCCGACATCCCGTTGATGGAGGATGTGGCGATGGCGCGCGCCCTGCGGGGCCAGCTGTCGGCGCTCGATGCCTTTGCTGTCACCAGCGCCGATAAATACCAGCGCCAGGGGTGGCTGAGACGAGGGGCGCGCAATCTCTGGACCTTGGTACGATACTGCGCGGGCAGCGACCCCGAGCAATTGGCTCAAAGGTATCAACGGTAGGCCGTGGCGCGCAGCGCATCAAAAAATGACATGTCATATTTGACATGTCATCGAAGACATATCTTGCATGACATGTCGTCTTTTTCAGCCAGACAGCCGACGTGGCGAAGCGCTTCAGGTGGTCGCGATGGACAGGCCGGTTGCAAACGAAAGTCGCGGGCAGGCCGCGATACCCGGATCATCACCCATGGCAAGGCTCAGCCAAACAGACGTTGACCAATTCGTTGCAGCAGGTTCGGCGCGGTAGGGGCAAGCCTCCGTTCACGGGCCCGCAGCGCCCGCATGCCTCGGGCGTCCGACACCGTCTTGCCGTCCTCGAACTGCAGACGATAGAGGTTTGCATAGGTCCCCCCGCGCGCCAGCAACTCTTCATGCGTGCCTTCATCTGTCACCTGCCCCCGGTCCATCACGATGATGCGGTCGGCGCTGCGAATGGTGGCCAGCCGGTGGGCGATGACGATGGTGGTGCGCCCGGCCGACAGCCGGTCCAGCGCATCCTGAACCACCTGCTCGGACTGCGCATCCAGCGCGCTTGTCGCCTCGTCCAGCAGCAGGATCGGCGTATCGCGCAGCAGGGCGCGGGCGATCACCACCCGTTGCCGCTGCCCCCCCGACAGGGCAGAGCCGCGCGGCCCCACCTTCGTATCCAGCCCGTGCTCGAGTTTGGGCAGGAAATCGGCCACATGGGCCGCTTCCAGCACCTCCTGCAGGCGCGCGTCACTGACATCCGTTCGGCCGAGCACGATATTCTCGCGCAGTGTCTCGTCAAACAGCAGCGCCTCCTGTGTCACCACCGAGAAAAGACCGCGCAGATCCGCCAAGGTCACGTCCTTGACAGAAATGCCACCGATGGTGACCTCGCCCTCCTGCGGGTCGATGAGCCGGGTCAGCACGTTGAAAACCGTCGATTTCCCGGCGCCCGAAGCCCCGACAAGCGCCGTTGTCTTGCCTTCCATCGCGGTCAGGTTCAAACCGTCCAGCACCCTGGCCTCGCCAAAGGACAGGGTGACGTCTTTCAGAACAATGTCGGTGCCGGGCAGCGGCAGCGCCTTGGGGTGCGTCGGGTCGGACTGGCGCTGGGGCGCGTCCAGCAACTCCTTCAACCGCTCCAGCGCGGCTGCTGCGGTCTGCCACAGCCCGCTGACCCCGCCCAGCCGCCGCAGCGGACTGAAGGTGAAGCCCATGGCGGTGAAAAACGTCATGAACTGGCCGATTGTCTTGTCGCCCGAAATGATCTGGCTGCCACCATAAAGGATCACAGCCATGAATCCGATTCCGGACATGATGTCGATCATCCCCGGTATGGCGGAATTGCCAAAGGCCGCGCGAACTTCGGTTGTGATGAACTTGCGTGTCAGATCGCGGTATTGGCGCGATTGGTACTCTTCCAGCGCGTTCAGCTTGATCTGGACAATGCCATGAAACACTTCGTCCAGCCGGGTCGCCAGATGCGCGCCCAGATCCCGCGCTTCGCGGGCGCGGCGACGGACAAAGCGTTGCGCGGCCACCGCGGGCAGCACCATCAGCGGCACCCCGATGCAGGCCAGGAAAGCCCAGACCGGATCAATCGAAATCGCCACCCCCAGAAGCACCAGCAGCCCAATGGCATCGCGGCCCGCGCCGGTGATGACTGCGCGCCAGACATCGCCCACTGCATTCACATCCGATTGCACCCGCTGGATCAGGAAACCGGGCGGATGCGATTGGTGAAACGCGCCGTCCTGAACCATCAGCTTGTCCAGCAGTTCGATGCGCATGTCGGCGGCTGTGCGCTGCGCGATGCGGGTCAGCAAGACCTTCTGAATGACCCCGGCAATGGCGCGCATCGCAAAGATGCCGACCAGCACCAGACCAACCCACTTGAGCGCGCTGCGGTCCCCGGCGACAAAGACAGTGTCGAACATCGGCTCCATCAGCCGCGCCAGGGCACCCAGCGTGCTGCCCTCGATCCCCATGAAGATCATGGCGACGATCATCAGCTTGGTGTGTTTCTTCAGGTAATCCCGCCAGAGCCAGCGCAACAGCTCACCCGAGGTGTAGGTCTGATCGTTCATATCGACGTTGACGCTCCTTTGGGGCGGTCTGCTGACCTGTCTACGCAACCCACGGGGGCAGGGCAAGGCAGGTGGGATATTGACGCCGGATCAAGGGGGCGTAGTGTCGGCCCGATCCTTCCTTCCACAACAAGGCACCCTTATGGCAAAGACCTCGAAACCGGCGCAGGGGCGTCCTTATCTAGCGATTCCCGGACCGTCGGTGATGCCTGACGCGGTGCTGCGCGCCATGCACCGGGCCGCGCCGAATATCTACGCCGGTGAGCTGCCAGAGATGATGCCGGGGCTGGTCACCGACCTGAAACGGATCGCGCGGACGGATCACAACCTGGCCATGTACATCGGCAACGGCCATGCGGCATGGGAGGCATCCCTGTCCAACGTCCTTAAGCCCGGCGACAGGGTGCTGGTCCCCGCCACCGGGCGTTTCGGCCTGGGTTGGGCGCAGATGGGCAAAAGCCTCGGGCTGGAGACGGAAATCATCGACTTTGGCAGGCAGTCCCCGATGGACATGGACCGCATTGCCGAGGCGCTGAAAGCCGACACCGCGCATAATATCAAGGCGGTGCTGGCAGTGCATGTGGACACGGCAACTTCGATCCGCAATGACATCGCGGCCCTGCGCGGGGTGCTGGACGATGTGCAGCATCCTGCGCTGCTGATGGCCGATTGCATCGCCTCGCTGGGCTGTGACGTCTTCGAGATGGACGCCTGGGGCGTGGATGTGATGGTGACGGGCTGTCAGAAGGGCCTGATGGTGCCCCCCGGCATGGCCTTTGTCTTTTTCAACGACCGGGCAGAGGCGGCACGGGCCAGAATGCCCCGCGTCAGCTGGTACTGGGACTGGACCCCGCGCGCCCATCCGGAGGAATTCTTTCAATACCACGGCGGCACGGCGCCCACCCACCACCTTTATGGCCTGCGCACCGCCCTCACCATGATCCACGACGAGGGGATTGAACAGGTCTGGGCGCGCCACCGTCTGCTGGCCCGCGCGGTCTGGGCCGCCTGCGAGGCCTGGTCAACCGCCGGAACCTTCCGGATGAACGTGTCCGACCCGGCCTATCGCAGTTGCGCTGTGACCGCCCTGCGCCTGCAAAGCCCGCATGCAACCGAATTGCGCAGCTGGGTTGAACAGGAACTGGGCCTGACCCTTGGCATCGGGCTCGGGATGGCCGAACCGGGTGATCCGGCGCGCGATGGGTTTTTCCGGCTGGGGCACATGGGGCACACAAACGGCCATATGATCATGGGCCTGCTGGGTGGCATAGAGGCCGGGATGCGCGCAATGAAGGTCGAACACGGGCCGGGCGCGCTGGAGGCGGCCGCAGATGTGATCGCGGGCGCTTAGGCTCTGGACCCATTAATTCTATATTCACAGTTTGCCAGATTTTTTCGCAGACAAGAAGCATCTGCACAGGAATAGTGGTTCTATTTCAATCAGATGTGACGCCTCCTCTCGGGACATTGCTGCGCAATGCCCTGCCGGGCAATGGGCTGCGGGAAAATCCGTCAAACCCGTCACGCCGAAGGCGTGCCAGCATAACACGGCGCTCCTTCGGAGCGACGGGCGGCGATTTCACTTCATTTCAACGTCTTGGGTCGCTTGCAAATAGAACCTACCACTGCCCGGCAGTGCATTTGCATGGCAAATGTCACGAGAGGGGATTGGCTGCTCGCCCCAAACCATTGAAATTTCGTGAAATCGCCGCTGAGCATATAAGATTTATGGGTCCAGAGCCTAACTTTCCAGCGCCATGATCATGTCGACCCTTGTGGCATGGCGTCCACCTTCGAAAGCGGTGTCGAGAAACGCATCGACAATGTCGAGCGCGACGCCATCGCCGATCACCCGCGCCCCCAGGGCCAGCATGTTGGCATCGTTATGCGCGCGGATCATCCGGGCCGAGAAGACGTCCGAACAGACGCCGCAACGAATCCCTGAAACCTTGTTCGCCGCCATCATGATCCCCTGGCCGGTGCCGCAAAGCACGATCCCCAGCGCGCAATTGCCCGATGTCACATGCCGCGCGGCTGCGGCACCGTGGTCGGGGTAATGCGTGCTCTCGGGCGTCTCGGGGCCGATGTCGACCACCTCATGGCCACGCGATGTGACATGGGCGGCGACGGCACGGCGCAGGTTGATGGCGGCATGATCGCTGGAAAGCACGATGCGGAGGCTGGAGGACATGGGGCAGGCCTTTCGAAAGGGTGTCTGGGGCGCGGTGGCCGCGCGCGCCCCTATTGCCGTGCCGCGGCGATGCGATCAATCACCTTGTTCACCCCCCAGCACAATGCGCCAGCCGCGATCAGACCCCAGATCGCCCAAATCGCCATCAGCACCCACGCCAGATTGATGCCGAACATCACGATGCAGGCCTGTGTGTAGTTCGGGGCGGCGGGCCGGTTGTGAGAATCGCGCATCGGTCTCTCGCAGCTTGATCGTCAGCAAGTATATATCCCGATTTTGCTGAGTCAGCCCTTTTCTGCATCCGCCAGCGCACCCGGCAGCGCGGCGGCAAAGGCATCGAGATCCGCAGGCGTGCCGCAACTGACGCGGATACAGCGGTTCTGCGGTGCCGCGAATGGCATGCGCACAAAGATGTCCCGCGAGACCAGACCGTCCAGCACAGCCTTGGCATAGGCGCCGTCCCGGCCGCAATCAATCGCGACGAAGTTCGCCGCCGAGGGCAGCGGTGTCAGCCCGTGGTGCCGCGCGATGTCCGCGATCCGGTCACGGGCGGCGGCGATTTCGGCCTGCACATGCGCCAGCCAGTCGACATCCTCCAAGGCGGCCAGCGCACCGGCCTGCGCCGCGCGGTTCATGCCGAAATGGTTGCGCACCTTGTGAAAGGCGGTGATCAACTCGGGATGTCCCAGCGCATAACCGACCCGTGCGCCCGCCAGCCCGTAAGCCTTTGAAAAGGTGCGCATGCGAATGACGCGTGGATCGTCGAAGGGCAGCGGCAGCGCGGTGCCTTCGGGCGCGGTCTCCACATAGGCTTCGTCAAGGACCAGCAGGGTGCCCTCGGGCAGACTGTCCATGGCGGCGGCAATGTCGGCCCCCCGGTGCCAGCTGCCCATCGGATTGTCCGGATTGGCCATGTAGACCAGCTTGGCATCCACTTCCGCCGCCTTGGCAAATAGGGTTTCGGGGTCCTCGCCATCTGCGACATAAGGCACCTTGTGCAGCGCCCCGCCGTAGCCCGCGACATGGTAGTTGAAGGTCGGATAGGCCCCGTCGGAGGTGACAACCGCATCACCGGGTGCCACAAAAAGCCGCACCAGATAGCTCAGCAGCCCGTCGATGCCCTCGCCCACCACGATATTCTCCATCGTCGTCCCATGGTGCCGGGCCAGGGCCGCGCGCAGATCGTGGCTTTCGGGATCGCCATACATCCAGTGCCCGGTTTCAGCCATCGCTGAAAGGGCGCGGGGCGAGGGGCCAAAGACATTCTCGTTTGCGCCCAGCCGGGCGGTGAAGGGGCGCTTGTGCGCACGTTCCTGGGTTTCGGGCCCGACGAAGGGGACAGAGGCGGGCAGGGATTGGGCAAGCGGGGTGAGGCGAAGGTTTGTCATGCGGTTTGATAGGCCCCGGCGGCGCGCCGGGCAAGAGGCCCTGCGCAGATGTGGGGTGCCGGGGGTGCCGCTGCGTTGGGCTGGCGCGACGGCGCGGCTTGCGCTCTAATGTCAGAAACCCTGCCGGAGGATGCCATGAGCCGCGTTTCGATCACCTATGAAAATCACATCGCCTTTGTCCGCCTGACGCGGGCGGACAAGATGAACGCCGTGGATCAGGAGATGATAGACGCGGTGATCGCTGCCGGAAACGAGGTTGCGGCGTCGGACGCGCGCTGTGTCGTGCTGTCGGGCGAAGGCAAGGCGTTCTGCGCCGGGATCGACATTTCGGGCCTGTCGGGCATGGTTGGAAAGGACCCGGCAGAGCTGCTGATGCCGCGCAGCCATGGCAACGGCACCACGAACCAGTGGCAGGAGGTTGCGATGGTCTGGTCCCGCATGGACATCCCCGTGATCGCCGCCATCCATGGCGCCTGCTTTGGCGCGGGCCTGCAACTGGCGCTGGGGGCGGATATCAGGATTGCGGCACCGGATGCGAAATTCGCGGTGATGGAGATGAAATGGGGCATCGTGCCGGACATGGGCGGCATGGTTTTGCTGCCGAAACTGGTACGCAGCGACGTGCTGCGGCGATTGACCTATACGGCAGAGCCGATCGGCACCGCACAGGCGGAGCGTTGGGGGCTGGTAACCGAAGTGGCCGAGGACCCGCTGGCGGCGGCGACAGCGCTGGCAGAGGTTATTGCGGGCAAAAGCCCATCGGCAGTACGGGCGGCCAAGCGGTTGATTTCACTGGCAGAGGTCGCCGGTGAGGCGGCGGTTCTGGAGGCGGAATCGCGCGAGCAGGCCGCCCTGCTGGGCAAGCCGCATCAGATGGAAGTGGTGGCGGCTGAATTCGGGAAACGTACTGCGGTTTTCAAATAACCGCTGCGCCGGAAACATGAAACGCGCGCCAGGGCGATGGCGCGCGCATGTGTATTTGTCAGAACAATGAAAGAGGGGGTCAGCCCATTTCCGCCAGCCGGTCGAGGGCCGCCTGAAGCTGGTCTGCCTCTTCCTGCCGGGCGTCGAGATTGGCTTGCGCCTCGGCCACGACCTCTTCGGGGGCGGAGGCGGCGAACTTGGGATTGTTCAGACGTCCCCTGAGGCCCCCGATCTCCTTGCCCAGCTTGTCCAGCGACTTTTGCAGGCGCGCCTTCTCTGCGGCGATGTCGATGATCCCTTCAAGCGGCAGGCCAAGGGTAGCAGCGCGCGCCGGGATGGAGGCGGTGCCCTTTGGGAAGGTATCGACCTTTTCAAGCTTTTCGACACCGGCGCGCCGCGCGATCAGGTCCTGGTTGCGCTCCCATGCCAGCAGGCCCGCGGCGTCGATCTCGGTATAGACCATCGGCACCTTGAGGCTGCCGGGCACGCCCATGGACACCCGCGCCGAGCGGATGTTCTGAATCAGCGAGATCACCCAGTTCAGTTCCTCGTCGGCCTCGTCATCGAGCAATTCCGAAACCGTGTAGGTCGGCCAGTCGGCATGGACCAGCAACTTGGGCCGGTCCTTGAGGCTCCACAGTTCCTCGGTGATAAAAGGCATGATCGGGTGCAGCAGGATCAGGCATTGATCCAGTGCCCAGCCATAGGTGGCGCGGGTTTCCGCGATGGCGCCCGCGTCGTCACCGTCAAAGATCGGCTTGGTGAATTCCAGATACCAGTCGCAGAAGGTGCCCCAGACAAAGGCGTAAAGCGTGTTGGCGGCATCGTTGAACCGGTATTGGGTCAGGGCCGTATCCAGCGCCTCGCGGGTCTTGGCGATCTCGCCCTTGATCCATTTGTTCACGGTCAGCGTGGTTTCGGGGGGCGTGTCGCTGTGCGGCACCTCCAGCACGCCGTTGCGTTCGGCAAAGGCGGTGGCGTTCCAGATCTTGTTGCCGAACTTGCGATAGCCGTCGATGCGCGCGGTGCTGAGTTTCAGGTCGCGCCCCATGGCGGCCATGGAGGTGAGCGTGAAGCGCACGGCGTCAGCGCCGTATTCGTCGATCAGTTCCAGCGGGTCGAGCACATTGCCAAGTGACTTTGACATCTTCTTGCCCTTCTCGTCGCGGACGAGGGCGTGGACGTAGACGGTTTTGAATGGCACCCGCTCCGACAGGGGCAGGCTCTGATCCAACACGGCGGTTTGCATCATCATCATCCGGGCGACCCAAAAGAAAATGATGTCGAAGCCGGTGATCAGGACGGAGGTGGGGAAGTATTTTTGCAATTCCTCGGTCTGTTCGGGCCAGCCGAGGGTGCCGATGGGCCAGAGGCCGGAGGAGAACCAGGTGTCGAGGACGTCGGGGTCGCGTGAAAGCCTAAATTCAATGGTTTGCGCCGTTTCTATAGACGAACCATCGAAGGTTACGCCGGGAGTTACACCTGCCGCTATCCCTTCAGCTTTCATCCCATCGAGGTCAATGTTATTTTCAGAAATTTCTACGGCTGCGAGCGGATATTTTTTTTCATAGTAGCTTTTGGCCTTACTTGCTGCCTCTTGAAAGGTTGGAGCGCAGAATGGCTCAAAGTCCCATCCATACCAAACCGGTATCTGATGCCCCCACCAAAGTTGTCGCGAAATGCACCAGGGCTCGATGTTTTCCAGCCAGTGGAAATACACCTTCTTGTCCTGTTCGGGCAGGATTTCGACCTCACCCGAACGCACGGCGTCGATGGCGGGGCCGACGATCTTTTTGGTGTCCACGAACCACTGATCCGTCAGCATCGGCTCGATCACGACCTTGGAGCGGTCGCCGAAGGGCTGCATGATCTTCTTGGCCTCGACCAGCGGAATGTCGTCGGTGGCAGAGCAGACCCGCCCGTCGCTGTCGTCGATGGGGCCGGGGATCATCACGGCGAGGCCCTCGGCGGTGATGTCCGCGACCACGCGCTTGCGGGCCTCGAAACGGTCCAACCCGCGATAGGCTTCCGGCACCAGGTTCATGGCGGCGATGGAGCCTTCGGTGAAGTCCTGCTTGCCATTGGCGATGGCCTGGGCGACGGCGGCTTCCTCGGCATAGGGTTTGCCGTCGGCGCGCATCGCGCCTTTTGTGTCCATCAGATTGTACATCGGGATATTCGCGCGCTTGGCGACTTCATAGTCGTTGAAGTCATGCGCGCCGGTGATCTTGACCGCGCCGGAACCGAAATCCTTGTCGGGGTATTCATCGGTGATGATCGGGATCAGGCGGCGGTGCTCTTTCGGGCCGACCGGAATTTCACAGAGTTTTCCGACAATTGGTGCGTAGCGTTCATCCGATGGATGAACGGCAACCGCGCCGTCGCCCAGCATGGTTTCAGGGCGTGTGGTGGCGATGGAGATATAGTTGCGCGTCTCGCGCAGGGTGACGTTGCCGTCTTCGTCCTTCTCGACATATTCGTAAGTTGCGCCGCCCGCCAACGGGTACTTGAAATGCCACATGTGGCCGTCGACTTCGATGTTCTCGACTTCGAGGTCGGAGATCGCGGTTTCGAAATGCGGGTCCCAGTTGACCAGCCGCTTGCCGCGATAGATCAGGCCCTTGTTGTACATGTCGACAAAGACCTTGATGACGGCATCGTGGAAGTTGCCCTCTTCGCCTTCGGGCGCATTCGGCGCGCCGGACATGGTAAAGGCGTTGCGGGACCAGTCGCAGGAGGCACCGAGCCGTTTGAGCTGTTCGATGATCGTGCCGCCGGATTGCGTTTTCCACTTCCAGATCTCGGCAGTGAATTCCTCGCGCGACCATTCGCGGCGCGGTGGCTTGCCTTCGGCGGCCAGCTTGCGTTCGACGACCATCTGGGTGGCGATGCCTGCGTGGTCCTGGCCCGGTTGCCACAGCGTGTCATGCCCGCGCATCCGGTGCCAACGCACCAGAATGTCCTGCAAAGTGTTGTTGAAGGCATGGCCCATGTGCAGCACGCCGGTGACATTGGGGGGCGGGATCATGATGGAGAAGGTCTCAGCACCTTCGCTGGCATTGGCCCCGGCCTTGAAGGCCTGCGCCTGTTCCCATGCGGCATAGAGGCGCTTTTCGGCGTCCTGGGCGTTGAATGTCTTGTCGAGGGCCATGCTGATCCATCCTGTCGTCGTTTGGGTGCTGATCTAGCGGAGGATGCGGTGAAGGGAAAGGGTGGCGGTAAGTTGCTCCTGCGCCGGGGTGTAACTTGCCCCGACGGCCGTCCCTGAATGGCGAACGCGCGGTCCGTGTTCGGGGTCGGATTGGATCGAGTATCTTTGGCATGATGAAGCATGGGAAGCGCCCCGATCCCGGCGGCGTCATGGGCCGGGCCGAAATCTGCGGCATCCATTCTTCATGCACGGCCATCGGCGCTCCCGCCCGTACTGCAATGCCGGATCCCGCCGGAAAGGTCAGAGTTTTCCTGTTTTTCTGTTTCTTCATGCCCAAATATTTCTCTCCGCCCTCTGCATCCCATGTGCTGTCGGTGTCGGGGTGCGGGTTGGGCTGGACAACCGATATCTGTCCTATATCTGTTTCACCCACAGACACACCAAAAGGACCGACCATGGACAAATTCGGAAAAAGCCAACCGGTCAAACGTACCGAAGACATGCGGTTTCTCATGGGCGAAGGGCGCTATGTGGATGACATCGCGCCGGAGGGTGCGTTGCATGCCTATTTCCTGCGGTCCTCGGTCGGGCATGGCGTGATCAGTGAATTGGATGTCTCGGATGCCGCGCAGTCAGAGGGTGTTCACCTGGTCCTGACCTGTGCCGATCTGGAAGCGGCAGGCATGGATATCTCGATGTCCGGTGCCCTGGTTGAAAACCGTGATGGCACCAAGGGGGCGGCCCCCCAGCGCCCGATGCTGGCCAAGGGCAGGGTCAGATATGTCGGCGAACCCGTCGCTGTCGTGATCGCCGACACGCTGGCGCAGGCGCGCGATGCGGCAGAGCTTGTCATGCTCGACATTGACGATCTGCCCGCCAAGATTGACCTGCATCCGGGCGGCGAGGCTTTGCACGAGGAAGCGCCCGACAACAGGGCCTTCGACTGGGGCATGGGCGACGAAGCGGCCACGCAGGCGGCCTTTGACGCGGCTGCGCGGACGGTTGCCCTGGATGTGGAAGACAACCGTATCATCGTCAATTCGATGGAGCCGCGCGGCTGCTATGCGGAGTGGACCGACGGGCGTCTGCATGTCGCCAACAACGCGCAGGGTGTCTGGGTGCACAAGGGGTTTCTCAAGACTGCCTTCGGTCTGGAGGATGAGCAGGTGCGCGTGACCAACCCCGATACCGGCGGCGGTTTTGGCATGAAGTCGATGACCTACAATGAATATTTCTGCGCGGCCCAGGCGGCGCGGGCGCTGGGCAGACCGGTGCGCTGGATGTCGGACCGGACCGAGGCGATGCTGAGCGATAACGGCGGGCGCGACCTGACCAGCCTTGCGGAATTCGCCTTTGACGCTGACCACCGCATCACCGCCTACCGGGTGCGGACGCGCTGCAACCTCGGGGCCTATAACTCGCAGTTTGCCCAGCATATCCAGACAACCCTGTTCAGCCGCGTTCTGATGGGCGTCTATGACGTGCAGACCACCTGGTTGCAGGCGGAGGGGTATTTCACCAACACTGTGCCCGTGGACGCCTATCGCGGCGCGGGACGGCCCGAGGCGATTTATGTGCTGGAGCGTCTGATGGACCGGGCGGCGCGGGAACTGGGCATCGACCCCTGGGAGCTGCGCCGGATCAATTTCATCAAGCCCGACCAGTTCCCCTACAAGTCCGCCACCGGAGAGACCTATGATGTGGGTGATTTCAATCGCCTGCTGACCCGCATCGCCCAGGAGGCTGACTGCGATGGTTACGAGGCGCGCAAGGCGGCGGATGCGAGACGCGGGCTGCTGCGCGGGCAGGGGCTGTGCTATTACATCGAGAGCATTCTGGGCGACCCTTCCGAAGGCGCCAAGGTGGTCTTCGAGGAGAACGGCCGCGTCACGATTCTGGTCGGCACCCAGTCGAACGGGCAGGGCCATGAAACGGTCTATGCGCAGTTCCTGTCGGATCAGACGGGTATTCCCGCCGATCTGATCGACGTGGTGCAGGGCGACAGCGACCTGATCGCGCAGGGCGGCGGCACGGGCGGGTCCCGTTCCGTCACCACCCAGAACAACGCGACACTGGCCACCGTGACGGCGATAACGCAGGCGTTCACGGCGTTTCTGGCAGAAGAGATGGGCGTGCCCGCAAGCGAGATCAGCTTTGACGATGAACGCTTCCGCGCCGAGGGGTCGAACATGACCCCCACCATGATGGAAGTGGCTGAAATGGCCCGCGACAAAGGCCGCGATGACCTGCTGACCCATCACGAACGCGCGACACTGCCGGCGCGCAGCTTTCCCAACGGGGCGCATGTGGCAGAGGTTGTCGTGGACCCCGAGACCGGTGTCGTGACCACCGAGCGTTATACTGTGGTCGATGATTTCGGCAATCTGATCAACCCGATGCTGGCCGAAGGGCAGGTGCATGGCGGTGTCGCCCAGGGCATCGGCCAGGCGATTCAGGAACGTGTCGTCTATGACGAGGACGGACAATTGCTCACGGCGTCGTTCATGGACTACGCCTTGCCCCGTGCCGCCGATCTTCCCAATATCAGCTTTGTGTCGGAGCCGGTGCCATCCACAGCCAACATCATGGGGATGAAGGGTTGCGGCGAAGCGGGCACCGTGGGCGCGCTGGCCGCTGTGGCCAATGCGGTTCAGGATGCGCTCTGGGAGCAGGGGGTGCGACAGGCAGATATGCCCTTCACGCCGCATCGGGTCTGGGAGATGTTGAACGGTGCCAAACTCGCGGCAGAATGAACCCGAAGGGGTGGCACCTCAGCGTGCGACCCATGTGATCGTTCTGGACGGCACCCTGTCGTCGCTGGAGCCGGCCAGCCGGACCAATGCCGGGCAGGCCTATGGGCTGCTGCATGAAAACAATGGCGGGCTGTCGCTTTATTATGAGCCGGGGCTGCAATGGACCCATTGGCGATCCATCTGGGATGTGATTGCGGGCCGGGGGATCAACCGGCAGATCAGGCGGGCCTACGGCTGGCTTTCGGCCCGCTACAGGCCCGGTGACCGGATCTTTCTGCTGGGCTATTCACGCGGCGCCTATGCGGTGCGTTCGCTGGCCGGGGTCATGAACCTGGTCGGGCTGCTGCGCCCCAATCACAGCACAAGAAAGGCGGTGCGCACGGCCTATCGTCATTATGAAACCGACCCGAACAGTGAGGAGGCGCGCGCCTTCAGCGCCGCATATTGCCACCGAGGCGTGGAAATCGACACGATTGCCGTCTGGGATACGGTCAAGGCACTGGGGCTAAACGCGCCCGTCCTTTGGCGGTTGTCCCGACGGGCACACGGCTTTCACAACCATGAGTTGGGCCCGGACGTGCTGCACGGATATCACGCGCTGGCCCATGACGAGACGCGCGTGGCCTATGCGCCGGTGCTCTGGACCTCGCACGATGGGTTTTCTGGCCGGGTCGAGCAGGTCT
Source organism: Sulfitobacter sp. EhC04 (assembly GCF_001650875.1). Lineage (GTDB taxonomy): Bacteria > Pseudomonadota > Alphaproteobacteria > Rhodobacterales > Rhodobacteraceae > Sulfitobacter. Next base: position 59,996 of record NZ_LXYI01000040.1, read on the forward strand.
GGTTCCCCGGCACGCATGGCGACGTGGGCGGGCATCTGGGCGGGTTTGAGGCGG
>NZ_LXYI01000041.1 GCF_001650875.1 Sulfitobacter sp. EhC04
GGCTGGTCCACGGCGCGCGCAGGCGTCGGGATGAACTCGTCAACCGCCTTCATCAGCGCGCGGATCGAGTTTTCGCCGATCTCGGGATCGCGGCCTTCCATGGCGGCAAGCGCGGAACCGGGGATCACGGGCATGTCGTCGCCGGGATACTCGTAGGAGGACAGCAACTCGCGGATCTCCATCTCCACCAGCTCCAGCAGCTCCTCGTCGTCCACCTGGTCGACCTTGTTCATGTAGACAACCATCGTGGGGATGCCCACCTGNNCCGCGGGCCTTCTCTTCGGGCGCGCCGTCGATCTGGTCATACGCGCGGAAGTCACCGAAATACTTCGTGATCGCCGCTGTCAGGGTCGTCTTGCCGTGGTCAACGTGACCGATCGTGCCGATGTTAACGTGCGGCTTGTTACGTTCAAACTTTGCCTTTGCCATGGTGTGGCTCCTTCATTTTCATTCAAAACGGTGCATGCGCAGCACACACCCTACGGGTTGGTGTAGGGTGCGTGGTTTCCCACGCACCGCTGGATCAAGCGAATTTGGACTGGATTTCGTCCGAGATGTTCTGCGGCACGGCCTCGTAGTGGTCGAACTGCATGGTAAAGTTCGCGCGGCCCGACGACATCGACCGCAGCGTGTTGATGTAGCCGAACATGTTGGCCAGCGGCACAAAGCAGTCAATCGCAATCGCGTTGCCGCGAGTGTCCTGACCCTGCACCTGACCGCGACGCGACGTAAGGTCGCCGATGATGCCACCGGTGTATTCCTCGGGCGTCACCACTTCGACCTTCATGATCGGTTCCAGCAGCTTGGCGCCGGCCTTTTTCATGCCTTCGCGCATACCCATCCGGGCCGCGATTTCAAATGCCAGCACCGAGGAGTCGACGTCGTGGAACTTGCCGTCGATCAGCGCCACCTTGAAGTCGATGACCGGGAATCCCGCCAGCGGACCAGAGTCCAGAACCGACTTGATACCTTTTTCCACACCCGGAATATATTCCTTGGGCACGGCACCACCGACGATACGGCTCTCGAAGGAATAACCTTCGCCCGGCTCTGTCGGCATCAGGATCATCTTCACCTCGGCAAACTGACCGGAACCACCGGACTGTTTCTTGTGGGTGTAGGTGATCTCGGCTTCGCGGGAAATCGTCTCGCGGTAGGCCACCTGAGGCGCACCGATGTTGGCTTCGACCTTGAATTCACGCTTCAGGCGATCCACCAGGATGTCGAGGTGAAGTTCGCCCATGCCCTTCATGATGGTCTGACCGCTTTCGATATCGGTCTCCACCCGGAAGGACGGGTCCTCGGCGGCCAGACGGGCCAGACCGGCGGACATCTTTTCCTGGTCGGCTTTTGTCTTGGGCTCGACAGCGATCTCGATCACTGGATCGGGGAAGGTCATCGTTTCCAGCACCACCGGATCGTTCTGCGCGCAGAGCGTATCGCCCGTGGTGGTGTCTTTCAGACCCGCCAGCGCGATGATGTCGCCCGCAAAGGCTTCTTCGATTTCCTCGCGGTTGTTGGAGTGCATCATCATCATACGACCGATGCGTTCTTTCTTGCCCTTGGTCGAGTTCAGGATGTTGTCGCCCTTGTTGACCTTGCCCGAGTAGATGCGGGTGAAGGTCAGCGAGCCGACAAAGGGGTCGTTCATGATCTTGAACGCAAGGCCCGAGAACGCCATGTCGTCATCCGCGCGGCGCGGAATGTCGCGTGTTTCGGTTTCGTCACCCGGTTTGAAGCCCATGTAATCGACAACGTCCAGCGGGCTGGGCAGATAGTCGATCACGGCGTTCAGCAGGGGCTGCACGCCCTTGTTCTTGAACGCGGAACCACAGAGGACGGGGATGAACTTGATGGCCAGCGTACCCTTGCGGATCAGCTTACGCAGCGTGTCCACATCGGGTTCTGCACCGTCCATCAGGTAGTTTTCCATCGCGTCGTCGTCCATCTCGACCGCGGTCTCGATGAGGTGGGCGCGCCATTCGTCGGCAGAGGCCTTGAGGCTGTCACGGATGTCGCGCTGTTCCCAGCTCGCGCCGAGGTCCTCACCGGCCCAGACCCATTCTTTCATGGTCACCAGGTCGATCATGCCTTCAAGCTCGTTCTCCGCGCCGATCGGGATCTGGATCGGTGCCGGTGTCGCACCGGTACGGTCCTTGATCATCTTAACGCAGTTGAAGAAATCTGCGCCGATCTTGTCCATCTTGTTGACGAAGACGATGCGCGGCACCTTGTAGCGGTCAGCCTGACGCCACACGGTTTCGGTTTGCGGCTCCACACCGGCGTTGGCGTCGAGAACGGCAACCGCACCGTCGAGAACGGCCAAAGAACGCTCAACCTCGATGGTGAAGTCCACGTGGCCGGGGGTGTCGATGATGTTCATCCGGTATTTGGTGTCGGATGTGGCGTCTGCTGTCGGCTCTTCCTGGCGCTGCCAGAAAGTTGTCGTCGCAGCGGAGGTGATGGTGATGCCGCGCTCCTGCTCCTGCTCCATCCAGTCCATCGTGGCCGCACCGTCGTGGACCTCACCGATGTTGTGGCTCTTGCCGGTGTAGAACAGGATGCGTTCCGAACATGTGGTCTTGCCGGCATCAATGTGCGCCATGATGCCAAAGTTGCGATAGCGTTGAAGCGGATAGTCGCGTGCCATTGGGAGGTGTCCTCAGAGGTCTTGCGTTAAAAAGGGTCAGGGGCCACGCGTATCGCGGCCCCGATCTTTGAATTGAATTACCAGCGGTAGTGGCTGAAGGCCTTGTTGGCATCGGCCATCTTGTGGGTGTCTTCGCGCTTTTTCACGGCTGTGCCACGGGATTGAACGGCATCCAGCAGCTCACCGGCAAGACGCTCTTCCATGGTGTTCTCGTTGCGCGAACGTGCAGCCTTGATCAGCCAGCGGATCGCCAACGCCTGACGACGCTCTGGGCGGACTTCCACGGGGACCTGGTAGGTCGCACCACCGACGCGGCGCGAGCGCACTTCGACGGAGGGCTGGATGTTCTCAAGTGCTTCGTGGAACACTTCGATGGGCGCGCGTTTGATCTTGTCTTCAACGCGGGTCATCGCGTTGTAGACGATTGTTTCGGCGACGGACTTCTTGCCGTCGATCATGAGGTTGTTCATGAATTTTGTCAGAACCAGATCGCCATACTTGGCGTCCGGCAGAACTTCGCGTTTTTCAGCGGCGTGGCGGCGTGACATGGATGTGTCTTCCTCTTGGCGGGGGATCGGCGCTTTGCGATCCGATGGTTTCGTGTGATGTCATCCTCGGGCTCGACCCGAGGATATCTAACGGAGCGCCCCTGGCTCGGAGATCCTCGGGTCGAGCCCGAGGATGACCTCGCCGCGGCGCGACAGGTCACTTCGGACGCTTGGCACCATATTTGGAACGGCGCTGCTTACGATCCTTGACGCCCTGCGTATCCAGAACACCGCGAAGGATGTGGTAACGCACACCGGGAAGGTCTTTTACACGACCGCCGCGGATCAGGACAACGGAGTGTTCCTGAAGGTTGTGGCTTTCGCCCGGAATATAGCTGATGACCTCAAAGCCGTTGGTCAGGCGCACCTTGGCAACCTTACGCATGGCCGAGTTCGGCTTTTTCGGTGTGGTGGTGTACACGCGGGTACAGACGCCACGCTTCTGCGGGCATTCCTGCAGGTGCATGGATTTCGAGTATTTACGCTTTGGCTGCCGCGGCTTGCGGATCAGCTGTTGGATCGTTGGCATTCCGGTTTATCCCCGTTCTGTCTCACATCAGGTGCACGAGGAGCACCCCATGCGGTTTCAAATTCGATGCTTTACCATTGGCAAAGCAAAAACACCGCAACGTTCCCGTACCGAGGAAAACGAGGCGGTGGGGTTACAGAGGACCGGATCAGCAATAGACCGGGTCTTGACCACGTAGCTTATGATTTCGGGCCTGCAGGGGTTGCCCCACGTCCCGGATAGCGCGCGTATAGGGCGTTGGGCGCAGGGTGTCAACAGCCCACGACCGGTCAGGATTGCGCCGGGTCAGGCGCAAAGGCGCTTGCAACGGCACCTGCGCCGCCTGCATATTCGGGGTCAACCGCAAGCCCCAAGAGGAAAGCCCCCATATGCAGGCGATCGGACTTTGCCGTTTTTCCTATCCCGCGCTGGGGGGCTTCCAGGTCGAGCACGAGGACATCGAGGACCGGATCGCCTATCTTTACGAAGACAGCCGGTTGGAAGAGCGGTTTCAACTGCTCGAAACCGTGGCTCTGCCCTGCCTGAAGGCGCAGACAGACCCCGATTTCAGCCTGATCATCGTGATCGGCGACCAGTTTCCGAAACATCATGTGAAACGGCTCGAAACCCTTATCGAGGACCTGCCGCAGGCGTTGCTTCACAAGGAACCGCCGCGCAACCAGCGCGAGGTGATGAAGGAGATCCTGAACGAGGCGCGGATCAATCCGGCAGAGCCCTGCCTGCAATTTCGCTACGACGATGATGATGCGGTCTCTGTCGACTTCATCGAAAAGCTGCGTCGCGCGGTGGCGGACTCCAGCGCGCTGATCGGCGATAACCGCACTGTCGCCTATGACTGGAACCGCGGCTTCGTGGCCGAGTTCGGGGCGAACGGGATCGCGGCAGTGGACATGTTCCGCCAGTTCTACGTCGCTTCGCTGGGCATGTATATCAAGGGCAATTGTTCGCAGACCATCATGAACTTTGCCCATGAGAAGATCCCCCGTTTCATGCCTGCGATCAGTTTTTCGGACGCCGCGATGTGGGTGCGCAGCCACAACGGCTTTAACGATTCGCGGCAGAAAAAGGTGAAGCCGATCCTGGTCACACCGCTGACTGCCGCGCAGGAAAAGCTGTTCAGGGATCGTTTTGCCATCGACGCAGATCACGTCAGGCGGGTCTTTTCAGGCGCCTGACAGCTTGCGCTCGCGGTAGAAGGTGAAAACGCCCGTGGCCACGACGATTGCCGCCCCCGCCAGTGTCATCCAGCCGGGCCATTCGCCAAAGACAAACCAGCCCAGCAACAACGCCCAGACCAGCGCGGTATAGCGGAACGGCGCTGTGAACGACACATCGCCCACCCGCATCACCCAGATGGACAGGAAATAACCGGCCATGATCGCCACAGCCGAGCCGATGATCAGCACCCATATCTGCAGCGGAATCGAAACCCAGGGATCGAACAGCGACACCATCCCGAAGGCCACCATCACCGCAACCGCCGTGCTGAGCGCGACAGTCATCGAGGGCACCTGTGGTGACAGCTGCCGGGTGATCAGGTCACGGGCTGTTACCCCCAGCACTGCCAGCAGCGCATAGATCGCCCAGATATTGAACCCTTCCGCCCCCGGCTTGACGATCAGCATGACACCCATGAACCCGATGAAGATCGCCATGAAGCGGCGACCACCAACCGCCTCGCGCAGGAACAGGGCCGAGGCAAGGGTCACGGCCAGCGGCACCACCTGCATTATCGCGGTGATATTGGCCAGCGGCATATTGAAAAGCGCGGTGAGGAAAAAGTAGGAGATACTGACCTCTGACGCGGCCCTGGCCCCGATCAATATCCAGTCACGGCGCGCGATGTCGAAATGCATCGTTCCAATCCGCCCTTTGGTCGCCAGCATCAGCGAACAGGTGACAAATGAGCGGATAAAGATCAACTGCGCCAACGGCACCGCGCCCGCTGTCAGTTTCAGCATCGTATCATTGAGGGTGAAGGACGCCATGGAGGCCGTCATCAGCAGCGCGCCAAGCAGAGTGGGTGACATTGTTCGGCGGCCTTCGGCAATTTGCAATTGGCGCACCCTATGCCGCGTGGCCGGGCATGTACAATCCCACCAGAAGCATGGACCCGCCCGAAGCATGGACCGGAAAATGGAAAGCCCCCGACACCTGGGGTGCCGGGGGCTTTCTTCATTCAGTGGGAATCAGATCAATCGCGGCTTTCTTCGTCCACGATCACGGTGTCAAAGACATCGCCGCCGACCACATCGTCGCTGGCTTCCGGCGCGGCAAGGCGCGCGGCCTGCTCTGCCTCTTCGCGGCGTGCTTCGATGACCACGTTGTCACGGTCCTGGGCAACCTTGCGCATCTGCATGGTCGCACCGCCCGTACCAGCCGGGATCAGGCGGCCCACGATGACGTTCTCCTTGAGACCCACCAGTTTGTCCCGCTTGCCCTGAACCGATGCTTCGGTCAGAACCCGCGTGGTTTCCTGGAAGGACGCCGCAGAGATGAAGCTGCGGGTTTGCAGCGACGCCTTGGTGATGCCCAGCAGGATCGGTTCGCCCTTCGCGGGGCGGCCGCCTTTGCTGATGGCCTTCTCGTTGGCCAGATCGAACTCCTGCTTGTCGACATGTTCGCCCTTGAGCAGCGTGGTCTCACCAGAATCCTGGATCTCCCACTTCTGCAGCATCTGGCGCACGATCACCTCGATGTGCTTGTCGTTGATCTTCACACCCTGCAGACGATAAACATCCTGCACCTCGTCGATCATGTAGTCGGCCAAGGCCTCCACACCCATGATCGCAAGGATGTCATGCGGCGCCGGGTTGCCGTCCATGATGTAATCACCCTTCTGGACATAGTCACCTTCCGCAACGGGAATGTGCTTGCCCTTGGGCACCATGTATTCGACCTTCACATCGGCATCGTCAGCGGATTCAATCGCGATACGGCGCTTGTTCTTGTAGTCCTTGCCGTAACGCACATAGCCGTCGATTTCCGCGATGATGGCGTGATCCTTGGGGCGGCGCGCCTCAAAGAGTTCGGCCACACGCGGCAGACCACCGGTGATGTCCTTGGTCTTGGCACCCTCGCGCGGAATACGCGCGATGACGTCGCCCGCCTTGATGTCGGTGCCGTCCTCGACGGACAGAACCGCATCCACGGACATCGGATAGGTCACCGGGTTGCCCGCATCGTTGCGGACCGGTTCGCCATCTTCACCCACAAGGATCACTTCCGGCTTCAGCTCGTTGCCTTTGGGGGCAGCGCGCCAGTCGATCACGATCTTCTGGGTCATGCCCGTCGCATCATCGGTCTCGTCCTTGACGGCGATACCCGACACGAGGTCCACGAACTTGGTCAGGCCCGATTTCTCGGCGATGATCGGCAGCGTGTAGGGGTCCCACTCGATAAGCTTGTCGCCCCGCGCCACTTTCTGCCCGTCCTTGACGAACAGGGTCGTACCGTAGCCGATCTTGTGGCTGGCACGTTCCGCGTCATCCTCGCCGACAATCCGCAGTTTCATGTTCCGGCCCATCACGATCACTTCGCCATTGGCGTTCTCGATGGTCTGGGCGCTTTCGAACACGATCTTGCCTTCCTGAGAGGCCTCAAGGAAAGACTGCTGACCACCCTGGGCCACGCCGCCGATGTGGAAGGTCCGCATCGTCAGCTGTGTACCGGGCTCACCGATGGACTGTGCCGCGATGATGCCAACCGCTTCGCCCTGGTTGACCAGGGTGCCGCGTGCAAGGTCACGACCATAGCACATGGCGCAGACACCCTCTTCGGCTTCGCAGGTCAGCGGCGAGCGGATGCGCGCGGACTGAACCGCCGCTTCGTCCACCAGATCCGCCATCCGTTCGTCGACAATGGTACCCGCTGGCACCAGCACTTCGTCGGTGCCGGGCCGGAGAATGTCATCCGCCGACACACGGCCCAGCAGACGCTCGGCCAGGGACGACACGACTTCGCCATCGTTGACCGCCGCTTCGGCAGTGATCGCGGCCTCGGTCCCGCAATCGTGCATACGCACAATGCAGTCCTGGGCCACGTCCACCAGACGGCGCGTCAGGTAACCCGAGTTCGCGGTTTTCAAAGCCGTGTCCGACAGACCTTTCCGCGCGCCGTGGGTCGAGTTGAAGTATTCAAGAACGGTCAGACCTTCCTTGAAGTTCGAGATGATCGGCGTCTCGATGATGTCACCGTTCGGCTTGGCCATCAACCCGCGCATCCCGCCCAGCTGCTTCATCTGGGTGACGGAGCCACGGGCACCGGAGTGGGCCATCATATAGACCGAGTTCGGTTCCATCACGGCACCGTTTTCGTCCAGCCGCTCGGCAGAGATCGAGCCCATCATGGCCTCGGTCACCTTGTCGTTACACTTCGACCAGGCATCCACGACCTTGTTGTACTTTTCGCCCTGGGTGATCAGGCCGTCCATGTACTGCTGTTCGAAATCCTTGACCTGCTCGCGGGTCTCGTCGACGAGCCCCCACTTGCTGTCGGGGATCAACATGTCGTCCTTGCCGAACGAAATGCCCGCCTTGAAGGCTTCGCGGAAACCCATGGTCATGATCTGGTCGCAGAAGATGACCGATTCCTTCTGGCCGCAATAGCGGTAGACGGTGTCGATGACCTGCTGCACTTCTTTCTTGCGCAGCAGACGGTTCACCAGGTCGAAAGGTGCCTTTGCGTTCAGCGGCAGCAGCGCACCCAGACGCACACGACCGGGGGTCGTGTCATAGCGCAGCATGACCTCGTTGCCTTCGTTGTCGATCTGCTTGATCCGGGCCTTGATCTTGGTGTGCAGGTGCACTTCGCCCGCATCCAATGCGTGCTGCACTTCGTCCACGGTGCCAAAGATCTTGCCTTCGCCCTTCATGCCCGCGCGTTCCAGCGTGGTGTAATAAAGGCCAAGGATCATATCCTGCGACGGCACGATGATCGGCGCGCCGTTGGCGGGCGACAGCACGTTGTTCGTGGACATCATCAGCACCCGCGCTTCAAGCTGGGCTTCCAGCGAGAGCGGCACGTGGACAGCCATCTGGTCACCGTCAAAGTCGGCGTTGAAGGCCGAGCAGACCAGCGGGTGCAGCTGGATCGCCTTGCCTTCGATCAGCACGGGCTCGAACGCCTGAATGCCGAGACGGTGCAGCGTCGGCGCACGGTTCAGCATGACGGGGTGTTCGCGGATGACCTCATCCAGGATATCCCAAACCTCGGGACGTTCCTTTTCCACCAGCTTTTTCGCCTGTTTCACGGTGCTCGACAGGCCCTTGGCCTCCAGCCGCGAATAGATGAACGGCTTGAACAGTTCCAATGCCATCTTCTTGGGCAGACCACATTGGTGCAGCTTGAGTTCCGGCCCGGTCACGATGACCGAACGGCCCGAGAAGTCGACGCGTTTGCCCAAAAGGTTCTGACGGAAGCGGCCCTGCTTGCCTTTCAGCATGTCGGACAGCGATTTCAGCGGGCGCTTGTTGGCACCCGTGATCACGCGGCCACGGCGGCCGTTGTCGAACAGCGCATCGACAGATTCCTGCAACATCCGCTTTTCGTTGCGGACGATGATATCGGGCGCGCGCAACTCGATCAGCCGCTTCAGACGGTTGTTCCGGTTGATTACCCGGCGATACAGGTCGTTCAGGTCGGAGGTGGCAAAGCGGCCCCCGTCCAGCGGCACCAGCGGGCGCAGTTCCGGCGGGATCACCGGGATCACGGTCAGAACCATCCATTCGGGGCGGTTGCCGGATTCAAGGAAGCTTTCCACGACCTTCAGGCGCTTGATGATCTTCTTGGGCTTCAGCTCGCCGGTGGCTTCTTTCAGCTCTTCGCGCAGTTGGTCGGCCTCGGCCTCCAGATCAATCGCTGCCAGCATTTCACGGATCGCTTCGGCACCGATGTTGGCGGTGAAAGCGTCCATGCCGTAAGCGTCCTGGGCGTCCATGAACTCTTCCTCGGTCATCATCTGACCATAGGTGAGGTCCGTCAGGCCGGGTTCGATCACGACGTAGTTCTCGAAATACAGCACGCGTTCCAGATCGCGCAGCGTCATGTCCAGCATCAGGCCGATGCGCGACGGCAGCGATTTCAGGAACCAGATGTGCGCGACGGGCGAAGCCAGTTCGATGTGGCCCATCCGTTCGCGGCGGACCTTTTGAAGCGTGACTTCAACGCCACATTTCTCGCAGACAACGCCGCGATACTTCATGCGCTTGTATTTGCCGCACAGGCATTCGTAATCCTTGATCGGGCCAAAGATACGGGCGCAGAACAGACCGTCACGTTCGGGCTTGAACGTGCGGTAGTTGATGGTTTCGGGCTTCTTGATCTCACCGAAGGACCACGACAGGATCCGCTCGGGCGATGCCAGAGAGACCTTGATTTCGTCGAACACCTTGGGCGGCGTCAGCGGGTTGAACGGGTTGTTTGTCAGTTCTTGGTTCATTGTGTGTCCTCGGCGTTTCCTGCTTGACCCTGAGGTCGTTGTCGGCGTTACGCATTTGGGAAATGGAAGTTGTGACGTAGCCCCAGGCGGGGCCGCCCATGTCTATGCGGCCGGCGCGTGCTCCAAGTATTGATCCAGCATGTAGTTGACGATCCGCTTCACGATTTTCGGGCGCACGTGGACGTTGTCTTCGCCCAGGGCGCGGAAACCGGCGGTAGTCACCGACTCGTAGCTTGGGAAGTAGTCGACGTTCCCGTACTTCTGGGTAACAGTCTCGGCGACAACGCGCAGCACGGCTTTGGAATAGCCATTCGCCGTCACTGCATCGCCACCGGAGAATGTCACCTGAAGCGGCACGGGCGACACCGTGAGCACAATGTTGCGCTGCCGGTCACTGGTCAGAAGCTCGACCATCTTCGAGACCAAAGAGACGCTTTCGGCGACATCCAGGCGGCAAAACTCGAACTGTTCCGGATGCCGCTTGATCAGTTTCATCGGCGGAGCCTCGTTCAGATAGAGGCCGGTCGTCGTGTCCTTCCATGTCTCGATCAGGCCCAGGGTGATGACAACGGTGTCGGACTTTGCCAGCCCATCGCGGTAGAGCGCCGCGATTTCAGCGCGCCGCTCCTTGGCCCGCGTCGCGCTGACCGCGTTGCCGCCAGTGGACAGCAGGCAATCCACGACCTTGCCGATGCCGGCCGGATAAATCCCGCCGTCAGGTGCTTCCCCGAACGCCGTCTGAACGCATTGCAGCATCGTGCCCGGATTATACTGGTTCAGCACACGGTTCTTGCGGCCCGGCACACCGTCCTGAGCAGCGGAGTAATGTGCGGTCGGCACATCAACGCCGCGGTCAAGCAGATCGTCCTCGACATTGCGCGCAAAGCACGACCCGATCGTGAAGACGGAAGAAGACGGATCGATCCTGAACCCTGGGTAGACATCGGGCAGCAACTGAAAATCATCGTAACGCGCGTCCTCCCTGTCGGGATACTTACGAGACTTGTTCTTCAGCGTCGCTGCAAATGTCTCGGCCCCGTTTTCCGGGACCTGATTTTGCATCAGCGTCATTCATCCTCCTCCGCATCCAGGAGTTCCATGTTCAGGCCGAGGCCGCGCACTTCCTTGACGAGAACGTTAAAGCTCTCCGGGATGCCCGCTTCGAAGTTATCCTCGCCCTTGACGATGCTTTCATAGACCTTGGTCCGGCCCGCGACGTCGTCCGACTTGACGGTCAGCATTTCCTGCAGGGTGTACGCAGCGCCGTAGGCTTCAAGCGCCCAGACCTCCATCTCACCGAAGCGCTGACCACCGAACTGCGCCTTACCACCAAGCGGCTGCTGGGTAACGAGGCTGTATGGCCCGGTCGAACGCGCGTGGATCTTGTCGTCGACCAGGTGGTGCAGCTTCAACAGGTACTTGACGCCCACGGTCACGGGGCGGGCAAACTGCTCGCCCGTGCGACCGTCAAACAGGACCGACTGACCAGAGGTGTCGAAACCGGCACGCTTGAGCGAGTCGTTCACGTCGGCTTCCTTGGCCCCGTCGAAGACCGGCGTGGCAATCGGCACACCGCGCGTGACGTTGCCCGCCGCTTCGATCAGCGTGTCCTCGTCCATGGTTGCGATGCCTTCGTCATAGACATCCTGGCCATAGGCATGGCTCATCGCCTCGCGCACAGGGGTCAGGTCGCCGGAGCGACGGTATTCCTGCAACGCTTCGTCGATATTGATGCCCAGACCGCGTGCGGCCCAGCCCATGTGGGTTTCAAGGATCTGACCGACGTTCATGCGCGACGGCACGCCCAGCGGGTTCAGACAGAAATCGACAGGTGTACCATCCGAAAGGAACGGCATGTCCTCCATCGGCACCACTTTCGAAATCACACCCTTGTTCCCGTGACGACCGGCCATCTTGTCGCCCGGCTGCAGCTTGCGCTTCACCGCCACGAACACCTTGACCATCTTCATCACACCGGGGGGCAGATCGTCGCCACGACGCACTTTCTCGACCTTATCCTCGAAACGCGCATCCAAGGTCCGTTTCTGGATCTCGTACTGCTCGTTCAGGGCCTCGACGATTTTCGCGTCGTCCTCGTCTTCCAGCGCCAATTGCCACCACTGACCGCGGGACAATTGGTCGTCCAGCAGTTCTTCGGTGATCTGGCTGTTCGGTTTGACACCTTTCGGGCCTTTGACAGCAACCTTGCCCAGGATCATCTCGCGCAGACGCGCATAGATGTTCCGGTCGAGGATCGCGAGTTCGTCATCGCGGTCACGGGCCAGACGTTCGACTTCCTCACGCTCGATCTGCAGCGCACGTTCGTCTTTTTCCACACCATGGCGGTTGAAGACGCGCACTTCGACAACGGTGCCGAAATCGCCCGGCTTCACCCGCAGCGATGTATCGCGGACGTCCGATGCCTTTTCACCAAAGATGGCGCGCAGCAGTTTTTCTTCCGGCGTCATCGGGCTTTCGCCCTTGGGTGTGATCTTGCCGACCAGAATATCGCCCGGTTCGACATCAGCGCCGATGTACACGATGCCCGCCTCGTCGAGGTTGCGCAGCGCTTCTTCACCCACGTTTGGAATGTCGCGGGTGATCTCTTCCGGCCCAAGCTTCGTGTCACGCGCGGCGACTTCGAATTCCTCGATGTGGATCGAGGTAAAGACGTCATCGCGAGAAATACGCTCGGAGATCAGGATCGAGTCTTCGTAGTTGTAGCCATTCCAAGGCATGAAGGCGACGACCACGTTCTTGCCCAGGGCCAATTCACCCATGTCGGTCGACGGACCATCGGCAATCACCTGACCCTTGGTCACCGTCTCACCCACTTTCACCAGCGGGCGCTGGTTGATGCAGGTGTTCTGGTTCGACCGTTGGAACTTGCGCATGCGGTAGATGTCCACGCCCGCGTCGCCCAGTTCAAGGTCTTCGGTTGCCCGGATCACGATACGGCTTGCATCGACCTGGTCGATGATGCCCGCCCGCTTGGCCATATAGGCCGCGCCGGAATCGCGTGCCACAACTTCCTCGATGCCGGTGCCGACCAGCGGCGCCTCGGCTTGCAGAAGCGGAACCGCCTGACGTTGCATGTTCGACCCCATCAGGGCGCGGTTCGCGTCGTCGTTCTCAAGGAACGGGATCAGCGAAGCGGCGACCGAGACCAACTGCTTGGGGCTCACGTCGATCAGGTCAACGCTTTCCGTGGGGGCCAGCGTGTAATCACCGGAACGACGGGTGTTCACCATCTCGTTGATAAAGCGACCGTTTTCGTCCAGTGATGCGTTGGCCTGCGCCACGGTGTGACGCATTTCCTCAGTCGCGGACATGTAGTGAACCTCGTCGGTCACCTTGCTGTCCTTGACCACGCGGTAGGGCGTTTCGATGAAGCCATACTTGTTCACGCGGGCGAAGGTCGCCAGCGAGTTGATCAGGCCGATGTTCGGACCTTCCGGCGTCTCAATCGGGCACATCCGGCCATAGTGGGTCGGGTGTACGTCGCGCACCTCAAAGCCGGCACGCTCGCGGGTCAGGCCGCCCGGTCCAAGCGCCGACAGGCGACGCTTGTGCGTCACTTCGGACAGCGGGTTGGTCTGGTCCATGAACTGCGACAGCTGGCTGGAGCCGAAGAATTCACGAACAGCCGCAGCTGCCGGTTTCGCGTTGATCAGATCCTGCGGCATCACGGTGTCGATCTCGACGCTGGACATGCGTTCCTTGATCGCGCGCTCCATCCGCAGCAGGCCAACACGGTACTGGTTTTCCATCAGCTCGCCGACGGACCGCACGCGGCGGTTGCCAAGGTGGTCGATGTCGTCGATGTCGCCACGCCCGTCGCGCAGATCCACCAGCGCCTTGATGCAGGCCACGATGTCTTCGCGGCGCAGGGTGCGCACGGTGTCTTCCGCATCGAGGTCAAGACGCATGTTCATCTTGACACGGCCGACGGCGGACAGGTCATAGCGTTCGCTGTCAAAGAACAGCGTGTCGAACAGCGCGGAAGCGGCCTCGACGGTGGGCGGCTCGCCCGGACGCATGACGCGGTAGATGTCCATGAGCGCGGTGTCGCGGTTCATGTTCTTGTCGTTCGCCATCGTGTTGCGCATGTAGGGGCCGACATTGACATTGTCGATGTCCAGCAGCGGAATGTCGGTGATGCCCGCGTCAATCAGCTCTTTCGCGGTGCCGCCGATCAGCGTGCCGTCCTTGTCGTACTCCAGCGTCATCTCGTCGCCAGCCTCGACATAGATCGCGCCGGTTTCCTCGTTGATGATGTCCTTGGCAACAAACTTGCCGTTGATGTGATCGAAGGGCAGCAACAGTTCCGTGACATTGCCGTCGTCGATCAGCTTCTTCACCGCGCGCGGGGTGATTTTCTTGCCCATCTCGAACAGGACTTCACCAGAGGCCGCGTCAACGACGTCATAGGTCGGTCGTGTGCCGCGTACCCGCTCGGGGTAGAAGGGGGCAACCCAGCCCTTGTTCTTCTGCAGGGTGTAGGTGACGGTCTTGTAATAGGCATCCATGATGCCTTCCTGGTCCAGCCCCAGCGCATAAAGCAGGGTGGTGACAGGCAGCTTGCGGCGGCGGTCGATGCGCGCGAATACGATGTCCTTGGCGTCGAATTCGAAATCAAGCCAGGAGCCGCGGTAGGGAATGATCCGGCAGGCGAACAGCAGCTTGCCCGAGGAATGCGTCTTGCCCTTGTCGTGATCAAAGAACACACCGGGAGAGCGGTGCATCTGGGAAACGATCACACGTTCTGTGCCGTTCACGATGAACGTGCCGTTCGGCGTCATCAGGGGCATATCCCCCATGAACACGTCCTGTTCCTTGATATCCTTGACCGATTTCGCACCTGTGTCTTCGTCGATATCGAACACGATCAGCCGCAGCGTCACCTTGAGCGGCGCGCTGTAGGTCATGTCGCGTTGCTGACACTCCTCAACGTCGTACTTGGGTTTTTCCAGTTCGTACTTCACGTACTCCAGCACGGAGGTCTCGTTGAAGTCCTTGATCGGGAACACCGACTGGAACACGCCCTGGATGCCATCGCCATCTGTGGGGGTTTCGGCATCGCCGGAATTCAGGAAAAGGTCGTATGAGGATTTCTGAACCTCAATCAGGTTCGGCATTTCCAGCACTTCGCGGATTTTGCCATAATATTTACGCAGACGTTTCTGGCCAAGGAAGGATTGTGCCATGTGTCGTGTCACCTTTCGATTCTCTCACCAAGCGCGTCCTCACCGGGGCCGTGAGGCGCTGCTTTAAGAGCGGAGTTTTCCGGTCAATGCTGGGGTGCGTCCCACCGCACCCCTTCCGACCTGTGGACCTCTCCAGAAGGATGCTTTCGCAAAAGCATCCTTCAAGACAGGTTTGGCTGGACAGGACAATCGCCCCGTCCAGCCAATATTCTTGCGGGATGTGCCGGAATTTTTGAAAATTCCGGTCCGATCTTTTCGAAAAGATCGGCTCCCTCGGCGACCGCTTAGGCCAGCTCGACTTCCGCGCCAGCTGCTTCCAGCTTGGCTTTGACTTCTTCGGCTTCGGCTTTGTCGACGCCTTCTTTGATCTTGCCGCCGGCTTCGACCAGGTCCTTGGCTTCTTTCAGGCCCAGACCGGTGATGCCGCGCACTTCCTTGATCACGTTGATCTTGGATGCGCCCGCGTTCTTCAGAACGACGTCAAATTCAGTTTTTTCCTCGGCTGCTGCGCCACCGGCGTCAGCAGGACCAGCCATCATCACTGCGCCGCCTGCTGCGGGCTCGATGCCGTACTCGTCCTTGAGGATTGTTTTCAGTTCTTGTGCTTCCAGCAGTGTCAGACCAACGATCTCTTCTGCCAGTTTCTTCAGATCAGCCATGTTTAGCTCTTTCCGTTAACGATATGTGTGTTCCAACGTGTTGATTCAACCAGCACGCCGATATGACGAATTGCTTACGCAGCCTTGTCCTCGATCGTGGACAGGATGGATGCAATGTTGCTTGCAGGTGCGCCAATGGCCCCGGCGATGTTCGATGCAGGTGCGCCCAGCATGCCCGCGATGGTGGAGATAAGCTCCTCCCGCGAAGGCATCTTGGACACGGATTCCACACCGGCCACGTCGAGTGCGTTCTCGCCCATTGCACCGCCAAGGATAACGAACTTCTGGTTCTCCTTGGCGAATTCCTGAGCAACCTTGGCCGCAGCCACGGGATCCTCAGAATAGGTCAGAACGGTCATGCCCGTCAGAAGGTCGGCAATGCTTGCGCATGGCTTACCCTCAAGGGCGATCTTGGCGAGCCTGTTCTTGGCAACACGCACGGCCCCGCCAGCGTCACGAGCACGCGCGCGAAGGTCCTGCATTTCAGCAACTGTCAGACCGACGTAGTGGGCTACCACAACGACGCCAGAGCTTTCAAAGATCTGGCCGAGTTCGTCGACCAACTGTTCTTTTTGTGCTCTATCCACAGTTTCACTCCAGTAAGGGAGGGTTGCCCCTCCGGCTCAGTTTTGCCGGGGCTGCTGGCCCCGACTTTCGGGTCCTTACGGGGGCCGGACGCGTCGCTGCGGATGGCCCGTCGGGCTGTCCGAAGAAAATCTGCCGTTTCCCGTCTCAGGCAGGAATTATGTTGAAAAGCCTTCAACACCCACCGTCTCGGACGAAAAGCACAAAAGCGCGACGAATCGCGCTTTGTACCTGAGGGTTGGGATAAACAGTTGACGGAGGATTTCCAACCCCCAAATGCGCAGCGTTTCAAACTCAAGCCAGTCGGACCGCATCGAGCGGCCCGGCGCACCAGAGTTACCAGCCTTTTCCGTAGTATTCCGGATCAACCGACCAAGCGCAAGGGTTCGTCGATCTGGCCGAAATACTGCTGCACGATACCCGCCATATCCACATCAAGTTCCAGCAACAGGTCATGGGCCCGCATGATTTCGTTCTGTTCCGGCGTGATCTGGTGCAACCGGCTCCACTGATGCCGCAACTCGCGCTCTCGGCCCGGTTTCACCAGCAGGTTCATCTTGCGTTTCTGAAGGCCTTGAGACGAAAATCGGCTTTGCGCCGCCGGTCTGCATAATTCAGGAAGTAAAAGTGCAACAGCGCGCAACGCTCGTCCAGCATCTTGACGATGTCGGTGATCCGCTTGCCCTGCGCATCGACAAACCAGTGCGGATGCGCGCGGGACACGTCCAGCCCGGCGCGGGCCAATGTCTTGCCGGTGGCATGCCCGCCAAAACCCAGGTTCCGGTTCATATAGGGGGCGAAACAGCAGCTTGTCCGGCTGCTGGGGGAAATTCACGTATTCGACTGGCCTGAAAATTACAGACCTGCAACCATCCGGCAGGGTTTCCAGCACCTCCGACATCCGATAGTCAGTCTGGCTGTGTCAGACCCATCAAGAAAGAGACAGGCCCTTAAAAGAAAAAGGGCGGTGACAATGCCACCGCCCTCTTCCAATCAGTTTCTCGGTCCGAAGCCGATCAGGCCTGGTCGGTCATCGCGTCGTCAACCGCCACGGAAATCCCAGGGCCCATTGTCGAGCTCAGGTTGATCTTCTTCATGTAGGTGCCCTTGGAGCCTGTCGGCTTGGCCTTGGCCACGGCACCCACAAAGGCGCGGATGTTTTCGGCCAGCTTTGCTTCATCAAAGCTCAGCTTGCCGACGCCGGCATGCACGACACCGCCCTTTTCAGCCTTGAACTGCACCTGGCCACCCTTGGCTGCCTCGACGGCCTCCTTGATGTCCATGGTCACGGTTCCGACCTTGGGGTTCGGCATCAGGTTACGCGGGCCCAGCACCTTGCCCAGACGCCCCACGATGGGCATCATGTCGGGCGTGGCGATGCAGCGATCGAACTCGATCTTGCCGGATTGCACGGTTTCCATCAGGTCCTCTGCACCGACGATATCCGCACCGGCGGCCTGGGCTTCTTCTGCCTTGGGGCCACGGGCGAACACGGCAACGCGCATGGTCTTGCCGGTGCCGTTGGGCAGGCCGACAACGCCACGGACCATCTGGTCCGCATGGCGGGGGTCAACGCCGAGGTTCATGGCAATTTCCATGGTCTCGTCGAACTTGACCTTGGAGTTGCCCTTGATCAGTGCAACGGCTTCTTCGACGGTCACATCTTCCTTGCCGACGAATGCTTCGCGGGCGGCGGTGGTACGTTTTCCAAGCTTTGCCATCTTACTTCACCTCGATGCCCATGGAGCGGGCAGAGCCCAGGATGATCTTCATCGCCGCTTCGACGTCATTGGCGCTCAGATCGGCGGCCTTGGCTTCTGCGATTTCGCGCAGCTGCTTGGGCGTGACGGTGCCGACAGTTTCACGGCTAGGCGTTTTCGCGCCAGAGTTCACCTTGGCAGCTTTTTTCAGGTAGTAGGACGCCGGGGGCGTCTTGATGTCCATGGTAAAGGACTTGTCCTGATAATAGCTGATCACGGTCGGACACGGCGCACCGGGTTCCATGTCTGCTGTCTTGGCGTTGAACGCCTTGCAGAATTCCATGATGTTGATGCCGCGCTGACCCAGTGCGGGTCCAACGGGCGGGGACGGGTTGGCTTGCCCCGCCTTGACTTGCAACTTCATCGTACCGACGAGTTTCTTGGCCATTGGCCTTCTCCTTTCAACACCCTCGGGTCGCGACCGTCGGGCTTTTGGTTGCGTGGTCCGGTTCGGGTGCCGCGGCCCCCTTGCCTCCCACATCTGGATGCCGCGCAAGGCGCAACAGAGGCGGCCTATACACGCCACTTGCCCCCCGCGCAAGTCCTAGCGGTCGTGCATTCCCTGCCCTGCAAGGATGCTATCGCGCCACCTTGCGATCCTCGCCCGCCGCGTCGCCTCCTGCTTGGCCCCCGAGATATGCAGGACATAGCCACGCTGACGTCCCGGTGTCAGGGCCTCGAACGCATCCTGCAACTCCGGGTCTTCCTCGAAGGCGGCCAGCAGCGCTTCAGGATAGTCGAAATCGTCCTTTGGCAAATCTACAGTGCGGCCGTCTTTCTCGACCGCGATGGCTTGCTTAATGAACCCGGTGATGTCCCGCGCTGCCGCGTCGATTCCAGCGACAGAGGTGAACCTCATGACACGGGCAGAGCGCGAATTGGGGCCGGGTGAGACCAACAACCCGGATGGATCGTCGAACAGCACGCCCTTGAAGAACGACAATGCCACGTCGTTCTTTTCTGCTCCGATGATACCGATGTTGTTGCCATGGGCCGCGTAACAGGGCTGGTGCCATTTCAGCGCCTCCGTCACATCCTCAGCCAGCATCAGACGCCGCAGCGCAACAAGCTCCGCACGCCAGGGACGGTCCTTGGCGAGATACCTGTCAATCCTCGGATCGGCCTTGCCCATATCGGCTCCACACCGACCGGGGCGTCAGAACGCCCGGTTCAGATCTGTTTGTTCACCTGAGTGAATTCGAGTTCGACCGGGGTTTCGCGGCCAAAGATCGACACGGATACCTTCAAGCGCTGGTTCTCGTCGTCGACTTCCTCGATCATACCGTCGAAATCCTCGAACGGGCCATCGGCCACCTTGACCTTCTCGCCCACTTCGAAATGGATCAGGGTGCGCGGCGCGTCTTCGCCTTCCTGCACCCGGCCCAGGATCGCCTGCACTTCGGCATCGCGCATCGGCATCGGACGGCCCTGCGGACCAAGGAAACCGGTCACCCGGTTGATCGAGTTGATCAGGTGATAGCCCTTGTCGGACATTTCCATGTGCACCAGCACATAGCCGGGCATGAAGCGCCGTTCTGCCGTCACCTTCTTGCCCCGGCGAACTTCGATCACCTCTTCGGTCGGCACCAGCACCTCGTCGATCTGGTCCTCAAGGCCCTGCTCTTCGACAGAGGTGCGAATCTGCTCGGCGATCTTCTTTTCGAAGTTCGACAGGACACTGACCGAATACCACCGTTTTGCCATCTGAACTCTGGTCCCTGTCTTGCGCGGCATCTGCCGCCTTCTGAGTAACGCTCGTGCGCCGCGTGAGGCGCACCTGAAAAAGCCTGAATAAAAAAGCGGCGCGCAACTCGAATCGCCGCACGCCCTTGTCAGGTCAGGCCTGCGCAATACCGCGCACGCGCAGGTCTTTCAAGGGAGGATTGCGAATTTCGCAGCACAGCCCCGGCAGAGCAGCGCTTAACCGAACATCCCCAGAACGCTTTGCAACCCACCGCGGATCAGGATGTCCACGATCGCGAAAAAGACCGCTGTGAGCGCCGCGAGGATGAACACCATCACCGTGGTCAACAGCACCTCGCGCCGGGTGGGCCATACGACCTTTGCCACCTCGGCACGCACCTGCTGAATGAACTGTAGCGGATTGGTGGTGGCCATCTGATCTATCCTAACGCTTGTCTGCCCGAAGCATCTAAAGGGTGCGTCGGGCGGATTCAAGCCGTAACAGGCGGGCCCAATCGCTTTGCGGCGCGGGCTCTGTCAGACCTCGCCCTCGCGCATTTCGGAAAACCGGCGGTCCAGGGCGGCATCATGCCTGCTTTCTGCTTCTGCCAGATCACCGAAATCCGGCAGGTAAAGCCCATCGACCGTGCCTTCCGGGAACCGGTCCAGAACAGCGTCCCACTTCATTGCAAAGCTGTCGAGCTTGCGGTGCATCTCCACCGCGCGGGTCGGATGCCTGCGGGCATACCAGCGCGCCAACCCCATGGCACGACGCCAGAAACCGTCATAGCCGAGGATCAGAAAGATACCTGTGAGGATGAAAAGCGACAGGATGCCAATGCCAAGCACAAGCCAGGGCCTGAAGAAAACGATCAGTGCAGCGGTGGCGATCACGATATGGCGCGGTGTGGGGCGATACCCCAGCACGGCGGCCTTCATATTGGCGATGCGGCCACCTTCGGCACGCACCTGACGCGCCGCCTTGGCCCGCTTGCCCCGGCCCAACTTCTTCGCGGGCTGGTCGGCAGAGGCCTGCGGCTCCGGCGGCGCAATCGACTGCTGTTCCAGCAGTTCCCGTTTGGTCGGCGCCGAGGCAGCGGATGGCGCAGCGACCCTCGACGGGGTCGCCTGTGGGGCCGGAACGGGCTGCGGGGCCTGATCCTGGGCCTCGGATTCCAACAGGTCCCGGATCGCGGCAAGGGCGTTCGGATCCAGGTCGTCCACCAAGGGTGACGTCGCCACCTGCGCGGAGGTATTCGATGTGTCCTTGGTGGGTTCTTTCGCTGTCGTCATGTTCGCATCTCTCAGCCAGTCCGCGCCTCGATACCGGCGCAATCAGACTCTTCATTGACGACAATATGTCAAAAACGAGGCACCCTTGATGCAATCGACCGCACGGCGGCTGCGTCACTGTGATGAGGAGGGATAAATGGCAGGGGCTGAGGGACTCGAACCCACGACCCTCGGTTTTGGAGACCGATGCTCTACCAACTGAGCTAAACCCCTATGCCGGACTTCCGACTAGTCGTAATTGCCGCGGCAATCAAGGGGCATCGCGCCCATTGCTCCGAATTTCAGCGGATTGCGATGGAACTCTGCATCGGGGGCGGGGCGTTGACCCTTTGACACGGGCACAGCGCCCCGAAATCAAGGAGACCGCAATGACACTCAAGAACCTTCACGACGTTTACCATGATCAACTGCAGGACCTTTACAGCGCCTGCAAGCAATCGCTTGACGCCACCACCGAGCTTGGCCGCGCCGCCGCAGACAAGGAACTGAGCGAAGCGCTTATCGCCGGGGCGAACGGGATCAGCGAAGGCATGGATCACCTTAAGTCGATCTGTGCCAAACATGATATCGACCCCGAAGGCGAGCAATGCAAGGGGATGGCAGGACTGGTGACCGAAGCTCGCGCCCATGCGATCAAGGCGGATTTCGCCGATGATGCAACGCGTGATGTGGTGATCATTACGCAATATCAGCGCATGGTGCATTATGCGCTGGCCGGGTACGGTGCCGTTGTCGCCTTTGCCAACCGTCTGGAACTGGACGAGGATGCAGGCATTCTGCAACAGCTTTTGGACAACACCTATGATGGCGATCGTCACATGACGGATATTGCCATGAGTGGCGGCGTCAACAAGGCCGCCGCATAAGCGCTGCCGTGTCACGACAAGGCAAAACCCCCTTGCGAGGGGGTTTTCGCATGACTGTCCGGTCGCGCCGGAAGCCCGGACCGCGTTGAACAACTTGGTATTTCCGGCTCATCCGCCACTGACCGCCACCAACCCGGCGACGTCAGCCCCGACGATCAGCGCCTCATGGGCGAGGATCATGTCAATCGGCCAATCCCACCAGGCGATGCGCAGCAATGCTTCTATCTGCTGCGGCTCGAACCGCCTGCGCAAGACCTTGGCAGGGTTCCCCGCAACGATGCTGTAGGGCGGGATATGGCCTGCGACCACGGCACCGGCACCGACAATCACGCCATCCCCCAAATGCGCGCCCGGCAGGATGCGGGCACCCTGCCCGATCCAGACGTCGTTCCCGATAACCGTATCAGGTCCCGGCCCTGGCATCGAAGGTCGGCCTTCGACCGGCCCGCCCCCGAAGACTGCAAAAGGGAAACTGGAAATACCGTCATAGCGGTGGTTCGCCGACGCGGTGATGAAGGTGACCCCATCCGCAATCTGGCAGAACTTTCCGATCACCAACCGCTCCGGGCTGAAATCGTAAAGATAGGGTGCGAGATGCGCCGCCCAGTCACCGGGCGGCTGATGGGCACTGGCATAAGTATAAGCGCCAACCGATAAACGTGGATGGTCCACGGCAGCTGCGAGGAAAACCGTGCCGGGATGGGTGCTGCCGTCAGGCAATGGCACCGGATGCAGGACGTCGGCGTCGGGGAAAGGTCGTGAATCGGGCATGACAGCTCCTTTGATCTGGAAAATACTGGTTCAGATCGCAGATGTTGTCATCTCACCCTCCATCGGTTTCGCCAGAACTCTAGCAAATCGCGACGCTTGGCGAAACCGCCTCTTTTGGCCCTCAAAAATCCAATCCCATACCCCCCAAACGACAAAGGCCGCCCCCTGTGGAGCGGCCTTTGCTTTTTCTGCTGTCAGAAGCGCGCCCTTGCGGGCGCAGCCTGTGATCAGTCGGTGATCTTC
>NZ_LXYI01000042.1 GCF_001650875.1 Sulfitobacter sp. EhC04
GTGGTCAGTTCGCAAAATCCATGCCGTTCACATCAGCACGCAACACCCACCACAAGCACCAATACCGCGAGAGCGGTTTCGTCCAAGTCCGCTCAGCGGACATTACCCCGTCCCGCGGCAAATGTCCGGTTTGGATCGGAAATGCTGGAGAGTTGGGCCCCGCAACCTGGGAGGTGACGTTCGACCAGGACAAGGCGGTGGGCCCGTAACACGGCAAGCGGGGTGCCCCCTGAGCGCGTCTTAGCCGCCGTTGGTCGATGCACCCTCGGTCGTCGCGCCCTCGGCCGGTGCATCCCCGGTTGCGGCATTGCCATCCTGCGCAGGATCGGTCAGCGCGCCGTTATCCCAGTCGCCAGAGGCCTCTTCGCCCGTGGCATAGCGCATGGTGCCGGTGCCCTGGCGCTTGCCTGCCTTGAAGGTGCCTTCGTAGATATCGCCATTGGCGTAGGTCGCCATGCCCTGGCCCTCGATCTCGCCCCGCGTCCATTCTCCGTCATAGACAAAGCCGTTGGCCATGCTGATCTTGCCGCGCCCGTGGCGCTTGCCGTCTTCGAAGTTGCCCTCATAGACCGTCCCGTCGGGATAGGTGGCCGTGCCCATGCCGTGGCGCTGGCCGTCTTTCCACATGCCCTCATAGCGATAGCCGTCGGCATAGGTCATCACGCCCTGCCCCTCGTTGCGGGCATTGGAAAAGCCCCCCTCGTAGACAACCCCGTTGGGATAGGTGGCGCGGCCCTCGCCCTCGATCACGCCCGCCTCCCATGATCCTTCGTAGGTCGACCCGTCGGGATAGGTGATCTTGCCCTGTCCATCGGCCAGATCGTCGCGGAACGACCCCACATAGACCGACCCGTCGGGATAGGTCACCTGGCCTTCGCCCTCGATCTGTCCGGCAACCCAGGACCCGGTGTAGATATATCCATCCGCGCCGGTAAAGGTGCCCTGCCCGTCGCGCCGGTCATCCTTGAACGACCCGACATAGGTGTCGCCATTGGCATAGGTCACCTTGCCCTCGCCTTCGCGGCGACCGGCAATGAGGTTGCCCTCGTAGACATCGCCATTGGGCTGGGTCAGCGTGCCGGTGCCCTCGATCTGGCCATCCTGCCAGAGCCCGACATAGACCAGACCGTCGGGCATGGTCAGCGTGCCCTCGCCGTTGCGCTTGCCCGCCTCGATCGCACCCTCGTAGACCGCACCGTCAGGATAGGTGATGGTGCCGGTGCCCTGTTTGACGCCCTCGATCCAGTCGCCCTTGTATTCATAGCCGCCGGGGCTTTGCATCACGCCCTTGCCGTGGTGCTTGGCATTGCGGAAACCGCCTTCGTAGCGCACGCCGTTGGCATAAAGCGCGACACCCTGGCCCATGATCGCCCCTGCCACCCAGTCGCCTTCATAGGTGCCGCCGTCGGCAAAGGTGATCTTGCCGAAACCGTCCGGTTTCCCTTTTGAGAAATTGCCCTCGTAAATTGACCCGTTGGGAAAGCGCGCAACGCCCTCGCCCTTGATCTCGCCATCTTCCCAGTTGCCGGAATATTCATAGCCGTTGGGCAGCTTGTAGGTGCCCTGTCCATGTTGCAGCCCACCACGGAACGCCCCTTCATAGACGCCGCCATCGTCATATTGCTTGGTCAATACCTGCCCCTCCTGCGCCAGGGCTGGCACAGCAAGCAGGGAAAGGCACAGGATCATCGAACGAAAGGACATCGGCATACCCGTATTGTTTGCACCACGCATCACGCGGGGTCGCCGATAAGCCTAAGCAATGGGGCATAGAGGGGCAATCGTCTTTTGCGCCACACCGGCTGATCCCGCGCCAAACCGCCACAATGGTGTTCTTCGCCCATGGGGCTGCCCGCTTTCTCCATTCATCCGACCGCGCCGGTGGTCCGGCACCCTTTGGGCTTTTCCCCCGTGCCTGATCTGCTACATCCGGGGCAGACCAAACCGCAAAGGCGTATTCATGGCAGACCGTTTCCGCATCACCCTTGGACAATTGAACCCAACCGTGGGCGATCTTGCGGGCAACGCCGCGCTGGCGGCCAAGGCCTGGGCGGAGGGCAAGGCGGCCGATGCGGATCTGGTCGCACTGCCGGAAATGTTCATCACCGGCTACAACGCTCAGGACCTGGTGATGAAGCGCGCGTTTCAGCTCGATGTCATGGCCCATATCGAACAACTGGCCAGGGACTGCGCCGACGGTCCCGCGCTGGCCATTGGCGCGCCCTGGGCCGAGGGGGCAGAGCTGTTCAATGCCTACCTGATCCTCAAGAACGGCAAGATCGCCAACCGCACGCTCAAGCACAACCTGCCCAATGAGACGGTATTCGACGAGGTGCGCATCTTTGATTCCGGCCCGCTGGGCGGCCCCTATGCTGTGGGCAATACCCGTGTCGGCAGCCCGATCTGCGAAGACGCCTGGCACCCGGAGGTGTCGGAGACACTGGCCGAAACCGGCGCTGAGTTCCTGCTGGTCCCTAACGGATCGCCCTATTACCGGGGCAAGCTGGACACCCGTCTGAACATGATGGTGGCCCGCGTGGTGGAAACCGGGCTGCCGCTGATCTACCTCAACATGGTGGGCGGACAGGACGACCAGGTCTTTGACGGTGCCTCCTTTGCGCTGAACCCCGGCGGCAAGCTGGCGATGCAGATGCCCGCCTTCGATGCGCAGGTGCATCACGTCGACTTGGAACGCGGTGAAAACGGCTGGCGGGTGGTGGACCAGCCGCTTGCCTCTCTGCCCGACGCCTGGGAACAGGATTACCGCGTGATGGTGCAGGCTCTGCGCGACTACATGGGCAAGACCGGCTTCAAAAAGGTCCTGCTGGGCCTGTCCGGCGGCATTGATTCGGCCATCGTGGCGACCATTGCGGTCGACGCATTGGGCGCGGAGAACGTGCGCTGCGTGATGCTGCCGTCGGAATATACCTCGCAATCTTCCCTCGATGATGCCGAGGCATTGGCAAAGGCGCTGGGCTGCCGCTACGACTATGTGCCCATCAAGGAAGGGCGTCAGGCGATCACCAACACGCTGGCCCCCCTGTTCGACGGGCATGCCCCCGACCTGACCGAGGAAAACATCCAGTCCCGCCTGCGGGGTCTGCTGCTGATGGCGATGTCCAACAAGTTCGGGGAGATGCTGCTGACCACCGGCAACAAGTCAGAGGTCGCGGTGGGCTATGCGACGATCTATGGCGACATGGCGGGCGGCTATAACCCGATCAAGGATCTCTACAAGACCCGCGTGTTCGAAACCTGCCGCTGGCGCAATGAAAACCATCGCGACTGGATGAAGGGGCCCGCAGGCGCGGTGATCCCCGACAACATCATCACCAAGCCACCCAGCGCCGAGCTGCGCGAGGATCAAAAGGACAGCGACAGCCTGCCCGATTATCCGGAACTGGACGCGATCCTGAATATTCTCGTGGATCAGGACGGGTCGGTCGCCGATTGCGTCGCCGCCGGGTTTGAACGCGATGTGGCGAAAAAGGTCGAGCACCTGATCTACATCAGCGAATACAAGCGCTTTCAGTCCGCGCCCGGCCCGCGCCTGACCAAAGGGGCGTTCTGGCTGGACCGGCGATATCCCATCGTGAACCGCTGGCGCGATCCGTCCTGAAATGCGCGCGGCGCCTCAGGTCTCCCACGGGGCGACGCGGGCGATTTCCGCGTCAGACCAGCCGAAATGATGCGCGAATTCGTGGATCGTGACATGGGCGATCAGTTCCTCGATCTCCACGTTCCCGCGCGCGCGCCACTCATGCAGGATGGGTTCGCGGAACAGCCAGACCGTGTCGGGCTGCGGTGCCATGTCGAGCACGGATTTACGGGTCATCGGGATGCCTTCGTAAAGCCCTGTGAGCCCGACAGGCTTGTTGATCCCCAGTGATGCCAGCATGTCATCGGTTGGCCAATCGGTGACGCGCAGCAGCACCTCGCGCGCGGCGTTACGGAAGGGCTGCGGAAAGCCATCGACCGTGCGCAGGGCGATATCTTCGAACATGTCGAGGTCAGGGGTAACCGGGATCATGCCCTCGATATGGTCAGACGCGGGGCAAAGTAAAAGAGCAGCGGGCCGTTTCGCATAATTTCACACCCCCTGTGCACCCCTGAGCGGAACGAAACCGCGCGCCCGAGAATTTCCTCCGTGAACGACAGCCAAGGAGGCACATATGAGCACCCCCAAGATCGCCATTATCTTCTATACCACTTACGGCACAAACCATCAGATTGCGCTTGCCGCACAAGAAGCAGCGGAAGCTGCCGGGGCCGAGGTGCGGTTGCGCCGCGCCGCCGAGACCGCGCCCCAATCCGTCATCGACGCCCAGGAACCCTGGAAGGCCCAGCTGGAAAAGATGCAGGACATTCCCGAAGTGTCCCATGATGACATGACATGGGCGGACGGTTATTTCTTTTCCGTGCCGACGCGCTACGGCAACCTGCCCAGCCAGATGGCGGCCTTTATCGACACGCTTGGCCCGCTTTGGCAGAAAGGCAAGCTGGTGAACAAGACCATCACCGCGACGACCTCGGCACAGACGGCCCATGGCGGGCGCGAAGGCACGATCCAGAACCTTTACAAATCGGCCATGCACTGGGGCAACATCATTGTCGCGCCGGGCTATGCGGACGAGATAAAGTTCGAGGACGGGAACCCCTATGGCTATTCCGGCACGGCGGCCAAGTTCGACGACCTTGGCAAGAAGGCGGTCAGTTTTCAGGCCAGGCGTCTGGTAGAGATAACGGCAAGGCTCAATAGCTGACGCAGTGGCATTCGGGTCGCGTCGTGTTTGGCGCGGCTCCATGCAAACGATCATGTGATTTGTACCGCCAACGCCGGTATGCCAAAGGATGCCCATGCGTATTTCAGCCCTGTTGCTCGCCCTGATCTCTGCCTCGCCCGCCTTTGCCTGTGGTGCCGACACGGATTGCGTGCTGGGCGACAGGACCTACCGCATCGCGATGCCCGACGGCCATGACGGCAAGACCCCGGT
Organism: Sulfitobacter sp. EhC04; assembly: GCF_001650875.1. GTDB lineage: Bacteria > Pseudomonadota > Alphaproteobacteria > Rhodobacterales > Rhodobacteraceae > Sulfitobacter. Next base: position 4,995 of record NZ_LXYI01000042.1, read on the forward strand.
GGGGGCGCTGGTCTGGTCGCATGGCTATCGCGGCACCGCCGCCGGGGCGATGCGCAACGGCAGTCTGCGCCGCATGGTATCGGACGCAGGATTGGCCCTGATTGCCGCGCAGGGCGTGGACGGATCGTGGGATCTGCCCAAGGGGCCGGGCACTTTCGACAGCACTGGCGCAGCGGAGTTTGCCTATTTCGACGCTATGCTTGCCGACGCACAGGCGCGTTTCGACATCGACCCGACCCGCATCATCGCCGCCGGATTCTCGGCAGGCGGGATGATGGTCTGGAACCTTGCCTGCACCCATCCCGACCCCTTCGCGGGCTTCATCCCGATGTCCGGCACCTTCTGGATGGAGCCGCCCGAGACCTGCGCGCAGCCTGTATCCTCCATCGTCCATATTCACGGGGATGCGGACAGAACGGTGCCCCTGAAAGGCCGCGCCATCGGAGAGACCAAGCAGGGCAAGGTATCGGATGCACTTGCCCTTTACACCGACTTTGGCGGCTTCGGCCCCGCCCGGCCTGTCAGCGCAGGAGACCTCGCCTGCGAGGACCGGAGCAATAAGGCTGGCGACATTCTGGATTTTTGCCTGTTTTCCGGCGGCCATTCATTCCGTACCGAACATCTGCGTTACGGGATCGAACAGTTAAAGGATGCCGGGCAGCTTTGATTTGCGGCGGGCCAGTCAGGGGGCGGTTGCGCCCGACACCCCGAACTGGCGATCGAATGCCGCGCGCCCTTTGGCGCTGAAGTCGATCACGCGGGTGCCCTCGACCCTTTTGCACCAGCCCAGAACCTGCATCCGCGCCAGCATCGCACGCCCGACGGCCCCTGCCAGATGATTGCGCCGCGCGCTCCAGTCCAGGCAGGGCCGGCATAGCGGCGCACGGCCCTTTTCCAATGTCGCGACATCGACGCCGAAATCCGCCAGGAATGCATTGCCCTGATTGGTAAGGGCCACAGCCGACCCATGTTCGGCAATCGCGCCACGGGCCAGCAGCCCCTGATAGAGCGCAATGCCCCGTTCCCCCGCCAGATGGTTATAGCAGACGCGCGCCTCGCGCAGGGCCAGATCGCGCGGCCCGGTCCGGGTGCGCAGGTGTCCGGCCCCCGCCGCGAGGCCCATCAACGCCTCCAGCGCATGGCCGACCTCGGCACCGGCAAGGGTGAAATACTTGTGCCGCCCGGATTTGCGGTGGATGATCAACCCGCCACTCTCCAGCTTGGCCAGATGGGTGCTGGCGGTCTGCACCGTCACCCCCGCCTCTGCCGCCAGTTCGGTGGCGGTCAGGGCCTTGCCGCTCATCAGCGCGCTGAGGATATTGGCGCGTGCCGGATCGCCAATCAGGGCCGCAATGCGGGATATGTCAGGACCGTCTTTCATACTTCGATCCTAGTCGAAGCATTAGTTGCAATCAATGGGCTAGACAGGCATGGCAAACATGAAGGACAGCCCATGCTCACCTGCATCATCAAATACGAAATCGACCCGACCAAACACGACCAATTTCGCCAATACGCCCGCAATTGGGGTCAGGCGATCCCGCGTTGCGGTGCCGACCTGATCGGCTATTTCGCCCCGCATGAGGGGTCATCGACCCTTGCCTATGGCATCTACAACATTCCCAGCCTGGCCGCCTATGAGGAATACCGCGCCCGGCTGGCCGAGGACCCGCTGGGCCGGGAAAACTATGCTTTCGCCCAGTCCGGGAAATTTCTCTTGCGCGAGGAACGCACGTTTCTGAAACTGGCCTCCACCCCGCATGGAGCCGCCACATGATCGCTGTCATCTTCGAAGTCATGCCGCATCCGGATCGCCGCGACGATTATCTCGACATTGCCGCCGCGATGCGCCCGCTGGTGGATGAGGTCGAAGGGTTCATTTCTGTCGAGCGGTTCCAGAGCCTGACCAACCCGGACAAGCTGCTGTCGCTCTCGTTCTTCGAGGATGAGGCAGCCGTCGAACGCTGGCGCAAGCTGACGGCGCATCGCGGGGCACAGGCGAAGGGGCGCGGCGGCATCTTTGCCGATTATCACCTGCGCATCGCCCATGTGATCCGTGACTACGGCATGTTTGACCGCGCAGAAGCCCCGCAAGACAGCCGCGCGGCGCATGATTGAGACTTGATTGGTGGCACGGCCATGGACAGGCCATCGTGGGTCAATGCTTCTTTATGCCAAAAATACTCAAACCCGCCCACACCGCAGCCACAACGACAAAGGTGACAATGCCCCCTTTCCATTTGAAAAACGGGGCGTATAAATAGCGGCATGACACACGCCGCCCATATCACAACCCTGCCGCGCCCCTGCGCGGCGCTGCTGCGTGCCAACCTGCTGCTGCTAATCCGCCTCTGAGCGTGCCATCCGGCGCGTCCGCTCAGAGGGATGGTCACGCGCCACGGATTTACAGCAGAACAGAGAGAACCCAACATGAATACCCAACCCCAAGACCGCGTCTTGATCTTTGACACAACCTTGCGCGACGGCGAACAAAGCCCCGGTGCCACCATGACCCATGCCGAAAAGCTGGAGATCGCCAGCCTTCTGGATGAAATGGGTGTCGATATCATCGAGGCCGGATTCCCCATCGCCTCGGACGGCGACTTTGCCGCCGTCTCCGAAATCGCGCGTCAGTCGCAGAACGCGGTGATCTGCGGGCTTGCCCGCGCGCAACTGCCCGACATCGACCGCTGCTGGGAGGCCGTGAAACACGCACGTCAGCCGCGCATCCATACGTTCATCGGCACCTCGCCCCTGCACCGGGCGATCCCGAACCTGACAATGGACGAAATGGCCGACCGCATCCACGACACGGTCACCCATGCCCGCAACCTGTGCGACAACGTGCAATGGTCCCCGATGGACGCTACGCGGACAGAATTGGACTACCTGTACCGGGTCGTCGAGATCGCGATCAAGGCCGGGGCAACAACCATCAATATCCCCGATACCGTCGGCTATACCGCACCGCGCGAAAGCGCCGATCTGATCCGCAAACTGCTTGAGAATGTTCCCGGCGCGGACGAGATCGTCTTTGCCACCCATTGCCACAACGACCTTGGCATGGCGACGGCCAACAGCCTTGCCGCCGTCGAGGCGGGCGCGCGTCAGGTCGAGTGCACGATCAACGGATTGGGCGAACGGGCGGGCAATACCGCGCTGGAAGAAGTTGTGATGGCCCTGCGCGTGCGCAACGACATCATGCCCTATGAAACCCGGATCGACTCCACCAAGATCATGAACATCTCCCGCCGGGTGGCGACTGTCAGCGGCTTTGCCGTGCAGTTCAACAAGGCGATCGTGGGCAAGAACGCCTTTGCCCATGAATCCGGCATCCACCAGGACGGCATGCTCAAGAACGCCGAGACGTTCGAAATCATGCGCCCCGCCGACGTGGGCCTGGCCGAGACCAATATCGTCATGGGCAAACATTCGGGCCGGGCCGCGTTGCGTTCCAAGCTTGAGGATCTGGGGTTCGAACTGGGCGACAACCAGCTCAAGGATGTCTTTGTCCGGTTCAAGGAACTGGCCGACCGGAAAAAGGAAATCTATGAGGATGACCTTATCGCGCTGATGCGCACGGCAACCGACCCCGAGGAGGACCGCGTCACGCTGGTGTCGATGCATGTCGTCTGCGGGACCGAAGGGCCGAACCAGGCGCGGATGACGCTGAACGTGGACGGTGCCGAGCAGACCACCGAACAGACCGGTGACGGTCCGGTCGATGCGGCCTTCAACTGCGTCAAGGCATTGGTGCCGCATGAGGCGCGGTTGCAGCTCTACCAGGTGCATGCCGTCACCGAAGGGACCGATGCGCAGGCCACCGTCTCTGTCCGAATCGAAGAGGACGGGCGGATCGTGACCGGCCAATCGGCGGATACCGACACGGTTGTCGCCTCCACCCGCGCCTATATCCACGCGCTGAACCGACTGCTGGTGCGCCGCGAAAAGGGCGGCACCGACAAGCGCGAGGTCAGCTACAAGGACGTGTCCTGAGCGCGGACGGTACAGGTTTCCACAAGACCGGAGGACGGCATGAGCGGACCACTCAAAGGGCTGAAGGTCGTGGAAATGCAAGGGCTTGGCCCCGCCCCGCTGGCGGGCCAACTCCTGGCCGACCTCGGGGCGGAGGTCACGCTGATCACCCGCGCATCCGGCCCCGCCGATCCGACGGACATCAACAACCGCGGCAAACGATCAGTTGCGCTGAACCTCAAATCCGACGCGGGGCGCGCCGTGGCGATGGCCATGATCGCCCGCGCCGATGTGCTGATCGAGGGGTTCCGCCCCGGCGTGATGGAGCGGATGGGGCTGGGGCCGGCGGACTGCCACGCGCAGAATCCGGGCCTTGTCTTTGGCCGGATGACCGGCTGGGGCCAGGACGGGCCATTGGCGCAGACGGCGGGGCATGACATCAACTATCTGGGTCTGACCGGATTTCTGCAGGCCACCGGCGCGGCGGACAGCGTGCCAATGCCGCCGCTGAATATCGGGGCCGATTATGGCGGCGGCACGATGTTCCTGCTGTTTGGCATCATGGCCGCCCTGTTCGAGCGTCAGACATCCGGCAAGGGTCAGGTTATTGACGCCGCGATGGTCGATGGCGCATCCGCGATGATGGCGCTGGTGCACGCCTTTATCGCACGCGGTCAGTGGTCCGAAACCCGCGAGACCAACCTGCTGGATGGTGGCGCGCCCTTTTACCGGACCTATGAATGTGCGGACGGGAAATTCCTGGCGGTCGGCCCGCTGGAGCCGCAATTCTTTGCGGAACTGGTGCGCCTTGCCGACCTGCCGCAGGATCATATGGCCAGCCAGATGGACAGCGCCGCCTGGCCCGAAAGGCGCGCGGCCTATGCCGAGGTGTTCAAGCGCAAGACCCGCGACGCATGGGCTGCCATTTTCGACGGCAGCGACGCCTGTGCAACACCCGTCCTGGCCTGGTCCGAAGCGCCCGCCCATCCGCAGATGGCCGCGCGCGGCACCTTCACCGAAGTGGCCGGTATCGCACAAGCGGCCCCTGCACCCCGCTTCTCGCGCAGCACGCCGGGCGACCTGCAAAGCCCCCCGGCACCGGGCTCGGACACCGAAGCGGCCCTGCGCGACCTCGGTTATGACGATGCTGCCATTGCCCGGTTGCGCGACGGTGGTGTCCTGACCTGAAACAGTGCCGCCGTCAGGCAGGGTCCAGGATTTCAGACACGCGGCCCTCTGGCAGATGCAGCCCTTTTGTCAGCGCCATGGCAAGCGCAGCCCGCGTCACCCCCTGCGACAGCAACAACCGGCACTCCGCCAACAGCGCCGCATGCATGCGCTCAACCAGGTCCGCATCGCTCACTTCAGATCGTGTGACGCTGGCAAACCAGGCTTCCTCCAGGATCAGATCCTCGATCAGCGGGTCGATCACGGCACCGCCGCCACCGGGATAGCGGTAATAGCCCACGCCGCCCGGCTTGCCCATGCGCCCCTCCGCCACCATCCGGGGCAGGATCGGCACCTGACGCTCCGGCCCGCGCGCCAGCACCTTGTCCAGCCCCAGCAGATCCTGCGCTTCGCAGGGGCCCATGTCATACCCCCAGCCGGTCAGCGCCTCGTCCAGTTCCCAGGGGTTGGTATGATGAAACAGCAGCACCTCGCCCCGCCGCCAGAACACATCCTGAAGCCATGCGGTCAGCACCGCCTGCTTCATGTCACCGGATCGAGAAAGCTGTGTTTGGCAATGGTGGTCAGCAGATCGTTCAGCGACGAACTGATTGTCCGGTTCGATGTGTTCACCTGCGCCTCGGCCAGTTCGTAGAGCGGGCTGCGCGCATTCAGCAATTCCTTGAGATGCGCCATCGCCGCTGGGTTGCCCTGCATCGGGCGCACATCGCCCTGGGCGCGCACGCGCTGCATGTGTTCGGGGGGGCTGGTCCGTATCCAGACCGTGTGGAACCGCTCACGCAGCCGGTCATAGGTGTTTTTCTGCGCGACGATGCCGCCCGCAGCAGCCAATATGACGCGGTCATGCACAGTTGAAATGCGGTCCAGCGCCTCGGATTCCAATCGGCGGTATCCGTCCTCGCCGTAAAACGCCATCACCTCTGCCAATGGCATATCGACCGCGTTCTCGATGTCTTCGTTCAACTCAACAAAAGGTATCTTCAGCGCTTCGCTTGCCATCCGTCCAAGGGTGGATTTGCCCGCACCGCGCAGACCGATCAGGCTGATGCGCCCCGCGCGCAGCAAACCGGGGTCACGCGGGGCCAGCATCGCGCTGACCTTGTGCTGCATCTCTGCCGGAGCGCTCCGATAGAGGGTCGCAAAACGCTGCGCGTCATGGTCCATCGGGATTTCATCCGCCAAAAGCGCCTCAACCTTGAGGTCAAGCGCCGCCGCAACCCGCGACAGCAGAAGAATGGAAATATTGCCCTCGCCCGATTCAAGCTGCGCAAGGTATCGCGGCGATACGCCCGACAATTCGGACAGCACACGGCGCGGCAGGCCGCGCTTCTTGCGGGCGGCAGCGACCCGTTCGGCCATGCGCGCGATCAGCGCAGCACCGGGGTCCTGGGTATCCGGCATGTCAGCCATGAGGTGCTATCAGAGACATTAATGCACTATTCCGCAAAGCTGCTGCCCGATCAAGACCTCAACCACGCCAAACTGCATTATTTCGCACGAATGTGCGGCTCTACGATGGCGCGGAAGTCCGGCGGCACCGGTTGGCTCTTGAACTGGTCCGCGATGGTGAAAACACAGGTGAAACGGCCCTCGAAACACAGCACATCGTTTTGTGATCCGTTCACCGCAAAGCTGATGGATTTTTCGCCCAAGCGGGTCGGGAAAGTATCGCACATCAGGGTATGGCGCGGGGTGACCGGGCTGCGGAACTCCATCCCCAGGCTGACGAAAGGCGTGCCGACATTGCGGTCGATCGCCATCTGGAACCAACCGTCGCCGCCCAGATGGGCCTCCCACCAGGCATTGATCGCATCCAGCGCGAAATAGGGCAGACGCGCCGTATAGGCGATCCGTGCGGGATCGCAGTCCGCCCATGTGACGTTGACAGGATGGATAAAGGGATCAGACATCAATAGGTCTCCACGTGATACCGCCCGTCCTCGCGCATGGCATCGCGCAACGCGGTCCACTGCTGGCCCAGGCTTTCCGCGATGGAGGTCATGGCGCGCTCGACCCCTTCTTCCATCCCGCGCAAGCCGCAGATGTAGATATGCGTGCGGTCATCCTCAAGCAGTTCCGCCACGCTGTCCTGTTCGGCCAGAATACGATCCTGCACGTACTCCTTGTCCTGTTCGGGCTGGCGCGAGAACACCAGATGCTGTTTCAACAGGGTTTCCGGCACCTTCTTGAGCGGGCCGAAATAGGGCAGGCTGTCGGGCGTGCGCGCGCCAAAGAACATGGTCATGCCGCCTGTCGCACCGCTGCGCTGGCGCTGCATGGTAAAGGCGCGCATCGGCGCGGAGCCGGTGCCGGTACAGATCAGCAGCAGATGCGCCTCGGGGGTGGAGGGCATCAGGAAGGTGGCCCCGAACGGGCCGGTCACCTCGACCTCCGCCCCCTGTTCCAGATCGCACAGGTAATTGGAGGCAAGCCCCCCTTCCTCCCGTTTCACCGTCAGGGAGATGTTGTGATACCCCGCCCGCTCGCCATCGCGGGGCGAGGAGATGGAGTAAAGCCGCGGCAGATGCGCGTTGCCTTCCGCATCCGTGCCGGGCGGGATGATGCCGACCGATTGCCCTTCGAGCACCGGAAACGGCAGCGCGCCGGGGTCCAGGATGATGTGGCGCACGTCATGGTCGGGGTCCTTGGTCAGTGGGTAATTGCCCTGCACCTTCATCCTGGCCGGTTTGCCGAGATTATACATGTTCACGGTTGGCTTGCCCGCGCTGACTGGCGCCTTGGCCTTGCCGCCCGCACCCTTGTGCGCCTCTGCCAGCAGAGCCGCAATCGGGTCGACCGCTTCCTCGTCATCGCTCGCAGGGGCGGCCTCGATGTCTTCCTGCTCGGGCAGTTCGTCCATCTCGTACTGCTGTTCCAGCGTGTATGGCGTGTTCACAACCCGCCATTCGTCGATGGAGCCTGTGGGGCAGACGGGGATGCAATCCATACAGAAATTGCAGATGTCGGCGTTGACCACGACGTTGTTGTCGTCATGCTCGATTGCGTTGATCGGGCAAGTCATCTCGCAGGTATAGCAGCGGATGCAGATCTCGGGGTCGATCAGATGCTGTTTGACGGGTTTGTTCATGGTCGCTCTCCCCTCCGTGCCCGCTGGACGGGCGGCATGTCCTTTGTATGCGAAAGGTGCGTGACAGGCACGCACCTCTCAAGATTGCCGTAAGGTGGGTTCGAAACCCACCCCACTTTCATGCCATATGCAGCTTCACATATTCGAAATCGCCCGGCTTGTTGTCGATCCCGACCTTGGGCGCGGCGATCCAGGAGGCGTATTTGCCCGGCTCATAGCAGGGCACCATCAGCGACTGGATGAAATCACCATCGGCCTTGGTCGGCAGCCATTCATCGCGGCGCTTGTGCCATTCGTCAGCCGAAATGATCTTGCCATCCGGGTCCACGGCCACGGTGCTGAAGACACCGATCTGGCGGTGAAAGCCCTCATGCGGCAGCTTCAGCTCAAAATCCACACCCGCCTTGGCGATCTGCTTGTTCCAGCGGCCCACGCCCCCGGCAGCATCGCGCACATAATCGTCGCGCAGGCGCATGTTGATGGCGGTCAGGGCGGGGGCGTCCTCTGTCACGATTTTGCCGTCCTTGATGGAGGTCACCGGATAGGTGTCATCGGTCAGCTTGTGATCGTCGTCGATCCGCTGCTCCATGTACCGCCCCTTGATGCCGGAATTGAAGGCATTTGCGGCATTGGTCGACACCTCCTGCCCGAACAGGTCCAGCGACAGCGTGTAGTGCAGGTTCAGCTTTTTCTGCATCGTGGGCAGGTCGATCACACCCAGATCGCGGATCTTGTTGATGTCATAGGGGTCGGTGATGCCATGTTTTGCCATCGCCTCAAGCGTTGCCTGAATGGTGCGGCCCACGCCGGTTTCGCCCACAAACATGTGGTGCGCTTCCTCGGTCAGCATGAAGCGGCAAGTGCGTGACAGAGGGTCAAAGCCGGATTGCGCCAGACTCTCCAGCTGCATCTTGCCGTCACGGTCGGTGAAATAGGTGAACATGAAGAAAGACAGCCAATCCGGCGTTTCCTCGTTGAAGGCGCCCAGCATCCGCGGGCTGTCGTCGGAACCGGAGGACCGCACCAGCAGGTCATCCGCCTCTTCCCGGCCATCGCGGCCGAAGTACTTTTGCAGCAGATAGACCATCGCCCAGAGGTGGCGGCCTTCCTCCACATTGACCTGGAACAGGTTGCGCATGTCGTAAAGCGATGGTGCCGTGAGGCCAAGGAAACGCTGCTGCTCGACTGACCCCGGCTCTGTGTCGCCCTGGATCACGATCAGGCGCTTGAGCATGTTGCGGTATTCGCCGGGCACTTCCTGCCACGCCGGTTCGCCGTAATGTTCACCCATGGGGATCTTGCGGTCCTCGACGGCAGGGGCCAGCAACACGCCCCAGCGGTATTCCGGCATCTTCACATAGTCGAACTTGGCCCAGCCTTTGGGGTCCACCGAAACGGCGGTGCGCAGATAGACCATGCTTTCCTGAAAGTTCTGCGGGATCAGGTCGTTCCACCAGTTGATGTAACCGGGGTGCCATTTTTCCAGCGCCTTGAGAACCTTTTTGTCCTCACTCAGGCCGACGTTGTTCGGGATTTGCGTATCATAACTTACGTTGATCAGATCGAGCATTGGTTTCCTCCTTCGGGGGCCAAAATCTTTGAAGATTTTGGGCCGGATTTTTCGAAAAATCCGAGCCCGTTACACACGTTCCATGTCATATTCGCCGCGCTGTCCGCTGCCATAGCGTTGCAGCGCACCCTCCTTGCCCACCGCGTTGGGGCGCTGGAAAATCCAGTTCTGCCAGGCGGTCAGACGGCCAAAGATGCGGGTTTCCATCGTCTCCGGCCCGGCAAAGCGCAGGTTCGCCTCCATCCCCGTCATCGCATCGGGGCTGAAGCTGGCGCGTTCTTCCATGAACAGGCGCACCTCGTCTTCCCAGTCGATGTCGTCATAGGCATAGGTGACCAGCCCCAGTTCCTCTGCACCATCCGCTTCCAGTGCCTCGCCGATGCACCCTTTCAGGCTTTCCACCTGCTCCGGCGTGCCCAGGAACCGCGTTTCCAGCCGCGTCAGGTCATTGCCCATCGGATAGGTGCCAAAGTTGCCATCCGACAGCGTGACAGTCGCCATGTGCCGGTTATCGCCGTCGAATTCCTCAAGCATCATATAGCTGCGGTCCACCGCCCAAAGCAGTTCGGCCAGCGGCCCGGCAAAGCACGATCCGTGCTCCACGATCGCCACCAGCGACCGCGAGGTCATGTCGATCCGCTTCAGCACGCGTTTCCAGTATTGCAGGGTTTCATTGGCCAGCCAGTGGTCCTTGTTGCCCAGCAGCAGCGCCTCATGCGCGATGACCTTTTCGGGGTCGCCCTGGGTCTGGAATTCGATCAGGCCCAGTTCCTTTTCGTTGTTGCGCAGATGCAGGATCGCGTCGTCCAACTCGCGCGCGCAGCGCAGGATCCAGGCTTCGGCTCCCTCGGCGACCAAAGCCTCCATATCGGCGGGCGCGTCCGCATCCGGCCCCTTGATGGTCACCGTGGCGCGTGCGCCCTTGCGGTTCAGAGCAACCTCGACGGTGGAATAAGTGACGCCATCATCGGCGAACGTACGGCTGATCGGGGTCAGTTCGATGCCCTGCGCCACATCCGCCTTGTCAGAGGAGGCCGCCATCTCGTGCGCGCGTTCCAGCACCGCCTCGTCGAACTTGGAATTCGGGAACACTTCGTCCACCAGCCGCCATTCGACTGCGCGCTTGCCCTTTACCCCTTCCTCGATGGAGCAGAAGACATCCGCAAGATCCCGGCGCACCTTGCGCTTGTCGGTCACGCGGGTCAGCCCCCCGGTGCCCGGCAGCACGGCCAGCAGCGGCACTTCGGGCAGGGCAACCGAGGATGTGCTGTCATCGGTCAGCATGATGTGATTGCACGCCAGCGCCAGTTCGTAGCCGCCACCCGCGCAGGCCCCTTTCACCGCGCAGATGTAGTTCTGCCCGCTGTCGGCCAGCGCCGCCTCGTAGGTATTGCGGGTCTCATTGGTGAACTTGCAGAAGTTGACCTTGTGACTGTGCGCCGCGCCGCCCAGCATCCGGATGTTGGCACCGGCGCAGAACACCTTGTCCTTGGCCGATTGCATCATCACGACCTTGACCTCGGGATGTTCGAACCGCATCCGCTGCACCACATCGGCCAGTTCGATGTCCACGCCCAGATCGTAGCTGTTCAGCTTCAGCTCATAGCCGTCGAAAAGCCCGCCCTTTTCATCCACATCCATGAACAGATGCGCCACGGGACCGTCATAGGTCACTTTCCAGTGCCGATATTTCGACGGGTCGGTCTGAAAGTCGATGATCTTGGTCATGGGTAATCCTTTCACAGCCTGCCTGAACCTTTAGGTGTATTATAATTCCATCTCCCTGCGGGTAAACCAGTGATCTTGCCTGAATTCATCGCTATTTTTGCAGTATCATGCACATCTATCCTTTTTCCAGCGCCTTCCGGGTCTGCGCCACCCATTGCCGGACCTCGGAAACCTCCAACCCCAGAATCCTGCGGGTTGCATCGCAGCGGGCCAGGTGCCCCGACACCATATTGCACAAACGCCATGCCGCGCGGGGCCGCTGCATCGTGATCTTCAGCCGCGCGTTGGCCAGCTGGATCAGCGCCTGTGTCATGTCGCGTTCCTGCGACCCTTCGGGCGTGCGCATCCAGACCGCTTCCAGCACCTCGTGACACTCCCAATAGTAACCCGCATCGAAATAGGCCCGCCCCGCCTGCCATGCCGCTGTCTTGTGCAGGTCCGGGACCGCCATATCGTCGGTCACACTGGCCTTTACCCTGTCGAACCAACCTTCCGGGTGGCGTGGTGTCACGCCGGGGACATAGGCGTGCGGTGGTAGTTCAAAACCTTCCGGCGCGTCAGGCAATACGGACCTCTTCCCGCTCAAGCCGGTCCAGCCTTGCGCAGAATTCCACAATGGCTATCTCTGTCTGCTCGGGATGCTCAAGATGGGGCGCATGGCCGCAGCCTTCCAGAATCAGCGTCTCCAGCGGGGAATAGATGCGCTCTTCGATCTCGCTGATCTGGGCGAGGGTGCCATAAGGGTCCTCACGGCCCTGAATCGCCAATACCGGAATACGCAGATGGTCGATGCAATCCGCCACGTTCCAGCTTGCAAACGCAGGGTCCGTCCAGGCATCGTGCCACCCGTTGAAAGCAACATCCACATTGCGGTGATACTTTGACAGACGCGCCCGCAGGTCGCCGTCACGGAACGCCTTGCCGGCCGCATGGATTGCCAACAACCCATCAGCTTCGACAAAGAAATGCGGCGCGATCAGCACCAGACCCCGCACCCGCATGTCGGACACGGAACCGCCATAGATGGCGGCGATCGTGGCACCGTCCGAATGGCCCAGCAGCACCGCCTGAGAAATCCCGGCAGCATCCAGCAGCGGCCCCAAGGTATCCTCCGCCTCTCGCGTCATGTAGTTCAGCGGACGTGGCAACGTCACCGGGTCTGACCCGCCATAGCCCGCCCGCGCAAAGGCCAGCACACCAAACCCCGTGGTCGCCGCCAGACGCGCGGGCAGGTCACGCCACTGCGCGATGGACCCCAGACCTTCATGGAGCATGACCAGCGTCGGGGCCTGATCGGGTGCGGGGCCCCAACAGGCGTATTCCAGCGCGTGTCCCGCCAGTTTGATCCGGTCACCCGGCTTCTCGCGCCATTCGAATGCCATCAACAGTCCTCTCTCAGCTTGAAACGCTGGATCTTGCCCGTTGCCGTTTTAGGTAGTTCTTCGACCACCTCGATCCAGCGCGGATATTTCCACTTTCCGATCTTCTCTTTCACGTAGTCTTTCAGCGCATCCCGTATCGCTTCCGGGTCTTCTCCTGATTGCAACACGACAAAGGCCAGCGGTTTTTCCAGCCCATCCTCATCACGCCTGGCCACCACTGCCGCCTCCAGCACAGCCGGGTGGCTGACCAGCGCGCCCTCGACCTCGAACGGGGACAGCCAGATGCCCGACACCTTGAACATGTCATCGGTCCGCCCGCAGTAGACCAGCCGCCCGTCGGCGCGTTTTTCGTATTTGTCGCCGGTCCGCGTCCAGACACCCTCGAAGGTGCTGCGCGACTTGTCGCGCTGGTTCCAATAGCAATTGGCCGCCGACGCGCCATTGACCAGCAATTCACCGATGCCGCCTGCCGCAACCTCCTCGCCATTCTCGTCGACCAGCCGCAGGGCATAGCCCGGCACGGCACGGCCAGAGGTGCCATAAACAATGTCCCCCGGCGCATTGGACAGGAAAATATGCAGCATTTCGGTAGAGCCTACGCCATCAAGAATGCCCACCCCGGTGTGCTTTTCCCAGCGGGTGCCGACGTCCTCCGGCAGCGCCTCTCCTGCCGAGATGCAAACCCGCAGCGGGGCGTCCGGCGCGCCGTCACGGTTCATCTGGGCAACCATCGCGGCATATAGGGTCGGCACGCCGCAAAAGACCGTGGGTCTATGGGTGTTGATCGTCTCGATCATGCCCGGTGGCGTGGGCCTGCCCGTGAACAGGATCGTGCTGGCCCCTACCGACAGCGGAAAGGTCATCGCATTGCCCAGCCCATAGGCGAAAAAGAACTTTGCCGCCGACAGCACCACGTCATCCTCGCGGATGCCCAGCACCTCGGCACCATAGGTGTCAGCGGTGGCGCGCAGGGCGGAATGGACATGGGCCACACCCTTTGGCTGACCGGTTGAGCCTGATGAATAAAGCCAGAATGCAACCTCGTCGCTGCTGACCGGCAGAGTGTCCTGCCTTGGCGCATCCGCCGTGAAAGCCGCATAATCCTGCGTACCTTCCGGCGCATCGCCAATCACCACCACCTGGCGCAGATAGGGGTTATCGGCGACGGCGGGGGCCACCACCTCCCACAGGGGGGCCGACACAAAAAGGATCGCGGCGCGGGAATCGCGCAGGATCACGTCATAGACAGAAGTCGCCAGCAGGGTGTTAAGCGGGACAGGCACGACACCCGCCTTGATCGCGCCCCAGAAAATCTGCGGGAATTCGATCTGGTCCAGCACCAGAATTGCCGCCCGTTCCTCGGGACGGATGCCCGCCTGGGTCAGCGCCCCGGCAACCGTGCCTGCCCCGGCTGCCATCTGCGCATAGCTCAGGGTGCGTCCGGTTTCAGCCTCGGTATAGGCAATCTTCTCCCCCCGCCCCTCGTTGATATGGCGGTCCACAAAATAGGTGACGGCATTCGCTTGTGTTGACTGCATCTCTTCCTCCCACGGTAGAGGCAGTGTGCACTTGAGTGCCGCAGCCGCAAGCGATGCGGACATGAATTGCACTTTAGTGCAAGATGTGGATCACATCGGGGCTTTCCGGGGCGAACAGCCGTGCCACCAGCGCGGCCCGGCGGGACAGAAAGCGGGGAAAATTCAGGTTGCCTTTCGCCGTTGCCTCGCCTTCAGCTATCGACGCAGGCTCCGCCAGGACAATGGCCGCACAGACCCGCCCGGCGCTGCCCGCGGCAGAGCCGGCAAGCGTGGTCAGGCGTTGTGCCAGTTCGGCCTCCAGCCCGGCGCACCTGAGGATGCCTGCGGTCTCGGAGATCTCCCAGCCCTGTGCGGCGATGGCGGCACGGTTCGGCAGGATCATCGCGCGCACGTCGTCACGCCCTTCGCCGGCAATCACGACGTCCTGTGCAAAGGGCGCCAGGGCCGACAGCACATCAAGCCGCAGGTTCGCCGCGCGCACCCATGTGCCGGAGGTCAATTTGAAATCTTCCGACAGGCGTCCGTCGAACCGCAAACCCCGGTTCGCATCATTCGGGTCCACCAGCCGCATCGCATCACCGGTGATAAAGAACCCTTCTTCGTCAAAGGCATCGGCGGTCTTTTCGGGGTTGTCGAGATAGCCGCCTGTAATGCTGGCACCGCGCACGCGCACGTCGCAGCGCATGTCGGCATCCGGCACCAGCTTGACCTCGATGCCGGGCATGGGGACACCGACGATACCGGCCCCCTTGGCGGGCTGATGGCTGATCAGGCAACCGGGCGCGGTTTCGGTCAGGCCCCATGACGTGGTGATCAGCGGCAGCTTTCCGCCCGCCTCCATCGCCAGACGCTCAAGCGCCGCCCATGTGTCCTGCGGCAGGGACGCACCGGCATAAAAGATCATGTCGAGATCGGCAAAATAGGTATCGCGTAGGGCGGTGTCTTTCTCCAGGGCGCGTACCAACTGGGCAAAGCCCACCGGCACGTTGAAGCTGATCGTGCCCGACATCAGCCCCAGATTCTCGACCGTGCGGTCGAACAGCCCCGGCGCGGGTTTGCCATCGTCGACATAAAGACTGCCGCCATTGGCCAGCATGAGGTTGAAATTGTAGGAGCCGCCAAAGGTATGGTTCCACGGCAGCCAGTCCACGATGCGCGGCGCGCGGCTCGACAGGAACGGCAGGCAGGCCGCGATCTGCGCCTGATTGGTGGTCAGCATCCCATGGGTTGTCAGCACCCCCTTCGGCTCTGAAGTCGAGCCTGAGGTCAGCAATATCTTGGCCAGCGTTTCCGGCCCCACCGCTGCGGCGGCGGCGGTGATGTCTGCCCCTGAGGGCACCAGCAGATCGGCCAGGTCCGTGGCCCCGCTGTCACCGGGCGCGGCTGACAGCGTTTCGATCCCGGCAAAATCGTCCAGCGCGAGGGCCGCCGCGTATGGCGTGGCGTCGGCGGCAAAGACCAGACCGGGCCGCGCCAGCGCCGCCGCATGGGACAGGCGCGGATGGGCTGCCGGGATCAGGCTGTATTGTTCGGCCACCGGGATCGTGGGGATGCCGACGTATTGGGCCGCCAGTGTCAGCAACCCGTGATCCACGCCATTGCCGGACAGGATCATGATGGGACAGGACGGGCCCAGGTCACGTTCCAGCAGATGGCTGGCAATCGCGCGGACATGGGTAAGCGCCTGCGCATAGGTCACCTCGCGCCAGCCCTGCCCCTGACGTTCTGCCAGAAAAACCGCGTCTGGCGTTTCCGCCGCCCAATGATCCAGCCAGTCACCGGTACGGCGCGCCACCGACCCCAGCGGCAGGTTCGACCGCATCAGGACAGTGCCATCCGCCCGTTCCTGCAAGGTCACGTCATGCGGTTTCAGGTTCAGATGGGCCGTCATGGCGCTGGCTCCTTTCGGAAGTCCCTAAGACAACAGGAACAGGGTGATGCCGGGGAAAGCGACCAGCAGGATCACCCGGACAATGTCGGAACCCACAAAATAAATCACCGCCTTGTAGGTTTCCGTCATCGGGGTTTCGCGGTCCATCGTGTTGATGATGAACAGGTTCATGCCCACCGGCGGCGTGATCAGGCCCACTTCGACCACGATCAGCACAAGGATGCCGAACCAGATCGCGACATGTTCCGCGCTCATTCCGAAATCCATGGCAGAGATTACCGGGAAAAAGATCGGCACCGTGAGCAGGATCATCGACAGGCTGTCCATCAGGCAACCAAAGATCAGGTAGAACAACAGGATGATGCTGAGCACCAGAAGCGGGCTGAAGCCCTGCGTCACCACCCAGTCAGCCATGAACTGCGGCACGCCCGACAGGGCCAGGAACCCGTTGTAGAACCCTGCTCCCAGCACGATGAAAAAGATCATCGCGGTGGTCTTTGCCGTCCCCAGCAGGCTGTCGCGCAGCACCGCCCAGTTCAGGCTGCCCGACACAAGGGCGACAAGCCCGGTCCCGGCGGCACCGATGGCCGAGCCTTCGGTCGGGGTGAACCACCCCAGATAAATACCACCGACCACGACAAAGAAGATCACCAGCACCGGCCAGGTATCTGCCAGCGCGCGGAACCGTTCGGCCATGGGCACAGCGGGGCGCGTGCCTGCCGCCTTGGGGTTCAGGCGCACATAGATCGAAATGGTGATGATATAGCCAAGGGCGGCAAGGATGCCGGGGATAAAGGCGGCCAGAAACAGCTTGGCAATGTTCTGTTCGGTCAGGATCGCATAGATCACCAGGATCACCGAGGGTGGGATCAGGATGCCCAGTGTCCCGCCCGCTGCCAGCGTGGCCGTCGAAAAGCCGCCCGAATATCCATAGCGCCGCAGCTCCGGCAGGGCGACCTTGGACATGGTTGCCGCCGTGGCCAGCGACGAACCGCAGATGGCACCAAAGCCCGCGCAGGCCCCGACCGCCGCCATGGCGACCCCGCCCCGGCGGTGACCCAGAAAGGATTCCGCCGCCTTGAACAGTGCGCTCGACATCCCCGACAGGGTGGCGAACTGGCCCATCAGCAGAAACATCGGGATGATGCTCAGCGAATAGCTGGAAAAGGTTGTGTAGGTTTCGGATTTCAGCTTCGCCAGAAGCGGCGTCGGGTTGCCGCCCATGAAGAAATACCAGCCGCCAAAACCGCAGAGCATCATCGCAAGCCCGATGGGCGCGCGCAGGAAGACCATGATCAGCAGAACGGGAAAGGACCAAAAGCCCAGCTCAAGACCGCTCATGTCAGTGCCCTTCCGATTGATTTGGCAGTGTGTCGCGCCCGGTCAGCGCCCCCGACAGGCGCGCGATGGCGCAATAGACCGCCACGATACAGGCCACCACCCCGGCGGCAAAACTACAGGCATAGGCCCACCAAACCGGAAATTGCAGGAACAGCGTTGTCTCGCCATTGCCATAATAGCGCTCCAATCCGCCGAAAAGCCGCCAGATCAGCAGGATCACCACGGCGGTCAGAACGACCTCCCAGAACGCCGCAAGCCAGCGATTGAACCCGCCCGGCAGGGCAGCGGTGAAGATATCGACAGTCGCATGCGACCCGTGAAGCTGGCAGATCGGCAGAAAGGAAAAGATCGCAAAGGCGACCCCGGCCTCCAACAGTTCGTAGCTGCCGTTGATCTCGCCCACCCCGAGATCGAGCAGGAATTGCGAAAACCCGGTCAGCGCCGTGTCAAAGAAATCCGCATGCAGGACCTTGTTCACGGAGCGCCCGATGATCGACAGCGTGGTCAGCAGAATCAGCGCCAACAGAACAAAGCCCCCCAAAAGCGCCGTAACGCGTGCAAGGGCGTGGACAATACTGCGCATCCGCGACAACCTTTCGGTAAAATAGTGCTAAAAAACCGACCCGCAGCATGATGGCTGCGGGTCGGTCAAACGCCGGGCGTTTTATTTCTGGTAGGCGTCCATCAACGACTTCGCCTCGTCGATCAGGGCCTGACCGTCGATGCCCTTGCCCTGCATGTCCGCGATCCATTCTTCATAGATCGGCTGGGCCGCATCGCGCCACACCTGAGTCTCTTCGTCGTTCAATGTGACGATGTTGTTACCCAGATCAACGGCAAGCTGACGGGCGGGGCCATCGGCATCCGCCTGCGCGCCGCCCGCGAAGATCGAGAATTCCAGACCAGAGTTATCGTCGATCACCTTTTTCAGGTCATCGGGCAGGCTGTCATAGCGATCCTTGTTCATCGCCAGCACGAAGGTCAGCGTATAAAGCGCACCATCGAATTCGGTGTGGTTCTTGACCAGTTCCGCAACCTTGAGCGCCGAGGTGACCTCCCACGGGATGGTGGTGCCGTCGATAACACCCTTGGACAGGCCTTCCGGGATCGCGGGGACCGGCATGCCGACCGGTGTCGCACCGGTGAGTTCCAGCAGACGGTTGACCAGACGAGAGCCGCCGCGGATCTTCAGCCCCTCCATGTCGTCGGGCGTGCGGACTTCCTTGTTGGCATGGATCAGGCCGGGGCCGTGGACCCATGTACCCAGAATGTGCAGGTCCTTGAATTCGCCGTCCTTCATGTGCTTTTCGAACATCTGCCAATAGGCGGAAGACGCCGCGCGCGCATCGTCCACCATGAAGGGCAGTTCGAATACTTCGGTCGACGGATAGCGACCCGGCGTATAGCCGACCACGGTCCAGACAATATCTGCAACCCCGTCAATGGCCTGGTCCATCAGCTCGGGCGGGGTGCCGCCCAGTTGCATGGACGGATAGCGCTCTACCTTGATGCGGCCTGCGCTGTCCTCTTCGACCTTGTCGGCCCAGACATCCAGAACCAGCCTGGGTACGTTGGCCTGCGGCGGCAGGAACTGGTGCATGCGCAGGGTGACATCCTGCGCCATGGCGGTGGTTGCTGTGAGCGCGGTTGCCAGTGCGGCACCCGCTGCCCCCAGAAGCGTTCTGCGAAACATCATGTGGTCTTCTCCCTTTAAGATTCCCGACCTCGCCCTTATCACCGGACAATGGCCTTTTGTGAATGCATCCGGATCAGACAATACCAGCGTATCGGCGTCAACAAAGGCTTGGCCCCAATCCGGGCAATTCAACGAAATCGCCAATTGCGCGCCGATTTCGGCACTATAGTTCCTGACTGCCTGCAGCTTATACGGGAAAATTCGGGCACCGCAACACGGCAGCCTGCGGACCGCTGATGCGGGGCAGGTCACCTGGCGGGTAAAATGGGATATGGTGGCGTTAGGTGGACTCGAACCACCGACCTAACGATTATGAGTCGTTCGCTCTAACCAACTGAGCTATAACGCCATGAGCGCGTGGACTATGCCAGCCCACCGCGCCCGTCAAGCATAAAACCGCGTTGTTTTTTCCTGAACGCAGCCGCAGCGGGACGTTTCGACGAAAGGTCCTGAAACTAATTCCCCACAGCCGTCGTTGTTAACCCATACGTACCGTTATTTTATGTTGGGAGACAGAAATGAACACGATCAAGATGACTATTGCCGCCTCTGCCATCGCTCTGGGGACAACCGCCGCTTTCGCTGCAGAGAACCCGATGGTTGGCGGCGCGGAAATGTTCGCTGACAAGACCATCGTCGAAAATGCCGTGAATTCGGCGGATCACACAACCCTGATTGCCGCGGTAAAGGCAGCAGGTCTGGTTGAAACCCTGTCGGGTGAAGGCCCCTTCACCGTCTTTGCGCCAACCAATGAAGGTTTCGAACGCCTTGAAGACGGCGCCGTCACCACTTTGCTGGAACCAGCCAACCGCGATCTGCTGACCAAGACCCTGACCTGCCACGTCGTTGCCGGCAAGGTCACAGCCGAAGCGCTGACAGGCATGATCGCGGCGGACGGCGGCACGCATATGATCCCCACGGTCGGTGGCTGCATGCTGTCCGCGTCGATTGCAGATGATGGCCGCGTGCTGATCACCGATGAAAACGACAATGGTGCCTTTGTGTCCATCGCAGATGTGAACCAGTCGAACGGCGTGATTCACGTTATCGACGGCGTGATGCTGCCCAAGCAGTAAGCTCCACATCTGACATGATAAAATGCCTGACCCCCAAGGTGCAAACCTTGGGGGTTTTGTGTTGGTTGATGCCGCTGGCCCCGGTGCGCTTGACCTGTCGATGCCTTTGGAACAACATGGGAACATGACACCAGGCAAAGCATATCTGGATGCTGAAACCATCCATCGGCTGGCAGGCCGATCCAACGCCATGGGCGCTTGGCTGGTGATCCATTGCTGGAGCGTGATTTTTGGCGCTGTCGCAGTCTTTGCCATCTGGCCCAACCCGCTGACCTTCCTGCTGGCGGTTGTGCTGATCGGGTCGCGTCAACTGGGCCTTGCCATCCTGATGCACGACGCCGCGCATAACGCGCTGTTCAAGTCCCGCCGGATCAACGAATTCGCGGGCGAATGGCTCTGCGGTCGCCCGATCCTGGCGGAGCTCTCCAGCTATCGCCATTACCACCTGACCCACCACCGCTATACCCAGACCGACAAGGACCCCGATCTGATCCTGTCCGCCAAGTTTCCGACAAGCCACGCCAGCCTGCGGCGCAAGTTCCTGCGCGACCTGACGGGGCAGACTGGCCTGCGGCAATTGATCGGGCAGATCGTCATGTCGTTTCGCCTGGCCGGTGATGACGACGCGATCGAGGCGGCCAACCAGGACGCCGCGCAGGCGTTCAAGGCGCGGGACCTGTGGAAATCGCTGCCGGTCTTTCTGGGGGTTGCCCTGCTGATGAGCGTCGTTGGAGAATGGTGGTACGGTCTGGCCTTTTGGCTGCTGCCGTACCTGACGTGGTTCCAGCTGGTCCTGCGCATCCGCAACATCGCGGAACACGGCGCGACGGAGCAGTCAGAGGACCCGCTGCAGAACGTCCGGACCACCCGCGCAGGCCCCATCGCCCGCGCGCTGGTCGCGCCCTATTGGGTCAACTACCACCTTGAACATCACATGGTCATGCATGTCCCCTGCTGGCGTCTGCCCGACATGCACCGCGCGCTATGCGATGCGGGCATCGGGGACCGCATGCGCGTCTCGCCCAACTATGGTCACGCGCTGGCGGAGGCCGGTTGGTAGAGCAGTCGCTGGTCCAAACTGTTTCCTGAGTGTCGGCTACCACCTCAAGGCATGCTCAACTCAGAGAAAGAAGCCTTTCGACGTATAGTTGTGGTAAATGGTCTCATTCAACCAACTTGCTTTCCCGTCCCGGGTCATAAGCGCTGCAACAGCAGGGAAACGACTATGAAAAACATTGCATTGGTTCTTGTGGCCCTTATCGCCGCGCTCCACTTCTATATCGCCTGGTTTGAAATCTTCGCCTGGACCACACGTGGTCCGGAAGTGTTTACCTCGATGCCGCGCGAGCTTTTTGAACCGACCATCCAGATGGCCGCCAACCAGGGCTTCTATAACGCTTTTCTCGCGGCCGGGCTGGTCTGGTCTCTGCTGATCAAAGAGGAGAGATGGCAGTTCAGAATTGCCGCCTGTTTCCTGACCTTCGTTGCCCTTGCAGGGGTCGGGGCCGCGGTGACTGTTGCGGTGAAATCCGGCCTTCCGCAATTCGTGCCCGCGAGCATTGCCCTGGCGTTGCTCGTGCTCTCAAGGAAGCAAGTCCCGTCTTCCCGGTCGTGACCTGACGGCCGGATCAATGCGCCGGGGCGGAGACCGCATCCAGCAGGGTGCGCCCGCCGTCGATCACCATGATCTCTCCGGTCATGAAGCCGGAACTGTCCGCAGCCAGGAACTGCACCGCCTCGCACAGCTCGTTCGGTGACGCGATGCGCCCCAGCGGCGTGTTGTTGCGGATGTCGTCGCGCCATTCGCGGTTTTCAGCGACGGCGGCGCGCAGCGACGCGCTCATCACGCTGCCAAAGGAGATCGCATTGACCCTGATCCGGTGCTGGGCCAGCGACAGCGCCATCGACCGGGTCATCTGCTGCACCGCCGAGGCCGCGATGGCATAGCCCATCAGCTCCGGCCGGGTCTGTTTGCAGGCGGTGGAGCTTAGGTTGATGATTGAACCGACCTGCGCCTTGGATTCCGGATCCGCCTGTTTGATCATCCGCCGCGACACGGCCCGTGTCAGATGCAGGGCTGTCATCAGGTTGTGATCCAGCAAGGTCTCGACAGAGGTGTCCTCCACATCAAGCGCATCGGTGGTCATCACCTGGCGCGAGGCGTTGACCAGAATATCCACCTGATCGAAGGCATCTATGGTAGCTGAAATCAGGTTTGCGATGGTCAGGCGCTGGCGCAGGTCGCCCGCAAAGGTGCGGATGTTGCCGTCGTCCGGCTCATCGCCCAGTTCCTCCATCAGCATCTTTTCGTCCGCATCGGCACACATGACATTGGCACCCGCATTCGCTAGGTGCCGCGCAATCGACAGGCCGATGCCATTGGCCGCGCCGGTGACAATCGCGGTCTTGCCGGAAATCGAAAAAGACATCGCTATCCCTTCTCAGATGTGGTCAGCGCCGCTGGCGCGTCGGTTTGGCTGCATGGAACAGCTTGAACCTTGCATCGCCACCCAGTTCATCGACATGGGCAAAGTTCTTCTTCAACTCGGCCTCATAAGGCAGGTGACGGTTGGCTACCATCCACAGATTGCCATTCGGCTGCAACAGTCTTGAGGCGGCGGCGACAAAGGCCTGGCCGATCTGCGGCTCGGCGGCGCGCCCCTGATGGAACGGCGGGTTCATCACGATTGTGTCCATCCGGTGCGGCGGAGCCCATTTGGTCGCGTCCTCCCAATGGAACTTGGCGCGGTCGTCGGTCACGTTATGCCGCGCGCATTCCAGCGCGCTGTGCCCGGCCTCGACCAGATGTACTGTCTGAACGCTCTCGCGTGTCAGCACATGGGCCGCCAGAAAACCCCAGCCCGCGCCCAGATCAGCCACTTCCGCACCCAACTTGTCGGGCAGCGCATCGACCAGAAGCGCAGATGCCAGATCGACCGCATCGGCGGAGAACACGCCCGGCGCGGTCCAGAAACCATCCTCCGTCTGCGCGGGCATTTGCATCCAGTCGGCAAAGAAATCCTTGGCGGCGGGGTCGATCCAGAACAGCTTGCCATGCGCCTTGGAAATCGGGCCATTCACGGTAACGCGCTGTTTCATCTCGCGGAAAATGGAATCGATGCCATCGGTCTTCTGACCGTCGATCACCACGATCCCGTCGCAGGTCTCGCAGGCCTGGGCGATCAGCGCACGCGCCTCTGCCTTGGCGCGGGGCAGGCAGACGATCGCGGCGGCATAGCGGTCGCTGATCATATGGACCGCGTTGTAACCGCGCGCCTCCCAGCTGTCGTAAAGCGGTTTGAAGTCCTGAATGATATGACAGCGCTCGGTGTCCAGCCCCGGCAGTTGCGCTTCGGCCTTGGGGCGGAATACAGCGATCAGGCCTTTCTCAGGCAGGTCGAGCCCGCCTTGAAGCGCCAGATCCAAGCGTGCGTCAATCACACGCTATTCTTCTTTTTCCATGGTGCATTGCAGCGGATGCTGATGCCGGCGTGCAAAATCCATTACCTGCGCGACCTTGGTCTCTGCAATCTCGTGACTGAACACACCGACCACGGCCAGACCCTTCTTGTGAACGGTCAGCATGATCTCGAACGCCTGCGCATGGTTTAGACCGAAAAACCGCTCCAACACATGTACGACAAACTCCATCGGGGTAAAGTCATCGTTCAGCAGCAACACCTTGTACAACGGGGGCCGCTTTGTCTTGGGCTTGGTCTTGGTCAGCAGATCGGTCTGACCGTCATCGTCAGACTTGTCCGCCATCATGTGTTCTTCAAGGCGCATTGCTGCTCCGACAGGTTGCTGTGCGTTGGTGAGTCGTATGTGCGTCTATATAACCTGTTCCTGTATTGAGAAAAGAGGCAGCATGGAAATGTCAGTAGCATTAACCACAATCGGCTTTGATGCCGACGATACGCTTTGGCAAAACGAACAGTTTTTTGCCCTGACCCAGGACCGTTTTGCCGATCTGCTGGCCGATCACGTGGAAAAACCCGACCTGATGGCGCGGCTGATGCAGGCGGAACGCCGCAACATTTCCCACTACGGTTTCGGGATCAAGGGTTTCACCCTGTCGATGATCGAAACTGCGATCGAGATCACGGATGGCAAAGTCCCTGCGGCCGTGATTGCCGAAATCCTGGATGCAGGGCGCGATATGTTGTCCCACCCGATCGAGCTGTTGCCGGGGGTGCAGGACACGCTGGCCGCACTCCGGCCCGATCACAAGCTGCTGCTGATTACCAAGGGCGACCTGCTGGACCAGATGCGCAAGGTGGAACAATCCGGGCTGCGCGACCATTTCGACGCCATCGAGGTCGTGTCACACAAGACACCCGTTGAATACACCGAGATCTTCAGGCGTCATGGCACAGGTGTCGATGAGGGCCTGATGGCGGGCAACTCCATGTCCTCGGACGTTCTGCCGATGCTGGACGCGGGCGGATGGGGTGTTTTGATACCGCACGGCCTGACCTGGGCGCTGGAACACGCCAAGGCACCAGACGACCATCCCAGGTTTGCAGAGATCACCGATCTGACCCAACTGCCGGAGCTGGCCGCGCGGTGCAAATCAGCCGACTGAACGGCCAAGCGCGCCAAGGATTCAAAAGAGGCAACTCCGCCCAAGTACTGCCATAATCTCGCCTTAATCGCCCCTATTGTGGCATCAAATTTCCCGCCCCCTAGATGTGGACGGCGCTCACCCCCGATTTCGCTGATTTACCAGTACGTTATGCCTTTCCCGAAATTGGTTCCTGTGTTACCTTAACTGTAATCAAATCGTGGCCAGTCGAAAAATCGGCGGTCCAGAGGCAGTAAAAGGCAGGTTTCCAATGAAGGCGCGGCGCATTCAGCCGGCCCGTTTCGGGCTATTTTTCCTCGCGGCAATATGGCTTCTGGTCATTCTGCCCCTCAGTGCCATTGCCGCCCCCTATGCTGCTTATGTGATCGACGCCAGGACCGGAAAGGTTCTGCATGCGCAGAACGCCGATACCCGGCTGCACCCTGCTTCCCTGACCAAGATGATGACCCTCTATATCGCTTTCGAGGCGATCCAGCGCGGTGAAATTTCGCTCGACACCAAAGTCACGGTTTCCAAGAATGCCGCCGCCGAACCGCCCAGCAAGCTGGGCCTGCGTCCGGGCCAGAAGATTGCGCTGCGCTACCTGATCCGCGCTGCTGCCGTGAAATCCGCCAACGATGCCGCCACCGCCATCGGCGAGGCAATCGAAGGGTCCGAAGCCAAGTTCGCCCGCCGGATGAACCGCACCGCCAAATCCCTGGGCATGACGCGAACGACCTTCAAGAACATGCACGGGCTGACCGAGGCAGGCCACCTGTCCACAGCCCATGACATGACCCTGATGGGGCGGCATCTGCTGTATGATTTCCCGCAGTATTACAACCTGTTCTCCCGCATCGAGGCGGATGCCGGGGTCAAGAGGGTCAGCCACACCAACCGGCGCTTTCTGAGCTCCTACAAAGGCGCTGACGGGATCAAGACCGGCTATACAAGGGCTGCGGGCTTCAACCTCACGGCCTCTGCCGAGCGTGGAAACGAGCGCATCATCGTGACCGTCTTCGGTGGCCAGTCCACCGCATCACGCAACGCCAAGGTGGCCGAGTTGATGGACCTTGGGTTCCGCCGCGCACCCTCGAACGCACCGCTGCGCAAGCCCCAGCGCGAAACCGTCTATGCCGATGTCGAAGACGATAACGCAGGCTCGGTCGCGGGCGGCGCGGGCAAGACCATCCGCCTGGTCGGCGCAGTCAAAAGCTCCAAGCGCCCGCAATTGCGCCCCGGCAGCGAAGCCCCCGTCATGGTGGCCTCTGCCGAGCCTGTCGTGACGAATGCAGACATCACCGCAGCCCTGAAGGAAGCGGTTCAGACCCCTACCCCGTCGCCGCAGGCAAAACCCGCCGAAACCGACGCTGTGGTCACCCTCGCCTCCGCCGCACAGGCCTCCGTGCGTCCGACACTACGACCCAGGGCGGCGCAGGCACCCGCAGCAGCGGCCCCCGTCGAACAGGAAGTTGTCAGCCGGATTTCGACATCGGGCGGGCGGCAATGGGGCGTCAACGTCGGCCGCTATCCCAGCCGGTATGCGGCGGAAAAGATCCTGCTCAAGACCGCGCTGGCGGAAATGGCGACCCTGGATGGCAGCCTGCGCAAGGTGGTGCAGCGCCCGCAGGGGTTTGATGCCAATTTCCTCGGCATGACCCGCGACAGCGCCGACCTGGCCTGCCGCAGGCTGGCGGCGCGCAACGTCAGTTGCTTTATGATCGGGCCGGGCTGATCATCTGATCCTGCGCTGCCTCACGGCGAATCCAACGCACGAAATTCTTCAGCGCGGGCCGCATCACGCCGGGCCGCGTAACCATGTTGTAACCCGATCCGGGCCTTTCCGTCCGGTGCAATTCCCGCAGGCGTCCGGCAGCGATGTCGCGTGCCACGAACAACAGCACCGTGACTGCCACCCCCTGCCCGTTCCGCGCCCCGTCCAGCAGCAGATTGCCGGGGACCTGCATCAGCGCCTTCGGCGCCAGCGCGCCATTCCCAAAGCGTCGCAGCCAATCCGTGCTTTCCGACGTGCTCGCCTCTTCCAGCCAGGGATAGTCTGACAGGACGTCAATGGGCGGCAAGGGCCCCTCCCCCACCAGTGAAGGCGCGGCAATCACCACCATGGGAGACGCGATCAGCAGCTCCGTCTCCAACCCCGGCCAGGGGCCGACACCATAGCGGATCGCGATGTCGATCCCGTCTGGCGAAAGCGGCGCAAGCGCGGGCGTGGGATCAAGGCGCAGGTTCGCTTCGGGGTGCTGGGCCCGGAAAGACGGCAGGCGCGGCATCAACCACGAGGCGGCAAAGGTCGGCGTGCAGGAGATATGCAAGGGCCGCTCGTCCCGTGTCCCGGTGATGTCCTGCGCCGCCTCGATCATCGCGGCGAACCCCGCGTGCAGCGCCTTGGCCAGCACTTCGCCCGCCGGGGTCAGGCGCATCGACCGGCCCGACCGATCCAGCAGCGCCACGTCCAGATGCGTCTCAAGCACACGCAACTGCTGGCTGATCGCCGCATGGCTGACCCCCAGCGCATCGCCCGCCGCCTGCACGTTGCCGCATTGCGCAAAGGCCGAGAAAGCGCGCAGCGCGGCCATCGGGGGAAGGTACTTCCAATCCATCCTTAAGCCTGCCTTACATGCCTGAACAATCCATGAGTCGCATTTTGCCGCCTTATGCACAGTATTGGAAGGGTGAAATACAATTCCAGGAGGACCTGACATGTTAAGTATTTACGCATCCGCCATGCACACAGCGACCCGGACCGGCTGCATCAGCGTCCGCAGCCTGCCGCCAAAGGCAAAGGAAAAGCGCCGGCGCTGGTGGCAGCGCGGCGAAACCATGTGCATCGACCCGAACCGGTTGTAACGGGGCACACTTGGATGAAAATACGCGTCGGGGCCGCGGGGGCCTGCGCCGTTTTATTCGAATAAAACGGTCCGGAATTTTCGAAAATTCCGGGCCCGCTGCTCAGGTCGTGGCCTGCAGCAGAGTCCGGGTATAGTCGGTCTGCGGATTGTCATAAAGATCATCCACCGGCCCGTATTCGATCACATCACCCCGCTTCATCACCATCACCTTGTGCGACATCGCGCGCACCACCCGCAGGTCGTGACTGATGAAAAGATAGGCCAGACCGTATTTCTCTTGCAGGCCGCGCAGCAGCTCCACGATCTGAACCTGTACGGTCATGTCCAGTGCCGATGTCGGCTCGTCCAGCACCAATAGACGCGGGCGCAGCACCATGGCGCGGGCAATCGCGATGCGCTGCCGCTGACCGCCGGAAAACTCGTGTGGATAGCGATCCATCGTGGCGGGGTCGAGACCGACCTCCACCATCACCTCATGCACCAGAACGCGCTGGTCCTCGCCCCTGCCGATGCCGTGAATTGCAAGGCCCTCGGCGATGATCTGGAAACAGGTCATGCGCGGGCTGAGCGATCCGAACGGGTCCTGGAACACAATCTGCATGTCCGCACGCAGGCGCCGCAACTGCCGGGTGGACCATTTACGCAGGTCTTGCCCCATGAAGGTGATCTGCCCGTCCGACTGGATCAGCCGCATGATGGCAAGCGCCATTGTCGTCTTGCCCGACCCGCTTTCTCCCACGATGCCCAGGGTTTCCCCCGCGCGCACCGTCAGAGTGGTATCGTTGACCGCCTTGACATGGCCCACGGTGCGCCGCAGCAGCCCGCGCTGGATCGGGAACCAGACCTTGAGGTTCTCGGTCGATACGATTTCCGCCGCGTCCTGCGGCACCGGCTCGGGGCTGCCCGTGGGTTCGGCGCTGAGCAGTTTCAGCGTGTAGGGGTGCTGCGGGTTCTCGAAAATCTCCCGCGTGGGGCCTTGTTCGACGATCTCGCCATGCTGCATCACGCAGACGCGATCAGCGATGCGGCGCACGATGCCAAGGTCATGGGTGATGAACAGCAAGCCCATGCCTTCGCTGTCTTTCAGGTCCTTCAGCAAGTCGAGGATCTGCGCCTGGATCGTGACATCCAGCGCCGTGGTCGGCTCGTCAGCAATCAGCACATCGGGCTTGTTGGCAAGCGCCATTGCAATCATCACACGCTGGCGCTGACCGCCGGACAATTGGTGTGGGTAGGCCCCCAGACGGCTTTGCGCATCGGTGATGCCGACCTTTTCCAGCAGTTCCAGTATGCGCGCCCGCGCCTGCGCCCCCGTCAGGCCCTGATGCAGCGCGATGCTTTCGGCCAGCTGCTTTTCGATGGTGTGCAGTGGGTTCAGCGATGTCATCGGCTCCTGGAAGATAAAGCTGATGTCGTTGCCGCGCACCTTGCGCAGCAGTGCCGCATCCGCGCCGATCATCTGCTGGCCGTCATAGGTGACAGAGCCCGACACCTCGGCGCTGTCGCCCAGAAGGGAGACGGTCGACAGGGCCGAGACGGATTTGCCCGATCCGCTTTCGCCCACCAGCGCCACGGTCTCCCCCCGCTCTACGGAAAAGGACACGCCGCGCACCGCATGGGTCAGCGCGCCGTCCTGCCGGAACGAGACGTTCAGGTCGCGGACATCCAGAAGCGCTGTACTCATCCGCGCGCCCCCTGCCCGATTTCTTCGAAGAAATCGGTCCGGAATTTTCGAAAATTCCGATCCTGCGTCATGTGAAGGTCTTTCTTGGGTCAAAGGCGTCGCGGATGCCTTCAAAGATGAACACCAGCAGCGACAGCATGATCGCAAAGGTGAAAAAGGCGGTGAAGGTCAGCCAGGGCGCCTGAAGGTTCTGCTTCGCCTGCAAGGTCAGTTCACCCAGCGAGGGGGCAGAGGACGGCAGGCCGAAGCCCAGGAAATCGAGGATCGCCAGCGTGCTGATCGTGCCGGTGATGATGAAGGGCAGCATGGTCAGCGTCGCCACCATCGCATTGGGCAGCATGTGGCGGAACATGATCTTGGCGTTGCCGACACCCAGCGCGCGGGCGGCGCGGACATATTCAAGGTTCCGGGCGCGCAGGAACTCGGCGCGCACCACGCCCACCAGCGCGGTCCAGGAAAACAGCGTCAGCAGGATCACCAGCAACCAGAAACTTCGCCCCAGGATCGCGAACATGATGATGATGACATACAAGGAAGGGGTCGATGACCAGATCTCGATGATCCGCTGAAAGATCAGGTCGAGCCAGCCGCCGAAAAACCCCTGCACCGCACCGGCAAAGATGCCGATAAGCGACGCAAGCCCCGTGACAATCAGGGTAAAGACAATCGACAGGCGGAAGCCATAGATCACCCGCGCCAGCACGTCGCGCTTGGTGCCATCGGTGCCCAGCAGGTTCTGACTGTTGGGTGGCAGCGGCGCGGCACCGGGCCGGTCCACGGCTGTGTTGAAGGAATAGGGGATCGGCGGCCAGATGCTCCAGCCCTTCTCGATCGCCGCGCCCGCCACCATGCCGTCCTGCGCATCGGCAATCAGCGCCTCGGGGTCGTCGAAACACTGCTCCAGCCCGCCGGTCGCGATCAGGCATTTCACCTCCGGGTCGCGGTAAACCGCTTCGGTCTGGAAATCGCCGCCAAAGGCTGTTTCGGGATAGAAGCTGAAGATCGGCATGAAATATTCGCCGCGGTAGTTCACCAGGATCGGCCTGTCGTTGGCGACAAATTCGGCAAACAGCGAGATGCCGAACAGGATGGCGAATATCCACAGGCTCCAATAGGCCCGGCGGTTGCGGGTGAAATTGCGCCAGCGCCGCTTGTTCAGCGGCGACAGCCAGCCACGCGGGGCCTTTGGCACCGGCGGCGGCGCATCCTGGCCGGGGGCGCGTTCGGGGATCAGATCGACCTGTGACATCAGCCTTCCCGCCGTTCGAAATCAATGCGCGGATCCACCAGCACATACATCAGGTCCGACAGGATGCCGACAACCAGCCCGATCAGGCCAAAGATGAACAGCGTGCCGAAGACGATGGGATAATCCCGCGCCACCGCCGCCTCAAATCCGAGCCGTCCGAGGCCATCCAGCGAAAAGATCGTCTCGATGATCAGCGAGCCGCCAAAGAAGACGCCGATGAACACGGCCGGAAAGCCCGCGATTACGATCAGCATGGCGTTGCGGAACACATGGCCATACAGCACGCGCCGCTCTGACAGGCCCTTGGCCCGCGCGGTCATGACATAGTGTTTCTTGATCTCGTCGAGAAAGCTGTTCTTGGTCAGCAGGGTCAGTGTGGCAAAGGCGCTGATGGTCGAGGCCAGCACGGGCAGCGCGATGTGCCAGAAGTAATCGCCCACCTTCGCCAGCGGGCTCAGCTGGTCGAAATTGTCGCTGGTCAGCCCCCGCAGCGGAAAGACCTGCCAATAGGACCCGCCCGCGAACAGCACCAGCAGCAGGATCGCGAACAGGAACCCCGGTATCGCATAGGCCGCGATAATCGCACCCGATGTCCAGGTATCGAAGCGGCTGCCGTCCTTGATCGCCTTGCGGATGCCCAGCGGGATCGACACGATATAGGCAATCAGCGTCGACCAAAGCCCCAGCGTGATCGACACGGGCAGCTTTTCCTTGATCAGGTCGATCACCGAGATCGAGCGGAAATAGCTGTCGCCGAAATCGAACCGGGCGTAATTCCAGAGCATGTTGAAGAACCGTTCGACCGGCGGTTTGTCAAAGCCGAATTCGCGCTCCAGTTCCGCGATGAATTCCGGCGGCAGGCCGCGGGAGCCTACATAGGCGCTGTCATTGGCCGTGAGCCCGCCCGACCCGGCATCTTCGTTGGCCCCGGCAAAACCGGCAAAGACATCACCGCCGCCCTGAATTCGGGCGATGGCCTGTTCGACCGGGCCACCGGGAACAAACTGGACCAGGGCAAAGTTGATCAGCATGATCCCCAACAGGGTCGGGATGATCAGCAGCAACCTGCGAAGGATATAGGCACCCACGCCGCGTTACCTCAATGCGCCAGAGGCCTTGAGGGCGTCCGCCTTCTCCTGATTGTACCACCAGAAATCGAGATAGCCCAAAGAGAACGGCGGGATCTCCTCCGGGTGTTCATACTGATTGTAATAGGCCACCCAGAATGTCGGTTTGTACCAGGTCGGGATCATGATGAATTCATACCTCAGCGCCCGATCCAGCGCGCGCAGGGCGACATCGGTATCCTCCAGCGTTTCCGCCCGCAGCGACTTTTCAAGGATCGCATCGACCAGCGGGCTGGCCAGACCGGCGGGGTTGAACAGCGAATATGCCGCATCTTCCGACCCGAAACGCTGGGTCAGGCCACCGCCGGTGCTCAGATAGGACGAATAGGCGTCATAGACGAGGTCATAGTCGCGATCGCGTTCGCGCAGGGTATATTGCGACGGATCAACAGTCTGCAATTCCGCATCTATGCCAAGGTTGTTCACGTTGGAGATGAAGTTTTCCATCACCGCCCGCAAAGTGGCCGAGCTTGACGCGTTGAACAGGTATGTCAGCTTCAGCGGCTCCCCCTCTGCATTGCGGCGTTTGCCGTCCGACCCTACCGGCCAGCCAGCCTCGTCCAGCAGCCCCATGGCGCGCCGCAGGTTCCGTCGATCCAGCAGACGGGACGGGTCAGAGGTATGCGGCATGCGCACCTCTTCGGTCAGCATTTCAGGCGGCACCAGATCACCAAGGGATTTCAGCAACTCCAGCTCTGCCCCTTCCGGCGCGCCCGTCGCCATCAGTTTGGTATCCTGCGAAAAGGACGCCCGCTGCTTGAACAGCCCGTATTGCAGTGACTCGTTGGTCCATTCGAAGTTGAACGCCAGCGCCACCGCTTCCCGCACACGCTTGTCCTGCAGCACTTCACGGCCCAGGTTGAACACGATCCCCGAGGCATCGGGCGGCGCGCCGTCGGGAAGCTCCTCCTTGATGACATCGCCGCTCCTGACCTTGGGAAAGTCATAGCCTGTCGCCCATTTCTTTGAATCGCCTTCGGATTCAAAGGTGAACTCACCCGCCTTGAAAGCCTCGAAAGCAGAGGTATCGTCGCCGAAATACTCGATCCGAATGGTGTCAAAATTGTTGCGGCCCACGTTGAAGGGCAGGTCCTTGCCCCAGTAGTCGGGGTTGCGCTTGTAAACGATGCGGCGGTTCACGTCGATGCTGTCGACCATGTAGGGGCCGGAACCAGGCGATATTTCCAACCGGGATTCATCCAGCCGCGCACCGGTTTCCTCGTACCATTTCTTTGACCAGATCGACATGTTGCCGACCGTTTCAACCAGGCTGCGGCGCGAGACATCGGGGGCAAAGTGATACTTGATCGTATGTTCATCAAGCACTTCGATCTTGGGGATCAACTTGCGCACCGCATCGGCATAGGACTTCAGCCCCTGCTCAAGGATCAGGTTCTGGCTGAACTCGACATCATAGGCCGTCAGGGGCGTGCCATCGGAAAACCGCGCCTCCGGGCGAAGATGGAAGATCACCCAATCCTTGTCTTCGGGATATTCCAGGCTTTCGCAGACCAGGCAATAGGCTTCGCCATAGACATCCGCAGGCACGGCAGAGTTCACGCCTTCGCCCAACATGCTTTCGTACATGACCGTCGACAATGCCCCGCCACGGCCCTTGCGGGTATAGGGGTTCATGGAATCGAAGGTGCCGACGACACCAAGAGAAATCTCGCCACCCTTGGGCGCATCGGGGTTCACATAGTCGAAATGGGGGTAATCCGGCGGATATTTCAGATCGCCGTAAAAGGAGTATCCGTGGCTCTTGATGATCTTTTCGTCCTGGGCGGTTGCAACAGTGGCAACACCAAGCGCCAGACCGATCACCAACAGCGCGCTCCAGGCTGTCCAAAGCCGGTTTGCAGGGGGCAGATCGGCGGCGCGGGACTGGGATCGGATCATCAGGCTCTCCTTTGAGGGTCTCAAATCGTCTGTTCAAACCACATGTAAGCTAAAGGCCCCTGCTGCCAAGATACAAGTTGCGAATATGTAATCTTGGGAATGGGCCGCCACAGATATGCAAAAGGCCGCCCAAACTGGACGGCCCTTGCCATAATCGCGTTATTTTTCAGCCACCGAGGCCCTGAAGATAGGAAATCACATTGGCGCGATCTTCGGGCTTTTTCAGCCCGGCAAAGCCCATTGTCGTGCCTGGTGCCCAGCCTTTGGGGTTGGTCAGGAACGCGCTCAGCGTCTCGGGTTCCCATGCGCCTTCCTTGCCGGACAGGCCACCGGAATAGCTGAACCCGCCAACCGAAGCGATGTCACGCCCGACCACACCGTTCAGGTGCGGGCCAACCGCGTCGTTGCCGTCAACCTTGTGGCAGGCTGAACACTTGCGGAAAACGCTTTCGCCCTTGCCGGGATCGGCCGCTTCCATCAGCGCCGCGAAATCAATCTGCTCCTCGGGCTCACCGGAATCGGCGCTGGCCACTTCAATGACATACGATTGGTCGCCATGCGCTTCGGCATGATAGATCTCTTCGCCGGCCCATTTGCCCAGCAACAGGATCAGCCATGCACCAAACAGGCCGCCGGCAATTTTTGTTATTGTCATCGTATCGAACATGGGCATGGTCCATTACTTCTGTGGCTATCTTGGGCGGGTATCTATTGCTTTCCCTCTCGCGGGGCAAGGTGTAGTTACCGCGACCAAACGCCCCTGCCGGCGCAATTTGTCGAAGGATGTTCAGAAAGATGGCACAAACCCCGCCGCGCATCGCCTTTCAGGGCGCTTTGGGCGCCTATTCCCACGAGGCCTGCATCCAGGCCGTCCCGGAAATGATTCCCGTGCCCTGCACCACCTTCGAAGGGGTCATCCGCGCTGTCCGCGAGGGGCGCGCCGATCTGGCCATGCTGCCGGTCGAGAACACCACCTATGGCCGGGTTGCCGACATTCACCGCCTGCTGCCGGAAAGCGGGCTCAAGATCGTGGCCGAGGCTTTTGTGCGGGTGCGCATCGCGCTGATGGCCCGCCCCGGCGTGACGCTGGAGGAGGTCAAGCATGTGCGCGCCCATCTGGTGCTTTTGCCCCAGGCGCGCAGCTTTCTGGATGCGCATGGCATCACCTCGGAAGCCGCCGCCGACAGCGCCGGTGCCGCCGCCGATCTGGCCGAGACAGCAGGCAGCCATGACGGCGTGCTGGCCAGCGAGGTCGCCGCCGACATTCATGGCCTTGAGGTGCTGGCCCGCGACATCGAGGACATGGACCACAACACCACCCGTTTCCTGCTGATGTCGCCGCAGATCGACACGGCGCGGCGCGGGGACAAGATGCTGACCACCTTCGTCTTCGAGGTCCGCAACATCCCCGCAGCGCTTTACAAGGCGATGGGCGGTTTTGCGACCAACGGCGTCAACATGACCAAGCTGGAAAGCTACATGGTCGGCGGCTCCTTCACCGCGACACAGTTCTATGCGGATATCGAGGGGCACCCGGAAGATCCGGCGGTCAAGCGGGCGCTGGATGAGCTGGGGTATTTCACCAATATGCTGAATGTTCTGGGGGTCTACCCCGCCCATCCCGATCGGGGCTGAGGGTCGCCCGTCACGCCCCCCCGACCCGGTCTCAGCGCATATTGGCCCAGGAAAACGCTGCCCAACACCAGGGCCATGCCGAAAGCCTGCGGCAAGGTCAGGGTTTCGTTCAGGACCAACCAGCCGAGAAGGGCCGCACTCATCGGGCTGAGAAAGCCAAGGACGGATACCGCTGAGGGTTGAAGAAGCCTGATCCCGCGCAGCCAGATGACATAGGTCAGGCCAGCGCCGATCAGACCCAGATACAACAGCCCCAGGATGTTCGTCCCGGACATCGTTGCCCATTGCGTCGGGGCCACAAGCGCAAACGGCAAGAGCAACACTCCGCCTGCCGTCAGTTGCCATGCCGTGAAGGTCAGGGCAGAGACCGGCGGCTGCCATTTCCGGCTCAGCACCGTGCCCAGCGCCATGCTGGCGGACCCGGCGATCCCGGCGATGACACCAAGGGCGTCAAGCCCGGCTGCCGGTGTGAGAACCAGCAGCGCAACCCCGACACCCCCCGCCGCAATGGCCACCAGCGACAGCTTTCTGATCGGAGAGCCCAGCAAGGCGCGGGCGGCGAAAATGACGACCAAAGGCTGCAGCGCCCCCATGATCGCCGCCACCCCGCCGGGCAGCCGATAGGCCGCGAAGAACAGCAACGACCAGAAGATCGAAAAGTTTAGCGCGCCCAGGGCGAACATCCTGGGTATCCATCGCCCGCGCGGCAGTTGCCGGACCAGACACAGCAAAAGCAACCCGGCAGGCAGGGCACGCAGAAACGAAATCGTCAGCGGATCAAGGTTCGGGAGCAATTGTGTCGTGACGATGTAGCTGCTGCCCCAGATGACCGGAGCGACCGCCGTCAATGCGAGGTCGAAGGTGCGTGACATGATGGAATCCTGTTTATCTTGAGGTCAAGATAGTTGCGAATACCTTGACGTCAAGATAAAAATGCGCTGTGGTCCCTTCATGTACGATATCGACCAGATCAAAGCGCAATGGGCCAAGCAGCGGCCTGACCTTGATACCGAGCCGATGGCCCTCATCGGACGGCTGATGCGGCTCTCTGCCCTTCTGTCCGAAGAAATGGGCAGGACCTTTGCCCGCCACGGGCTGAACGGCGCGAGCTTTGACATGCTTGCGACGCTGTTGCGGTCCGGTCCGCCGCATGCGCTGTCGCCCAACCAGTTGCTTGAGACCATGATGGTCACCTCAGGGACCATGACGAACCGCATTGACCAGCTTGAAAAGGATGCTCTGGTCACCCGCGTGAAGAACCCGGACGACAAGCGCAGCGTGCTGGTCCAGCTGACCGAAAAGGGGCGAAAGATTGTTGATGCGGCGGTGACGGATCATGTCGAAACGCAGAAAAAGCTTGTAGCGGACCTTTCCGAGGGTGAGCGCGGCAAGTTGAACGCGCTGCTCCAGACCTACCTGGCTGTTTTCGAAGAAGATCAGCAGCGGGACCGGGAAGGCCAGAGTCTGCTGCCATCGGCGCAGTCGCAGCAACGGTCAGGAGAAACCCCGGCGTGACATGAGGCTCAGGCCGGGTGTTTGGGTGGCACCAACCCAAGAGATTTTCGTCCGCCCAAGAGATATTGGCGCGGGTTACGGTGATGGCTTAACGCGCCCTCCGGCCCCGTTCAGACCGACCGGGAATAG
Source organism: Sulfitobacter sp. EhC04 (assembly GCF_001650875.1). Classification (GTDB taxonomy): domain Bacteria; phylum Pseudomonadota; class Alphaproteobacteria; order Rhodobacterales; family Rhodobacteraceae; genus Sulfitobacter. The sequence goes on from NZ_LXYI01000042.1 coordinate 42,137, forward strand.
CGTTCTTCCATCGCCTTGGCATGTTCGGCCACTCGCAGTTTGTATTTTCGGGTGATCGAATTCTTGGCCAGCTTGAGCGATTGCACCAGCAGACGTGCGCTCAGGTTCAGCGGCTTGACCTCAAGCTCGACAAGAATCCGCGTGCGGCTGCGCGACAGCGGCATCAGTTCGAAACTCATCTGCCCCAGCAAACCCGGCGAGGTGCTTTCCAGCACCATTTCGTTGGGCTTGTCAAAGGTCACCATCTCCAGTTCCATCTCGCGCCGCTTGCCGCGCAAATCGAAAGCCACGCGCCAGGTCATGCCCGTGCCCGGTACTTTCATCTGGTCCACGCGCTGGACTTCGGCACCGCGCCGCATGGCCGAGCGTTCAAAACTCTCGAAATCGCAGAGCATTGCAAAAACGGCGTCAATCGGCGCTTCAACATCTTCCTTGGTCGAAAACTTCATAAACCCGCCTCGAACTCCACAACCTCAAACATTCCGGTCACCATTAGCCTGCTGACCTTTTGTTCTTCACTTTTGCCTCAATCGAGCCTGTCCGCAAGCCAGTTCTCAAGCAGAAAATGCGCGATGGCCCCTTTGCGGGCTGGAAGTATCCTAGCATGGTTGCCTGCGAAAATCTCCATCATATCCTCCCGCGAGACCCAGAGCGCGTCCTCGATCTCGACCGGGTCAATGGTGATGTCACGGCTCAGCGCCTCGCCCGCGCAGCCGAACATCAGAGAGGCCGGAAAGGGCCATGGCTGGCTGGACAGGTAATCGACTTGCCCGACCCTGACGCCCGCCTCTTCAAAGACCTCGCGGCGCACAGCGGCTTCCAGCGTCTCGCCCGGTTCGACGAATCCGGCCAGCAGGGAATACATGCCCTCCGGCCAGCCCGGCGACCTGCCCATCAGGACCGAATTGCCATGCGTGATCAGCATGATCACAACCGGATCGGTGCGCGGGAAATGCCCGGCCTTGCAGGCTGGACAGACCCGCTGCCAACCCGCCTGTGCCATATCGGACCTGTGGCCGCAGGCCGCGCAGAAACCGTGGCTGCGGTGCCAGCTGAACATCGCCCGACCCGTTGCCGCCAATTCGGCGTCGCGCGGGTTGAGCCAGGTCATCACCCGGCGCAGTTCCGCGAATGCCATATCGTCGCCCAGCGCCGGGTGGCGTTGTTCGCTGGGATCCAGAAAACCGCCAAGCGCCGCTTCGTCCAAATTGTCGGGCTGCCAGGAGGACAGGTCATAGGCGAAACGCGGCGCGCCGTCCTCGCGCCCCAGCAGGATGATGTCTTCGCCCGCGTCGGCAAGCGCGGGATGGTCCATCGGCAACCGAGCAAGATGGGCAGGACGGGCCGTCGCAATCAGCGGTTTGCCCCGCCAGAACAGGATCGCCCGCGCTTCGGGATCCGCCAGCGCCGCGCGGACGGCTTCGGGATTGCTGCGTATTTCCCCGGCCCTGTCCAGCGCCGATCCCCCGAAAGTCACCGTTTCCGCATGTCGCATCCTGCCGTCCTTATCCTTGCCAGCCTCGTCCTGGGGTGTGCACCAAGCCAGCGGGGAGGGCAATGGCATCAGCGTCCGGGCCTGGCCTTCGCAACCCTTGCGTTCCGAAAACCGCGCCCTTATATCCGGGATTGAGAGGTTGGTGCGGGCAGGCGCCTCGCCAACCCGGTCAGATCCGGAAGGAAGCAGCCGTAACGAGTCCCGCTTGGGTCGTTATCAATCTCTCACCACAGCTTGGTTTGCGCAGCAAGACGAGCGTAGGCCCGGCAGGGGCATCCACAGGATGCTCCCGAGACGGCAGCGACCCATTTCAGATCATCATAACTTACCCGTGGGTGACTTCATCCGCTTACAACCGCTCTGCCGCGAAGGTATCGCAATCGCCCACCTGCCCGCTGTCGTAGCCCCGGTCGAACCAGCGCGCGCGTTGTTCGGACGTGCCATGGGTAAAGGTATGCGGTTGCGGCACCCGGCCCGCCTGTTTTTGCAGATGATCATCACCGATCTTGCGCGCGGCGTTCAACGCCTCGTCCAGATCGCCACGTTCCATCAACCCCTGCACGTTCATCGCCCAGACGCCTGACAGGCAATCGGCCATCAGTTCCAGCCGCACAGTGAGCGCATTCGCCTCCGTCTGCGAGGACTGCTGCCGCGCGGCGTTGACCTTGGGCAGGATGCCAAGCTGGTTCTGCACATGGTGCGCGACCTCATGCGCGATCACATAGGCGGCGGCAAAATCCCCCTCCGCGCCCATGCGCTGGCTGAGCATGGTAAAGAAACTGGTGTCGAGATAGGCCTTTTCATCCGCCGGGCAGTAGAACGGGCCGGTGGCCCCGGAGGCACCGCCACAGGGGCTTTGCGTTACGCCGGAAAACACCACGAGGCGCGGGGGTTCGTAGGCGCGGCCAAGTTGTTCCCGAAACACCTTGTCCCAGACGTCCTCGGTGGTGGCCAGCACCTGCGCTGTGAATTGCGTAGCTGCGTCATCCTCGGCCGAGACCGGCGCGCTTTGCTGGGTGGGGGCACTGCCGCCGCTACCGTTCAGAAGCGGGGTCACGTCGATGCCGGTGAAATAACCGATGCCCAGAACAAAAAGGACGCCCACGAGGCCAAGACCGCCTGCCCTCGCACCGCCGCCGCCTCTGCCGCCTCTGCCGCCTCCGCGCCGGACTTCGACATTCTTGCTGCGCCGGATGCCACGTAGCCGCATGATTATTTTCCTTGCTGTGTCACGGGATATTGTCAGGCAAACGCAGCCGCCGCACAATGGTTCAATGAGCACTGATAATGAATTGGCCGAGGATCGCACGGACTGGGCCGAAGACCGCACGATCCTGGCCAATGAACGCACCTTTGCGGGATGGATGCGCACGGGCATGGCGTCGCTTGCCGTGGCGATCGGTCTGCGGGCGGTTTTTGGTGATTTCGAACCGACATGGGCAGCCAAAGCAGTGGCGACAGTGTTCATCGTCGCGGCGATCTATATCTTCTGGGCCGCGCATGACCAGGCCACCAAGACCCTCAAGCGGCTGAGCGATCACCATGCAGAAGCGCAACCCAACAGCCGCATGCGCACGTTGGCGATCATCCTGAGCATCGCGTCGGTGGCGGTCGGTGCGGTACTTTGGGCGCTGTGACGGCGGTGGACGCGCCCCGCCCGAAGGCCTAACTTGGCCCCTGGACCGAATCCGAAGGACGCCCATGACCGACAGCACTGCCTACCGCGTTCTTGCGCGCAAGTACCGCCCCGAGACCTTTGCCGATCTGGTCGGCCAGGACGCAATGGTGCGGACGTTGAAAAACGCCTTCGAGGCCGACCGCATCGCGCAGGCCTTTATCATGACTGGCATCCGCGGCACCGGGAAGACGACGACGGCGCGCATCATCGCCAAGGGGATGAACTGCATCGGGCCGGACGGCAATGGCGGGCCGACGACGGAACCCTGCGGGGTCTGCGAACATTGCGTGGCGATCATGGAAGGGCGGCATGTCGATGTGATGGAGATGGACGCCGCCTCCAACACCGGGGTCGCGAACATTCGCGAGATCATCGACTCTGTGCATTACCGGGCGGCTTCGGCGCGCTACAAGGTCTATATCATCGATGAGGTGCACATGCTGTCGACGGGCGCGTTCAACGCGCTGCTCAAGACGCTGGAAGAACCACCCGAGCATGTGAAGTTCATCTTTGCCACCACCGAAATCCGCAAGGTGCCGGTGACGGTGCTGTCGCGCTGTCAGCGCTTTGATCTGCGGCGGATCGAGCCGGAGGTGATGATCACGCTTCTGCGCAAAATCGCAGGGGCCGAAGCGGCCGAGATTGCCGATGACGCGCTGGCGCTGATCACCCGCGCGGCGGAAGGGTCGGCACGCGATGCGACCTCGCTGCTAGACCAGGCGATCAGCCATGGCGCGGGAGAGACGACAGCGGTGCAGGTGCGCGCGATGCTGGGGCTGGCGGACCGGGGCCGGGTGCTGGACCTCTTCGACATGATCCTGCGCGGCGATGCGGCGGGGGCGCTGACCGAGCTTTCCGGTCAATATGCCGACGGCGCCGACCCGATGGCGGTGCTGCGGGACCTGGCCGAGATCACCCATTGGGTCTCGGTGGTCAAGATCACGCCGGAAGCGGCCGAAGACCCCACCGTGTCGCCCGAAGAACGCAACCGCGGCACGCAGATGGCGGAAACCCTGCCGATGCGGGTGCTGACGCGCCTGTGGCAGATGCTGCTCAAGGCGCTGGACGAGGTGGCAAGCGCGCCCAATGCGATGATGGCCGCGGAGATGGCGATCATAAGGCTGACCCATGTGGCCGATCTGCCCAGCCCCGAGGAACTGGTGCGCAAGTTGCAGAATGCCACGCCGCCGCCCCCGGCACCCACTGGGGGCAACATGCCGCAGGGTGTCGGTGCCTCTGGCGGCGCGCCCCGGCAGGCGCACATTACCCCGACGGCACAATCCTCCGGCGCGGTGACGGCGCTGGCCCCGCAGGCAGATGCGGCGCTGGCGCGCTTTCCCAGCTTTGAACATGTGGTCGAACTGATCCGCGCGAACCGCGATGTCAAACTGCTGGTGGAGGTGGAAACCACCCTGCGCCTTGCGGCCTACCAGCCGGGCCGTATCGAGTTCACCCCGACCGACAGCGCCCCACGCGACCTTGCCCAGCGCATCGGGGCCAAGTTGCAGCAGTGGACCGGCAATCGCTGGGCGGTCAGCGTGGTGAACGGGGCGGAAGCCAGAACGATTGCCGAGGTACGTGACGCCAAGGAAAACGCCCTGCGTGCCGATGCCCAGGCGCATCCTCTGATGCAGGCCGTATTGGCGACCTTTCCCAAGGCCCGGATCACCGCCATCCGCACCCCCGAACAGGTCGCAGCCCTGGCCGAAACCGAGGCGCTGCCCGAAGTCGAAGACGAATGGGACCCCTTCGAGGACAGTTGATCCCGACCGCTGCGGCCCTCATATAACAGATAACCAGATACAGGAGAGAACAGATGTTCAAAGGACTAGGCGGGCTTGGCGACATGGCCGGGATGATGAAGAAAGCCCAGGAAATGCAGGGCAAGATGGCTCAATTGCAAGACGAGATGCACAACATCATGGTCACCGGCGAAAGCGGCGCGGGGCTGGTCAAGGCAAGCTGCACCGCCAAGGGTGAGCTGAAGACGCTGGACATCGACCCGTCGATCTTCAACGGCGACGACAAGGAAGTGGTCGAGGACCTGATCCTTGCCGCGATCAAGGACGCACAGGCCAAGGCCAGCGAGCGCGCGCAAGAGGAAATGTCGAAACTCACCGAAGGGCTGGGCCTGCCTGCGGGCATGAACCTGCCGTTCTAAGTCCGGTCTTCTGGTTCTTAATGCCCCAACACAACAGCCGCCGCCGGGAGCACGTGCGTGAGTTCAACCCGCGACATTGACGCCCTGATCGAGATGATGGCGAAACTGCCCGGACTTGGCCCCCGGTCGGCCCGGCGCGCGGTGCTGCATCTGATCCGCAAACGCGCGCTGCAACTGACCCCGCTGGCCGACCTGATGCAGACCGTTGCGGCGACGGCGCGCGAATGCCTGAACTGCGGCAATGTCGGCACGGCGGATGTCTGCGACATCTGCACATCGGAAAAACGCGCCAATGGCGAGATTTGCGTGGTCGAAGACGTGGCAGACCTCTGGGCGATGGAACGCTCGGGCGTCTTCAAGGGGCGTTATCATGTGCTGGGCGGCACGCTTTCGGCGCTTGATGCAATCGGCCCGCAGGAGTTGCGCATCCCCAGGCTGATCGACAGGGTCACCAATGAGGGGATATCAGAGGTGATCCTGGCGCTGAATGCCACCATCGACGGGCAGACCACGGCCCATTACATCGCCGACCGGCTGGAAGGGCAAGTGCGCCTGACATCGTTGGCACAGGGGGTGCCGATTGGCGGCGAGCTGGATTATCTCGATGACGGGACGATCACGGCGGCGATGCGTGCGCGTAAGGCGCTGTAGACGTTTTCTTTGAAGAAAACGGTTCGGAGTTTTTGAAAACTCCGGTGGCACGTTTACAAAACCTGTCGCCCCCAAGTCGTTTTCTTTGAAGAAAACGAAGCGGAATTTTTGAAAATTCCGGCCCCGGTCCCGGCCCGAAAACAACGCAGGCCGCCCGCTCCTCCCAAAGCAGGCGGCCCGTCCGTCGCGATCTTCCGTCCTCTCAGAGGACGATCACATCAAGCGGCGGAAACCCGTTGAACCCGACAGAGCTGTAAGAGCTGGTATAGGCCCCACAGCAGCGGATCATCACCTTATCGCCCGACTTGAGGGCAACTGGCAAGTGAATCGGGCGTTTCTCATACAGGATATCCGCAGAGTCGCAGGAAGGTCCAGCCAGGACACAGGGGCCGGTTTCACCACCGTCATGCGGCGTCGTAATCTGATAGCGGATCGCCTCGCCTTCGGTTTCCGCCAGGCCGGAAAACCGGCCGATGTCCAGATAGACCCAGCGGTGCAGATCATCGGCAGACTTGCGCGACACCAGCATGACTTCCGCCGCGATATGCCCGGCTTCGGCCACCAGACCGCGGCCCGGCTCTGCCATCACCTGCGGGACCGCGCCAAAGCGTGCCTCGACCGCGCTCATCACGGCAGCGGCATAGGCGCGGGGCGCTTCGATGCTTTCGCCGTAGAATGCCGGGAAGCCACCGCCGAGGTTGAGCAGTTGCAGGTCGTGGCCGTCAGCCTGCGCTGCGTGCCACAGGGTCGATACCTGGTCCAGGACCGGGTTCCAGTATTCCGCCTTGCGGGTTTGCGAGCCGACGTGGAAGGACAGACCGTAGGGGACCAGCCCCAGGGCCTTGGCGTAATCCAGCAGACCCGGCAGCGACGCGGGCGCACAGCCGAACTTGCGGCTCAGCGGCCAGTCGGCCATGGAGTTTTCCACGATCAGGCGGATGTAGACCCGTGCACCCGGCGCATGGGCCGCAATCTTTTCCAGTTCCGCGTCCGAATCGGCTGCGAAGAGGGTCACACCGGCGGAATGGGCAAATGCGATGTCGGATGCGCGTTTGATGGTGTTGCCAAAGGAGATGTTCTGAGGCTTTGCGCCCTGGGCCAGGCACAGTTCGATTTCCTGACGCGATGCGGCGTCAAAGCCCGAGCCCTTCTCGACCAGCAGGCGAATGATCTGCGCTGCCGGGTTCGCCTTGACCGCGTAGTGGATATGCGCATGGCCCAGGCCCGCGTGCAGCGCATCGTACTGCGCAGAGACACGGTCGCGGCTGACCACCAGCGTGGGGCGGTCAAAGTCGTTTGCGGCAATGTAGGCAGCAGCAGGATCGGCGTAGACGGAGGTGGCGGCGCGCAGGGCGCCGGGTACTGTAGCGTTCATGGTCATCTCCAAAGAGCAGGTGAGGGACATTCCCCCAGAAGTCGTTTCAAGAGACGTTACCGTCGCTACATAAACGCGGGTCAGTCAGTTCTGATCTGACCGGCCAGAGGCGCGTGCGTTGGCGTCTGTATCTCGCCATTTAGGCCCTTTTGAGATTCGTACAAGTGAAAAATCAGTCGATTTGAAAAAGCTGCCGCTGCCGCCGCCCCTGTCGCCAAACCGCACCACTTTCGGGGGATCTGGCAGGGCCCTATTCGTCTTCCCAATCACTGCCGATTGCCTCGCGGTCGCGCGCCTTTTCTTCCTCGATCATGTCCTCGGCTTCTTCGACCTCATCTTCTTCACAGTCGCCCGGATCGCTTTCGCAGGCGTCTTGCCCGGTCAGGGCCAGGACAAACCACATTGGAAAGTGGTCCGAGCCGATCTTGCCCAGGCGCGCCATGTCGACCAGCCGGAACCTGGGATCGTGAAACAGGTGGTCCAGCGGCCAGCGCATCCAGGGCATGGTGGCGCTGAAGGTATTGTAGAACCCGCGCCCGACGCGCGGATCCAGCAGACCCGAGAGCCGCTGAAACCGCCGCGTGGTGGTGGACCAGGCCACATCGTTCAGATCACCGGTGACGATCACGGGCAATTTGTCCTGTTCCGCCTCCAGCCCGACCAGCGCGATTTCGCTGTCGCGCCCCTTGGTGTCATGGTCGATGACCGGCGGTTCGGGATGCACGACATAGAGGCGGCAGGGCAAACCGTTGCGCAGCGTGACGATGGTGCGGATGGAGGGCACATCATCCACGATCAGATCGCGCACTTCGGATTCGCGCAGCGGTAGTTTCGACACCAGACACATGCCATAACCGTTGTCGCGGGGGGCCTCAATCCAATGGGCGTATTGCGCGCCGAGCCCCTGTTTGAGTGCGGCGACCCAGTCGTCGTCGACCTCGATCGCCATCATGACGTCGGGCGCACGCTGCAGGGTCAGGTCGATCAGCCGCCCGTAATCGCGGTTCGATTTCTTGATATTGGCGGTCAGCAGGCTGATCTGCCTGTCCTTGTCCTGTTGCAATTCCGGATCCGCCGCAACGGACTGGCGCGGCCAGATCGGTGTGAATTTCAGGATGAACGCCAACTGGACAATCGCGACCATCACCAGGATCGCCGCCGCCACGCTGCCCAGATGATACCTCTGGGTGGTGGCCATGACGGCCGCCATGGCCACCGCCAGAACAAAAATCTGTTCGCGGGGAAACTCGCCCCCGCGCACGATGCCATGCGGCAGTTTGCTGAGCGGCAGCAGCGTCGCGATCAACAGCAGTGTGGCGATGACCCAGATCGCGCCATCAATTGCCCATTCAACCCAGCCCATCCGACGCTCCCGACCAATCGCGGGGACGCGCCCCAGTGGTGATCAACTCGAAAGCCCCGTTTGGGGTTCCCCCGCCGGGCAAAGGATCAGGACTTTGACGTGTCTTCCTCGTCCTCGTCTTCCTCGCTTTCGGGCAGAGAGAAGAAACTGTCGGCGTCGGAATAATCGCCCTTGCTGTCTGCTTCATCCTCTTCGTCGTCGCCACCCGCCAACGTAAAGGTCTCAAGCCCTTCGATCGCCGTCGGGATCTTCGGCTCCGCTTCCATCCCGAGGCTCTGCTCGGTGCTGACCAGCTTGCGACGCTCGTCATCGCTCATCACTTCGCCAGCCGCGGCCTTCTTGGCTGCCGCCTTCTGAACCGCCATGTCCAGTTCGGACTGTTTGCACAGGCCCAGCGCCACGGGATCAATCGGCTGGATATTGGAGATGTTCCAATGGGTCCGCTCGCGGATCGCCTGGATCGTGGGCTTGGTGGTGCCCACCAGCTTGCTGATCTGGCCATCGGTCAGCTCGGGATGGAATTTCACCAGCCACAGGATCGACGCGGGACGGTCTTGGCGTTTGCTGAGCGGCGTATACCGCGGACCACGGCGCTTTTCCTCACCCTGGGCTGCGGCGTTGAACTTTAGCTGGATCTTGTGCAGCGGATTGTCCTGCGCCGCGTCGATCTCTTCCTGGGTCAGCTGGTTGTTCGCAATCGGGTCGAACCCCTTGACGCCCTGCGCCACGTCACCATCAGCGATGCCCTGGACCTCCAGTTCATGCAGGCCGACGAAATCGGCAATCTGCTTGAAGCTGATCGTCGTATTGTCCACCAGCCAGACGGCGGTGGCCTTGGCCATAATCGGTTTTGCCATTTTATCTCTCCTGAACGTCGCAACTTTCCCGTCGCCTGAAAGGGCTTTCCCGGCGGGCCGGGACGGTTTCCATTGTCGGGGAACTCGCGCGCCTTATAGTGGTCCCGCACATCAAAGGAAAGACCCAATGCGCGCGCTTGCCCTGATCCTCGCCCTGCTTGGCACCGCAACCGCCCCCCGCGCCGAAGGCGAAGCCGCCGGTGAATTCGACTATTATGTCATGGCGCTCAGCTGGTCGCCGAACTGGTGCGCGCTGGAGGGAGACGCGCAGCGCTCGCCACAATGCGCGCAGGGCATCGGTCACGGGTGGATTCTGCATGGCCTCTGGCCGCAGTTTCACCGTGGATACCCCGCTTTCTGCCCGACCGCGCAGCGCCCGCCCTCGCGGGCGATGACGGCGGATATGGCCGATATCATGGGGACAGCCGGGCTGGCCTGGCACCAGTGGAAAAAACACGGAAGCTGCAGCGGCCTTTCTGCCGCCGCCTATTTTGCGCTGTCCCGACAAGCCTATGGCACGGTCGTCCGGCCCAGCGTTTTTCGCAAACTGCCCAAGGACATCCGCCTGCCCGCGTCGGTGGTCGAGGCAGCATTCCTCAAGGACAATCCCGCGCTGGAGCCGGACGGTATCACCATCACCTGCCGCGACGGCCACATCCAGGAAGCGCGCATCTGCCTCAGCCGGTCATTGGACCCCGTTCCCTGCGGCCAGGACGTTGTGAAAGACTGCCGTATGAAGGATGCCCTGTTCACGCGAATCCGCAACACCCCCTGACCCAGCGCCCTTCGTCGGCGTCGGCGTCGGCGTCGGATGGATATTTAAAGCCAAAAAGAGAAGGGGGGACATCATGCCCCCTCCTCCTTCCGGAAAGCATCGCTCTCTTTCTGGCGCGGTCATCGGCGTCCCCGCCTGTACCGCAGAACCAACCTGCCCAAAGAAGGTTAAGTTTTCCTTACCCTCTCTTTTTGGCAGGCAAATATCCCTGCGCCACGGTGGCACCGCAAAAGACCTCACCGGCGGTGGGCTCAGGCAAGCCACCGGCACCCGGAATCGTGTCGCGCGTCAGCGCGGCCTTTGGGTCAGGGGGCAACCTCCAGCACGATCTTGCCGATGTGCCCACTGCCTTCCATCCGCGCATGGGCGGCGGCGGCCTCGGCCAGGGGATAGCTGCTGTCCATCACCGGGGCCACACGCCCCGCCGACAACAGCGGCCAGACCGCCTCTCGCAGTTCCTGCGCAATCCGGGCCTTGGCAAGGTCGCTCTGCGGGCGGAGTGTCGATCCGGTCATGGTCAGCCGTTTGGTCATCAGCATGGCAAAATTCACCTCGACCTTCGGCCCTTGCAGAAAGGCGATCTGCACAAGGCGGCCGTCCGGGGCCAGCGCCTTGAGGTTGCGCGGGATATACTCCCCGCCCACCATGTCGAGAATCAGGTCGGCACCGCCCTCGGCCTCCAGCACATCCACGAAATCCATGTCGCGGTAGTTGATCGCCGCCTCCGCGCCAAGCTCCATGCAGGCGGCACATTTCTTGTCCGTACCCGCCGTGACAAAAACCCGCGCGCCAAAGGCATGGGCAAGCTGGATCGCCGTTGTGCCGATCCCGGAAGAACCGCCGTGTACCAGAAAGCGTTCCCCGGCCGTCAACCCGCCCCGCATGAAGACGTTGGACCAGACGGTAAAGAAGGTTTCGGGCAAGCATGCAGCCTCTTTCAGCCCCATGCCATCGGGCACCGGCAGGCAATGCGCCGCAGGTGTGGCCACGTATTCGGCATAGCCGCCGCCGGGCAGCAGCGCGCAGACCTGATCGCCCAGGGCAATGTCGCTGACGCCTTCGCCCAGCGCCACAACCTCGCCCGAGGCCTCCAGCCCCGGCAGGTCACTGGCCGTGGGCGGTGGTGCATACATGCCCGCACGCTGCAAGGCATCGGGGCGGTTCACACCGGCATAGGCCACCTTGATCACCACCTGCCCATGGGCAGGCACCGGCACCGGGCGGGTTGTCGGTTGCAGGACCTCAGGCCCACCCGGCTTGGTGATCTCGATCGCGGTCATTGTTTCGCTCATCGGAATTCCTTTCACATCACTTGCATTTCAGCATAGGTCTTGCGCGCGCCGCGTCGACCCCGATAACTCTGCGCGAGGGTCAGGAACACCGGAGCAAGAGACAACCGCATGACAGATCAGGACAGGTTCAACTGGCATGCCGATGCCCGCCTCTTTGCCGGAGCCGCGCAAGTTCCGCGGCCCGGTGCGGCGGATGTGCCCGCATTCCTGCAGATCGCCGCAAGCCCGACGGGGGCCTGCCTGACCCGGTTGACAGCCCAGATCGCAGCGCGGGGCAGCTTTTGCGTGAGCGACGGCACGCCGCTGACAGACGCAAATGTCCCGCCAACCCATTTCGTCACGCTGACCGGCGGCACCACAGGCCAGCCCAAAGCCATCTTGCGCAGTCAGAGGTCATGGGCTGCCAGCTTCGCGCAAAATGCGGTGACCTTCGGCATTGGCCCTGAGGACAGCATCGCGGTGCTGGGCAGGCTCAGCCATTCGCTGGCCCTATACGGTGTCCTCGAAGGGCTGCAACTGGGTGCGGATGTGCATGTGCTCGACGCTCTTTCGCCCCGCGCGCAGATTGCCCATTGCCTGCGCCATGGGGTGCGGATTCTGTACGCGACGCCAACGCAACTGCTGCGCCTCGCCCGCGCTGCAAAAGGCCAGCGCCTGCCGGACCTGCGGCTGATCCTCTGCGGCGGGGGGCCGTTGCAGGCAACGGGCCGCGACGCCGTCATGCCGTTTGCTCCGAATGCGGCGCTGCATGTCTTTTACGGGGCCGCCGAGACCAGCTTTGTCACCCTCGACGGCGCGAACACCCCCGATGGATCGGTCGGGCGTGCCTATCCGGGAGTGACGCTGAAGATACTGGACGAGGCCGGGCAGACCACCGACGGGGTCGGCGAGGTCTGGGTGCACAGCCCCTATCTGTTTGACGGCTACCTCGGTGCGCCGGGTTCTGAGGCCGGGAGACGGGACGGTTTCGTATCTGTGGGCGAGATGGGCCATCTGGATGGGAACGGGCAGCTTTGGCTCAGGGGGCGCAAAACGCGGATGGTCACGATTGCGGACCAGAATGTGCATCCCGAAGAGGTCGAAAATTTCATCACCGACCTGCCCGGCGTGACCGCCTGTGCGGTTCTGCCCCGGCCTGACGCCCTGCGGGGTCATCGGCTTGTTGCCTGTCTCGAAGGCCCTGCCGACCCGGCTCTGACTGCCGAGGTCACGGAGGCCTGCCGACAGAGCTTTGGCCCCCTTGTCGCGCCCCGGACCATTCACTTTTTCAACGATTTTCCCAGGCTGTCATCGGGCAAGACCGATCATACCGAGTTGACCCGCTGGCTGGAGGGCAGGCCATGAGCGCCTATCTGGCCGCAGCCTGCCGCAGTGCGGTAGCACCGCGTGACGGCGCGCTGTCCGCCCTGTCGCTGCATGAACTGGGCGCGCCGGTGATCACCGCCGTTCTGGCGCAGGCGGGGCTGGCTGGCGAGGATGTCGATGAGTTGATCGTCAGCAATGCGCTGGGGGCGGGCGGCAATCCGGCGCGGGTGCTGGCGCTGGCCGCCGGTCTGCCCGAACGGGTGGCAGGGCTGAGCATCGACCGCCAATGTGCAGGCGGTCTGGATGCGGTTGTCCTGGCGCGGCAGATGGTTCTGGCGGGCGCTGCGGATGTTGTTGTGGCGGGGGGCGTCGAAAGCTACTCGCGCCGCCCCCTGCGCCTGCGGCGCTTTGCGGATGGCCGCCCGCCAGAGGCTTATGAGCAGGCCCCTTTCACCCCCTGGCCCGACCGTGACCCCGACATGGCAGAGGCCGCGCAGGCGCTGGGGGCCATGCTGGGCATCAGCCGGGAAGAACAGGACACCTGGGCCATGGCCAGCCATGCCAAGGCGCGGGCGCATGTAGCGGCGGCCGGAGAGATCACCCCCGTCGCGGGGCTGACGGTGGATGCCTTTACCCGTGATCTGCGGCCCGCATTATGTAGGCGTGCCAAGGTTCTGACCGGCGACATCACCACGGCCAATACCGCCGTGGCCGCAGATGGCGCGGGATTTGTGGTTGTGGTGTCCAACCGGGTTTCCCGGCACCTGCACGGGCCAACGATAAAAATCCTCGGCGGGGCGACGCGCGGCGGCACCCCGGACATGCCCGGTCTGGCCCCGGTCGCCGCAATTGAACATGTGCTGGCCAGTGTCGGCAGGGCCGCGCGTGACCTGCAGGCCGCCGAGGTGATGGAGGCCTATGCGGTGCAGGCCATCGCCTGTGTGCGCGGGGCTGGCATTGATCCGCAGATCGTCAACACCGGCGGCGGGGCGCTGGCGCGCGGGCATCCTGTGGGAGCCTCCGGCGCGATCAACGCCGTGCGGCTTTATCATACGCTTTGCAGGACGGGCGGGACCGGGCTGGCCGCCATTGCCGCTGCCGGCGGCATCGGGACCGCCCTGTTGTTATCCGCGTGACAGCAGGCTTGCGGGACGTGCCCGCGCCAGACCGGCGGTGATCAGGCCTGCCAGGACGGCCTTGACCAGATCCCCTGGAATGAAGGCGGTCACCAGGGACAGCGACTCAAGCGCGCTCTTGTCCAGCGCTCGCATCAGGCCCGCGACGCCGAAAACATAGATCACGACGATCCCGCCCAGCACCGATGCGATCCCGGCGGCCCATGCCACCGGCAGGCGGCGGCTCCGCTCCATGATCAGGCCACAGACAAAGGCACCGACCGGCCAGCCGATCAGAAAGCCGGTGCTGGGTGTCGCAAAGACGCCGAGGCCGCCGCGCCCGCCCGCCAGCAGGGGAAGGCCAAGGGCCACCAATGCGATGAACAGCAGCACGGCCAGACCGCCGCGCCGAGCGCCCAGAACCGTCCCGCAGAGCATGACGCCCAGCGTCTGCGCCGTGATCGGCACGCCGAAGCCCAGGGTGAACTTGGGGATCAGGCCAAGTGCCGCGATCAGGGCCGCGAACAGGGCGATGAGGGTCAGTGAGCGTTCCATGGGCAGGTTCCTTTTTTCTGTGACCCGCAGCGGTAGGGGCTGCTGGCGGAGCCGTCAAGCTACAACCCGCCCCGCGCGCGCAGGGCGTCGGCCACATGTTCCGCATCGTCAATGGCCAGCACCGCGAAGGGCGTGATGATGCGCCAGCCCACGCGCCGGACGGCGCGGGCGCGCCATGCCAGTGCCAGCATGCGGCCCTTGTCGGCAAGGACGGGGGTAAAGCGGATCACCAGCGCCATCGCCAGTTCCACCACATCCGTGCGCAGGCCAAAGGCCCGAAACGGGGTGAGCAGCCAGCGCACAACACCCATCATGTCGCTGAGGCGGGTGGTCATGGTGACCAGATTGGCCAGCGCCACGGCGGTCATCATGCGCATCACGATCACCAGCCCTGCCAGAAGGTCGGCGGTCACCAGATGCCACAGCAGGATCACCGCCGCAAAGATCCACAGCGGTTTGAGCCGGACAACCCCAGTGCGCAGGAACAGCGCCCCCGGCAGCGCGTAAAGCCCCAGTGTCAGGGCCAGAAAAACCCCGTGCCACAGCAGCGCATCGGTGGCGAACAACACCACCGTCGCCGCGCAGAGCGCCGCCAGCTTGGCCCCGGCGGGCCAGCCGTGGGCGCGGGTCTCAACCGGCGAGGTCAGAGAGATCATCAGCCGCCCCCAGTTCCATCATGCGTGTCTCGAATGCCTGCAATACGGTCTGCGGCCTGCCCTGCTGCATCACCGCGCCCCCCTCCAACCAGAGCACATGATCGTAGTCGCGCACCATGCCGGGATCGTGGGTGATATGAACAAGGGTCGCGTCCAGCCCCTTCAACACCCGCGACAGGTGCATGGAGGTGGGAATATCGAGCCCGGCAAAGGGTTCGTCCAGCAGGATCACCTGCGGGCGCATGGCGAGGATCGACATCAGGCAGACCAATTGCCGCTGGCCCTGCGACAGCTGATGGATCGCGGCGCGTGCCCAATGGCCCTTGTTGAATTGCCCAAGGATCGCCTGCACCCGATTTGTCACCTTTGCAGGCGCAAGGCCCATCTGGGTAAGGCCAAAGGCGATTTCCTCTTCCACGGTGGGAAAGATGATCTGGTGGTCAGGGTTCTGGAACAGGATGCCCACGGCAGAAAGCGCCGCCTTGCGGTCCTTTGCCACCTTGGTCCCGGCGATGCGGACCTGCCCGCTGTCAGCCGCGACCAGCCCTGCGAGCACACGTGCGAAGGAGGTCTTGCCCGATCCGTTGCGCCCCACCACGCCGATGCGGCGCGCGTCGCTGACCAGGGTAACATCGGACAACACGGTCGCACCATTCGGCGCATATGTGATGTTCTGTGCGTCTATCAGCGGCATGAGACGAGACTGTTCCGGCTGGGTTCAAGGCGCTATCGCCTAGCATGTCTGGCCGGGGTGTAAAGACAACGGCGGCCGATTGCACCCGTTTTGGCCCGCGTTCCTGAGGCGGATTAATCCCGTGGCGCAGTCCAAGACCCGGGCAGATCGCCCTTGGGAAAGCGGTTGGGGGCCTTGATGTGGCTGAGAATCCAGTTCGGGCCCGCCATCAGCTTGCTCAGGGTCGGGCTCTGGTTCACCTGCGCCTTGAGCTTTTCGATCTGCATCACATTGTCGACGCGCCGGTCCAGAAAGGCCCAGCTGCGCGCGTGGCCTTCGCTGTCGTCACCCAGCCAATACAACACGGTCGAGGAATAGACACCGGCCAGGGTGGCCCGTTTGGTGTACCAGTTTACATCCTCGGAGGTGTCGCCCAGCGCATCCCAGATGGCATCGCAGGTTTCCCAGATCAGTTTCGCCCCATCGGGCGCATATTGCGGCAGGGCAAACAGGGTGGTGCCGCGCCGGACCAGTTCCTTGTCCTGCACCTGCTCCAGCCGCAGGCGAACCGCCCGTGCCACGCGGTCGCGGAACCGCAGGTCCTGAAGGTTTTCGGATTTCAGCGCGGCCAGCATCGCGGCGTCCCCCTGCCGGTGATAGGCCACGGCCAGATCGACCGCCCCGCGCGGACAGACCGCGCGCGCCACTGTCGGGTCCACACCGCTCTCGTCGATGGCGGCCTTGAATGTCACCTCCGACCAGCCATCGAAGGGCACATGCATCAATGCCGCATCCAGCAGTCTGAGCTTGGGGTCGCTTGGTGCCTTGGTCATGTTGCGCTCCTTTTTTGCGGTCCTGTCGGACTTGTTTTCTTTTTCTGCGGTCCTGTCGGACTCGACAAACAGTTTCAAGGTTGATATAGGGCCATTTCCTGCAAATCCTTGCAACTTTTTCCTAGAAAGGTGGTGACAACCACATGCAGGTTAGTGTTCGCGACAACAATGTCGATCAGGCCCTCCGGGCTCTGAAGAAAAAGCTCCAGCGCGAAGGCGTGTTCCGTGAAATGAAGCTCAAGCAACATTTCGAGAAACCGTCCGAGAAAAAAGCGCGCGAGAAAGCTGAAGCGATCCGCCGTGCCCGCAAGCTGGCACGCAAAAAAGCGCAACGCGAAGGCATGATGTAAATCATTCCCGCGATGCCGGAAATCAGAACCCCCGTGGCCCCGTGCTGCGGGGGTTTTTCATTGGCCGCAGGGCCTGACCCGCGGGCGACACATCTGGTGGCCGGTGTGGCGCAGCGCCATAGCACCCCGCCTCAAATTTGCTTCGCCAATTCCCTGCCGCGCTACGCGCTCTCCGTACATTGGCGATGTGGTCTACCTCAGGTCAAAAGCGGGACGCTGTAGTCACACTGGAAGCGCGGTTGTCTTGCAAACGGTGCGCAGGGCAAAGCTGGACTGCATTGTCTGTACACCCGGCAGCCGGGCGAGGTGCTGGCGGTGGATGCGTGCGAAGTCCTCGGTGTTTTCGGCCACCACTTTCAACAGGTAATCCGCAGAGCCCGCCATCAGGTGGCATTCCAGCACATCGGGAATCCGCGCCACCGATTTTTCAAATGCGTCCAGTGTTTCGTCGGCCTGGCCTTGCAGCGTGATCTCGACAAAGACGGTTGTCGGCACACCCAGTTTTCTGGGGTTCAGCAGGGCGACATAATCGCTGATATACCCGGCCCGTTCCATCCGCTGGACCCTGCGGTGGCAGGCGGAGGGGGACAGGTGGACGTCGTCCGACAATTCGGCGTTGGACATGCGTCCGTTGCGTTGAAGTGCCCGCAGGATACGGCGATCAATCTCATCAAGAGTCATCGGCGCAATACTTTGGCGTGTTTGTTCATCATGACGCAATGATATCCTGAATAATACCGATCACACCACCTAAATTCGTGCCCCTTTGCATGCCGGATCGCCCATGCTTCCGCCAATCAATCAACAGGGGAAACATCATGAAAATCGGCTGCCCGAAAGAGATCAAACCGCAGGAATTCCGCGTTGGGCTGACCCCGTCGGCGGCGCTTGAGGCAACGACAGCGGGGCACGAGGTCCTGATCGAAACCGGCGCAGGTGTTGGCGCAGGTTTCGAGGACAGCGATTATCAGGCCGCCGGTGCGCAGATCATCGGCACCGCGAAGGAGGTTTTCGCCGCCGCCGACATGATCGTGAAGGTCAAAGAGCCGCAGGTCGTGGAGCGCAAGATGCTGCGCGAGGGCCAGGTGCTGTTCACCTATCTGCACCTTGCCCCCGACCCCGAGCAGACCCGCGACCTGATGGAATCCGGCGCGACTTGCATCGCCTATGAAACCGTGACCGACCGCATGGGTGGCCTGCCCCTGCTGGCACCGATGTCAGAGGTTGCGGGACGTCTGGCACCGCAGGTCGGCGCATGGACCCTGCAAAAGGCCAATGGCGGGCGCGGTGTGCTGATGGGCGGCGTGCCCGGTGTGAACCCCGCCCGCGTGATGGTGATCGGCGGCGGTGTTGTCGGCACACATGCGGCGCGGATCGCGGCGGGCATGGGCGCGGATGTGACCGTGCTGGACCGGTCCCTGCCCCGGATGCGCTATCTCGACGATGTCTTCGGCGGCACCTTCAAAACCGCCTATGCCTCGGCCCAGAATACCATGGACCTGGCGCGTCAGGCCGACATGATCATCGGCGCGGTGCTGATCCCCGGTGCCGCGGCCCCCAAGCTGATTTCCCGCGCGCAGCTTTCCGAACTGAAACCCGGTGCAGCACTTGTCGATGTGGCGATCGACCAGGGCGGTTGTTTCGAGACGTCAAAGGCGACCACCCATCAGGACCCGATTTATGAGGTTGATGGGATCATGCATTACTGTGTGGCCAACATGCCGGGTGCGGTTGCGCGCACCTCGACCATCGCGCTTGGCAATGCGACCATGCCCTTCATGCTTGCACTGGCCAACAAGGGCTGGCGTCAGGCCTGCGAAGAGGACGAACACCTGCTGAACGGGTTGAACGTGCATGCGGGCAAGCTGACCTATCACGCGGTGGGCAAGGCGCTGGGGATCGACGTCTTGTCGCCCCGGCTTGCGCTGAAGGCCTAGCAGCAGCGAGGCGGCTTGCGCTGCAAGCCGCCGGGCGACAACTGCCTTGGCCGGAAACAGGAACGGATCACTTGCCCTTGGCAAGCTGGTCGCGGATTTCCAGCAGAACATCCAGTTCCGACGGGCCGGTTTCGACTTCTGGAGCGACCTCTTCTGGGCTTTCGGCAGCCGCTTTGACGCGATTGACCATCTTGACAAGCATGAACACCACAAAGGCAATGATCAAAAAATTGATGACCGCCATGATGAAGGCACCATAGGCAAAGACAGCGGCACCCGCCTCGCGCGCCGCTTCCAGTGAGGCACCGGCAGGCACGTCACCGGCCAGCACGGCATAGTTGTTGGTAAAATCCGCACCGCCCGAAACCAGGCCGATGATCGGATTGATCAGATCGCCGACCAGCGAGGTCACGATGGCGGTAAAGGCCGCGCCGATGATGATACCGACGGCCATGTCCATGACATTGCCCTTGGCGATAAAGTCCTTGAATTCGTTAATCACAACATGTCCCTCTCTCCGGTTTTCGCGCGGACGGCTTGCGGTCCGTTCAACGATGCACATTTGTTAGCACACCTTTGCACAGGCGGAAGTCTGTTACTGCGGGGAAAAACAACTACGTTGCATCATGGAACCAAAGGAGCCCTCCATGTCAGCTTTCGATTCTTTCCCCATCGCCCGCAAATGGCCCCCGCAGGACCCAAGCGTCCTGCAGCTTTATTCCTTTCCCACCCCGAACGGGGTCAAGGCCTCCATCGCGCTGGAAGAAATGGGAATTCCCTATGAGGCACACAAGGTCACCCTGTCAGACGCCGATGTGAAAAGCCCGGAGTTCCTGTCGCTCAATCCCAACAACAAGATTCCGGCGATCATCGACCCGAACGGGCCCGATGGCACGCCCATAGGCCTGTTCGAATCCGGCGCGATCCTGATTTATCTGGCGGAAAAGTCAGGCAAGCTGATCGGCAGCACCGCGACCGAAAAGGCGCAAATCATCCAGTGGCTGATGTTCCAGATGGGTGGCCTTGGCCCGATGCTGGGCCAACTGGGGTTCTTCTACAAATTTGCCGGGTCCGAGTGGGAAGACAAGCGACCCCGGCAACGTTACATCGACGAGGCCAAGCGCCTGCTGAATGTGCTGAACCTGGAACTTGCCGACAAGGACTGGATCGCCGGTGACTATTCGATCGCCGACATCGCCATCGCACCCTGGCTGCGCGCGCTTGATTTCTATGGCGCGAAAGACGTGCTGGCCTGGGAAGACCATACCAATCTCGTGGATTACCTGAAACGGTTCACCGACCGACCGGCAGTGCAGAAGGGTCTGGTGACACCCCCGAGGGAATGACTGGCACC
Source organism: Sulfitobacter sp. EhC04 (assembly GCF_001650875.1). Taxonomy (GTDB): domain Bacteria; phylum Pseudomonadota; class Alphaproteobacteria; order Rhodobacterales; family Rhodobacteraceae; genus Sulfitobacter. Next base: position 62,562 of record NZ_LXYI01000042.1, read on the forward strand.
ACCTCCGGGACGGCGGGCAAGCTGTCTGTCAGCATTGGCGGCATGTCAAAGCCGTTGCGCCAGACCACATAAGCCATGATCGGCTGCGCCCCGGTTTCCATCGCATGGGGCTGGTTGCTGGCATGCGTGCTGGTGTCGCCCGCGTGCAGGACTTCGGGTTCGCACCCGGCGCGCATGAACAGGGCATCCCCCGCCACGGTCAGGTACATTTCCTCGGCCGGGTGGTGGTGCCAGCGGTAGTGCAGGTGTGGCGGCATATAGACCATCCACGCGCGCATCCGGTCACTGTGAAACGCGCCGCCCTCGCCGATCAGGCAAAAGCAGCCAAACCGGTCCATGAAATCCTGGCCGATGTCCGTATCCTTGTAGGTTTCGTGCCAAAGCGCTTGGGCACCGGCGGCAAGGAAGGCATCGCGCAGCGCGTCGTTACACCCATCGTACAGCCCGTTTTCAGCCGCCATAAGGGCCGCCGCAGGCACATCGAACGGCACGACATCCTGCCCGCGCAGATCGTCCGGAAAAGGGCAAAAGGCCTGAAGGTCGGGATGCGCCTCGTGGGTGGCGCGGGCCGTGGCCAGAAGATGGTCCCAGACTTTCCGATCCGCCGCTATCGTTTGCATCATCACGCCCTCCCCCAAGCTGGCCGGAGATGTACGAAAGGGCGCATCGCGCGACGCGCCTGATTGCGACGCGGAAAGGTCGAAAACGGGCCGTTCTCAGCCTGGCAGCTTGCCGGTCAGGACATAGCGCAGGATCTGCACCACCTGCGCCGGTTCCGAGGCGACCGCGAGCGCCGCGGCATCCACTTCCTTCAGCGCATGAGCATGGTCAGGCCCGTGCAGGATGATCAGCGATTTGCCCAAGGCGGCGGCATATCCCGCGTCGAATGCGGCGTTCCATTGCTTGTACTGATCGCCAAAGCGCACAACCACCACATCCGCATCCGCAATCCCCTTGCGGGTGCGGATGGCATTCATCTGCGCGCCCTTGCGGTCGTGCCAGAACTTGTCCGCCTCCGCACCCAGGATCGCCACGCCGCAATCGTCGCTGGCGGCGTGATCGGTGACGGGGCCGCTGAACGTCACATTCAGCCCTTTCGCACCTTCGACAATCTGTTCACGCCAGTCGGTGTGAATTTCACCGGACAGATAGACCTTGAGCATCTGTTCCCCCTTAACCGCGCAGAACGCCGCCGGTGGCCTTGGTGACCTTCTCGATCACCTTTGCCCCGACCGCCTCGATATCCGCGTCTTTCAATGTGGCTTCGCTGGGCTGCATCCGTACCGTGATCGCCAGCGACTTTTTGCCCTCGCCCAGCGATCCGCCGATGAATTCGTCGAAAACGCGCACATCCTCGATCAGCGCCTTGTCGGCCCCCAGAGCTGCGTTCACCAACGTCAGGGCCTCGACTTCGGCATCCACCACAAAGGCAAAGTCACGCTCAACCGCTTGCAGATCGCTGATCCGAAGCGCGGCGCGGGTGGCCCCGGCCTTGCGCGGCATGGGGATTTCGTCAGGCCAGATGGTAAAGGCCATGGCAGGCCCCTTGACGTCCATCGCGGTCAGGATCTTTGGATGCACTTCGCCAAAGATACCCAGGATCTTCTTGGGTCCAAGGCAGATGATACCGTGACGTCCCGGATGCCACGCGTCCGGTGCGCCGCGCAGGATCTGCACCCGCGCCGGGGCGCCCATCGCCGACAGTACCGCCTCCGCATCCGCCTTGACGTCAAAGACATCCACAGACCGGGATGCGCCATGTACATCCTTGGGTCCGCTGCGCCCGATCAGCAACCCGCTGATCATCTCGGTCTGTTCGCCCGGCTCGCCGCCCTGAAATGCCGGACCAACCTCGAACAGCGCCATATCCGCATGCCCGCGCGCCTGATTGCGTGCTGCCGCCTGCAACAGTCCCGGCAAAAGCGCCGGGCGCATATGGCTCATGTCGGCAGAGATCGGGTTTTCCAGCCGGGTCTCATCCGTGCCGCCCCCGAAGAGCGCGGCAGAGGCCTGATCAATAAAGCTGTAGGTCACGCATTCGTTGTACCCCAGCGCGGCGGTGGCACGGCGCGCCGCGCTGATCCGACGCTGTGTCGGCGACAGGACAGGGCGCGGCACGCCGGTGGTCAGGCGCGGCAGCGGGCGGCCCTCCAGCTTGGTCAGCGACGCAATCCGCGCCACCTCTTCCACCAGATCCGCCTCTCCCTGCACATCGGGCCGCCATGTCGGCACATGGGCCATGTTGCCCTCCAGCCGGAAGCCAAGCGAGGTCAGCGTCTGGCGCTGATCGCTCTCGGGAATGGTCATGCCCACCAAGGACTGCACCCGTGCCGCATCTAGCTTGTAGGCGCGGGACGTGTCTGGAATCTGCCCCGCCACCACGACCTCGGAAGGCTCGCCGCCCGCGTGATCCAGGATCATCCGGGTTGCATGTTCGATGCCATAGGGTGTCCAGGCCGGGTCAATCCCGCGCTCGAACCGGTAGCGCGCGTCTGAATTGATCTTGAGCGCCCGGCCCGTGTAGGCGGTGCGCACCGGATCGAAATAGGCCGCCTCGACGAAGACATTGGTGGTCTCAGCGGTACAGCCCGACGCAGTCCCGCCCATGACGCCGCCAATGCTTTCCACGCCGTCGGCATCGGAAATCAGGGTCATGCCCGCTTCGAATGTGTATTCCTTGTCGTCCAGCGCCATCATCGTCTCGCCGCCCAGGGCGCGATGCACCCGCAGCGCATTGCCCGCGACCTTGTCGGCGTCAAAGACGTGCAGGGGGCGATTGCGGTCATAGGTGAAGAAGTTCGTGACATCCACAAGGAAGGAGATCGGACGCAACCCGATGGCACGCAGGCGGTCCTGCAACCAGGCTGGCGACGGCCCGTTGGTCACGCCCCGGATCACGCGGCCATAAAAGACCGGACATTGGTCGAGGGTATCTTCTTCAATGCTGACGGTGATCGGACAGGGGAACTGCCCCTCCACGGCCTCGACATCACGCGGCTTCAGCTTGCCCAGCCCCCGCGCCGCCAGATCGCGGGCAATGCCGCGCACGCCCAGCGCATCGGGGCGGTTGGGGGTAATTGCGATCTCGATCACCGGGTCAACCTTGGCCGGATCGTTCTCCGCCAGCCAGTCGACAAAGCGCTGACCGACCTCACCCGAGGGCAGTTCGATGATACCGTCGTGTTCCTCGCTCAGTTCCATCTCGCGTTCGGAAGCCATCATGCCATGGCTTTCGATGCCGCGGATCTTGCCCACCCCGATGGTGGTGTCGATGCCGGGCACATAGACGCCGGGCTTGGCCACAACCACGGTGATGCCCTCGCGCGCGTTGGGGGCGCCGCAGATGATCTGGGTAACACCCTCGTCGGTTTCGACCTGACAGACGCGCAGACGGTCCGCATCGGGATGCTTTTCCGCCGACTTCACGTAACCGATGGTAAAATCCGCCAGTTTCGCACCGCGATCCTCGACCCCTTCGACCTCCAGACCAAGATCGGTCAGGGCATAGGTGATTTCATCGACCGAAGCGGTCGTATCCAGATGCTCTTTCAGCCAGGACAGGGTGAATTTCATCGCGCGGTTCCTCGTGCATGCGTATCACGGGTTCGGTACCCGCAAACGCCGGGGGTTTCAATGAAAAGCCCTGCATTCGGCGCGCGACGCCCCACCCTTTCATTGTTCTTCAAATACACCAATGCCCGGCCAGCCCCATGCGCCACCCTGACGGTGAAGGCACATCCGGTCCCGGCCTGTGTCAGTCCCGCCCGTTCGCGCGCGCGGCAAGGTCTTCCAGATCGCCGAGGCGGTACAATTTCACCTCGCGCCACAGGCGCAATGTCGGTTTGGCGGCAAAGAAGAACGACCCAACCAGAAACAGCCAGGTGCCTGTCACCTGCCATGCGTCGGAAAAGAACATCACAGACCCGATGATGAACATCAGGGCAGCCAGAAAATCGACCGTGGTATAGGCGATCTCGAACCGAGCATAGATCCGGCGGTGCGCCGCTGAGTCGTCTCGCCTGTCACGGTGAAACAGCCTCATCTGCGCCCCTTACCTGCTCAACCCACCATGCAAATTCGGTTGATCCAACGATGCGAACCCATAGTGCCGCAGCCAGCGCAGGTCTGAATCAAAGAACGCCCGCAGGTCCGGCACGCCGTATTTCAGCATCGCGATCCGGTCGATCCCCATGCCAAAGGCAAAGCCCTGCCACTGCTCCGGGTCCACGCCGCCAGAGCGCAGCACATGCGGGTGTACCATGCCACTGCCCAGCACCTCCAACCAGCCGTCGCCTTCGCCGATGCGCAATTGGCCGTCGACCCAGGAACACTGGATATCGACCTCTGCCGAGGGTTCGGTGAAAGGAAAATGCGAGGCGCGGAAGCGCGTCTTGATCCCGTCGATTTCGAAAAACGCGGCAAAGAACTCCTCAAGCACCCACTTGAGGTTCGCCATGGAGATATCCTTGTCGATCGCCAGCCCCTCGACCTGATGGAACATCGGCGTGTGGGTCTGGTCATAATCCGCGCGGTAGACACCGCCGGGGCAGATGATGCGCAGCGGCGCGCCCTGTGCCTCCATCGTGCGGATCTGCACCGGGCTGGTATGGGTGCGCAGCACATGCGGCGGGCGGTTATCACCTTCCGCGCGCGCCATATAGAATGTGTCCATCTCGGCCCGTGCCGGGTGGTGGCCGGGGATGTTGAGCGCGTCGAAATTGTACCAATCGGTGTCGATGCGCGGCCCTTCGGCCACGGAAAATCCCATTTCGGCGAAAATCGCTGTCAGCTCCTCGGTCACCTGGCTGACCGGGTGGATCGTGCCCTGCCGCCGGGCGCGGGTGGGCAGGGTCACATCCAGCCATTCGCTGCGCAGGCGTTCATTCAGCGCCGCATCGCCCAGCGCCGCCTTCTTGGCGGCCAGGGCCGAGTTGATTTCGTCCTTGAGCGCGTTCAGGGCGGGGCCGGCGACCTGCCGTTCTTCCGGGGTCATCTTGCCCAGCTCGCGCATCTTGAGTGCGATTTCGCCCTTCTTGCCGACAGCGGTCAGACGGATGTCCTCCAGCGCGGCCTCGTCGCGCGCGTCAGCGATACGGGAAAGGTATTTGGTTGATAGGTCTTCCATGGCGGCCTCGCATGCTTCTGCTGCCCTGCTAGCCGCACTGCCCCTCGATTGCAAGATGGCGGGCGGGAACCAGGGCGTGGCGTCGATGGTTGCCCCGGTAAGCACCCCTAAACGAGAGAATTTCATGTCCCGCAAAACGAATGTCCCCCCGACCACAACCGATGGCGGTATCCGCGTCCAGAGCGACGAACACTCTTTGACCGTGGGTCCGGATGGCCCCATCCTTCTGCACGACCACTACCTTCTGGAACAAATGGCGAATTTCAATCGGGAACGCATCCCCGAGCGTCAGCCGCACGCCAAGGGGTCCGGTGCCTTTGGCCATTTCGAAGTGACACAGGATGTGTCGCGCTACACCAAGGCCAAGGTGTTCCAACCGGGCGCACGAACCGATGTGCTGATGCGGTTTTCCACCGTCGCCGGGGAACGCGGCAGCCCCGACACCTGGCGCGACCCACGCGGCTTTTCGGTCAAGATGTACACCGAAGACGGCAACTTCGACATGGTGGGAAACAACACGCCCATCTTCTTCGTCCGCGATCCGATCAAGTTCCAGAACTTTATTCGCAGCCAGAAACGCCGAGCGGACAACGGGCTGCGTGACCACGACATGCAGTGGGAATTCTGGACCTTGTCCCCGGAAAGCGCGCATCAGGTTGCATATCTGATGGGGGACCGCGGCATCCCGAAGACCTGGCGCGAGATGAACGGCTATTCCAGCCATACCTATTCGCTTGTCAACGAAGCGGGAGAGCTGTTCTGGGTCAAGTTCCACTTTCACACCGATCAGGGCGACGGCAACGCTCATTTCACGCAGGAAGAGGCCGACAAGATGGCCGGTGCCGATGGCGATTACCACCGCCGCGATCTTTTCGACAACATTCGCGACGGCAACCACCCGAGCTGGACGCTGAAGTGGCAGATCATGCCCTATGAGGATGCCAAAACCTACCGGATCAACCCATTCGATCTGACCAAGACCTGGCCGCACGCGGACTATCCTCTGATGGAGGTGGGAAAGCTGGTACTGGACCGCAATCCCACCGATTTCCACACAGAGATTGAGCAGGCCGCTTTTGAGCCGAACAACATGGTTCCCGGTGTCGGCCTGTCCCCGGACAAGATGCTTCTGGCGCGTGGATTTTCCTATGCCGATGCGCACCGCGCCCGGCTGGGGGTAAATTACAAGGAAATTCCCGTGAACAAGCCGCAGGCTCCGGTTCATTCCTATACCAAGGATGGTGCGGGGCGGACCCGGAATGTGACCGATCCGGTATACGCCCCCAACTCCTATGGCGGCCCCGCCGCGCAACCCCTGCCGACCGAGGCCGGGTTGTGGCACGCGGATGGCGATATGGTGCGCAGCGCCTACACGCTGCGCAAGGACGATGACGACTGGTCGCAGGCCGGCGCATTGGTGCGCGACGTTATGGACGACGCCGCGCGTGCGCGGTTGGTGAACAATGTCACCGGACATCTTTGCGACGGCGTCAGCGAGAAGGTCCTAATTCGGGCGTTCGAATACTGGCGTAACATCGACGACGATATCGGCAAGCGAATCGAAGAAGCGGTCCGCGACAAGCTGGGAGGTGAATCCAAGGCTCCCGGCATGGCGTCTGCGGTCAGCATCGGCGGGGGCGGGAACGCGGACTGACGCATTCTGCTCCATGGGCCTCACAACAAAAAACCCCGCCGATCCGGCGGGGTTTTGCGTATTTCTCAGGGCCGTAAGTCTTACGCGGCGAGTGACGCCTGCGCCTGCTTGACGATCGCGCCAAAGGCTTCGGGCTCGTGCACGGCCAGGTCGGCCAGAACCTTACGGTCCACTTCGATACCGGCCAGGTTCAGACCATTGATGAAACGGCTGTATGTCAGCGATTCGTCATGGGACCGCACAGCAGCGTTGATCCGCTGAATCCACAGTGCGCGGAAATTGCGCTTGCGGTTCTTGCGGTCGCGTGTGGCGTATTGGTTGGCCTTGTCTACCGCCTGCGTGGCGACCTTGAAGACGTTCTTGCGACGGCCATAGTAGCCTTTGGCCGCCTTGACGATCTTCTTGTGACGGGCGTGGGTGACTGTACCACCTTTAACTCGGGACATCTCGGTTCTCCTCTATCAGCGGTCGTAGGGCATATAGCCCTTGATGATCTTTGCATCGGGCGCCGACAGGACTGTCGTGCCGCGTGCGTCGCGGATGAATTTCTTGGTCCGCTTGATCATGCCATGGCGTTTGCCAGCCTGACCCCCGATGACCTTGCCGGTCGCCGAGACCTTGAAGCGCTTTTTGGCGCTCGATTTCGTCTTCATCTTGGGCATTTCCGTCTCCGTATGTTGAGTTCGGTTATCGCGCGACTCGGCATGCCACATTGGCCGGACGTGCGGGTTGAGTGAGGGCGTATAGGAGGGATGTGCCGATTTGGCAAGTGCCACTGTGCGGTCGGCGGCTCGGGGGACCAGAACCTTGCTCTCATGCGCCAGGTCCATTGGGTCTGCACCCAGTGTCAGGGCATGTAACGCGCGACCACGTTCACGAAAATGTCCGGCACCTCGTTAATTGTGTAGCCCTGCGGCTTGTTCTGCGCCGCATAAAGGATCAGCCCCCCCGCGATCAAGACGGTCAAGGCCGAGGCGCGCGGTGCGCGTTTATCGGACAGGGCCGACAGGATCGACGGGATCGAAAGCGCCCCGATCACGATGCCAAGGACAAGTGCCAGATCAGGGTCCATTGCCGACCACTCCTGATTGAGAAAAACCAACTACTTGAAAAGGCTACTCCGGATCGGATGCAAAAATCAAACGTTCGTCGCAGGGGGCAACGCGCAGGATATTGGTGGTGCCCGGCACGTTGAAGGGCACGCCAGCGGTGACGACAATCAGTTCTTTCTCTTGTGCGAAGCCTTCGGCGAGGGCCGCCTTGACGGCAGCGACAACCGCCAGCTTGAACCGGTCCAGCGGTGGTGTGATCACGCAGTTCGTGCCCCAGCTCAATGCAAGCCGTCGGGCAGTACGCACATCGGGGGTCAGCGCGATGATCGGCACGCGGGGCCGTTCGCGCGCTGTCAGCACGGCGGTGGTCCCGCTTTGGGTAAAGCAGCAGATCGCCTTGATCTCGGTGGTTTCCGCAATCTCGCGGGCCGCGGCAACGATGGCGTCGGCCACGGTTTCGCGATCCGCGATCCGCGAGGCTTCGATGATCTGGGTATAGGTCGGGTCCAGTTCCACCTCGGTGGCGACGTTGTTCATGGTCTGCACCGCCTCGACCGGATAGTCCCCGGCGGCGGATTCCGCCGAAAGCATGACCGCATCGGCCCCTTCATAGATCGCCGTTGCCACGTCAGACACCTCGGCACGGGTGGGCATTGGGCTTTCGATCATGGATTCCAGCATCTGGGTGGCCACGATCACCGGCTTGCCCGCCATACGGCATTTGCGCACAAGACGTTTCTGGATCGGCGGGACGTTCTGCACCGGCAATTCAACACCCAGATCGCCGCGTGCGACCATGATGCCGTCACTGACAGCCAGAATATCGCTGAACCGCGTCACCGCCGAGGGTTTTTCGATCTTGGACAGGATTGCGGCCCGCCCCTTTGCCAGATCGCGTGCCTCGGTCACGTCTTCGGGACGCTGTACAAAGCTCAGCGCCAGCCAGTCCACTCCCAGGTCACAGACGAATTCCAGATCCGCGCGGTCCTTGTCCGACAGCGCCGCCAGCGGCAGCACGACATCGGGCACGTTCACCCCTTTGCGGTTGGAAATGATCCCGCCAATCACCACTTTGCAATTGGCAAAGTCAGCGCCGCATTCCTTGACCTTCAGCCTGATCTTGCCGTCATTGACCAGCAGGGTTGCCCCCGGCTCAAGCGCTTGGAAAATCTCAGGATGGGGCAGGTTGACCCGGCTTGCATCGCCTTCCGCCTCATCGAGGTCGAGCCGGAAATCGGCACCAGGATCAAGTTGCTCGCTGTCGCCCGCAAAGACACCCACCCGCAGTTTCGGCCCCTGCAGATCGGCCAGAATGCCGATGGTGCTGCCAAGGTTCTCTTCGACCTCGCGGATGATCCGGTGCTTTTCGCGGATTTCCTCATGGCTGCCGTGGCTCATGTTCAGGCGAAAGACGTCGGCCCCGGCCTTGTGCAGGGTTTCGATCATTTCGTAGGAGTCGGATGCAGGACCCAAGGTTGCCACGATCTTTACGTTGCGCAAGCGTCTCATGTGCTGTTTCCCTGTTCTTTCATCTGGACCGACGGCCCGTTAAACTTCTTTCCGTTAGCGGTAACACGCATTGCCGCCCAGATGAAGCCCTGCCTTGATAATCACCCAAGGTTTCATGAATGCTAAGCTTGAGCCAGACCCATCCGCCAATCACAGGGTGATTCCGGTTCTCTTCGGCGCATCTGCTTGACACCTGTGCGATGGCCCCCCAGCTTTCAGCAAAAAGGAGATCACCATGCCAAGCCAGCAAGAGATCGAACTGCAAGCCGCCGCCTTTCGCCGTTTGCAACAACATCTGATGCAGGACCGCACCGACGTCCAGAACATCGACCTGATGAACCTTGCCGGGTTCTGCCGCAACTGCCTTAGCCGCTGGTATCAGGAAGCGGCCAACGAGAGGGGCATAGAGATGGGCAAGGAAGAAGCGCGCGAATTGTTTTACGGCATGTCGATGGGGGACTGGAAAAAGAACTACCAGACCGACGCGACATCCGGCCAGCAAGCAGACTTTAAGGAAGCCTTTGCCAAGAATGTCGGCGAAGGCTGACAGGCGATCCGCGCGCCATCCTTCGTTGCAGTGTCTCAGCCGTAGGGGTTGCGCGCGCCGCGATCCTCGCTCAGCGACATCTGGCTGCGCTCCACGATTTTCAGCACCGCGTCGGCCAGATGGGTCCGATCGATTGCCTTGTCCCCCCGCGCGACGCGCAGCTTATGCGCCTCCAACATGACCTCGGCATGGCTGCTGCCCCGCGGCGGGATGAAGGTGTAGCAGGCCAGTTCGATCAGAAACCCCAGCGGGTCCTTGAAATAGATCGAATGCATGAACCCGCGATCCTTGACACCCGAGTTCGGGATGCCACGCTCTGCCAGCCGGTCAAGCACCTGTTCATGCGTCGCCTGATCGACCTCGAACGCCAGATGATGCACGCATCCGGGGTCGGTCGGGGTTCTGTCATGCACGGGCTGGCGGGTTTCGTTGGTGAATATCGTGATCAGCCGCCCGTCGCCGGGATCGAAATACAGATGCCCCTCGTCCGGGTTGTCCAGATTGGGCTGGTCAAAGATGAAAGGCATGCCCAGCACCCCCTCCCAAAAGTCGATCGAGGATTGTCGGTCGGCACCGGTCAGCGTGATGTGATGAACGCCGAGTGACTGAATTTTCTTCATTTGATAGCTCCCCCCTCTGTTTATCCCGCCCAGCCTAACCCAACGGCGACAAGATGCCGAGACTTCCAAGAGCCCCCCTTTCGCCTCAGCGGAGCGAAGCCTATAAGGGCTGCGCGCCCGCCTCTGTCAGAGTCGCGGGCTGATTGGGCTTTTAATCAAGGTTTGCACCGCATGAACATCTTTGGAAATCTCCGCGGCATGTTTTCTTCCGACATGGCGATTGATCTGGGCACGGCGAATACGCTTGTCTACGTCAAGGGTCGCGGGATTGTTCTGTCTGAGCCGTCGGTCGTTGCCTATCATATCAAGGACGGGGTCAAGAAGGTGCTGGCCGTGGGCGAGGACGCCAAGCTGATGCTGGGCCGCACCCCCGGCAGTATCGAAGCGATCCGACCGATGCGCGAGGGCGTCATCGCGGATTTCGACACCGCCGAGGAGATGATCAAGCATTTCATCCGCAAGGTGCATAAACGCTCCACCTTCTCCAAGCCCAAGATCATCGTCTGCGTGCCACATGGCGCGACCCCGGTGGAAAAACGCGCGATTCGTCAGTCGGTTCTGTCCGCGGGCGCGCGGCGCGCGGGGCTGATCGCCGAACCCATCGCGGCGGCCATCGGTGCGGGGATGCCGATCACCGACCCCACCGGCAACATGGTGGTGGACATCGGCGGCGGCACCACCGAAGTCGCGGTGCTCAGCCTGGGTGACATCGTTTACGCCCGCTCCGTCCGCGTCGGCGGCGACCGCATGGACGAAGCGATCATCAGCTACCTGCGCCGTCAGCAGAACCTGCTGGTGGGGGAAACCACCGCCGAGCGCATCAAGACATCCATCGGCACAGCACGCATGCCCGACGACGGGCGCGGCACCTCGATGCAGATCCGTGGCCGCGACCTGCTGAACGGCGTACCGAAAGAGATCGAGGTCACGCAGGCCCAGATCGCCGAGGCGCTGGCCGAACCGGTGCAGCAGATATGCGAGGCGGTGATGACCGCGCTTGAGACAACTCCGCCTGACCTTGCGGCTGACATCGTGGACCGTGGCGTCATGCTGACCGGCGGCGGCGCATTGCTGGGTGATCTGGACCTTGCGCTGCGCGAGCAGACCGGGCTGGCCGTGTCCATCGCTGACGAGAGCTTGAACTGCGTCGCCCTTGGCACCGGCAAGGCGCTGGAATATGAAAAACAGCTGCGCCACGCCATCGACTACGACAGCTGAATCCTGATACCATCGCCACGCCCGCCCACCGGGCAGGAGCCTTTGTGACATGGCCAAAGACCGCTCAACCAGCAGTGATTTTACCGGCCCTCTGCGCCGGTTGCTGCTGGCTGTGCTGATCCTGGTGCTTGGCGCGACCTTTCTTTTGTGGCGCATCGACAGCCCGCGCGTCGAACGGTTCCGCGCCCAGATCACCGACCGGCTGGTGCCCAATATGGACTGGGCGATGGCCCCCGTGACCGGCACGATCAACCTGTTGCGCGACTTCCAATCCTATCAGCGGCTGAGCGAACAGAATCAGGAGCTGCGCAGCGAATTGCGCCAGATGCAGGCCTGGAAGGAAGCGGCCCTGCAACTGGAACAGGAAAACGCCAGGTTGCTGGACCTGAACAAGGTCCGGCTCGACCCGCGACTGACCTTCATTACCGGGGTTGTGCTGGCTGATTCCGGCTCTCCCTTCCGGCAGTCCGTGCTGCTGAACGTGGGCGCGCGCGACGGGCTGGTGGATGGCTGGGCGACGATGGATGGCATTGGCCTTGTCGGTCGCATTTCCGGCGTGGCGCAGAACACCGCACGGGTGATCCTGCTGACGGATGCCTCCAGCCGTATCCCGGCAGTGATCCAGCCTTCGGGCCAGCGCACCATTGTCGCGGGCGACAACTCTGCCGCCCCGCCGCTGGATTTCATCGAAAGCACCGATCTGGTGCGTCCCGGCGACCGGGTGATTTCATCCGGTGACGGGGGCGTGTTCCCGGCGGGGCTGCTGATCGGACAGGTCGCCGAGGATCCCGGCGGGCGTCTGCGCGTGCGCCTTGCGGCAGACTATGAACGGTTGGAGTTCCTGCGCGTGATGCGGCACTACGGCACGGAGAAGGTGACCGACAATGCCCAGGTGATATCCCCCGCAGGCCCCCTGCCCGCGCAGGCCGAAGCAGAGGCCGAGGTGGTCGAATGAACGATCTGTCGCAAACCCGGCTTTGGGCAATGCGGGCGGCGTTCCTGTTCCTGGCGCTTGTGATCCTGTTTTTTCACCTGCTGCCGATGGAAACCACGCCGCGCCGCTGGGCCGGGCCTGACCTGCTGCTTTGCTTTGCCTGCGCGTGGAGCCTGCGGCGCCCCGAATACGTGCCTGCCCTTGCGCTGGCCATCGCCTTTCTGATGACCGACCTTCTGCTGCAACGCCCGCCGGGGCTGTGGGCGCTGCTGGCCCTGATCGGCTGCGAAAACCTCAAATCGCGGGGCCGGTCGCTGCGCGATGGCGGCTTTGCCGCCGAATGGCTGACGGTTGGGATGATCATGGTGCTGATCATGGTCGCGAACCGGCTGATACTTGCCCTTGTTCTGGTGCCTGTGCCGGGCCTGACACTCAGCCTTTCGGAACTGGGCATGTCCCTGCTATTCTATCCCCTGATCGTGGCCGTCACCCATGGGCTGATGCGGGTGCGCAAGACCGCCCCCGGCGATCTGGATGCTTTGGGCCAGAGGGTCTGAGAGGGCATGACATGAGACGCAACCGCGCCGAAAGCGATGCAAACCACACGAAGCTGACCCGCCGTGCTGCCCTTCTGGGTGGCGCGCAACTGCTGTTCATGGGCGGGCTGGCGGCGCGGATGCGTTATCTTCAGGTGGATCAGGCCGACCAGTTCCGACTGCTGGCCGAGGAAAACCGTATCAATATCCGGCTGATCCCGCCCGCACGCGGCGAGATTTTCGACCGCAACGGCTTGCGGCTGGCACAGAACGTGCCGAGCTACCGCATTGTTATGGTGCGCGAGGACGCAGGCGATGCAGAGGCGGTGATGGACCGTCTGGGCCAGATCATCACCCTTGATCCGGAAACCCGCGAACGCGCCATGGCAGAGATCAAACGCTCTGCGCCGTTCCTGCCGGTCACCATCGTCGATGATGTCAGTTGGGATGATGTCAGCCGGGTCAGCGTCAATGCGCCCGCCCTGCCCGGCGTCACGCCCGAGGTCGGGCTGACGCGGGTCTACCCGCGCGGGTCGGACTTTGCCCATGTGGTGGGCCGCGTCGGCCGGGTCAGCCAGGCTGACCTCGACGCGCTGGAAGACCCCGACCAGGTGCTGCGCATCCCGCGTTTCCAGATCGGCAAGATCAATGTGGAGGCCCGGCGCGAGGACATCCTGCGCGGCAAGGCGGGCACCAAGCAGGTGGAGGTCAACGCCACCGGCCGGGTGATGCGCGAACTCTCCCGGCGCGAAGGCGAAGCGGGCAAGGACATACAGCTGACCGTGGACGCCAATCTGCAACAATACGTCCAGGCCCGCCTGAGCGAGGAAAGCGCCGCCGTCGTCGTGATCGACTGCGAAAACGGCGATCTGGCTGCCATCGCGTCAGCGCCCTCCTATGACCCGAACCTCTTTATCGGCGGGATTTCGTCCAAGGATTACAACCCGCTGCTGGAATCAAAGTACCGCCCGCTGGTGAACAAGACGGTGCAGGGCACCTATCCGCCCGGATCGACCTTCAAGATGATGGTCGCCATGGCCGCCATCGAGGAAGGCATCATCGGCCCCGACGAAACCGTCTATTGCCCCGGCCACCTCGAAGTTGCGGGGCGGCGGTTCCACTGCTGGAAGCGCGCGGGTCACGGATGGGTCGATCTGGAAAACTCGCTGAAGCAATCCTGTGACGTCTATTACTACGATCTCGCCCTCAAGGTCGGGATCGAGAAAATCTCGGCCATGGCGAACCGCTTTGGCCTTGGCATCAAACATGAACTTGCGCTGTCCTCTGTCGCCTCGGGCCTGACGCCGACCAAAAGCTGGAAGCGCGAAACGCGCGGTGCCGACTGGGTCATCGGCGACACGGTCAACGCCTCCATCGGGCAGGGCTTCATGCTGGCTTCTCCGCTGCAACTGGCGGTGATGAGCGCGCGCATCGCGACAGGCCGGGCCGTGACCCCGCGGCTGGTCAAGACCATCGACGGCGTCGAACAGCCCAGTGGCGCGGGCGAACCGCTGGGCATGAATGAAAACAACCTGCGCAAAATGCGCCGCGCGATGTTCGAGGTGGTCAACAACCGTCGCGGCACCGGCTACCGGTCGCGCATCATCGCCGAGGAATACCGCATGGCCGGCAAGACCGGCACCAGCCAGGTCCGCAACATCACCGCCGCAGAACGGGCGCGCGGGGTCAGCCGGAACGAAGACCTGCCCTGGGAACGCCGTGACCACGCGCTGTTTGTCAGCTTCGCCCCCTTCGACAAACCCCGCTACGCCGTGTCTGTACTGGTCGAACACGGCGGCGGTGGATCGACGGCCGCCGCACCGATCGCACGGGACGTGATCCTGCAGGCCCTTGCAGGGGGCGAGCCCCCGCTTGAGGCCTATCCATCCGCCGACCGCGGCCGGATCAAGACCCAGCAACGCAAGCTGCGCGAGATGCAGCCCCAGGCCGCGATCAACGGAAACGATCAGGCATGAGTTATCTTGAATACACGGTCAAATCGGTCCCTTCCGGTTTTCGCAAGATCCTGCACCTGAACTGGCCACTCACGCTGCTTCTGGCGTCGGTCTGCGGGATCGGTTTCCTGATGCTTTATTCCGTGGCGGGCGGGTCCTTCACCCCCTGGGCCGAACCGCAGATGAAACGCTTCGGCCTTGGCCTTGCCCTGATGTTCGCAGTGGCAATGATCCCGATCTGGCTGTGGCGGAACCTGTCGGGGCTGGCTTATGGCGTCTCCCTGCTGCTGCTGGTTGCCGTGGCGGTCCTCGGAGAAGAGCGCAAGGGCTCGCAGCGCTGGATCGACCTGGGGTTTATGGACCTGCAACCCTCCGAACTGATGAAAATCACGCTGGTGATGTTCCTGGCCGCCTACTACGACTGGCTGCCCGCCAAGAAGGTATCGCGCCCGTTCTGGGTGCTGTTGCCGGTCATGATCATCTGCGTGCCGACCGTTCTGGTCCTGCAGCAACCCGACCTCGGGACGTCGATCCTGCTGCTGACTGCAGGCGGCGGGCTGATGTTCCTGGCCGGGGTGCACTGGGCCTATTTCGCCGCTGTCATCGCCTCGGGCACGGGGCTGCTGACAGCGGTCTTTCAATCGCGCGGCACCAGCTGGCAGTTGCTGAACGACTACCAGTACCGCCGCATCGACACCTTTCTCGACCCCGCTGCCGATCCCTTGGGCGCGGGCTATCACATCACCCAGTCCAAGATCGCGCTGGGGTCGGGCGGCTGGACCGGGCGCGGCTTCATGCAAGGCACGCAGTCGCGGCTGAACTTCCTGCCCGAAAAGCACACCGATTTCATCTTTACCACCCTGGCAGAGGAATTCGGCTTTGTCGGCGGGTTCAGCCTGCTGGCGCTCTATGCGATGATCATCCTGTTCTGCGTGGTGACCGCGATCCTGAACAAGGACCGTTTCTCTTCCCTGCTGACCCTTGGCATCGCGCTGAACTTCTTTTTGTTCTTTGCGGTCAACATGTCGATGGTGATGGGGCTGGCCCCGGTTGTCGGCGTGCCCTTGCCGTTGGTAAGCTACGGCGGGTCGGCGATGCTGGTCTTGCTGCTGGCCTTCGGCCTCGTGCAATCCGCCCATATCCACAGACCGAGGTAATCCATGACCATCAACGTCCTCTTCGCCGCCAATTCCGAGCGGTGGGAAACCTATGAACAGCCCCTGCGCAAGGCGCTTGCTGATGCGGGCCTCGATGCGCGGCTCAGCACGGATATTCCGCCCGCCGAGGTCGATTACATCGTCTATGCCCCCAACAGCGACCTGCAGGATTTTACCCCCTATACCCGTGCCAAGGCGGTGCTGAACCTCTGGGCGGGGGTGGAAAACGTGGTGGGCAACGACACATTGCAGATCCCGCTGGCGCGCATGGTCGATCCCGGCCTGACCAAGGGGATGGTGGAATGGGTCACAGGCCACGTGATGCGCTATCACCTCGGACTGGACACCGACATCACCCGCACGGATGCCAGGTGGGAGCCGCGCACACCGCCCCTGGCGCAGGAACGTTCCGTCGTGATGCTGGGCCTCGGTGCCCTTGGCAGTGCTGCGGCAAAAGTGCTTGTGGATATCGGCTTTCAGGTGACCGGATGGTCGCGCAGCCCAAAGGACGTCGCCGGCGTCACCTGCCTGCATGGTGACGACGGGCTGAAACAGGCGCTTGGCCGCGCCGAGATCGCTGTGCTGTTGCTGCCCGACACCCCGGCCACCGAAAACACGCTGAACCGCAAAAGCCTGGCGCTGATGCCGCGCGGCACCTTCATCATCAATCCCGGTCGCGGCCCGCTGATCGACGATGACGCCCTGCTTGAGGCCTTGGACAGCGGGCAGGTCGCCCATGCCACGCTGGACGTGTTCCGCACCGAACCTCTGCCGCGGGACCATCCCTACTGGGCGCATCCCGGTGTGACGGTCACGCCGCATATCGCTGCCGAAACACGGGCCACGACGGCCTCACAATCCGTCGCCGAAAACATCCGTCGCGGCGAAGCGGGCGAGGACTTGCTCAATCTCGTTGATCGCGGCCTGGGGTACTGATCGACAGGACCCTGGTTTCGGAGCCGCCCTTGCGTGCGCCCGGACAGACAGGGCGCTGGCCGGTTGCCAAGGAAAATCGACGAGGGGCCCCGCAGCGCGGGGAGACGCCGATTATCCTTGGCAAATGGTTGGCGGCCTGTCAGCACGGGGCCGCGCAAGGGAGGCTTCGAAACCCTGGGTTTGGTGAGACCCGCAGCGCGGCAGCCTCTCAGGCCGCGATCAGCCCACGGCCACGCAACAAGGCCTCGACCCCCGGCAACCGCCCCCTGAATGCCACGTAAAGCTCCGCCGCATCGCGGCTGCCGCCGGTGGACAGGATATGCTGCTCCAGCGCTGCCGCCGTCCCCGGCTCGAACGCACCGCCCGCTTCTCCGAACGCCTCGAAGGCATCCGCATCCATGACTTCGGACCACATGTAGCTGTAGTAGCCGCTCGAATAGCCATCGCCGGAAAACACATGAGCGAACTGCGGCGTCGCGTGACGCATGCGGATCGCCTCCGGCATGCCGATGTTCGCCAGCACTTCGGCCTGCCGCGCCATCGGATCGGCGGGTGCCGCGCCGTCATGAAACGCCAGATCGACAAGGGCAGAAGCCACGTATTCAACCGTCTGGAACCCCATGTCGAAGGTCGCGGCGGCCAATACCTTGTCCAGCATCTCCTTGGGCATCGGCGCACCGGTCCGGGCGTGGATCGCAAATTTGCCCAATACCTCGGGCACCTCCAGCCAGTGTTCATAAAGCTGGCTGGGCAGTTCCACAAAATCACGCGCCACCGAGGTGCCGCTGACCGATTCATAGGTCACATCCGACAGCATCTGGTGCAGCGCATGGCCGAATTCATGAAACAATGTGCGCGCATCGTCATAGGACAGCAGCGCCGGATCGGACTTGGCAAAGTTGCATACGTTGATCACCACCGGGCTTTGCGCTTTGGGGAACTTCGCCTGCGCGCGCATGGCCGAACACCAGGCCCCCGACCGCTTTGATCCACGGGCAAAGTAATCCCCGATGAACACGGCGACATGTTCGCCGTTGCGCGTGACCTCCCAGGCCCGGCAATCCGCGTGGTAAAGTGGAACATCAAGGGGCGCGAATTCCAGACCGAAGAGCCGGGTGGCGCAGTCAAAGGCCGCGTCGATCATACGGTCCAGCTGAAAATAGGGTTTCAACGCGGCCTCGTCCAGATCATGCTCCGCCGCACGCCGTTTCTCCGCATAATAGCGCCAGTCCCAGGGGGCCAGGTCGCCGTTGACGCCATCGGCGTGCATCATGCGTGTCAGCACCTCGGCATCGGCATTGGCCTGCGCCCTTGCAGGTTCCCAGACATCCATCAACAGGCCCCGCACCGCCTCCGGCGTCTTGGCCATTTCGGTTTCCAGCTTATAGGCCGCGAAACTTTCATAGCCCAGCAGCCTGGCGCGTTCCTCGCGCAGGGCAAGTGTCTCGGCCGCGATGGCGCGGTTGTCGGTGTCGCCCCCACCTGCGCCCCGCGCCTCCCAGGCACGAAACGCCTTTTCACGCAGGTCGCGGCGCGGCGAGAATTGCAGGAAAGGCACGATCAGGGACCGCGACAGGGTCACAACCGGACCCGAAGCGCCCTTTTCCGCGCCTGCTGCACGGGCGGCATCGACCACGAAATCAGGCAGACCGGCCAGTTCATCCTCGGACAGTTCCATGAACCACGACCGTTCGTCTGCCAGCAGGTTCTGGGTAAACTGGGTGCCCAGCACCGCCAGCCTGCCCTTGATCTGCTTCATCCGCGCCTCCTCCGCCCCTTCCAGCGCGGCACCGGAACGGACAAAGCCGCGATGTGTCAGCATCAGCACCCGCGCCTGTTCGTTGGTCAACGCCAGGCTGTCGCGCCTGTCCCAGACGGCGGCGACCCTGGCAAACAGCGCCTTGTTCGCCGAAATCTCGGAAAAATGTGCCGCCAGTTTGGGGGAAAAATCGCGCTGCAACTTTTCCCGCGCGGGCGTGCTGTCGGCCCCCGCCACGGTAAAGAATACGCCCAGAACCTTGTCCAGCGCCCCGCCTGCGGCTTCCAGCGCCTCGATGGTATTGGCGAAACTTGCCTCATCCGGATTCTGCGCGATCGCCTCAATCTCGGCATTATGGGCGGTCAGCGCCTCTTCCAGCGCAGGGGCGAAGTCTTCGTCGGAAATCCGGTCGAAGGGGGCGAGGCCAAAGGGGGTTTGCCAGTCTTGCAGCAGGGGGTTTGTCATGGGGATCTCCTTTGCGCTCAAGCTAGGGCGCGGTGGCGGCAGATACAATGCACCGGCCGGCAATGTCGGCTGATGTTGCCCGCTGTCAGTTTTCTGCAGATGTGCCGCAGGTGGGGCACGCCGCGCGGCGCTGCACCGCGATGCTGCGGTTCTCTCCAAAGAGAGCGTCATAAATCACCATCTGCCCGCGCGCGGGCGCGCCCGCACCGGTGATCAGCTTGATCGCCTCTACCGCCATCATCGACCCCACCACGCCGGGCAGCGGCCCGATCACCCCGGCTTCGGCGCAGGAGGGTGCAAGGTGCGGCGCGGGGGGCTTGTCGAAGATGCACTGGTAACAGGGCGCGCCACGTGCCGGGTCGAAGACCGAAAGCTGCCCTTCCCACTG
The DNA here is from genome assembly GCF_001650875.1 of Sulfitobacter sp. EhC04. Taxonomy (GTDB): domain Bacteria; phylum Pseudomonadota; class Alphaproteobacteria; order Rhodobacterales; family Rhodobacteraceae; genus Sulfitobacter. The sequence continues at coordinate 82,417 of NZ_LXYI01000042.1, forward strand.
GCTCAGCGCCCCAGAGATCAGCGGCACCCCGGCCCGCACGCAGGCGGCATTGACCAGATAGCGGGTTTCGAAATTGTCGCAGCCGTCGATCACGAGGTCATATTCAGCCACCAGTTCGTCGGCAATATCCGCTGTCAGTCGGCGGTGATAGGGGCGCACGGTGACAAAGGGGTTCTGCGCCTGCATCGCCTGTTGCGCGGAAAACACCTTGGGCATGCCGATGGCACCATCATGGTGGATCACTTGCCGTTGCAGGTTTGCGTTCTCAACCAGATCATCGTCGATTACGCCGATGGTGCCGACCCCGGCGGCCGCGAGGTATTGCAGCACCGGCGCGCCCAGACCACCGGCACCGATGACCAGCACGCGCGCGTTTTTCAGCGCCTTCTGACCCGCGCCGCCGACCTCGCGCAGGACGATATGGCGGGCATAGCGGTTCAGTTCCGTGTCCGAGAATGGACCGACAGGTTTTGCATCATCCGGCGCGGGTATGCTGCCCGCCGCGCGTCGGCGCAATGCGCGGATCAGCGCGCGGTAGGCCAGAAAGATCACCACAGCCCCGCCCAGCAACAGCCAGAGTGCGGCGCTGCCACCGGTATTCACCGCCATCGGATGGGTCTTGGGAAAGGTGATCTGAATGCCCAGAACCGCGAGATAGAGCAGACCAAGCAGGGTCAGCCGGATCTGCCGTGGCGCGCCAACCATGCCGCCGCCGAACCAGATCACGGCAGCCATGATCGCGACCAGCAGCATCAGTTCACGCCTGTTGATCCAAAGCCGCCGCCACCCCGTGCGGTATCGTCCAGGGTTTCTTCAACCTTGAAACCCGCCTGCACCACCGGGGCAACCACCATCTGCGCGATCCGCATGCCATGGGTGACTTCAAAGCCCTCCGTCCCGGTGTTCAGCAGGATCACCCCGACAACGCCGCGATAGTCTGCATCAATGGTGCCGGGGCTGTTGGGCAGGGTCAGGCCATGCTTCAGCGCCAGGCCCGATCGCGGCCTGATCTGCACCTCGAACCCTTCCGGGATGGCCATGTGCAACCCGGTGGAGATCAGCGCCCGGCCCGAAGGGGGCAGTGTCACCGGCCCCTCCGGCAAGTTCGCGCGCAGGTCCGCACCGGCAGCCCCGGTGGATTCATAGGCGGGCAGGCCCAGTGTCTGATCGGCCCCTTCGGCCCAGCGCAGCGTGATCGTGACCATCTGCGCGCCCTAACCCAATGCCTGCGCGATGCGCGCCGCCAGTTTGCGGGCGACCGCATCCTTGCCCATGCGCTGCCAAACTTCCGCGCCCGCGTCGGAAATCAGCGTGACCGCGTTTTCTGAGCCACCCATGATGCCGGTGGCCGGGGACACGTCATTGGCCACGATCCAGTCGCAGCCCTTGCGTGTGCGTTTGGCGGTCGCGTTGTCGACGACATCGTTTGTCTCGGCGGCAAAACCGACGACCAGGCCGGGCCTGCCTTCGGTCATCCGGCTGACGGTCTTAAGAATATCGGGGTTCTCTGCAAAGGTCAGTTCGGGCATGCCATCCTTGGATTTTTTCAGTTTCCGGTCACTGGCCGAAGTCACGCGCCAGTCGGCCACCGCGGCGGCAAAGACGCCGACATCTGCGGGCAAGGCCTCCTGCACCGCCTCCAGCATCTGCAAAGCGGTCTGGACAGGGATCACTTCGACCCCATCGGGCGGTGGCGTGTCGGCAGGTCCGGTGACAAAGACAACATGCGCGCCCAGCGCCGCCAGCGCCCGGCCCAGCGCCGCACCCTGCGCGCCGGACGACCTGTTGGCGATATAGCGCACCGGGTCGATGGGCTCATGGGTCGGCCCCGAGGTCACAAGAATGCGTTTCCCCTTGAGCGGTCCATCGGCCAGCCGCGCCTCTATCCCGGCCACGATCTCAAGCGGTTCGGCCATGCGACCGGGGCCGAATTCACCGCAGGCCATGTCGCCGTCATTGGGGCCAACCATGCCGATCCCGTCTGCCCTGAGGGTCTCAAGGTTCCTCTGGGTTGCGGGGTGCTGCCACATGCGGACATTCATCGCGGGCGCGATCAGAACCGGCGTATCGGTGGCGAGCAGCAGGGTGGAAGCAAGGTCATTGGCCAACCCCTGCGCCATCTTTGCCATCAGGTCGGCTGTTGCCGGGGCGACAACCACCAGATCGGCCACACGGCTCAACTGGATATGCCCCATCTCGGCCTCGTCGTTCAGATCGAAAAGCGCCTGGAAAACGGGCTTGCCCGCCAGAGCCGATACCGACAGGGGGGTCACAAATTCGGACCCGGCCGCCGTCAGGACCGGCGTTACCTCGGCCCCGCGTTCGCGCAGGCGGCGTATCAGGTCAAGCGACTTGAACGCGGCGATGCCACCGCCGATGATCAGCAGAATGTGTTTGCCTGCCAGCATAATATGCCCCTTGCCAGATCGCGCCTCGCCGGGACCATAAGCGGCAGTCGGGGAATGTGCCAGCCCCGGTTGGTCAGTTCAGGAAATGCATGACCTCGCGCGACTGCCCTTCCAGCGACTTGCGCATTTTGACAAATGCGGCCGCCTCCAGTTGGCGCACGCGCTCCTTCGACAGGCTCAGCTCGTCGCCCAGACTTTCCAATGTGCGCGGCTGGTCCCGCAGTTTGCGTTCCCGCACGATGAACTGCTCGCGGTCGTTCAGCTCTTGTATCGCGGTCAGCAGCCAGGTGCGCAGCTGCGCCGTGTCGTGGACGTCTTCGACCCGCTCTGCTGCCTGCGCGCTTTCATCCACCAGTGCGTCGATCCATTCGCGGCCCTCATCCTCTGCCGATTGGGTCGCGTTCAGGGAATAGTCGGAGCCGGACAATCGCCCCTCCATCATCTCCACATCATGCAGGGGCACGCCGATCTCGGTCGAGATCATCTGGCGCAGCTGATGCCGGTCCAGTGTTTCGCCAGCCGCCGAGGCTTCGCGCTCTAGCCGGGCCTGAACCCGGCGCATGTTGAAGAACAGCGATTTCTGCGAAGAGGTGGAGCCGGTGCGCACCATCGACCAGTTGCGCATGACATGGTCTTGGATGGAGGCCTTGATCCACCAGACCGCGTAGGTCGAGAACCGGACCCCGCGGTCAGGGTCGAACTTGTCCGCTGCTTTCATCAGCCCCAGACCTGCTTCCTGAATCAGGTCGTTCATTGGCGCGCCGTACCGCTTGAACTTGCCCGCCATCGAAATGGCCAGCCGCATATAAGCGGTTATCAGGCGATGCAGTGCCGCTTCATCCCGTTGATCGCGCCAGGCATAGGCCAGTTTCAGCTCGGTTTCGGCATCCAGCAGTTCCGCTTTCATGGCGGTCCGCGTAAGGGAAAACTCTCTGGCTGTTTGCGTTGACATAATCATATACCCCCTGAAATCATGGCAAGCCTTGAGACCGCCCTTTGACAAAGGTACGCATGACCCGGCGCCTTAGTTCCGATTTAAGGAAAAAAATGTTGACCCAATCCACTCTTGTCCTAGGTGGGGCCGCTTCCGGAAAATCGGCCTGGGCCGAAGCGCTTCTGGAAAATGACGGCCGGCCAATGGTTTACCTCGCCACTGGCCGTATTCTTGACGATGAGGTGGCGCAGAAGGTGGCTGTTCACAAAAAGCGGCGCGATGCGAGATGGCGGACGATCGAAGCGCCGCTTGATCTGGCACCGGCGCTGGCGGGGGTGACAGGCAAGGATTGTGTGCTGATCGACTGCGCGACCATGTGGCTGACCAATCACATGATGGATGGCTCTGACCTAGCCCTGGCACAGGATGCACTTTTGACCGCGCTACGGGACTGCGCGGCACCCTGGGTCATCGTCTCCAATGAGGTTGGTCATGGCATCGTGCCCGACAACGCCCTTGCACGGCAATTCCGCGAGGCACAGGGCCGGTTGAATATCGCATTGGCGCAAGAGGCCGCTTTGGTAGTTCAGGTGACGGCGGGGTTGCCGGTGGTCCTGAAAGGCCGCCTGCCATGACCACCTGGCATTGGGTCCGGCACGGTCCCACCCATGAAAAGAACTTTGTCGGATGGCGCGATGTGCCTGCGGATCTGTCCGACACGGCACGCATCGCGCGGCTGAGCGCGTTCCTCCCGGAAAAGGCGCTTGTGGTCTCTTCCGATCTGATCCGGTCAATCACAACCGCCGATGCGCTTGAGATGCCGGGCCACCGGCGGCTGCCGCATCGCCACGACCTGCGCGAGCTGCATTTCGGGGACTGGGACGGGAAACATTTCTCTGAAGTGTCCGACATGCATCCCGACCTATCCCGCGCCTATTGGGAAACCCCCGGAGACGTGGCCCCGCCCGGCGGCGAAAGCTGGAACGCCGCCGCAGACCGTGTACGGCGCGCAGTCGATGAGTTGAACGCGCGCCACCCCGCGGCACATATCATCGCAGTGGCGCATTTCGGCGTGATCCTGACACAGGTTCAGCGAGCCATGGGCGTGACGGCCAATGCGGCAATGGCCCATAAGATTGACAACCTGTCGGTGACCGAACTGCATCACGACGCGGGGACCTGGCAGGCGCGCCGGATCAATCACCGCCCGTGATAATCAGCCGCACAAAATTGCGTTTGCTCCATTTTTCATATCAAGGCTAGGTGACGTCATGACATATGACCTTTTCATCGGCGATCGCACTTTTTCAAGCTGGTCCCTTCGGGGCTGGCTGATGCTGGAAAAATTCAACCTGCCCTACAAGGCCCATATGGTGGGCCTTTACAGCGGCACGATGGCGGATGATCTGGCACCACTTGCCCCGGCGAAACTGGTGCCAGTCCTGCGCACGCCCGAAGGCATGGTGATCGGCGAAACCCTCGCCATGGCCGAAACGTTGGCAGAACGGCACCCTGACGCGGGCCTGTGGCCAGATGGTGCAGCAGCCCGTGCCACGGCGCGCTGGCTGTGCGCGGCGATGGCATCCGGCTTTACCGCCTTGCGCGGGGCCTGCCCGATGCAATTGCAGCATGTGAACAAGGGTTTTGTGGTCACCGACGCCGTGCAGGCGGACCTAGACCGGATCGAAACCCTCTGGACCCACGCCATGCGCAATGCGGACCTGCGTGGGCAATGGCTTTTCGGGCGGTATTCGCTGGCAGATGTGTTTTACGCCCCTGTCGCCGCGCGCATCATCGGCTATGACCTGCCCGTGTCCGACGCCGCGCGCCGCTATTGTGAAATTGCAATCAGCGACCCGGCGTTCAAGGCATGGCGCGCGGAAGGGCTGAAAACCACCTACGACCCCTTTCCCTACGACTTCGGCACTGAAACCGCGCCATGGCCGGGTGACGGCACTCGTTAACCATTCCTAAACCACGGCAAATTATCCCTTAACCACGGTGAACAAGGGGATGACAGATGGTTTCACGCGCCTATACCGTCGCGTTTCAGGGGGTCGAGGCGCGCATGGTCGAGGTGCAATGCGCCGTGACGGCGGGCCTGCCTGCCTTTTCCATCGTCGGCCTGCCGGACAAGGCCGTGTCGGAGGCCCGCGACCGCGTGCGCACGGCGCTGACCTCAATGGCCATCGCGCTGCCGTCAAAGCGGATCACCGTCAACCTCAGCCCTGCCGACCTGCCCAAGGAGGGCAGCCATTTCGATCTGCCCATCGCGCTGTCGCTGCTTGCCGCACTGGATATCCTGCCCGACGACGTGGTGCAGAATGTCGTCGCCCTGGGCGAATTGTCACTGGACGGCACGCTGGTGCCCGTGGTGGGTGCCCTGCCCGCCGCAATGGCCGCCGCAGAACAGGACCGCAGCCTGCTCTGCCCCGCCGGATCGGGGGCGGAGGCCGCATGGGTGGGCAAGACCCAGGTCATCGCGGCGGCGACCTTGGGCGACGTGGTGCGGCACTATACCGGGCAGGCCCCATTGCCTCCTGCCGAACCGGGCGAAGTATCAGCGCCGCCGCAGGGCCGCGACCTGCGCGACGTCAAGGGACAGGAGCGGGCCAAGCGGGCGCTGGAAATCGCCGCCGCCGGGCGGCACCACCTGATGTTCGTGGGCACACCCGGTTCAGGCAAAAGCATGCTGGCCGCGCGGCTGCCCACGATCCTGCCGCCCCTGACCCCGGCAGAGGCGCTGGACACCTCGATGATCCACTCGCTTGCGGGTCTGCTGGACGAAGGCGGCATTTCCCGCGCGCGTCCGTTTCGCGAACCGCATCACACCGCCTCGATGGCCGCGATCATCGGAGGCGGGCGGCAGGCCAAGCCCGGAGAGGTCTCGCTTGCACATAACGGCGTCCTGTTCATGGACGAATTTCCCGAATTTCCCCGCATGGTACTGGAAACCCTGCGCCAGCCGATCGAAACGGGCGAGGTGATGATCGCGCGCGCCAATGCCCATGTGAAATACCCCTGCAAGTTCATGCTGGTGGCCGCCGCCAACCCCTGCAAATGCGGTTATCTCAGCGACCCTGCGCGCGCCTGTGCGCGTGTGCCGCACTGCGGGGAGGATTACATGGGCCGCATCTCCGGGCCGTTGATGGACCGTTTCGATCTGCGGGTAGATGTGCCCCCCGTCGCCTTCACCGATCTGGACCTGCCCGGCAGCGGCGACAGTTCCGCCGATGTGGCCGCCCGCGTTGCCGCCGCCCGCGCCACGCAGGCTGCACGTTTCGCAGATCAATCCGGCATGCAGGTGAATGCGGATGCCGAAGGGGACATGCTGGAACAGATCGCCACCCCCGATGCAGAGGCGCGGGCGTTGCTGGCCAAGGTGGCGGAACGGTTTCACCTGTCTGCGCGGGGCTATCACCGCGTGATCCGGGTGGCGCGCACCATTGCCGACCTCGACGGCGCGCAGAGCGTGCGCAAGCCGCATATCGCCGAAGCGGTCAGCTTTCGCCTGGGAAATCCAGCCGCTGGTTGATCCAGCCCGCCAATTCCCGCAGGCTCGACCGCGCCTCCGGCAGAGTGTTGTGCAGGATTGGCCAGACATGGGGCAGATCGCGGGCCTCGGTAAAGCTCGCATCGACGCCTTGCCCCCGCAACCGTGCCGCCATCCGACGCGAATCGTCGCGCAGGATCTCTGTATCACCCACCGTCAGCCAGACCGGCACCGCCCCGGTAAAATCCGCAAACAACGGGCTGACCGCCGGATCAGTCGCAGGATGATGTCCCAGATACATCCGGCCCATTTCATCCGCGCGATCTGCGACCAATACGGCCTCTGACCGCGCGTTCTGGCGGAAACTCTCGCCCGAATAGGTCAGGTCGGTGAGTGGTGAGAAACAGAAAACCCCGGCAGGTTGGGCCGCACCTTCGCCCGCCAGCTCGGCCAACAGGCCCAGCGCGAGTGCGCCCCCGGCGCTGTCACCGCCGACGATCACACGGCCCGGCTTCACACCGCTTGCAATCAACGCATCCCAGGCAGTGCGCACGTCGGTGGGAGCGGCGGGAAAGGGGGCCTCTGGCGCCAGACGGTATCGCGGCAGAACGGCGCGCATCCCCGTCAAATCGGCGATCTGGCCCAGCATCGCCGCATGGGTGCGCGGACTGCCAAAGACAAAGCCACCGCCGTGAATGTAGAGAATGACAGCGTCAGAGGTCAGAGCGCGCGGCACGACTTCCAGCGCATGGACCTGGCGGCCCGCCGCCTGCAGCACCTGCCACTGCTGTTGGGTGCCACGGGGTGCGCGAAAAAAATAGCGCGCCTGGCGTTCAAGGTTATCGCGCATCTGCTGTGGTGCTTTCGCCCGCGCCAGACGCGGCTTTTCCACCAGCCGAAGGTAGGTGTTCAGGATCGGGCGCAGGAGGCTCATGCGCGCCGCGCCTCGATTGCCTCCCATATCTTGGCGGCGATGTTGACGCCGTCAAAACGCTCAAGCTCCTGTATCCCGGTGGGAGAGGTCACGTTGATCTCTGTCAGGTAGTCGCCGATCACGTCGATTCCGACAAAAATCTGTCCCTTTTCCTTTAGCAGCGGACCGATGGCGGCGCAAATCTCACGGTCCCTGTCGGTCAGGCCGATCTTTTCGGGGCGGCCGCCCACATGCATGTTCGACCGCGTCTCGCCCTTGGCCGGAACCCGGTTGATCGCGCCCACGGCCTCCCCGTCGACGAGGATCACGCGCTTGTCCCCCTTGGACACTGCGGGCAGGAATTTCTGCACGATCAGTGGCTCGCGCGAGAACCCTGAGAAAAGCTCGTGCAGGGATGCCAGGTTGCGGTCATTCTCATCCAGCCGAAAGACCCCGGCCCCGCCGTTGCCGTAAAGCGGCTTGAGGATGATATCCCCGTGCCTGGCCTTGAACGCCTTGATGGTTTCAAGATCACGGGCAATCGTCGTGGGTGGGGTAAGCTGGGGGAAATCCAGCACCAACAGCTTTTCGGGATAATTGCGCACCCAGAAAGGGTCATTGACCACCAGCGTGGTGCCCTTGAGCCGGTCCAGCAGATGCGTCGAGGTGATGTAGTGCATGTCAAAGGGCGGGTCCTGCCGCAGCCAGACCACATCGTAATCCGCCAGATCGACCTCGCGCAGAGGGCCAAGCTGCGCATGATCGCCCTGAACCCGCTGGACGTTAAAATCATGCCCCCGCGCGGTGATCCGCCCTTCCTGATAGGCCAGATGATCGGGCCCGTAGAAGAACAACTCATGTCCCCGTGCCTGCGCTTCTTCGGCAAGGCGGAAGCTGCTGTCCGCGTTGATGTTGACGTCCCCGATCGGGTCCATTTGAAAGGCAATTTTCATCGGTCAATCCCTGCTGCTTGCCTCTTAGATGGCGCAGCGGGCCGTCAGGCGCAATGGGTCAGCCCTGACCAAAAGCGTTTTCGATGATCCGGGTCTGGCCCTGTGCATCTACAAGCGCGACGTCAAATCGCGTTTCTGTCAGGCTGCCCGCAGGTTCCGATCCAAGGAACTCTTCTGCCGCCAGATAGATGCGCTGCATCTGCCGGGCAGAAAGGCTGCGCGCGGCGCGGTCGAAATCACGGGCCTGTTTGACTTCGACAAAGATCAACCCGTCGCCATCGCGCAGGATCAGGTCAATTTCGCCGCCCTTGCCACGCCAACGCCTGCGCGCCAGGGCAAAGCCGCGCCGTTCATAGTCCTGTGCGATGCGGTTTTCCGCAGCAACCCCCGCCTGAAAAGCCATCGCGCCCCTATGGGTTCTGGCAGATCCTGTCATGTTTGACCCTTTCCCATTGCCAATGCCGCCTGATACACCTTGCGCCGTGGCAAACCGTGCGCCTGCGACACCATATCGACCGCATCGCGCATCGACATATCCGACAATGCGCCTCTCAATTCCGTTTCTAGGTCAATTTCCCTAACAGTTCCTGAACGGGCACGGTCCACCAGGACCACGATCTCGCCCTTGGGTGGCGATCCGGCATGGATTTCCGCCAATTTTTCCAAGGAGTGGCGCTGTACCTCTTCGAATTTCTTGGTCAGTTCCCGGCAGACTGCCGCTTTCCTTTCCGGGCCCAGCACCTCTGCCGCATCGCGCAACATCGCGCCCAGCCGTTTCGGTGATTCGTAGAACACCAGCGTGCCGGGCACCTCCTGCAACGCCTCCAGCGCCGCCTTGCGCGCGGTTGCGGCATTGGGCAGGAACCCGGCAAAGAAGAACGCATCCGTCGGCAATCCGCCCAGCGCGAGTGCTGTTGGCAGCGCGGAGGGGCCCGGCGCGCAGGTCAGGGGCAATCCCGCCTCCGCCACGGCGCGGGACAGTTCGAACCCCGGATCGGCGATCAATGGCATGCCGGCCTCGGAGGCATAGGCGACCGATTGCCCTGCGCGGATCGCAGCCAGCAGCTTGTCCGTCACGCCGGCACCGCTGTGATCATGCATCGCGACAATGCGGCGCGCCCCCAGTGGCACGCCGTGGATATCCATCAGCCGACGCAGGCTGCGGGTGTCTTCCGCCGCCAGCACATCCGCATTGGCCAGCACGTCGAGCGCGCGCAAGGTGATATCGCGCGCAGTCCCGATCGGCACGCCGACAAAGTATAATCCCGCCGACAAAGTGGTTTTAAGGTAATTCACGCTGGACCCGCCTTTCGCACTCTCTATGATTGCGCAGGTAAAACACCGGCGTCCCGACGCCGCCTGACCACCCGGAGAGTGAGTTCGACATGATTGCTTTTTTCGATGCAGGCCGCAAGAAGCTGCGGTTGCTGATCCTGACCCTTTTCGCCCTGGTCCTGGCTGCTTGCGAGCCGATGGCCATTGGCGGGCTGGCAAACACCGGCGGACCCAAGGTTGACACCAGCGCACCGATCCCGGTTGCCCTGCTGGTCCCGCGCGGCGGTTCGGCCAGCGACGACCTGTTGGCACAAAACCTTGAAAACGCAGCGCGTCTGGCCATCCGGGACCTGGACGGCGTCAAGGTGGACCTGCGCGTCTACGGCACTGCTGGCAATGCAGGCACTGCCGCCAGCATGGCCTCCCAGGCCGTGTCTGAAGGGGCCAAGATCATTCTCGGGCCGGTTTACGGCGAATCCGCCAATGCCGCCGGGGTCGCGGTAGCGTCCCAGGGAGTGAACGTGCTGTCGTTCTCCAACAACACGACCATTGCGGGCGGCAACGTCTTTGTGCTCGGGCCAACCTTTGCGTCCACCGCGAACCGGCTTGTCGGTCATGCCAAGCGCAGCGGCAAGGACCGGATCGTGATCCTGCATGGGCAGGATGTCGCCGGGCAACTGGGGCGCAACGCAATCCAGCAAGCGATCACTGCAAACGGCGCGACCCTCGCTGGCACCGTAGACTATGCGCTCAGCCAGGAATCCGTCATCGCCTCCGTGCCACGGGTCAAGGCGGCGATGGACAGCGGCAATGCCAACGCGCTGTTCCTGACAACCTCTTCGGCCAGCGCCTTGCCGCTTTATGCGCAAATGCTGCCCGAGGCCGGTATTCAGGCCCCTGCAACACAGTTCATCGGCCTGACACGCTGGGACATTCCGCCTGCAACCCTTGCCTTACCTGGCGTTCAAGGGGGATGGTTCGCCATGCCCGACCCCGGCGCGACGGGCGTTTTCCGGCAGAAATACAGCGCTGCATACGGGTCTGACCCGCATCCTCTGGCCGGTCTCGCCTTTGACGGGATCGCGGCCATCGGAGCCTTGGCCAAGACCGGCAAATCCTCGGCCCTGTCCGGCGCATCCTTGACGCAGGGGGCGGGCTTCCGGGGGGCAAGCGGTATTTTCCGCCTGCGCAAGGACGGCACCAATGAACGCGGTCTGGCCATTGCCGTGATCCGCAACAAGTCGGTTGTCATCCTCGACCCCGCGCCCAAGGCGTTTGGCGGCGCAGGGTCCTGACCCGAAAGTGACAGCTTCCCTCTCCACAACAGTTTCAGGCGCGGACACCGATCCGCGCCTGATCTGCGCCCCAGAGCTTATTTTCGACGCGGATGCCGTTCATGCGGCCTTGCATGGGGCCTGCGAAAGCGCAGAGCCCGGTGCGCGCCGCGCCGCTGCGGTGGAGGTGCTGCGGGAGGTGCAGGAAAACGGCCGTGCCGAGATCGCGCGCAGCTTTGCCGCCGCCCCCTTCGATGCACGCGGCATGACCCGGGCCTATACCTATCTCACCGACCAACTGGTCAGCGCCACACTGGACGTCGCCACGCGCCATTTGCACCCCAAACCCAACCCAACCGAGAGCGAACGCCTTTCGGTGATCGGGGTTGGCGGTTACGGGCGCGGGGAAATGGCACCGTTTTCCGATGTCGATCTGTTGTTCCTGATCCCCTACAAGGCCACGGCATGGACCGAGAGTGTCGTGGAAAGCATGCTCTACATTCTGTGGGACATGAAAATGAAGGTGGGCCACGCCACCCGCACCATCAAGGATTGCATCAGGCTGGGTGCCGAAGACTATACCATCCAGACCGCCCTGCTGGAACACCGCTTTATCGCGGGCGACTGCAAGCTGGCAAAGGCACTTGATGCAAGGCTGGCCAGTGATCTTTTCGACGGCAAGGGCCGCGACTTCATCGAGGCCAAGCTGGAGGAACGGGACAAGCGTCACCTCAAACAGGGACAGCGCTATGTGGTGGAACCCAACGTCAAAGAGGGCAAGGGCGGGCTGCGCGACCTGCATTCGCTGTTCTGGATCGCCAAGCTGATCTATCACGTCGACCGGATCTCGGACCTCGTGGGCAAGGGTGTGTTCCGCCCCGATGAATACAACACCTTTCGAGCGGCCGAAGATTTTCTCTGGGCTGTGCGGGGGCATTTGCACCTGCTGGCCGGGCGGGCGACGGAGCAGCTGACATTTGACGTGCAGGTCCAGGTGGCCGAGGCGATGGGCTACCAGGATACCTGCGGCAGGCGCGGCGTCGAGATATTCATGCAGGCCTATTTCCGACACGCCACGGCGGTTGGTGACCTGACCCGGATCTTCCTGTCCAGCCTGGAAGCGATCCACGTCAAGGCGGAACCGCTGCTGGAACGGTTCTTCCGCCGCCGCCCCAAGATCAAGCAAGGCTATGAGGTGGTGCATAACCGCATCGCCATCTCCGACGACAAGGCGTTCCTGACAGACAAGCTGAACATGCTGCGGATTTTCGAAGAGGGTCTGCGGACAGGGATGCTGATTCATCCCAATGCCATGCGCCTGATCAAGGCGAATCTGCACTTGATTGATGACGACATGCGCGAAACGCCCGAGGCGCAGCGCATCTTCTTTGACTTGCTGCTGAAACACGGCAATCCCGAACGCGCGCTGCGCCGGATGAATGAACTGGGCGTGCTGGCCGCCTTCATTCCCGAATTCGAACCCATCGTCGCGATGATGCAGTTCAACATGTACCACAGCTATACTGTGGACGAACATATCATCCAGTGCATCGCCAATCTGGCCAAGATCGAAAAGCAGGAACTGGAAGAGGAATTGCCAGTCGCCTCCTCCATCCTCAAGCGGGGCGTGAACCGCAAGGTGATTTACACCGCGCTTCTGCTGCACGACATTGCCAAGGGCCGCCCCGAGGATCACTCCGTTCTGGGGGCCAAGATGGCGCGCAAGATCGCGCCCCGGCTGGGGCTGTCACGGGCGGATGTGGATACCGTGGAATGGCTCGTGCGCTATCACCTTCTGATGTCGGACATGGCACAAAAGCGCGACATCGCCGACCCGCGCACCGTGCGCGACTTTGCCAAGGCGGTACAGACTGTCCGACGGCTTGACCTGCTGTGCGTCCTGACGGTCTGCGACATTCGCGGCGTCGGGCCCAACACCTGGAACAACTGGAAAGCGGTGCTGATCCGCGCGCTCTATCGCCAAACTAAACGAGGCCTGCAAACCGGGCTTGAGGACATCAACCGCGAAAACCGTGGTGCCGAGGCCCGCAAGGCGTTGACCGAGGCCTTGGCGGATTGGCCCAGCAAGGACCTCAAGGCCGAAAAGGCGCGGCACTATCCGCCCTATTGGCAGGGTCTGCATGTCACCGCCCATGTCGCCTTTGCCAATATGCTGCGCGACATCGGTAATGGTGATGTGCGCATCGACCTGCACCCGGATGAGGACCGCGACGCCACCCGCGCCTGTTTTGTCATGGCCGACCATCCTGGCATCTTCTCGCGTCTGGCCGGTGCGCTGGCTCTGGTCGGCGCCAATGTCGTGGACGCCCGCAGCTACACCACCAAGGACGGGTTCGTCACAGATGCCTTCTGGATCCAGGATGCCGATGGCAACGCCTACGAGTCCGCCAAGCTTCCCCGCCTGCGCCAGATGATCGCCAAGACGCTGCGCGGCGAAGTTGTGGCGCGCGACGCACTGAAATCCCGCGACAAGGTCAAGAAGCGCGAAAAAGCCTTTCGCGTGCCCACGTCGATCACCTTCGACAACGAGGGTTCGGAAATCTATACCATCATCGAGGTCGACACCCGCGACCGCCCCGGCCTGCTTTATGATCTGACGCGTTCACTGGCGGGGGCAAACGTCTATATCGCCAATGCCGTGATCGCGACCTATGGCGCGCAGGTGGTCGATACCTTCTACGTCAAGGACATGTTCGGGCTGAAATACCATACGGTTGCCAAGCAGAAGATGCTGGAAAAACGCCTGCGCGAGGCGATTGCGGATGGCGCGGAACGGGCAGAAAAATAAGGGCCGGATCGGCCGCCGCGGCTTGTGCGGGAAATCTGCGGATTTCCTGCACAAGCCGCCCCATTGCGCGGCTTCCCTGCAACGGCTAGGCAAAGTGCAACGCAATTCTCCGAGGCCGCCATGAAACCCATCCGCCTGATGTCCGGCTTTTTCACCGTGGGTGTCTGGACCTTGCTCAGCCGGGTTCTGGGTTTCGTGCGCGAGGTGCTGCTTTTGTCGCTCATCGGGCCGGGGCCGGTGATGGATGCCTTTGTCGCCGCCTTCCGACTGCCCAACATGTTCCGCCGCTTCTTTGCCGAAGGCGCGTTCAACGCGGCATTTGTGCCGATGTTCGCCAAGAAGCTGGAAGGCGAAGAAGGGGCCGGGCGCTTTGCCCGCGATGCCTTTAACGGGCTGGGTATGGTGGTGCTGATCCTGACCGGGCTGGGCATGGTGTTCATGCCAGCGCTGGTCTGGGCCACTGCCGAAGGGTTCGTGGGGGATGCGCGGTTCGACATGACCGTGGGTTTCGGTCGGATCGTTTTTCCCTACATCCTGTGCATGTCGCTGTCCGCGCTGTTTTCCGGCATTCTGAATGCCACAGGTCGCTTTGCCGTGGCTGCAGCGGCCCCGGTGCTGCTGAACATCTTTGTCATCACTGCGATGACCATCGGCGCGCTGACCGGCGGCGCTGTGGTGAACTGGCTGATCTGGTCGATCCCGGTCGCGGGCCTTGCGCAGCTTGCCCTGACCTGGCGCGCCGCAGCTGATGCCGGATTTGCCCTGCGCCCCGGACGGCCCCGCTGGACGCCCGAGATGCGCAACATGATCGTCATCGCCCTGCCCGCCGCCCTGGCCTCCGGCGTGATGCAGATCAACCTGGTGGTCGGCCAATTGGTGGCCAGCCAATATGACAGCGCCGTGTCCTGGCTTTTTGCGGCAGACAGATTGTACCAGCTTCCGCTGGGGGTCGTGGGCATCGCCGTTGGCGTGGTGCTGTTGCCCGACCTGTCGCGCCGGTTGCGGGCGGGCGATGACGCGGGCGCGCGAGGCGCGCTCAGCCGGGCCGCCGAAATCTCTTTGGCGCTGACGATCCCTTCAGCTGTGGCGCTTGTGGTGGTGCCGCTGGCACTGGTGACGGTCCTGTTTCAGCGCGGTGCCGCCGACGTAGACGACAGCGCCGCCATCGCCACCGCCGTGACGATCTACGGCCTGGGTCTGCCCGCCTTTGTCCTGCAAAAGATCCTGCAACCGATCTACTTTGCCCGCGAAGACACCCGCCGCCCCTTCTACTTTGCCGTCGTGGCCATGGTGGTCAATGCCGCCCTCGCCATCGGGCTGGCCCCCGTCGTCGGCTGGATCGCCCCCGCCATTGCCGCAAGCCTTGCCGGATGGGTCATGTTCGCCTGTCTCGCGATCGGAGCCCGCAGATACGGCGCAGCCGCAAAATTCGACGCCCGGTTTCACAAACGGATCTGGCGGATACTGGCAGCTTCTGCCGCGATGGGCCTGTGCCTCTGGGCCGCCAATGTCGCCTTCCAGCCCTTCCTTGGCATCCCGTGGTGGCGTGGCCTGACGCTTGTGGTGCTGATCTTGATCGGCGCGGTCAGCTATTTTGGCATTGGCCAGCTGATCGGTGCTTT
This sequence comes from Sulfitobacter sp. EhC04, assembly GCF_001650875.1. Lineage (GTDB taxonomy): Bacteria > Pseudomonadota > Alphaproteobacteria > Rhodobacterales > Rhodobacteraceae > Sulfitobacter. Next base: position 98,098 of record NZ_LXYI01000042.1, read on the forward strand.
CAAGCTCTCCGAATTCAAACGCGCCGTCCGGCGGGGTTGACGGCGCCGCGATCACCGCCGCCTGAGGCCCGCACGCATCCGCGCCCATTCCCCCGGTGCCAGCAGGAAACACAAGGCAAAGCCGCAGAAGAACCCCGCAAGCTCGGCCACCCAAAGCGTACCGACCTCAAAAAACACACCCCAGAGCAATTGCAGCCCCATCAGCATGCCAATCAGGGAAAAGGCCCGTGCCTGTTGCGCGCCGGTTCCCGCCAGCGAGCGCCACAGGACAAAGGAATAGGCCCCGATCAGCCCATAGACATTGGGATAGGCCCCGGTCAGCCACATCGGATCATCCAGCAACAGCGCATAGATCACCGCCCCGCCGACACCCGACAGCACGAAAATGACCGCAAATGCCATCTGCCCCATGACCTCGGCCACCATCTTGCCCAGCGCCAGCAGCAGCACCATGGCAAATATGCCATGGGTAAAGCCCAGATGAACAAAGGAATAGGTCACGACCCGATGCAGCTCGGACACCGGAAACTGCCCATTCGCGACCATCCAGTCAAATATCTGCCCGGAAAAGCCGTAGTCCCGGACAAGGCCGAGCCGCCAACCCACGGCCCCCGGCCCGCCGATCAGACCGGCCTCGCCCAGTGACAGCCCTGCCTCCACCCCGGCGATGGCCAGAAAAAACAGGATCACGACGGGGGGCATCGGATTGACAGGTGGTTGGAAATCGGGTGCGGACATGGGCGCTCCTTGACGGCATTGGCCCCCATGAGTAAGCCGTGCCCACCGCCTTTTCCAGCCCCAGAGGTCATCCATGTCCAAGACATCCTTTACCCCGCGCGTCTTTTCCGGGATTCAGCCCTCTGGGGGTCTGACGCTGGGCAACTATCTGGGCGCGATCAAGCGGTTCGTCTCGATGCAGGACGAGGCCTTCGAGACGATCTATTGCATGGTCGATCTGCATGCGATCACGGCAAAATTCCTTGAGCCTGACGTTTTGAGCCGCAACACCCGCGAACTGGCGGCGGGTTTCATCGCCAGCGGCATCTCGCCCGAGAAATCCATCCTGATCAACCAAAGCCAGGTGCCGGAGCATGCCCAGCTTGCATGGATTTTCAATTGCGTCGCACGGATGGGCTGGATGGGCCGCATGACACAGTGGAAGGACAAGGCGGGCAAGAATGCCGAGGCAGCCTCACTGGGGCTGTTCGCCTATCCGGCACTGATGGCCGCCGACATTCTGATCTATCATGCCACCCATGTCCCCGTCGGCGAAGACCAGAAACAACACCTTGAGCTGACCCGCGACATCGCGGCAAAGTTCAACCATGACTACGGCGTCGATTTCTTTCCGATCACCGAACCGGTGATCGAAGGGGCCGCGACCCGTGTCATGTCCCTGCGCGACGGGTCCAAGAAAATGTCGAAATCCGACCCGTCCGACGCCAGCCGCATCAACATGACCGATGACGCCGATGCCATTGCCAAGAAGATTCGCAAGGCCAAGACCGACCCGGACGCCCTGCCGTCCGAAGCCAAGGGCCTGGACGACCGGCCAGAGGCACGCAACCTGGTGAACATCTACGCCGGTCTGTCAGAGCAAACCGTCGATCAGGTCCTTGCAGAGGTGGGCGGCCAACAGTTCGGCACATTCAAGCCGTTGCTGGCGGATCTGGCTGTCGCCAAGATGGCGCCGATCTCTTCCGAGATGGCGCGCCTGATGGATGACCCGGCAGAGATTGACCGCATCCTGGCCAGGGGCGCGGAACAAGCCCGCGAGATCACGACACCTATCCTGAAAAAGACATATGAAATCATCGGGATGGTTGGCTGACGCTGTACGTTAGTAACCTGAAACTTAAGGTTCCTTAGGCGGCTTTCCGCTGCTAACCTGACATAGGTTCGTTTTTTTGTTCAGGGAAGTCTTATGCCGACAGTTGTTGATAATTACACCGCCATCCTTTCAGACGCCAGTTGGTCGGGCGAGGCGGCGACACCCACTGTGGTGACCTATTCCTTTGAAACTGTAGCTCAGGACTATCTGCTTGATCAGGGCTATTCACAGGCCTACGTCGACAGCTTCCAGCAATTTTCGAATGCCCAGCAAGCCCTGGCCCAATCGGCGATGAACGCCTGGGCCGCGGCCTCCGGCATCATCTTTGTCGAGGTTGAACCCGGCGAAGGCGACATGCGGTTTGCCAATTACAATTTCAGCGAAGACCCGGGCAACGCCGGTTTTTCAGGCTATGCCTATTATCCCGGCCGAAGCATCGGGCAATATGGTGCCTACGAATACGACCTCGGCGGCGACGTTTTCATCAACACCAGCCGTGCAGGAAACATGAGCTGGGGGCTTATCGCCCATGAGATCGGCCATGCCATCGGAATGGAGCATCCGTTCAGTGGCGACGTGATCCTGGACGCGCCCTATGACAATGGCACCTACACCATCATGAGCTACAATCGCGGCTCCGTGAACCGACTGGGCCTCTTTGACGTGGAGGCCGCGCAGCATATCTATGGCGGGCCTGATTTCACCCCTTCGACCACCGGCGGCATCACCAGCTTTTCGCTCAACGAAGCGGCCCTGCGCGTCACCCAGGGCTGGGGCTACGCCGCCTCTGCCATCACGGGAACCAGCCTGGACGATGTGATCGCGGCTGGGGCCGGGGACGACACCATCGGCGGTTTCGCAGGCAATGACACCCTTTCCGGCGAGGGCGGGAACGACCGGATCGACGGTGCAGGCGGGAATGACCGGATCGACGGCGGCAGCGGGAATGACGACATCCGGGGCGGTGACGGCAACGATACGATCGTGGGTGGCGCGGGCAACGACACGCTTTTCGGCGGAGACGGCTCCTCGGACTTCACATTTGTCGATGTGCTCGACTTCTCCGGTGCTCAGTCCGATATTTTCGTCGACCTCGACCGGTTCGAGACCAGCAACTTCTTGTCTGGCAATGCCGAAGGCGACGATATTGGCAACGATGTCCTATATGGTTTCGCAAATGTCCTGGGCGGTGCGGGCAACGACACGCTGGAAGGATCGCGTTACGACAACCTGATCCATGGCGGATACGGCGATGACAACATCGAAGGGGACAGTGGCAACGATACCCTGCGGGGCGGCGTCGGCAACGACCAGATCCTGGGTGGCGAAATGGCCGATACCCTGCTGGGTGACGGCGGTTTTGACACGATTTTGGGGGACGAAGGCGATGATTACATCAACGGCGGCTTCGGTGCGGACCTGCTGCGCGGCGGCACCGGCAATGACCTGATCTATGGCGGAGACGGGTTTGACAACATCTATGGCGATGCGGGCAACGATACCCTTTTTGCCGGCGACAGCGCGGACCGTGTGTTCGGCGGCGACGGTAACGATCTGATCCGGGGCGGCGCGAACTTTGGCACCTCTGTCGATGGCCTGTTTGGCGAGGCCGGCAATGACACGATCTTTGGTGAAGCCGGCTTTGACCTGCTCAATGGCGGCGCTGGCGATGATTACCTGGATGGCGGTAACCAGGCCGATAACCTATTTGGCGGTGCGGGCAACGATACGCTTCTAGGCGGCAACGGCCTTGACCGTCTGTTCGGCGGCACCGGCAACGATCTGCTGGACGGCGGGTCCATCGGTGATGCGCTGCTAGGTCAGGAAGGCAACGATACCATGCTGGCCGGCGAAGGCGACGACCGCCTGCTGGGTGGTTCGGGCAACGATGACATCCAGGGCGGCACCGGCAACGATTCGCTATATGGCAACGCGGGTTTCGACACGCTGACCGGGGGCGCTGGCAATGACCTGCTGCGCGGTGACTTCAACGGCGATACCTTCGTGTTTAACGAGGGCCACGGACACGACACGATCATCGACTTTGACGCAAACAGCGGCCTGGAGGTGATCGACTTTTCAGGCATCTCCAGCTTCCGCGCCTTTATCGACGTCATGCGGGAGGCCACCCAGGTCGGCAACTCGGTAGAGATTGTCACTGGCGTGGACAGTTCCATCATCCTGCTGGGTGTGGACCGGGCCGATCTGGACAGGGGCGATTTCCTGTACTGACCGCAGCGCTACTTTCGTCCTGCCAGAGACTGGCGCGCACGGTCCAGATAACCTGACTTGCGCAGGGTATTTGACGGATAGCTTTGATCAAACAAATAGCGTTCGATGCTGAAATCGGCCTCGATGGTTTTCAGTTCGTTGACCTGTTTCATGCTGTCGGCCGTCATGTTCTGCGCCGCGTGCAGCCCGATCAATTGCCGCCGGGGCGCGCGGTACGCGGGCGACCGGTCAGCCGCCAGTCTGGAACTTGCAACCGCCTCTTCGGTTCGTTGCAGGGAAATACACAGCAACGAATGGTGCAGGTTGCACATGGCCTCGAACTTGGACAAGGCAGAGATGAATTTGCTCTGGCGCGACAATTCATAGGCCTGATCCAGTTCCCCCTGCGCGATGCGACCCACGGACATGGCCTGCAGGGCAAACAGGTTGTTGGGGTTTTCGCGCAGCGCGCGGCGGGCCAGATTGACAGCACTGTCATGCCGCTCGAACAGGATCGCCTGCACGTTCGCACTGACCGCTGCCATCATCGCATCGCCCGGTGCCAGTTCTTCCGCCCGGATCAACAGCGCGGAGATTTCCTCAAGCGTCGCGGCATCTTCGACCAGGAAGCCCTCCATGATCATTGATGTCATCGCCCAGGCCTTGAGTGCCAGGTAAAGGCCTGCATCCATCTCGTCATTCGCGATGTCCAGCACCGAAAGGCTGGCTCGCATTTCCGCAGGATCAAAGGTCAGAACCTTGCGCAGCGCCTTTTGTACATGCCCCGACCGCATCGCCAGCGGGTTTTGGTCACGCCGCAGGCCGGGCAGTTTTTCCAGCGTCAGGTCCGCCACGTTCCAGCAGAACCGGCCCAATACGTCCTGACTGCGCAGGAAACTGTTCAGATCCTCGGCAAAGCAATGATCGGAATGCACGATTTCGTCCCGCACCGGGTCGATGACCTGAACAAGGATCGCGGCACCGTTTTCCTCTTCCTCGATGCTGGTGCGGATCACCAGATCGGCGCTGGTTTCGGTGATCGTGCGGCGCGACGCGGCGACGAAGTCGCTGATGATCTTGCCGACCTGGTCGTTCACGATCTGCTGTTTGACATTGCTGGCCGAGGACTGGTTCCAGGGTTCGCCGCACTGGATCGTTACCCGTCCCGGCAATTGCGCGTCCGACCGGTTCGCCCCGCTCCGCCGCAGCATCATGCGTTGCTGCATCAGCCAGTCGTTGAACTCAGGGTCGGGGATGACCAGACCCTCAAGAAACTCGCGGGTGCTCTGCGTATTGTCGATGTCGGTTTCGATGCGGTCGGACTCCAGCCAGACCGAGGTGCGATCAGACCCGAGGATGTCGGCAAATTCGCCAAGGCTCTTGCGAATGTCCACAAGTGTGGTGCGCAGGCTGCCCCGCGCCTGTTCACTGCCGCGATTGCTCCACAGTTTGTCTTCCAGCCATCGCCGCGACCGCGTGTGATTGTCGCTGCTGGCAAGCATCGCCAGCAGTCCCATGGCCTTCTTTCCCCTTGGGGTCAGCGCATCCCCCACTGGTGAGGAAATGCAGAAATCACCCCGCAATCTGATCTGTACAACCGTCATGACTCTGCCCCAGGCTCCCGCCTCGCGTGTAACCCCCTCAGAAGCAGTGAGAAAACCGTTAAAATCGGTCACATATCACGCTGTCTGTTGACCCAAGCCTATGCGCAGGCTGTACTGAATACAACGGTTCTCGGAGGGTTGGTATGACGGGTCTCAGCGCGCTTAACGGGCGGAATGGCCGAAACGGCAGGAATGGCAGAAACGGACGGAACGGCAGAAATGGCCGGAACGGGCGCAATGGCCGCGATGGCATCTTCTTTGCGGGGGGTGAAACCGACGGGCAGATCAGCGCCGCGCTGATGTCCACATTCGAAGGGATCACCCGCCAATGGGACGCAACGCGGCACCGGCCGCGCACCGCTGCCCCCACCACCAACCTGCCTGCGCTGTCGCCTGACCTTGCTGCCTTTGAGCGCCACGAGGGTTTTTTCCGCAATCACATCATCGACTATAATCTCGATCATCTGTTCGCGCCCCTCGTGCTGAATGCCCCGACAGAGGTGGTCCTGAAGGAGGCCGGTGCAGCCACGCCGATCTATACCCTGCCCCTGCCACAGGGCGCCGATCCGCAGATCCCGTTCCGCGAGGTGTTGAATGACTATCTTTGGGGCCAGATGCGTTTCGTCAAAAGCAGTGCCGCGCTGCGGGACGAACGGTTTGACGAAATCCACGTGCAGCAGACCGACACGCTCAGCTTTTTCGGGGCGCTGATGGCGCTGGACGACAATCGCACCCCCTGGACGCTGATGTTGCTGGACGCGATCCTGCGCTTTGGCACCTATATCGAAATGCCGGTCAAGCTGCATCTGTCCGCGACACGCCCGAACGAGATGTCAGGCTTTGTCCAGCCGATCATCCAGCCGCCAAGCCATGCCAGCTTTCCCAGTGGCCATTCGGTAGAGGCCTTTGCCGTGGCCACGGTCTTGCATGCGCTGTCCACTGACCCGCCGGGCAATGCGCCCTATTCGGCCCAATCCGCCTTTGCCACCACCCAGCCACCGACCGAGACAAGCCTGCTGATGCGGCTGGCCGCCAGGATTGCGGAAAACCGGACAGTTGCAGGTGTCCATTTCCCTGCGGACAGTTTTGCCGGCGCGGCAATGGGCATGGCGATTGGCGAATATCTGGTGAACGCGCTTAGCGGCGCTGCGCAGACCGGGGCCTATCAGCTTGAGACCGCCAATATCGCGGCGCTCGATTTCAACTTTGACACGCTTGCCTTTTCGGGCACGCAGAAAGCATTTGATCACGCGACTGCCTCCGTTGCGGTGGACGGGTCGATTGTATCGCCGCTGTTGCGCGACATCTGGGCGCGGGCGCGGGCGGAAATGCGGATCGCCGATTTCTAAGAGTTTGCTCAAATTGTCAGCGAACCTGCCTGGACCAGTTCACGGCTCAGGATCGCGGCAGCGCCACTTGACCCCGACAGGCGCGCGCCGGTGCCGGAATAGGTGCCGACCGTGCGCTGCCCATAGGTGAAAACCTGATCCACCACGCGATTTTGGGTTGCATCGCCTGACCCGACCCAGGGCGCGCCGCGCGACGCATAATCCGCCGCGGTGATCTGCCCCAATACGTCCTTTTGCGCCGAAACCGTGTGAATGCGTGGATGGGTGGCGCTGGCAAAGGCGCTGCAGGTGCCCTCATTGGTCAGCGGGGCCGCCACGTCCCAGCCGGGATGGCCATCATGGACAACGGGCACCGCGATCCCTTCGAAGAAAGACTGCCGCCCGCCAATGTTGAACCCCGGCGCGGTATCGCCACGCTGTATCTGGAACACAAGGTCGACCGGCACCGACGTGGTGTTGGTGATGGTGATACGCCAGTCACCCGCAGGCGCGATAGGCAGATCGGGGTCGATCCGCCGCGTCGGCGCGATGGCGAGGTTGTAGAAACCCAGGCAGTCCGGCCGCCCGTTAACCGCCCGTTCCGGGGCGTGGTAAAGCCGCACAGGCGCACCGTTCCGGGTGGCCCCCAGCGGCGGCACTGCCGTACCGGGCGGGGGAGCGGCCTGTATCACCTGGCCGCCATCCGGTGCCGTGACAGTCACCGCCAGCCCCTCAGGCAGGCTTGCCAAATGCGGCATCCTCCCACTGGTCAAAGTGCGTAACTCAAGGAAATTCGGGACCGGATCATCGGGTTGGATCACCCACACCAGCGGATCGGATGTCGCGCCCGGCGCGATCTGCACCCGCGCGACCTGCTGGGTGTTCAGGCTGTTGCCATAGGCATAGACCACATGCACCTGCTGGCCCAACGCCTCCGCAAGGGTGATCTCGCGCGCGATCTGCGCTTCGATGAACTTGCCGCCATCCTTCTGCCCCGCCAGAACGCCATAGCTGATGTTGATCACCAGCCTGGCCTGCGGCGCACGTCTGCGCGCCTCGGCGCACAGCCATCGAACCCCCTGAACGATATAGCTTTCGCTGTAGGTGCCGGTGGTGTCCACCGCCGCTTCGGGCGGCAATTGCACCGCCATCAGGGGAACGGCGCAGGGGTTATCCGACGCACACATGTCCTGACCATAGGCCAGATCGGCAACCGCGGTGCCATGGCTATCGCCGGGCGGGGGGCCGCGAAACGGGTCCCAGACATGCAGCGCATCGTTGATTTCGCCGTAGATGCGCACCTCATCGCGGGGATCATCGTGGATCATCGCGTCAATCTCGGGTTTGCGCAGTATGCGGCCAAGCTGCACCGCGTTGATCGGCGGCAGCGGCGTGCTGGCCAGGCATTCGCGCGACTGCAGCCAGATCGCCTCGACCCGGGTGTTGCCCGCGTCGGGGCCGTCGCGATGGCGAAAGGTCGTGTTCAGGAAACCAATGTCATTGTCGATGACCGCACCGATAACCTGCGCCTGCGGTAACGGCTGGCCGGCGGATTCTTGCGGCACCAATGCCATAAAGGGGGCGGGTGCAGGGCTGTACAAGGCCGGCGCGCCCAGGTCGATCACCTCAAAGATACTGTCATATTTCTGGTGCTCTGCCATGCTGTGGGCAAGCGGGCGATAAAGGAAAAATTCAAGCGGCGCATCAGCCAACAACGCATGTTCAAGACCGATCAGCAGGTCGTTGATATCAAACGCAAGGTCCTGACCGGACAGAAACGCCAGTTCGGGCAGCGCCAGCATTTCCGCATTGGCAAAGGGGGCGGGCCCCTGCAGAAACCGCTCAACCCGATTTTTCGAAACGGGACACAAACCGTTCCTCACCCGGACGAAAACAGGTTCGTAAACCGCCATCTCCGTTTCCAAAGCAACCTGTTCAAGCGAGGGGGCGGGGCCGTCAACCGCCCGATCCATCAGGTCGGCCCAATGAAGGTATCCATCCCAGAAATAATCTTGTTCAGCTTCTGTCATCTGTCCCTCGGATCAACCCGCCACATCCCTTTTATGGAGTCTGGGCGCGCAGATTGCCACCGGTCAAGCATGTCAGGTAGCCCCCTCAAATTTTAACGGTTTACTAACGTGCAACTCACAGCGGCCCAGGTAAACTGTAACTGGCTGTCTAGGCTGGTGTTTGTGACCCTGGTGGGGGTGAAGTTACTGCAGCGATCCCGGTCAGCGCAAAATGTTCCGGGTGAGTGGTCGGTGGCCGAGCTTTTGATTTTATGCTGCTTGGGTTGTGATCGCCTGGCGTGTGCGGGATGCATTACATCTTGTGCGCGCCACCTTCCCCTTCCGGGGTGGGAAGGGCGATCAAGGTAGGATTCAGCTGCCTTCGGGCAGTTGCGGCAATTGCGCCGAGCAAGAATGGCGCGGAGCCGATACCCGCACCGTTAAAGAGTAGGTATCGCGCGCCATGAGAATTGACTCATCGTCGCTATGCCCCCGACACCTCCCCGTCGGGCAAGGCCGGGTTGATCCCTTGTGGATCAACCCGGCCTTTTTATAGGCACATGCTGACATTGCACATTGCAACCACAAGCCTTCGGCAATCCGCCCCTGGGTCCCCTTGGCCAACCGTCCTCCCCGGAATGCCCCCATCCCGCCGACAATCGAAAGGACCGGCGCCATCGCCCCGCAAAAACGGGGTACGGGACCCGTCGCGCCCTTGACTTCCGGGGCGGCAAAAGGTGTACCTGCGCCAATTCATTCAGCCCTGAGGGGGACCGCACATGCACGCCTATCGCAGCCACACCTGCGCCGATCTGAACCTTGCGAACAAAGGTGATACCGTGCGCCTTGCCGGATGGGTCCATCGGGTGCGAGATCACGGCGGCGTGCTGTTCATCGACCTGCGCGATCACTATGGCATCACGCAGGTGCTGTGCGACCCCGACAGCCCTGTTTTTGCGCAGGTGGAAAAGGTCCGCTCTGAATGGTGCATCCGCATTGACGGCCTGGTAAAGGCCCGCGCGGAAGGGCTGGCAAACGCCAAGATCCCCACCGGCGAGATCGAAGTTTATGTCCGTGACATCGAAGTGCTGGGCCGCGTGAACGGCGACCTGCCCCTGCAGGTGTTCGGGGATCAGGAATATCCGGAAGAGACGCGCCTACGCTACCGCTACCTCGACCTGCGCCGCGAGAAGATGCAGAACAACATGGTGCTGCGCTCTGACGTGGTGTCCTCAATCCGCAAACGGATGTGGGATCAGGGCTTCAAGGAGTTCCAGACCCCGATCATCACCGCGTCCTCTCCCGAGGGTGCGCGCGACTTTCTGGTGCCGTCACGCCTGCATCCGGGCAAATTCTATGCCCTGCCCCAGGCCCCGCAGCAGTTCAAGCAGTTGCTGATGGTCTCGGGCTTTGACAAATATTTCCAGATCGCGCCCTGCTTCCGCGACGAAGACCCGCGCGCCGACCGGTCGCCCACCGATTTCTACCAGCTTGACCTTGAGATGTCCTTTGTCGAGCAGCAGGACGTGTTTGACACCATCCAACCCGTGATCACCGGCGTGTTCGAAGAGTTCGGCGGCGGCAAGAAGGTCGATCAGACCTGGGAGCAGATTTCCTACAAGGATGCCGCCCTCTGGTACGGCTCCGACAAGCCCGACCTGCGCAACCCGATCAAGATGCAGGTGGTGTCAGAGCATTTCGCAGGCTCGGGTTTCGCCATCTTTGCCAAACTGCTGGAACAGGACGGCACCGAGGTCCGCGCGATCCCCGCGCCGACCGGCGGGTCGCGCAAGTTTTGCGACCGGATGAACGCCTTTGCCCAGAAGGAAGGGTTGCCCGGCATGGGCTATATCTTCTGGCGCGAGAAAACGGCGGATGCCGTGGCACAGGAAATGGGCATTACCGTGAAGGAAGCCCAGGCCAAGCTGAAATCCGGCGAAGTCGAAGGTGGCATGGAAGCGGCGGGTCCGCTGGCCAAGAACATCGGCCCCGAACGCACCGAAGCCATTCGCCAGCAACTCGGCCTCGGTGTCGGTGACGCGGCCTTCTTCCTGGGCGGCAAGCCCAAGGCATTCGAGGCCATCGCGGGCCGCGCCCGCAACATCATCGGCGAGGAACTGGGCCTGACCGACAAGGACCGTTTCGCTTTTGCCTGGATCGTGGATTTCCCGATCTACGAAAAGGATGCTGAAACCGGCAAGATCGACTTTGAACACAACCCCTTCTCCATGCCTCAGGGCGGGATGGATGCGCTCATGGGCGATCCGATGGATGTGCTGGGCTTTCAATACGACCTGGCCTGCAACGGCTATGAACTGGTCTCGGGTGCGATCCGGAACCACAAGCCCGAAATCATGTTCAAGGCCTTCGAGATTGCGGGCTATGGCGAAGAGGAAGTGCGCAAGCGCTTTGGCGGCATGGTCAACGCCTTCCAATATGGCGCCCCGCCCCACGGCGGCTGTGCGGCGGGCATCGACCGGATCGTGATGCTGCTGGCCGAAGAACAGAACATCCGCGAGGTGATCCTGTTCCCGATGAACCAGCGTGCCGAAGACCTGATGATGAACGCACCAAGCGACCCGACCAGCGACCAGTTGATGGAATTGGGGCTGAGGGTGATCCCGCAGGAGTAGGTGAAGAGGGCTGCATCTGTTGCAGCCCCTTTTTCGTCAATCCTCCAACGAATCTTCCTTCTTTTCCTCGATCAGCCCTCGCTCTTCTTTCTTGCGGGCTTCAAAGCGTGCGCCGAAACCCTCGATCTCCTTGGCGTCGATGACTTCCCTGGCGCGGGAGAATACATCCTCCTCCTCTTCATCCATGTGATGTTCGTAGTCGTGCCTGAGTGTCTTGAACCTGGTCAGCCAGCCCGATGACGACATGTCCATCTCGTTCAGCTCTTCCATCAAATCGTCAAGCTGCTGGTGTTCATGCACCGAATGGCGCGCAGCGTCCTGGCCCCAGGTCTTTGAAATCAGTTTGGAATAGAACGTCTCTTCCTCTGCGGCGGCGTGGGATTTCACGTCGTGATAAAACCTGTTCCAGGCGTTCTGACGCTCTGTGCTGTCGCCACTTGTTTCACCGATTTCCTTTAACAGGCTGCGGTGCAGATCGTGGTCGGCTTTGATCGCGTCATAGATCGTGTGCATGGGGGGTCCTTTCGGTCAATGCTGCCCAACGCACGGACACTTGGGACGGTTCCCGGCCAAATTCGGCCTGTGCCCGATTGCCAGGGATGCAAAATGCGCCGTGACATATTATCTTGGACACAGGGCCAGTTTGGAGACGACATGGGCTTTTCACCACATCTTGCCGAGCGGCGCTTTGGCTATGGCGCATCGCCCGAGATCGCGCCGCCTGCCTCTGTCGCGGCCATGCTCGACAATCTGCGCGGTGAAGACGTGATGGCCCGGCAGTTCCCGATCCCCGGGTTCCGCCCGTTGCAGGATGCCAGTATCGTCAAACGCCGCTTTGATTCCTTTGCCCGCAAGGAAACCACATCCTCCGAACAGGCCGCGGAAGCCCGCAAAAAGTCTGACGCGATCGTGCATGATTTCATCCGTCAACGCCTCCGGTCCTTTGGGCAGATCCAGCTGCGGCGCATTTATGGCTCCGACACTTTCCGCGAGCGGCTGGTTGTCTTCTGGGCGGATCATTTCACCGCACAGGGAAAAGCTGCGATGCTCAAACAGGCGGTCCCCGCCTATGTCGAAGAAGCGGTCCGCCCCCATGTAACCGGGCGCTTTGCGGATCTGCTGACCGCCTGCGTCATCCATCCCGTAATGCTGGAATATCTGGACCAGACAACATCCATCGGACCGGGCAGCAAAAGAGGCCAGCGCAAAGGCAATCGCCGGGGTCTGAATGAAAACCTGGCGCGCGAATTGCTGGAGCTTCATACCCTGGGCGTCGGTTCCAGCTATGGTCAGGACGACGTGCGCCAGATGGCTGAATTGCTGACGGGCATGAGCCGCACGCGCGACTATACTTTTGTCTTTCGCAAGGGTTGGGCAGAACCGGGCAGAGAAACCGTGCTGGGCAAGACCTACAGCGACCGCAAGGACATGACGCCGATCCGCGACGCGCTCAACGATCTGGCCATGCACCCCGACACGGCCCGTCACCTTGCCACCAAACTGGCGGTGCATTTCGTTGCCGATACCCCGCCAGAAGAGCTGGTTGCGCGGCTGACTGCCGCCTACCTGGACAGCGGCGGTGAATTGATGGCGTTCTATGAGGCGCTGCTGAATGATCCTCTGGCCTGGGAAATGCCCGCCACAAACATGCGGCCTCCGCTGGAATACATCAGCACCGCATTGCGCGCGCTGGCCGTTCCGCCGGATCGCATTCAGGCATTGAAACCCAAGGAGACCCGCAGATGGTTCCTCGGTCCGCTGAGGATCATGGGACAGGATTGGCTGGTGCCCTCGGGACCCGATGGCTGGCCCGAAGCCGATGGCGCATGGGCCACCCCGCAAGGCATTGCTGCCCGGCTGGAATGGGCGATGACGGTTCCCTCCCGGCTGCTTGGGGAATTGCCCGAACCTGCGGAATTCCTGCGCAGCACCGTGGGCCCGGATGCGCCGGAGCAGTTGAAGTTCGCCACTGCCGCCGCCGAAACCCGCGCGGTCGGGATTGGCCTTGTGCTTGTCTCACCTGCGTTACAGCGACGCTAGAAAAGGGATCACGATGACAAAGAAGCTCTCCCGCAGACAGCTTTTGACCCGCGCAACGGCAATCGGCTGCTCGCTGGCCGCCAGCCCCTTGTGGACCCCGATGACCTTTGCCCAAGCCCCCTGGGACACCCGCCTTGTCGTCATCATCCTGCGCGGCGGCATGGATGGGCTGGATGTGGTGCGGCCGATGGGCGATCCGGCCTTTGCCGCATTGCGGCCTGGCCTGAAGTCCGATGGCGCGCTGGACCTTGACGGTTACTTTGCCCTGCACCCGGCACTTGCCGGGCTGATGCCGCTTTGGCGGCAGCAGGAACTGAGCTTTGTCCATGCCGTATCCACCCCCTACCGCGACAAGCGCAGCCATTTCGATGGCCAGGACCTGCTGGAAGCAGGCACCGCCGAGCTGGGCGATGGCACACGCGATGGCTGGCTGAACCGGCTGTTGCAGCAGATGCCCGGTGTGGCGCGGGACACGGCCTATGCCATTGGCACAACACCCCTGCCGGTATTGGAAGGGACTGCGCCGGTGTCGAACTGGGCACCGGAGGCCAATCTGAAGATCAGCCCGCAAGCCATGCGGCTGGCCGCCATGGTGATGGAGGAAGACCCCGCCCTGCACGCCGCCCTGGCAGAAGCGGAAATGCTGGCGGAGACCGAGATGGATGGCAAAGGCGGCCGGGCACATCATCAGATTGCCCGCTATGCGGCAAGCAGGCTGCGCGGTGACGCTCGGGTTGCGGCCTTTTCCCTTGGTGGCTGGGACACCCACCGCGTCCAGCACCGAGTCCTGCCGCGCAGCCTCGGGACGCTTCAGGACTCCATTCTGGCCCTGAAGGACGGGCTGGGCGCGGATGTCTGGGGCAAGACCGCGATCCTCGCGATGACCGAATTCGGGCGCACGGCCCGCGAAAACGGCGCCGGTGGCACCGATCACGGCACCGGTGGGCTGGCGATCCTGGCGGGGGGTGCGATCAAGGGGGGCCGGGTGAGCACCCGCTGGCCGGGGCTGGCAGAGGTCGATCTTTATGAACGTCGCGACCTGATGCCGACCGGCGATGTGCGCGCTACAGCAGCCTGGATGCTGCGGGGCATTACCGGCGTGAACAAGGATACTCTGGAAGCCAGCGTTTTTCCCGGACTGGACATGGGCAGCGACCCCGGCCTGTTGGGGTAATTCCTGCCGGGGTTCTCAGAAGGCCGCCGTGGTCATGACATAACTGCCCAGGCTGGCAACCAACCCCGCCTCGCCCGCCTGAATCGACGCTGCAACCACGATCACAACACCCACAAGCGAGACCGCAAGAACGATCCAATCCACCTTGCGGGGATCGGCACCTTTCTTTTCTGACGTGTCGCGTTTGTCCGGAAACATCTGTGCGCCTGTGGTTTGTGCTGCATTCATGCCATCTCAGCAGGGTAATATGTCGATTTTTGGCTGTCACGGTGCAGGTTTTGCGGCGCAGACCAAGATATCGGCACAGGTTGATCGGAAAACATGCCGCAGGATACCCCCTAACGGTGACGCTCAGGGCGGCCCGAGCAGCGCATTATCCTCTTTCCCAATGGGTTTGCTGCGCATATCGTTTTACCATGACTGACGTTTCTTCCCCTTCGAGGCCTGTCGGGCCGCCTGTGCCCAACTGGACGCCGCCACCGCGCCCTTCGGACGACACCATGACCGGCAGTTATGCGCGGCTGGCCCCGCTGTCCGCAGATGTCCACGCCGCCTTGCTTTACCGCGCTTATGCCGAGCATGACGCGGTCTGGGACTATATGCCCTACGGGCCATTTTCATCTGCCGCGCAGTATCATCGCTGGGCGCGGGAGCATGAAGGCCAGCAAGACCCGTTTTTCTACGCGGTCCGCAATCTGGAGAGCGGCAACTGGGAAGGGGTGGCGAGCTATCTGCGCATCACGCCAGCCGCAGGTTCAATCGAAGTGGGGCACATCAACTTCAGCCCGGCACTGCAACGCACACGCGCGGCCACCGAAACCATGTACCTGATGATGAAATGGGCCTTTGAAGCAGGGTATCGGCGGTATGAATGGAAATGTGACGCATTGAACATGCCTTCCCGTCGGGCGGCGCAACGGCTTGGGCTGAGCTACGAGGGCATTTTCCGCCAGGCCGTGGTGGTAAAGGGGCGCAACCGCGATACCGCCTGGTTTGCGGCCATTGATTCCGAATGGCCCGCGTTGAAAGAAGCCTTCGAGGCCTGGCTCTCCCCGGCGAATTTCGACAGCGACGGTCAACAACGCGAAAGCCTGGGCGACCTGACCGGCCTTGTCCGCGCCGCCAGCGATCCCGCGCTTTGAGTACGGGTCTTTTCAACGGGTAGGCCCCCGGCCCCATTGCTCCTAGATCGCGACCTTGTTGGACAGGCGGTGCTGGATGAGGCCCGCCAGGATTGCCGTCTCTGATGCAGCAGCCTCGCCCAAAGCTCTTTTCGCGGCGAGGGCATGTGCCGCATCTTCCAGCGGCTTGTCCTCGGCCAGCCGCGCAACACCGGTCAGGAACTGCGCCACGTAGGCCAGCGCGTGATCATCGGGCGGGTCCTCAAGCACCTCAGCGATATGGGCCATATCGTCCTGCAACGCGATCCGGTCGGGAATGACGACAGCATTGTCCAGAACGCGCGGCCCTTGTGGGTGGCGGTCTTCGGGCAGCAGCGACAATATCTTTTCCTGAAAGCCCGCGATTGAAACAAGCGGCTTGGCGAGGAAGCCGTCAGCCCCCGCTGCCATCGCCTCCCCCTCCAGATAGGTGTCGCCGGACATCGCCAGCAGGACTTGGACCCTGGGCTGGCTGACCGCCAGTTCCGAAATCAGGTCGGTTCCATTGCCATCGGGCAGGCCAAGGTCGATAACGACCACCGAAGGACGGTAGACCTGCAAATGGCGCCGGGCCGACCGCAGGCAATCGGCCCGCCTGATCCGCGCACCCGACCGCAGGCAAAGCAGGCGCATCGCGTCGCAGGCATAACGGCTGTCCTCAATCACGAGGACGGTCAGGCCCAGCAGGGGTCGGGCCGACGTCGGTTGCGGAAGTTGGGCGGTGAAGGGATCGTTACTGTCCATTGTCGTCTCCAATCCGATAACGACTCAGAGAGTATCCAGCGATGGCTAATGCGCCGTTAACGCCGCCAGACCGCCAGCGCGCGCAGGTGTCACATTGCCCTTGCTCCGGCTTGGGGTCATAAGGCAGATGCAAATCGGAAGGATACCTATCATGATCGGACGTTTGAACCATGTGGCCATCGCTGTTCCCGACCTGGAGGCGGCCGCGGATCAATATCGCAATGCGCTCGGGGCCAATGTCGGCGCGCCGCAGGACGAGCCCGACCATGGCGTAACCGTCATCTTCATCGAACTGCCCAACACCAAGATCGAATTGCTGTATCCGCTTGGGGAAAACTCTCCGATCCAGGGGTTTCTGGACAAGAACCCATCAGGTGGCATTCACCACATCTGTTACGAAGTTGATGACATCATCGCGGCCCGCGATCACCTGCAATCCACCGGCGCGCGTGTACTGGGGACGGGAGAGCCAAGGATCGGCGCACATGGCAAGCCGGTTCTCTTCCTGCACCCCAAGGATTTCAACGGCGCCCTGGTCGAGCTGGAGCAGGTCTGAACCATGGGTATCACATCGGGCATCGTCCTGTTTGCCGTGATCTGGGCGATGACGTTTCTCATCGTCCTGCCGATCCGCGTGCAGACCCAGGGCGATCTGAAGGACATCGTGCCGGGCACCCACGCAGGTGCGCCGGAACATCATTATCTGGGGAAAAAGGCGCTATGGACCACCGCCATCGCGGCGGTCATCTGGGCCATGGCGGCCACGGTCATCCTGTCAGAATGGATCAGTATCGCTGATGTAGAGACCTGGTTCAGGGCCGGCGCATGGTCAGGCCGTGGTACAGATGGGTAAAGGTCGCAGCCCCCAGGATCGGGATCAACAAGTTCAGCAGCGGCACTGACAAGGGCATTGCCATCAGCGTGCCTGCCACCCAGATCGTGCCGATATGTTCCCGGCGCAGCGCCTTTGCCTGCGCCCTGCCGACCCAGCGGATCGCCACCATCGTGAAATATTCGCGGCCCAGCAGGAACCCGTTCATCATCCAGAAGATCAGCGGCGCAAAGGGCGGGAACATCAGATAGAGCGCGATGGCAAAGATATTCGCGGCCAGAAGCACGCCAAGAAAATTCACCGTATCGCGCAGGGCATCGCCAAAGGATACTGAGTTCGCGCGAGGCAATTGCGGGAAGTGTTGCGCCTCAACCGCGTCCGCGACCTCGTCCAGGAACATCGAGGTGATCGCAGAGGCGACCGGGATCATCAGGAACACCGACAGGAACATCAGCAGGAACGCGGCCCCCCAGGACAGGAAATCGTCGATCCACTGAACCTCGCCCAGGATCGGAAGCCAGATCTCATCTGGTGTTATCGCTTCGGTCAGCCAGGCGAAACCGGCGGTAAACCCGATCAGCAACATCAGAGACAGCACCACCCCCAGCAGAAAGACCCGGCGAAAGCGCGGGTCGCTCAACTGCCCAAGCGCCAGAAGAAATGCGTTGAATATCAGACCTATAGCCATGTCGTTATGCGCTCTATTTCGGGGCGGGGTCGTTCCGGAGGTACAGAGGTTTCCGTGCCAATGTGGATGATCCCCGCGATCCGCTCATGATCTTCCAGCGCCAGACCGTCACGCATGAAGGCCCGGTCATGTGACACCCAACCAGACAGCCAGTTCGCGCCCCAGCCGCTGGCCAGCGCCGCGTTCAACAGCGAAAGGCATACCGCGCCCGCTGAATAGGTCTGCTCAATCGCGGGCACTTTCTCGGAGGGTCGTTGCACTTCAACCACCACAACGGCCAAATGGCCGTCGTCGAATTGGCTGCGGGCCTTGGTTATCTGTTCTGCCGGCAGACCCAGCTCATTGGCTCGCCGCTCTGCCGCGTCGGCGAGGGCTTGCAGCGCACCACGTTCCAGCACGACGAACCGCCAGGGTTCCAGCTTGCCATGGTCCGGCGTCCGTGCGGCGGCTGTCAGAAGGGGCATCAGCGCTGCGCGATCCGGCACGGGCAGTCCAAGCGTCTTTGACGGGCGCGACCGGCGGGTCTGTAGAAAATTCAGGGCGTCGGGATTGGCAACGGGCATATTTGGTCCTCAGAGTCCTAGTGTTTTCGCCATGTCGTCTATCGACTGGCGCAGGAAGGCATCAAAGGCTGGCGAAGGCTGGCGGATGTTAAACGATGGCAACATCGGGTCGGTTGCCATGATGGCGCTGCCCGCAAGTGTCGCAATGGTGGCATGGCCGCAGAACGGCACATAGGCTTCGGAATAACCCCCTTCATGAACCAGCACAAGGCGGCCATCGCAGAGGCGGGCAGCGGTGTCCTTGATCCGCTGGGTCATCTCGGCAAAGGTTGCCGACGTGGCCTGCATCCGGGCAAGCGGGTCGACCATGGACGCGTCGAAACCGCAGGCGACGATGATCAGGTCGGGCTTGAAAGCGTCGATGGCAGGAATCACAACCCGGTCCATCGCATGAAGATAGGCCGTATGGCCGGAACCCGCGTACATCGGAAGGTTAATATTGGCACCGTCTCCGGCCCCCTTGCCCCGATCCGATATTGCACCCGTGGTCGGGGGATAGTTACCTTCCTGATGGAGCGAGATCGTCAGCACGTCGTCACGGTCATAGAAAATCTTTTCCGTGCCGTTGCCATGATGCACGTCCCAATCCAGCACAACGACACGTTTCACGTCGCCACGGGCCAAGGCCGCCTCGACGGCGATGGCGATATTGGCGAGCAGGCAAAAACCCATCGGGCTGTCAGGTTCGCAATGGTGGCCCGGCGGGCGGGTCAGCGCATAGGCGTTGTCGAGATTTCCGGTCGCCACAGCCTCGACCGCGGCACAGGCCAGGCCAGCAGAGAGGGTCGCTATTTCGTAGCCACCCCGACCGAATGGCGCATGATGTCCGATTTCGCCACCCTGGGCGTCCGATACCGCTTTGAATTCATCCAGATATTTGGCCGGATGTACCCGTTCGAGGCTTTCCCGGTCTGCTTCCGGTGCGCTGCGTTGATCCAATTCAGCGCTAAGCCCCGTCACATCCATCAGGTTCTTCAACCGCCGCTTTGTCTCCGGGCTTTCGGGAAGGCCCCCACTGGCCTGCGGCTGCACCAGCCCGCCCACAGGCAATGTCAGGGCATAATTGCCGCCTGCGTGCCAGAAGCACCGCTCATCCCAGTAAAATCCAGTTGCCATGATATTCTCCCTCCTGAAGCCTTGCGCCGAAACTGGCGCAGCGGAACGGGATTGTCCATCATACACGCCTGATGAATGGCTTGTCAGGGAGCCTCTTCCAGCAAGG